>JBCCXL010000011.1:0-214912 GCA_039191605.1 Acidobacteriota bacterium | reverse complement strand
TCCCAGCTGGGCGACGATTCCAGCCATTTGGTGAAGCGTGGCGGCTTTACCCTGAGCGTCTCCGATGTCCTCGTGAATCTGGAGGGATTGTTCCCAGAGGCTCATGGCTCTTGGGATGTCTCCCTGCTGGGCGACGATTTCGGCCATGTTGCTCAGCGTGGCGGCTTTACCCTGGGCGTCTCCGATGTCTTCCTTGATCTGGAGGGATTGTTTCCAGAGGCTCATGGCTCTTTGGATGTCTCCCAGCTGGGCGACGATTCCAGCCATTTGGTGAAGCGTGGCGGCTTCACCCTGAGCGTCTCCGATGTCCTCGTGAATCTGGAGGGATCGTTCCCAGAGGCTCATGGCTCTTTGGATGTCTCCCAGCTGGGCGACGATTCCAGCCATTTGGTGAAGCGTGGCGGCTTTACCCTGAGCGTCTCCGATGTCCTCCTTGATCTGGAGAGATTGATTCCAGAGTTTCATGGCTCTTGGGATGTCTCCCCGCTGGGCGATGATTTCAGCCATGTTGCTCAGCGTAGCGGCTTTTCCCTTCGCGTCTCCGATGTCTTTGTGGATCTGTAGAGCCTGTTCCCAGAGTTTCATGGCTCTTGGGATGTTTCCCAGCTGGGCGACGATTCCAGCCATTTGGTGAAGCGTGGCGGCCATGCCGGATTGATCTCCGATGCTTTCTCCGATCTGGAGGGATTGTTCCCAGAGTCTTGTGGCTCTTTGGATGTCTCCCAGCTGGGCGACGATTCCAGCCATTTGGTGAAGCGTGGCGGCTTTTCCCTTCGCGTCTCCGATGTCTTTGTGGATCTGTAGAGCCTGCTCCCAGAGTTTCAAAGCTCTTTGGATGTCTCCCAGCTGGGCGACGATTCCAGCTATGTTGTGAAGCGTGGCGGCTTCGCCCTTCGCGTCTCCGATGTCCTTGTGGATCTGTAGAGCCTGTTCCCAGAGGTTCATGGCTCTTGGGATGTTTCCCTGCTGGGCGACGATGCCGGCCATTTGGTGAAGCGTGATAGCTATGCCGGATTGGTTTCCGATGCTCTCTTCTATCTGGAGGGATTGTTCCCAGAGGCTCATGGCTCTTGGGATGTCTCCCTGCTGGGCAATCGCATTGGCTAGGTTGTTGAGCGTGGCGCCAACTATTTTGTTTGCATCATGATCACGCGCATCGATTGGCGGAGCTTTCCTTAAAGATTCCTCGAAGTGCTCAAGAGCGGATTCTGTATCTCCCAATACTGTCTCTGAGCGGCCCCAGGCCATGAGTACTCGGTAATCGATCAATGTCTTGCTGACCTGCTCGGAAAGAAGCGCGGCTTCGCGGTACCGTGATTGGTTGTTTAGCCCGTGGACAAGGTCAGACCCCACCGTTGCGGCCGTTTCGTTGTTCCTTCCTTCCAACGCTAGACGAAGGACTTCTCTGGAGCGCGTTTCCCAATAAATGGATACATTTCGCCATTGAGCCTGATCGAGAACTTGGCTGGCTCTTGCCTGCATCTCGCGCCGCGAGGCGTCGTTGAAGGCGTCATGGAGTAGAGGCCCCAGGAGACTGGAGACATAGATCGCCTCTTCTTCGCCCTTCACTTTCTGGCCGATCTCTACCAGGCCAAGAGCAGTGGAGCGGGCCAGCAAAGCTCGGGCTTCAGGAGTCTCGGCAATTTCTTCGAAGAGTGTCCAGGGGATAGGGAGGTGGAGCAGAGACAAAATGGCGAGGAGGCGCTTGCTAGTGACCGGTTGCTGTTCTATGAGGTTCTCGAGCAAGATTTCTTCTCGGAACTCTTGCGATGTGTCTTCCATCGCGAACAGTACACGCTTCGCATCAGAAGCTGAGCTGACGATCACCCGGTCTAGGCGCTCCATCAGTCTGGCATTGCCGGCAGCTAAATTAAGAACTTTTTGCTTGAGCTCGTCAGAGCGACCGAACTGCTCATTCAGATAATCGAGTTGGCTAAGCTTCTTATTGAGTTCAACGCCTTGGAAGCCTTGCAGCCGCTCTACGCGGAGCGTGGCGGGCCCGGGCACCATGAGGTCGTAGCGGCAGGTGATTAATAGCCGGGTATCCGATCCGCTTTCTCGAATGGCACGAAGGAGAGCTTTAAGGGTTTCAAGAGGTGCAGGTTGAAGTGTACAGAGGCTTTGTCCTTCGATCTGGAGTGGAGTGCGCCCATCTGAGGACATCTCGATATTGTCCTCGAAGTCGTCAAGAACAATGATCGCTGGCTTTTGGTGCAGAGGGCCCTTAAGGAGTAGCCGCAGTCGGGTTTCAAAGGGAAGCCCTGGCTGCTGTAGAGTCTCGATCGCATCGGAGGTCTCAAGGTTGCGGGAAAGAAGACCGAGCAGTTTCTCCTCGTTAAACTGCCCCACATTCACGAAGCGACGGTGGGGCAATCGCTCGCAGAGCCTGACGGCGAGACTGGTCTTGCCGAGACCACCCATTCCTTGTAGCAGTACCCCCTCGGCGTAATCCATTGAGTCCACAGCAGCTCGTAGAGTACGAAGTCCTCGCTGTATGAAGCGCCGTCTACCTACAAAGCGTTGTCGCGAGCAGATCTCTTTCTTCTGCTCTTGAGCATCGAGGAATACCCGCTCGGCTGGAGGTCGAGGTGCGAATTTAACGTGGCCGCTCGCTTGGGGGGTGACGTAAGAGCCAAGAGCTGTACCGTCGCAATAGAGCCGGAGGAGATGCCAATTCTCATACTTCCCGAGTCGCTCACTCTCACGTTCTGATTCATATACCGCGACCCTTGCTTCGAGGAGAGCCTGATCGGCAGTCCGGCCATAGGAGAGGTTCGAGTAGATCTCCTGGGCAACCTGCATCGCTGTGCCGTCCCGTACAGGCAACGCCCATCCCAGCACCGCAGGTGCTCCTGCCTGAGCTAGCCGTTCGCAAAAGGACAGTAAGGCACCGGAAGCTTGCGCTTTGCCAGTCTCGCATCCCGAAACGAATATGAGTTTTGGCCACTGCTCGCCGAAGACGCTGAGAAGTCGCTCAGGGGTAATCGGATCTGAGTAGCCTTCGTCATCCTCCATGATGAACACGGGCCCCTTGATGCCACCGCCTTTGGCGTGGCCTACAAGATGCAGAATGTCAAAGTGGTCTTCTCCGAAGTAGTACCATCGGTCCTTTAGGCCAGCCAATGAACCAGATTCTTCTACTTCGATCTCCAGTGGAACCTTTTGGGTTGCCTGAAGGATGCGGGCCTCCTCTTCCTCGAAGCTCAAAGGAACTTTGGTATCTATCGGGTCAGACGCCATAAAGAAGAGTCGAAGAGCACGATTGGCGCGCTCTAGCGACTGCACCTCAACTCCTACTTGTCGCACCGGCAAGAGGGCACCATGGGATAGGGGGCAGAGATATACGCCTTGGTTCCGCAGTAGCTCCCATGGGAGGTGGCTGAGGCGGCCCTGTGTATCGATGCGAACCAAGAGACTCTTTCGAGAAGCTGCTTGTTCCCGCGATAGCCACTTCTCTTGTCCATCTAGAAAGTCATAAAGATCTTGTCCAAGATCGAGAAGTTGCTCGCGAAACGGAAACTTATATTCGACATTTGTCTGATGGAGTAGGAGTTCGAGGGACTCGGCATTAACAGGCCGGCGATCGACCAGCTTTCCAGAATCGTTGAAGAGCCGAAGTTCGGAACCGCCGGTGGAGTTAGAATGAAACTCAATGCGGATAGATCGCATACTGAAAAATCCAAAACATGTTGTTGGTGTGGGGAATCTTCACCTAAAGGTACTCCTATAACTCCGCGAAGGGAAAGTCCTCGGGAGATAAAGGTGAGGATTCTTGTTTTTATTATTTTACCTAAAGCAATTGCTGGGAGATTGCCCTACAAAGAAACGCGAGGTTCGCTAGGGGTTAGGGCCCTAGAAACGAAGGATCTCGATGCGAATCGGCGTGCCGAAGACCGATGGGGAGAGACCAATAAGAGAACGCCGCCGAGGCTGGGTGGAGAAGGGCTGCGCCTACGCCTCCTGAATCCGCCTCAACAACCCCAACAACAACTCCAGCTCCTCCCCCGATAGCTTCCCGGTGAAGTGCTGTCGAATATTCTCCCCATGCACTACCGCCGCCGCATCGAGCGCCTCCGCCCCCTTCTCGGTGAGCGCCGCCAGCTGAACCCGCCGATCGCTGGGCAGCCCCACCCGCTTCACGTAGCCGACTTCCTCCAGCCGGTCTACCAGCCGAGTCGCCCCGCCGGAGGTCAGCCCCGTCCCGGCACAGAGCTCCGCCATGGGAATCGCTTTCTTGGACTCCATGGCGATCCGAATCAGCGCATCAAACCATTTATGAGGCATGCCGGTGCGGCGCTTGAGGTCGGCGGCTAGAGCCTTCTCGAGCCCTCGAAAAGCTTCGAGGAAGTCACCGAAGGCGAGAACGTCTGGGTCTTTGTCGGCTTGGGTTTTCGGAGGCTTCATGGAGAAATCTTAGCACGCAGAAGTTGCGCTCGCAGATAAAATACTCTTATTATCTGAGTGCGCAAATAGTGCGAAGGCAGGAATAACGAAAGAGCAGCCAGAGTGATCTGCCATGCTCTCCATCGCTACGATCTCCAAAGACCCTTGAGCTACCCAGCGGAGAACCAATGAAGACTCCCCAAATCCTCGTCCTCGGCTTCGTGCTGATTCTCTCCGTAGCTCTGTGCTGGATCGTGCTGCCGACCCAAGGTCAGCAGTCCCAGCGGCCGAACCCCTTCGAGGCCCGCGAGCGCGCCAACCTCGCTCAGCCGCTGGAGGGTATTCGCACCAGCGAGGGCATCGTGGACGGCCTCTTCCCGATCCAGTCCACCGGCGTCTCCACGGCGGGAATCCGCGAGGCGGCGACGACCTTCCTCGCTTTGCTGAGCCCGGAGCAGCGGGAGCGCACGGTCTTCGCGGTGGACGATTCCGAGTGGCGGCGCTGGTCGAACGTGGACGTGGGGATCTACCAGCGGCAGGGCGTGAGCTTCCGCGAGATGAGCCCGGCGCAGCGGGAGGCGGCGAGAGCCTTTCTGGCGGTATCCCTGAGCGCCAAGGGGCTGGCCCTCACCGACGCCATTCGCAAGACCGACCAAACCCTCGCCGAGATCAACGACGACTTCGAGAGCTTCGACGAGGACGCCTACTTCCTCACCATGATGGGCACCCCCTCCGCCACCGACCCCTGGGGCTGGCAGCTGGACGGCCACCACCTGGTGATCAACTACTTCGTCCTCGGCGATCAGGTGGTGATGACGCCGTCCTTCTTCGGCGGCGAGCCGATCCGAGCGACCTCCGGAAAGTACGCCGGCAACGTGATGCTCCAGGAGGAGCAGGACCTCGGGCTGGCGCTGGCCCAGTCGCTGACGGAGGAGCAGGCCAAGGCGGCGATCCTCTCGTCCCGCAAGACTCGGGAGAACCTCGAGGCCGGGGCAAATCAAGACAACCTGGTGCTGGACTACAAGGGCGTGCCGGTCTCGACCTTCTCGAAGGAGCAGCGGGAGCTGCTGCTGGAGCTGATCGCCCTCTTCGTCCACAACCTGCCGGAGGGTCACGCGAAGGTGCGGATGGACGAGGTGAAAGAGCACCTCGAGGCGACCTGGTTCGCCTGGGTGGGGGAGAGAGCCGACGACTCGGTGTTCTACTACCGGATCCATAGTCCCGTGGTGCTGATCGAGTTTGACCACCAGCGCCCGGTGGGCACGCGGCGGCTGCATCGCTCCCGCGAGGTCACTCGCGACCACATCCACACCATCGTGCGCACCCCCAACGGCAACGATTACGGCGCGGACCTCCTGAAGCAGCACCTGGAGGCTCACCACCACTGAGGAGGCTTCTTTCGTAGAATAGCTCCGGGGGGATTCTCGACTTTTTCTCCCCTGCCTTCCGTGAGATCCTCAAGGGCATGATCCACGGAAAAGCAGCGGGGGCGAGATGAGCCTGCCAGAGCCGAAGTCGGCTCCGATGTCGCGATACGAAACCTTCCTGACTCCGCGCCTCGAAGCCCGGGCCCTGAGCTGGGATCATCGCGATGAGCTGCTACAGCTCTTCGGTGATCCCCAGGTCGGCGCTACCCTTGGCGGAGTGCGGGGTATGGAGGAGGTGGAGGAGGGCACGCGGCACAATCTCGCCCACTGGGATCGCTGGGGCTGGGGCATTTGGACCGCCTATGACCGCACCCGGGAGGGCTACCCCTTTGTCGGTCAGCTGCTGCTGCGGAATCGGGAGATCGACAATGAAGAAGAGGTCGAGATCGGCTACGCCCTGATGCCCCAATATTGGCGCCAGGGCCTGGCGACGGAGGCTGCGGCGGCGCTGGCGTGGCTGGGCTTTGAGGTGCTGGGGCTAGAGAACCTCGCCGCCTTCACCTGGGTGAAGAACATCGGCTCCCGGCGGGTGATGGAGAAGATTGGGATGAAGGAGGAGAAGTATTTCTCCTACGTTGAGTTGGATCACGTGCTTTACCGGCTGAAGCCTGGTGAATTGATCACCGGACAGCAAGAGCCGGCGGGGGAGTTGGGATGAGTGTTCGAATCAAAAAGGAGCCGCCGTCGGGGCCGCCGCGGCTGCGATACGAGAGCTTCCTGACCCCGCGCCTCGAGGCCCGGGCCATCAGCTGGGATCATCGCGACGAGATCCGAAGGCTCTACGGAGATCCCCAGGTGGGAGCGAGCTTCGGTGGGGTGAGTAGCGCGCAGGAGGTCGACGACAGCATCGAGCGCAATCTCGAGCATTGGGCCCGCTGGGGCTGGGGTCCCTGGACCGCCTATGACCGCACCCGCGAGGGCTCGCCCTTCGTCGGTCAGATCCTGCTGCGGCGGGGAGAGATCGACGGCGTGCAGGAGGTGGAGATCGGCTACGCGCTGATGCCTTATTACTGGCGTCAGGGGCTAGGGACGGAGTCGGCGGACGCGCTGGCGTGGTTGGGACTGGAGGTACTGGGGCTGGAAAGCGTCGTGGCCTACACCTGGGTGAAAAATTTCGGCTCTTGGAAGGTGATGGAGAAAATCGGAATGAGGGAAGAGAAACGCTTCCCCTATCTCGGCCAGGAGCACGTGCTTTACCGCCTGCGGCGGAAAGATAGACTCAAGTGACCAAGATTCGCAGAGGGGAAGTAAGAGTAGGAAAAAACTACTGTTGGGATCTCAGCTCATATCGAAGGCCAATAAGCTGGCGCAGCTTGATGAAATCTCCGCATCGATGGAGGAGAATTCCTAGCCTGATTGGTCTTGATTGTAGTGAATGTTCGAATGGTCTTTATGCTTCAGGCCCTAATTGCGTAGCCCCTGTCTGGGCCAGTAGCGAATCTATAGATGCCTAACTACGATGCGAGAGAGCTGACTGCCTAGTGCTGTTATTTTGGTGCGTTCTTAGCGAGCGAGTGAAGAGCCTCTTAAGCGTCGTGTTGAAGGTCGTGGAGATTAATGCCCAGCCGATGGTGTTTGCAATCGACAGGGAGACAAAGCTAATCCATATTGGCCGATGTGTTACTTGGAATGGAAAATCAAACTGCGTTGGCCGCAGGAGTAGCTCCCCAGGTTTCGTTATGAAGAGCAATGCCTTGGTAATTGTTTGATAGGTGTCCTTGGGCACTTCAAGTGAAGTCATGGTTACCCCTAGAGATAAAATTATGACGACTGGGAGGAAGCCAAGCAATATCGAAGGCAGTAGGATTCTGCTTGAGATCTTATTCTTCATTCGGCTTCCTCTGGAGTTAGTGTCGATCTCGAAGTGCAAGCGGAGTTAGATTCCGGCTCATAAGCCTTCTATGAGCATTCTCGAACCTGACAGCGGTTTCGTTGGTTTGGCCCATGACCGGGAATCGGTGATTTCCTTCTTCGAAGTAGCCATATGCATGACCTAATTCGTGGACCAGAGCTGTCGAAGTGGTAGTCATAAGACCGACACGCCTGCCGTTGAGCGCTCCGCGCCTCACTGTCCCTGGCAGAATGAGCGACGAAAGAGTCTTCTCGTTCAGCTCGATTCGAATGCGATCAGGATCTCTTCTGGGGCCTAGAGAGTTGGTTCTTGCTCCGCCAAAATTGCTGAGGGAGCGAGATGTGAACTGAATGCTCACGGGGTTGCTTGTTGCAAGCGCGGCTCCGATCAAACGCACAGTTTCGTTAGCGGGTTCATTAAAACCCTCGGATGAAGAGACGATTTGATATTCCCCATTGACTTCCACCAACGAGAGGCTCTGTGCGAGCTCTACGGCATTTGCTTCTGATAAAGCCTGCTGGAGCGTTGTCAATACTTTTTCTCTAGATGCCTCATCACCGCTTGCGACAATGACTAGCCCTGTTGGATCATGAAAATCAATTGGGCTGTTTCCCACATACGCATACAGATTCCAACCATCTCTCCCTGGATCTACGCTCATGAAGCGCTGATACGGGAAGACGCAGGTGCGCCCCATCATGTAATCGGAGGCCTTGTGGGAATCGCGTTCATGGCCGGTGTACTTGGCTTTGAGGGGATCATTACCGGACTCGTATGCGGAGGCCCCGAAGGGGTAGAAGTGGTGCTGCCCGGTCTCGATCGCGTTGGTCGGGGCGCCGGAGGAGATCAGCCTTAGGCTGCCGAGATGATCGCGGTGAAGATAGCGGCGGTAGCCGTTGGCAGCGCGTCGACCGAAGATCCCCTCGGCACCGCGGACGAAGTCGTAGGTGTACTTCCAGTTGGCGTTGGCGCCCCAACCGGTGACCGAGAACTCACGCAGCGGGGAGCCGTCGAGATCGCGCAGGGTGACGACGCGCTCCGAGGCGTGAGGGTCATAGGTCATAAGCCGGCGATTTCCGGGGCCGTAGAGATAGTTGTACTCGGAGACCAAGGTTCCGTTTGGGGCTCGCTGCTTGAAGGTTGCCGCCATGTTTAGAGCGTCGTAGGTCTGCTCGTAGAAGGGCGACCCTTGGGTCGTAGTTCCAATCCGAGTCATGTTGCCGGCAAGGTCGAAGAAGATGTCCTGAGGTTGGCCGGCGGCACCCTCAAGGCGGTTGGTGTTGGCGTTGACCCGATAGACGTTGGCGGCATTCCCGTCTTGCGCAACGGAGAGAAGGTTGTCGAAGGAGTCGTAGGTATAGGCCTCACCGCGCCCAGCACCGGCATGAGTCACGGTGGCAGTGAGAAGTCGGCCTGCCGGATCATAGGTGTAGCGATCTGCGCCGATGGCCCAGATATGCCCGGCCTCGTCGTATTGATAGGCGCCGGTATCGAACCAGCTCACGCCGGTGGGCGAAACCGCCCGCAGGCGGGCCGGCCGCGCCATGCCGTTGATTCCCTGCTCGGCGACATAACGAGCTCCGGATTCGTATGTGGCTTCGGCGAGCTGGAAGTTGGGGTGGTAGCTGTAGTCCGCCTGCATGAAGAAGGGCGTATCCACCCGCATCAGCTGGTCGTGCTGATAGGTGCGGGTGATGCTGTAGGTCGGGCCGGGCACATCTTGGGGCGAGTCATTGCATTCGATGTGGCCGTTTTGGGGGGCCGCAACGCAGCGCGGGTAGTCAATGGACCTCGTTCGGCCGAGAGAATCGTAGGACCAGCCGGTGGTGAAGAACTCACCCCATTGGATGCTGGCGGGATTGTTGGGGAAGTACAGCTGGGTTTCGCGATCGCTGACCTGGCCGAGAGCACCGCTGTAGTCGTAGCGTTCGACGACCACCCACGGCGCACTCCCAGGTGGTCGATTCCAGCGGTTGGCCTCGATCAGTTTGCCCTTCGCCTGGTTATTGCCGGAGTTGAAGGTGCCCCACACCCACTGCCCCCAAATCTGCCCGTTGACCCGGTGTTCCACCGGCCTGCCGGCAGCGTCATAGGTCCAGGTATGGGTGTTCTGACCGTCGACATGCTGGCGAACATTGCCCAGGGCATCGCGGCGGTAGGTAAGGGTGCGGCCGGCGAGCTCCGGCAGATCCTCTGCGGTAAGGAAGCCGCGGCCGTCTCTACCGTAACTGCGCACCTGCTGAATATTGGGGTTCGCAGCATCGCGGCGAGTCGCGGTGTGCACGGCATCGGCGGGATCGTAGGTGTAGAGGGTTTCGTAGAGAGGGTTGCTCTCGAGTGTGGGGCGCCCGAGGCCGTCGGCCATGGTGCAGGTCTCTACGTCCGAGAAGCCCGTAGACGTGGTGCGTACCGCCGCCTTAGTGCAGGTGCGTCGAATCCCCTGATAGACCACCGTGGTGATCTGGCCATCCGCGGTCAGTATGGTGCGAGCCCGACCGAAGGGGTCATAGTGGCGGTAGCGAGTAGCGTGAGAGTCCACCAAGCTGCCGACGTCCTGCCAGGTGGTGGTCTTCTTCAACCGGCTATAGGGGTCATAGAAGCTCTTGCGAGAGGAGAGCGTGAAGCTCCCTCCCACGCTGGTGGGCTGGCGGCGGCGCTCTTCCACGATCCGTCCAAAGGCGTCGAGGGAAGCCTGAGTCCAGGACAGGGTCTGTCCGCCGAGATGGCTAGGGGCAACCCGGGTGGTGGTGATCACCGGCGGAGTTGAGGGCCTTACCTGATAGGTGATGCGAGTCTCCGCCTCGTTCAGCGACGCACGGGGAGTGACCTTTACCAGACGCCCGAGCTCGTCGTAGTCGAAGTCCGTTGCCTGGTCCGCTACGTCGTAGGAGGTCTTGACCCGGCCAGTATTGCGATCGATATTGCCCCGGAAGGAGTAGGGAAAGCCCCCGGCCATGCGAGTGGAGGAGCGCACCAGGTGCTGGTAACCATGCTGCAGCTGGAAGCGGGTTCCGGCAAAAGCGCTGCCGGTGGTGTCGCAAATCGTCGAAGTGGAGAGGGACGCGTCATCGCCGCCGGCGAAGGTCTCGGTGGTGGGCAGGCCCGCGTTAATACCGTCGGAGGTGCCATAGGTCACTGCGCGCACTAGGTCTTGCCCGGACTTCGAGGTGCCGCGGAGGCGGCGCTCGCAGGTCATGTATCCCTTGGTGTTGAAGGTGGCCTCTACGATGTAGCTGATGCCTCCCTCCTGTACCGTGCGACGGGACCAAGGATGCAGCAGCCAATCTGCCGAGGTCGCCGGAAGGTAGGAGGAAGGGGTACCGAGGAAAATATAGCCGGTGGCCGCGTTGGCGTTGAAGTTGGCGCTGCCGGTGGCCAGGGTGATGGTGTTCACCTGACGATTGAGACCGCTCCAGCTATCGATGACCCGCTCCCGCTTGGCGGTGCCGGCTCCATTGAAGTTCTCCCAGCTTCGCTCGATCCAGCGATTGCCGTCATCATGGAAGACCGTGCGTTCGGCGGTAACCCGGGGATTGACGACGAAACAGCCGGGACCGTCGCCGAAGGCCTTCTCGCAATCCTGGCTGCGGCCACTCCCGTCGGGGTTTCGGAATGCGCTGGCATAGCGACGGAAGACGCTGCGCAGCCGGGTGCAGGCGCCGGATCCAGCAGGGCATTCGTAGGTTTCTTGGGAGAGGAAGCGCTGAGTGGAAGAACTGCCACCGGTGGTCAGTGACTTGGCGATGGGTAGACCGTGATCGGTGACTTGATGGTTCGAAATCGGCTCATTCACCGAGGGGTCCATCGCCCCGGCGCTCACCGAGTGGTAGAAGACCTGGCGGGTGAACCTGCCGGCGGTCACGGGGCCATCGACGGTGGTTTTGCGGTAGCTCGAGCGGTTGCAGTTGGGGCCATGGTCGACAGGCCCTTCTCCGAGAAGATCACTACTGTAATCCCAGGGACCATCGGTACTGGTATCGGGATAAATCCGACGCTTCGACCTCACACCCACCTTCCTGTAAATCACATCATCCGGAGGCGTAGCATTGGGGCTGTAGTTGCAGCGAGTAGGGAAGCTCCAGAAACCATAGGTATACTCCACCTTTCCAGCACTGGGGAGGCGCATCGAGGAGACCGTGCCGGCGGTGAGGTTGCAGCTGGAAACTCCGGCACTACCTGCCGGCGTGTTGGAGGTAAAGGCCCAGGATTCCCCCTCGGGAGTATTGATCTGCTGAAGCACCTTGGTGCTGAGGGTGGCGTAGCCTCCCGGCACCCCGGAGGTGTCGTGGGGGCAGCCCCGAATGATGTTGTTGGCGCTGAGATAGGTGAATGAGTAGCTGGAATTCGTACCGCCGAAGGTTTCGAGATTTACCGAGGTCAAAATACGCCGTAGATCGCCCCATTCGTCTCCGTTGAAGGTGTAGTCACCGGGGCCGAGGACAACACCATCCCCTCCGCCGCGGGTCGCGTTAGCGCGACTGAAGACCAGCTCGTGGGAGCGGCCGGTGGAGTCAGAGACCGTCCAGATCTCGTCGGTGCCCGAGATGCTGTAGCTGACGTTGATCTTGTTGCCGTAGGGATCCTGGAGCTTGTGCATGCGCCAGCAGCCGGTGACCCCGTTGCCGCAGAATTCGGTACCGGCGATGTCGTTGGTCTGCTTGAAGAGGGCGAAGGTGCCGTCGGGGTACTCCACCCTCACCCGGTCGTCGTGGGTCTGCACCATGCGCAGGTAGGAGGAATCGGTGGAATAGCGCACCGGCCGATTGGAAGTGCCGTTGTCCCAGCCGGTGAGGGATTTGAGCTCGTGGCGGGAGCCGTCGGGAGCAACATAGAGCCATTGAGATCCCACGTCCGCTGGGTCGGGGCGGTTGGGAAAGAGATCCCGTTCCGGCTGAACGAGGCCAGTCGGGGGAAGCGGCGCGTAGAGCTTGCCGAAGTGAATTTCCCAGCCCAGGCCGGCATTGCTGGAGGGGTTGGTGGAGGCGAAGTCGACCTCGGACCACTCTCCGTCACAGAGCAAATCGTTACAGGACAGGCGCACCGGCTGCCAGACGTTGGAGTTGTGGACAAGGCGGAATTGATAGCTCAGCTGGGCACCGACGGAGTAGCGCTGGCCGAGGGGGATGGCTAGGGTCAGATGCCCGGAATCGGTGGAGATGGTCTCCACATCGCCGTCGGAGAGGTAGACCTTGTTGGGTTCGACGCCGCGGTCGTTGCGCACCGGGGTGTAAGGGGCGACCACGGGCCCCCCGCCGTCGTCGGCATCGTCGTCGTCACTGCTGGAGGGCTCGATGACGATGAAGCGCACTACCGCGACCTCTGAGGCGAGGCCGGAGAAGTCCTGCACCTGGATTCGCAGATCGGTGGTGCCGAGGGGAAGCTCCAGAGGACAGCTGCGGCCGGTCGTGGGGTCTACTCCGGAGGCGGAGCAGAAGAGCTCCAGAGGGACGCCTTCGGCTCGTACCTCTAGGGTGGACCAGTCGACGCCGGATCCCGCATCCCCCGCGATGAGCTCCAGCACCACTTCATCTTGGTCGACCTTCGAGCCGTCCAGAGGTGCCAAGATCTCTAAGGTCGGCGGATCTTCGTCCTCGGCCTGCGAGCTCCAGTCGATAGCAACGACCTGCGCATCTTCCGCGACGCTCCAGCGCTGCAGCACCTCCCCGGAAGGAGAGAGGCGCAGGGCGGCACCGGGGCCACCAACCCACAGACTGCGGCGCAGAGGGTCCAGCCGTACCGTCGTCGGGGCGTCGGCACCGAAGGGACGTAGCACCTCATGGATAGGCTCTAGAGTGATGATGCCTTCATCATCTACAGGTTGAAGCTGAAGGAGGCTTGCTCCTTCGCCCCACCACGTTCCGCCAAAGCCATCCGCCAGAAAAAATCCCGGATCGTTGCTTTGTAGCGACTCAAAAGCGAGCTCTGATGATCCTTGGAAGCTACCCGCAGGATCAAAACGCAAAACAGAGGAGGTCGCGGGCTGGGAATAGTCTCCTCGGAGAACTCCCCGTATCCAGAGCTTATTCTCTATCAGCACTAGAGTCTTTGGTGCAAAATCGGTAGGTAGCTCTAGTCGAAGGACTTCCATGGCTCCGATGGGCTCGAGAGCGAGCACCGTCTCCTCGGTGATTGCCCACACATACTGTGCTGATGCGTCCCAGGTCAGCTGCCTTATTGGAAGCTCAAGATCGACTCGCTCCACTCTTTGGCCCGCGGGGTCGTAGAGGGAGACCATGTTGCCTCGAGCCCACCAAGTGGTTGGTGGTGCGCCGTTCAAGCCTGGGACAAAGAGAAGGGAGTGGGGGAGGGAGTCGTCCGCACACTCAGAATCTCGCGTCTGGTTGCAAGGGTCGTCTGTTGGATCCTGAGGGCTGAGGCCTTCGATCAGCTCAAATTCCAACTCGAGATCTGTGTCCGATGTCACCCGGAAGAGGCCCTGCTCGCCTGCAAGCCAAGGCCTGGAGTCCCCGTCGATGGCGAGCTCTCGAATGCTTGGGCTTGGAAAGGGGCCATGGATTGCTCCAGTACCCGAATGGATCTTGTACAAGGATCCCTCCTCCTGAGCCGAAGCAGGCTTCGCCTCAGGGGTTAGCGCGAGCCAGACGCTCGCCTCCTGGTGCTGTGCGCCAGCTTCCTCGCAGAAGGTGAAGCCAAGGAGTAGGAGAGAGACGAGGTACCGACGGCAGGACTGAAGCTGCCGGTATCGAAGGGGTGTTTGGTGTGTGGTGAGTTGGTGTTGGGAAAAATTGTCAATTGCTGTTTGTAATGGATTGACCAAGGCAAGGCCCCACGCAGTTTGAAATAGGTTTCTCTGCGCACCGAGCCGTGTATTTGTGGCGGTGGAGCGCTGCTTTGCGTAAACATGATCGAAATAGGACTGCTAAATAATAGGCGAAATTATGCTTTTGGAGGCCGTAGAAGTCAAGCTTTGTCTATTTTTGTCTAGATTTTTTGCAATTTAAGCGATTTTGTTCTACTTTGTTTCATTTTGTCGATTTTTGTGTGATAAGGGTTTATGTATAGACTTTATGAAAGCTCAGAAAATCCTAGGTGAGAGCGCCGTTGGTGGTGCGAAGCTCGCGGTATGCCGGATAGGGTTTGGGACTGCTGTAAAGAGGGCCAAGGAGGGTAAGTCCATTGTCGAATAAGGGAAAGCGAAGCCGGGCCTATCCAGTGGAGAGCCTTTCAGACGCTGAGGGGACGGCAAGAATTCTGTTTGATGCCTTTGGAGAGTCGTTGTTCTCTAGACAGCAGGGAGCCGAAGCTATCGGTCATCCAGTAGGTCCTAGCGATGGTGGACGCGGAGGGCGCCGCCTCGCCGCGCTAGTACAATTCGGTCTACTAGCAAGGATTTCTAAGGAATACACTCTGACCCGTAGAGCACTACGCTTGCTCCAACCAGCGGATGATCATGAGCGGATAGAGATGCTGCAAAGCGCAGCGCTATCCCCAGTGTTGTACCGTGGTGTCTATGATCGCTTCCGCGCAGTCGGTCAGCTGCCACCCCGTCTTCACAATCTGCTACAGCGAGATTTTGGAATCGCTGAGCGTGCTGCGCCAGCTGCAGCAAGATCTTTGGTCGAGACCTTACTCTCAGCTGACCTAATTACGGTTCAGGGTGATTTTCGATCTTTGAAGAATGTGACAGGGGCGGGAGGCGCAGCTACACCTGGACCGTCATCGAAACAGCTTCAAGAGCCTTCTGCCGTCGGGCGAAGGGAGGCCGACAGCGAAGTTGGTGCGAGGAATAAGGAACACAATAGAGGGTTTGAACCCCAACGGTTCGACTTTGATCTGACCTATGGAAGAGGATTCATCCGGGTGCCTCAGCGGTTGACGAGCCATGATCTTGATCTCTTGCGGAGACAACTCGAAGTGCTCGAAGAGCAAGTCAAAGGGGTGCGAGAATGAGGCTCGTTGTCATGAAGGATTTTCGTCTGACTTGGGTGGATCTGGAGGTTATGAGATGAGTAGTGGACGCCTTGTCATCATCGTGCTGGCGGTGGTCGTCGGAGCGGCCGCGGGGGCCCTCTACTGCCGCTGGGTAGACCGGAAAGCATCGCGTTCCCGCAGCACTACGCCGCCTCGTCGGGCAGCGCGGGGCTACGCCGTGGGCCTTTTCGTGGCTGCGCTGCTCTACGCTCTTTTCCCCCTCTTCCGGGGTGTGGGGGCGCCGGACATCCTGGCGGTGGAGGCCCTGGGGCTTACGGTATTCACCGGCTTTGCCCTGCTGGGGATCTACCGCCACATGGGCTGGCTGGTGATCGGCTGGGCGGTCCACGTCGGCTGGGATCTGCTGCTCCACGGGCCGTGGTCCGGGGCGGAGTGGAGCGCGCTGCCGCCGCCGGGCTACGCGCTGCTCTGCCTCGGCTTCGACGTGGTGGTGGCGCTGTGGATTCTGCGCCGCTGGATCCTGTCGCCGGCGGACGTGGTGACCGCCACGGCATAGCTTTTGGAGCTAGGCCTAGCTGCGTGAACAGGGCTTAGCTCCGGGAGGCCGGTAAGCTCCGAGAGGCCGGTTAGCTTCGAGAAGGAAGGGGGGCTTCCACCTCGCCGATTTTGGCAATATGCACCAACGCGTCTCCCTGGTGCACCAGGGGATTGTTGCTGTAGCCGATGACCATCCCGTCGTAGGGGGCGCGGACGACGGAGGGGCGGACAGGGGAGAAGGGGTCGGAGATTTCTCCCAGGGTCTCTTTCTTGGGCACCCGGTCGCCGAGACCGATGCTGCGGGAGAAGATTCCGCTTCTGGAGGCCCGCACCCAGCGGCTGGTGCGGCTCACTAGCGGCGGCGGAGTGCGCACCGTATCCGGCTCCGGATCCCACATATTCAGCGCCTGGAGCACCTTCAGGGTGCCCCGGACGCCCACCCGGATGGTGCCGCGGTTGAAGCGGTGGGGCTCGCCCCCTTCGAAGAGGAGGAAGGTCTTGTCCAGCCGATTGGCGGCGGAGCGCAGGGTGCCGCGGATGGGCTTGGCGTGGAAGACCAGCGGCGCATCGAAGGTTTTCGCCAGCTGGAAAGCGTTGGGGTCGTCGAGGTTGGCGCGGATCTGGGGCAGGTTGGTGCGGTGCTGGGAGCCGGTATGGAAGTCGATGCCGACGTCGCAGCGCTTTACCACCTCGTTGAGGAAGAGGTGGGCGATGCGCGCCGCCAGGGAGCCGGTGGTGGAGCCGGGAAAGCAGCGGTTGAGGTCGCGGCGATCCGGCAGGTAGCGATCCTGCTGAATGAAGCTGAAGACGTTGACCACCGGCGCCGCCAGCAGGGTGCCGCGGAAGCCTTCCGGCCGCAGCCGCTGGAGCACCTGTCGCACGATCTCTACGCCGTTGAGCTCGTCGCCGTGGATCGCGGCGTCCAGCCACAGCTTGGGCCCTGGCTGGTGGCCGTGGATCACCGTCACCGGCATCTTGATCCAGGTGCCGCTGAATTGGCGAGCCACCGGCAGCTCCACCAGCTTTTTCTCTCCGGGCTGGACGACGGTATCGCCCAGCTGGAAGGGCTCAACGAGGGGAGCGTTCACTTCTTGCCGACGCGGCGAACGCCGCGCTCCACGTAGCGAATGATGGCGCTGGCGACGTCCTCGCCGGTGCTGCCTTCGATGCCCTCGAGGCCAGGGGAGGAGTTGACTTCCAGCACCAGGGGGCCGCGGTGAGAGCGCAACATGTCGACGCCGGCGACCTTGAGGCCGAGGGCCTTGACCGCCTGGCGAGCGCTGCGGGCTTCCGCCTGGGTGAGCTCTACCTTCTGGGCGGTGCCGCCGCGGTGGAGGTTGGAGCGGAATTCCCCCTCCGGCCCTTGCCGGCGCATCGCGGCGATCACCTTGCCGTCGACCACCAGGGCGCGGATATCCGAGCCGCCGGCCTCCTGAATGAACTCCTGCACCAGGATGTCGGCATCCAGCTGGCGGAAGGCGGAGATCACCGACTCCGCCGCCTTGGTGGTCTCCGCCAGCACCACGCCGATGCCCTGGGTGCCCTCCAGCAGCTTGATGATCAGAGGAGGGCCGCCGACGGTCTCGAGGATGCCGTCGATGTCCTGGGTGGAATGGGCGAAGCTGGTCACCGGCATGCCGATGCCTTCCCTCGACATCAGCTGAAGGGAGCGCAGCTTATCCCGGGAGCGGTTGATGCTCTGGGAATCGTTGGCGCAGAACACGCCGCCGAGCTCGAGCTGTCTCACCAGGGCGGTGCCGTAGAAGGTCTGGGAGGCTCCGATGCGCGGGATCACGGCGTCGAAGTGCACCGGCTCGCCGCGGTAGATCACGCGGGGGTTTCCGGACTCCACCTTCATGTAGCAGCGCAGGTAGTCCACCACATTGACCTCATGCCCTCGCTGCAGCGCGGCCTCCCGCAGGCGGCGGGTGGAGTAGAGGCTGAGGTTGCGAGAGAGGATGCCTAGGCGCATGGAGTGCTGGGTCTCAAGGCGAGATATGGGCGAGGGAAGTAAAGGTCTTGGGGGGAGAGGGTAGCAAAGGCCAAAAAGAAAACGACCGCTTTACCGAAGGCAAAGCGGTCGTTGACTGGCTTTCGGAGATCTCGCGAAAATTGCGCAGATCTCGACCCTGACTCTCCGGAAGTTTGTGCTTCCGGAAAACGCGGGCCCGAGGCGGTCTCGCTTAGCGGAAGGACTCGAAGGAGTCGAAGAACTGGGTGCCGATGGTGGTGGTGTTGATGTTCCCCACCGCTCCCATGCGGACGTAGTCGATGTGCATCTCGTCGTTGTCGATGCCGGAAACGGTGTCCTGGAGGACGCCGTCGACCCAGAGGCGCATCTCGCCGTTGTTGGCGCCAACACCGGTGGCGGCACGCCAGTCGATCTCGACCAGGATCGGGCCGTCAGGCACGGAGATCCAGGCGGTCTTCTGGAAGACGTCGTTGTCGTCCTTGGACTTCACCAGGATGAAGTTGTCGGGATCGTTCTTGCGGTAGATGACGGTCATCAAACGAATGGTGGACGGGGTCTCCCGGTTGCCCTGGAAGATCTTGTGCCGCTTGTTGGCCTCCATGGTGATGGAGTTCGGATCGAAGCGGAACTTGGCGTTGTAGTGGGTTTCGGTAGTCGGAGTACCGTCTTCCACGTAAGCGCGCTGGGTGTCGCCGTCGAAGGTGATCTCCATACCGAAGGAGCCTTCGAGAGCAGCGGTGCCGTTGACCGCGAGGCTCGCAGCGTCAGCAGTCGGAGTGTAGGCGGCGAAGGTAGCGACGAGAGCGAGAGCAGCGATCGCCATCGTGGCGACGCGGACGGGGCGATGAAGCATCGTGATCCTCCAAAATCAGGGCGTAGACCGTTGAGCTGGAGTCTAGGGGACAGCAGCCGATGTTGCAAGGTCTTCGTTGCAGACTCGACGGTAGAGCCTTTAGCGGATTTCCAAACATGAATATAACACCGCCTCGGGATTTTTGGCCAAGGGAAGTGGCAAGAAATCGAGAAGATGCTATGAGACGGGGTTAGAGATTGCGGCGATATTCGCCGCCGACGGCGTAGAGAGCGTTGGTGATTTGGCCGAGGCTGAGGGATTCGCTGGCCTCCATCAATGCGGCGAAGAGGTTCTTGCCCTCGAGGGCGGCCTGCTGCAGCTGAGTCTTCGCCTGATCCCCTCGGCCCTGGTGGCGGTGCTGGAATTCCCGCAGACGCTCGATGCACAGCTCCTTCTCTTCCTTGCTGGCGCGGCTGAGCTGGATCTCCCGGGGGATCTCCGCGCTCTCGCCGTCTTTGGCGAGGAAGGTGTTGACGCCGACGATGGGCAGCTCACCGCTGTGCTTCAGGGTCTCGTATTTCAGCGAGTCTTCCTGGATTGCCCCGCGCTGGTATTGCAGCTCCATGGCGCCGAGGACTCCGCCGCGGCGGGTGAGACGGTCGAATTCCTTCAGCACCGCTTCCTCCACCAGATCCGTTAGCTCTTCGATGATGAAGGCCCCTTGGGTGGCGTTCTCGCATTGCACCAGGCCGAACTCGCGGTTGATGACCAGCTGAATGGCCATCGCCCGGCGCACCGATTCCTCGGTGGGAGTGGTGATCGCCTCATCGTAGGCGTTGGTGTGCAGGCTCTGGGCGTTGTCGTAGGTAGCGAGGAGAGCCTGGAGGGTGGTGCGGATGTCGTTGAAGGCGATCTCCATGGCGTGAAGGGAGCGGCCGGAGGTCTGAATGTGGTACTTCAGCTTCTGGCTGCGCTGGGTGCCGCCGTAGAGGCGGTCCATGGCCACCGCCCAGATGCGCCGGGCGACGCGGCCGATGACGCTGTACTCGGCGTCCATGCCGTTGGAGAAGAAGAAGGAGAGGTTGGGGGCGAAGTGATCGATGTTCATCCCCCGGGAACGGTAGTACTCCACGTAGGTGAAGCCGTTGGCGAGGGTGAAGGCCAGCTGGTGGATGGGGTTCGCCCCGGCTTCGGCGATGTGGTAACCGCTGATGGAGACGGAGTAGAAGTTCCGCACGCCGTGGTCGATGAAGTATTGCTGCACGTCTCCCATCGCCCGCAGGGCGAATTCGGTGGAGAAGATGCAGGTGTTCTGCCCCTGGTCTTCCTTCAGGATGTCCGCCTGGACGGTGCCCCGGACTCGGGTCAGGGTCTGCGCCCGCACCTGCTGGAATTCCTCGTCGCTGAGCAGCGCCCGGACCTCTTCCCAATGGGCGCCGCGTTCGGCGTCCGGCTGCAGCTCCTGCTCTTCGGTGATCGCCAGGCGGCCCTGCTGGCGCAGGAAGCGGCGGCATTGCTGGCGGATGGCGGTATTGAAGAAGAAAGCCAGCAGGGTAGGGGCCGGGCCGTTGATGGTCATCGATACCGAGGTGGTGGCGGCGCAGAGATCGAAGCCGGCGTAGAGTCGCTCGGCCTCCTCTACGGTGGCGACGCTGACTCCGCTCTCGCCGATCTTGCCGTAGATGTCCGGTCGCTCGTCGGGATCTTCACCATAGAGGGTGATGGAGTCGAAGGCGGTGGAGAGGCGCTTCGCCGGCTGGTCCGCCGCGAGGTAGTGGAAGCGGCGATTGGTGCGTTCCGAGGGCCCCTCGCCGGCAAACATGCGGGTGGGATCCTCGGCGTCGCGCTTGAAGGGGAAGACCCCGGAGGTGAAGGGGAACTCCCCGGGGACGTTCTCCGTCAGCCGCCAATAGAGCCGGTCCGACGCTCCCTGGAGGCGAGGCACTGCCACTCTCGGGACGGCGGTCTCCGAGAGGGTGATGCGATGGGTCGGGACTTCCAGGGTGCGCTGACGCACCTGGTAGCGGAAGACCTCGTCGCGGTATTGCTGAATCCAGCCTTCCCAGCTCGCCAGGGCCTCGCGGCTGCGGGGTTCCAGCCGGGCGAGGCGCTGGTCGTGCTCGTCCATCAGGTCTCGCACGGCGTCCCTCACCTCGTCAGCAGGGTCCGAGGGGCCGTAAGGGGTGAAGGGGGAATGGTCGGCTCCGCTCCGCAGCAGGGAGATGGTGATCTCCAGGGCCTCGACGTCTCGGGCTTCGTCCGCCTGTTGGCGAGCCCAGCGGCGGTAGTCGCGGCAGGCGTCGGCAATCTCGCTGAGGTAGCGCTCGCGATCCGGAGGGATCACCTGGGTGGCGGTATCCGTGGCGCGCTCGGCGTCGGCGGGATAGCGGCTCTCCCAGCCGGAGTCTTGGAGAGCGCTGGCGGCGCGCACCAGGTGGGCGTAGAGGGCGTTCACCCCGCTGTCGTTGAAGTGAGCGGCGCTGGTGCCGAAGACCGGCAGCTGGGCCGGGTCGGTGGTGAAGAGCTCGCGGTTGCGCTGCACCTGCTTGCGCACGTCCCGCAGGGCATCTTCGGAGCCCCGGCGGGTGTACTTATTGATCGCGATGAAGTCCGCGTAGTCCAGCATCTCGATCTTCTCGAGCTGGCTCGGGGCGCCGAATTCGGCGGTCATCACGTACAGGGTGAGGTCCGAGAGCTCGACGATGGCGTTGTCTCCCTGACCGATGCCGGCGGTCTCGACGAAGATCAGGTCGAAATCCTCCCGCCGCATCACTTCCACCACGTCCTGGACGCCGTCGGAGATCTCCCCGCGGGCGCCGCGGGTGGCGAGGGAGCGCATGAAGACTCGAGGGCTCTTCAGGCTGTTGAAGCGGATGCGGTCTCCCAGCAGGGCGCCGCCGGTGCGTCGCCGGGTGGGGTCGACGCAGAGTACCGCCACCCGCTTGTCGGGGAAGTCGTGAACGAAGCGGCGCACCAGCTCGTCCGTCAGGCTGCTCTTGCCGGCGCCGCCGGTGCCGGTGATGCCCACCACCGGAGCCCGGCGCTGGGTCGCTTCCTGGGGCTCCAGCGCTGCGATACCCAGAGTCTCGGCCCGGGTGATACGTCGAGCAATGGCGAGGGCTTCGGCCTCGGAAGGGGGGAGCGCCTGCTCCAACAGGTCGAAGTCGCAGCCCCGCACCACGACGTTGATCATCTCTTGCAGACCCATGCGCCGGCCGTCCTCCGGCGAGAAGATGCGGTCGATGCCGGCGGCGTGGAGCTCGTCGATCTCCCGCGGCACGATCACCCCGCCGCCGCCGCCGAAGATGCGGATATGCCTGGCCCCGCGCTCGTCGAGCATCTGCCGCATATATTGGAAGTACTCCATGTGGCCGCCCTGATAGCTGGACACGGCGATGCCCTGGGCGTCCTCCTGGATCGCCGAGTTGACGACTTCCTCGACGCTTCGGTTGTGGCCGAGGTGGATCACCTCCACGCCGGTGGACTGAAGGATTCGGCGCATGATGTTGATGGAGGCATCATGGCCGTCGAAGAGGGCCGCGGCGGTGATCATGCGCACCGCGTGGCGGGGGCGGTAGGGAGCGGCTTCGGAAGCCGAACCTTGGGCTTCCGCGGCAGGATCCGAGGGTGTGTCGGCGGTGGGCTCGAGGACGGTGGTGGAGGCCTGGGGCTCGGCCATGGGGCTCGGCTCCTTTCTGCGCGGTGATGCGGGGCGAGAAGGCGGGGATGGGCGGGGAGGAATCGACCGGTTACGACGCGACAAACCGGCAGCAATGCGACAAACCGACAGCGACGCGATAAACCGGGCGCGACAGGGAGGTCGCGATGGGCATTCCCCGACGACCTTCGAACCTGCCGATGTTATCAAAGGCCGGGAGAGCCCCGGGGGATCGAGGGGCGGCGCTATACTGCCATCATGAACCTCTTTCAGTCGTCCCATCGAGCGGCGCTCCTCGAGCGCATTCATCAGCTAGGCCCGGATTCCCAGCGGCATTGGGGAACCATGGAGCTGCCGGCGGCGCTGGCCCACATGCGGCGCCAGATCGAGCTGGCCCTCGGCGAGCTGGAGTTGCCGACTCCGAAGCTCGGCGCCCTGGCGTTGCTGCGCCTACCGGTGCTGCGGGAACTGGTGATCTTCGGCGTGCCCTTCCCCAAGGGAGCGAAGACCGCGCCGGGCCTGCTGCAGGCGGACGCCGATGACATCGACGAGGAGCGCCGCCAGCTGGAGGCGGTGATCGAGCGGGCGGCCCAGCGGGGCACCGATGGGCCGTGGACGCCCCACCCCCTCTTCGGCGCCCTTGGCGGTCGCGCCTGGGGCACTCTGATGGCGAGGCATCTGGATCACCACCTGCGTCAATTCGGAGTGTGAGGGCGCTGCTGCCGAAGGGAGCCCAGAGGGTGGTGTTGACGCCCCGGCACAGGGCCGGGCAAAGGGCAGCGAAACCCTGATAGAATAAAGAAATATCCCGCTTTGGGTGCCCCTGAATTGACGCTGCCGCGACCGCCGGGGTATCGTTCCGGTGCTCCCACGACAGCGGTGGATAACGAGCCGTAAACCACGGAGGCGCAATGGCGAAGAGGATTCTGCTGGCGGACGACAGCGTGACGATTCAGAAGGTCATCGAATTGACCTTCATGGATCAAGAGTACGAAGTGGAGGCGGTGAGCAACGGCAACGATGCTCTGGCTCGCCTGCCGGCGGGAGGGATCAGTCTGGTGATCGCCGATATCCACATGCCCGGTGGGGCCAGCGGATATGAGGTGGCGGAGCGCAGCAAGAGCCAGAACCCGGGCCTTCCGGTGCTGCTCTTGGTGGGGACTTTCGAGCCCTTCGACGAGGAGCGCTACAAGGCCTGTGGTGCCGACGCCTATCTCAAGAAGCCCTTCGATTCCCAGGAGCTGCTGCAGCTGGTGACCCGCCTGGAATCCGAAGCCAGTGCTGCAGGAGCCAGTGCTGCAGGAGCCAGTGCCGCTGGAGCCGCAGCGGCTCCGCCTCCGCCGCCCCCGGCTGCTGCCGCTGCCGGAGGCGTCACTCCAGAGCCCTTCAGCTTCGACGACGAGCCTCTCCCGGAGGCGGCGCCGGAAGTGGTGGAGGAGGTTGCCGGCGTTGCGCCGGAGCCCTTCACTCTGGACGATGACGAGACCTTTACGGGGATCGCGGCTCCGGTGGAAGAAGAGCCCCCTGGGGTCACTCCGGAGCCCTTCAGTCTGGAAGAGGATCCCTTCGGCGCGGCGCACGGGAGTCCCGCAGCGGAGACCTCTCCTCCGGTACCTGAGCCCCCCGTGGCTGAGGTTGCGCCTCCCGTAGTCGAGCCAGCGCCGCCGCCGGCAGCTGCCGTCGTAGCGGATCCAGCTCCGGCCGTGGCGGCGGCAGCGCCTCCCGCTCCGGCGGCGAGTGATCCCTTCAGCTTTGACGAGGATCCCTTCGCCGACGTTCTGGGAGGGAGCGCTGAACCCAGCACTGAGGTCAAGCCCCCGGCGGATGACCCCTTCGACTTCGGAGCGCCCGCCGCGGCGCCGGCTGCTGCGGCTCCGGCGGCGGCCGACGATCCCTTCGACTTCGCTCCGCCTCCGGCGCCTCCCGCGGCCCCGGAAGCGCTGCAGACCCAGGTGATCCCCACCGCGGCGGTGGCCCAGGAGGATGCCCTCGCAGAGGTCGCAGCTCCTGCGCCGCCGGTGGCGTCGGTGCTCGACGAGGTAGCCGCCAGCGCTGCGCCGGTGGAGGAACCGGACGCGGTGGTCGACTCCGAGTTGAGCGGTCACGCCACTATCGCCCACCAGGCGGTGAGCGAGGATTCTCTCGATGACTTCGGCGCTGTCCAGGCGCAGGTCGCACCGCCGGTGGAGGAGCTCGCAGCGGTTCCGGTGGCGGACGAAGCGCCTCCGGCGGTGATCACCGAAGACCTGGCGGCGGTGGCGGCCCCCGCGGCCGCGGTCGTCGAGCCGGTGCTCGAGGAGCTCAGCGCCGCGGTGAGTGCCCCTGTTGAGCCGGCCCCTGTTGACGAGGTTGCCAGCGAGGTACCTGCCGTCGCGGAGGCCGCCGCTGAAGAATCCGCTCCGGCTCCGGAAGCTGCTCCTCTATCGGCCGCCGCCGCGGCGCCGGCTGCGAGAGCCTCTTCTGCGGCAGCCAACGGATCCGGTCTCTCCGATGAGGATGTCGACCGCATCGCTCGCCGCGTCGTCGAGCTACTGAGCGCCGACGTGGTGCGAGACATCGCCTGGGACATCGTGCCCGACGTCTCCGAATTGATCGTCAAGGAACGATTGAGGGAGCTAGAGAGTCAGGTCGAATAAACCCTGCAGAGAGGCCTCTCAGGCCTTTGTACTTTCGGCCCGCCGGTGCGCGATCGCGACGGCGGGCCGTGCTGCGCCGAGGGAGCGGCGAGATTCTTCCTCCCGATCTTCACTTCCCCGTACCCATTCCTTCGTCGAGTTCTTTCCCTCACCCCTGCCGAGAGGAAACTGCTGAGAGCATCATGGATCAGAATTCTGGGACGCCCCCGACCGCCGACACCGAGATGGACAAGGTCTTTGAGCCGGCGAGCTATGAGCAGAAGTGGCAGCGCTATTGGACCGAGCAGAAGATTTTTGAGCTTCCGCCGGAGGGAGAGGGGCCGACCTTTTGCATCATGATTCCGCCGCCGAACGTCACCGGCAAGCTGCATATCGGCCACGCCCTGCAGTCGGCGCTCCAAGACCTGCTGACCCGCTGGCGTCGGATGCAGGGGTATCGGGCGCTGTGGCTGCCGGGGACCGACCATGCGGGTATCGCCACGCAGCTGATGGTGGAACGACAGCTGGAATCCGAAGGCAGCAGCCGATTGGAGCTCGGCCGCGAGGCTTTTCTGGAGCGAGTGTGGGCCTGGAAGGAGAATTTCCAGGGCAATATCCGCCACCAGCTGGATCTCCTCGGGGCGAGCTGCGATTGGAGCCGGGAGCGCTTCACCCTCGACGAGGGGCTGTCGGAAGCCGTCGCCGAAGCCTTCGTTCGACTCTACGAAGAGGGGCTGATCTACCGCGGCGAGTACATCGTCAACTGGTCTCCGAAGCTCAATACCGCGATCTCCGACCTCGAGGTGGAGATGAAGGAGGTGCGGGGCAAGCTCTACCATCTGGAGTATCCGGTGGAGGGCAGCGACGAGACGGTGGTGGTCGCCACTACCCGGCCGGAGACCATGCTCGGCGATACCGGGATCGCCTTCCATCCGGAAGACGAACGCTACCAGCACCTGCTGGAGAAGGCCGCCATTCTGCCGCTGGTGGGACGTCGACTGCGCTTCGTCGCCGACGAGGTGGTGGATCAGGAGTTCGGCACCGGCCTGGTGAAGGTGACTCCCTTCCATGACCCCAACGACTTCGAGATGGGGCAGCGCCATGGCCTGGACAGCGTGCAGGTGATCGGGCGCGATGGCCACATGACCGCCGCCGCCGGGGAGGAATTCGCCGGGCTCGATCGCTTCGAGGCCCGCCGCAAGATCATCGAGCGACTGCGGGAAGAAGGCGTGTTGATTCGGGTGGAGGATCATCTCCACAACGTCGGCCACAGCCAGCGCTCCGGCGAGCCGGTGGAGCCCCTGGTCTCCACCCAGTGGTTCTGCAATGTTTCGAGCATGGCGGACCGCGCCCTGAACGCGGTGAAAGATGGGGAGCTTCAGCTCATCCCCGACTCCTGGAATAAGACCTGGGAGCATTGGCTGAGCAACATTCGCCCCTGGTGCATCTCCCGTCAGCTGTGGTGGGGGCATCGCATCCCGGCCTGGTACGCCCCCGATGGCGAGGTGGTGGTCGCCCGCAGCGAAGAAGAGGCCAAGCGCCTCTCCGGTCGAGACGACCTGCGTCAGGACGAAGACGTGCTGGATACCTGGTTCTCGTCGGGTCTATGGCCGTTCTCTACCCTCGGCTGGCCGCGGGATACGGCAGACTTCCGCAGCTTCTATCCGACGGACGTGCTGATCACCGGCTACGACATCCTGTTTTTCTGGGTCGCCCGCATGGTGATGTCTGGGCTCCACTTCACCGATCGACTGCCGTTCTCCGCGGTGCACCTCACGGGCTTGGTGCGCGACGCGGAGGGACAGAAGATGTCCAAGACCCGGGGCAACACGGTCGATCCGCTGGATCTCATCGAGGAATACGGGGCTGACGCGCTGCGCTTCACCCTCTGTATCCTCGACAGCCCGGGTCGAGATATTCCTCTCGACCCCGAGCGCATGGCCGGCTATCGCGGCTTCTGCAACAAGATCTGGAACGCCGCCCGCTATGCGCTGTCGCGAGTCGGGGACGCGGAGGTGCAGGAAAGCCTGGATCACGAAGAGCTCGCGGCGCCGGAGCGCTGGATTCTCTCCCGCCTCGACGCCACCGCGGAGCAGGTCAACGCCAAGCTGGAGATCTTCCGCTTCGACGAAGCCTGCTCTCTGCTCTACCACTTCTTCTGGGGCGAGCTCTGCGATTGGTATCTGGAGTTCACCAAGCCGGCCCTGGGGGCCGGTGGAGAAGCTGGAGACGCGCCGCGGCCGCGGGTCGGTGAAGTGGTGTTGACGGTGCTGGATCGCAGCCTGCGACTGCTGCACCCGGTGATGCCCTATCTCACCGAGGAGGTGTGGCAGCGGCTGCCGGGGTACCAGAAGGTCCAGCCCACCTCCATTGCCCTGGCTCCTTTCCCCGACGGCAAGGCCGGCTGGCGGGACGAGGTGGTGGAGGAGCAGGTGGCGGCGCTGACGGAGCTCATCTCTCGGGTGCGCAACCTGCGACAGGAGCTCGGTGTTGGCAGCAAGGATGCGGTGCGGGTGGAGGTCAGCTCCGAGACGCCGGGGATGGACGCCTTCCTGGAAGAACAGCGCCCCCTGCTCGCCTTCCTTTGCCGCCTCGAGGAGGTGGCCGTGGCCCCCGCCGAGAGCGAGGGGGAGCGAGAGGATCGCCTGGTGGCCCGGGATCGGGTCTCCGGAGTCGAGCTGGTGGTGGTGGCGCCGAAGAAGGATCTGGGAGAGGCCGAGCGTCAGCGTCTGGAGAAGGATCTGGCGAAGGTAGAAGGTGCCATCGCGTCCACCGAGAAGCGGCTCTCCAACGAGAGCTTCCTGGCCAAGGCGCCGGACTCGGTGGTGGCGGGAGCGCGGGCCCAGCTCCAGGAGCTGGAGGAGCGCCGACTGCAGCTCAAGGCCAGCCTGGAAGGATGAGGTGAGGGGCTGGACGAGAAGCCAGACTAGAGAACGGACGAGAGGCCAGAAACGAGAATCGTGCCGCCGAGGCCTTTCCTCTGGTCCCGGCGCTTTTTCTGAACGCTGAATCCCGCCGGCCTGCTACAATTTTCTTCAGTTGTGAGCTCCCCACCTGATCGATCCGCTTCCCGCGATGGCGCTCCAGGCCCGGAGTCTGTGGGCTCAGAATATGGGCAGTGGCGAGAGGAGCTATTGCAGCGCTCCGCGGATCTCCCGCTGGCGCCGATTCTGGCCCTGGTACGACAGACCGGATCGACCAACGGCATCGCCCGACGCATCGCCCGGAGCTACATCGAGGATTACGTCGACGTTCCTCCCACCTGGCTGCTGGCCTATGAGCAGCAGCGCGGGAGGGGGCGGGGAGAGAGGTCCTGGGTCAGCCCCCCGGGGGCCGGGGTTTGGGCGACTCGCATCTTGCGGGCCCAGCGGCCTCAGGACATCGCGCTTCTCCCGCTGCTGGTTCCGGCAGTGCTGGGGCAGACCCTCGACCGACTGCTGGAGTCATCGTGCCGGGTCAAGTGGCCCAACGATCTGATGGTATCCGGAAAGAAGCTGGGAGGAGTGCTGATCGAGGCCCTCGCCTCGGAAGACGGAGAACCGACGGTGTTGGTGGGTTTTGGCATCAACCACGGCCCGCGAGGAAGGGCTCCCGTGGAGGGAGCCACCACCTGCCTCAACCACTGCTCCCAGCAGCAGGAGCTCTCTCTAGCGCAGCTCACCCTGGCCCTCTGCAGCGACCTCGATGCCGCCCTCGATCACCACTGGCCTCACCCCGAGGCGGAGCAGGTGCTCGATGCCTACCACCGGATCACGATGCACCGTCCAGGGGATTCACTGCGCTGCCGGGTCGGTAACGAGATCGTGATCGGCACCTTCGAAGGCTTTGACGAAGCGGGGCGACTATGCCTCGCCACCCACAGCGGGCAGCGGCGATTGGCGGCGGGGGAGATCATCGAAGAGATCGATCTCTCGTCGAGCTGAACCGAAGCCCCTTCTATGCGTCGCTGAATCGCTGCTCGCCGCCAGAGCTCTTCCCCAACCCCTTCGGCCGTCTCTCCCGCACTCATCGATCACCCGTCCATCAATCCTGCCTCGGTCCGAGACTTCCCCCGTGGAGCTCGGTCTCCTGGAGTTCTCCACTCAAGCATCATGACTCAACCCGCCGATACTCTCGCCTCCGACCAAGCGCACCCCGACACCAAGGACCTGCTGGTGGTCATCGATGTCGGCAATTCCAATACGGTGCTCGGCATCTATCGAGGCCAGGAGCTGCTGGAATCCTTCAGGATTTCCACCTCTTCCGGGCGCACCGCAGACGAGGTTCTCTCGCTGGTGGTGCCGCTGCTGCAGCGCTCGCGGCTGAATCCGCTGCGCACTTCGGCGGTGATGGTCTCCTCCGTCGTGCCGCCCCTCAACGGCGCCATCGTAAGCCTCAGTCAGCGGCTCTTCGGGGTCGCGCCGAGCTTCGTCGATGCCTTCACCGATACTGGCGTGCCGGTGCGCTACGACAATCCGGCGGAGGTCGGAGCGGACCGAATCGTGAATTCGGTGGCGGCGCGGCACCTCTACGGTGCGCCGGTGGTGGTGGTGGACCTCGGGACCGCCACCACCTTCGACATCGTCGATGGCAGCGGATCCTACGCCGGTGGCCTGATCGCTCCCGGCATCGGCATTGCTGCGGAGGCCTTGTTCTCCCGCGCTTCGAGGCTGTATCGAATCGATATCCGGCAGCCGGACGAGCTGATTGCCCGCAATACCGGCGGAGCGATGCAGGCGGGGATCTACTACGGCTATCTCGGCCTGGTGGACGGTATTCTGAAGCGTCTGAAGGCCGAGATCGAGGGGCTCGAGACGGTGATCGCCACCGGTGGGCTGGCGGAGCTCATCGCCGGTGGGTCGGAGCACATCAGCGGGGTGGACCAGCTGATTACGCTCAACGGCCTGCGGCTGATCTACGAGCGCCGCCAAGGCTCGTGAGGCCCATCGGAGAGGACCCAGCGAGCTCCGACCGGCGCTGGTTTGAGGCGGTGGAGGAGGTCTTCATCCGGCTCCGCGGGGCCCCCTTGCTGCTCTCGCCGAAGGATTACCGCATCGCCCGGGAGTGGCGGCAGCAGGGGATTCCCTTTCCGGTGGTGGAAGAAGCCCTCGAAGAGGTGTTTCGCCGTCGCCGGGAGCGGGGCTCGGCGTCTCCTATCTCCAGCCTGTCGTATTGCGCTGCACAGGTGAAGTCGACCTGGGAGCAGGTGCGGGAGCTCAGCGCTCCGGCCCAGCGCCAGGCGGACCAGGGATTCCAAATCGAGGATCGGCTGGGGCGCCTTCGCGAGCACCTTGCCCAACGCCTGGATGCGCTGGACCCAGCGCACGGCAGCGCTGCGGGTGCAGAGCCTGGGAGGGCCAACTTTGCCCAAACTGGTATTAGCCCGCTGAGCACGGCCGCGCCGTTGCGGGTCTTCCTCTCGCGGCTCGAATCGCTGGCTCCCCCGGAGGCGCCGGATGATCAGGGGACGCCGGGGCAGGGAGGCACAGCCCAGGATCCAGAGAGCATCGAAGAGCGGCTCGAGGAGCTCGATCATCAGCTGATGACGGAGGCCTTCGCGCTGCTAGCCCCCGAGGCGGCCGCGGCCTTCGACGCTCAGCTGCGCGGCGCCGTGGCGGCGATCACCGCCGAGGTTCCCGGGCAGGGGCTCAGCGAGGAGGCCCTGCGGGCGCTTCGCCGCCGTACCCTGCGCCGCCAGCTGGCGCTCCCGGTGCTCTCGCTCTTTGCCCCCGAAGCTCAAGAGGGGTGAGGTGAAGGGGGGGTGCGAGGGGATATCGACTTTCTAGAGGGCATGCAGAAACGCCGCGCTAGCCCAGGGCGGAGCGCGGCGTTGACCTGAAAGCCTACTGTCGAAGGGAGGCTTTAATTCTTGGCGATTGCTCTCAGCGGAGCAAAGGGCCAAGAAAGATGGTGCGAAAGGGGGGACTCGAACCCCCACATCCTTTCGGACACAAGAACCTGAATCTTGCGCGTCTACCAATTCCGCCACTTTCGCATCTCGCGGCAGGGGCCCAAAGGACCTCTTGGCGAGAGAGGGAATTGTAGACATGGGGAGGGTGGATGTCAATCTCGTGCATCGATCCTTATGGACTTCTTCTGCGCTTCCAGCAGCCAGACTGGTGCATCTCTTTGGGAACCAGAAGGCGGCGGCCGCAGTCTTTCTGCATAGAGCAATGCTATTCTTCCGCCCTGCTGGCGCGAGAGATTCATCCCCCCTCCGACATCGCTTCGAAAGAGTTCCCCCATGCAGTTCCCCCGGTGCGAAGATTCCCTCCTCGGTAGCGAGCCGAGTCCCTCCTTGTTGATGATCCGACGCCTCCTTGCCGGCGCCCGCCGCCCGCGGGCTCTGCTGGTACGCGGGCTGCTCGTGCTCTTGGCGCTGGTCCTGCCCCTGGGCCTGACGGCCTGCGGCGGAGAGGAGGAGATCTCGGAGGAGGATCAAAGCGCGATCGCGACGCTTCTCGAGAGCTATCTGCCGGTTCTGGCGACGGGCTATGCCTCCGGCGATCTGGAGCCATTGAGGGAATACGCCGCGGAGCGGGAGGTCGCCAGGGCCTTCACTCGGGTGACCGAGCTGGCGGAGAGCAATCGCTACGTCGAGCCGACCTTCCACCAGCTCACCGTCGAGGAAGTGGTGGTGTGGGGAAGCGCCAATGCCTATGTCACCACCGTCGAGGTTTGGGATCTGAGGGTCTTCGCCTACGGCAGCGCGCAGCTGCTGGGCCAGGAGATCGGCCAGAGTAGCCGGGTGAAGTACCAGCTCAAGAAGCGAGGTGGGCAGTGGCAGGTGCTCTATCGGGAGCTGGCGCAGGTGCTGCAAGAAGGGGAGCGGGAGCTTTGACCGAAGAACACACAGTAGTTGACGGCGTCGACGGCGGGGACGCCGCTCTCGCCGAAACGGTGGGGGCGGGGGAGGAGAGCAGCGAGGCGTCGCCGGCTTCTCTCTATCCGCCGGCGCCGCGGCCGACGGTGGCCATCGTCGGCCGCCCCAACGTCGGCAAATCCACCCTGTTCAATCGCCTGGTGGGGCGTCGGCAGGCGATCGTCCACGATCTTCCTGGCGTGACTCGGGACCGAATCTTCGGCACCGCCGAGCTGGACGACGACCGCAGCGTCGAGCTCATCGACACCGGTGGGCTGGTGCCCGGGGACGATCCCCTCGGCCTGGGAGACCAGGTGGGTCTCGCGGTGGAGGAGAGCGACCTGCTGGTGCTGGTGGTAGACGGACGGGAAGGCCTTACCGCCGCCGACGAGCGGGTATGGACGGAGCTGCGCCCCACCGGAAAGCACACGGTGGTGGCGGTGAACAAGGGAGATACCAAAGACGCCCAGGAGCGCTATGGGGAGTTCTTCTCCTTCGGTCTCGACCAAGTGGTGCTGGTCTCCGCGGAACACGGCATCGGGGTGGAAGATCTGCGCCAGTCGATTCTCGGGCTCTTGCCGGTGCCGGAGGAAGAGGCTCAGCGGGCATCCGGAGCTCCCGCGATCGCCATCGTCGGTCGCCCCAACGTCGGCAAATCCTCTCTGCTCAACCGCCTAGTGGGGCAGCAGAGGACCCTCGTCTCACCGGTGGCGGGAACCACCAGAGACCCCATCGATACCCTGGTGGAGGTGGATGGCGAGTCCTACGTACTCATCGATACGGCGGGAATTCGTCGCCGGGCGAAGGTCACCGGCGCGGCGGAAGGCCTGGCGGTGATGATGGCTCGGCGTCAGATCGAGCGCGCGGAGATCGCCGTCTTGGTGGTGGATGCTTCCGCCGGCGTGACCTCCGGGGACCTCGCCATCGCTGGCTCCATCTGGGAGATGGGGCGAGCGGCGGTGGTGGTGGTGAATAAATGGGATCTGTTGGACGAGGAGGCCCGGGAGAAGTTGGAGCTCAGTTTCGAGCGCCTCGACACTCTCCTGAGCGGGCCTCCGCGGGTCAACGTCTCGGCTCTTACCGGTCGAGCGGTAGAGAAGATCTTCGGCCGAGTAGCGGTCGCTCTCGAGCGTTTCCGTCGCAGCTACGGCACCAGCGACGTGAATCGCTTCTTCGAGGTCGCGGTACAGCGCAATCCGCCGCCGGTGGATCGCCACGGCAAGCCCTGGAAGCTCTATTACTCCACCCAGGTGAGCACCGGTCCTCCGACCTTCATGATCTTCGCCAATCGCAAGCTGCCGCTGTCGGACTCCTATCGGCGGTATCTGCAGAATCGGCTGCGGGAGACTTTCGATCTCGCCGGCGTGCCGGTGCGCTTGGTCATCCGCCAGCGCTGATTTGGCCCTGCCGGAGGAGTGCCCGGAGCGTCCGCGGAGGGGGAAATCTGGGGCCCTTGGCGTCAGTTGTCCCAGAGCGCATGCATGGCCTATACTTCCCTTCCTGTCTTCTCGAATAGAGTCAGACTTTCGCCCAGAACCGATCTGGTTCTGCCCACACAGTATGCATGGCTTCAGGACGAAAATTTGGTGACTCGAAACGACAAAGAAAATGCCAACGGATCCCTCACCAAGGCGCGTCTGGTAGACGCGGTATACGAGCGCCACGGAGGGCTCACCCGGGACGAAGCGGCGGAGATCGTCGACACCATCTTCCATACCGTGAAGAACACCCTGGGGGACGGTCGCCCGGTGCGGATCACCAACTTCGGCACCTTCCGCATTACGCCTCGAAAGGGGCGCGTGGGAGTGAATCCGTCCAGCGGGGAGAAGCTCTTCATCCCGCCGCAGAACGGCCTTTCCTTTCGTCCGGCCCAGCGCCTGAAAGAGGTGCTGGTCGAGGATGAAGAAGCCACCTGAGGGGTGGATCGCTAATGGCGCGGAAGTCCTCGAAGCCGATCTATCTGAAGATCGGAGAAGCCTGCAAGCAGCTGGATATCGCCCCCTATGTCCTGCGCTACTGGGAAACCGAGTTTCCCGCCCTGGCCCCGAAGAAGAGTCGATCCGGGCAGCGGGTGTACGGCGAGAAGGAATTGCGCATCATCGCGAGGATCAAAGAGCTCCTGCACGAGGAGTGCTACACCATCGCGGGGGCGAAGAAGAAGCTTGAAGCGGAGCTCGAGGCGGGCGGTGTAGAGAGCGCCGCGGCGCAGGGAGAGGAGAAGCCGTCGGCCGAGCCTGCGGCCGCAGCCGAGAACTTCGCTGAACAGGTGGAGCAGGCAGCGGCGCGGGTTGCGGCGCAGGAATTGAAAGGGCGTCTAGGGTCTCTGCGGACAGAGATCTCCTCAGCCCTCGATGGCGCACGAGAAATTCTGGATTTGCTTGAATCGACGCCCGCTTCACGCTAAAGTCTGCCTTCCAAATTTCGCCGGGATTCACCGGATCTCAGCGAATAGCTACCGTCGGGACGTGGCGCAGTCTGGTAGCGTACCTGAATGGGGTTCAGGTGGTCCCCGGTTCAAATCCGGGCGTCCCGACCATTTTCTTCCTTTCCCCACAGCTCCCTCTCCCGGGAGGCTTGCCCAACGCGAGGCCCGTCCGATCAAGACGCAGGCCCAGCGTTTGAGAGCTGCCACCAGGACCGTCAGAGCTCGGCGGGAACCCCTCACCAGGCCGCAGAATCCGATGAGCCAGAGTCCAGCACAGCGAGGCAACAACCCTCGGGGTATCGTGGAAGTTTCTGGCCAGCTCGACGCCAGAGGAAAGAGATTCGGTCTCGTCGCTGCCCGATTCAATGAGCGGGTGGTGTCTACGCTGATCGATGGTGCGCTCGATTGTTTGCGCCGCCATGGTGCGAAGGACGATGACCTGGTCTTAGTCCGGGTGCCTGGGGCGTGGGAGATTCCGGCAGCCCTCAGGGTGCTGGCGCAGCGAGGTCAGGGAGACCAGGGCTTTGATGCGCTGGTGGCTTTGGGCGTGGTGATTCGCGGTGAGACGCCGCATTTCGACTACGTTTGCAGCCAGTGCGCGAGCGGGATCACCGCGGTGTCGAGCCAATTCGATCTGCCCATCGGCATGGGGGTCCTGACCTGCGATACCCCCACCCAGGCGCAGGAACGGGCCGGGGGCAAAGCCGGCAACAAGGGTTGGGAAGCGGCGGAGGCGGCTCTCGAGATGGCTGATCTCTTGCCGCGGCTGCGGTCTCTTTGACCGTGATCCCTTCGGCTGTGTTTCCCTCAACCGCGCTCCCGCTGACTGTCGGCCCTCTGAACAGGCTCCCCTTGGCTGTGCTGCCGCAGAAATGGTGCTTTCTAGGTTCAGGGCTCGGGCTCGATGACAACCGCTGCGGTCGATAGAGTGATGACGACTCCCAAGGATCAGGTCTTGACGCGATGCTGGCGCATGCCGCCAGCATTGGTTTGCTCAAATTCCATGGCTCGTTCAAATTCCATCGCCCATCAGGCTTGTTGCCGCTGGAGTCAGCGCAAAAGCCAAGGGAAAGGATCGCCGTGAGTCGTCAAATGCCCGGGAAGCGCCGTACTGCCCGTGAGATGGCGGTACAGATGCTGTACCAACGGGATATCGGTGGTAGCGAGGCCCAGCAGATCTTTCGCAGTTTTGATGTCGGCCCTCACCTGACTCCCGGCGAGGATGGGGAAGACGGCGTCAGCAACGAGCGGCGGCGACCGACCGAAGCCGAGCTGCGGCGGGTACGCAAGCGGCAGACTCAGGTGGACGAGGCCTTCCTCTACGCCCGGCGCCTGGTCGAGGGAACGATCAACCATCTCGAACACATCGACGGCCTGATCGCTGAACAGGCGGACAACTGGCGCCTGGAGCGTATGCCGGTGGTGGATCGCAACGTTCTGCGGCTGGCGGTCTACGAGATGCTCTACGAGGGAGAGATCCCCGATCTGGTGGTGGTCGACGAGGCCATCGAGCTGGCCAAGCGCTTCGGGTCGGAGAATTCCGGGCGCTTCGTCAACGGTCTCCTCGACGGATTGCTCAAGAGTCAGCTGGAGACCTGATGGCGGGGCAGCGGCGGCCAGGAGGAGGTCGCTGCCGTCTGCTGGTGTGCCTGGTTTTCGTCTGCGCCCTCGTGGGGAGTTGGCTGGTTGCGCCGAGGGCGCTCGCCGCCGACAGCTCCGGGGGCCTCGCCGTGGCCGGAACGGAAAGCCTGCAGGTACGGATACCGTCCCAGCTGCCGGTGGAGCCCTACGCCAATTGGGGGTACCGTCTCGAGCGCCTACCCGGAGGTGAATACCGAGTCTCGGTGAGCGCGGAGGCGCTGCGTAGCCGGGTAGCCTTCCCGCTGGACTCCCAGGGGAGCCGGGCGGTCGTGGAGCAACCTAAGGAGCGCTTCGGCAACATGGGGGCAACCGCGCTTCGTCCCGCAGCCGCTCACCCCGAGATCCGGCAGCTGTCCGTGGCCCTCTCCAGCGGGGCCCGCAGCCACTACCAGGCGGTATCGAGAGTACTGGGCTGGGTGAGCCGCAATATCGACTACCGCCTCGATCGCAGCCAGAGTCAGGCCGCCGTCAGCGTGCTGCATCGCCGCAGCGCCTACTGCACGGGCAGCGCTCGTCTCAGCGTCGCTCTTCTCGGGGCCCTGGGGATTGAGGCGAGAGAAGTTCCCGGAGTGGTGGTAGAGGAGTCCGGAGGGGCCTTTTACCATCGCTGGATCGAGGTGCTCTACCCTGACCGGGGGTGGGTGTTCAGCGATCCGATGCATCACCATCACTACGTGCCGGCGACCTATCTTCCGCTGGCGGCGGAGCAGGTCCCGAGCTCCGGCCTCGAGGGGCTGGAGGTGATCTCCCGGGAGGCCTCGCTCGGAGTGGTGGATGTCTTTGGCACCGCGGCTCCCGGGGTGCTCGGTCGGCGCAACGAGGAAGCGCAGCAGGCGGCCGCCCTGCGGGTGCGGCTCAGGCCTCAGACTCCGGGAGTTGCCTGGATCGAAGGGCAGGGCCAGCGCCATCGCCTGCCGCTGGGGGAAGCGGGGGAAGCGACTTTCGTAGGGCTAGAGGCGGGTCGCTATCGCCTCACCGTGCGGTGGCCGAGCGGAGAAGAGCGAAGCGCGGAGCTGCTGCTCCACAGCGCCCAGCGACGCCTGGTGGAATGGGTGCCGAAGCAAATCCCTGGCGAGGAGGCCTCGGTAGCCGACGCGGCAAGGTATCCGCTGTCGACCCGATCCTTCACCCTCGGTGAGCCCCTCGGACCTCCGCCTTTCGTTCTGGCGCCAGAAGTCTATTCGCCAGCGGAGCGCTGAACCGGCCGGCCCCACCGCCTCTTGCTAGCGCACTTGCTGTGGTGCTGCCGATCTCTGGTCGGCTGGCTTCTGGTCGGCTGCCGCGCTGGTCGATCTAGAGGGAAGCTCGCTCCGCGGGGCCGAGGGGAGCTAAGAAACCGGTACAATACAGGGCACCGCCGTGGTGGTTGCCCTCGATGGGCTAAGAAAGCCCCACGACCGCCACGCAACGACCTCCAGGAGGAGCTCAGCTCATGCCTTCTGCCTTTCGCTCGATCCGTTTCCCGCGATCTCCGCAGTCGCTCTACCTCCTCCTGCTCTGCGTAGCTCCGCTGGTTCTCACCGCCCTGAGCTCCACTGGCTGCGGCTACGCGCTGGTAGGCCGCGCGGCGAATATCCCGGCGGACGTCACGACTCTCTATGTCCAACCCTTCGAGAACCGTACGCCTCGATCCCAGGTCGACCAATTCGTCACCGGCGCGGTGGTGGATGAGCTGCTGGCGCGGCGCCGCTTCGAGGTGCTGACCCGGAGCTCCGATGGCGCCGATGCGGAGATCCGAGGCGAGATCATCAACTACCGGGCGCTTCCGGTAGGCTTCGATGGCGAGGGCCGAGCGACGGAATACGAGATCAGCCTGGTCGCCCGAGTGGTCTTCCAGCGCACTACGGCGGAAGAGGACGAAGAGCCGGAAGTGCTGTGGCGCAACGATCGCTACCAATTTCGTCAGCCCTATGAGGTGGAGCCCTCGGATCTAGGCTATTTTGATCGGGAAGACGAGGCGCTGGAAGAGGTCTCGGAACGCTTTGCCGAGACCATGGTCGCCGATCTCCTCGAGGGCTTCTAACGGTCGGCCGAGAGGGTCGTTGCACCGGCTGGATAGACGAGCCTTTTGGAGCTACTGAATCAAAATGACTTGAGGGGCTCTCAGGTTGTGTGGCCCGGCGTGGGTGCTTTTCTAGGCTCAGCCTAGGTTCGCCCTCGGTATTTGTTGGGATGGGGGACGGGTGCTCAGGCGTCGAAGTCGTCGTCCCATAACGAAGAACACCCCGCTTCGAGCGAAGGCGGGGTGGAGGTCGGGGAGTGCTGTTGGCTCAGCACCGCCCTTGCTGCCTCTTACCGGGTCGGACGGGAGAGCAGCCGCTGTGATTTCGGAAGGCTCTCAGCTAGCGGCAGCTAGCTGATTCACCGCGCGGGTCAGCCGACTCTTGTGCCGGGCCGCAGCGTTGCGGTGAATGACCTGGCTAGAGGCAGTGGAGTCGATCACCTTCAGGGTCTCCGGCAGGAGCGCCTGAGCCTGCTCCAGGTTGCCCTCGGCAACGGCGGCCCGCAGGGTCTTGATGGCGGAACGCATGCGGGAGCGATGAGAGCGGTTGCGCGCTCGGCTGCGAAGGTTCTGGCGATGCCGCTTCTCGGCCTGCTTGGAATTCGCCATAAGGCTTGAATCTCCTTGAATCGAATCTCTACTGGATACTGACGATGAACGGTGGGCTATTGGGCCACTTTCCGGGGCCGGTCGATGGGACCTGGACAGCTGAACTTCAGAGGAGCTGTATCTTCAGAAGAGGTCGCGACGGCAGGCTGAGCGGTGGATTGATCCCATAACAAAAGGAGTCGCAACGGTGGAAGCTCCTCAAGGAGACATCCTGGCCCGTGCGACTCGGCGAAAGATAGCAGGAACGCTGCCTTCCGTCAAATCGAGCCGCGCCGTCTCGGATAGTTTTTCCTTGGTTCAGTCTTCGGTTGAATCAGCTGTCTCTGAGCCGACTTGCCCGTTGGGAAAGTATGTCTCGATCAATCGGTGAGAACGCCGAGGTCTTCGAGCCGCTGCTGTGCAAGATTGGCCTCATCGCTGCCGGGGTATTGGCGCATCAGGCGCTGGAGCTGGAGGATCCCTTCGGAGCGTTCTCCCAGCTCGAGGTAGGCATAGCCCTTCTTCAGCAGGGAGCTGGCCACCTTGTCGCTGGAGGGGTAGCGGGAGAGAACGGTATCGAATTGGCCCACCGCGAGGCGAAACTTGCCTTGGCGGTAATAGGACTCTCCGAGCCAGTAAATCGCGTTGTCGATCAGCTCGTCGTCCGCGAAGGTGGAGATGAAGAGCTGGAATTGATCGATGGCGAGGTCGAAGTTACCTCGCAGGTAGTCATTGTAGCCGGCGCGGTAGAGGCTCTCGGGATCTTGGCTGCTCACCGCCGGAATGGTGACCGGAGGTGGTGGCGGCGCGGCGTTGGCGGCGCTGGCGCGGGCAGCCTTGAACTCCTGCACCGCTTGATCGAGGGTCTTCTCGAAGCGGCCAATTTGGGAGCTTTGATCAGCGATGGCGTCATCCAGCGTCTCGAGGCTTTGGGTGAGCTGGATCAGCTTGGCCGCCTGATTCTCCGCCCGCTGGTTGTCGGCGAGCTGGAGCTCGTCCAGCTGCCGCTGCAGAGCCTCGATGTCGCCCCGGTTAGGCATTTGGCGCTGGATCTCCAGAATCTGCCGCTGGAGGTCCGCAAGCTGGGTCTGAAGGTTTTCCAGCTCCTGACCGGAAGTACAGCCCGTCGAGGGAAGCATCAGCACGGCGAGGGCGAGCAGCATGGGCAGGCGCAGAGAACGCCAGCTACGGGGCTTGTATTGTTGAGTCCCGCGGAGGGGGAGGGAGGGCAGCTGGGAGGGAGAGCTCATGGCGGGAGATGGAGTCCAGGGAAGGCGGTGCGGTCGTTGGGTGATCACCTGAGACGCTAGCTGAGGCACGAGCTGAGACGCTAGACCCTCGCGGGTGCGAGGTGGAAACGAAGAGTCCGGATCGCGAGGATGGCGATCCGGACTCGAGAGATGGGCCCTTCAGCGGTCGGGGTTCACCGAGGGCTTGCCGCGAAACACCACTCTGGAGGAGAGAGGAGGAATCCCCTCACCCTCCGGAGCAAGCTCTCTTGCTCTAGAGAGGTCGAGAGCGAATCAGGCTCAGAAGCCGAGGACGAAGAAGGCGCGGCGGTTGCGGGCCCAGCAGGATTCGGTGGACTCGGTGCACACCGGGCGCTCCTCGCCGTAGCTGATGGTGCGCAGTCGGCTGGCATCGACGTTCAGGTCGGTGGTGAAGTCCTTCGCGGTGTTGGCGCGACGGTCGCCGAGGGCCAGGTTGTAGTCGGTGGTTCCGCGCTCGTCACAATGGCCTTCGACGGTCACCTTGAGGGTCGGGTTCTCCGCCAGGAAGCGGGCATTCTCGGTGAGCTTCTGGCGTGAGGTGTCGGTGAGATCAGCCTTGTCGAAGTCGAAGTAGATGCTCGGGTGGAAGCCGCGGCGCTCGGCCTCCTCGTTGAGCTCCCGGAGGCTCTTGTTCTCGTACCAGGGAGTCTCCTGGACGTCTTCCTCGACGGGCGGAGCCGGCGGCGGCGGCACTTCCTTGGGCTGCTCGACGGGCTTGGTTTCGACTTCGAGTTCCGTAGGCTGCGTGGGCTCTTCCTTGGGGGCGCAGGCGGCTAGCAATAGCGCCACGCAAAATACGGCAAACCCGACCATCCACGTGCGGCTCATTCTATTCATCTCCTCAAGAGCTGATCTTTTTGCTGGAAAAGGTGATCTTTGAACAGGATCTGTTCGGGGCGTACTGTACCAGACCGGAGAAGGCCCCAGCAACGCCGTAAGTCAAGAATCTAGCGGGTTTCCGCCGGATAGGGGGACCACGATGGGGAAGAATTGTTGCCGTCCTGGGTCAGTTGTCGGAGATAACGTCCATCGACGTCCATGGAGTAGATCTGAGAAACGCCGCGGCGTTTCCCGGTAAAGACAATGCGGCGTCCATCGGGGGAGAAGGAGGGCTGCTCCTTGTCGCTGGTGCCTTTGGTCAGCACCTGGGTCTCGAGGGTCACGACATCGGTGATGGCGATCTGGAAGTGACCGTTTCGCCGTGAGGCGTAAACGATTTGGGTGCCGTCGGGATTCCAGCTGGCGCCGTCGTTGTACTGACCCTCGAAGGTGAGGCGGCGCAGGTTCGATCCATCACCGTCCATCACGAAGATGTTGGGATTGCCCACCCGGCTGGAGGTGAAGGCGATGCTGCGGCCGTCGGGGCTCCAGGAGGGGTTGGCGTCGATGGCGCCGGAGCGGGTGATGCGCTGGGCGTTGGTGCCGTCGGCGTTGGAGACGAAGATCTCGGTATTGCCGTCCAGGGAGCGGGCGAAGGCGATGCGCCGACCGTCGGGGGAGAAGGACGGATTGAGGTTGTGGCGCCCGTCCTGCACCAGGGTGGTCTTCTTGCCGGTGCTGAGATCGACGCTGTAGACGCTCGGCGGGCCGCCGAGGTAGGCGTTGTAGATCAAGGTTTCGCTATTGGGGTGCCAATCGGGGGAGAGGGAGATCGAGGTGTGATTGGTGATCCTGCGCTGGCCCCGGCCGTCGTAATCCATCAGGAAGAGCTCCTTGTGGCCGGAGCGGTCGGAGGTGAAGGCGACGGAGGTGCGCGCTAGACCGGGGCGCCCGAGGACGAAGAGAGCGACCTGATCGGCGAAGGTGTGGGCGATGGAGCGGGCGACGTCGAAGGTCGCCTGATAGCGCTTGCCGACGATGGGCTCGCCGTTGGAGAGGTCCAGCAAGCGCCCTTCGAAGACCAGGCGATTGCCGCCGCTGGCGCTGACGTTGGTGAGCAGCAGGAGCTCGTTGCCGAGGGAGCGATACAGCTGCTGGTCACGGGCGGGAGTGCCGGTGAGCTGGAGAGTGGAGAGCGCCGCCGGCCCCTGAATGTCGAAGGCCCGGGTGTATTCCAGGTCCTCCCGCAGCACCTGATCGAGCTCCGCCGCCGCTCGCCTCGCCTCCTCGGAGAGGTTTTCAGCCGCCACCGGAGCGGGGTAGGCGAGGGCGAAGCGTGGGCGCCCTTCCCCGTAGAGATCGACCACCACCTCATCGCCCAGGGCCTGCCCGGCGCTGCTGGGATCCAGGCTGTCCTCCGGCGGCGCCTGCGACTGTGCGCTCGCTGTCCCAGGGAAGCTCAGAGCGGCGAGGAGCCCCAAGAACACGAGGCAGCGGTTGAGGAGGGCGGTGGGGGCGAAGAGAACGGGTGGCTTCATGGCGTCTCCGGGTCGGTTCTGCGTTGAGCGAATTGGAGGCCTGGATGCGGGAGCGAATTTTGGGCGACAGCCTCTGGGAGCTGCGGGGAGCTGGCGGGAACCCTCAGCGCACGTTGAGCGTAACCCCGAGGGAATCGTGGCGGTAGCCCGCCGGCAGGGGAGGGAAGGGTGCGGCGGTGCGCACGGCGCGGGCGGCGGCCTCGTCGAAGGCTCGATTCGACGACGTCTCGACGACCGTGACCTCCTCGACGCTGCCGTTCTTGCCAATGCGAAAACGCAGCACCGTCTCGGTTCCTTCCGGCGCCTGGGGGCGAGTCCAGCGGGATCGAATCAGCGCCACCATGCGCTCGACGTAGTAGCTGTAGGTGAAGTCTGGATTGTCGAGAGCCGCTACCGCGGCCCCGAATTGCGCTCGCCCGCGGGGAGATCCGCTCTCGGAGCCCTGGGGCGCGGGAGTGGCGTTGACCGGCTGCGGCTGCACCGGCTGGGGCGGGACCGGTTGCGGCTGCACCGGCTGCGGCGGTGGTGGGCGCACCGGCTCTGGTGGGGGCGGCTGGCGATTCGGCGGCGGCTCGGATCGCGGCTGAGAGATCACCGGCTCCGAGGGCGGTGGGGGAGAGGGCTCGGGCTCCGGTGGCGGCGGTGCCTGGCGCCGGGGCTGGGGATCCGGGGGAGGGGGATTCGAAACCCCCAGCGCCGCCAGGGGCACCACCTGGACCTCGACGAATTCCAGGGCCTTCTTCGGCTTCTCCAACAATTTGGGCAAGAGCAGAGCCGACGCCAGGACGACGGCGTGGAGAAAGACCGCGAGGGCAAGCCCGAGGGAAGCGAAAGGAGTCGACCGGTGCCGCAGGAAAAGGCTGGAGACGGCGGTGGGCTGAGAGGCTGGGGTCGACATGATGGGGAGCGGGCTCAATCGCTGGGAGCAGCCTCAGCGGCGACCTGAATTCCCTTCGGCGGCTTCGGTCACCATGCCGACTCTGGTGATGTCGTTCTGATAGAGCATGTCGAGGACCTGCACCACTCGCCCGTAGGGCACCTCCCGATCTCCCTTGAGGAAGACGGTGTCGTCTCCCCGCGCAGCGATCAGGGCCTGCAGCTTGTCTACCAGCAGGCTGTCGTCCACCGGATCGTCCTCGATGAAGATCAGTCCACCAGCATCGATGGACAGCACCAGAGGGTCGTCGGTGCGCATCGGCAGCGGCTCGGCGGTCGCCTGCGGCAAGGCCACCTCGATGCCCTGATGGAGCATCGGGGCCGCGATCATGAAGATGATGAGAAGGACCAACATCACGTCCACTAGGGGCGTTACGTTGATCTCGCCCAACAGGGCATCTTCAGCATCTGGATCTTGAGGGGTGAAGGCCATCAGGCAAGTTGTCCTAAAGAATGAATCGGGTCAGGTGAAATTCCGCTCCGCGAGGTTGACGAATTCGAGGATGAATTCCTCCATCTGTCCGCGCACATCTCGCAGCTTGCTCGCCAGATAGTTGTTGCCCACCAAGGCAGGAATCGCCGCACCGAGGCCGGCAGCGGTGTTGATCAAGGCCTCGGCGATACCGGGAGCCACCGTGGCGATGGAGGTCGAGCCGGTGGCGCCGATGTCGCCGAAGGCGATCATGATGCCCCACACCGTGCCGAAAAGGCCGATGAAGGGAGTGGCGGCTGCCGTGGTGGCCAGCAGGGAGGTGTTCTTGGCGAGAATCTTGGACTCCACATTCTTCGCCTGCCGCAGCTTGCGCTCTACCGCGTTGACGCTCTGAATGCGGTAGCGCGGTCGGTCGCTCCGCGCCTCTTGGGCCTCCGCCGAGAGCATCTTCATCTGCAGCTTGATCTCGTCGTGGCCGACCTTGAAGAGGGAGGCCAGAGGCGAGGCGATGAGTCGCTCCGCCACCGGACGGATCTCGCCGAATTGTCGGGAGCGATAGAAGGTCTCGAGGAAGGTCTCGCTCTGTTGCTGCGCTTTGCGCAACAAAAAGAACTTGGAGATCATCACCGCCCAGGAGCCGAGGGAAAAGGCCAGAAGAACAGCGAAGACGATCTTCGCCATCGGCCCGGACTCGAGGAAGGCTCCGAAGACATCGAATCCGCCGTGGGCTGGGACGGCGGCGAGAAGGGGGGGAGCAAGCAGGGGCTGGGTCATGGAAGTCTCTGAACGCTAGAGGCTTGAGGAGCGTGAGATCGTGGGTGGAGAAGGGAAGAATGGGCACAGGACTGAGGCAGCTAGGAGTGAATCCGATGGACGTTAGCACGGGTGAAAAGGTGGTGTCCAAAGGATCGAAAGATGCTGTCGGTCGCCGCGATGGGTCGGGCTCTGGGAGCTGCTGGAAACCTCGCGCTGGGATTCCAGCGGTGGTGTCTCTAGAGAGGCTTGGGGCCGCATTAATCCAATGCGTTGGAATACTCTAGATCCTCTTCAGAGCATCTTCTTGCAAGACTTGTGCACAAGCTTTTGAGGTTTCCTTTGATCGTTCCGTCCCGGGCTTCAGATGCGCTATTTGTGCACGAACGCGGGCATTGACCGATCCGTCGAGGGAAGGACAGGGCGGTGGAGCTCACGCCCAGGGGCGGCGGTTCTTGCCAGCGGCGGGGGGCGAATCGGCCGTTCGGGGATTCGTGGTACTGTGATCAACCGAAAAACACTGCATCTTTCCTCGCCCGCGGGCCGGGTGGCTGGCTTCTACTAGTAAACCGCTGGCCTATCGCACCACTGGCCTATCGCACCACTGGCCCAACGCATTGCTGGCCCAACGCATTGCTGGCCCAGGTGGTAGCTTCCGCGATCTCGCGCTGTTCAGCGGAGCAACGATGCATTGATTCTGTGGATACCGCACTGGAGCCGAAGGCTCCGGCCCAGACTCCGACAAGAGACTCGAATAGAAAGCAGCGACACCGTGTCCGTTTCCCCGGCATCCCCCGTAGGTCATCTCTCCAGTCAGTTCATCTTCAACTCTCGGCATGGCGAGCTCGAGCCTCCGAGCTTCGGCTTTGCGGTGGACTTGGCCGAGGATCCCTCAGCTGCCCACCAACTCATCAAGCTCGGCGTGTCGCCTCGGAGCGATCTGCCGGTGGTGACCCTGACGGATGTCGGCGGGAAGCTGCGCGCCTTGGGCTGCCGGTTGAGCAAAGAAGAGGCCGAAGGCCTGATCCAGGGCAGAGCCTTTCCTACGCGGCATCTTCGATTCTTCGGTGCCACCTGGTGCCCCGACTGCCGGCGAGCTCGTCGCCTGCTGGAGGAGATCTCCTTCGACTACGAGGAGATCGACCTCGATACCTCGGATCGCTGGGAAGCTCTGGTGCTGGAGCGCAGTGGTGGGCGACGAGTGGTGCCGACGCTGGACTTCGATGGACGGCTCTTCGTCTTCAATCCGGAGCTGGTCCTGATGCGCTCGCTGCTAGAGAGTGCCGCCGGGCTCAAGGAGGAGCGTGGGCTCGAATAGGGCCCCTGGGCGAGTCGGAATCCGCCTCGCCTGGTGATGATTGTGAGCCTGGGTAGATAGACCACCAACCCCGAGGATATCCGGGGCGACCGGTTTGTCTTGACGGGCTTTGCGGGTGAGGCATAGTGTTAGAAGGTCCGCCGTTTCGGCGGAACCCGCCATCGTTTCGTCGCGGCTTTCGGCAGTCTCGATTCTCGAGACCGACACCGACGGCGAGCCTCCATCCCGTGCCTCTCCTCATCTCCATCGCGGCTTCCGGATGCAGTTACCTCTGGAGGCGCTGGGTGAACCCTCATGGGGCTGAACCCCGCGAAGAATCGATCCCCAGGTAGAACTCATCAGGAGTCAGGGTCAGGAGAGCCCTCGACAGTTCGGGATGAAGATTGCCCTCGCCTCATCGTGAGGCTCTGAAGAGCCTCGCCGTTGCGGGGGAGGGCCATTGAGGCACGGCGAGGGAGTCGACGGGTTTGCCAAGCAGTGACTTCTCAAGGAGAGACCATAGATGCGGATCGCAGTGTGTATCAAACAGGTGCCGGACACCGAAGCTCGGCTTCGGGTCGACACGACCGGCCGGTGGGTCAATGAGGAAGATCTTCCTTTCCAGATCAACGAGAGTGACGAGCATGCCCTCGAGGAGGCGTTGAAGATCGCCGAGGCCCGCGGGGGAGAGGTCGTCGTAGTGAGTCTAGGGCCGTCTCGAGTGAAGGATGCGCTGCGTAAGGCGCTCGCCATGGGCGCCCACCGGGCGGTGCATCTCTGCGACGAGGCCTTCGACGGCGGTGATGCCCTGGCCACGGCGCGGGCGCTGCATGCCGCCCTGACCCGAGACGGCCAGGAGGCCTTCGATCTGGTGCTCACCGGTTCCCAGAGCGACGATGTCGGCTTCGGATCCACCGGATCCGTGCTCGCCGGCCATCTCGGCTGGCCCCACGCCTGGCTGGTGATGGGGATCGAGGTCGCGGAGGACGGAGGGAGCGCCCGGGTGGTGCGAGAGATGGAGAGTGGCACCAATGAGATCGCCCGAGTGCCGCTGCCGGCGGTGCTCGAGGTGCAGAGCGGCATCAATCACCCTCGCTATGCTTCGCTGAAGGGCATCATGAAGGCAAAGAAGAAGCCTCAGGAGCTGCTGAAGGCGGCGGACCTAGGGCTGGACGCTACCGTGGTCGGAGCCGCGGGCTCCCGCATTGAGACGGTCTCTGTCGCCTTCCCGGATAGCGGGCAAGGGGCGGAGATGATCGAGGGAGATGCCGCGACCGCGGCGGCTACCCTGGTGCAGAAGCTGCAGAAGGAAGCGAGGGTTCTGTGATGTCGAAAAAAGTCATCGTCGTCTTGCAGCAGCGCGAAGGCAAGCTGCACCGCATGTCTCGGGAAGCCATCGCCGCCGGCCAGCAGCTGGCGGCCAAGGTGGACGCTTCGGTGGAGGCGATTCTTCTCGGCTCCGGTATTCAGGAGCTGGCGAAGGAAGTCGCCGGCTTCGGTCTCACCACGGTGCACGTGGCGGACCATGAGGGTCTCGGGGAATACACCCCCGATGCTTATGTCGAGGTATTGGAGGCCACCCTCGCGGCGGCGACTCCGGACTTCGTCGTTTTCCCCCACACCTACCAGAGCGTGGACTACTTCCCCCGCCTCGCCCAGGCCCTCGACGCCGGATTGCTGCCGGAGGTCACGGCCCTGGTGGACGGCGAGGGCGGGGAGCTGAACTTCCAGCGCCCGGTGCTCGGCGGCAAGCTGGTGGCCACGGTGCGGGTCAAGGGAGAGGGAACGGTGCTGCTCTCGGTGCAGTCCGGTGCCTTCTCCGCCGACGAAGCCCAGCCTGGCCAGGCTGCTGTCGAATCGCTGGCCTTCGACGCTCCGAGCACCAGCCGAGAGATCCTCGGCGTGGAGGCCATCGGCGGGGACACCATCGACCTCAGCAAGGCCGATGTCATCGTCGCCGTGGGCCGCGGTGTCGGCGGGGAAGACAAGCTGGAGGCTTCCCAGCAGCTGGCGCAGATCCTCGGCGCCGATATCGGTGCGTCTCGCCCGGTGATCGACGCCGGCTGGCTGCCGCGGGATCGCCAGATCGGCTCCAGCGGACAGACGGTCGCTCCCAAGCTCTACATCGCCATCGGCATCTCCGGCGCGATTCAGCACCTCGTCGGGATGAAGGGCGCCACCACCGTCGTCGCCATCAACAAGGACCCCAACGCTCCGATCTTCACCGTCTCGGACTACGGCGTAGTGGGAGATCTGCACGAGATCCTGCCGCCCCTCGTTGAGGCGGTCCGGGAGGCGAAGGGAGAGTAAGTCGGCGGCAAGCCGGTCGACGATCAGGTCCGTCGAGGCCTGAGATCTGTCGGGGCCTGAGACGCCGCGACTGGAATCACCGCCTCGGGAGCTGCTTCCCGGGGCGGTTTTTCTTTGGGTCTCGGCTGCGGATCCCGGCCCCACGCTCTTCGACTCCACGGCCCCTCTATTGATCGCCTGCTTCGAGGGGTTGTTGGGCCTGGCGTTAGCGGGGCTGGACCTACTGGGCTTGGCGCTGCCGGGCGGCCTCGAAGGCCACCACCGCCGCCGCCACGGCGGCGTTGAGGGATTCCACCGGCGAGGCCAGGGGAATAGTGAGCTGCACCGTAGCGAGGGCCTGGGCCTCGGGGGACAAGCCTCGTCCTTCGGCTCCCACCAGCAGCACGAGAGCGTCGTCGAGGGGGCATTCCCACAGCGGTCTTCCGCCGCGGGTGGCGAGAGCTACCCACCGCGGCGCAAGGGGGGCGAGATGTCGGGCCACGGCCTGCGGTGGGGTGCGTGGAGCGACGGGGATGCGGAGCAGGGATCCGGCGGAGGCCCGCAGCGCCCGCGAGTGGTTCGGGTCGGCGCATCCCGGAGCCAGGGCGATGGCGGCGGCGCCCACCGACTCCGCGACCCGAGCGATGGCGCCGACGTTGCCCGGATCCTGCACGCCGTCGAGGAGAAAGTAGATCCCGAGCTCCTGCAGAGGCAGGGTAGCGAGGTCCCCTCGGGGGAGGTTCGCCTCGATCAGCACTCCTTTCGGTGAGTCGGCGTCCATCAGCGAGGCCAGGATCTTGGCCTCTACCTCCAGGATGCGTCGCTGGGGAGCCTTGGAGTCCTCCAAACGGGTTCTCAATGCGGGTAGCAGGTGGCGCCCTTCCTCGCTATCCTTCCACTGCGGCGAGACCAAAATCCGTCGCACCGACAACGACGTAGAGAGCAGCTCCCGCGCGAGGTGGGGCCCCTCCAACAGGGCGTGATCACCTTTACATCGCCGGAGTCGGCGAATATCCTTAAGGGCCTCATTCCTGGGACTTTGAATCCGCATGACGACACATCCTAGAGACTTCTGGCTCGCCCTACAAACGCAGCGAGTGGTGGCTGAACGGGAGCATCCGGGCCTGGAGGTAGCGGCCGCTACCGTGCTGCCCGACAAGCTGCTCGGCGTTCGCCATGGCTTCTTGCGCTTTCTCCGCCACCGGGTATCCCCGGCGGTGCCCCTGGCGGTGGTTCCCCGGGATCACAGCGACGAGCTAGAAGTGCTGCCGATGACCGCGGAGCACACCGTACAGCGAGCCCTGCACCGGGCGAGAGCGCTCAAGGAAGAGCTGGGGGAGACCTACTCCTTCTATGTCGCTTGCGAAGAAGGATTGGAAGTAGTGGAGATCGACGGCAATCCCCAACACTTCGTGCGCAGCTGGTCGGTGGTGCTCAGCTCGGTGGGCGAGGCGGTGGGGGGGAGCTCCGCGATTCAGCTTCCGGAGCGCCTGTTGAACGGCTCCGAGGGAGTCGACGGAATTCTCGCTGTACCCGGCACGAGGCGAGAAGGTGGAATGCTGAGCTCGCTGACGGCGGGCGTCGAAACCCGCCGAGAAGCCGCCGCTGACTCTACATTCAACGCCCTCTCTTCACTCTTCTACGGCATGTTGGAGAGTCGCCCAGACGGGCCTTTCCGCTGATTTTCCCCTCTCAGCCAAGGTACGCCGAAGTCCCCTCCTGGGGACCGGGCGTTCGTCCCTCCGTGTAGGCTCTGTCCTGCTCCTCGACCTTTGCTCGCTTTCCCGCCGCCCGCTGTCGCCTCGTCTCGTCAAAGGATTCAGCTTGGATTCTTCGCCCAGCGCCACCTCCGCGTCCACAATCGCCGAGCTTCTCGAGAAGCTCGAGCCCAGGATGAAGCGCATCCTCTATCGCTACCGGATTCCGGCGCAGGATTCTGACGACATTCTGCAGCAGACGGTGCTCACGATGCTGCGTAAGCAGGAGCAGATCGAGAAGCCCGAGCCCTGGCTGCTGGCGACGCTGAAGAATCGCTGCATCATGTATTGGCGCAGTCGACGCTCCCAGCTCTACGATACGGTGGATGCCAGCATCCTCGAGCTGGCGGCGCAGCCGGGGCATTTGACCCAGGAACGCAGAGAGATGTCGCGGGATTTAGAGCGCGCCCTCGCGAAGCTCCCGGGGCGCTGCCAGAAGGCCCTGCACCTGCGCTACGTGTTGGGAATGAAGCCGCGGGAAGTGGCAGACGCTCTCGGCTATCAGCGCTCCAGCATTCGCAAGATTACGAATCGCTGCCTGGCGGCTCTGACCAAGCAGCTGCTGGTAGCAGGTCATCCGATGGCTCTGCGCCAGGCGGAAGCCCTAAGGACTCAGCGCCGGGAGGCGGCCGGCGATGCCGCCGCGGAGGAAGAATGAGCCTGGAACTAGGGTACGCCGAAGGAGCTGCGGAAGATGGCGGAAAAAAGCGCCGCGATGGGCGTCCGATGAGCGGTGCCATCGCAGTGGGGCTCCACGGAGCCCGCGGAGCCCGCGGAGCGAGAAGCTTCCAGGAATGCCTTACGGGTCATCGGGGGCTGCCCCCCGGGCGAGATTCATGCGGTCGTCGTGATAGGTTCACTATCGCATCGAATACTTTCCTACGGTAGCCGCGTGACAGTGAGCCCCCACCAGAGTCCCGACAGCCTGGAAGAGCTGCTAGGCGAAATTCAGCCGCAGCTCCAGCGCGTCCTCAGCAGATTCAGCCTGCCACCGGCCAAGGCGGAAGAGATCCTTCAGGATGTCTTCTTGACCTTCATCTATAAGCGTGACCGAATCGAGTCGCCGCGCAAGTGGATTCTGCGAACCCTGCGGCGCCAATGCGTCTCCTATTGGCGAGAGCGTCGCCGTCAGCTCTACTCGAATCTCGATGCGGCCCTGTTTCGAGCCTTGGCCAGCGTAGAAGATCAGCCTAGGGCCCGGAAGAGCTTCCATCTCCAGCTGGATGAGGTGTTGGATGAGCTTCCGCTGCGCTGTCGCGACCTCTTCCGGCGTCGCTACGGTCTCGCCTCGGAAGACGGGCTACCTCCTCAGGAGACGGTGCTCTTCCCGCTGGCGGAGGATCTCGACCCCATCACCGCCGCCCCAGGCCCTGTAGAGCGCTGCTTTGCCGCTCTCGGTCGTCGATTGGTGGAGTCTGGACTGCTCTACGATGAGACCTCGTCGGCGGCACCGAATTAGCGCTAGATCCCATGGGCGCTCTGGGTGTGGGGAGGGGACTCGATTTGGGGAACCCTGATTGGAGGAAGCTCGGAATGTCCTATAGCGATTTGCAGACTGTAGGAGGCCGAGATCGGCGAGGGAACTCGCCTCTATTTATGCAGTGGATGTGGGCGGCTCTCTGCCTGATGTTCTTTGCCGAGCTAGCCCTGGCGCAGCCTGGGCCTCGCCGGGTCCATACGGTGAAGCAGAGCGGCCAGCTGGAGCTCGAGAGCGCCGAGCGTCGGGCGCCGGGGGAGAGCCGGGTGACGATCACCGTGGAGGGGGCCGCGCGGGTGATTCGCGCCAACGGCATTCCGGATCATCTGGTGGGGGCTTTCCCCAACTCTGGGAATCCACATTCCATTTCCGCACAGCGCTATGAGCTGCGGGTTCCGGCAGCTCCGAAACAGGCGGAGACTCTCACCGAGCTAGGGACCCACAACTGGGGAGTCGCCTTGAACGGCGTTCCCTTTGACCCGGGAGCGGCGGAGTTCTGGCGCGGAGATCGCAGCTCCGGTTGGCAATACGAGGCGCTCGCCGGCGCGGTCCCCTTGGGGATCGACGAAAACTACGCCCACGTGCAGCCTTCCGGGGCTTATCACTACCACGGTCTTCCGAAGGCCTTTCTTCGCTCCCTTGGAGTCTCCTCGCAGCAGCATTCGCCGCTGGTGGGGTGGGCCGCCGACGGATTCCCGGTTTATGCCCTCTACGGCTATTTGGATCCCGAGGGTCAGGAATCCTCGATTCAGCAGTTGGGAAGCAGCTTCCGGCTGCGCGGCGGATCTCGGCCAACGGCGGCAGGGCAGCCGGGGGGCACCTATGACGGAACCTTCGTTCGAGACTACGAGTACGTGGAGGATGCTGGAGATCTGGACCGCTGCAACGGGCGCTGGACCGTGACGCCAGAATTTCCCCAGGGGACCTACGCCTATTTCCTCACCGCCGAATGGCCGGTGATCCCTCGCTGTTATCGCGGAACCCCTCACTCCAGCTTCGTCGAGCGTCGGGCCCGGCCCCAGCGGCCCCGTCGAGGCCCGGGTCGGCGTCCTTGAGGGATCTGCGGTCCTCATTCACCGTACAGTCATCACAGTGCCGCAGTGAGAGAGAGGCTAAACACCTTCTAAGATCTCGGCATACCCAGGTTTGACAACGAGTAGGGGCAAGAATATGCTCTCAAGCGTTGCCCCAAGTCATGCAATAGCGGTAGTTGTCAACGCAGACTGGATTCCTCTGGTTTGGGGCTGAGCGCTCAGCGCCTCAGTTGCCGAGTCAGGAGTCGAGCTCGATCTAGCGCGCAGTCGCAGTAGGGCAAGGTCGCTGCCGGGCTGATTTCAAGCAGCCTCAGATTTGTCATTTCGGTCCCCGTTGCTGAGCAGCGTCTCTTCGCAGAGCGCTTCTCCCTAACCTGGCTTCGGGGCAGGATTCGATCTCAACAGGAACCTACTCAGATCTTCTTGATTGCGTTGTTGATTGATGGTGTCCAGGAAGGAGTTGCCGGCTATGCAGTTCTCGTATTCCTCGGAAATCGACGCATCGGCTGAAACTACGCAAGACTCTCCAGTAGACGACTTCGACGTCTTTCTGGACGACATGCAGCCGCAGCTGCGGGCAGTCCTGGCGAAGTACCGAATTCCCTTTGAGGATGGCGAGGACGTGCTGCAGCAGGCGCTGCTGGCCCTCGTCTACCAATGGGATGAGATTCGCGATCCGGCCGCCTGGCTGGTTGGAACCTTGCGCAATAAATGCCTGGTCTACTGGCGGGAGCGCCGCCGTCGCCTCCACGAGGCGGTAGATACGCCGGTCCTGGAGTGGCTAGCGGGAGGAAACGCCGGGCACCAGCATCGGGTGGAGACCATCCACGACCTCAACAACCTGATCTCCCGCCTGCCGGAACGCTACCGGGAGCTGATCCGCTTGCGCTACCAGAAGGGTTTCGAGCCCTCTGAGGTCGCCACCAAGATGGGATACCGGGCCTCCAGCGTGAGTAAGATCACCTCCCGCAGCCTGAAGGCCCTTGAGCGTCAGATGCAGCTCTCGGGCTTCTCGACTCGCCCCTGAGTCTCGGCCGGCATCGGTTAGCCGTCGCCGCTTCTTTATCTGCTCTGCGTCCTGCCCTAAAACGACGCGAGTAGGGGGTGGGCTTCAGGCCAAGTCCCGAGAGTGCACGCCGAGGAGCACCTTGCGGGGATCTCCTCCGGCCTTGAAGGTGGCGATGAGGATGTAGGGGAAGCCGAACATCCCGCCGAGGAAGATGCTCAGGAAGCCGAAGAGAAAACCCTTGGCATTGGAGCCTTCCCGCCACCAGATCCAGGTCGCTAGCAGGAGTAGGTGGATCAGGAAATCGGCGTTGAATTGAGAACGCCAGTCGAGGGGGAGAAGATCCGGGAAGAAGACCGCGGGCCAGTTGATCCCGGCGATGACGACAGCGTGCACCGTGATCGCGTAGATGACGACGGTGGAGAAGGCGAGGAAGACGCGGAGAGGGGACATGGTGGGGTCCTCCATCGGAATTGCATAGGGGAGTTGGGAGATCATCCCAGGGAGCGGGCTAGCGAGAGTCGAGCGTCGCGAAGCGCTGTAGCCTGTAGGAATTAGCTTGGGTCAATGTACGAGAAGGCTCGGCCTGCACGCAGTCCTGTCGAGCCAGTGCGCTGGATGCGCGAGTGCTCTGGATACCAGCATGATTTCCAGCGTGGCGCTCTACCTTTAGGTTCGAGGACTGTTGAACGGGCTAAGGGCGCGAAGGGTACTCAGAATATAGGGAGCCTACGTAGGCTAGCCAGCGTCGGGCCGTGTCGAATGAGTCAGCCTATTGGGTTTGGCTGGTTCGGTTCCGTCGAAAAAGCTGGAAAGCTGCGCTTGGGCGTCGCGGTAGCCCATCTGGGTTAGCTGCTGAGCCTTGGTGCCGTCAAAGCCGAGGACCGAGTGAAACCCCAGTAGCTCTCGCGGCGCCACGACGGCTAGCCGCCTCCCTTCGAGCTCGTGGATCTGCTCTCGGCTCTGGTGCTTGAGGGGCGGGTTCTTGGGGGATCCGATAAAGGGCTCGACGGCCGTTGCCGCTGAGCCGAGAGTCGAGATTTCGATCGCCCATTCAAGAGCCTGGAGCCGAGTCCGAGGCAGCTTCGAGGCGGTGCCAGCCAGTGGAGCGAGAAGAACCGCGACAACTTCCACGGCCCCACTTCGGAGTGCGGGGCCGACGGGAGTATTGGCCATCAAACCCCCGTCCCAATGCGGCTCGCCGTCGATCAGCTGCCAGGGGAAGACGACGGGGATAGCGCAGGAAGCCATCAGATGGTCGATGCCGATCTGGGAGCTATCAAAGTAGCGCAGACGCGCCGTTGCTACGTGGACCGCCGTCGTAATGACTTCGATCTGGCTCCTCCGCAGACTCTCTAGATCGATCACCTCTTCAAGGAGCCGGCGAAGGGGCGTGGGGTCCAGTAGCCCGGCTGGAGACCGGCCCGGCCTGCGCAGTCGCCAAGAAGCGAGAAGCTGTTGCCAGAGGGAGGAGCGGTAGACGCTCTTTCGCTCGATTCTCTTCCAGAAGTCTTCGAGCTGTCGGCCGTCCCAGCCCATCCCGATCAGAGCCGCGTTGAGGGACCCGACAGAGGTGCCGGTCACTACATCGGGTAGCCAGCCCACCTCTTCAAGAAAGCGCCAAACGCCTGCCTGGTAGGCGCCTCGGCCACCGCCGCCGCTGAGCACCAATGCTCTTTTGGGCTTAGCCATTGCCGCCATGAATCGCGGTTGGTTTGGACATGTGTGGATTCCGAGGGCTTGAAAGCGGGGGAGTGGGGCGGGCTTAGGTGGCGTAATAGCTGAGGAAGATCGCGACCGCGTCTTCGACGGCTATTCTTCTTTCCCGGGAGGTTGCAGGCTGCTGCCCGGCCATCACCTCGGGCCAGAACACGGCCTCTTTGATCAAGCCACAGAATTGGGTTGCCGCCCGCTCGGGGTCTCCAATCTTCAGGCGCCCGTCTCGCTTTCCGGCCTTGAAGAAGGCAAGCATGCTTTTTCTCAGGCGGGCATAGGCGCTCATCGTGGTCTGCCCCCACTCGGGGAGCTGGATGAAGCAAGCGGTCACGACCTTCGCCAGCTTCATGAAATCCCGATCCGTGATCGTGTCGGCGAAGGTATTGCCAATCTCCAGCAGCTGGTCTTCGAGCGCCCTTTCTGGGGAGTAGGTATGGAAAGGCATCTCATCGGATCGCCGAAGGATCTCCTCGACGATCGCCTGAAATAGCTCGTCTTTGCTGGGGAAGTGGTTGTAGACCGTCCGTTTGGAGACGTTCGCCGCCTGAGCGATGCGGTCCATGCTGGTTCCTGCGAACCCGTGGGCGAGGAACTCTTCCGTCGCGGCCTCGATGACGGCATCTCGTTTTGGGCTTCTTCTTGGGGCCCTTGTTGCGCTGATGGAGCTCATCTCCCAACCTCATTTCTCTAGGAAAGCGATTATAGTGAACTGTCCTGTGTAGTGTACTTAATGCTGTTTAGCCACGCAAGATACGACTTCTTGGTCGTCCACGGGCATCTTAAAGACTCTACGTGTAGCACTTAGTCCCTTGCCAGGTGATCCCAAGAATTTCCCTAGGGCCGCCTTGACGTCGCCTATCGAGTAAACTACACTGTGCAGTATAATAAGAGACCACGGAACGCCAACGTAACCAGAGGACCAAGACCATGATGAAGCGGCTCACCAATCTCTCGTTGAAGCTATTCACCAAGCTGTTTCCCTCCGAGAAGCCGCTTCTGTTCACGGGAACCGGCTCCGCCAATCAGCTGGCGAGCTTCGTCAAAGCTTCGGGGCATAGACGCCCCCTGCTGGTGACCGAGAAGAACCTGCTCGAGCTGGGTCTTCTCGACGACCTGCTCAGCCGCTTCCGGCAGGAAGGCTCCGAGGTCACGGTCTTTGACGGCATCATCCCCAATCCAACCTTCGAGGTGATCGAAGCGGGCATCCGGCAATGCGAGGAGAACGCTTGCGACAGCGTGTTCGCAGTGGGAGGCGGCTCTGCCATCGATGCGGCGAAAGTCATCGCGGCCTGCTCCGCCAACGGAGCTACCGTCGGGCAGGTGGTGGGATTGCTGAAGGTGAAGCGGCCCACCTTGCCCTTCTACGTCGTGCCGACAACCTCCGGGACCGGCTCGGAGGTCACCAACGCCGCCGTGATCTCTGAGACCGAGACTCACCAGAAGAGATTTGTCGTCGACGCCAAGCTGATTCCGACGGCAGCGGCTCTCGACGCGAGCCTGCTCAAATCCCTTCCGCCGCACATCACGGCAGCGACCGGAATGGATGCGCTGACTCATGCCATCGAGGCCTACACGTCGGTGAATCGGTTCAGCGATGCTGAGCGCGATGCGAGGCTGGCCGTCAAGCTACTCCTCGAGCACCTTCCCGAAGCCTACGAGAACGGAGAGAACCTCCAAGCTCGAGAGCTGGTGGCTCTCGCCTCCTTTCTCGCTGGCTATGCCTTCAATAAGTCCGGCCTTGGCTATGTCCACGCGATTTCACACCAGGTCAGCGCCCACTACAACACGCCTCATGGGCTCGCTAACGCCGTCATCCTGCCGCGGGTGATGCGCTTCAACAAGCCGAGCAGCTCGGCGAGATTCGCGGAGCTGGAGAGGGTAGTGAGTGGTGACGGTGACGGAAGCGAGGAGCACTTAGCTCAGCGCTTTATCGATCGCGTCGAGCGCCTAGGGCGGGCGTTGGATATTCCGCTAGGCCTTGTAGAGCTGCAGCATCAGCACTTCCCGTCGATCGCCAAGAACGCCCGGAAGGAAGCCCGTTCCTTCTACGCGGTTCCGAAGCTGATGAGCCAGGCACAGTGCCTAGAGATCCTTCACGCCCTCACCACGGAACCCGCTTCTTGAGGCACCGCGACCGTACCCGTCCAGGCCCTCAGATCTGAGATTCAGAGCTAAGCAACGACTCTCCCGCAGAACCTAATCATGACGATTCAAGCGATGGCCGCCGGAAACACCCGAGGCCCAGAGACTCGACATCACCACAGCAACCAAAAGGAAGAGACGATGAACGATATCCAGCAGACCCCGATGACCGAAGAGCAGATTCAGCAACTAGTCGACCGCCAGCGCGAGTACTTTCGCACCGGAGCGACCCTCTCGGTGGAGTTTCGCCGGCAGCAGCTCGAGAAGCTCGACCGGCTCCTGCGAGAGCACTTGGATGAGCTCTACGAAGCGATCTACAACGACTTCGGGAAATCCAAGCACCACACGCAGCTGACCGAGACCTTCCCCCTCTTCGAAGAGCTGGAGCTGGCGATCAAGAATCTCGATAAATGGATGAAGCCGCGCAAGGTCGCGACGAACCTCCTCAACCAGCCCGCCAAGAGCTACATCGTCCCGGAACCTCTCGGCGTCACGCTGGTGATCGGAGCATGGAATTTCCCCTACAACCTATCCCTGACCCCAGTGGTGGGATCCATGGTGGCGGGCAACACTACTGTCCTGAAGCCCAGCGAGCTGCCGGCGGAAACCAGTCGCGTGATGGCGAAGATCATCAACGAGAACTTCGACCCTCGCTACCTTCAGGTGGTGGAGGGCGGAATTCCGGAGACGACGTCTCTTGAACCAGCGCTGGGACAAGATCTTCTTCACCGGCAGCCCCCAGGTTGGCCGCATCGTCAACCAAGCGGCAGCTCCTCACCTGACGAACGTCACGCTGGAGCTGGGCGGCAAGAATCCCGCAATCTTCGCTGAGGATGCGGCCGTCGACGTTGGCGTCAAGCGGCTGATCTGGGCAAAGTTCATCAACTCAGGGCAGCTCTGTCTGGCTCCGGACTATGTGCTGGTCCACAAGAGCATCAAGGACCGCGTGCTCGAGCGGATGGCCCACGAGATTGAGAAGCACGACTATTCCGTCGAGAACGGCAACTTCACTCGCATCATCAACGAGCGCAACTTTGACCGAGTCGCGGCGCTCATTGATCCCGAGAAGGTCTACTACGGCGGCGAGATGAATCGCGAAGAGCGGGTCATCCATCCGACGGTGATTCACAACGTGAGCGTCGAGGATGCGGCGATGCAGGACGAGATCTTTGGCCCCATCCTCGCCGTGATCGAGTTCGAGACCCTCGATGAGGCCTTCGACATCGTCAAGAGCTTCGAGAAGCCCCTCGCTGGCTACTTGTTCTCTACAGACAAGGCGACCAAGCAGCGTTTCCTCGCCGAGATTCCCTTCGGCAGCGGTGCCATCAACGATGCGGTGATGCAGGTGACCAACTCCAACCTTCCCTTCGGCGGTGTCGGTAATAGCGGCATGGGGCGGTACCACGGGGAGTACAGCTTCGAGTGCTTCTCCCATTTCAAGCCGGTGCTGGAGAAGTGGAATGCCGTCGAGCTGGACATCAAGTACTACGGCCACTCCGATCGCCAGATGGATCTGATCCGGAAGTTGAGCTGACGACGGAGCGGCAATCCGCCGGCTACCGCTCGATACCAGCGCACCATCAAAGCGACACCAGTAGGCGACACAGGGGAGCACACCATGACCCAATGCATTGCGACCATCCAGGAAGGGCATCAGGCCGAGGATCTTCAGAATGAGCTGACCGCCAAGCTCAAGAAGATCGCCGCCGATGCATTCCATAACCCGGCGGGTGAGCTCGAAGTGAGGTGGAAGGTCATTCCTCGAGGCTACGGCTGGACTGCAGGAAAGCCCAGCAACTCGAGCGTGCTCCTCTGTGTCGTACCCGATGCTCTGCCTTTTGACCGCAGGTCAGAGTTCATGCACCGAGTCAACGAGATGTGGATCGACGCGACGGGAGCAGACGCCAGTGAGCTGCTCATCGTCACTCACGGCACGAGGCTGTAGGCGGCAGGAAGACCAGCAAGGAAAGGAGAACCGATGCCCATCTATCTCTCGACCCTCGGGACGGGCCGCGCTGATCTAGCTCAACGGCGTCAGATCGCCGAATGCATCACCGAAGTGCATGTCGACGTCACCGGGGCGCCGATTCAATTCGTCAACGTCTTCTTCAGCGATCAGGCCGACGAAGAATGCGGCTTTCGCGAGGTCCCCCAAGGGAAGGCCATCTTGGTGAGCGGCGGAATTCGTGCCGGCCGAACGCCGGAGCAGAAGGCAGAGATGGTCGAACGCATCACGCGGGGGGCGGCCGATGCTCTCGGCTGCGATGCTGAAGAGGTTGTCGTCACCCTGGTGTCCGGATCGGCTTCGAACGCGATGGAAAACGGACAGATCCTTCCAGAGCCTGGCAGTCCTGAAGAGCAGGCCTGGAAGGAGCTCAGTTCAGCGAATCTCGGATGACGAGCATCAGCGTTCCCTCGTCCCGCGTGAAGGCTCGGTTTGCCGGCGGCCCTGTCGTGGGTGACGAAGCCGGGGGTCATGAAGCTGGCTTCCTTCTTTTCCCGTGATACGTCCGGAAAAGCCGCTCATTCCTTCGTCCAAGGCCGTCGATTCATGCGATGCTTGAACTCTGTTGAAGCTGCCTGGACGACGCTGATCAGCCTTCTGGAAGAAGACTGTTCGAGTCCTCGCCGAGTTCTCCTTCAGAGGCCGCGGAAAGGTATTGATGTCGGGCGCTAGCAGCCTGGCGGGGTAGGGGCGTTGGGGGCTCTCCCGAGCTCCTCACTTTTCCCGGACCTTCTTTCACCGGGCCTTTTCATTGGGCCTCTTGCACCGAGGAAACTGACAAGCCCCCATGAGTCGGACCAAGACCCTCCCCATCACGATTCTCTGCGGCTTTCTTGGCTCGGGGAAAACTACGCTGCTCCGGCGTTGGCGCAACGACGAGGCGATGCGCGACGCCGCCATGATCGTCCATGACCTCAGCGATTTCGGCGTCGATGCCGAGCTGCTCGCAGCGGAAAGCTCCAGGCCCGAAGCAGGACAGCTGATTGACGGCGTGGCGGCTCTGCACGGCACTCACGCTAGCGAGCAGCTCCATCCGTCCGTGGGTCGGGTGCTGGGGGAGATCGCGGCCCTCGACTCCGCGCCGCCCCACGTCCTCTGCGAGAGCACCGGCGCGGCGCGGCCGTGGCCCCTGATCGTCGCCTTGACCCAGGATGATCGGTTTCGGCTGCGCCACTTCATCGTCACCGTCGACGCTCTGAGCCTTCACCGGGACTTTGCCGACGGCCGCATTTTCACCGGCGAAGCGACTCCCTCCAATGACCCCGCCCTGCACCGCGCCGCGGAGATCCTCGCAGAACAGCTGGTCTTCGCCAGCGTGATCATCTTGACGAAGATCGACACCGTCCCCCAGGCCGTCGTGGATGCCCAGGTCCGTACCCTGAGGAAGCTGCAGCCCCACGCCACGGTGGGACTTTCCGCCCTCGCTGGCCTTCGCCTCTCGCAGCTCGACAACACCCCCGCGCCCAGGCTCGCGGATCTCGAGGCCCTCGCCGATCAATTCGGCCTCACCCTAGACGCTCCTACTCCTGAGGATGTGGAGGCGATCATCCTCAGCGACCCGCGCCCCTTCCACCCGCAGCGCTTGTACGACGTTTGTCAGAGTCAGCTCGGCACCGGTCTCTATCGCACTAAGGGCTTCTTGTGGCTTGCATCTCGTCCCGGCGACGTTCTTCTGTGGCAGCAATCCGGCAGCCAGATTGCCCTCGAGCTGACCGGCCTCTGGGTCGCCGAGACTGTCCACGACCGAGATGGCAAGCTGCTGCCTTTTGAAGTCGAGCTTCTCAAGGAGCGACTCCAGGCAGAGCACCCTATCTTCGGGGATCGCACCAACGAGCTCACTCTCATTGGACTGCCCGCTGCCTGCAAGGCCTTTGAAGCCGCTTTGCAGAGCGCTTTGTGCACGGACGAAGAAGTCGCCGCTTGGGAGCGTGGAGAAGTCTTTGCCGATCCTTGGCCGAAGAGCCTGCGCAAGGTCGACTGAGTCGCTGGATTGGCCCCGTCGGGGTGATGGTGGCGGGGAATCAGGTGCCGCAGAAGGTGCGGTAGGGCACTTCGCTCGGCGGAGCGGGCTCGTCGTACCCGGGGCGTTCCCGCGCGTGGTCGTAGGGATCGGCCAGCGCGGCGAGCAGACTTCGGAACGGCCCGAGGTCGTGCTGCTCCGACGCGGCGGAGAGGGCTTCCTCCACCCGGTGGTTGCGGGGGATGACGGCCGGATTGACGGCCTGCATTCGCAAGATCCTCTCCGGCTCCGAGTCCGGCTGACGGGCGAGGCGGGCCTTCCAGGCCTCCATCCAGTCGCTGAAGGCCTCGTCTCCCGACGGGAGCCGTCCGGCGATCAGATCCCGGAAGGCGTTGGTGTAATCCGTCCGGCGCTTCGCCATCAGGGAGAGCAGGTCAGAGACTAGCTTCTCGTCTGTCTTCTCATCGTCGTGCTCCTTGCCGAGGAGCCCCAGTTTCGCCCTCATCGCAGCCAGTTCGCGCCGCTCGAAGAGCTCAGGAAAAGTGTCGACAGTCTCCTGCGCCCGCTCTACGGCCCGTTCGGGAACGCTATCCAGGAGCGGGAGGAGAGACTCCGCGAAGCGGGCCAGGTTCCAGAGGGCGATCCCGACCTGCCGGCCGAAAGCGTAGCGCCCGTGGCGGTCGATGGAGCTGAACACGGTGTCGGGATGGTAGGCGTCGAGAAAGGCGCACGGCCCATAGTCGATGGTCTCGCCGCAAAGAGTCATGTTGTCGGTGTTCATCACCCCGTGGATGAAGCCGACCGCCAGCCAGCGGGCGATGAGATCCGCCTGCAGCTCCGCGACGCTCCGGAGCAGCTCGATGGCCGGATCGTCCGCCTCGGCAAGCTCGGGGAAGTGCCGCTCGATAGTCGCCTCGACAAGGGCCTGAGTGAGAGAAGACTCTCGCAGCGCCGTCGCGTATTCGAAGGTCCCCACACGGATGTGGCTCGACGCAATTCGCGTCAACACCGCCCCGGGCAGCGGACCGTCGCGGAATACCGGTTCTCCCGTCTCGACCACCGCGAGGCTCCTGGTGGTCGGGATCCCCAGCTCGTGAATCGCCTCGCTGATCACGTACTCCCGCAGCATCGGTCCCAGAGGAGCCCGCCCGTCGCCGCCGCGGGAGAACACCGTCCGTCCGCTGCCCTTGAGCTGCACGTCGAGGCGCCGCCCGTCCGGCGTCAGGTGCTCGCCCAAGAGCATCGCTCGCCCGTCCCCGAGTCTCGTGAAGTGCCCGAATTGATGGCCGGCGTAGGCCTGCGCCAGCGCGAGGCCGCCCTTCGGCACTCGATTGCCGGCGAGCACCTCGACCTGGTTCGGGTGGGCGAGAGCTTCGGGATCGAGCCCCATCTCTTCAGCCAGGGGACGATTGAGGATCGAGAGACGGGGATCGGAGACCGGAGAGAGATCTGGGGAGTCCCACAGCTGCTGGGGTAGCCGCGAGTACGAGTGATCGAAGCGCCACCCGGGCGAGCGCGCGGTCTCCACGGAGGGAGCAGGATCCTTCGACATTGCGTTTCTGGCCCGCCCTATTATGCCCTGGCCCCAAGAGGCTCTCTCAGGTGCGAACACCCAAGAAGAGATAGCCCGCAAAGAGGGCGAAGACCAGGTTCGGGCTCCATACGGCGAGGAGCGGCGGCAGGGCTCCGGCGGCGCCGAGGGTGGTGAAGAAGATGTAGAGGGCCATGAAGCAGATGCCCAGGATCACCGAGAGGCCGATGCCGTAGAGGGCGCCGTGGCGGCCGAGGCGGAAGGCGAAGGGTAGGGCGACCAGCACCATCACCAGGGAGATGGCCGGATAGGCGATCTTGCCGTGGAGCTCTACCTTGAGCTCCGGATGGGCGCTGCCTCGGCGCTCGAGGTCGGCGATATAGCTCTGGAGCTCGCGGTAGCTCAGCTGCTTCGGTGGCCTGATCTCGGCGGTGAAGTATTCCGGGGTCTCCGGATAGTCCGAGAGCCGCGGTTCGTCGAAGGTCTCCAGGGCTTCGATGCGGGTGCCGTCGAAGGCCACCATCCAGCCGCTGTCGAAGATCCAGCCGCCGTCCTCGGCCTGGTAGCGGGCGGCGGTGGTGTAGAGGCGGCGGGCGAGGCGCAGGTTCTCGTCGAACTCAAAGACCTGGAGTTTGTTGAGCTTCTGCTCCTCGGGCTCGTAGTCGACGTAGTGGTAGACGTAGCGGCCCTGGCCAAAGAGCCATTGGCGGTCGAGGCGTTGGAAGGTTCGCGCGCTCTTCTTGCGCCCCTTGATCTCGTCTTTGAGGGCCGAGACTCGCTGGTTGGAGGCCGGCAGCACCTCGCTCTGCAGGTAGACGTTGAAGGCCGCCACCAGGAAGGCCATGGCGATGACCGGCAGGGAGAGTCGGAAGAGGCTGACCCCCAGGGCCTTGAAGGCGGTGAGCTCGTTGCTGCGGGAGAGCAGGCTGAAGGTGAGCAGGGTGGTCACCAAAATGACGATGGGGGAGATGTCGTAGAGGATCTGAAGGGACTTGAACTTGTAGTAGTCCACCAGCACGTCGGTGCTGATGTTGTTCTTCAGGATGTCGTCGACGTTCTCGCCGAGGTCCGCCACCACGTAGAGCACCAGGCCGGAGAGCATCACCAGGCCGAGGATGGAGACAAAGTGGCGGACCACGAAGCGGTCCATCAAATTCACCACCCGAAGGCCGAGGCGGGGTAGGCGAAGCACGATCCTGCGGCCCGGGAGCTGGACTCCCACGCCTCTTCTTGAATCTCCCGATTCACGCCCCCCTCGTCCCTGCTCTCCTTTGCGCTGGCGGGCCTCTTGCAGCCTCTTCTTGCGGGAGCTGCGCCAGCGCCCGAAGGACATGATCCAGGCCCAGAGGTCCTCGCGGATCCAGCGGTCCACCTGAGAGAGCATCAGGCTCTTGTCGGCGTTGCGCCGCACGAGCAGGACGAAGCCCAGGACGCCGAAGAGGGCGTTGGGAATCCACATCGCCAGCCAGGGCTCCATCTTGCCGTACCGGGCGGCTTCCTCGCCGTTGGAGAGCAGGATCCAGTAGACCAGGATCACCCCGATGGAGACGGTAAAGCCCGAGGCCTTGCCGCCGCGGCGATTGTTGATGCCCAGCGGCAGGGCGAGCAGCCCGAAGACCAGACAGGCGGCGGGGATCGAGAAGTTCTTGTACATCTGGACCCGCACCAGATTGCGCATCTCCGGTGAGGTCCGAGGGTCGCTGGCGCGGCGCCGAAGCTCCTGGAAGTCCATCTCCCGGATGCTCTTGGATGCCGAGATCGAGGCCTTGCGGGAGGAGAGGAAGTTGTCTTCCAGCACCGATTCCAGTCGCTCGTGGAAGGTCACCCGGTAGCCGCCGGGCTCCTTCGGGTCCACCTGGTGGGAGACCGCGTCCTCCAGCTCCAAGACCAGCTTTTCGCCGGATTCCTCCACCCGCACCTGCCCCCAATCGGCGATCAGCATCTCGGTGCCGCCGGGGGAGTCGTCGGTGCCTTCAAGGGTTTGGGCGACGAAGACCCCTCGCCAGCGATCCTGGCCCTGAGGCACGTCGAAGACGTAGAGCACCTTGCCGTCCCACTGCTCGTTGAACACCCGAGGCTCTACCTGCTGAGCCACGCTTTGGGTGACGATCTCGAGCTGTAGCTGCTGCAGCCGATGGTTGCCGTGGGGCAAGACCCAGAGCATCAAGTAGAGGTTGATGCCGGCGAGGATGGCGGAGAGCAGGAAGACGGGGCGATAGAGGGAGAGCAGCGAGATGCCGCAGGAGCGCATCGCCACCAGCTCACTGTCGGCGGCGAGGCGTCCGGAGGTGATCAGGATGGCGAAGAGCAGCGACATCGGCAGCGTCATCACCACGGTGCTGGGCATCACCAGCATCAGGAGCTCGCCGACGGTGGACAGAGGCAGGCCCCGCTGGATGATCATCTCCGCCGACTGGAAGAGAAACTGCATCACCAGCAGGAAGGTGTACACCATGAAGCCGAGGCCCAGGGGGCCCAGCAGCTGGAGGAAAATATAGCGATCGAGTCGGCGCATGGTGGTTGGGCGTCGGGAAGGGGAGCGTCGAGGATCGACGGCGGTCCCTGAGCGGCAGGCGGGGAGTCGAAACTTAGTCTTCTAAGAGGCAGTCTTCTAAGAGGCGGTCTCTTAGAAAGGACTGTCGGAGCTCCCGGTGCCACGGCGAAGCCCGGCGCCGCCTGCCCCCGGCGCGGGCCGATTATATGGCTTCCTCGGCATCTGTCTCGCCGCATCGAGCCATTCGAGCGAGATATCTCCCGACGGCACCTAGCGGATTCCCGCTGCGATAAGGTGCAGCAGCTAGTGAATCGACGGTAGATCCACCGGCGATCTTTTCCTCAGGAGAGTTCTCGATGCCCGCGCCTCCCTCTACCAACGAGACCACCACCTCGGATCATTCCGCCGCCCCGCAGACTGACCCCGGCGATCGCCCGCGAGTCCTGCTCGAGCGGCGCTATCGCTTCTGTGCCTCTCATCTCTATCGGCGCCCGGAATGGTCGGAAGAGAAGAACCGCGCCCACTTCGGCCCCTGCGCCAACCTGCCCGGGCACGGCCATAACTATCGTCTCCAGATCACCGTCTCCGGCGTCGTCGATCCCCTCACCGGCTTCCTCTGTGATCTGCCCGCCCTCGACGCCAGCGTGCGCCGGGAGATCGTCGAGCAGCTGGACCACCAGCACATCAACCACGCCATCGAGGCCTTTCATCCCGGTGGCTTGATCCCCTCCAGCGAGGAGCTGGTGATTTGGATGCTGCAGCGGCTGGAGCCCCAGCTGCCCTCCGGCTGCCGGCTGGAGATCCTGCGCCTCGAGGAAGACGACGACCTCGCCGCCGAGTGGCGGCGGAGCATCCTCGACTGATTTTGAGGTGCCGAGCGGTTAGATGGCTAATCATTTGCGAAGAGTATCTACTTGGGTTGTTCGTGGAAGTGCGTCTGTAAAACGGTAAGGTACCGACAAGGTCTAGACTCTATGATTCTCTAGGGCCCGCCACCTGTAGGACAGGGAGGAGAGATGATACGAGTTTTGGTGATAGAGGACGATCCTGAGACCTTACGTTTTCTTGACAAGGGATTGCGGCAGGAAGGTTATAGCGTGGAGCTCGCGTCCTCAGGGGAGGATGGATACCTGATGGCCGCAGACTCGGAATATGACGTGATCGTCATGGACATCATGTTGCCGGGCCGCGATGGACTTTCGGTAGTAAAGCAGTTGCGAGGTGAGCGCAAGCGGACCGCCGTTCTTGTATTAAGCGCCAAAGGGGCCCTCGACGATCGGATCCGAGGGTTGCGAGCAGGCGGGGATGACTACCTGACGAAGCCCTTTGCTTTTGCCGAGCTGGTAGCACGGGTTGAGGCGTTGGCCCGACGTGGAAGCTTTCACGCTCCGTCTGCGACTATGCAGATGGGGCAGTTAACTCTTGATTCCGAACGCCATTTGGTTCAATTGGGGGGAGAAACGCTGGATCTCCAGCCAAGAGAGTTCAAGCTGCTGGTTTATCTCGTGAGGAACCGGGGGAGGATTGTGTCGAAGACGATGATCCTGGATTACGTTTGGGGATACGGCTTCGATCCCCAGACGAACGTGGTGGAGGCAAAGGTCTCCCGCCTTCGGAGCAAGCTTGCGGCCCATTCTGACTTTGACTGGATTCGGACGATTCGGGGCCTTGGTTACCGGTTCGAGGGTCCGGAGGAGTGATTCGTACCCTGACAGGTCGCCTGGTCGTGTCCTATGTGGGCCTGACGATAGCTCTCAACGTCCTTTTATTCTTTTTCCTTGGCTTCGCGATGAAAAGGAGTTTGGAGCAAGGGGTTAGTCCGATGCTTATTCAACTGGTCGAAGCGGCAGACTCCTTTGAAGACGCCGTCTTGGAGTTTTCATCGGAGTTTGGCCACGAGGGGGAGCATCTTGTTGAGGAATCCTACTTCCGAGTCTTTGAACCGGGTGGCAGCATAGCCTTCGCGCAGGGGCCAGAGGTTCCCTTAGCGGAGGGACTCGTTGAGGGAATGGCTCGCGGGGACATGCGCTCAGACACCGTAGGGGCTGATGGTGGGGAGAGCCGGCTCCAAGTAGTGAGTCGCCGCTTGTCCGATGGCGGTGCGATTCAAGCTGGTGTCCTACTAAAGCATGACCATGCCCTGTTCAGAGAGTTTAGAAGGTATTGGAATGTCAGTCTTTTCATCCTGATCGTGTTGGCAGCAATCCTTGGTTGGTGGATGGCGCAAAGCGCGACAAGAGGCGTGAAAGAAGTCTCCCGGACTGCAGAGAGGATCCTCAAGGGTGGCTCACTATCGGCCCGCGTTCCAGAACATCAACAGGTTCAGGAAGTCAAACAGCTTACGGCCACAATCAACGGCATGCTGGAGCGTATCGACGGGCTGGTGACTAGCCTTCGATTCGTAACCGTGGACGCGGCACATGACTTCCGGAGCCCGCTCACCCGGATTCGAGGAGCGGCCGAGGTTGCTCTCCGTGGCGACGAATCGATGGAAGGATACCGAGAGATGGCCGTACGAGCGATTGAAGAAACCAGTCGCCTAGAAGCGATCGTCGAAACGATGCTTGAGATCGTGCGGCTGGATATTGGTCGGGAACCGCCGCAACCCGAGGAGGTTGATCTCGCCTCAACTCTTGAGGAGGTCGTTGATTTATATCAGGACTCGGCGGAGAGCAAAGGGATATATATGACTCTTAAGAAAGAACCGGGGTCCTACCATGTACGCGCTGATCGCACGGTGCTCCAGCGAGTCTTCGCGAATATCGTGGATAACGCTGTGAAGTTCACTCCGCTCGGAGGATCCATTCACTTAGACATCTACCGAGATACCGATGAGAAGTTGATGATCTGTGTGAGTGACTCTGGCCCTGGTATTCCCGAAGAAGAACTAAGTCACGTCTTCGAGCGCTTCTACCGGGTAGATCGCTCTCGGGGGACACCGGGACATGGACTCGGACTGAGTTACGTACATGCGGCTATGACGGCACACGGAGGCGAAATCAGATTGAGGAATCGTGCGGAAGGCGGTACCCGTGTGGAGCTCTGGTTTCGTACTTTCGTAGGTGGCTCCGAATAGTCGGCGTACCTTACCGAATAGCAATGTCAAGGCAAGGTTGAGATCACTCTGTGCGCTGAATATAAGCGCATGAAGAACACAGCACACCTCTCGCACGTTTGCCCCCTTCTACTTACTGGCCTTGTTCTAGGCCTCTCACTCGGCGGTACTATTCCAGCCACCGCAATGGAGCCCGAAGCGAGACTTGTCAACGAGGCGGAACAATCATCGGATGCTGCCTCAGCCGTCTCCGAATTTAGTGAGTCGACAGCGATTGAACTCGAAGTTTCCGGGGTCAGCGATCTCGGGTTTGAGGGCAGTGGTGCGGCCATCGAACTTCTTTCTCAAGGAGTCGAAATCGAGTTGCCATGGTTCTCACTCTCTGGCAACTTCTACGAATTTACTTGGGAAGGGGCCGAAGATCTCAGCTTCTCGAACGGCTCAGCAAAGCCTTGGGATGACCTAAGCCGCTTTGAGGTCCGCTATGATTTTCATCAACCGGTTAGTGAAGACTGGGCATGGATTGCCTCATTGGGGGGTGGAGTCGCGTTTGAGGAAGAGATTTCCGGATCGGGCTATATAAACACAGTCTTAGGTGCGTCATGGAACCGTTCAGAGGACTGGGGTCTTTTCTTTGGAGTTGGCTACAACTGGCACACCACGGTAGATGTTGAGTACGAACTGTTCCCGGTATTTGGCGTCTCCTATAGAGAAAGAGCGGAACAAGGATGGTCGGCGAGTCTTGGGCTTCCCCAAACCGGTGTGCGATATCGCTTCGCGTCTGGGGCCGCGATTTCGCTCACAGCAAATGTACAGTCTTTCGTCGCAAAGTTGGCGGAGGATAGCGAGGTTGCTTCTGAGGGGTTCGCGGAGTTTCTTCGCTTCGATATCGGACTCAACTACGAGCAGAGTTTCGGAGATCGCGTCGCGCTCAAGGTTGGCCCAACCTTTGGTTTTGGGAGTGAACTAAAGCTCCACAACTCGGTCGGGCAGCTTCTGAGTGAGCACGACCTTGAGGCGTCGCCCGGGTTCTCGCTGCAAATGGGAGTGACTTTCTGATGGCTCGTGTTGGATGGCTGGTGTTGCTCCTGGCAGCTTCCGGCTGCGCTACCGCCCGCCATGATCTCCCGAAGGTCGACCCGTTGCAGGGGCTAGCAGCGGAGTGGGTGAGCGATGCGAGCGGTTCCGTACCCGTTCCCTCTCTGCTATCACTGATTCCGGACCCTCGCTATGAGGCACTAGCAAGAAGAGCGCTAGAGAACAACCCGGATCTTGCAGTAACGGGAGCTCGCGTGGCTGAGTCGTCGGCCCTGCTGCGTGCGGCTGTATCTAGTCGAAGGCCCAAAGTGGCTCTTTCGGCCAGCGGTCAAGAGCAGGAGGGTGGCGGAAACACTTCGACGTCCGTTGCAATGGGTTTAGATTTCGCGTGGGAAATCGACGTATGGTCTCGTCTGGCAGACCAAAAGGGCCGAGAATACTTGCTTCATGGCGCACTCGAGGCTGACCTTCGGGCAGCTCAGACATCGCTCGCAGCCCGTACTCTTCAGACGGGGCTGGAGGTTGTCTCGGCGAGGCAACAGGTAGAGCTCGAGGAGCGCCGAATCACCTCGCTCCGGCGCACGGTGGAGGTGATCGAGGACCGCTATCGTCGCGGGCTTGAGCCGGTTGCTGATTGGGATGCTGCCCAAGCCGAGTTGGCCTCGGCCGAGGCGAATGCTCTCTCAATTCAATTGGACCTCGGTGTTGCCGAGACACGTCTTAGAGTCCTACTCGGAGACCTTAGCCGTAGCGACTTGGGTTCGCTTCCATCGTCGTTTCCGGAAGTATCGTTTGCTCAGCCTGCGCTTCCCCTCGAGGCGTTGGGTAATCGTCCCGATGTCGCATCAGCAATCGCGAGCTTACAGGCAGAAGCCCTGGGAATCGAGGTTGCCCGCAAGGCACTGCTGCCTCGCCTGACTCTGACCGGTTCTATAGGGCTCGGCGGCGAGAGCCTGAATGATGCGCTGAAATCTGATCCGGTTTGGTCAGTTCTCGGGGCGCTGGCAGCTCCGCTCATCAATCGCGCGGAGCTCCTGGCAGAGCACGCTGCATCGCAGCATCGGCGGCAGGTGGCCGCCTACGAATACCGGTCGATCTTGAGTGTTGCGGTCGGAGAGATTGACGACGCCTTGGCGGCTGAGGGTACGTTGGCAGCTCAGATTCCATATCTCGAAAGAGCCGTTGACCATGCGCATCGCACTCGCGCGAGTTTCGCTGACGGGTACAGGCGCGGATTGGTCGATATTTTAGATCTCCTTAACTCGCAGCGGACTGCCTTTGCGGCCGAGCGAGATCTACTCGTCTCACAAGCGGAGCTTCTTACTAACAGAGTCGAACTCGGCCTTGCTCTCGGCTTGGAGGCAGCGTCATGAATCGTAAGTGGAGCAGGGTCGTTGGTTTTGCAACGTTGATCTCAGTGTTAGGCGGCGCAAGCGTGGCCACGAGTCGAGCGTTGTCTGCTCCAGATCCCGACGATAGCTCTAAGATCGTTGAAGACTCCGCGATCAACCTCATCGGCGTCGATGTACAGCTCGCGACACCGACGGTTGTGGTGCCTGAGGTCCATGCCTATGGAGAGGTGAAGGCGCGATTTCAGACACGACTAGCATCAGAAGTCCAAGGCGCTGTGGTGAGTGTGAGCGAGCGGACCGAAGCAGGGAGTCGAGTGGCTCGAGGGACGGAGCTTTTTCGTGTGGATGCGACAACTTGGCTCGAGGCAGTCGCTCGAGCACAAGCAGAATTGGACTCTGCTCTAGTGGCACTGCAGGAAGAGAACCTGCGCGCAGAACAGGCTCGGATCGACTGGAATCGCGTAGGTTCGGGTGGGAATCCATCTCCGTTCCTAACCCGGGAGCCTCATCAGGCTGCGGCCAAGCAAGAAGTCGAAGCTGCGCGGGCGGCCCTCAGAGAGGCGGAGAGGGACCTAGAGCGGACGAGGATCCGGGCTCCGTTCAACGCCGCGGTCATACAGCGTCTGGTCGCGCCAGGAACGTACCTTCAGCCGGGCACCGAGGTGGTTGAGATCTATTCGAGTGATCGATTTGAGGTGCGGTTACCGCTCAGCGAGCGCGAATGGGCTTTATTGCCTCCCGAGGCGGAACTCGTGGCCCAGCGGTGGCCGGTCGTTCTACAGCCTCGCAGTTCTTCTCAAGAGGCTTGGGAAGCCACTGTGATTCGGGTCGAGAAGCATGTTTCCTCGTCGACGCGCCAGCGAGCTTTGGTCGTCGAGATCGAGGATCCGCTAAATCAGACGCCGGCTCTCTATCCTGGGACATTCGTTCGGGCTGCCGTCAAAGGTCGAGCCCTCGCGGGCGTTTTGGCCCTGCCCGTAGATACTGTCACCGCGCAGGGTGTTGTTTGGACTGTGGATGAGGAAAATCGACTGGTCCGTCAGGTAGTTGAGCCGGTTGTTGAGCTGGACGACGTGATAGTTGTCAAGGCTTTCGCCGGTCAGGAGGCCGTGACGCTAGTGAGCGAACCGAGAGGATCTTTCGTAGAAGGCGTTAATGTCATGCCGAGGCCAACCCGTGGTTGACGTTACAACAAGCCCTTCAGGGCCCGTGGCTTGGTTTGTTTCGAACCCAGTCGCCGCAAATCTAATTATGTTTGTTGTCCTTGGGTTGGGTTTTGTTTCGGCGAATAGTCTTCCACGGGAGACATTCCCAGGTTTGCCGCCAAGCATGGTGACGATCGAGTTTGGCTTCCCTAGCGGATCTCCGCAGATTACAGAACAAGCTGCAGTTCTCTCTATTGAGAGGGCATTGGAAGGGGCTCCTGGTGTCAAACACATTCGATCGCTTGTCCGGGCGGACGGTGCCACGATTACGGTAGAGAAGCTAGCTGATGGTGATCTGGACGAGCTCTTGGCCGAGGTCAAGGCTCGGGTAGATGCCATTCCCAACCTGCCTGAGCGCTTGGAAGGTCCGTCGATCCAAAAGGCTCGTCGCGACGAGCGAGTGGCATGGCTTCACGTTTCGGGTTCCGTTGGGAGGGATACGCTTCAGACCTTTGCGAATCGAATCCGTTCGCATCTTCTCCAGCATCAAGTCATCAACCGTGTGGACCGTGTGGGATATCTAGACCCTGAGATCCATGTGGAGCTCGACGAGGCCGCGTTGACTGAATTCGGACTGACACTAGAAGACGTTGTTTTGGTCTTGGGTGAAGAGTCGTTTCTAGATCTTAGCGGGCGACTTCGGAGTGGCGACGGATTTTCGCTGATTCGCGCATCGGAGCAGAAATTCTGGGCAACATCGTTTGAGAAGATTCCTGTGGTTTCAGCTCCTGACGGTGGCGAGCGCCTGCTAGGAGAACTAGCCGATGTCCAGTCAGCGTATTTCGATCACCAGCAGAGCTGGTTGCGCTTTGAAGGGCACCCCTCGATCGGGTTGCGGGTATTCAAAGGGCCAGGGGCGAGTGAGGACGAAGTAAGTCAAGTATTGCGATCGGTTGCTGAGGACTTGTCAGCGCGGGGCATGGTCCCAGAGGGCGTGACGCTGGAGGTCTGGAACGATCGGAGTCTTCAAGTAAGTGCGAGGATTGGCCTGCTTCGGGATAACGCGCTGATGGGGTTTCTCTTAGTCTTTGGCTTTCTCGCTTTGACGCTCCATCCCGGTGTAGCCGTCTGGGTGGCTCTAGGCTTACCTTTCGCCTTTAGTGGGGCATTTCTGGTCATGCAGTGGGCTGGGTTGTCCCTAAATGATCTGACCGCCTTCGGGCTCATCGTGGCTCTTGGCATCGTTGTGGACGATGCCGTTGTTATCGGAGAGAGCGTTTTTCATACAAAGAGCAAGGAAGGAGATAGTCTTGAGAGTACTGTTCGCGGCGTTCATAGAGTTGCGATGCCTACGATCTTCGGAGTCTTGACGACGGTTATCGGATTCCTTGTGTTGGGTCTGGTCAAAGGTGAATTCGGGCTCGTCTTCACGCAATTCGGCCTTGTGACTGCTGGCTGCCTTCTATTCTCGCTTTTAGAGTCCAAGCTTATTCTGCCGGCCCATCTTTCGCACCTCCGTCTTGGCAAGGGGAACGGGTCATGGATGAGTAGAAAGTTGTCGCCAATACAAGGGTGGATATCTGCCGGGTTTGCGCACCTTGAGTTGATCTATCGGCGAGTATTGTGCCTATCATTGAGGAGGCGAATCTGGGCCGTTGCTACGGTAGGTCTCGTTACGCTTGGCGGTCTCTTTACGGTCTTCTCAGGCGTCGTGAAATCCAGTTTCTTCCCAGATCTTCCTGGCGAGCTCATCACCGCGACTGTCGAGATGGAAGATACGGAAGGCTTCGCTGAGACGGAAAAACACCTTGAAAGTTTAGAAGCTTCGCTCAAAGAAACAGTTGTAAAGCTTGGCGCGGAGAGCTTGGTCGGCTCTGTTCAGGTGGAACTACTGAACGATCTGAGTGGCCAGGTGAGGGCTGAAATTCGTCCTGGCTCGCAGGTTGTGCGCCCGCAAGAAGTTGCCTCCACTTGGAGAGATCTCGCTGGAGAGCTACAGGGCGCAAAACGTCTAAGCTTCAGTGCGGACTTCGACGCTTTTCCTGCAATTACTCTTCGTCTCGAAGCCGCAGACGAAGTATCTCTGGAAGCAGCGCACGCTGAGATTTTGGAGGGCCTGCTTGAAGTGCCGGGAGTTCGAGATGTTCGACATAGCCTTGGGAAGTTGAAGTCGGAGGTCACGCTACGCCTCACGCCAGAGGGGCGTGCCCTCGGCTTATCCCAGGCCGATCTATCAGGCCAGATCCAGAGAGCTTTCTTGGGCTACGAAGTCCAGCGGTTTCAACGCGGAGACGACGAAGTGAAAGTGAGGGTTCGGTATCCGACGGGCGCTAGAGAACGGTTTGCAGATTTACAGCGAGCTCGGGTGAGGCTCCCAGGTGGCGAAGTGGTGCCATTGTTAGCAGTTGCAGATGCCGATGTCCGCATGCTTCCAGTGGAGATTCAGCGCGTAAATGGCTCTAGAGTGTCGACCATCAGCACCGATGTTAAGCGCGATCTCGTGTCGCCTGAGGCGGTCATGGCGTCCCTTGAGTCTGACCTGATTCCTGCCGTGATGGAGAGGTACCCTGGCCTGACTCTTGTCGAAGATGGTGAGCTGGCGGAAATGGCAGAAACGAGCGCTTCGATGGCGTGGGTGCTTCTTCTAGCTTTGACTACTGTCTACGCTTTGATAGCGGTACCGCTCAAGTCCTACATTCAGCCGATCCTAATCATGGCGGTGATTCCCTTCGGCGTACTTGGGGCAATCGCTGGTCACTGGATTCACGATCTGCCGATGAGCATCCTATCCTTCTTCGGTCTGATGGCACTCAGCGGCATTGTGGTGAACGATAGCCTGCTTCTCGTCGCTACATTCAACGAGGCCCGGGCTAGGGGCGAAGGCAGGATCGATGCCTGGATATCTGCCGGTACCTCGAGGTTACGTGCAGTCGTTCTTACCTCTGTCACTACCTTTGCTGGACTTGCACCTTTGGTCCTGGAACAGTCTGAAGCAGCCCAGTATCTGGTTCCAGCTGCTGTGTCTATCGCCTACGGTGTACTCGCGACGACAGTCGTTACGCTAGTCGTATTGCCACTCCTTCACGTCGTAGGCGGAGACTTAGGGGGGGGACTTCGTCGATTATCGACCTGGGGCGCCAAGGCTTAGCTTCGGTGGCTCGCTTACGTTCCGGACCAAGAATCAGAGTCGCTTTATAGCAGGACCAGGTCGTCGGGCTGGGGGGGCGAGAATCCAAACACCATCAGCGACTTCTTAGAATGAAGCGCGCCCTAGCGGTACCGAAGCTGTGCTGGAGCCTGCCCTCATTACGGAAGCGGAGCTTCGCGAGGGAGGCCCCTCGACCTTCAATTCGGTCGGACCGAAGCTCAGGGAATCCCTCGCGCTGAGGTCGAGGACTGGTGGGTTTTCCGGAAGGCTGGCAGCTCTCGGATCTTGGGTGGAGGTGGGCTGCTCTTCGGTGGGCTGTGGCGCCAGGCCAACTACCGGCTCGAGCCGCTGGGCCAGGTGTTCGTAGGAGAAGAGGTGGTGGGTGTTCTTCAGCGGGGCGTGGCAAACGCGACAGGTATCCAAATTCTTGCCGGCAACCGAGCCATCGGGCTTGTAGGCAGCGAAATCCCAATGCTCGTTGCGGAGCTCCTCTGAAAGGGTGAGACCCAAGTGTTCCGCTCGTTCCATCACCGCGATCAGCGCCATCTTGTCGCGAATGCGGCGGCCGAGGCTCGAATGGAGCACCTCCCCTGAATCATCGAGCTTCGCCTTATACACCTCCGCCACCAGAATCGAGCCGAAGGGCAGCAGGCCGTCCTCGTCGGGACCCTGCATCGCAATGTCGTTGGCGAAGAGGCGGATGATTTGGTCAGGGTTCTGGACTCGATCCAGGCTCAGATAATTGGTGAAGGTTTCGCGATAGTCGGCGGGTAGCTCCACCGGTTGTGGGGGAGCGGCTCGCTCCGCGGGCTCGGTTGCGGCGGCGGTGCTCCAAGGCCCGAGAGCGCTCCGAGGCTCGAGAGCGAAGAACGCCAGCAGGAGAACCAGGCAAGCGATAAGAAAACGGGCACTCCGCAGGTTCATCTCGTCTCTCCTGGGGCTGAGCCTGGGCGCCGGGAGGCAGAGTGGGGGGAGGAGGGTACGGCAGACGAGAGCTCGCGCTCCACAAGATCTCGAACGAGATCGAGAGGCTGGAGCGTGCCCACCACGGCAACCTGGGAGATCGCCCCCTCGACAAGCAAGAAGGCTCGGTCCGCGAGCTCCGGTCGCTGGGCCTCGGCGCAGAGGTCGGCGACCAAACGGCGCTGCTTGAGTTTGTGTTCGCGAACGATCTGCCGGGGGCGGGATTGCGGATCGCTGAACTCGGGCAGGGAATTGAGGAAGGCGCAGCCTCGGTAGTCCCGCTGCTTGAGCCATTGACCGACATGGTCGACGAGGGCCAGGACTCGTCGGTGGGGCTCCCGGTAGACGTCGATGGCGTCCGTGAGCTCCGAGAACCAGTCGTCATCGCATCGTTCGAGGTGGGCGACGATGAGGTCGAGCTTGCTCGGGAAGTGGTGGTAGAAGCTGGCCTTCGCGACGCTGGCTTCCCGGATGATCTGGTTGATTCCCGTGGCTTGGTAACCCTGTTCGTAGAAGAGGCGAACCGCTACTTCGAGAATGCGTTCCCTTGGATTGCTTTGGAGCGGCGGGTGCTCTGGTGTCAGGCGCTGTGCTTCTTGACGCTGTGTTTCCTGGCGCTGTGGCGGGGGAGTGGTGCTCTTGGGGCTCATAGGGTGATTATAGGTAGACTAGTCTGTCTGTCAATGGTGGCTAGTCAGTTTAGTAGAGGCGATTGGGCCCGTCCATGAAGAGGTACCGGAGGGCCTGCCTTACTCAAAACACTGGCCCAAAGCCGCTGAGATAAAAATCAATACGGAGCTCCAAGAGGCGAAAGAGGAATGACGAGTTCGTTGGGTGCATGGAGTCGCAGGTATACCCTTGTCGAGACCCTTCGCAGAGCTGTGCTTTTAGAGTCCAAGTCGGGTCAGGATGACTTGCGAGCACGGGTACCGAGGTGATGAACGGCTCTTCAGAGAGGTGGCTGCGTTGAGGGTCTCGGTAACCGTTCAATAGCCTGAACAAACTTCAACCAAGGGGAGCGAAGCAATGCATGTGCTGATCACCGGGGCGACCGGATTTGTCGGCAAAGGCGTGTTGGCCGAGGCCCTGAACGCGTCTGATGTGAGTGCCGTGACCGTTCTCGGGCGGCGCCCCGTCGGTCTCGAGCACGACAAGCTGACGGATCTGGTGGTCGACGACCTGAGTGACCTGTCGAGCATCGCCGATCATCTGGCGACGGTCGACGCGTGCTTCTGGTGCGTCGGCGTCTCGTCGGCGGGCCTCGATGAGGCGACCTACACTCAGATCACCTATACCCTGACCATGCACGCGGCGCGTGCGCTGCTGGAGCAGAACCCCAAGGCCCGCTTCTGTTTTCTCTCCGGCTCCGGCGCCGACGGTAAAGCGATGTGGGCGCGGGTGAAGAAGCGCACCGAGGACGAGCTGGGAGCCTTGGGATTCCCTGGCGTCGTCGTGTTCCGGCCGGCGTATATCCGCGGGCTCCATGGAGCCCAGATCCGGGGGGCGCTCTACCGTATTTCCTACGCCCTCTTCACCCCGCTCTCGCCCCTGTTCCGACGTCTTGGCCTCGCCACCTCCAATGCGGAAATTGGCCGGGCGATGATCGTTGCGGTTCGGGAAGGGATGGACGGTGAGGTGCTGGACTCTGGTGAAATCAACGCCGCCGCGGTGCGGTTCTGAGGGGGCTCGGACGCTGACCGGGATCACCTCCCGAGACACAGTGTCCGAGCCGTCGCGGTAGCTCTCTTCGTCGGCACGCCGACAGTCATACCTCGTTAGCCCGTCAGCAGCGAGACCACCAAGAGCAAAGCCGCAGCGAAGGGGCCGACGGTGCGCAGGTGGTTCATCCGTACCCATTCCTGCCAGTAGATCCGCCAATAGCTCTGACCCTCGGCGCTCCCGGGGTCGAGTCGGTCGAGGCGCTCGTTGCGGGGTACGTGGTAGAGACCGGTGAGCAGGACCGCGCTGACTAGATAGAGGGCGCTGCCGCCGAGGCGCAGCAGGGATCCCGGAGCCTCGAGGTGGAAGAAGGCGTTGACGATGAGGGCGAGGCAGAGGGCGCCGGTGCCAAAGAGCAGAAGCATCAGCGGCCTCTTGGGGGCTTCGCGGTTGATGGCGATCATGGCGCCGGCGCCGGCGCTGGCGGGCAGTCGGCGCAGGCCATCCATGGTGAAGGTGGAGAAGGAGAAGAAGGTCCCCGCCGCGGCGGCAGAGCCGAGGGCGGCGAGGACGGTGAGGGTTTCGACGAAGGAGATCATGAGGCCTTGGCCTCCAGCTGCCAGGCGCCAGCAAGGGCGGTTTCTCGGGCGTAGTCGGCGAAGTCCTTCGGCGCCCGGCCGAGGGCCTGCTGCACGCCGTCGGTGAGATAGGAGTTGCGGCCGTCCAGCACCTCGGTGATCAGCTGGGAGAGGGGCTCGGCGACCGCCGCCGGCATGCCGTGGTCCATCAGGCTGCCGGCGTAGTCCTCGGCGCTCATGGGGATGTAGCGCACCGGGCGGCCGATGGCCTCGCTGAGCTCCGCGGCGGCCTCGGCGAGGGTCAGCAGGCGAGGGCCGGTGAGCTCGTAGAGCTTGCCGATGTGGCGGTCGTCGGTGAGGGCGGCGAAGACCACGTCGGCGATGTCGTCGGCGTCCAGGAAGGGCTCCTTGGTGTCGCCGCCGGGCATCGCCAGCACGCCGTGGCGCACCGGCTCCCCGAAGGTCTCGCTGAAGTTCTGGTTGAAGAAGGCGCAGCGCACCAGGGTCCAATCGACCCCGGATTGCTCGACCTGAATCTCCGCCTGCCGGGCTCCCTCTTCGCCGCGGCCGGAGAGCAGCACCAGGCGCTTCACACCCTGGCTCACCGCCAGCCGGGCGAAGTCGCCGACGACGTCCGCGGCGCCGGGGAAGGCGAGGTCCGGGTAGAAGGTGATGTAGGCCGCCTGGGCCCCCTCCAGCGCCGGCCGCCAGGTGTCGCGATCGGTCCACTCGAAGCGCACCGCGCTGGAGCGGGACGCCGCCTTGACCTGTCGCCCGGCGGCCTCCAGGCGCTGCACGACCCGGCGCCCGGTCTTACCGCTGGCGCCGATGACGAGGGTGGTGGGGAAGTGGTTGTGAGAGTTGACGGTCATGGTTTGAGCTCCTGTGGAAGGGTGTCCTGTTGTGGGCCTCCGGAAGACTTCCGAAGCTGAGGGAAGTCTAGGAAGGCCCCGGGACACCGGCCATCGCTCAGGGGCTCAAAGTCATACGCGAGAGTCTCAGAGCGCCATGCTCGAGGTGCTCGGGTTCCAGAATCCATAGTTTTCGTTTGATCTCCAAAGAGGCCTATCTACTCTAGGAAGTACTCTCGGAGGACGTGCCGGGGCGTCGGTATACGCGCTCCAGCGTGATGTCGGGCCGCCGATCGTCACCCTCGATCTCGACGGTCACCTCGAGCTGTTTGCCGTCGCCCGTGAGGCTCCAGCGCTCATGGACTTTCCGCTCCTCTTCCGTCGTCACCTCGATCGTCAGGTCCCCCTCGCCGCTCTGCTGAGCCCGAATTTCGAGGTCACCGCCGCCGTTCTCGGGGCGGTATGACTCACCGTCGAGGTGCAATTTACGCTGGTGTCCGTCGGCATAGACCACGATCAACACAGGCTCCTCCGCAGTGATGGACATCGACCGCACACGATCTTTCATCGCCTGAAGTCGGCGCTGCATGCCCCTGCGGTCCGGCATCCTGCCGCCTCCAAAGCCACGTCGTGACCCTAGCCGTGCTTGCATGGCCTCGCGGATCTTGGTGGCCGGATCGTCGCTGAGCTCCGGGTCGAGCTCCCAGGCGCCTCCAAAATCAACTCCAGCGAAATCGACTGCACCGTTCTCGGCTGCACCGTTCTCGACGGGGCCAGAATCTGCTCGCTCGGCGGCTGCTGGATCGCTGCCGGGATAGCCGGTCGCGCCAAGGGCTACGAGGCTGATGACTACAATGCGAATCCTCGAAAGGCTCATCTTCATCTTGGGACTCCACTGGTTTCTACGATGGGGGAGAGACTCCGAAGAAGCCTCTGAAGGCGCCTTTGGAGGTCTTTTTAGCTCTGCTGGATCGAGGCTCAATTTCCACTCGTTCATGACTTCACCCGTCACAGGTACGGAAGAATTCTGTGTCGATCAGGCCCTCAGCGACCTGCCCCGGAAGATTGGTATAAGTCTGGACCTGGCCGGTGGCCGTGTCCTCGATTCGAAGCATCGTCTCCTGATTGGTCAAGGTGCCGGAGAGGAAGCCCCAATAGGTGTCGGTGAGGGCGCAGGCGTCGACCAGCTTGAACACGTACTCCACGGCATCGGAAATGAAGCTCTCGAAGAACACGGTGGTCTCGGTCTCCGCTCTCTGAGCATCGAAGCTCATGACCCGCATCGGGAACTGCTCTCCGTCGCGGTTGGTCATGACGCCCGTGACTCGGAAGCGCTCACCGAGTAGGCAGGAGGTGGTTTCGTCGGGAATGCAGGAGCTCGGCACGATTTGGTCGTCGTCGGTGATGGTGACGGTGAGAGTGGAGGGGGCGACGAGGGCGGCGCCTCCGGTGGGATTCGTAAGCCGGACGGTGAAGCTCTCGGGCTCCTCGACCTGGTTGTCATCCACAAGATTCACGGTGACGGTCCGGGCCTCGACGTCGCCGTCCGGCCAGACCAAGTCGACTTCGACCGGCACAAAGTCGGCGTTCAGGGCGGCTGTGCCCTCGCGGGTCTCGACGGTGACGCCGACGCTGCCGGAGGAGCTGCCCAGCCGGCGGACGACCAGGGAAAGGGCCGTCGCCCCCTCGGAGACGGTGATTTCTTGGGCATCGAAGGCGAAGCTGCGGGTGTCCGCCCGCTGCTCCTGGACTACCGACCGGGTCCACTGGGCCATACGCTCGAAGAGCGTGAGGCCCGGTCCAATTTCCACCAGGAAGAGATTGACGCCGTGCCCGGCTCCGGCGATCGGGTAGAACTCGTAGGGCACGTTCTGCGTCTCGGCCCGGCCCACCAGCAGCTCCGCGAGCTCGAAGTCGACCTGCGGGTCTTCGGTGCCGTGCACCACGAAGAGCGGCGGCTCACCGGTTTCCAGGAAGCGTGCCGCCGCAACCCGGTTGTCGGCGGGAATCAGGCTGCCGCCCCAGAGATTGACCACGAAGCTGAAGGGGGGGAAGGAGATGGCGTGGTCATCGAGGAGGTACCCCGCGTGGACGGAGGTAATCGCGCCGGCGGAGGATCCCAGCAGGCCGATCTGGGAGGGATCGATTCCGAGGTTCCCGGCCTGCGCGGTGAGCCACTCTGCGGCGCTCAGCGTATCGTCTACCGCGGCCACCTGAGCGGCCGCCAAGACCGGCATATCGGCAGGAATCGCGGCGGCCGCTACCTCGAGGAGAATCTGCATGCGCTCGGACGGTCTGGGCACGTCCGGGCCGAGGCGGTAGTCGATGGAGACCACCACCCAGCCTCGCGCCGCCAGCTCCTCGGCGGTGTTCACCAGCAGGCCTTCCTTGCGTGTTCCTCCGACGAAGCCGCCACCGTGGATCAGCACCAGGGCCGGGCTGAGCTCGCCGGTAGCGTCTTGCGCTCCGATGGGCTGGTAGAGATCGAGCAGTAAATCCTTCTGCCGAGTTGTCGGTGAACCGACCTCGCCGGTGCCGTACACAATGTCCTCGGTCACGGAGACGTTGTAGGTGGGCGCTTCGGCTGGGAGCAGGGAATCCGCCTGCACCACGGTGGGGACGATCAGAAGCAAGCAGAGGATCAGGCAGCGAATTGGCATAGAAGGCTCTCCCGGTTGGAGCTCCCCTGGTCGGGGCTCTTCTGGTTGGAGTTTGGAGTCAGCGTCAAGGGAGGTAGAAGGAAGAGAGAGGGTCCCAGGCGATGCCCGCAGCGCCGAGGCCCTCGCCGTCGCCCTCGATGTCGACGCCCTCGATAGAGACGGTCTCGGTGGAGACGACGTAGTCCTCCGAGGCGAAATCCGCGGCGATCGGGGCTGCGAAGATGGCGGCGACGGGCGAGGCCAAGAGCACGGGCTTGGGATCGCGCCGACGACCTCTGGGCCAATTCCAGCGGGTTGTCTGATTCCAGTGCCGCACCGTTTGCCTCCAAGTCATGACCGTCATCAGCGGGCTCGCTCTTCCGCCATCGGCTCAAAGCACAAGGATGGCGATCGACGAGGACGATGAGGGGAGACTAGGCAGGCCCCGCGTTAGGTGCGGCTAAGCGCGTGTTAAACGACGTTAAACTCGGTAAGCTGACGTAAATTGCTCTGTTACCGAAGCCGAAGGGGCTTTACCCTTCAGCCATGGATGGCGTGCCCCAAGTACTTCTCATCGACGACGACATCGAGCTCTGCGAGCTCCATCAGGACGCGCTGGAGGCAGAGGGCTTCCACGTCACCCTGGCCTACGACGGGGAAAGCGGGATCGAGGCGATGGCTGGTTCTTCTACCGACATCGTCGTGCTCGACGTCACGATGCCGGGGATGGGAGGGGTGGAGACCCTGCGCACGATCCGGCAGTCGAGCGACGTGCCGGTATTGATGCTGACTGCCCGCGGCGACGACATCGATCGCATCGTTGGTCTCGAGCTGGGCGCCGACGACTACGTCACCAAGCCATGTACGCCGCGGGAGCTGGTAGCTCGTCTCCGCGCGATTCTGCGGCGGGTGACCACGAGCAGTCGTCCGGAAGCCGGAATCACTCTGCAGACCGGGGCGCTCGTCGTCGAGCCCGCGACCCGCACCGCGAGCTGGCGCGGTGCTGCAATGGACCTCACCAGCACCGAGTTCAATATTCTCGAGCAGCTGGTGCGTGACGCCGGCAAGGTGGTGTCGAAAGAGGAGCTCTCGGAACGTGCCCTCGGTCGCAAGCTGACCCGCTACGACCGCAGCATCGATGTGCACCTGAGCCACCTGCGGGGCAAGCTCGGGGAGCTTGCCGATGGTCGCTCTCCGATCCAGACGGTACGGGGCCTCGGCTATCAGCTCGTCGCCGAGCCCGAGTGATGAGTCTCTTCTGGCGCATTCTCGGCGGGTACTTCCTAGCGTGGCTGCTGCTTTGCGTGGCGCTGCTCAGTACCTTGGCTTTGGACTCCCGTGCCCGCTTCTTACCTCGCGCCGCCGTGAGTCAGACGAAGCCCGCGGCCATCGGTGTCCAGATCGCGGCGGGCACTCTGAGCTCCGGGGGGGAAGAGTCCTTCCGGGCGCTGGCCCAGAGATGGGAATCTCAGCCGGAGCGCCCCGAGCCTGCCTGGGTGGTGAACCTCGAAGGTGGTGATCTATTGGGCCGAGAGGTCGATATCGAGGCTCTCGCGGTGGCGCGATCGCTCGCTACGACTTCCAGTGACCTATCGCCGGTGCAGAAGGTGACCAGCCTAGAGGGCAGGGACTTCGTGGTTTACTACCCTGAAGGAACCGGCCCTTCCGATCGCCTCGCGGTGCGCTGGCTGCTCGAATATCCTTGGCTCCTCGCCCTCCTTTTCGCCGCCGCAGGCATCGCGCTGGCCGGCGGCCTAACCATCGCGTGGACCCGTCCCATCGCTGAGCTCAAAGCTGCCTTCGGTCATCTGGCGGACGGGCAGACCCCAGTCGAGGTGGACTCGCGTATCACGCGCAGAGGAGACGAGATCGGTGATCTTGGCCGCCATTTCGAGGACATGTCGCGGCGCCTGGCCCGGGCGAACGAAGCTCAACGCCAGTTGCTGCATGACGTTTCCCATGAGATCCGGTCGCCCTTGGCTCGCCTGAGTGTCGCCGCCGATCTCGCGCGACGCCGGCCCGACCGAATCGAAGAGGCCGTCGAACGAATCGACCGCGACTGCCAGCGCCTCGATCGTTTGGTGGGGGAGCTGCTGACCCTGGCCCGACTCGAGGGGGGAGCCGCCGCGTCCCTCGACGATTACTTCGACCTCATCGAGCTGCTGCGGGTGATCCGGGATGGCGTCGCCTTCGAGGCGGATGCCGTGGGGATCGAGGTGTTGCTCGAGCTTCCAGACCAAGAAGAGATGGTGTTGCGCGGCAACGCCGAGCTCTTGCATCGCGCCGTCGAAAACGTCGTTCGCAACGCCCTTCAGCACGCGGGAGAGTCCAAGCGCATCGAGATCGTTCTCGACGGTGGGGAAGAGCAGGGTGCTGTCCTGCTTCGCATCCGAGACCAGGGAGAAGGCATCGATGAAGAGCAGCTAGCGGCCCTCTTCGAGCCCTTCATCCGAGGCCATAGCTCCGGTGGCTATGGCCTGGGGCTGGCGATCGCTCGCCGCGCCGTGGCGCTCCACGGTGGCACCATCAGCGCGACGAATGTGCCCGAAGGGGGAGTCGAGATGCAGATTCGTCTGCCGGTCGAGGGGGTCGCGATAGAAGAAGAGATCGGGCTTGCCTCGAGCTGAGGGAAGACTCGAGAGGGGCAGCTCTTAGGAGGCGTCGGTCGCGTTGGGAGACTCCTCTGCCGCTTCGTCGGGAAGACCGTCGAGGAGCGCCTGGGCTTCGTCGTGGCGGTGGAGAGCTTCGAGGGTCTCGGCGAGTGCTTTAGCGGTGCTAATCGTAGTGGGATGCGTTTCGCCGAGGACCGCCTGGAAGTCCAGAAAGGCCTGTTGTAGGTGACCGAGGGCCGAAGGGTAATCGTTGAGATCCTGGAGGGTGAGGGCTAGATCAAACCGAACTCTAATCGTCTGGGAATCTCGAGAACCAAGAACACGAGATGTATCCTGAAGTAGCTCTCTGAATACCTGAGCGCCGGGATCGATCTCGCCGGAGTCTCTGTGAATCCTAACGATCAGATGCCGCAAGATCAGTGTATTTAGATGCTTTCCTCCAAAAACGCGTCGCGAATTGTTGAGAGTCTTGTTTGCGAGATCTAGGGCTTGGCTCTTGGCTCCGGCATTGTTGAGAGCTTTGACTAGAAGACGCTCTGCCCCTAAGGTTCCGGGGCTCATCCTTCCGAGTGATTGTCGGCTCTCTTCGACCACGTCTTCCAGCATCGCTACGGCTTCTTCAGTCTGACCGTTGAGCAGCAGCAGATTCCCCAGCTCTGCTCGGGCTACCAGAGTATTATGATGCTTGTGTCCTAACGCTGACTGAAACTTGGGGACGACGCCCCGCATCAACTCCAGCGACTCTCTGAGAATGCCTTTGTTCCTCAGAATCATGGCGAGCAGTCTTTGGCCTGAAATCGTGAGTGAATGATCTTGTCCGAGATGCCGTTCGGCCAAGCTCAGAGTCTCTCGTGCTCCATCGAGAGCTTGATCGAGGTGGTTGAGCTCAGCTTCTGCCTGATGCTGATGAAGCCGGACGATCAACAGCGTCTGCGAAGGCTCCTCACCAAGAGCTTCTCGAGTACTTTTCGCCGCATCAAGTGCTCCCTCATATTTTCCTGCATTGACGAGCAGGTTGAGCTGCAGAGTGAAGAAGGATTCTCGAAGGCCTTCCGGCATACCCAATGCTGTATCCGCGGTAGCGACGTTGTCCGTAGCAGGTTCAGCCAGTTGACCCTCGCTTGGTTGAGGCTGGCGCCTAACCGTGACCTGTTCGAAGGCATCCAATACGGCAAGGCGGCGATAAGGAGGCCAATCCCCCCGTTGACTGGCAATAGCCCACAGCAGGCTCGGTTCTAGGCTGCCGTCCTGCACTTGTTCAATGAGGTGATCCCGGAGACTGTCTGCCTCACTATTTCCAATCCACCAGTCGAGGTCGCGGAGCACGTCATCGCGAAACGGAGCTTCCTCTTCCTCTAGGTGTGTCGCGAGCTCGCGATAAAGAAGGGCGGCGCTCCGGGTTCTTGGTGGAAGTCTGCCTCTCAAGAAGCGCAGCAGGGAGGCTGCAGTCTCCGCCCGGTCGGCCCCTCGCTGCTGGTAGAGAAGGGCGAAGCGCAGAAGGGGATCGAAGAATTCGACGGTCGGAATGCCGAGGAAGCCCGGATGCTCGGTCCAGTAGTCCTCGAAGAGAGGAAGCTCACCCTCGACGAGATGGTCGTCGATGAGCTCCAGGATCTCGTCCTTCTGCTCATCGGTGACCTCCAAGTACGCGAGGATCAGCTGGATCGGCACCAGTCGACCGCAGAGGGCGGAGGCTTCGAGGACTCGAAGCAGCAGGCGCCCGTTGGTCCACTCGATTTCTGGGGACTCCACAAGCTCGAGGATCGGCTGCAGGAGGCTGTCACCAAAGGAAGAGCCGATGAGCTGGGAGACCGGCAGGCGGTGACGAAGCTGAAGGTCAGGCTCTTCCGTTAAAGCTCCCGACGTCAGCAGATGATGGAGCTTCGTCGCAGCGAGACCGGCAGAGCCGCCGCTGTAGCGCACGAGGGCCGCGCTCAGTTCCGCCGGAAGATGGTGCCGAGGATAGCGGTGGAGAAGGGCAGCCTCGAGACTCTGCTGAGCGAGGGGCACGACCTCGAAGCGCAGCGGATCCTCGTGGAGATGCGGCAGAGGCGTCATGCGATCGACGACATCGGAAGGGTGGCAGGAGAGCACAATCTTCAACCCCGCCGTTTTCTGGGCAGCAAGGCAGAGATGATTCCTTAGCGGCTGGCTGAGCTGCGCTGAATGCAGCAGGTGGAGAACGATGGTCCGCCGCTGCGCTAGCTCTTCCAAGAGCTGCACCAGGGCTTCTCTGCCGGGTAGCTGAGATCTAGCCGAATCCGGAGGGGTGAGCAGCGTCTGAATCAGGGGCTTGAAGGACGATTGATAGATCTGCATCGCCAGCTGCAGCAGCGCTGCCTCCGCGCTGCTTTTGGCGGAGAGCTGCGTCAACCCCTCGAAGGCATTCACCAGCTCCGAGCTCTTGATCGCTTGTTTGGCGAGCTTCTCGGCGGAGAGCTTCACGAAGCTCTCGAAGGGAGCTGATTCTTCGAAGTCCTGAAGATCGACGATCAGGATCAGAGGATCTCCACGCCGCTCCTGCCGGAGCTCCTCGGCTGCTGCCTGTGCCAGGTAGCGGCGCCCGGCAGCCTCGACTCCAGAAAGCAGAGCGATGGAACTGTCGGTCTCGCCGAGCAGAAATTCCTGAACTGCCGAGACGAGCGCCGGAGCATGGAGGTTGTAGAGAGGAAACTCCGGACCGGGAGCTCGGTAGCGGTCTTCCGCCAAGGGGCTGGAATGCTCCGGCTCATGAGAGGCAGATGAAGTCATCGACAAGGCTCTCTTCGGGAAAGGAAGAAATGGAGAGATTTGGCGAGAAGGTGTTTCGGCGCCGAGAGGGGAGCACCGTGGCAAGGACTGTATCCCACATCGAGATCAGGTCCGGAGCGCTAGAACCCACCCTTCCGCGTACCTTGCTCCGGGAACCTAGATAGCCTTCAATCAATCCGTACCCACATCCTGAAACTAGTTTACATAATATTTATTATGAGACGTTATGGATATGAGTTGATTTTGAGAGCGAGTCATATCGGTGTACGCGGAGCCTCTGTAACTTCCTTCTGCTGAGGCTTTTAGCGGCGACCGCCCTGTTGGGCACCTTCGTCCTTGCCTGGGTTGCTGGCGGTTAGTAAGCCAAGCTTATGGGCCGAGGCAGATTGATGCGTCATCTGCAATGCCAACTGCGTCCACGGCGCACAGGCAACGGGTTGTTGTGTACAGGCAGATCTTGGCTGTCGTTCCCAGACCTGCGCTAGCCTAGCAGCTCCGTGGGGGCTTCAGCGTCACCTTCTGGTCCAGGAATTCGTTTAGCGTTCAGCTGAACGATCAGCTCGACACCCGGCAGGATATTCGATGGTGGGCAAATCTTTAAGACTGCACTTGAGGTTTCCTGTTTCCAGACGCAGCAAAGCCCGAGCCTTTGTGAGGTTTCCTGTTTCCAGACGCAGCAAAGCCCGAGCCTTTGAGGGGCTCGGGCTTTATTCGCTTCGCCTCGTTTGGCGACGGCTCGATGGCCGCCTAATTTATTTCGGCGTCAATACCCTTCGCCGCTGAGCAGCTGGATCAGATTACCGCAGGTGTCGTCGATAGTCGCGATGACCACGGTTCCGGCTTCCGTAGGCTCCTGAGTGATGCGAACCCCGAGTCCCCGCAGTCTCTCGACCTCCGCCCTGACGTCATCGACGGCAAAGGAGGTAAAGGGAATTCCGTCGCTCACCAGGGCATCCCGGAAGGGTGCAACCGCTCGATGTCCCGCTGGCTCCAGCGATAGTTCAGGGCCGTCTGGAGCGCTCGGTGACACCAGCGTTAGCCAGCGGGGAGCATCCTCCCCTTCCCCCATCGGAATATCGTGCTTCTTCTGAAAGCCGAGAATCTCGGTATAAAAGTCGAGGGCTTTCTGCTGATTATCCACAAAAATACCGCTGATGTAGATCCTCATGAGGGCTCCTAAGTTGGCTCTTCCTGTTAGCTTTTCAGTTGCACCGAGACTGGCGCGGAATTCGCCTAGCAGAAGTTCTGATCTAGCGCTTTAGCCGTGCTGGACATCTCCAGACTTCAGGCCCTTAAGGATCTTCTCCAGGGCCTTGACCAAGTCTCTCTTGTCGACCGTGCTCTGACGGAAGCTCAGGCTCATGTTGAAGCTCTTCTCCGGGTCGCGGAATTTGAAGACGTAGGGCTTTTTCCGCTTGCTGCCGCTCTGGGTCCGTTCCTTGCGGAACCTGCGGCGCAGATCGTCTCGGGAAAGCCCCTGCTTGGCGACCGCTTCCAGGAGATAGATCTGCTCCTCCTCGGAGTCGGCCTTGATGATTTCCAGCAGCACCGACTTCGAGTAGACCTTCAGCGCGTGGGCTATCTCCCGCACTCGCGGAGAGAGCTGCAAGAGCTGAAGACTTTCGGTGATGACGGTGCGGGATTTGGCGACCGCCTTCGAGATCTCTTCGTGGGTGTAGTCGTAGAGATCCGCCAGGCTCTTATAACCTTCGGCTTCTTCGAAGGGGGTAAGGTCTTTGCGCTGCAGATTCTCGATGAGGGCGATTTCACGAGCTTCCTGCTCGGTCACCTCCATCTCGATAGCGGGCACTTTGGTGAGGCCCGCCTCCAGAGAGGCGCGGTAACGCCGCTCTCCGGAGATGATTCGGAGACTCGGGCCACCGGTGCGTCGCGCGGGATCCTCGGCAGGAATCGCTCGAACCAAGATCGGCTCTAGAACTCCCCGGTCGCGAATCGAAGCCACCAGCTCGGAGAGGTCACCCATGGCCGAACGGGGCTGATTCGGGTCAGGCTCGATCGAAGCTAGATCTACGAGGCGCCCGATCGCCTCCTCGTCTCCCCCACTACGAGCATCGAATTCTTCGACGAAGTGGGCGGTGTGGCGCATACGCTTGGTAGGCGGTAGGCCACGACGACGGGCTGCAGTGGATCGACTAGACACGACTCAGAACCTCCTCCGAGAGCTTGTAGTACTCGAAAGCGCCAGAAGATTTAGGGGCGAAGGTGAAAATGGACTCGTGATAGGCCGGACTTTCCTCGAGGCGGACACTCTTGGTCACGACGGTATCGAAGAGCTTATCGCCGAAGACGTCGGCAATTTGATCGTGAATATCCTTCGACAGCAGGGTGCGCTTGTCGTAGAGGGTGATCAGGGCTCCCAGGATCTGGAGCTCAGGGTTGGCCCGCACCTTGATCTTGTCGATGGTTTCGAGCAGCGCGTCGGTCCCCTCGAGCGCAAAGTAGCTCGACTGAATGGGGATCAAGACGTGGGTTGCCGCGACCAGAGCATTCAGAGTGATGATGCCGAGAGTCGGTGGCGTATCGATGATGATGTACTCGAAAGCCTTATGGGCGTCGCCGAGAGAGTCTTTCAGGCGGTAATGGCCGTCGAGCTCGCCGCTCAGCATCTTTTCGATATTCGCCAGGGAATCTCTGCTGGGGGCGACAAAGAGGTTGTCGATCCTGTCAGCCTGCTTGGCTACGTTCTGGACGTTGATCTCTGGGTCGACCAACGCTTCGTAGATAGAGAGGCCCAAGCGATGATCTTCCTCCGAAAGGAAGGACATCGAGCTATTCCCCTGAGGATCCATGTCGACCAGCAGGGTTTTGAGATTCTTGCTAGCGAAGGCTGCGGCTAGGTTAATCGCGGTGGTGGTTTTCCCGACCCCGCCCTTTTGATTCGCAATGGTAATGATCATGCGTCCGTCAGTCTCCGATGAGATGCGGTGAGATGGTCAACTAGCCGTTGAAGGCACTCACTGAAGGAAGATCATACACGGATCGAAGACACATTCCAGTCTTGATTTCCATCTCCATTTAGTCCATGTCGGCGCGCCGACATAGATATTAAGTTCGGCCTTCTGCATTCTGGAAGATAGCCAGGGACGTTGAGCTGAGTCAGTAGGAATAAGCCTAAGTGGGCCGCCAGCTTGCCTTGGTTCCCCTTGCCGACTCCTACGTCTCGCGCTTCTTCAGGTTGCGATGTCGGCGCGCCGACATGAGCGTTGAATTCGGTGTAAGTTGTTGACTAGAAGAATCTTAGACGCTTGCTGGTGGCCTGCCAGGCCCTGGCCGACAGGGCTCTGGAGTAAAAATTGAGGGCTGTTTTGGATATTCTTACGCCTTGTTTACGCTTGCCTGCTCCTCTTGCCGCTCTATTGTGTGCGGTCCCTTATCCAGTGCGACTCATAGGAGTCGGCGCTTGTGTTCGCGTTGTCGGCGGGGCTCTGAACTGAAGATTGGTCGTCTAGTTAGGAGCTCTAAGTCGTTTCAGTGTGAGCGATTTGTGGGAATGTCGGCGCGCCGACATTGGGTGGCCGTCGGTGGATGAGGTCGGGAATTGGGGCGGATGTCGGCGCGCCGACAGGGAGGTCAATGGATAGGTGCTGACGGTAATGATAGGGGCGGTATCCGGTAAATGTCGGCGTGCCGACATGAATGGATATTGCCTATGCTGCTGAGGCTGGTGGTCTCCGCCCCCCCTGTCTCCCCTGTCGATCCGCTAGAGAGCGATCAGACGTGCCTCTGGTGCTCCTCATCCATGGTCCTGGGCATCGCCCGGCATTCTGTCCGATCTATCGAATTCATCCTTGCGAGCTCATCATGGTAGGTCGGTGCCGGACGATGTTGCTAGTTTGATCGTCTCCAATGAGTCGGTGATCGAGAGGCCAGGAATCGGCATGAGGATTTTGCTGATAGGGGCTCTAGAGAATGACGGCTCTCATTTCAGAGGTGTTGAAGCGGGACGGAAGCTTTGGGCTGGGAATGGAGTGTCGGGACTTCTCCACTTCTGCTCTCTGCTCTCTGCTCTCTGGGTAGGCCTCCGGTACGCGTTACCGGGTAGTAGGTCTGTAGAAGGAGGGTTCTTGGTGTCTTGATCTTGGCTCTGGGACCTAGATCCGGAGACCGCGCGCTGCCGTGAACGGTTCGAGCCGTGGATTCTTCGAGCCGTGTAACGTTTCGGGCGTGGAGCGATTGGGTGAGAACCGCTCGCTGAGAGGCTAAGCCGAAACGAAAACAGCGCGCCGCCTCTGAGAGGGGCGCGCTGCAGGGCTGCTTCCAGGAAGCTTGAGCGACGATGGACGCCTTCTACATCTCGTATTTCCCAAGGTCTTCGGGGTTGACCTCTTCCAGCCACTTCTTCAGCTTCTCTTCGTCCGTCAGCTTAGGAGTGCTGTCGCCGCCCTGGGCGGTCTTGAGCACGGATTGGGCGACGAGAATCGGGGCGTCAGTGCGCAGCGCGATGGCGATGGCGTCGCTGGGTCTTGAATCGACGGTCAACACGTCGCCTCCCTGATCGAGCTCGATGGTGGCGAAATAAGTGCTCTCTTCCAGGTTCACGATCAGGATGCGCAGAACCTCTGCCTGTAGACGGTGGATCATTTCGGTCAGGAGGTCGTGGGTCATCGGGCGCGGAGTGTCGATGTCCTCGATGGCCATGGCGATAGCGTTGGCCTCGTAGGGGCCGATCCAGATGGGAAGCAGGTTGTCCCCCTCTTCGTCCCGGAGCACGACGATGGGGACCTCTGAGTCTGGATCGAGAACCAGACCGCCGATCTTCATCACTAAGAAGCCTTCTTCGCTCATGAGCTCTCACCCTTTCCTGTGGAGAGCCACGATGCCCTCCCCATCCCAGGACCCGGCATCGGCTAAATATCATCTGTCCAATGCGTTTGGTTGTGCTGCGGTGACACGGGCTACGCGCGGTCGAAGAATGCAGCACAATGCATGCGTTATGCCTGAGTATTGTGCGCCCGGGGATGGGTGGAGTCAAGGAGGACCGAGGCCCACCGTAGCTGGGCCGACTCTTCCTGAATTCCAAACGAGACAACGCCCGCTGGAGAGAAGGTCTCTCAGCGGGCGTTGAGGGCTCTTAGGAGCAGGCAGAGGGCGCTGGATCCGGAGTCATCCTGCCAAGATCGGTAGGCGCTGCGAGACCTGGGAGGCGACTTCTCCGCGCTCGTCGAGGGGCAGGCCTTTGAGACTGTGGGGACCGGCGCGGTGGATGCGGACCGGAATGATGTTTCCGGGAGCCGCGTCAGCGTGCCCTGGCGAGGGAGGCGGAAAGTGAACCACCCGATGGCAGGGAGTTCTGCCCTGAAGGTTTTGGCCACCGTTGCTCCAGCCGGTAACCAGGACGTCGATGTTCTCCCCCACCTTCTCCTGGTTGAGCTCTAGGGAAATCTGGTGCTGAACTTCGAAGAGTCGCTGCAGGTTGGCGCTGGCGGCCTTCTCGTCGACGGCTTCTTTGAGTCGAGGGGCTGCGGTACCAGGGCGCGGGGAGTACTTGAAAGCGTAGATGGAGCCGTAGCGAATCTCCTCTACTAGCGCCAGGGTTTCCTCGAACTCTTCCTGGGTCTCTCCGGGGAATCCTACGATGAGATCCGTAGATAGCGTGATGTCGGGGCGAGCGGCGCGGATCTGGGCGACGAGCTCACGGTAAGGCTCGATCTTGTGTCCTCGGCCCATGCGCTGCAGAGTGCGGTTGGAGCCCGCCTGGACCGGCAGGTGGAGGTAGGGAGCGATGTTTTCGTGCTTGCCCAGCTGGGCCACCATGGCGGGAGTGAAATCCCGCGGATAGGAGGTGACAAAGCGCAGTCGCTGTACTCCGTCGATTTGGGCGACGGCATCGAGGAGATCTGCAAAGTCGAGGTCGGAGTCCGGGTCCTTCCAATGGTTGACCGTCTGGCCCAGAAGCTCGATCTCGACGAAGCCGAAGTCCACTAGGTGGCGAACCTCGTCGAGGACCTCTTGGAAGGGACGGCAGCGTTCAGGGCCGCGGGTCGAGGGCACGATGCAGAAGGTGCAGCGCTTGTTGCAGCCCTCGATGATGGTGACCATGCCCTTGTGGAGGCCGTCCCGGGCGATGGTGTCGAATTCGTAGTCGCGCTCGTCCGGAAAGCCGGTGGCGACGACCCGTTCGCCTGATCGCCGCTGATCGAGGATCTCCTTGAGCTCCCCCACTCTCGCTGGACCGAGGACGAAGTCGAGATCCGGCACTTTGGACAGGGCGCGCTTCCCCACCTGCTGGGCGACGCAGCCGCACAGCCCGATGAGCAGATCGGGGCGGTCGCGCTTGAAGAGGCGGTATTCGCCGAGCCGCGAGTAGACCTTGTTCTCGGCCTTTTCCCGCACGCTGCAGGAATTCAGCAGAATCAAGTCCGCTTCTTCCGGCTGCCGAGTCGGCAGCAGGCCCTGCTCCATCAGCTGCCCGGCCATGCGCTGGGTATCCAGCTCATTCATCTGGCAGCCCCAGGTCTCGATGTAGTAGCGCCTGGGCTGGGTTGCGGGCTGAAGGCTAACTTCGGAAGTCAGAATATTCAGTGGGCTCATGATGTCTGCTCTCGAGGAGGTTCGGGTCCTGCGCGGGGTTGGCAAGCTAGTTAGACGCATCAACCCCGGCCCTTTTGGTGACCGCCGATCTTAGCAGGGAGCTGAGCGGCTGCACAGTTGAGGGCGCTCAGCAGAGCTCAGGATCGCCATTTATAGGCTGCGACGACGGTCAGGGGACGCGATCTTTGCCATGGTGCCATGTATTGGAGTGCTGCTGGAGCTTCGAGATCCGCTCCCTGGGGGCTTTTCCTCGGGCCTTTATATGGTTCTTGGCCGCCGAGAGTATTGCTCAAGATCCTAGTGTGCGCCGCGCTTTCCCCCCCGAGGTAGCTCTGGGTCCCTTCTTGTCCCCAGCGACCGACTGGCTTCCGCGCGTTTCTCACGTTGGAAGATTCGTTTGGTCCTTGGCTTAGCTTAGGGCAATAAGAAACGCCTCCGCTGGGGAGGTACCCAAGAGGAGCTCATGGGAGCAGCAGATATTGAGACTGGGCCTGATCTAGCGCGGTGGGTTGAGCTCTGTCTGGCTGTTTAGCTTGCGTGCTCGTGGAACAAGTGGTTCATGGCGTGGACCGCACGCTTAACATCCTCGGGCATGTCGTAGAGGGAGACGTGGGAGGCGCCCTCGATCTCGACCAGCTGCTTGGGCTCTGAGGCTGCTTCGTAGTAGCCGATGGTCAAGGGCGCGGTGTCGGCCTTGGCGCGCTCACCGTAGATTCCGAGGTAGGGCGTATCGAGGTAAGGCGCGTAGCTCTGGGCATCCGCCAGCATCGGGGACTCCAGCATGCAAGCGGGCGAGAGATGGCTATGGGCCGGATAGGTTTGAGCCCCGGCGCTGGGAGTCATGTAGAAGTCGTAGCCCTCCGCCTGTGCAGATCCCTCTGGGAGTGCCGCTGGGTCGATGCTCTCCATCCCCAGCGCGTCGACATAGTCGATCTCCCCGGTCTCGTAAGCCTTCTGACGACCGGCGTTCTGCGCAGCGATCAGGGCCGTCACGGTCTCCCGATCCAGGGTCTCGAAGTAGCTGGCCTTGTTGCCCATCATGCCGGATACGGTGGCGATGGCCTTCAGTCGCTTATCCGTTGTGGCGACAAGGGGCATATATCCTCCAGAGGCGCAGACTCCGAGGCCAAAGAGGCGGTCCCGGTCAACAAAGGGCAGGGTGCCCAGGAAGCTGATGCCGTCGCGGATGCTCTCGGTCTTGACGAAGGCGTTCTCGTTGGTTAACTAGTGCACGTGAACTCGAGAGCGCTACGCCCCGGGGCTCGCTGTCGGTAGCGCTTCGACAGCCCATCGCCGTGGCGGCATGCCGTAGTGGCGACTGAATTCCCGGCTGAATTGAGATGGGCTAGCGTAGCCAACCTCATAGCTGGCATCCGCGGCGTTCATGCCGCTAGCGAGCAATGTCGCCGCGCTGTTGAGCCGGATCGCCTTGACGAATTGCATCGGGGATAGTGTCGTCGCCGCCTTGAATTTCCGGTGAAAGACGGCCCTGCTCATCCCCGCTTCTTTGGCCAATGCGTCGATGTTGATCGGCTCCCGAATGTTCTCGTGCAAGAACGCCAGGGCTCGTCCTAGATCCCGGGAGGCCCCGAAGGTTCGCCGAATGACGCTACCCGCTGCGGTGCGAAGCAGCGCGAAGTACAGCTCCCGCAGTCGTGAGCTGGCAAGCACTTGGAGCGCGCCTGGGTCTTCCAGCAGCTGGAGCAGGCGAAGCACGGCATTACCGAAGGGCTCGTCCCAAGGGGAGACCACCAGACCCGGTGCGTCCTCCGCCCCTTCACTCTCACGATCGCGGGCTGTGGTGGCCTCTACCGCGATGAGGGTCTCCGTCATTGCGGGAGTCTCGAGATCGATGAGCAGCCCCAGAACTGGCTCCTCGGGGCTCGCCTCGGGGATCTCCGCCTCGACCGGTATCGGCATGGTGCAGCACAAGAAGGTGCCGTCGTCGTAGGTCAGGGCTTCCCCGTTCAGGTAGACGAGCTTGCGCCCTTGGATCAACACACAAAGACTCGCCGGATAGGTGCCGGGAACCCTCGCTACCGGCGCGTTCGCCTGGAATAGCTGGAGTCCTTCAATGGCGGCGGCGTCAGTTCCCTGGGAGGGTGCCTGGCGCAGAAGAATCTCTCGTATTTGTTCTTTACTCGTGCTCATCAGCTGGGTCCCAGATGAATTCTGTGTCTGAGGATTTACCCTAGAGCATATCGTGCCCAACATCTAGCTCGAGACGATTAGGCAATGATTATCGATGAATAGGCCTTAAATCGAATCCCGTATGAGATTAGCCTTTATTCAGACGATCGGGGCGATCAGCTCCCCCACCCTGAAAGGAAGCTCACCGTGTCAGCAGTCGCACCACTTGCCATGGTCAAAAACCTATTCCCTACTGCGCCTCGGTGGAGGCGCCATAGCCGCCGCCACCCTACTTCTTCTTGTCGCCGTGATTCTCTTCGCGAATAGCGGCGCACGGGTAGCCCTCGGTGCAAGTCCGGAGGGCCCAAGACTGGATCGCATCAAGACTTCCCCGCAGTGGGTCGAGAGTCGCTTCCAGAACAAGAGAGAGCGTCATGGATCTCTTCTCGGGTGTTCGGGCGTCGGACTATCAGGAGCCAACCGATCCGATTCAGCCCGTTCTGCGACAGCGGGAGGACTACAACGAGCCTCCAGTTTCAGGACTTCGCGCCACCTGGCTCGGTCACTCCACGATGTTTCTCGAGGTGGATGGAGCTCGCGTGTTGATCGATCCTGTTGGGGGGAGCGCGCGTCGCCGGTGGGCTTTATAGGACCGAAGCGCTGGTACGATCCACCGCTGCCCCTCGACGAGCTCCCAGAAGTCGATGCTGTAGTCATCTCGCACGATCACTACGATCCTCTCGACTACGAGACCGTGACGGCTCTGATGAAGCGAGGTTCGATGAAGTGGATTGTGTCCTTGGGTGTGGGCGCCCACCTCGAATATTGGGGCGTTGATCCCAGCTCTCTTGTTGAGCTCGACTGGTGGGAAGAGACCGAGACAAAGGGAGTGACTTTCACCGCGACACCAGCCCGGCACTGTTCAGGGCGGCTGTATCCCAGTCTAAACGGTGGAAAGACTCTCTGGTCGGGATGGAGCATCGCCGGCAACACCCATCGGGTCTACTTCTCCGGTGACACTGGATTCTTTGACGAGCTCGTAGAGATCGGGGAGAGGCTCGGCCCGTTTGATCTCACCCTGATCGAAGTGGGGGCCTACAGCTCGCCCGCAAGAGACGTTCACCTCGGTCCGGAACAAGGGGTTCGGGCTCACCAGCTGGTCCGAGGCAAGGTGATGCTGCCGGTCCACTGGGGCCTATTCGGCCTGAATGCCCACGGCTGGACAGAGCCGGCCGAGCGCGTGCTGGTCGCTGCAGCCAACAACGGAGTAACCGCTCTGTCGATTCGGCCGGGGTAAATGGTTGAGCCCACGGCCCAACCCGCCTCCCACCGGTGGTGGCCACAGGTGCCTTGGAATACCGCCGAGGTCGATCCGATCTTTTCGACGGGCGTTGAGAACCTTCATCAACCTCGAGTCTTGGCACAGAGCAATGAGCCTCGCTCCTGAGGTCTTCTTCCTGTCTAAGCTTTTTCGCTCCCCTGGCTGCGACCTGGCTGCGACCTGGACGTGCAACCTGGCTGCGACCTGGCTGCGACCTGGACGTGCGACCTGGCGGGAGCTCTCGGGCTGTGCTGAAACCCGCTGATCCCTGCAGCAAAAAGCGCCTCCCAAAGGAGGCGCTAGAGAGAAGGCCTTCGAGGCCCGCGTCCGAGCTCTGAGAGAGCTTAGGAAGGGTCGGTGGACTCGGTCTCGAGGCTGGGAGGGTCGATGGCTTCGAGGGCCGGCAGCCGGTCTTCTCGGCGCTCGTCTTCCACTTCCTGAAACTGCGGGTCTTCGGGCATCAGGTCCAGGCCTTCGTCGAGCCAGCTGGCGTCAGCTCCGGCGGCGGCGGCTTCTTCGTAGAGCCGCTCGAGGTCGAGCCGGCCGCTGCGCAGCTCCTGGCGGGTTTCGGCGAGGCGCTCGAGGACTCGGTCCCACTCCGGCTTGACGATGCCGTCGCGGCGGTAGGGGTCGTCCTCGTCGTAGAAGCGGCGGCGTAATTCTGCCGCCCGGCCTTCTAGCTGCGAGCGCTCCTCGTCGAGATCTCGCAGGGAAACCCGTACCCGCAGCGCCTGATCCCGCCAATACTCTTCGGCGGCGGAGCGGGTGCGGGCACGCTGCAGCTCCGGCGGCTCCTGGGCCTCTGTCTCGTCCTCTTCCTCGACGAAGGTGAGCTCCCCCTGGCTGGCGAACTCCTGGAGGTTCTTGTTGGTGATCACCGTCGCCGCCTTCGGCTTCGGCTGCTCTCCTTGGCCCGGCCTCTGCTGGATCTGATTGCGTCGCTGTCGCTCGGCGGCGGCGGCCTCTACTAGGCTGCGGGGGCCCTGATCCTCGTCAGAGTCCGGATCGATCTCCACCACCGCTGGCACCAGCGGTTCGGAGACGGGGCGGCGGTTGATCCGCTCCCGCTCCGCCACCGGCGGTGGCGCCACGGTGGGAGGGACGGAGGGCAGCTCCAGCTGCGGCTCCTCTTCTCCACTGCTGGCGCAGCCGCCCACCGTACCGACTCCCAGGGTGGCGAGAATCAGGGCGAGGGCCAGAGACCAGGCCCCGACCCGGCGGTGGGCGCAGGCAGAGCCTAAAGCCGTGCCGGAGGCCGAGGCCTCAGGCACGGCCGTAGCGATCTTCGAGGCGGACGACGTCGTCTAGCTCCGGCGTCGAGACTTCGATGATGTCGCAGCCTTCTTCTCCGGCCACCATACGGTGCCGAGTGTGGGGCTGAATGCGGTAAGAGTCACCGGCCCGCAGGATGCGGCGCACCATGTCGCCGCCCTCGTCCACCAAGAGCTCTACTTCCCCCTCGCGCATGTAGAGGGTCTCGTCCTTCTTGACGTGGTATTGGAGAGAGAGGGCCTGGCCCGCATCGACATGCAGGATCTTGCCGACGTAGCGATCGGTGTGGGCAAAGATCAGCTCGTATCCCCAGGGCTTGTCGACCCGGCGAATTGGAATCTTCATGGTTTCTCCTCGGCAAATTGCCCACGCGATGGGGCGAAAGAAAAGGGGCAAGAACCGTGGCCGGAATCTTGGCTGGGGTTCTGGATTTGGTTGGGGTTGGGGCTTGCCATTGAGGCTAGGCGACGGGGCTGGGTACGGGGGCTCCCTGGAGGAAGGCATCGAGAGAGCTCTCGACCTCGTCGGCGGTAGAGAGAGTCAGGCATTGTTGGGCGAGATGGGTGAGCTCGCTGGTGGTCAGGCCCCGGAGACGGGTCTTGACCTCGGGCAGGAGCCGAGGACTGATCGACAGGCGACGCAGGCCAAGGCCTAGAAGCATCACCGCGAGTCGAGCATCGGCGGCCATTTCGCCACAAAGTCCGACTTCGATTTCTGCCTTCTGCGCGCTTTCGATGATGAAGCGTAGCATGCGCAGAATCGCCGGATGAAGAGGCTGGTAGAGATCCGCCACGTGCTCGTTGTTGCGGTCGACGGCGAGGGAATACTGGATCAGGTCGTTGGTTCCGATGGAGAAGAAATCCACTTCCCGGGCCAGCAGGTCAGCAATTTGGGCCGCTGCGGGAACTTCGACCATGATGCCCAGAGGGACCTCGGCATTGTGCTCGATGCCCTCCTCCTGGAGCTCTTGGAGAATGGTGGTGGCGTAGCGTCGGAAGGCTCGAACCTCCCCCACCGAGGAGATCATCGGCAGCATGATGCGGAGGTCCCCGTGGGCGGCCGCTCGGTAGAGGGCTCGCAGCTGGACTCGGAACATTTCCGGCCGGGCCATGGTGAGGCGAATGCCCCGGAGGCCGAGAACGGGATTCTGCTCCTCCGTCGCGAGGAGCTCGCGGGCGAGCTTGCGGCCGCCGAGATCGTAGGTGCGAACGATCACCGGATGAGGGCTCACGGTTTGCAGTAGCCGACGGTAGATCTCCAGATGCTCCTCTTCCGTGGGCATCTCGGGGTCTTTCTCGATGTAGAGAAACTCGCTGCGGTACAGGCCGATGCCGGCGGCGCCGAAGGCGATGGCATCCTCCAGCTCTTCCGGCAGGTCGATGTTGGCCATCAGCTCCACGGGAACGTGATCCAGGGTCTCCGCCGAGAGATGGCGGGTCGCCATTAGCACTTCCTCGTGGCGGGCCTGGGCCTCCCGCTCTCGGCGGTAGCGATCCAGAGTCTCCTGAGTCGGGTGCAGGATGACGAGCCCGTTGCGGCCGTCGACGATCATCGGATCTTCGTCGGTGACCTCGTCGGTGATCCCTTCTAATCCCCCCACCGCCGGCGTCTTCAGGGAGCGGGCGATGATCGTAGTGTGGCTGGTGCGGCCACCGGATTCGATGGCGAAGCCAGAGACCCTTCCACGGCCGAGGCGCACCGCTTCGGAGGGGGTGAGATCGTGGGCCACCAAGATGATGTCCCCCTCGACCTCGCTGAGCTCATGGTGGGCGATGCCCTGCAGCACTCGGAGCAGGTAAACCCCGACATCGAGAAGATCTTGATTGCGCTCCCGCAAGTACTCGTCTTCCATCATGTCGAAGCGCTTCGAGAGCTCGGAGGTGGTGCGGTGGATCGCCCATTCCGCGTTCACTCGCTCGCCCCGGATCACGGCTTCGACTCGGTTGAGCAGGGCAGGATCCTTCAGCAGCAGGATATGGGCGTCGAGGATCCCGCCGAGCTCTTGGGCGAGGTCTTCGCCCACCTTCTGGCGTACCTCGCCTAGCTCCTGGCGGGCCTGCTTGGCGGCGAGATGAAAACGCTCCAGCTCGTCGTCGATGCTCTCCTCCGGCAGCGGGATGCGATAGATATCCCCGACCCGATTATCCAGGCAGACGGCGCGGCCGATGGCGATGCCGTCGGAGACCCCCAGGCCGGTGAGTTGAAGCATCCGCTCTTCGGGGCTCCGTTCTTGGGTGCTCCGTTCTTCAGAGTTTGGGGACGGCGGGCTGCCCTGATCGCTCATCCTCAGCTGCCCTCTCCGAAGCGGTCGGCGAAGAGCTCGGCGATGGCCTGCACCGCCTCTTCTTCGTCCGGCCCTTCACAGCGCACCATCAGGCGGGTGCCCTGAGCAGCGCCGAGCATCAGAATGCCGAGAATGCTCTTGGCGTCGACTTCGTCGCCGTCCACCACCAGCGCAACCCGGGATTGGAAACTTCCGGCGAGGTGAACCAGCTTGGCGGCGGCGCGGGCGTGGAGACCGAGGCGGTTGACGATTTCGATGTCGCGTTCAGTCATGGTGGCCGAGGGCTCTGGAAGAGAGAAGGAGTTGACGGGGTCGAAGATAGGGTCTTGGGCCGGGAGCTTTCTAGCGGGCGAGCATCTCGGGCTGCCGCGTTCGCAGATGAGCTCCGGTAGATCGACTCAGGTAGCTGGCTTCAGGGTGTACGGGCTCAGGCGGAGGACTTCAGAAGACGTCTTCAAGGTAGCTGGGCTCAGCTACAGGGCTCCAGGCCCGTCGGGATATCGACATCCTTGCCGTTGGCGTTCTCCGTGCCCGGCGCCTGGGCTCGGCAGATGCTCTTCTGACCTTTCACCACCAGCAGGTCGGCGGTCTCTTCGAGGCTGAGCTGCTTGCCGGCAAGACAGCCGAGGCGCACCACCATCGGGAGGTTGACGCCGGTGACGATCTCTACCTCTCCGGGGCGCTGGAAGCCTTGAGCGGTGCGGAAGGGGGTGGAGCCATAGACATCCACCAGGATCAGACTACCCCATCCGTCTTGGCGTCCGGCCTCGAGGGCTTGGGAGAGCTTCTCCGCGGCGGCCTCCGGACTATCGCCCCAGGACAGGCAGAGGGCGGTGAATTCCGGCAGGTCGCCGGCAATCTTGCGGGCGGAGTCCAGTAGCTCACAGGCAAGATTGCCGTGGCTGAGCAGAAGGATGTTCATCGCTGAGTTTCTCGCGCTTCTGAAGAGCTGCTTCTGAAGAGTTGCTTCTGATGATTTACCGGGTGATGTCCCGATGCAGCACGCGGACGAACCATCCTTCGTCCTCCAGCTTTCCGGCCAGGCGTTGTACGGTGGCGACGGAGCGATGCTTTCCCCCGGTGCAGCCTACCGAGACCGAGAGGTAGCTGCGGTTCTCGTGGCGATAGCGGGGCAGCAGGAAGAGGAGAAAGTCCTCCAGGCGCTGCCCGAGCTCGCTGAACTCGGGCTCGCCGTCGAGGAAAGCCCGCACCGGATCGTCGAGGCCGGTCAGGGGGCGCAGTGCGGGATCGAAGTATGGGTTGGGCAGGTAGCGCACGTCGAAGAGCAGGTTGGTGCCGTAGGGAATGCCGAACTTGAAGCCGAAGCTCACCAACGAGACCACCATCGCCGGGGTGTCCTCGGGGCTTTCGGAGAAGTCCCGGTAGATGTGGCGACGCATCTCATGGATCGACCAATCGCTGGTATCCAGCACCTGATCGGCTCGAGCTCGAAGGTCCGCCAGCAGCTCCCGCTCGCGGTGAATCCCCGAGATGACGGGCCCCTCGGGCGCTAGGGGATGGGGCCGCCGAGTTTCCGAAAAGCGGCGCACCAGGGCTTCGTCGGAAGCGTCTAGGAAGAGCAGCGAGGGCGGTACCGGGTGGCGCTGCGCCATGTCCAGGACGGAAGGGAAACGAGCGACGAATCCGGGAGCCCGGACGTCCGCCACGACGGCGATTCGATCCTTCCCTTCCACCACCGCCGCGGGGTCGGCGACGAAGCGCTCCAGCAGCGGCAGAGGGAGGTTGTCGACGGTGTAGTAACCGAGATCCTCGAAGCATTTCGCTATCGAGCTCTTGCCGCTGCCGGAGAGGCCGGTCACCAGGACGAGGCGGGGAAAATCCCCTCGCTCGGAATCCGGAGTAGCGGCGGAGCTCGGAAGTCGGTCAGAGGTCTGGTTGGGCTCGTCGCTTGCGCTCAAGCTCTTCCTCCAGCTTGCGGGCAAACTCCCGGGCCGAGTGGTGACCCTGGAGCTTGAGGACGTGGTTGCGGGCGGCGATCTCGATAAGAATGGAAATGTTGCGGCCCAGGGCTACCGGCATTCGGATGTAGGGGCAGGGCGTATCGAGAATGTCGTAGAGCGTCTCGTCGAGACCTAGCCTCTCGTACATTCGCCCCTCTTGCCAATGCTCTAACTCGATCACCAGGTCGATGGACTTGCGCTCGCGCACCGCGGCGAGGCCGAAGAGGTCTTGGACATTGATGATGCCCAGGCCTCGAAGCTCCATGTGGTGTCTTAGATTGCCGGCGGAGAAGCCGATGAGATCACCGCTGGGGTAGCGCCGAACGGTGACCCGATCATCGGAGACCAGGCCGTGACCGCGGCTGATCAGATCGAGGGCCACTTCGCTCTTGCCGATGCCGCTCTGGCCGATGAGCAGCACGCCGATGCCGAAGATCTCCAGCAGCACGCCGTGGATGTGAGTGACCGGCGTGAGGTGGTCTTCGAGAAAATAGGAGAGCTGCTTGATGACCTCGGAGGAAAGGGCCGGGGAGGAGAGCAGCGGTACTTGCTGCTGCTCGCATTGCTCCAGAAACTCCGGGTAGGGCTCCAGCCCCTTGGTGACGACGAACACCGGTACCTCCATCGCCGCGATGTGACGAAAGCGGTCGAGGCGTTGATCCGGCGGCAGGGTGGCGAGATAGCGAGTCTCGCTCTCGCCGATGATCTGCGTTCTTCCCGCCTTGATGTACGGATAGTAGCCGGCGAAGGCGAGACCCGGCTTCTGCACCCGCGGGTGGGTGATCACCGCGTCGAGGTTGCCCTCCCCCACCACCACCGTGAGATCTAGGGTGGCGAGCTCCTCCCCCAGCAGCTCTCGAACCTCGACTCCCACCTGCGGGGCCGCCGGTCGAGCGCTTGCGCTACGCTGATAGGTAGGGCGACGGATTCCCGATCCCCGGGATCGCCCCTCCCCCGCACCCAAGGGACGACCGTCGCTCATCGCGTGCTCTGGGGCCGTCGAGCCCCCGGGGTGGTTGGCGGATTCTCGGCGGAAAGGGGATCGCCGCTACCCTGCGCTGAGGGAGCGCCCCGGCTCGCCTCGGAAGCGCTGGAGGCGGCTGTTGGGGTAGCCTGCTGATCCCGCTGGCCCGGGACGCCAAAATGTCTCAGCACCGCCTCCACCGAGCTCGCTCGAAGCAGCGCCTCGACGTTGCCCTCCTGCTGTACCCATCGGGAGATGGCGGCGAGGGTATGAAGATGCACCGCGGGCTGATCTTCCGGCGAGATGACCACGAAGAAAACTCTCACCGGCTGGCCATCCAGGGAGGCGAAGTCGATGCTTCTGCGGGTCACCGCCAGGGCGAGCAAGACCTGCTCTGCGCCGCCCAGCTTGCAGTGGGGAACGGCGACGCCGGAGCCGATGCCGGTGGAACCCAGCTTTTCGCGCTCCAGCAGTCGGCGATAGAGCTCGTCCCCATCCTGAAGGGCGAGAGTGCTCTCCCGAGGCGAGGCGGCTCCCGCTGCTTCCGGGGCCGCTGCCCCGGATTGTGCGGGTTCCGAAGGGTGGGTTCCAGAGATTCCGGAAGACTGCTCGGAGCCAGGTTGAGGAGGGTGCTCCTGGAGAGCACCTCCGGCGCTCTCCGTCGCAGCGCTCACCGGCAGGGTCGCCGTGGCCGCCGGCCCCTCGATCAGGGCGTCGCGGGTCAGGGCGTCGGCGAGGGCTCGAAGCACCGTCGGTCCGTCGGTGCCGCCGAGGTCGAGAAAAATCTCTCGGGGATCGAGTAGCTCAGGGATGGAAACCAAATCCTAGACCTCTGGGTTCGAGCAGCGGGCCGCAGTGCCGGAGCAGGGGGCTTAGCCCTCGGTGCGGAGCAGGCCGTAATGGCCATCCTCCGCACGCTGGTAGAGGACGTTGACCTCTCCACTCTCGGAATCCCGGAAGACGAGGAATTGGCGGCTCTCCGACTCCAGCCTTTCCACCGCATCCTCGACGAGGAGGGTCTGAATCGGCAGACGGGTGCTCTCGACAACTCGCTCCTCGGTGACCTCGGCCTCTTTTTGGAAGGTCTCTCGATGCAGCACGTCCACCGGCCAGTGGAGGTCTTCGGTCACGTGACGGTCGGCGCGCCGACGCTGCCCGATAAATTTCTTGCGGGAACGACGGGCCTGCTTCTCCAGCCGCAGAACGGCGTGGTGGATGGCGTCGTACATGTGCTCCGCCTCGTAGTTGCTCTGGAAGGAGCCATGGCGGTGAGAGGCGTGGACATCGGTGATGAAGCGGTGGCCATTGGCTTCTTCGAGGGTCACCCGGATTTCGATGGGATCTTCAAAGAAGCGGCTGGCCTTGTCCAGCAGGCCCTCGATGTAGCCCTGCATTTTATCGCTGAGCTGAAAATTCTTGGTCTGGTAGTCGATATTCATCTTGGTTCCTCCCGAGGACCGCGCAGCCCGGAGTGGGGCGAAGAATCAGAAGATCTTCTTGCGGTCTGTCGATGACGGAATGCCCAGCTCGTCGCGGTACTTGGCCACGGTACGCCGGGCGATCTGAATGCCCTCCCGCTTCAACGCCTTCATCAAAGCGTTGTCGGAGAGCGGCTTCTTGGGGTTCTCTCCCTCGATCATCTGCTGGATCTTCTGCTTCACCGAGAGGGAGGAAATATTGTCCCCGTACTCGCGGTCGATGCCGCTGTGGAAGAAGAATTTCAGTGGGTAGAGACCCCTGGGGGTGTGAATGTATTTATTCGACACGACGCGGCTGACGGTGGACTCATGCATGCCGATGTCCTCGGCTACGTCCCGCAGCACCATCGGCTTGAGTCGAGAGATGCCGTGGTCGAGGAAATCCTGCTGCTGCTGAATCAGGGAGTTGGCCACCTTGTAAATGGTGCGCTGACGCTGGTCGAGGCTTTTGATCAACCACACCGCCGAGCGCATCTTCTCCTTGATGTAATCCCGAGCCTCCTTCTCGGATTTCTTCTGGCTCATCTCTCTCAGCATGCGTCGGTAGGCGCCAGAGATCCTCAGCTTGGGCATGCCGTCGTCGTTGAGCTGAATGACGTACTTCCCGCTCACCTTGACTACCGCGACGTCCGGCTCTACATAGTGCGGGCGGTCTCCAGAGAAGCCGCGGCCCGGTCGAGGGTCGAGGGTGCGGATCAGGTCGATGGCCGGCTTGAGATGATTCAGGGAGATCCCCACGTCCTTAGCGATGGCCGGGAAGTGGCGCTTCAAGAAGCTGGGCCAATAGTCCGCCAGAACTCGCCGGGCAAGGCTGTAGACGGCCTCTTCCTCGCTCTCCGTCAGCATCAGCTCGCTGCTTTGTTGATGGCCGTGCTGATGAGCATGGTGATGTGGCAGCTTGCCGTTGCCGCCGGCGATCTCGGCGGCGCCGGGATCGCCCGAGTGGTGCTCGTTGGAGAACGCCCCGGAGCTTTGTGAGCTTAGCTCCGGTGCGGATTCCTCGGGAGCATCCAGCGCCGGCTCCAGGGGGTCTCCGGTAGTGCCCCACTCGGAGAGGCGCCGATGCTTGAGCTGCTCCAGCAGGCTCTCCTGGAGATCGGCGCAGGCGATACCCGGTGGATCGAGGTTGCGCACCAGGGCGAGGGCCGCTTCGACCTCCGCGATGGGATAGAGCTTGCGCCCGGCGAAGTCTGCCTCGACGTGCTCGGAGAAAGTGCCCAGGGCCTGGATCTCTTCCATCGAGGCCCGCAGGAAGCCCTCACCGTTGAGATTGCCGACGATGGCCTCGGCGATCTCTCGCCGCAGGGGCTGGAGGTCGGTATCCATCTGCAGCTGCCACAGCAGGTGGTCCGCGAGGTTGGGCTCGTCCTGGAGGGTGTTCTCTAGCGGTGGTCCTTCCCGCGCCTCGTAGGTGGAGGCATAGCTGGATCCCTCCATGTAGTCGCCGAAGTAGGACTCGAAATCGATGGCGTCCATCGACTCGCCCTGTTCCTCCCGCTCGCTCTCGGCGGCGTCTGTCTTCTCGCGATCCTTCGCCTGCTCCAGCTCGCGATCCAGCTCCGGGGACTCCTCCAGGACCGGATTCTCCACCAGCTCCTGGGCCACCGCCCCCTCCAGCTCCATGCGGGTCATCTGCAGCAGCTTGATGGCCTGCTGCAGCGACGGCGTCATCACCAGCTTCTGGGAGAGCTTGAGAGAGAGTTTTTGTTCTAGGGCCATAGGCGGTCGCGAGAATCTCGAGGGAGCGGTGGGAAGAGCTCGGCGCTTCCCGGGATGAACGGTCGGGCGCTTCGAAGGCCCCTAGATCATATGAGAAAGCGGCTTCCAAGAAGCCTTTGACGGCGAGAAGAAGGGCCCGAAGCTTCCTCCAATAGTACTGGAAGTGGGCCTCGGGGGTTGCGGCGGGCCCAGAGAATGGTGCCGGCCTGCCCTCGGACGGGAACATCCCTCGGGCATCGGGGCGCTCGAGGGGCATTACGGAGTTCCCGATGAGGTTCCGAAGCCTAGCCCCCGGCGGATCTACCTCGATCCCCTCCCAGCGGATGCCTCCGGAAACCGTCGCTCCGAAGACGGTGAGAGGCTCTCTGGGTCAAGAGGCCCGCTGAGGGCTTAGAGAACGAATTCTTCCCCGAGGTAGATCTTTCGCACCTGCTCGTCGACGGAGAGCTCCCCTGGGGTTCCGGTGCGCAGGATCTCGCCATTGTTGATGATGTAGGCGCGGTCCGTGATCTTCAGCGTCTCGCGGACGTTGTGATCCGTAATCAACACGCCGATGCCCACCTCTTTGAGGTGGCGCACGATGGTCTGGATATCCAGCACAGCGATGGGATCGATGCCCGCGAAGGGTTCATCTAGGAGGATATACCAAGGGTCGATGACCAGCGCCCGGGCGATCTCCACCCGGCGCCGCTCGCCGCCGGAGAGCGCGTACCCGGGGCTCTTGCGGACCTTGGAGAGGCCGAAGTCCTGAATCAGCTGCTCGATTCGGCGCTCTTGCTCCCCACGGGGGATGTCGAGGGTCTCGAAGATGGTGCGCAGGTTGTCCTCGACGCTCATCTTGCGGAACACGGAGGGTTCCTGAGGCAGGTAGGAGATCCCCCGCTGGGCCCGCAGGTACATCGGCAGCTCGGTGATGTCCTCGTCCCCCAGGTACACCCTTCCCTTATCCGGCGGCGTGATGCCTACCGCCATGTAGAAGGTGGTGGTCTTCCCTGCCCCGTTGGGACCGAGCAGGCCGACGATCTCCCCCGGAGCGACCTCGATGGAGACATCCTGCACCACCGCCCGGCCGCGGTAGACCTTGCGCAGGTTGCGGGTGTAGAGGTGGGGGTACTCCTCCCGTTCCGCGGGGCTGGGGCTCCCCTCTTTCTGCCGAGGATCGTTCCCCGGAGCGTTAATCGCGGTGGCGCCTTCAGTCCCCTCTGCAGCTCCATTCGCCGTTGAGGTCGAGGTCTTACGCTTTGCGCTCATGGTTCCTGCCTTTCTTCCGTCGCCTTCGGCGGCCCCTTGAACTCGAAGGTGCCGGACTCCAGCTGGTAGATCACCCGCTGGCCGGTGAGCTCCGATCCTTGGCGATCCTTCACCCGAACGGGGTTGCCGACGACGTCGATGGTGCCGGCATCGGGATCGTAGACCAGTCGTCGTCCCCGCACCGTGCGCCCCTGCCGCAGATCCTGGAGACTGGCGCTGCCACCGCAGGTCAGGCGGTTTAGCCCGCCGACTTCGGCGAGAAGCACGTCCGCCCCCTGGCAGGCGAGGCGCAGGTCATCCCGCAGGATCACCACGTTTTCCTCGTAGCGTAGCTTGCGCTCTGCGCCCAGGTAGGTGAAATTGCCGGCGTCCACTTCGATGACGCCGGAATCGCCGGCTCGGCGCGCTCCGCCCCCTTCGCTCGGGTCAGAGCTCGGCGGCGGGAACCACACCGTCTTGACGTTCCCCTTGGCGCTCAGCAGGTCCTCTGGTCTCTGCACCCGCACCTCATCAGCGAGCAGCAGATCTTTGCCTCTCCAGGCGCGGACCCCATCCCGAAAAACGTAGAGCTCGCGGTCTCGGTGCCAAATGGCGGAGTCCGACTCCACCCATACCGGGCCCTCGCCGCGGCGCATCATCGGCCCCGGCAGGGCGTTTCCGGCGGTGGTATCTCGCAATCTGGTGCGCACCCCACCGAAGGCCTGGACCCGTTCCCCGTCGCGGTTGTAGCGCACCCGCGGGGCATCGAGGTCACCGGAGGGATCTCGAACCTCCACCGGCCCTCCAGAAAGCTCGGAGATGCCGCCGACGAAGTCCAGGTCGGCGCGGCGTCCGTTGAAGGTGATGGCGCCGTCGCGGTAGGTGAAGTTTCCCGCCAGCAGCACCCCGGCGAGAGCGCCGGCAGGGCCGAAGCGCCCGTTGGCACGCTCCGCCCGGGCCTCCCGCAGCAGAGTGCCGCCGCGGCGGTCGGCTTCGGTGATGTATACCTGCCCCAGGGCCTGGACGGTGGCCAGCACTCCGGCCTCGAAGTCCGCGGTGAGAACGTTGGCGGTGAGTCGTCGCCAGTGGCCGGTCTCCGGATCGGTGGAGTTGAAGAGGGCTGGCTGCCCCGCTCCGCCCTGAAGCTCCACCTGCTGCAGGTTGCGGCCGTCTTCCGCCATCAGCGCCGCCATGGCGCCGCCGGCATAGCCCATGGGCACCGCTGGCGCTAGCTCAGCGCCACCGGCGACGCTGCTCACGGCGCTGCCGGGGAGCAGGATCTCCCCTCGCACCTTCCACTTGGCCCGCACGAAAGTGATCCGGTCGCTGTCCTCGGCGAGGTAGGCGGAGAGCCGCACGGTGGAGAGCTTGCTGCCGCCGTTCACCAGCTGCACGCCCCCCTCCGCCCGCAGCAGGCGCTGGGAGGCCTCGAAGAATCCGCGGTCTGCGGTGAGCACCGCCGGTTGGCCATCGTCTTCGGCGCGGCCGCGGAAGGTGACGTCCCCCTGCAGGATCAACACCTCCGCCGGCACCTCTACCCGCAGGCTGCGGGCGCTGCCGGTGATGCCGTCACCATAGCCGAAGCGCACCGGCGTCGGGCTCTCCACTCGGCTGCCCTCGCTGCCCACCCGCAGAGTCTCGCTCCAGATCTGAAGGTTCTCGGGGCCTTCCAGGTAGACCTCCCCTTCCAGCTCGGCGGAGGATTCTTGCTGGCGGTACAGGCCCTCCTTGCTGGTAGCGACATAGTCACCGTCTTCACGGTAGAGGGTGATGCGCACCTGCTGGAGGTTGGCGTTGCCCTCGAGATCCACCGTATTGGTGCCCCCCTGCACCCGGAAGAGGGGTTCTCCCTCTTCGTATTGGGTGTAGTCGAAGCCCTCGCTGCGGGTGGCGACGTTCTCCTCCGTGCCGACCTCACTGGTCAGCGGCGGTGGCGTCGACGGCTCCTGAATCCCGGAGCGCCCAAAGCGATAGAGGCCGTAGAGGCCGACGATGAAAAGGATAGCCACCACCAGCAGCACTTTGCGCAGGCGCACCAACAGGGGGACGCGGGGTCGACGGATCTTCATGGCGACTGGGGAATGGTGGGCAGGTACGGGAAGCTAGGTTGAAGAACTTGGGGGCGGGAGCCGACGAGGCAGAGGTGCAGAGGTGCAGAGGTGCAGAGGTGAGGGAGTCTGGACGCTAGGCCCGCAGCACTTCTAGTGCTTGTCCGCTAGGCCAGTAACCTGGGCTAGGAGGCTAGGTTGGGCTCTCCACCGGACGGGCGTCAATCAGGCGCAGCGTCGGTTCCCCACGATAGTCGTCCCACTCCAGGTAGGCAAGTATCTCGAAGCGGCCCTGGAGCTCTCCTCGGCGCTCGCTCCAGCGCCAGCCCAGGAGGTTGACCTCGCCGCCGCCGAGGCCGCGGGCCCGGGCGCCGAGATGCTGGCGCTCGCGGCCGAAGATCCTCGGCGCTGCCACCAGCTCCAGAGGGCCGATTCGCAGCAGCGGCTGGGGGTTGCCCTGGCCGTGGGGCTCCAGCCCCTGGAAGCGCTGGTAGAGCTCCTCCGTCACCGACTCCGCATCGAGATGAAGCTCGTATTCTAGGCGCCGCTGCAGCCACTCTTCCGGCCACTGGCCGGCGGCCTCCTCCCAATCCGAGCGCAGGGGCTCGAGGTTCTCCTCCAGCAGGGTCAGCCCCACCGCCATGGCGTGGCCGCCGAAGCGCTCCATGCGCGGGCGCCAGGGTTGCAGGAAAGAATGGAGGTGCACCTCGCCGATGCTGCGGCCGGAGCCCACCGCCTTGCCCTCCTCCAGGGCCAGGAGCAGAGTCGGCCGGTGGTAGCGCCGGGCGAGACGGCCGGCGGCGATGCCGAGGACTCCGCGGTGCCACTGCGGGCTCCAGGCGACGATCACCGAGGCGACGGGGCCTCGCGAATCCACCAGCTCTATCGCCTGCTCCACCACCCGCTGCTCCTCCCCCTGGCGCTGACGGTTCCAGCGGTCGAGCTGCTCCGCGAGCTTCGCCGCCTCCCGAGGATTGCGCGAAAGCAGCAGCTCGAGGGCGGCTTCCGCGCTGCCGAGGCGACCGGCGGCGTTGAGGCGGGGGCCGAGACGAAAGCCGATATCCGCCGCCTTCAGCGGCGGCTGCACCCGAGATTGGTGCATCAACGCCCGCAGCCCCGGCGAGCGGGTGCTGCCCAGGCCCTCAAGGCCTAACGCGGCGATGGCCCGGTTCTCCCCCACCAAAGGCACCAGGTCGGCCACCGTGCCGAGGCAGGCGATGCGCAGCAGGGGTTCTAGAGGGAGGGGCTCGCCGACGCCTTCGGTAAAGGCTTGAGCGAGCTTCAAGGCGAGTCCGGCGCCGCAGAGCTCGTCGAAGGGGTAATCACAGTCGGAGCGCTTGGGATTGACGTGGAGCACGCCCTCCGGAAGCTCGGCACCGGGGAGGTGATGGTCCGTTACGATCACCTCGAGGCCCAGCTCCCGGGCCCGCTCCGCCGCCGCCACCGCGGTGGTGCCGCAATCCGCCGTCACCACCGCCGCGCAGCCGGCCTCCGCCGCCCGCTCCGCGTGCACCGGCTGGAAGCCGTAACCCTCTTTCATGCGGTGAGGAAGGATCGCCAGAGTTTCCAGTCCCCGGGCCTCGAAGACCGCCTTCAGCAGCGCCGTGGCGGAGACTCCGTCGACGTCGTAATCCCCCACCACCGCGACCTTGCCGCCGCCTTGGCGGATCTCGCCGAGGGTCGCCACCGCGGCGTCCAGATCCTGCAGCTGATGAGGATCGTGGAGGGCTTCGACGGAGGGGTGGAAGAAGCGCTCGGCGGCCTCGACGCTGTCGACTCCGCGGCGCAGCAGCAGGCTGGCGAGGGTCGGTTCCAGCCCGACGGCTTCCAGCTGCGGAGCGAGAGCCTCTGCCTCCTCCGGTTCGGCGGCGGGCAGCCAGCGGGTTGCAGGAGTGCTCATCGTACGGGCCCTCTACGGACCCGCACCTTCTTATTTTGGGCTCGTGGCTCCCCGGCTCCTCCCGCGGCGGGGAGGATCAACCTTCGAAAACCCCGAGCTGGCGGAATCGTTCCGCCCGCTGATTGATCAGCTGCTCGGCGCTCCAGCCCTTCATCGCTCCGAGGGCGGTGGTGATGCGCTCCCCCACCCGGCGGCAGCTTTCCGCGACGTCGGTGTGGGCCCCGCCGAGGGGCTCCGGGATCACCTCGTCCACCACGCCCAGCTCCAGAAGATCCGGTGCGGTGAGGCGCAGAGCCTCCGCCGCCTTGTTCTTGGCCCCCTGGTCTTTCCACAGGATCGCCGCGCAGCCTTCGGGAGAGATCACCGAATAGGTGGCGTATTCCAGGATCATCACCCGGTTGCCGACGCCCAGCGCCAGGGCGCCGCCGCTGCCTCCCTCGCCGGTCACGGTGACCACGATGGGTACCCGCAGCGCCGCCATTTCGATGAGGTTGCGGGCGATGGCCTCCGCCTGTCCGCGCTCCTCGGCACCGATGCCCGGGTAGGCGCCGGGGGTATCGATGAAGGTCAGCACCGGGTGGCCGAATTTCTCCGCCTGGCGCATGATGCGCAGCGCTTTGCGGTAGCCCTCCGGTCGCGGCTGGCCGAAGTTGCGGCGAATGCGCTCCTTCGTGGTGCGCCCCTTCTGATGCCCGATCACCGCCACCGAACGCCCCTGAAAGGTGGCGAAGCCGGAGACGATGGCGGGGTCGTCGGAGAAGGCGCGGTCGCCGTGGAGCTCCACCCAATCGCTCATCAGATGAGCGACGTAATCCAGGGTGTGGGGGCGCTTGTCGTGGCGCGCCACGAGAGTCTTCTGCCAGCGGTTCAGGCCGCCGTAGACCTCCCGAGTGGTGGCCTCCAGCTGTTTGCCCAGCTTGGCGATCTCCTTGGCGTGACCGCTCTCCTCGGGGTAGCCGGAGAGCTCCTCGATGCGGCGGCGGAGCTCTTCCAGCGGCTCTTCGAACGCGTATTCCGGTGACTGCATAACGCGGCGTAACCTACCAGATTCCTGGGCTGCTGGATATGGCCAGGCCGCTCAGCATCGGGTTTCCGGCGGTGTAGGAGAACACCCAACCATCGGTTTCTGGAATCAGCCCTCGCTATCCAGCATCGCCATCTGCTCCTGGGGATACCGGGAGCCGGCGACGGCCCCCGTCGGCACCAGCGCTTCGATGCGGGCCAGGGTCGCGGCGTCGAGGCGCAGCGACCGGGCGCCGAGGGATTCCTCCAATCGGACTCGGCTGCGGGCTCCAATCAGCGGGACGATGTCCTCCCCGCGGTGCAGCACCCAGGCGATGGCGAGCTGGGCGACGGTGACCTGGAGCTCCGCGGCGAGCTCTCCGAGGGCCGCCACCAGAGTCAGGTTCTTCTGCAGATTCTCACCCTGAAAGCGCGGCAGGATGGCGCGGAAATCCGTTCCGGCATCCGCCGCCTGGGCCGAGCGCTGGGGGCTCCAGGAGCCGCTGAGAAGCCCCCGGGAGAGCACTCCGTAGGCGGTGATCCCGATGCCCAGCTCACGGCAGGTGGGAAGGATCTCCCTCTCGATGGTCCGGGAGACCAGGGAATACTCGATCTGGAGGTCCGTGATGGGGGCGGTCTGCGCCGCCCTGCGCACCGTCTCTGCGCCGACCTCCGACAGACCGAGATGGCGCACATGGCCCGCCTCCACCAGCTCCTGAATCGCCCCGATGGTTTCCTCGATGGGCACCTGGGGATCGAGGCGGGCGAGCCGGTAGATGTCGACGTGGTCGGTGCCCAGCCGCTGGAGGGTGTAGGCCAGCGAGGACTTCACCGCCGCCGGTCGGCCGTCGAAGCCGAGCCAGGCGCCGCTGGGCGCCCTCAGCGCACCGAATTTGACGCTCAGCTGGACCTGATCCCGGGGGATCTCCCGCAGCGCCTCGGCGATCAGCAGCTCGTTGTGGCCCATGCCGTAGAAATCCGCGGTGTCCAGCAGGTCGATGCCGGCATCGACGGCGGCCCGCAGGGTGGCGAGGCTCTCGCGGCGGTCTGTCGTGCCGTAGAAGTCCGACATCCCCATGCAGCCGAGGCCCAGAGCGTGGGTTTGGAAGCCTCCGCGGCCGAGACGGCGAGGTGGCAGTGTTCGGTCGGAAGCAGAGGATGGAGGCGTGGCGGAAGAGGGAGTCGAGGACATGGAGAAGCTCCTGGGAGTAGGTGGCGGATACCCTGTATCGAGATAGCTCGTGGTGAGATGGCTCGTAACGAGATCGTGGCTGTCAGAACCACGGCCAGTAGATCCCGCCCTCCTCCATCGACTCCATGCCCGACTCCTAGGGAGGCTGACCCGTTTTCTAGATCTGCCCTCTGGCATCTTCTCCCGACCTTCTTTTTGCTTCTCCCTCTCTCCCTCTCTCCCTCTCTCCCTCTCTCCCTCTCTCCCTGTTGCCCTTCTATCCCGCTCCCTCTTCTTCGCCCGCGCCCTCCCTCCCCCGCCGATAGGCGGTGGGCGTCTGCCCGGTGTGCCGCTTGAAGAAGCGCGAGAAGTGCCCCGGCTCGCTGAAGCCCAGCCGGAAGGCCACCGCCTTGATCGGCAGCCGGGATCGCCGCAGCAGGGCCTGAGCCTCGGCGACCATCTTGAGGGCGATCCACTCCTGCACGCTGCGGCCGGTCTTGCCCTTGACGACGGTGCTCAAATAGCTCGGATGAAGGTGCAGAGCCTCGGCGAGCTGCTGCACCTGCGGTGGCCCCTCACTCTCTCCTGCAGTCATCGCCCGGATGGCGCCCTCTAGGGCCTGCCGAAAGGCCACCACAAGGGGAGATTTGGCGCCGTCCTCGTTCGGCAACTCACCGCTGGCCTCGAAGGCTTCTTTCACCCTCAGGAGCAGGGCCACCAGCAGGCTTCCCAGGACGCCGCCGGGAGCTCCCGAACCTGCTGCTCGTTCTAGATGTAGTTCTAGATGCAGTGTCTCCGCCAGTCGCTCCAGCGAGGCGAAGTCCTGCACCGGAGGGCGACACGGTGGCACCACCTCGGTGAGCAGGAAGGCGAAGTCATCGAAGGAGCTGCCCCGCAGCCATTGATGGAGGAAGGGCTCCGAGAAGGTGATGACGAAGCCCCGGGACGGCTCCAAGATCTCGAAGCCTTTGAGGTGGCCGGGGTTGGTGAAGTAAACGGTGCCAGGGCTGGTGTCGAAGCGATGGCGATCGATGAAGTAGCGCCCTCGACCGCTGATCACCAGCACGATGGTGTAGTAATTCGCCCGGAAGATAGGCGAGGCGAAAGGCACCTCCCCGTGGAGCTTCTCCAGGCGGTGCACCGTCAGCTCCTCGCTCTCCTCAGAAACCACTGCGAGGGACTCGCCGCCGAGGGAGGAATAGAACTCGGCGAGAGTTTCGTAGGCGGGAATCCCCTCGCTCGCGCCCTGCGGCTCGCGACCGGTCGTTGGCGACTTAGCGTGGGGGTCTCCCGGTCTGTTGCTCACAGGATCGAAGCTCCGTCCGGAGAAGGATTCGAAGACTCCTCCGCAAGGCTGAGGAGCCGCTCCACCACCCACTTCGCCTCCTGCCTCACGGCCTCGGGGTCCGCCGGCTGGCCCTCGATGGCGAGTCGATGGAGCAGGCCGAGGAACCAGGTATAGGTGGCGGTGCCGAAGCGAACGGCCTCCTCTGGCTCGACGCCGATCTGCTCGTAGAGGCCGATCAGGTAGCGCTGCCGACGGGCGCTCACCCGCCGGTAGCGGCTGGCGATGGGCTCCTCCCCCGCCGCGGCGCTGGTGGCGAGGGCGACCTCCCGACCGAGAGCCTTGCAGCTGGTGGCGGCGGCTACCAGGGTGGTGAGGCGCTCGGCGGGATCCGGGATCGGCTCCAGGCGGTGGACTACGGCATCGGTGGCGCGGGCCTCGAAGGCGTCCAGCAGAGCCTCGATCAGCTCCCCCCGATTCTTGAAATGCCAGTAGAAGCTGCCCTTGGTCACGCCCAGGGAGCGCGCCAGGGGCTCGACGGCGACGGCTCGCAGGCCGCCGCGGGAGAGAGCCTCCATGGCGGCCCGTACCCAGCCCTCCTGATCGAGCTGCGGGTCGGTGGATCGCCTTGACTTCGTCATTTCCATACCCTACCGTATGGATGTTCAATACGCCACCGTATGGTGGCTGCATAAGCCTATATCTTCAAGGAGACTGCATGCGCAGCATCACGAGCGGCCTTTGGCTGGTGTTGACCGGTGTCGGTCATAACCTCATCGGTCTCGCGCTGAGAGGAGACGAGCTCGCCGCCATCGTTTCGGACGGGCTTTTCGACACCCTCTCCAGCGCCGAGCGAGAAGCGGCCTTTTGGTTCGAGGCGGGCGGAATCCTAATGATCCTCCTCGGCGCGCTGATGCGCCACGGCGAGCTTCGCGGCGCTCCCCCGCCTCGCTGGCTCGGCTGGTCCCTGCTTCTCTCTGGGCTCTTCGGCGCCGTCTGCCTGCCGATCTCCGGCTTCTGGCTGATCGTCATCCAGGGGGCCTGGCTGCTGCGTCGCTACCGGAGCTAAATGATGTACCGCACTATCGCCAAGCTACAGCGAGTGATTCCCCGCGCCACCCTGTTCAAGGTGGGCTTCAACCTGTCGCCGATGTACCGACGCTCCACCGGCAGGGTGCGCTACGTCTCCCCCGATCTGCGCACCGTGCGAATCGAGATTCCCCTCAGCTGGCGCAACGCCAATTACGTCGGCACCATGTTCGGCGGCAGCATGCTCTCGGCGACGGATCCGGTGCTCATGGTGCAGCTGATCAATATTCTCGGCAGCGACTACGTGGTGTGGGATCAATCCGTCGAGATGCGCTTTCGCCGTCCGGCGAAGGGCAGGCTCTTCTCGACCTTCGAATATGGCGAGGAGGAGCTCGAAGAGATCCGGGCCTCGGTGCGCGAAACCGGGGAGATGGAATTGGTGAAGAGCATCGAGCTGCGAGACCGGTCGGGCGAGCTCATCGCCAGCGGCAGCAAGGTGCTCTACGTTGCGGACAAGGAGTTTCGTCGCCAGAAGGTGAGGGAGAAGAACTCGTAAGCGGTCCAAGCTACCCGCTTGATTCTCAGAGCGCCTCAAGACGATCACGTCTCGGGATCCGGCAACAGAACGTAGTGATCTGGATCGATATCGGCACGGGTCAGCAGCTGCGGCACGCTGTGCTCGTCGAGCTGTTCTAGCTTCAGCGCCGCGAGGCCGTGGGCGTAGGCTCGGCGCACCGAGCGGCCAGAGCCCAGTGCCTCGTAGAAGGCCTGGCCGAAGATGGTCGCCGCGTGGTTCGAGATCTGCTTGCGCATTCCGAGGGCGCAGGGTACGTGTTCGATGATGCGCTCGGCGACGTATTGGGAATAGCAGCTGTCGAGATACACCAGCTGGAGATCGTCTCGGAACAATTCGATCAAGGCCTCGAGGCCCTCGGAGCTCACTTCCCTCTTCTTTTGGTCGGGATTCTGGAACAGGAGGGTCTCCCACCGTCCCCCGTGCCCTAGAAAGTGGAAGACGTGGGGCTCGTGGAGGTTGAACTCCGAGAGCAGATCGGCAACCCGGGCGGCTAGGGAGATCTCGATATCCACCCGCCGCATCGCCGGAGTGCGCTGGATGCATCGGCGCAGGGTGCGCAGCGCCTCTTCCAGCTGGAGCTCCGGGAGATTCTCGGGCTCCGACGTCATCATCAGGATGCGCAGCGGCTTCGAGCGGGAGGGAGTCCAGGAGCTATCGGGGCCACAGAGCGCAAGACCCCTCCTGCGCTGAAGCTCACCGAAATCTAGGGACGGAAGGGCTCCGAGGAGATGGCTGATGCCTTCGCCGGTAAAGCCCTGGCGCAGGTCGATCATCCGCACACCGCGGAGGTACGGGGGCCAGGCAATGGCCTCGGGCGTTTCCGGCAGCTGAACTCGCAACATGGCGATGGTGTGGGGCCCGCTCTCCTCCACTAGCGGATCTTCTGCGAGATCCCCTCGCCGCTCCCCAGCTGATGCCCCTAGCTGAAGAGTGCCCGCCGCCGTAGCTTCCTCTTCCCGGATCCACTCCTCCAGGTCGTCCCAGGCCCCCCACGGGCTCTCTCCGCTGGGGCCTACGCAAAGCAGGCAGGCTCGGACATATCTGGTCAGGAGCGGGAGGGGCAGCTCTCTGCCCTCCCGATCATCGTAGACGGCGTTGAGCGGGTATCCGGCTCCTTCGAGGAGCATCGCTAGGGCTTCGGCAGCCTCTCGGTCTTCCCGCGCACAGAGCAGGACGGTATCGGTCCACGACAGCATGTTGGACGGTCTCCCGGTAGAAGAAGGGTTCTTCTAGGGGAGACGCCATTCGCCGCAGAAAGTTGAGTCGGTTTAGCTAGCAGCAGCGAGGCTCACTCCTCCGGCAGCAGGACGTAGTCGTCTCCATCGACACCATCCTGCAGCAGCAGCTGAGGAATATCCCCTTCCGGGATTCGGTACACGCTGAGCCCCGTGAGTCCCTCCCGATGGGCCCGCGCGATGGAGTGCCCATAACCGAGGCCGGCGTAAAACTCTTGGCAGTATCGGGTCGCCGCTTCGTTGCTCACCGCCTTCCGCATACCGATGGCGCAGGGAACCATGGAGATGACCTTCTCTCCGAGATACTTGGTGAAGCAGGCGTCGAGGTAGACCATCCGTAACTGGGAGCGATAGAGATCGATCAGGGAGAGGAAGGCTTCTGGTTCGAGGCGGTCGCTGTCTCCCGAGTCGCTATCCAGGTTGAGGGTCTCCCAGCGGCCGCCGTGGCCCATGAAGTGGATCACGTCCGGCTCGAAATGGCGCAGCGTGCTCTGAAGATCTTGCCGCTGCACCGCCGGAGAATGCTTCAGCTCTACGCGGCGAGTGACCATCGCCGGGGTGCTGCGCAGGCTTTTTTCCAGGCTGCGATAGACCCGATCGAGGCGGACTCGGTGGGTATCGTCCGGCTCCGCCGCGAAGACCAGAATCTTGAGAGGGCGCTGCGGGGTGGGAGGCGGCCAGTGCCAGGAGGAGCCTGAAGCCTTCCCGTCGTCTAGGTCCTCTTCACGGGCGTCCTTTTGGAAGGTGCTCCTCTCTACGACGCCTTCCCCGTCTAAGTTCGCCGCCGCCGGGGGCTCATCCTGCGGGCTATGCTGCGGATCTTGGTGAGACCACCAGGGGCTTTGTGTCGGCAGCAGCTGAATGAGCTTGCCCACAGCCTCCGGAGTGAACCCGCTGCGAAAGTCCACCACGGTCGCTTTGCGGAGGAAGAGCGGCAGAGTGTGGATCGCTTCGGCACCGGGAAGCAATACCACCAGCTGCCTCCACTCTTCATCGGAACGAGAAAAGCCCTGAAATCCCAGCAGGCTGCTGAGCTGTGGCCAGGTATTCCATATCTTCTCCCGAGACGGGCCCTGACACAGTAGGCAAATCCGGGCGCCCCGCAGCCCATCCTGGAGATCTTCGTCGCTGGCGTTCTCCTGCTCGAGAACGGTGCCGAGGATAATGCCGGAGCGGAAGAGCAAGAGGGTCAGGGAGTGCACGGCGGCGCGGTCGGCGCTGGTGCTCAAGAGAAGACTGGGTGACGAGGTCATCGTAATTCCATCCTCCTGCCGCCCTCGCGGCCTTGGCAATAGATCGAGGTTTCTCCAACGAGCGGCTTTCCGCTGGCCAAATTGAGGAGACAACATAGGTTCAGCATCTTCGGTACACTGAATGTACTCGATCCCTGGGTAAATCGACGACTGATCTTCCCCTGGAGGCTCTGACGAACTATGGCTACCGAGCCTTCTCCTGGTGCAGCATCCGAAGCTGAGGCTGTGCCGGAAGCTGCCGACAACGAGCTGGAATCCGCGCCGTCCGACCTGGAATCTACGCCTTGCGATAGGGATGAGAGCGCAGTTGGGCGTGACTCCGAAACGAGGCCAGGGGGCGGGCTTCCGGACCAGCTTGAGACGAAGGTCCAGCCCGGAGCCCTGGCCCAGTCGCCGCCATCGCAGACCCCCACCTGGCGCAGGCGCCTGGCGGCCATCGTGACCGCCCTCGCGGCCGCCGGAGCCTTCGTCGGCGACATCGGCGGTCTCCAGGGCGTCGCCTGCAGCCTGCCGGGGCTGAGCTATGTCTGCGGCGAAATCGGCCTCGGCGGCGTGCCCAGCGCAGCCGAGCGAGAGCTGTGGAACTCTCGCGGGCCCGAGAGCTGCAGCACCTACCGCGAGTACCTCCAACGCTTCCCCGACGGCCCCCTCGCCGAAGCCTCCGACCGCGCCCTCGGCGCTCGCACCTTCCGCGATCAGGTCACCTGGATCGACGATCGCCGCAATCTCCCCCTCACCACCCGCCGTGGCATCGACCCCTTCCCCACTGAAGCCGCCGCCCAAGAAGACGCCCTCGCCCGCGGCCAGATCGACGCCCAACGCCTGATCTGCGGCGGCTTCGAGGGCGGCGAGTACCGGCTGATCAGCGCCCGGGCAGAGCAGGAAGTGTGGAATTGCCAGCAGCTCCAGGGCGGCTTCGTCTGCGGCTTCGACGGACGGGCAATCTGCGAGCTGAAGGTGCGGCGGGTGGAGACCTTCGAGGTGTGCCCTTAGCTTAAGACGCTACGCTCTTCATCCAGCTCTCAGGAACCTTGCGATGCGAACGATCCTCTTTCGAATCACTTCTCTTCTTTGCCTGTTGACGATTGCGCCTCTGGCCTTCGCTATGGCCGATGACGCGTACGAAGCCCTCGACGCCAATTCGCGAGTCTTGGTGGATCACTTGGTTTACGAGCGCTTCGCCGCCGCGCTGCGAAGCGCCCAGACCAGCGCCGACGAAGATCTCGCCGTCGCCCTCGAGCGCGCGAACCGGGCCGCTCGAGAGCTGGAAGACACCAAGGCGATTTGGCGTGAGCAGGAGAAGGATCTAGAGGGTCTACAGCAGCAGCTGGATGACGTGAATCAAGAGCGCGCCGAGCTTCTGGAGCAGCTAGCCTCCAGCGATCGGCGGCTGGCCGCGGAGATCGAGGAATACCGACGGCAAGTCGCTTCCATTGCGGGCTCACCGGACCCGCGCAAGCGGGGGGCTTTACGGTGGTACGCAGCAGGCGACCGCGAGAGGGGCTTTTCCGCGTTGGTGGACATCCAACGAGCGGAGACCCGCGCGGTAGCTGCTGGCTGGAGAGAGATCGGGGCTCTGGCCCTGGAACGCCTCGATCGGCAGGAAATGGATACCGTAGAAGTAATCCCTATCTTTGAAGAGAGCCAGCGCCTCGATCCTGAGCACTCTTTGGGCTGGATTGAGCTGGCGCGTCTCTATCAGGGTACTGGTCGTCTCGATCAGGCTCAGATGGCTGCTGAACAAGCACTTGAGCATGCGCAAGGTGTGCGAGAGCAGTCAGTCGCCCTGACGGAAGTCGGGAATTTGGCGCAGGAGGCGGGAGATTTAGAGAGCGCCGCCCGGAGATTCCACAAGGCCCTTGAACTGGACCTTGATCTGGTGGAAGTGAGTCCCCAGAGCGCGTCAGCTCAGCGGGACCTGAGCGTCAGTTACAACAAGTTGGGTGATGTGGAGCGAGAGTCGAGGAATTTGTCTGGCGCTCGGGATCAATACCTGTCGTCGCTTCGGATCGCTCAGAGGTTGGCGTCGTCGAATCCTGGGAGCGCTGAGGCTCAGCGGGACCTGAGCGTCAGCTTGAACAGGCTTGGGGCGCTGGAATCCCTTGCGGGTAACCTTGAGAAAGCTCGTAAGTACTTCGAGGCCGATCTTGAGACTGTCCGAGAGCTGGCGGAAGAGAGCCCCACCAGCGTCCAGCTGCAGCTGGATCTTGTGAGCAGCTTTCTCCAGCTCGGGAGAATCACCAACGACCCTCAGCTGTGGAAACAGGCTCACGCGATCGCTCTCCAGCTGAAAGAGCAGGGAAAGCTCAGTCCGCGAAATCAGCGTCTGCCGGAGCTCATTCAGGAGTTCATCGCGGCTCAGGAGGCAGGCCAGGCCGATCCATAAGCCCATCGAATCAACAAGGTGGTATCCCTTGAGGCTCATTCAGACTCTGATCCCGGTCGCTATCGTCTCGATTCTGGGGCTGCTCCCCTCCCCTCTCGCCTCTCAGCCCTTAGCCGCCACGATTTCCCCTGAGCTGGGGCCGATCTCCTGGAATCGCGCGGAGGCCGGCGAGGCGCAGAGGATTCAGGATCACTTTCAGTGGCTGGCGGCGTCCCCGGACGCTCGGATTCGCGATGCCTGGACCCGCTACGCCCAGGGCGATCGTCGCGCCGCGGCTTTCGGCGAGCTATTGGACCTGCAGCGCCAAGAAGGAGCTTCCCCCGAGGGCTGGTTGCCTGTCGCCGCGGTGGCTCTGGACCTCCAGGACCGAGGGCAGGGGCGGCTGGACGAGGCGATCTCGGTTTTCGATGATGCCCTTTACTTCCACCCGTCCAGCACCTGGGCGTGGCGTCAGCTCGCCCGCCTCCACCGGCAAGACGGTGCGCTGGACAAGGCGCGCTCCGCGGCGCGCCGCGCCGGAGACGAGGCGAAGACGGTGGACGAGCAGATCGCCGCCCAGCTGGAGCTGGCCCTGGCGCTGCAGGCCTCGGACAAGCTGGCCGGCGCCCGCCGCCAGCTGGCGGAGGCTTTGCCCTCGATACGGGCCCGAGCCGGGGCTGACGGGGCGAGCTTCGAGGCGCGGCGGGATCTTTCCTGGGCTTTGCTCACTCTTGGATCCGTGGCCCAGCAGGCCGGCAATTTCGAGGCGGCACGGGCGCGGTATGTGGAGGCCTGGGAGATCAGCGACGCCCTGCTAACGACGAGGCCGCGAGATCTTCTGACCCAGCGGGATCTCAGCGTTCTTTACCGCACCCTCGGCGTCTTGGATGAGGCGTTCGGCTCGGAGGCCACGGCCAAGCAGCATGCGGAAGCGGCGGTCGCGCTATCCCGCGGGCTGGTGGCGCAGCGTCCTCAGAGCGACTCGGTGCAGCGTCACCACGCCCTCAGCCTCTCGGCCCTCGGCCGCCTCGAGTGGCGCGCAGAGCGGGTCTCCGCCGCCCGTGATGCTCTGGAAGAGGCGCTCCCCGTTCTGCAGCGTTTGGCTGCCGAGACTCGGACTGCCGAGGAGATCGAGCGAGCCCTCGCTGACGTCCACTGGAACCTCTCGGCCATCGAGCAGAGCGTCCCCAACCCGCGGGTGGCTCAAGATCACGCGGAGTCTGCCCTCTACCTCCTCCAGGACCTAGCGGCCGCGGACGCCTCCGATCTCGAGATCCAGCATCAGCTGAGCAGCACGCTGACCCATCTGGCCACTCTTGCCCTAGCCCAGGGAGATTTCGCCTCGGCCACGGAGTACTACGAAGAGATCCTGGAGATCGACGAGAACCTCGTCGCCAGTGATCCGGAGCGGGTGGACTTTCTTCGCACCCTGATGATCACCTACTCCCGCATCGCCCAGCTCCCCGGTCAGCAAGGTCGCTGGCTCCAGGCCCTGGCGATTGGCGAACGCCTGGTGGAGGAAGAGCGGCTCGCTCCAGGGGATCAGAGCCTCCTGGAGCTGATTCAGAGCCGGGCTCGGGAGCTGCAGAATTAGGGGCGCCTCGTCCGGATCTCGTGATCTCTTGCCTCCCCCTCTTTGACTGCGTTCATCCGAGGGTGGGGGGATTTAGAGGGGGGGGGATTTCTTCGCTCTCTCACTCCACCCAGTCCGGCTCCGGCCTTCCCTGCCAAATCCAGGCGATGTAGTCCACCATCGGCGGTTCTCCGCCGAGAGCCCGCAGCCGAGTGTTGATTTGGCCGCGGTGATATTGGCCGTGGAGCACCACCTGGTTGAGCCCGTCCCGCTGCCGCGTCGGATGCACGGTCCCAAAGCGCTTCTCGAGATGCTCCCGCCAGGGCATCTCCACCTCCCCGTCCAGCTCCTCTTCGCTGAGCCCGGAACGATAAGACCTCAGCTCTTCGTAGACCGGGCGGGACCAGGAGAAGATGTCTCGCAGCTGCGGGAAGTCACTGATGGGGCGGAGGACGGGAGCCTCGCCGCGGCACATCGAGAGCCATACCCAGGGCACCAAATGGACGTGATGCAGGCGCTCCCGGATCTCTTCATCCTCCAACGCCGCGGGCGTTGTCAAGACTGCGCGCCAGATCTCGGCGTCGGCCCATTCCATGTGGCGTAGCAGCTCTTCATAGGTCATCGTCGGTCTCCTTCTGGCCTGGCTCTGAGAATGATGGGGAGGCTGAGCCTCTGTCGTCATCGGGTTTCGATATTCTAGGACCCAGCATGCAGGATGCTCAGCATCTCAGAGCTCAGCATCACCCATCGTTCCCTTCTTCTTGGGCCGGTCCTCGCCTGATCCCCGAGGGCCGCGGAGATATCCATGACCTCAGACCACTTACCGACTCGAGTCTCTCCTCTCGATCGCCGCAGCATCGCCCTGTCGATCGTCTTGCACCTCGCCATCTTCCTCATCACCGGATTCAGCCTCTTTCTCCTCAGCCTCTCCATCCTCCCCAACTCCGTAGGAGCCGACACGATGTCCCCCCCCACTACCGCCACCGGTACCTTCGAAGTGCAGATCACCCCCGAATCCCGCAGCGAGGAGGACGGCATCGCCCAGGGGCGCATGAGCCTCTCCAAGACTTTCCAGGGCGATCTCGAAGGCACAGGAGCCGGAGAGATGCTCACCGGCCATGGCCAGGTGCCCACCTCCGCCGCCTACGTCGCCGTCGAGCGGGTCACCGGAAGCCTTCACGGCAAGAGTGGATCCTTTCTGCTGGTCCACCGCGGCGTGATGACCGCCGAAGAGCAGAACGCTCACATCACCATCGTGCCGGATTCCGGCACCGGCGAGCTAGAGGGCATCAGCGGCACCTTCGTCATCGACAACTCCGAGGGCGGACATCGCTACACCCTCGAGTACGAGCTGCCCTGAGGGTGAGGGCCGGGCTCGGCGAAATCTGAATCAGTGAGCACTCCGGCGCAGGGCGAGGCGAAAGCCGCTAGTGTCCCCTCCAAGGGGCCGCCGGCCACGTTATTGCCGGGGTGCGTCAGCCTCTTCTTCCAGCTGTGCAACGTCGCCGGGGCCATCGTTGGCCTGATGGTGCTGGTGGAAGAGCGGGTCCGATGGAGGTCCTACTTCGCTACCGTCGTCGAGCTTTACCAGCGGGCGCTGTCCCACCCCATCGCCGAGTTCTTGCGCTCTCTAGAGCTACGCTTCTCCATCGATCTTTCTTGGATCCCGCCCTGGTTTCCGGACTACCTCCCCATCGCCTCGGTTTTCACCATGGGGCTCGTGTCCGGCTACGCTCATCTCACCGGCACGACGCCCTTTCATATTTTCCACCGTGAGGTCAGTGATGTCGCAAAGACGGTTCGGAACGAAGGCTGGGATAGCGTCCCGCAGCTAGTGTTTGGCCTTGTAGCCTTCCTCCTGTTCTGGCTGACCTCACCGGCCTTCGTCATCCTCTTTCCGCTTCTCATGCTGGCCATCTTTTTCGGGGGTATCTTCATCTACTTGGTGATCTTGACCGGCTTGCTCCGTCTTGTTCTTCTCTACATTCTTCCTTGGCTGTCGTTGATTGTGGGGATCTTCGGAATTACCTGGTTTTTGCGAGGGCGCGTCACTTTTCTCAGCTTCGAAGAGAAGCTTTGGTACCGGCTTCGGCACTCTATTGCCCGCCGAAAGCGGCGGTCGGCGCACGTCTTGTTCAAGCTGTCCCAGGGCTTCAGGGAATCGGTGACCGAAGCCCGCACCGAGGTGAGCGAGGGAACTCGTCTTTTCACCCGCCTCTTCGTGGTGCAATACGCCATCGCTGCGGCGGTCTTCGCTGTCTTTCTCACCTTCCTGACCATCAACAATGTCTTTTTCCACTGAGCCGATGATCGACTCTGCCGGTGTCGGTGGGGTAAAGCCCTGGGAGAGGGTCGTAATGCTTCAGATCACTGCCTGTTTCTTCCCCGCAGTAGCTTCTAGGTTCTGCACTCTGCTGCTGCTCGCTAGCCTTACTTTGCCGCTTCTCGATGCCACGGCTGCGGTTCAGGCCCAGGTTGCCGACTCCAAGGCTGCCTCGTCCGAAGTCGCTTCGCCCACGGTGCAGCAAGCAAGTGCGCTAGCGTCCGCCGAGCGCCGGGCTCTGGTAGAGCGATTGGTGCTGGATCGCGCCGCGGCCATCGTCGCCCTGCAGCGAGAGGCGGAGGAACGTGAGGGCATCCTGCTGGCGCGGCTCACCGAGCGGGATCGCGAGCTTCGGGTGGCGCTGGCGGGCCGGGCGGTGCAGGAAGAAGAGCTGAGATCCCTGCGGGTAGAGCTGGAGGAAGTCACTCGCGAGCGATCACGACTGGTAGACCAGCTCGGCGAGCAGGACCGCCGGTTAGCCGCGGAGATCGCTACCTACCGAGAGCAGGTTGCCTCCCTCGCCGACTCCCCCGACCCCCGCAAGCGCGAGGCCCTGCGGCGCTACGCCGACGGCGACCGCTCCGGCGCCTTCGATGCCCTGGTGGAGATCCAGCAGGCCGAGACCCGTGCCCTCGCCGCCGGCTGGCGAGAGCTCGCTGCGCTGGCCAGAGATCGGCGAGATCGCGGCGAGATGACCACCGCTGAGGTGCTCCCCTTTCTGGAACAGGCCCAGGCTCTGGATGCGAGCAACTCCCAGGGGTGGACTTTCTTGGGCGAGATCTACCACCGCCTCGGGCGGCTGGAAGATGCTCAAAATGCTGCGCGTAGTGCGGTGGAACAGGCCCAAGGCAATCAAGATCTTGTGAGTGCCTGGAACCTGCTGGGGGCCGTGGCGGTCGAGGCGGGATCTCAGGGCGAGGGGCGAGATCACTACCGAAGGGCTCACACGCTTCTTCTTACCTACGCCGACGATGTCGAGAAGCACCCTGGCCCCCTGTATTGGAGGGCGATGGTCTCGATTCAGCTCGCGACTCTCGAGTCGTATTGGGGATCGCTGGAAGAGGCCCTAGAGCTCAGCCGTCGCTCCGTCGAGACGACTCGACGCCTCACCGAGAGGTACCCGACGTCCTCCCGCTACCAGCGTCACCTGAGCGTTGCTCAGAGAAAGTTAGGAGACCTGCTCGCTAAGGCCGGCGATCTTCAGGCGGCGCGGCGCGAGCATCTCGAAAGCCTGGCGATTCTTGAAAGATTGGCTCAGGAATACCCCGAGAGCGCCGAGCGACAGCGGGATCTCTCCATCGGATGGATACAGGTCGGTGAACTAGAGAGGGTCTCTGGGAGTTTGCGCGGTGCGCAGAGCTATATGTCGTCTGCCTTGGAGCTGCGACGAAGGCTCCAGCAGCAGGACGCTAGCAGCGTCCGCGCAAAGAGTGACCTTGCCCACGCTCTGGATTTACTCACGGAGGTGACGGCGTCGAGGGGCGAGCTGCAGCAAGCGCAAGACCTGATCCGCGAGAGCCTCGAGCTTCGGCGAGCTATCCTCGCAACGAACCCCCAGAGTGCCATCGCCAAGGAGGCTCTCGCTGGAACCCTCCGGGCTTTGGCAAAGACCGAGGTGTTTGCGGGTCGGTTGATGGAGGCTCGGAAATCCTTCGAGGCCAGTCTCGAGCTACGAAGAAGCCTCAGTGCCGACGAATCCCAGAACGCAGAGGCTCGAGTCAACCTCACCGAAGCGTTGGTAGATCTCGCTCGAGTCGAGTGGCTGAGTGGCCAGAGCGGTCGCTCTTTGGCGCTCCAAGGGGAAGCCTGCATAGTCCTGACTGAGCTGCGAGGGAAAGATCCAGCAAACGCCGACCTCTCGCTGCGACAGGCTCGGTGTCAGAGTAGCCTTGGAGACCGCTACGCGACCGTAGGCCGCCTGAGCGACGCGGAGGCGCAGATTACCGATGCTCTCAGCACGCTGGAATCTCTCGCCCAGCGGGACCCATCCAACATCCTGGTGACCCAGCAGCGTGGCGTGCTGCTCCAGCGGGCAGCCTCGCTCATCCAGCAGCGGGGGGATCCAGCGGGAGCTGTGCCCTTCCTCAATCGAAGCGTCGAGCTCTTCACAAGCTTGACCACCGGTCCGGCCACCAGCCCCGCTCGGCAGCAAGAGCTTGCGGAGGCCCTGGGCCTGCGAGGAGTATCGAAGCAGAAATTGGGCGTCCTAGAGGCTGCTGGAGAGGATCTTCAGCGCAGCCTGGAGATCTTCCAGGAGCTGGTGGAGACAGACTCTGCCAACGCCAACTTTGTTGCGGACTACAGCGATGCGCTGCAGCGACTCGGCAAGTGGTTCCGGGCCAAGGGAGATTTCGACGCGGCTCGCCAACGCCTCGAAGAAGCCCTCGAGGTCTCGCAGGGGCTCAGCGCCAAAGACCCGACCCACCAGAAGCACCGGCTGCGCGTCGGCAAGCTCACCCTCGACCTTGCCACCGTAGAAGCCGCGGCCGGCCGCGAGACAGAGGCGCGTCGAGGGCTGCGCCGCAGTCGCGACCTGCTGGAAGAGCTGGCCGAGCAAGATCCCAAGAACCCGCGGCTGCAGCTCGATCTCGCTTCCGTTTGGTTTGCCCTAGGGAGCCTCGCGGCCCAACAGAGCAACTACTCCTCCGCCCGCTCCCTCCTCACCGAGGCCGTCAGCATTCGGCAGCAGCTGGTCGACGACTTCCCCGGCAGCGCCCTCTATCGCGACCAGCTTGCCACCGCCCACCTTCGACTCGGGACCGTCGAGCGGGTCAGCCGACGCTACGGGACTTCGGTAGACCACCTGCTCAAGGCAAAAGCGCACTTCCTCCAGCTGGTCGAGACCTCCGGTGGTCTTCCGAGCGCGGTCCGCAAACTCGCCTCCGCCGAAAACGAGTTGGGAAAGGCCGAGTTCTCCCGCGGTGAGCGCAGCCGCGCGAAGACCTATTGGCTGGAGGCCGCGGGCCGGCTCACCACCCACCTCGCCGCTAATACCGACGACGCCAAAGCGCAGCGCCTTCTGCTACAAATCGTTTCTTACCTCGCCCGCTATCCCGATGGTGAGAGCTACGCCGACTTTGGCCGGCGCCTCGGGGAGCAGATGCGGGAATGGGGGACGCTGCGGGCGGAGGATGAGGAGGTCTTAGAGAGAATAGGCAAAGCACCCAATTCGGCTGGAGATACTCCCTAGATTGACTCTTGATACCTAGGTCCGTGCCTCAACGATAGGAGAGATCAATACAGCCGGCAGCTCCGGAATTAGCTAGACTCGAATAGTTACCCCCTACACCGAATCCTTTGTTCCCCTACCCTATTGGCGGACTTTTCGATGATTGTCTTAGACCTGCTTCTAGGTGTCTTCGCTAGCGCGTTGGTTACGCGGATCCTTCTCGAAGATGAGAAGCGAGCGAAGAATCAAGTAGACCGCGCCGAGGAACTCAGGCGAGCTGCCGCGGCTCTTCGTGAGCCAGATCTAGAAACCCGGCGGCTCATCAATGAAGCCTTCCGTCGGCAAGCTAAGGACAGCCCTACTGTCGAGCGCCTAGCGGAAGTCGTCGGCAGTGATCCGGTGTGGGGAGAACGGCTTCTGCGCTGGGTTCTAGAGTCTGATCCAGATCCAGAGCAGCGTCGGAAAGAGCAGCAGGCTCTTGCTCAGGAACTTGCTGCGGAAAGTGATAGCCCCGCTGATGAGGTCTATGCCTTCCTCGATGGCGTCTACGACGGCATGCACGCCCATCCAGAGTTCTCGCGTCTGCGTGCCGACCGTAAGCTTGATGAGGTGCTCCATCGTCTCGGTGATCTCGAAGATCTACCCATACTTCTCTCCCGCCACCAGCTCTACATCCGTGCTCAGCTCACGGAGATTCTCAGCCGCGAACGCCGTCGGCATATCAAGCCGGTATGCCCCAACCCTAGACCCTGGACCGAAGATAATGGTCTCCTCCGCGGCAATCGTCCAAGCGATGCCGACATGGATGAGGAGCTGGATTTCAGGCGCACAAAGTTCGAGGAAGTGATAGGGGCCGTCCGCCAAGTCGAGCACTACCCTGCCGCGTTTGCCTTTCGCGCCTTCCCTCAGCAGGGCAAAACGACTTTCCTCAAACGCGTGGGCTGGGAGCTGGCTAAGAGTGGCTACGCCGTCGTCCAGCTCGAAGTGGCTTCGCTCAGAGAAGCCTACGCCCGCTGGCTTCTCGAGGTGGCTGCGGAGTTGGACGATCGTTTGCTCGTCGTCCTGATCGATGATCCTCACACCGGTGGCGAGCACTTCGAGCATCAGATGATGACACTCTCGGAGCGAGGACCGAAGATTCTTTGCCTTATTGCTTCACGTTCCTCGGATTGGGAGCAGATCGATTCAAGACGCGCTTCAATCCTCCGTGATGCAAGATGTTTCGAGCTGGAGCCCGATGGCCTTGAAGGCTTAGAGATTCTTAAACACATTATAGGCAAGGGTGTTGTACAGATCGATCAGCAGCATCAGCAGGAGGTGCAGGCAGCGGTACAGAGAATTCCTGCTGGAAGCGGGTATTTTCAAAAGGTTATACGGTTAGCAAGTGATGACCGGTATAAGCCAACTTCTGTCTTGGTAGAGGAGAGGCTTAAAAAGGCTGTAGGCAGTCCAGAGGCTGCAGCTTTTGAAGAGTTGTACGGATTTGTCTGTTTGTTTGGCATGGTGGGCTTATCGCTGCGTGAAAAAGTCGCTAGTGACCTAGTTGGGACGGGCACTTATCGGAAAGCTTGGAAGTTAGCCGATGATTTTGGGAGTCCACCGATCCTCCTAGATAAAGAGGAACTAAACTCGACCCATGAACGGTATGCTGAAGCATTCTTTGAAGACAGGGACTGGGTAAATTGGCTACGCCAAACATTGAAGATGTCCATCGATCAAGTATCTACTAGAGATCCGGTTGGCTATTTAATCGAAGGTCTTTGGCGACGGGGGCATGGGGAACAGGCTAAGGAGGTATGGGTCTCGCTAAGTCATATGTTCACCGAGGCCTATTGGGAATCCTGCAGTCAAGACTCTCTAGCCGGGGGTTGGGGGCCTTTTCTCGTAGACGTAAGAGATCACGACACCGCTTTGTTAGTGTATTCGCGGGCACTAGATGGCTATGAAGGCCTTATTCAGCCTACAGAGGATAATCTTGATATCGAGTCACTCATTGGCAAGATATTGCTTATAAATTCATTGCTTCACGGAGAGTTGGGAGACTTTGACTCTGAGTTGACCTTGCTTAAGTCGACGATAGATCGTTTCGGTTTCCGTAAGGAGCTGGCGCTAGAGGAGGTCTTTGCAACTGCGTTAGTGGGCCAGGGCAAGACGTACCGGCAATTGGGGGATGAATTATCCGCGATAACGTCATACCAGATGGTTATAGATCGTTTTGGTTCTCGCGACGAGCTGGTATTAGAGGTTGTGGTTGCAGAGGCGTTGATGCTGCAAGCGGTAACATACGGAATCTTGGGTGACAGGGTTTCTGCGCTGACCAAGTTACAGACAGCGGTAGATCGTTTCTGTTTTCGCGAGGAGCTGGAGCAGGAGTTGGAAGAGTGGACCTCCAAGTTATTTAAAGTACAGGACATTATGCGTAGCGAGTTTGATGATCAACCCTCTTCATTATCTGCATACCAGTCGGTTATAGAGAATTTCGGTTCTTGCGATGGCTTGGTACTGGAGGAGCAGTTGGTTAAAGCGTTACTGAACCAAGCTTGGACACACAGTGAGCTAGAGAATTGGTCTTCTGCAATATCTGTATATCGATCGATATTAGATCACTTCGGTTCTCGCGATGAGCAAGTGCTACAGAAAGCAGCAAACTATGCCTTAGGCCAAACGGTCGCAATTCTCCCAAGACAGCTCGCTACGCTTACCTTGGGATCATCGGAGTATTTAGAAGCCGTGTCAGTAGCTGAGGCAGCTTTGGTGAGTTACTCTTCACGTACCGGCAAACCACTAAACCAAATCTATAACTACGCCTGCCTCCTTGCCCTGCAGGGAAAGACCGACGAAGCTCTCTCTAGCCTTGAAACCTGCCTAGAACACGACGAAATCTCCATCGATCACGTCAAGACCGACACCGACTGGGACAATCTCCGCGATCATCCCAAGTACCAAGAATTGATCGCCGGCTTCGAAGGCCTCGAGAACTAGGCCAAATTGAATCCCCCACCCCTCACATCAAATCCTGCGGATCCACATCCACCACCAGCCCGCTATCTTGAGCCTCTGGCAGTACATCCCTCAGCAGCTGGTGAAGATCTTTATGGGAGGGCCCCCGCAGCAGCAGCTGAAAGCGCCATTTCCCCCGTAGCTTTTCGAACGCAGCCGGCGCAGGGCCGGTGATGCGCACCCGCTGGGAGAGGGGGTGGCGGTAGATGGCGTCGGCGAGGTCTCGGAGGCGCTGGTGGGCGCGGCGGCGGTCGGTGTCGCGGGAGAGGAGCTGGACGAGGCGGGTGTAGGGGGGATAGTGGAACATGCGGCGGAAGCGCAGCTCTTCGGTGGCGAAGGCCTCGTCGTCGTGGTGCAGGGCGGCCTGGATGGCGTAGTGCTGGGGGTGGTAGGTCTGGAGGACAACTCGGCCGGGGCGGTCGCCGCGGCCGGCGCGGCCGGCGAGCTGGACGAGGAGGTTGTAGGTGCGCTCGACGGCGCGGAAGTCGGGGAAGCCGAGATAGGTGTCGGCGGAGAGCACGCCGGCGAGGGCGACGTTGGGGAAATGGTGGCCTTTGGCGACCATTTGGGTGCCGATGAGGACCTGGGTGCCGCCGGCGCGGAATCGCTCCAGCACCGCCGCGGCGCCGCCGGGGCGGCGCACGGCGTCGCGGTCGAGGACGTCCACCGAGACCCCCGGGAACATCTCGCGGAATTGCTCCTCCAGCCGCTCGGTGCCGGTGCCGATGGGGTCCAGGGCGTCGCTCTCGCAGCTGGGGCAGACGCTGGGAGCCGGCACGGCGGAACCGCAGTAATGGCAGACCAGCTGGTGCTCTTTGCGGTGGTAGGTGCGGGCGAGGCCGCAGTCGTCGCAGCGGAAATCTTCGCCGCAGGCGCGGCACAGCAGCACCGGGGAATAGCCTCGGCGGTTGCGCAGCAGGATCACCTGGGAGCCCTCCCCCACCGTCGCCTCGATCTCCTGGCGCAGGTCGATGGAGAGGATCACCTCCCCCGGCTTGCGGGGCACGTCTTCCTGCTTCAGGTCGACGAGAATCGGATCCGGCAGGGCGCCGTGGCCGGCGCGGGCGGTGAGGGTGAGGCTGCCGAAGCGCTGGCGCTGGGCGTTGAGGCGGGTTTCGAGGCTGGGGGTGGCGGAGACCAGCAGCACGGCGGCGTTGGAGTGGCGGGCCCGCACCAGGGCGAGGTCGCGGCCGTGGTAGCGCGGGGTGACGTCCTGCTTGTAGGCGGAGTCTTGCTCCTCGTCCACCACCACCAGGCCGAGATCCCGCACCGGGGCGAGGATGGCGGAGCGGGGGCCGAGGACCACCCGGGCGTCGCCGGCGCGGATGCGCTGCCACTCCTGGCGGCGCTCGCTGGCGCCGAGGCTGGAGTGCAGCAGGGCCAGCTGGTCGCCGAAGCGCTGGCGCACGGCGCCGGCGAGGGCGGGCACGAGGGCGATCTCCGGTACCAGCAGGATGGAGGAGCGATCCTGGGCCAGGGTGGCCTCCACCGCCCTTAGGTAGACCTCGGTCTTGCCGGAGCCGGTCATCCCCTGAAGCAGGAAGGGAGCGTAGCGGCGCTCGGCCAGGGCTTCCTCCACGGCGGTGACGGCCTTGGCCTGGTCGGGGCGCAGCTCGAAGTCCGGCCGCCCTTCCCCGCCGAGGCGGTGACGGGAGAGGGAGATGCGCTCCATCTGGGTGAAGGAGCGCAGGATGCCCTTCTTCACCAGGCGGCGCAGCACCGCGGTGGTACAGCCGACGGCGCCGGTGAGCTCGGCGGCGGTGGCGGGGCGGGCGAGGTCCGCCAGAGTGCGGATTACGGCGCGACCCTGGGGGGAGCGGCCGGCGCCTTCGATGTGCGCCTCGAGCTCTCCGGGGGCGAGGTCGTAGGCGGTCTTCATGCGGCCGCCGAGGCCGGCGCTGCCGGAGGCGGCGACCCGCTTGCGGCGGATCAGCTCCTCGATCACCGCTCCCAGCTCCGGCACCGGCAGACGCTGGCGCAGCTCGGAGATGGAGAGAGAGGAGCTTTCGCGGAGCAGCTCCACCACCTGGCTTTCGACCTCGCTGCTCGGCAGGGCGAGGGCCCCGGCGTCGGTGAGGCGCAGCCGGCGCTCCCCGCCTCCGGGCAGATCGCTGGGCAGCAGAGCGCGGATCACCTCCCCCGGCGGGGCGAAATAATAGTCCGCGGTAAAGCGGGCGAGTTCCAGCAGCTCCGGAGAGAGCACCGGGTCGTCGTCCACCACCTCTTCCAGCGGACGCAGCCTGACGCCCTCCGGCGCCTCGGCCGGTAGCTCCATCACCACGCCGACGAGCTTGCGCTTCCCTACCCGCACTCGAACTCTCACCCCGGGCATGACCCAGGGCCGGAGGGCCGCCGGCACGCTGTAGGTCAGCGGCTCCGGTAGAGGCAGGGGGACAGCGACGGCGGCGAGGGCGACGGGCTCGTCTTGGTCCGCAGAGGCGCTGCCACTTCCGTCAGCGCGATCCCGCTCTGCTTTGGACTGCGGGCCCTTGGAGCTTCCCGTGACTTCCTGGGGCGGCGGGAGCCATCCCGGCATAGAAAGCTGGCCGGGGCTGCTCTCCCTCTCCGGCACTCTCCCTACATCGCTTCCGAGATCGCTTCCGGCGTCAGTTCCGGCATCGGTCTCAAGCGACTGATCTTCGGGGGCGTTGGGAGGATCCGAAGCGGTCAATGGGAAGCTCGCTGGGGAGGCTCTAGGTAAGCCTTTAGTCGATTGGCCTTGAGTGGATTGTCGTGAAGCCAGGGCATCAGAGCGTCTGGTGAATTGGCTCACCGGAAGACCCCCGGCCGGTGGCTCGGGCGGGGCCAGGCGGCTGCGCTCAGTGAAGCAGGCTCCAGAGCTCAGGAGGCTCGGGAGACGGGCTCGGAGTCACCGTCCCGCGGCCCTCGCTGTTGGCAATCCGCCGAGCAATACACGCCGGAGGATGCCCGCAGGGCCTTGCCGGTGGGCAGGTAGACGCCGCAGCGCTGGCAGGAGACCAGCTCGCCGACGGCCTTGGTGGTCTTCTGGGGCTCTCTCCCCACTCCGCCACCGGAAAATCCAGCAGGGCCGCGGCCGGCCTGGTGGCCCGCCCGGCGCGCGGCTTCCTGGGCTGCCCGTCGCGCTGCGTTGTGGGCGGCCTTCTGTGCGGCTTTTTGGGCTGCCTCACCGGCGGAGCGAAGCGCTTTTCCGGCAAGGAGCCGGAAGCCCCGGTAGAGCAGCCAGAGCAGAAGCAGGAGGGCGACGAATCGAAGCATGGTCGCGAGAACTACCTTTGTCGGTGTGGCCCAGTCGGTTTGGCCCAGTCGGTCTGGCTCAGTCGGTGCGGTTCAGCTATCGCGGATCAGCGAATGCAGGTCAGCCGGCACGGCGGCGGTCGATCTCCGACTGGAGCCGGACGAGGTTCGGGTCCTGGGGCTGGATGCCGCGCAGCACTTCCGCCTGGGCCTGGGCTCCGTCGAGATCCCCGGAGTCCAGCAGCACCACCGCCTTGTTGAAGAGGGAGAGCCAGTGCTGGCCGTCCACCGCCAGGGCCCGTTCGAAGGCGGCGAGAGCCTCCTGGGGACGGTTGAGGGCGCGGTAGGTGATGCCGAGATCGGAGAGCACGTCGGCGTTGTTCGGCACCAGCTCGACATAGCGCTGGTAGAGCTCCGCGGCGCGGCTGTATTCGCGGATATCGAAGTTGGCGTTGGCCAGCTGCAGCAGGGCGTCGTCGTCGTTAGGGTTCGCCGCCAGGCGCTGGCGCAGGTTCTGGATGAAGGCCATGGGGGCGCCGGTGGGGCCGCCTCCGGTCATCGCCCCCGGTGGCGGCGTCGGCACGCTGCCGGCTCCGACCTGGCCGGGGTTGACCTGGCCCGGGTTGACCAACCCCGCGCGGTCCGGCGCCGCACCGGCGACCGCCTCGCCGCCGTGGACTCTACGCTGGGGTTGACGATCGGAGACCGCCTCCAGCGCCAGGTAGGCGGTGACGAAGCCGATGAGGATTCCGAGGAGGAGAAAGAGTAGAGAGTCGCGGTTCACGAAAGATCCTTGAAAAAGCGATGGGGTCGGTGGACCTGGAAAGCGGCCGGCGAATAGCGCAAGAGGGATTTGCGTCTCCCCACGCTGGAATGGGCCGCAACGAGAGCCTCGCGCGGGGGCTGGCTGAGGGTGAAGTCGTCAAGGGCGGTGCGCGGTAGGGCTCCGCTGGATGAGCTGCCAGCCGTGCTGTGAGCTCTGCTGGAGCCTTGCCGGAACCCTCGCAGGAACCCGCCGGAAACCTGTGGTGGGCCTCTAAACAGACTGGCGTCCACTTGAGACGCCAGTCTACTCATCGTATCGCGCCCATCGTTTCGGGGCGAGTCCGGTAGAGTCGATTTCGCCGCTGTTTCGACACCGTAGACCGTGAGGCGATCCCGGCGCCTTTCATCACCTTGAAAGAAGCTCTAGGGAGATCGCTAGAGGCTTCAGGGACCCTCGCCCCGTATCTCGATCTTTCGCGCTCGCCAGTTGCCCGCCGTCGGCTCGCCGGCGGCGAGCTCCGTGGCGATCCAGCGGCCGCTGATCTCCCGCCGGGCGAGGTCGACTTCGCCGGTCCACAGGCTGTCGAAGCCGGTGCGGGAATCCACCCGCTCCAGGCTGAGTCGCCCGCCGGCATAGGTGCCGCTCACCGAGCCGTTGCTGCCGTCTTCCAGCTGGTAGGTGCCGCTGATCAGGGTGCCGTTGGCGCTGAGCTCCAGCCGCCCTTCCACCCCACCGGGGTCGACCTCCAGATCCCAGGCTCCGGAGATGGGGTCCTGGCGCAGCACGTCATCGCCGCCGAGGGCCTCGATGCGCTCCGCCAGCAGGGCAGTGCGGCGCAGGCGGTCCACCAGGCGGTGGCGAATGCGGGTGGCGCCGTCGAGGGCCGCCTCGTGCTCCACCTGAGCGCGGGCGGCGCGGCTCTCCAGCAGCTCCAGCTGGAGCACCGAGACCTCGCGGCTGTCGATCTGCTCGTCGAAGGCGGTGAGGGCGGCGGTGAGGGCGCTGGCGGCCTCCTCTACCTCGCCTCGGGAGGCGGCGTAGAGCCGTAAGTCTTCCGCCATCAGCCGCCGCTCGAGGTCGAGCTCGGCGCGGGTCAGGGAGAGCAGCCCCTGGGCCTCGAGGGCGGCGGGGTTGAGTCCGCCGAGGAGCAGGAGCGCCGCCAGCAGGGGCAGGGCGCGATGGAAGAAGCGGCGAGTGGTCTGAGGGAGCGGATGGCGGAGCATAGGATCCCGTCCTTCCCGAGGCAGTGAAGCGTGAGTTCGGCGGAGGCTTCGCGGTGTCTTCGCAGTGTCTTCGCGGTGGCTTCTGGCGGCGGCTCCGATTGGGGGTGGCGCCGCGGGCGCCCGAAAGCAGAACTGCGCCGCCCCCAAAGTGGGAGCGACGCAGGAAATACGAACCAAGGCCCTCAGGCGTTGGGGCTGACCTTAGCTGGTGAGGCCTTGGCTGGTCAGCCTTTAGCTGGCGGCCTTCACGCTCTTCTGACGCTTCGCCAGGCTGGCTTCGAGGGCGTCCTCCACCTGCTGGGAGGATTCTTCCTCGTCGAGGTCGCGAACGTGGGCCACTTCGCTGACGATGAAGTACTTGGCGCGCTCGTACATCTTCTTCTCGCGGAAGGACAGGCTCTTCTTCTCGCTGACCAGGCGGAGGTTCTTGAGCACCTCGGCGACGTCGGTGAGATTTCCGGTCTTCATCTTGTCGAGATTCTGCTTGTAGCGACCCTTCCAATCCTTGTAGGTGTCGATGTTGCCGTCTTCAAGGATTTTGAATAGATCGTCGATGGCTTTCGGATCGCAGAGCGGGCGCAGGCCCACCAACTCGAGGTTGGTTTCCGGGATCATGACCTTGGAGTCGTTAGACAGGAGCCGCAGGTGGTAGAAGACCTGCTCGTGACCATCGAGACTCGTCTTCTCAATCTTCTCGACGACCGCGACCCCATGGCTGGGGTAAACGACTTTATGACCAATATCGATGTCTTCCAGACTTCCCAAGAGAGCTTCTCCTAACTGGCTAGCGGCGAGCGGCGGAAGGGTACCGGCGGGTGGCGGCACGGGGGACTTGCCCAAAGGGCTACCGCGGAGCTCGTCGTTGTGAACGCACGGGGGTGCGGTGACGCTGGGGGACGGACCAGCGGGTAGAGAGACCGCCTCGAAGCTAAGGGTGGGGTGATGCCCTACTCCTCCACCAGCTTGAGACAGTGATGAGTTCAAAGGCTGCGATGAGTTCAAAGGCTGCGATGAGTTCAAAGGCTGCGAGTGCAAAAGCTACGATCAGTTCGAGGGCAGCAGGTGCAAAGGCGTGAGGCCATTGGGTTCGGGATTCATGCGGATCCCTTCAGCGAGCGCCCTTCGCTCGGTGAGCGCTGCCGAGACCGGCGCAAAATGCGAATCCCGCCACGGTGGCGGACCGAGGCCTCGGCAAAGGCTCTCGAGACAGACTCTCAGGACAGACACAACGTGGATGGCCGCGCAAGCAAAGACCGCAGTTCCATCGTCTCGCTGCCGAGAGGCAAGCTTCAATACTTGGTGGCGGAGGCCCTAACGAAGGAATTAGGCTGTCCCCTGGTCGTGCGGGACCTGGCTGACGGAATCAGCAGACAAGCACAATGCTAGAAGCCTCCCGCTGGCGGGCAAGCGACAAGTTCACGCTCAAGCCCGACGAGGGAGGTTCATCAAGTTATCTACAATCAGCCTTGATCAGCACGCACCAGCTCACCATTACCCTATTAAAATACGCTATTTAGCTGGTTTTGTCAAGGCGCTGAAGCAGCGGATTGAGCCTTGGGGCTTGACTCTATCTCCGCGTCGACCTACGATCCAGGGCCGGGCCGGGCGAGGAAATCGCCCCGCTGAAGTCAGCCTCTCGAGACTCTTGAATCAAGACTTTTCGTGAGCGATAGGGACGCAGGATTTCAGTCCCCCAAAAGATCAGGCCGAAGTGGCGGAATTGGCAGACGCAGGGGATTCAAAATCCCCCGCCCGCAAGGGCTTGAGGGTTCGAGTCCCTCCTTCGGCACCACCTTCTGAGTTCTCGGCTTTCTTGGTTCTCGCCGATGGAGATCTGAGCGGCTACGTGCTTAAGGCTGTGAAGCAGGACACATCCTAGGTAGGGAACACCTGCCCGGTAAGACCGTTGGGTGCCCCCTACCCCACTGCTACTTAGCAGACGCCGTCGCTAGCAGACCGTATTGAAGGCGACGGTATTGCCGACTCCTAGGTCTTCGATGGAGACCTGACTGCCGCAGACGGTGTTGGCGTAGACGCCGTTGTCGGAGCTATTGGAGCCGAGGGCTATGCCGATGAACGAGCCGTCGATCACGCTGCCGAGGACGATGTTGCCATTCGCTTCGGCAAGCGAGGAGGTGCCGAGGAGCACGCCTTGCTCGTTGTCCTGGAGGGTGGAGCTGTCGAGAAAGTTGCCGCTGGGCTTGATGTCGTAGCTATTCACCGGCGGCCAGCCGGGATAGCTCGGTGGCCCTCCGCTGAGCTGCCATCCGGTTCGGTTGGAGCTGTAGGTCTCGTCGAGGAAGTCATTCTCCTGGGCGGAATAGACCAGCGTGGCGATTACGCTGTCGACGACCTGATTCTCGCTGAAGCGGTTGTCGTGGCTGCCGCTACACACCACCTGGGCCCACTGGGCTTCAGTGATCAAATTCTGCTCGATGTCGTTGTGGGCCACCGAGGGCCCGCAGAGGAAGATCGCGTAATGAACGCGGTCGAAGCTGTTGGCAAAGAGGAAGTTGAGCTCCGAGGCGTCCTGGCCGGTCATGTCCAGAATCGCGATGCTGTGGAGCTGATCATCCTGGAAGGTGGATCCATCGATCGCGCTGCGGCTGACGCTGCGCCACACGATGGACCCATCCTGATGGTTGCTGAAGTCGACGGAGCCCACTCGGATGTCATTGACTCCCACGGCGATGACGCCGTAGTTGAAGCCAGAGATCGCTCCAGGCCCCAGGACGATGGCTCCATCCCCCTGGATGTGCAAGCCGGTGCTGGCGAATCTTGGGTCGTGGGGGGCCGCCACTCCGGAGAGGGTGAATCCGTTGAGTACCAGGACAGCCTCGGCCTCCAGAGTGAGGGCAACCCCTGGACCCGGACAATGGAGATTCTGCTGCAGGGTCACGACCCCGCTGAGGGTGTCGCCGCAGCTGAGAGCAGCAAGGCTTGTGGGTAGTCCGAAGCTCAGCAGCAGTCCGAGGTAGAGAGGGGCGAGGCAGAAGGGGATGAGAGCTCGAAGCCGTAAGGCGCGCGGGAGGGAGCGTAGAGTGAGGCTTAGCATGGGTTGGGCACCGTGATGTTGCCGGTTCCAAGATCAAGGATTCCGGTGCTCAGGTTGCAGAAGCTATTGCCGAAGAAATCGTTGTTCTGGCTATCAGCCCGCAGATCTCCGCCCACGGATCCATCGTGAATCTTGTTGCCGGTCACCGTATTGTCCCGGGTGGTTGCGAAGCCGCTGGCGCCGCCGAGCTGAACGCCGGTGATATTGAGCAACATCGTGTTGGTGCGCACCCAGTTATCCCAGCTTTCCGGCAGTACCTGACTGAGGTCACAGGGGCTGGTGAGAGGAAGCGCCTCGCCGAGGATCCACACGCCGCGGGCGCCGTCCTGCATCCGGTTGCCCTCCACTAGGTTGTTGGAGACGTTCTCCAACCCCACCGCGGCCACCGCGGCGCCGTCGTGCTCGTTCTTCAAGATGTGGTTGTAGTTCGCGCCGTGGATCGCCCGCACGCCGTAGTCGCCATCGAAGAAGGTATTGGTGGAGATCTGGTTGTACTTCACCTGGGTTCCGCAAAGACGCACCCCTTCGTTTATCCGGAAAAAGGTATTGCCGTGGATCGAGTGGTAGAGCACGTCGGCGGCAGAAGCGTCCCGCAGCTCCACTCCTGCGGCGGTGATGAAGCTGAAGGTCGAGCCGAAGACCTCGCCGTCTTTGCCGTCTTCCAGCAGAACGCCGGTTCCTAGCAGGCTGAAGGCGACGCTATCGACCTCGACGCCGTGATAGCCGCTGGCGGAAATGCCGGTGGTGAAGCCTTCGATAGAGCCGAAGCCCCGCACCACAGCGTTGTCGCCGTCGATCAGCACGCCCACCGGCACTGTGCCGGTGAGGGCATAGCCGTCGAGTTGGAGCACGGCGTTAGCGTTGAGGCGAAGGGCGTAGGGACCGGAAGTACAGTGGAGGTTCGCGGTGAGATGGGTGGTGCCACTGAGGGTTGCGCCGCAGGGTGGGTTGGCGGTGGCGGGAGAGGCAGCCAGCAGGCAGCCAGCGAGCAGGAAGCCGGCAACGAGGGCGGCTACCGTGAGCGAAGGGCACGGTACGAGGAAATTGAGGCGCATAGGATTGTCTCCTCACAGGTTCGCAAACCGGCGCAGAGCAACAAGACAAGGAGCTCTCGCCGGAGCTCTAAGGGGTGGGTGACGACAGAGAGGGGAGCAAAACGACTCTACTCTGCGCCGCGCATTGCGGAAAGACTCCCGCGCCCCAGCTGGGTGACAGCAGGGCGCAGGGGCTTTAGGAGTCTGTAGGACTCAGGAGGCCTGTGGAGTCCGCGACATGGGGAATCTCCGAAGTCCAAAAACCAAGCAAGCCTAAGAACCAAACAAGCCCAGAAACGGAAGAAGCCCAGAAACGAAACAAGCCAGCGCTCCCCTACCGGAGGGCGCTGGCTTGGATCCCTGGTGGAGTCAGGGCGGTGTAGAGGTGAGGTTCTCTCAGTCGGAAGAGGTGAGGAAGTCCCAGAAGCCGCCCTCGTCGTCCTCGGCGGAGGCCTCGGCGACGCTATCGGTGAGCTCTACTCCGTTCTCCGTCAGCAGGCGGCCGATAGAGCGCTGGTACTCGGTGAGCTGGTTGCGGTAGCTGGTGATGGCTCGCACTTCTTCGCTCTGGGCGGTGGCGAGGTCTTCCTGAATCTGCAGAACCTGGAAGGAGGTGGACATGCCGTTCTCGAAGCGCTTGCGTTCGGCTTCGAGACTCTTCTCCTGGGCTTCACGGGAAGCCCGGGCGGCGTCGACTTCCTTGGCGGCGGCTTCCAGCTGGCGCACGGCGCTTCGCACTTCGGTGGCGATGCGCTGCTCCAGCTGGGTGCGGGCGGTACGGCCACGATCGAGGGCGACATCGGCGATGGCGGAACGCGCCTTGGCGCTGCGGTTGCCGATGTCATAGGTAGCGGAGAGGCGAATGGTCCAGCCGTCGAAGTCGCGATCGCGGATGATGTCGAAGGCGTCTCCGGTGGAGCCCGCTACCGCGGTCGGACCGTAGGTGACGTCGAGGTCGAGACCCGGCAGCTGCTGGTTGTCGAAGTACTTCGACTCCACCTCCAGGCGCTCGACGGTCAGGTCCTGAGTCTGTAGCTCGGAGCGTTCCTCGAGGGCGATGGCGATGGCGCTATCGACGGAGACGTCTAGATCGCTGACTTCCGCCTGGGTGGTGGGCACCAGCTCGAGGTTCCACACCTGCCCCTCGTCGAGGTTGAGGAGGCGGCGCAATTCGTCCTCTGCATCGCCCACGGCGGCGCTGTTGCGAATGATGTCGCCTTCACGGCGAGCCACGCCGGCTTCACTCTGCACCAGCTCGAAGGGGGCCAGGGTGCCAACCTCCACCCGGATCTTGTTGCGCTCCAGCAGCTCCTGAGCGAGATCGAGACTCTGCTGCGAGACCTCCAGCTGCTTGCGGGAGCGCACCAGGTTCCAGTACGCGTTCTCGACGCTCTGAATGACGGTGATCACCTGCTGCTCGAAGGCCTCCTGGGAGAGGGCGATGTCGCGGCGGGTGAGCAGCAGCTGACGCTCGGTGGCGAGGCGGCCGAAGTTGCGCAGCAGCGGCTGAACGAAGCGCAGATCCCAGGCCTGGGTGTACTGCGGATTCAGCGGGACGTTGACGTTGTTGGTGGAAATGCGCCGCTGGAAGAGGCTGAAGGTGGCGGTACCGCCGTACGGGGTCAGCTGGCTGAGGTCAGCCCGCCAGGTGGCGTCCTCATCGGTTCGCACCGCGGCGCCGTCGAGGTCGGAGCCGGCGGAGAAGGTTTCATCGGTGAGGGTGTAGGAGGCGGTGAGGTTGGGGTCGTAGATGCCTAAGTCCCGTCCCAGCCCGAGCTCCGCGGAGGCGCGGTCGTAGCGCTGCAGGACGAGGTCGAGGTTGCGCCGTAGGGCGATCTCGATGGCCTGCTCCAGGCTCAGCGGCAGGGATTCCCCCGCGTCGTCCAGCTGGGGCTCCGGAAGCTCTTCCAGGGCGGTGTCCAGCACCACCTGGGCGTGTAGCGAGCCTGGCGCGAAGAATCCGAGGAGGAGGGCGAAGACCGCCACCAACGAAAGGAGAGCAGAGGGAGAGGCCAGCATCGAAATTGGACGCTGGATGCGGCGCTGCCGCGATGGTCCGGCCAGCGGGCGGAAAGCGATCATGAAAGAGACTCCTCCTCGAAGCGATGATCCCGGAAGTTGGGGACCTCGGCACTAGGTTTCAACAGCAGGTTCGCGGCAGAGGGATCGGTGGATCCGGTCCTCTAAAGGATCCTACGCCGCAAGCACCTTATTGTTCCATGATCCGTCCCTTCGGGGCGAGGCTCGACCATCGCTCTTCTCTGTGCTTTAGTACCTTCCGCCTGGCTAAATTGCCTCAAAGGACGCCACCGAAGGGCGCCATCGGGAAGCTCGATGGACGAGCGAGGTGGCCCCCGAATCAGCTCCCGGGCGAATCAGCTGCCGAGGGAGTCCCCGGCCGGCCCTCTGGGGCGGAGCTCTGCCGACGGCGACGCCCGGGGTCTACCCGCGGTACCGCCTCCAATAGAGAGACGGTATAAGGATGTTCGGGCTCCGCGAAGAGCTGGCGCGCCGGCGCTAATTCCACCAACTTTCCGAGGTAGAGCACCGCTACCCGGTCCGCGATCTGCTCTACCAACGCAAGGTCGTGGGTGATGAAGAGCAACGTGAGGCCCAGCTCCTGGCGAAGCTCGGACAAGAGCTGAATGATCTGCGCACGAACTGATACATCCAGGGCGGAAACCGGCTCATCGGCGATGATCAGGTCTGGCTCGGTAGCCAAGGCGCGGGCGATGACCACCCGCTGCCGTTGCCCGCCGGAAAACTCATGGGGGTAGCGCCGGGCTGCGTCTGCCGGTAGGCCCACCTGCTCCAAGAGCTCGGTAACGCGCTCGGGGCGCTGGCTGCGGGGAACGAGCCGATGCACCGCCAAAGGTTCTTCGAGGATCGCGCCAACCCGCATTCTCGGATTGAGGGAGCTGTAGGGGTCCTGGAAGATCATTTGGAAGCGCTTTCGCTTGCGCCTCAGCTTGGACCCCGAGAGGGCGAGGAGATCTTCGCCGTCGAAGCGTACGGTGCCGGCGTTGGGCTGCAGCAGACGGGTGACGCAGCGACCGAAGGTCGTCTTGCCAGAGCCAGACTCCCCCACCAGGGCGAGACACTCGCCACGGTGGATGTCGAGATCCACTCCGTCTACCGCCCGCACTTCGCTGCGGGACTGCAGCCACCCGGAAGAGAGCTCGAAGCGCTTCTCGAGACCGCGAACGCTGAGCAAGGGAGAGGGGCCTGCGTCCTCCGCCACCTCGGCGCCTCCGGTCTTGCCTGACCCCAGGCGAGGCAAGGCCGCCAGCAGGGCGCGGGTATGGGAATGCTGGGGCTTCGCGAACAAGGTCTCCACCGAAGCCTTCTCTACCAATTCCCCGTTGTACATCACCATCACGCGGTCGCAGGTCTCCGCCACCACCGCGAGGTCGTGGGTGATCAGCAGTACCGCCAGGCCGAGGTCTTCCCTCAGCTGCTGCAGCAGATCCAGAATCTGCGCCTGAATGGTGACGTCCAGAGCGGTGGTGGGTTCGTCCGCTACCAGCAGATCCGGCTGGCCGGCCAGCGCGATGGCGATCATCACCCGCTGCCGTTGGCCACCGGAGAGCTGATGAGGGTAGGAGCGCAGCCGCCGGCGAGGCTCTGGAAGGGCTACCAGCTCCAGGAGACGGGCCGCTTCTTCTCTCGCTTGACGGCGGCTCAGAGGGCGATGGGCGCGAATCGCCTCGATGATTTGATAGCCGATGCTGAGAACCGGATTGAGGGCTGAGGAGGGCTCTTGAAAGATCATCCCGATGCGGCCGCCCCGCAGCTGCCGCAGTCGGGTTCCCTTCAACTCTCCGATCTTCTGACCATCGATTCGCAGAGTGCCGGCATCCAGGCTTCCCGGCGGCGGCACGAGGCGCATCAGGGAGAGGGCGGTGAGGCTTTTACCGGAGCCGCTCTCCCCAACTAGCCCGACGATCTCGCCGCGGTGCAGATCGAAGGACAAATCCTTCACCACCTGTACCCGGCCGCCTTCGCCATCGCGGCGGGGAAAGCTCACCCTCAGCCCGTCGACGGTCAACAGCGGAGCTGGATTGGGGGGCGAGGGGGGAGGACCGTCCGAAGGCGCAGGATGGGGGGAGTGCAGGGTCATCACGCGGCGGATTGTAGCAGTCGCGAGGCCTCGCTCCCGAGTTGGCGGCCGCCCCGCAGCGCCCCTTGCTCCCCTTCCGCGCCTTCTAGTACCGTTGGATGCTTGAATCGTTGCTCCCCCCAATAGCCTCCGGATCTTCTTTCTGGAAATGATGCGGCTCTCCGGAAATCACGCGGCCACCCTTGCCTTCGGGCTGTGGTCCCCGCGGAGCGAGCTTTCGTCCCCGTGGGGCTTACTGGATAAGACGGGGGATGGGAGCTGCGCTCTGAGCGTGCTTCTGCCCGACTGAGTTTCTTCGAGGGGCTTTTCCTTGAAGGGCCTCTTCCCCGGCCCCATCCCCTAAACCCTTTCTCTACGACCACCCCTCCCCTCCTAAAGCCTGTGATGAGCAACCCTTCGCTGAGCCATCTGCTGGTGGGCCCATTCCACTACCTCCTGCCCCAGCCGGAGGATATCGGGCGAGTGATCCCCAACGCCGGCTCGACCCTCCCCCACCCCCATCGGATCTTCCTCGAAGACGAGAGCGCGACGCCGCTCTGGGGCTTCCCGGTGTTGATGTCGGCGGACTTTCAGAAGCTGCGGGCGGCCCTCAATCGCTACCTGCAGCAGGAAGAGCAAAGCCAGGTTGCCCAGGTCAAGCGGGAGCGCTCGGACCCTCGGGCCTTCGATCAGGCTTGGGAGATCTACCGGCAATTCCTCTCTCGGGCATTGGAGAACGTCACCCTCTCCAGCTACGGCCGCCACTACCCGGGCATCTTCTGGTTGGCCCACAGTCTGGACGTCGCCCGGGCCCTGAAGGAGACGCCGAAGCGAATTCTGCGGCTGGACACCACCGTCGGCCGCACCCATGGAGACCTGATCAAATACCGGGTCTTCGACCGCTACCAGGATCGCCTGCTGAGCACCACCTACGATTTGGTGAAGCGGCTCTCGGTGGACACCGAGGAGATGGAGGAAGAGCTCTTCCCCAAGCTGCTGCGGCGCATGCTGGACAACGTCTTGGTGTTCACCGAGGACTTCGTCACCGAGTCTCTGGAGGAGCTCAACAGCTACTTCCACGGCACGCTGCGAATCGATGGTCGGGCCTTTCTGCGCAGTCGTGAGCAGCTGCTGCAATGGCATCGACAGCAGCTGCCCCAGGACCCGGTGCTCCAGGGGGCAATGCAGCACCTTCTCGGCGGCAAGGAGGCGGAGGATCCGGACTCCCTGCTGCGGCACCCGGGCTACGTCTCTTTTCTCTCCACCCTGCAAAGCTACGACCGGGAGAACCTGTGGAATGACGATCAGGTGCGGATCTGGGAGAGCCTGCTGACCTCGCTGAAGGAATTCGAGGTCTTCCACGCCTTGCGGCGGCTGGTGGTACCCATCGAGAAGCGGGGAGAGTCGCTGCTCTGCCCGCAGCGAGTGGCCGGACGGGTGGGGGCGGATACCGGCACCCTCGGCGGCGGAGAACGCGGGCCGCTGAAGCTTTCCTATGCCACCCGGCCGCTGGACTTCATGGAGGCGTGGGTGGTGGATCCGGTGGTCGAGCGCTTCGGCATGATTTACGACATCACCGACTTCACCTCGGTGATCTCCGTGCTGCGCCTCTCCGGCGCCGATGCCCAAGATCACAGCTTCCGCATGATGTTTCGCTTCCAGCGGCGGATCAATCGCCTCGCCAGCTCCCACCGCATGAAGCTGGAGAAATACCTCGGCGATGGTGCCTTCTATTCCTCCCGCCATCCCCTGGAGCTCTTGATCTGTGCCGTGCGGCTGCAGCGCTACTACCTTCAGGCGCTGGAAGAGGGGCTGCCCTTCGACCGCGGCCTGCGCATTGCCCTGAACTACGGCACCTACCGGCTGGTTCCCTTGCGCTCCGACGGCAGCGAGGCGGAGCGCTACGAATTTTTCGGCCACGGCCTGGTGGAGCTCTCCCGGCTGACCACTGGCAAGGTTACCCGCGAGATCGACGACACGATGAATATGCTGGTGGCCCAGGGGTATCCGGAAGCCACCGTGCAGCGATTCTTCGCCCCGATGCTCGACCGCCGCCGTACTCGCCAGGCCCAGGCGGAGGAAGGGCGTCGCTTCTACGCCTACGTCAACAGCAATCGCCACCTGGTGAACGAAGGCATCGTCGCTACTGAAGTTTTCATCGCCCGTCTCGAAACCAGCCTCCAGCGAGAGCCGCGGGTCTCGGAAGGCCGATTCGGGCAGCGCTGGTTCTTGGTGGTGCGCCTGGAAGATCAGGTCTCCGGGGGCAGCTTCCAGATCGGCCTGCGCAAGCTGGGCGTGACCCAGCTCAAGGGACTCGACGCCCTCTCGGTCTACGAGATCATCGATGGCGAGACCGTGGAGCAGGATTCGCTGCAGCCGATCCCCTTCGTCGATACACTGCGGCGCACCCTGGATGGGGTTCGGGCGCGCCACCCGGAACGCTGAGCCTCCCCCACTTTCCGCAGGAGATCTCTTCGTGACCGACCCCGCCGTGACCGATCCGCTGTGGCAATCGGAAATTCCAGAGCTGCCCTCGCCCCGCCGTGGCAAAGTGCGGGACGTCTACGAGCTGGACGCCCTGGGGCATCCTGAGTGGCTGCTCATCGTCGCGACAGACCGGCTCTCCGCCTACGATCACATCCTGCGGCCGGGGATTCCCGGCAAGGGAGTGCTGCTGACCCAGCTCTCCAACTTCTGGTTCCGTCGGCTCACGCAGGACCTCATCGACACCACCGGAGGGAACTTTCGGCACCACCTGCAGTACACCGAGGTGGACGGCTTTCCAGAGCCGCTGCAGCGCCATCGTTCACAGCTAGCGGGGCGAGCGGTGGTGGTTCGCAAGACCGAGGTAGTGCCCTTCGAATGCGTAGCGCGGGGCTATCTGGCGGGCAGCGGATTTCGCGAGTACCGAAGCAGCGGGTCGGTGTGCGGGGAGGCGCTTCCGGCGGGCCTGGAGCGGGCCTCCCAGCTGCCGGAGCCGATCTTCACGCCGGCCACCAAGGCCGAGGAAGGGCACGACGAGAACGTCTCCTTCGCGGTGATGAAGGCAGCCCTCGGCAGCCCCCTGGCGCGCCAGCTGAGGCGGATGACCCTCGATCTCTATCGGCGCGCCGCAGAGCATGCGGCCCAGCGCGGGCTGATTCTGGCGGACACCAAGCTGGAGTTTGGGCTGGTGGATGGGAAGTTGCTGCTCATCGACGAGGCCTTCACCTCGGATTCCTCCCGCTACTGGCCGGCGGAGTCCTGGGAGCCGGGGCGAGAGCCGGCCTCCTTCGATAAGCAATATGTCCGCAACTGGCTAGACAGCTCCGGCTGGGATCACGAGTCCCCTCCCCCGGAGCTGCCGACGGAGGTGGTACGGGGCACCCTGGAGCGCTACCGCGAAGCCTTCCGCCAACTCACCGGACAGACTCCACCGGCCTGAGGCTGCCGGCTTGAGACCCGGGCCCATTTTGCGAACGCTGGCTGGGGATGCCGGCGGACGATAGCGGGCAGAGAATCAGGCGCGCTCTAAACCACCGTCCACCCTCAGCACCTGACCGGTGATGTACGAGGCGTCATCGGAGCACAGGAAGGCCACCGCCGCAGCCACCTCCTGTGGGGTTGCCGCCCGCCGCAGCGGGACTTGTTCCAGCGCTGCCTCGAGCTTCTTCGCCGGAACCGCATCGAGCATCTCCGTGGCGACCCATCCGGGGGCGACGGCGTTGGCGGTGACGCCATAGCGGGCAAGCTCCAGGGCGAGGGATTTCACCACCGCCAGCAGCCCGCCCTTGGCGGCAGCGTAGGCGCTCTGGCCAGCGTGGCCGATGATCCCCGAGAGGCTGGAGACGGCGACGATGCGGCCCCAGCGCTCCCGCAGCATGCCCCGCACCAGGGCGCGGGTGAGCTCCACCGGGCCGTCAAGATTGACCTGCTTCACCTTCTCCCAATCCTCCTGACGCTGAAGGGCGAAGAGGGCATCGGAGGTCATTCCGGCGTTGTGCACGATGATCTGGGGGGCTCCCAGCTCCGACTCGAGATCGCCAGCGAAGACGCCTACCGCCTGCGGGTCCCCGAGATCTAGGGGCCGAGCCCTGCCTTCGATCTCCTGCGCCAGGGCTTCCGCCTCCTGCTGACGGCTGCGATAGGTCAACACCACCCGGCGGCCCTGGGCCGCCAGCGCTCGAGAGATCGCGCTGCCGAGCCCACCAGCGCCTCCGGTAACCAGGGCGAGGGGAGATTCAGCGGCAGAAGACTCGGAGGAAGAAGGCATGGGGGGACTCCTGGGAAAGAGAAAGGCCCGGTGATGAACCCTTTGGGCGAATCGAGACGTAGGTAGGGAGGAACGAGGCGCTGCTGGCAGCGGCGTGCCGAGGGCGGAGGCCAACGGGTCCTGCAATCTTGCCGACGCCCATTCCGTGCTCCCACCGGGAGGCCGCGGTTGTGCTACAGCGGAAGCTTGTGACATCGTTCACAAATTGCCGCGCCACTTCTGCGAGACGGCCTATCCTAGCTCGTCCTTCCTTCGCTTCACCGTCTCCGGTGCTGCAGTCTCGACTTCCCTTCCGCCGGATACCCGCCCGCTCCAAACCACTCCTCCGTCGAAGGCCCCCTACAGTGGACCTCTCTCCCATCATTCACAATCGACTGTGTCTCTATCTGCGCAGCCTGCGGCGGCTTCAGGAAGAGGATGTCCACAAGATCTCTTCCCAGGGCTTGGCGGAGCGATTTCAGCTCTCTGCCCCGCAGATCCGCAAGGACCTCGCGCAGCTAGGGGAATTCGGCATCCGCGGCGTCGGCTACGATGTCGACGAGCTGACCTGTCGCCTGTCCTCGATTCTGCGCCTCGATCGGGTGCACCCCGTGGTGATGGTGGGGATGGGAAACCTGGGGCGAGCCCTCGCTCGATACCTCGGCTTCAATCACGGCGCTTTTCGAGTGGTGGCGGGGGTCGACAAGGACCCGGACAAGGTCGGCCTCCAGGTCGCCGGCTTCCAGGTGCGTCCCAGCTCGGAGCTGAAGCGAGTGGTGCAGGAGCACGATATCGAGGTCGGCGTGCTCACGGTACCGCCGGACGCCGCCCAGGGGAATTACAATCGCCTGGTAGAGGCTGGAGTTTCCGGCGTGCTGAACTTCTCTCCGGCGCGGGTACAGGCGGTACCAGAGGTGCCGCTGAAGGACATCGATCTACGCATCTACCTCGAGCAGCTGGCCTACTTCCTGCCGGAATCCGATTCCGAAAAGGAGCTGGTCTCCTCAGCTTCCTGAGCCTGGGCCGGCAGCGAGCTCGGGTCCTGAGGGGAATTTGTAGAGCCCGGATTCCCGCTGTCCTGATCCCCAGAACGCTGGCTAAAGGGCTCCAGCTCCACCGTTGCCTCTCCCACCTCACCGGCTACCAGCAGGAAATCTCCCAGCTCTAGAGAGCCCGAGAAGGGCGCCCGGAGGGCCCGCAGCCGGCTGCCGGCGAAGAGCACCTCCGAAGGCGGCAGCGGGAAGCGCTCGCCGAGAGCTGAGGCGTTAGGGGCCTGCGATTCGGCCTTCACGGCCCGGGTGCGAGACGGGGCAGGGGCGGAGAGGATGAAGAGCAGGTTGCGGGTCTTCGCCGGCAGCGAGATCACCCCGTGCTCCGCCGGCGTGAGGACCCCGTGTCCCTGAGCCGCCACCAGCGCCAGCTCGGCGTCCGGCGCCAGCATGGCGGTGACGTGCTCTGGGGCATACCACTGCAGGTGCCGATGCCAGGGATAGACATAGCCCTGGGCCCCGGCTCCTCCCCCACCGGCGAGCTCCACCGTCACCAGGGCGGTGGTGGCGGGATCCTCGGCGGCGATCAGCTCCCGCACCGAATCCAATTCCCGCTCGTAGCTTCGCAGCGCTCCGAGATTGTGCTCGTGGCGCACCAGCGCCTGCCACTTCGGTGCCGACGGACTGCGCTGGGCGCCGAGCAGGAAGAGCACCGATCCCACCAATAGGCCGAGGGCGAGAGAAGCCATCAACCAGCGGCGGCGTACCTCCCCGTGATGCTCGGAGGTGTTGCGGTCCCAGGTTTCGGAGTCCGCGCTCCCGGAATCCGTACCTTCAGCGCCCTGGGTATTTGCGCTCGCGGTCTTCGTGCCCTGGCTCTCTGGGCTTGCCTGCCGTGGCCCGCTGCGGTCCGTCGCCTGGAAGGCTGAGGCTTCCCCTCCTCCGCCGATGAAGTCGGCGTAGGTTGGCCCTTCCTCGCCCTCTTCCAGCTCCTCGGGAAGCTCGACGCCGCGCTCCACCAGCGGCCCGTAGATCACCGCCGCGGCGCAGATCAGCGCCGGCAGGAAGACGAAGGTGTAGCCGGCCTTGGTGATGTGGAAGAGCAGGAAGAAGGCGATGGGAGGGAGGACCCATACCAGCAACCAAGGCATCATCGCTGCGCTGCGGCGGGCGCAGGCGAGGAGCTGGGCGTGGAGTCGCTCGGCGATGGAGCGCTCCTCCACCGCCATGCTGCCGGCGAGCAGGAAGAGGCCCACCGCCAGAGCCGGCATCAGCCCCTGGAGGGTCCACTTCACCAGCACCTCGAAGTGATGGGCGACGGCGGCAAAGCCCGCGCCGTAAAGCACCGAGGTCTTCGGTAATAGGGTCCCGAAGTGCTCACCGGAGATCTGCCGGTAGGCGGCGAGACCGCCAACGGCGTGGAGGAAGGGCAGCCCCCAGGCGAGACCGACGGTGACGCCTCCGAGGGCGCCGGTGAGCCACTCCCGGCGGCGCAGAGCACCGCGGCGGGTACCCTGGAACAGAGCCCAGAGCATCAGCGGCGCCAGCAGCACCGCGGTGGACGGCCGCAGGCCGGCGGCCGCCGCGTAGAGGGCCGCTGCTGCCGCCGCGAGTCGGGCGTTTGTGCCGGCCTTTGGGGGTTGGGCCAGCTCCACCGCCAGCCAGCCCAGCAGGGTGGCGACGGCCGCCTCCACGGCGTAGACGAGCGGCAGCTCGCCGTAGAACCACAGGGTGGGGGCGGCGATCCACAGCACCCCCGCCAGCAGTCCGCTGGCGGCGGCACCCTCCGCCTCCGCTCCTCCGAGTCGGGCCCAGCGCTCCCCCAGCGCCACCGCCGCGGCGCAGCCCACCGCCGCCGCCAGCACGCTGAGGATCACCATCGCCGTCACCGGCTCGATGCCGAGGGCGCCGAGGCCGCGAATCCAGCCGATGTACAGCGGATAACCCGGAGGATGGGGGTGATGGGCGAGGAGGTCGAAGCGCTCCGCACCGAGGGCGAATTGCACTGAGTCGTGATCCCACATGCGGCGGGCGACGAAGGGCAGGCGGGAGAGCAAGGCCAGGCCGCCGAGGGCGAGGGCCCGCCGCCGCAGGGTGTGGAGTCCGAGAGGGTAAGGCTGGGAAGCTCGCCCGGCAGCACTCGGGGATGCTGCCTGGGAAGCTGCGGAGCTCTGGGAATCAGTCGACACGAGAGTCCTCCGGGAAGGATGAAGGAGATGAGTCGCGGTGGGAGCCGTCTTCATTGGGATCGCCGTCGGTGGAGCTTCCGGCCTGAGATCCCACATCTTGAGATACCGTCGCGCGGCGATAGCTGGAGAGGGCGCATTCGCCATAGCGTCGCTTGCGTACCCGCACCAGCGAGCCCACCACCAGCGGCGGATCCCGACGGGAGTCGTGCTCCAGCACCGCCTCCCCCTCCGCCGCCAGCAGGGGCTCCAGGGCGCCCAGCAGGCCGGGATGATCGGTGAAGGCGTAGGGCGGGTCGGCGAAGATCAGGTCGAAGGGTCTCTCCGCCCGCTGACGCAGCTTGGCGAGACCCAGAGGTAGGCGCAGGCGGAGCACCCGGACAATCCCCGTCTCGCCGAGGGCCTGGCGGTTTTCCTCCAGCATCTCCGCCGCCTTCGGGTTGCCCTCCACCGCCACCACGTCCAGGGCTCCGCGGCCGGCGGCCTCCAGGGCGATGGCGCCGCTGCCGGCGTAGAGATCCAGCAGCCGGGCGCCGCCGAGGCGTTCTCCCCAGGACGAGAAAAGAGCTTCTCTAACCCGCGCCTCGGTGGGCCGAGCCCCCGCCGGCACCTTCAGCACCCGCCCTCGATGAGCGCCACCGCTGAGCCGCAGGCGACCGCCGCCGCCGCGCCGGCTCATGCTGGCCTCCGTGAGCACCCGGCAGCCTGGATCCCTCGAGAGGGATCCGGGAGCTCCGCAGCGCGCCGCAATTCAATAACCCTCTTCATCCTCAGCATCGTCTCGCCATGGCCGATAGTTGCGTCGCAGGTCGTCGAGGGCGATGAAGACGGTTAAGGGAATGCGGCGGCCCCGAAGCTCCACCCCTCGCTCGTCGGTAGTGAGGCCCAGAACTTCGAAGATCTCGCCGTCGGCGCGCACTACCCGGTCGCCCCGCTGGGGCAGCTGGTTGGCGGTGAACCTCTCCCCTTCCGGCGCCGAGTCCTCGGTCCACTGCTCTAGGCTCTCAGCGAGACGCAGAGCGCGGGACACTTCCAGATCGAGGGAATCCCATTGTCCGAACACCACTCTCACCGTCGGGCGTCCCGAAAGGGCGACGGTGAGGCGACAGCGGTCGATCCACTCTCCCCCGATCGCGTCCTGGGTTTGTTCCCTCGCCTCGCTGAGATCGATGCGCCGCAGCCGCTGAAGAATGGACTCCAGCACCTCCGGCGTCAGCTCTCCAAGGCGCAGCACGGAGGTGTCGGCGTTGGTTCTTGGCCCGAGACCGAGGCCGTCGACGCTGAGGTCGTCGCGGCGTTCCCCAGTGGCGCTATCGGTCCAGCCGCGGGCGTATTCCTTCACCCGCACGGTGCCGTTGGCAAAGAGGGTAGTGCGCTGACGGCCGATGGTGCTGGAGCAGTCGAGATCGAGGATCTCGGTGGAACGCAGGGAGAGGGCCGGCCCGTCCTGCGGATCTCGTATCGGCTCCGGCGACTCGGTGGAGACTTGAGCCTCGGCAGTGCCCGCAGCAGCGCCCAGCAGAAAGAGGAAGAGAAGGCTTCCAGTGGCAGCTAGCAATCGTCGTCCAGCTCCTGGAAAAATCCAGGATCGACAGCGCATCATCCGCCGAAGACCCGCCGGGCCTCGACTAGATCTCCGGCCCGCCTCGCCTCGATGCTGCCGGGGCCCAGCAGCGCCTCCACCTCGTCCTTGAGGTCGGCGCTATAGCTCACCGTCATGCCTTTGCGGGGCTCGACCTCCACGGTGCGATTGAGATCCGGCAGCCAAAGTCGTAGGCAGACCGGCACGCGCCCGGGATGCTCGATCAGCACGTCCCGCAGCTTGAGCAGGGTCTCGGTGGCGCAGCGCCCCGGAACCCGCACGTCCACCGACACCAGGCGCTCGCTCTCTAGCTCGACGCCGCGGATCTCTTCTACCGTCATCTCGATATCGCCGCCACGATCCCGCGCCTGCCCCTGCACCACCACCACCCGCTCGTCCTCCAGCAGGAAGCCGAATTGCGCTAGCTGCTTGGCGAAGACCGCCACCGGAACGCTGCCGGTGAGATCCTCCAGCACGAAGCGCCCCATCATCTTGCCGGCGTTCTTGCCGGTCTTGATCTTCATCTTCCGCAGCCGGGTGACCAGCCCCCCGACCTGAACCGAGCCGTCGATGCTGCCCTCTTTGATCTCGGCGATGCTCAGCAGCGAGAAGCGCCCCAGCTCCTTGGTGTATTCGGAGAGGGGATTGCCGGTGAGATACAGGCCGAGGGTGAGCTTCTCGCGCTTGAGACGCTCCCGCTCCGGCCACGCCGGGGCCTGGGGATCGGGGCGGGGGCCGGTATCCGCCATGCTGCCGCCGAAGAGGGAGACCTGGCCGCTGGCGCGATCCTGATGCTGGCCGCGGGCCCAGTCGATGGTGCGGTCCATCACCAGGTGCAGCGCCCGGCGGTTGTCGTGGAGATCGTCGAAGGATCCGGAATCCACCAGACATTCCAGCACTCGGCGGTTGAGGGCGGTGAAGTCCACGTGGGAGAGGAAGTGGCCGAAGCTGTCGAAGCGCCCCTTCGCTTTGCGGGCCTCCAGCATGGCGTCCACGGCCCCCTCGCCGATACCCTTGATGCCGCCGAGGCCGAAGCGGACGTTGTCGCCCTCGACGGTGAACCACCAATCGCTGCGGTTGATCTCCGGGGGAAGCACCTCGATGCCCATCTCGCCGCATTCGACGATGTACTTGGCGACGCCGTCGGCGGAAGACATTTCGGAGTTGAGCATCGCCGCCATGAAGGCCACCGGGTAATGGGCCTTGAGGTAGGCGGTGCGATAGGCCACCAGGGCGTAGGCGACGCTGTGGCTCTTGTTGAAGCCGTAGCCGGCGAAGGGCTCGATGTAGTCCCAGAGCTGGGAGCAGGCCTCGACATCGCGGCCCAGGCGCTCAGCGCCGGCGAGGAACTTCTGCTTCTGTTCCTCCATCATCTCGATCTTCTTCTTGCCCATGGCTTTGCGCAGAATGTCGGCCTCGGCCATGGTGAAGCCGGCCACCTCCACCGCGATGAGCATCACCTGCTCCTGGTAGACGATGACCCCGTAGGTCTCCTCCAGCAGGGGCTGGACCTCCGGCAGCAGGTAGGTGACCTTGCGCTTGCCGAGCTTACGCAAGATGTACTCGTCCACCATGCCGACGGAGAGGGCGCCGGGGCGATAGAGGGCGTTGAAGGCGGCGAGGTCCTCGAAGCGGCTGGGCTTGGCGCGGCGCAGCAGATCGCGCATGCCGGAGGACTCAAATTGGAACACCCCGCTAGTGCGGCCCTCGCAGAAGAGTCGGTAGGTTTCCTCGTCGTCCAGCGCTAGATGATCGAGATCCAGCTCGATGCCCTGATGGGCGAGGATCTTGGTGGCGTCGTCGATCACCGTCAGGGTGCGCAGCCCTAGGAAGTCCATCTTCAGCAGGCCAAGGTCTTCGACGACGTCCTTGTCCCACTGAGTCATGATGGTTTCGGTATCGCCCTTCTTGACCCGATACAGGGGCACCAGTTCCTGAGTCGGGCGAGGGGTGATCACCACGCCGGCGGCGTGCACCGAGGCGTGGCGGGTGAGGCCCTCGATGCGGCTGCCGATCTCGACGATGCGCCGCACCTCCGAGTCTTCCCGCACCTGCTGCTTGAGGGGCTCCACCTCCTCCGCGGCGGCGGCGAGGCTCTTGGTCATGTCCGGCACCAGCTTGGCGATGCGGTCGACCTTGGTGTAGGGCACGCCCATCACTCGCCCGACATCGCGGATCACCGCCTTGGCGGCGAGGGTTCCGAAGGTGATGATCTGGGCGACTTTGTCCTTGCCGTATTTCTCGGTGACGTAGTCGATCACCTCACCCCGGCGGCGCATGCAGAAGTCGATGTCGATATCCGGCATGCTGATTCGGTCGGGGTTGAGGAAGCGCTCGAAGAGCAGGTCGTATTGCAGCGGATCGACGTCGGTGATGCGCAGGGCGTAGGACACCAGGGATCCCGCGGCGGATCCCCGGCCGGGGCCGACGGGAATGCGGTGCTCGCGGCTGTAGCGCATGAAGTCCCACACCACCAGGAAGTAGCCGGGAAAGCCCATGGTGCGAATGATCCCGATCTCGGTCCTGAGGCGCTCTTCGTAGACGCTGCGGCCGAGCTTGGAGAGAACGCTGCCGGGAGTCTTGTGCAGCTCCAGGAAACGCTCCTCGAGGCCGTCGCGGCAGACCTTCTCGAAGTAGGAGTCGAGGGTCTCACCGGGGGGAACGGGGAACTCGGGGAGATGGAAGGTGTCCGAGGGGATGGTGAGATCGCACATCTCGGCCACTTCTACGGTGCGCTCGACGGCGGCCCCATCGTGGGGGAAGAGGCGCATCATGTCCTCCGCCGTCTTCATGTAGAACTGGTCCGAGGCGTACTTCATCCGGTCGGTGTCGGCCATCGCCTTCTGCGTGCCGATGCACAGCAGCGCATCGTGGGCCTCGGCGTCCCCCTTCTTGAGGTAGTGGCAGTCGTTGGTGGCGACGTAGGGAATGCCGGTGCGCTTGGAAAGCTGGCGCACGGCCTCGGCGCATTGCTGCTGCTCGAGAATGCCGTGGTCCTGAATCTCGAGGAAGTAATTCTCTTCGCCGAAGATCTCGCGATACTCGTTGGCGATGCTCTCGGCCTCATCCAGGCCGTTGTAGCGGATCGCCTCGTTCAATTCGCCCTTTAGGCAGGCGGAGAGGCAAATGATGCCGTCGGAGTGGTCCCGCAGCAGCTGCCGGTCGACTCGCGGCTTGTAATAGAAGCCCTCCAGATAACTGGTGGAGGTGAGCTTGAGCAGATTGCGGTAGCCGGTCTCGTTCTTCGCCAGCAGCACCAGATGGTTCGAGCTCTTGTAGCGAGGATCGCGCTCGCGATGGTTGCCCGGGGTGGTGTAGGCCTCCATGCCGATGATCGGCTTGATTCCCCTCTTCTTCGCCGAGTTGTAGAACTCGATGGCGCCGAACATATTGCCGTGATCGGTGAGCGCCACCGCCGGCATGCCTTCGGATTTCGCCATATCCATGACGTCGTCGACGCGGTTGGCGCCATCCAGAAGGCTGAACTGAGTGTGAAGATGCAGATGGACGAATTGGGCCATGATGAGGACTGCTGGGGGAAGAGAATGCTGGATGATGGAGTGCCCGATGGGCTCGAAGCTCATCTTATCGCCGGGGGTGGTGAGCCACTAGCTCGATAACGCACCATTGGAGAGGGGATCACTCGCCCGCCACCTGTTCGCGACGCGATCCGCTGTGAGGATCAACCGACTGTCATCTGTTCTCGAACTCTTCCCGCCACCCTCCCGCACAGGACTGGGGCTCCGCTCTGCCGCCCTGCGGGGCCTCCGCGTGGTGCTCAGTCGCCCTTCACTGGCGCTTCGGGCTCCGGTGCGCGCCGTGCTCCAACCGCCGCAGGCTCGGCGGCGCTCCTTGCTGACTGGGATCACTCGCCTGGTAATTGCTCAGTAGCTCAAGCGACACCCCTTGCCAGCTGGGATCAATCGCCTGGTAGCTGGTCCCGGGGCTAGTCCCGGGCACTCGCCTCTCGAGACGTTCTCTCTTCTTCCCCCACTTTAAAAAAGGGGGGGACCGAGGGGGGGATTTCTTCGATGCTTCGATATGCCATCCCATAGCGGGATCACTCGCCTGCTACCTGTTCCCGACCTGAGGATCTAGCGGGATCACTCGCCTGCCACCTGTTCCCGACCTGAGGATCAACTGCCTGCCACCTTTCTGTACCTTTCTGTCGCCCTCCTGCGCAGGACTGGAGCCCCGCTCTGCTGGGATCACTCGCCTGGCATCTGGTCCCTATCTCCCCCCCCTTTTCGCCCAAAAAACCAAAAACCCCGCCAACCGGATCAACAGTCAGCGGGGGTTCGAGGCTCAGGTGAATTTGACCGACGTTTCGCTACGCTCCACCCAACTGCTTCATCGCCCGGTGCACCAGCTCCAGCGCCTCCCGTCCAGACAATCCAGCGCCGGGGAGGCAGTCGGATTCTGACGGGACGAGGTCACAGCGGGTAGCAGCGCCGCAGAGAGCTCCCCAGGAGGGGCGTCGTGACAGGGGCGCAGAGGCGAGGCAGGCGGGGCCAGGCTGCTGGCGCTGAAGGCTCAGCAACAAGGCCTTGAGAACGTCGATGCGCCGCGCGGTGCGATCCGGTTCGAAGCGATGCAGGCCTTCGTCGACGTCCATCAGCTGGAGGTTCACCACCTTGGCGATGGGCTCCCGCTGGGGATGATCGAGGATGTCGGTGGCGATACGGCCGCTGTCGATGGTGCCGCGCCGCACTCCCGGCCACAGCCAGTAGAGCAGCACGGCGGAATCACCGCGGGTGAGCTCAGCGGTTTGGGTGACGACCTGAATCTCCTGGGGCAGGGTGCTCACCCGCCAGCGCAGCTTAGCTACCGCCAGAGATTCCGCCAGAGCGAGATCGTCCGGCGCGGCGGCGGCGCGAGGCCGCAGGATCTCCAGCGCGGTGCCGGGGTTGCCGTAGCTGGCTTCCAGCTGACCCTGGCGAAGATCCCAGTCTTCCTCCAGGCCCAGCTCTCCCGCCGCCTGCTGCTGCCGGTCGTAGCTGGCCAGGGCGCGGGTCGCTTCTAGAAGAGCGACTTCGTCTTCCAGAGTCTCGGCGATGCCGTACGCGGTGAGCCAGGTAACGGGGAGATCCGGCGCCCACTGGCGCAGGATCTCCAGCTCCGCGGCGGCATCGTCGCCCCTGCCTCGAGTGGCGGCGTCCTGGGCCCGTCGGGCGACGATCTCCAGAGCGCGATCCTCCAGGATCGACCGACGCTCCTGGGCGATGGGGCGATCCGGCAGCTGGCGGTAGGCGGCGTAGGCCTCGACCACTCGGCCGAGCTCCTCTTCCGCCCGGCCGAGAGCCAGCAGGGCAGCGCTGTATTCGGGCAGCTCGTCCACCACCGGGCGCAGAGCCTCAGCAGCGGCGCCGTAGCGCTTCGCCACCAGCTCGCGCTGGGCGAAGAGCACCCGCGCCGGGTGCAGCCCGGGATCGCCGTTCAACAGTTCCGCGGCGGTGCTCTCGGCGACCTCCGGTTCCCCTCCCAACAGCTTCTGCCAGGCCTCGCGGATCTCCTGCGTGCGCTGCGGATCCAGCACCAGCGGATAGCCCTCGAGGGGTGAAATGAGGAAGGGACGTTCGGCGGAAGGGATCTCCAGCTTCGGCGCTGGACGCACCTCCGGCGTCGGTGCCGGGGCGCTGCCGCCGCAGGCCACCGATCCGCTCAAAATCAAGGCCGCAGACAGGCCAAGGGCGGCCGTGGTGGCCGCCCTCCAGATACGACGGATTCGGCTCATGAGCCGTTTCTCGTCAGCGCCGCGCGAGGCTAATAGTAGCGATGGCATGCTTGTAAATGAGGGTCTCGTTGCCCTCGCTCTCGAGCACGATGGCGAAGCGGTCGAAGCGTTTCAAACGACCGATTAGATCCTTCCCGGTGGTCAGGGCGACGTTCAAGGTCTGCCCTTCCTTCAAGTTCTGAAACAGGAAGCCATCCTGAATGTTGATGTTATGTTTCGCCATGGGACCCCCTACGATCTCCGATTGGAGAGATCTCAGATAAAATTTGCGACAGTCTCGGTTCGAGTCTTTGAGCGGGAATCCAGTGAAGGCCGTGTTCCTTCCGGAACCATGTGATCTGGCGTTTGGCGAAGCGCCGAGTGGTACGCATGGTGTCCGAAAGAGCCTCGGTGAGACTCCACTTTCCCCTGAGATAGCGAATCAGCTGGCGATATCCGATGGCCTGGAAGGCAGGGGCGGAAGCCGAGTGACCGGCCTCCAGGAGTTCCCGGATTTCTTGGACCCATCCGGCCTTCTCCATCAGGTCGACCCGCTGATCTATGCGATCGTATAAGAGCTTGCGCGGAAGGGTCAAACCTATCTTCAGAGCCGGTAGTGGTTCTTGGCCCATCGGCTGGTCGGCAATCCAGGCCGACAGCGGTCGACCCGACGAGCGCTCCACCTCCAGAGCCCTTAATACCCGCTGGGTGTCCCCCGACAGCAGCCTTGCCGCCGTCGGAGGGTCCACCTGCCGCAATTTCTCCACCATCGCCGGCAGCCCTTCCGTCGCCAGCTCCAGCTCCAGCTCTTCTCGCACTTTCAGATCCCGAGGCGGCATCGGGCTCAGCCCTTCCAGCAGCGCTTTGAGGTAGAGCCCGCTCCCCCCCACCACGATGGGCCACTTCCCGCGGCCCGCGATTTCTTCCATGGCGATTTGCGCCCGGCGGGCGAATTCCCCAGCGGAATAGCGCTCTTCCGGGTCCAGGATGTCGATCAAATGGTGCGGAATCCGAGCCCGCTCCTCCGCCGTCGGCTTGGCGGTGCCGATGTCCATCCCGCGGTAGACCTGCAGCGCATCGGCGTTGATCACCTCGCCGCCAACGCGCTCCGCAATCTCGATTCCCAGCGCCGTTTTCCCCGTCGCCGTCGGCCCCACCACCGCGATCACCCGGGGTGGGCGCTGGTCCCGCTCTCCCAGCGGCTCAGCCGGCAAATTCCACAGCAGATCGGCGTCATTCATTGCGGGACATTGTAGCTTTACCCTCTGCCGCGAACGCGCCCGAACCTCGCTTTTGGAGACACTTTTTCGCCGCTCAACGAAATTCCGTAGACTTCCGTCAAGGAATGTCTTTTTTGTAGTGAGGAGGAAGTTGGTGTTGGGACGGGCGATGGGTCGCTAGAGGCTCGCCGAGTGGTAGGATTTTGGGGATTCAGCAGCCAGTCAATTGAGCGCTTTCCGAAGATTTCTTGCCTAGAGGTCTGCCTTTATGGACTCTACTCTCATTGTGATTGCCGCGATTTTCGCCCTGGTCTTGATCTACGCAATCTACAAGTTCTCGAACTCCAATAAATTCAGCGGGAAGCTTGGGACTGAGGGCTTGGAGTTCAGTACGGAGCGCGAGTCCTCAGGGGAAAACGCTCAATCGGAGCAGCCTGAAGAGGTTCGAGAATCAGCGTCTCATGAGGGAGGGGCTGGTCGCGCTGTAATTTCCGGGTCCAAGGCGGGAGGCGCTATCTCTGTATCGAATACCTCGGGTGGCGATGCTGTCGTAGAGGCATCCGAAGCCGAGGGCGACATCAGCGCGACCAGCGGGGCGCCAGCAAAAAAAGACTGACCCCGGATCCGGGGGCGCTGGCTCCGGGGGAATCGACTGTCGACCCGAGGGTCGAGAGCGTGGCGGCTGCGGTGCGGGGCTCTGATGCGGGCCGAGATATCAACGTGGTGGTCGCCGAACACGTGAGCTATCACCGACCGGCTGATCAGCCACGACGGCAAACTTCTGCTGCGGATGCAGATGGTCTGCTTCCCCGCCAGGAGGACGGGCTTCCAGCACTGACCTTCGGCCTCCCCCATCGGAATCACCATTTCAAAGGCCGAGAGGAAGAGCTAGAGGAGTTACACAGGCGGCTCGCAGGAAACACAGAAGAACCCGTTGCTATTCAGGCGCTGGCAGCCACGGGAGGTATTGGCAAATCAGAGCTGGCGAGAGAGTACGCCTACGTCCACGCCTCGAGATATCAGTGCATCGCCTGGCTGCGGGCGGAAACTGTGGAAGAGCTGCAAGCAGATTTAGCCGGGCTGGGTGTGCTCCTCCGACTCGCTTCTCAAGAGGAAGCCGCGGCGCAACCTGCGGAGGTTGCCGAGCGCACCGTTCAGCTGCTGAATCAGTCTGCGGGCTGGTTGCTGATCTTCGACAACGCTCCCGAACTAGCGGGCCTTCAGGTAGAGGCTCTAACGCTCGAAAACTACTTACCGAGGGTCCATCAGTCGGCGCATGTAGTCCTCACGACCCGGTCTCAAAGTTGGTCCCATCTAGCTCAGTTGTATGAGCTAGGGCTGATGAGCCTTGAGGATGCCCGCAAGCTCTTTCTAGATGACCCTGAAAGCATTAACAGCAAGACCCTCATCGTCCTCGATGAACTTTGCACCGACTTGGGCTTCTTGCCCTTGGCACTGGCTCAGGCTAGCGCCTATATCCAGCGCAGTGGCTGCGGCATTCAGGGATACTCAGATCTGTGGAAAGAGCGCCGATCGGAGCTGCTCGCGAAGGACAGCCTGCGCGGCCAGAGCCAGAGCGTTGCTACGACCTGGGATCTATCCTTCCAGCTACTAGAGGCTAACTCTCCAGACGGGGCTGCGCTCCTCAAGTTATGCAGCTACCTGGCGCCGGAAGACATTCCCCATTCCCTGCTTGTTGAGGGAGCAGAGCATTGGCCATCTCCGCTGAATGAGGCTGCGAAAGACTCATTGAGGCTACGAGGTGCACTGGCAGCGGCGCGAGAGCTCTCTCTTCTCCGTTTTGAGCGAGGTGAATCGGAAGGACAAGTTCGAACTTCTTATGCCATTCATCGGCTAGTCCAGGAAGTGATGCGTTTCCGGCTCGGAGCGATTCAGGAGGATGACTGGCTCCGTGCCGCGATTCGTGGCCTGAACGCAACCCTGGGCTACGAGCGAGAAGATCATTCGACTTGGCTACGAGTCATGCGATGGGCTCCTCATATTGCCGCTGTTGTCGATGCGGAGGAGGTCATCGATACTGAACAACTAAGTATTGACTACAGGCTGTTGTTCAATAAGACAGAGACCTGCCTACAACGTCTTGGTTCTCTATGGACCGCGAGGCGTTACATGGCGAAGTCCTTGACGCTGGCGATACGGCGCTGCGGAGAGGATAGCTCTGAAGCATCTACGGACCGAAACAACCTGGGTATGACCCTGAAGAAGGATCTAGGGGATCTGGAGGGGGCCCGTCGGGAGGCGGAGCGGGCGCTGGCGATTGTCCAGCAGGTCTACGGCGGGCCTCACCCGGAGGTCGCGATTCATGCGAACAGCCTGGGTCTGATCCTGAAAGATCTAGGGGATCTGGAGGGGGCCTGTCGGGAGGTAGAGCGGGCGCTGGCGATTACTCAGCGGGTCTACGACGAGGACCATCGGGTAGTAGCGATTCATGCGAACAACCTAGGTATGATCCTTCAGGATCTGGGGGATTTAGACGGGGCCCGTCGGGAGGTGGAGCGGGCGCTGGCGATTGCTCAACAGGTCTACGACGACGATCACCCGGTCGTCGCGATTCACGCGAACAATCTAGGTATGATCCTTCAGGATCTGGGGGATTTAGACGGGGCCCGTCGGGAGGTGGAGCGGGCGCTGGCGATTGCTCAGCAGGTCTACGGCGACGATCACTCGGTCGTCGCGCGGAACGTGAACGACCTGGTTGTGATCTTTCAGGATCAGAGGGGGCAGGCGGATCAGGAGGATCAGGGGAGGGCCCGTTGGGAGATGGAGCGAGCGCTGGCGATTACTCAGCAGATCTACGGCGAGCGTCACTCGCTGGTTGCAACTTACCTTCACAACCTTTCAGGAGTCGTTGTGGAGCTTGGGCAGGTCGGAGCAGCCATTCAATACGTGACCAAGGCGCTTCAGATCCGGCAGGTTACCTTTGGTGACGAGCACCGGTTGACAATCTCCAGCCGCGAGCACCTCGAGAGATTGAAGCGCTTAGAAGCTCCATATGAATCTTGAAGCACTCACATCAAGCAGACTGCCTTAGCCGGCTCATGAGGATCGAGGCCTCTTTCGCAAAGCTCTCAGTCTGAAGCATGCTTTCCACCGGCCTCATCGTTTGATGAACCTGCTCTATCCGGCCTTGCTGCTGATACACCCGACTCAGGTCGATTGCCAGCATCGCAGCGTCAAAATGCTCTCCTGAACTCATCAAGCGCTCCCGGGCTCTCAGCAAGAGCCGCTCCGCTTCGCCCCAGTTGCCCTGCTCCAGCAGCAGGCACCCGCGAGTCCACCCTGGATAGATCGCCTCCGTGCCGCGAAGCACGCCCCCGCATTGCTCCACGATATCCAGGCAGACCTCCGCTTCTTCCAGATGCCTTGCGAACACCTGAAAGCGCGCAAGATTCAGGTAGATCGCCAGCGCGATCCGCGGCGCTGCCGAGAGATCAAACTCAAGCGCAGGCCGAAGCTGCTCAATCGCCTTCTGCGGCTGCTCGCGGAAGAAGTACCAGTTTCCGAGCTTCAGTCGAACCTTCGCTTCCCCTACCGAGTCGCCGAGGAGCTGATAGAAAACCCGCGCGCGCAGCAGCAACGTTCTACAGCTAGAGTACCGGCTCAGCTGAAGCTCCAGGGAAGCCTGAAGCAGCGAAACTTCAGCCAGGGTTCGAGGATCGGTGACTCGCGGCAACACCGCGAGATTCGCCATCGAGAAGGTGGATTCGGCGAGCGCGATGTCTCCGAGGAGTCTCTTACCGTTGGCGGCGTTCGCTAGAGCCTGGGCCAGGAGATCATTGGGTTCTACCTCCGACCGTAGGCACACTTCGAATGCTGCTTGGGATAGAGCAACGATCCTGGCGGGGCTATCGGGAATCTGTTTGCGAGCCTCCGCGAGGAGCCGACGAGCGAGAGATGCTCCGCAGAAGCCGCTTTCCTGACTCCGGATGAAGGTCGTCCAAGATTCCTCTGGCTGCTCGTACAGCGTGTCGATCCAGCGATTGACCTGATCGCCATGCATTGCTGAATCGTCAGCTGATGGAAGACATCTTAAGAGCAGAGCTTCCTGGGCCGGTGTTCGTCCTCGCCCGCCAGGATCATTCCCAAACATCTCTCGCCGCAGCTCTGCATAAGCCTCCACCTCGTCCTTGCAGGTCGGGCAATGCTCGACGAGATGGGAATGGGAGAGCAGGAACGCTTCACGGAGGTCGATCACTCCTTCTGCAAGGGCCAGCAGGATCTCTCGGGTCAAGTGCATCGCGTCTCCCTCTCCATTACTTCACGGGTCGCTCAGTTTCGGCTGCCGGAAGTTATCACTCGCCCTCACGAGGGAGAGTTAGCTTTGGCTTTCCTAGACTTGGGCTTACTTTTCGTCTCGCTGCCGAACCCTACTCTCCCCCACGCGGCAGCGGCGACCCCACCTCAATCCATGTTCCCCGCTTCCCTAGTTGAAACGTGATCGCCCCATCGCGATCGGTGCGAAGCAGCGGGATCTCTCGTTCCTTCAGCCGCCGAAGAGTCTGGTGGTGAGGATGCCCATAGGGGTTCGAAGGCCCAGCGGAGAGTAGGGCCCAGCGAGGCTGCAGGGTGTTGAGGAGACCCGGTGTGGTGGAGGTCTTGGAGCCGTGATGCGGGATGTGGAGGATGTTGGCTTGGAGGTGGGGATACCGGCGCAGGAGGTGAGCCTCTGCGGTAGCTTCAACATCGCCTGTGAGAAGAAAAGTGGGCTGGTCAGCATCTCCTAGGTTGACGGTGACGAGGAGGACGACGGAGGCGTTGTTGTCTCGAGGGATATTGGTGGTGACGGGCGGATGGAGGACCCACAGCCGGAAGCGCCCGACATTGAGCTCGGTGTCGGGAAAGAGTGGCTTAAAGGCAAGGCGCTGAGAGGGGGATCCGCCGAGGGCAGCAGGAACGAAAAGCAGTCGCTGAAGGCAGGAGCTAGGCAAATGCCGGGGGGCAGAAGCAACCCGGCGAACGGGCAGGTAGTCGGCGATATCGATGAGGCCGCCGCAGTGGTCGCGGTCGGGATGGGTGAGAACGAGGGTGTCGAGGCGGCGCAGGCCGCGAGCGGCGAGGGCAGGCAGCAGGACTCGTCCGCCGAAGTCCGCGGAGAAACTGCCACCACCGTCGATGAGCATCGTCCGGTCGCCGTCCCGAAGCAGGATGGCGTCTCCTTGTCCGACGTCGAGGAAGATGAGCTCTAACGGGCGCTGCGAGTCGAGGGCCGATGCCTGGGGCTGGAGACAGAGGAGCACAAGGCCTAGGACAGCTGGTGCGGAACGCCGGGGAAACCGGGCAATGAGAAGAGCGACCACGGTGTAGAGGGAGGCGGTGAGGGGACCAGCGACCAGCGGTAGGGCGTCAAAACCGGTAACGGGAACCCGGGTAAGGAAGGCGAAGGGCAAAGTGAGCAGGTCGAGGATAGGGAGGGTAAGGGCTGCCAGAGTCGGACTCAGGAGAGCCAGACCGGTCCACAGCAGGCCAGCGACGAGGCAGACGCCGGTCCATGGGACGAAGGCGAGGTTGAGAATCGGCGCCGCGATGGGAAGAAGGTGAAAAGCCGGCAGGGCGACGGGCCAGGTCGCGATGGGGGTGAGGATGGCGGCGGCGAGGGGGCGGCCCCATCGCGGGTGGAGGGAGTCGCCCTCCCCCGCTGCGCTCTCTGAAATCCAGGCGCGGGCATAGAGTGGCGCGAGGATCACCAGACCTGCGGTGGCGAAGACCGAGAGCCGAAAGCCAAGATCGAGCACCAGTGCCGGATGAATGAGCACCACGGCGAGGACGAAGAGGCTGAGGGCCTGGGCAGCTCCCGGTGGGCGCTTGAGCAGCAGCGCCGCGACGGCCAACAGCCCCATGGAGGCGGCGCGGAGCAAGCTTGGCCGTGGCCCCACCAGCAGCAGGTAGAGCGTGAGAGGCGGCAGACAGAGCAGCAGCTGAGGGAGCCGTGGCAGCCATGCTCCTGCCGCTAGGGTGAGTATCATCAGCAGGCCGACATGAAGTCCGGAGACGGCGGTGAGGTGAGCGAGGCCGGTGCGTCGCAGCACTCGGCGCCACGACGGGGGCAGCTGGGTGGTATCTCCGAGGATCAGAGCCCGGGTGAGGGCGAGGCCATGAGATGAGTTCTGAGCCGATGGGCTCCCGTGTGTAAGGGCTGTCTGCCAAGCGTCGGTCACTCGACTACGCAGTGACTCCGAGACGCTGAGCAGCACGCCGGGCCCCTCCTCCACCGTCACCAAGCGTCGGCTCTTCACCTGCAGGCGCCAAGGACCCGGCGGCAGCTCCACCCCGTTGCGCGGCGGCTGGCTGCGGCGCAGCATGCCCCGGACATGGAGGCGCCCCTCCACCGGCGGCGGCGAATCGAGGTCCGGGAGGTGAAGGATCAGCCGCCTCGGTACCGTGGTTGCCAGGTCTTCACCTTCCGGCTGAGACTGTGTCAACTGACGCAGGCGAGCTGGAGCGCTCCAGCCGAAGTGACCTGGCTGCCAGGGGCCCGTGAGCTCCACCGAAGCGGCCATCGGGCGTTGCAGGTCAGGCCACTTAGCTCGGGCTTCGGGTGCGCTTTCCTGCACCGTCGCGCTCAGCAGACCGAGAGCTAGGCCCAGGATCAACGTTGAGGCAGGAGCCGAGGATGCTGCTTTTCGTAGCTTCCAAAGGAGCAGCGCGAGCGCAACGAGGCTCCAGCAGAGCGCTTCGACTCGAGAAGCTACAGAGGCGACCGCCGGGGCGGTCCAGTGAAAGGCCATGAGAGCGCCTGCAAAGGCGCCCGCGGCGAGAGGAAGGGCGGGGGCGACGAAGGCCGGGGGTTTGATGGGTTCCATGCCCTATAGAGAGGGCGATGGGGGTGGGGATCTTTTCGTAGGAGGCAGGTTTTCAGGTTGGGGAGGTCATGACATAAGTGTTAGGCGATTGGTCCGTGGGGAAAGAAATCCCCCCCCTCGGTCCCCCCCCTTTTTCAAAGTGGGGGAAGAAGAGAAGATCAGCGATGCGGGGGATTAAATCGGGACAGGTGCCGGGTCACAGGCCAGGCGATTGATCCCCGCCGCAATCGCTTCCCCCTTACCCCCCGCCCCCCGGTCGGCCTTCCCCGCTGCCGTAGATGAAGACTCGGTCGCGGCCGAGGCTCTTCGCTTTGTAGCAGGCCTCGTCGCCGCGGACGAGGAGCAGGCCGGTGTCGCGGGCGGTGCCGTCGAAGGGAAGCAGACCGACGGAGACGCTGATGCGGAAGATTTGGCCCTGCCACCGCAGCTCGAGGTTGCGCACCTTCTCCACCAGATTCTTGGCGATCTCCTTGGCTTTGGACAGGGGGCAGCGCTCCAGCAGGAGGCAGAACTCGTCCCCGCCGAGTCGGGCGAGGGTGTCGGCGACTCGGGTTTGGCGACGCAGGACTTCGGTGACTTGACGCAACATCTCGTCGCCGGCGGCGTGGCCGGCGGTGTCGTTGACGATCTTGAAGTGGTCGAGATCCAGGTAGCAGAGGACGTGCCCTTCCGGCGATTGATCCACCACCCCGGGGCCTTCTTCCTTCATCTCCTCCCGGGACTCCGCCAGTGCTCGTTCCAGGCGCCGCTGGAACTCGCGGCGATTGACCAGGCCGGTGAGGGGATCGTGGGTGGCCTGGTATTCCATCCGGAGGGTAAGTTTGCGCTCTTCGGTGGCGTCTCGCAGTACCAGCACCGCGCCGAGAACCTCTCCCTCAAGTCCTAGGATCGGCGCGGCGGTGCCTTGAATATCTACCTCTTCCCCACGCCAGCGCACCAGCCGAGCCCCCACCGGCGTGCTCACCAACTGGTTCTCGGTGAGGCAACGTTCTACCAGGTCGTCCAGGGGCTCGTCGTCCTCGGTACGCAAACGCAGCACTCGCTCCGTGGGTTTACCTCGAGCTCGCTCGTGGCGCCAGCCGAGAAGCTGCTCTGCGGCGGGGTTGAGGTAGTCCACCCGGGGGCCAATCTCGAACGTTCCGGCGTCCGTCGCCACGACCGCGTCGCCAATGCTGGCGAGGGTGACTTCCGCCCGCTGGCGCTGAGCGGAGAGAGCCTTGGCCATCGCCATGCGCTCGGTCTCTAAGCGGGTGTGCTTGGCCTCCAGCAGGGAGCGCAGCCGGCGCTGCTCGGTGATGTCCCGGGCGACGGCATAGATCAGATGATCGTCTGGGGAAACCACAGCTTTCCACGACAGCCAAATCCAGTGGCCCTCAGCGTGGCGATAGCGATTCTCGAAGCTGGTGACCGGATGCCCCGCCAGCAGCTGCTCCATGGCGGCAGCGGTTCCCGCCTGATCGCTGGGATGCACCCAATGCATGAAGGGCTTGGAGAGAAGCTCGTCGGCGCTGTGGCCGAGGGTGAGCTCAAAAGCGGAATTGATCCGCTCGAAATAGCCGTCTTCCCGGGCGATACAGAACAGGTCCAGGGACAGCTCGAAGAATCTCTCCAGCTGGGGCATCTGGCTCCCGCGGGACCGGGCCGAGCAATGAAGGGGCCCGTCCGGACGTGGGGTGGGTAAGGGAGGTTGCGCCCACCCAGGATATCACTTGCGGTGGAGCCCCTGGAGCGGCACAGCCAATGGCCGCGAATGCTATCGCAGCGCCGGGGGCGCGTGCGGCGGCCATGGAAGAACCCATAAGAATAGAGTTTCTTCTCAGCCCCCTCTCTCGACTTGCTTGAAGGATGCTAGAAGGGAGCAGCGCCGTCGTCTACCGGCGGCCCGCCGCCATCATCTGGTGGAGGAGCACCGTCATCCGGCGGCAGACCGGTGGCGGAGGTCGCTTCCTCCATTTGGTCGAAGCCTTCCGGATCCGGATTGCGGAAGCTGGTGATCTCGCCGATGAAGAGCAGCGGAACGTTGCCGGTCTCGCCGTTACGGTGCTTGGAGATGATGATCTCCGCTTTGCCCCGCTTTTCCGGATCGTCGGGATAGTAGATCTCTTCTCGAAAGACGAAGGCCACCATGTCGGCATCCTGCTCAATAGCGCCAGATTCACGCAGGTCCGCCAGCTGGGGGCGATGGTCGCCGGTGCGTCGTTCCGGGTTGCGGGAGAGCTGGGAGAGGGCGATCACCGGGATCTCCAGCTCCTTGGCGAGCTGCTTCATGCCCCGGGAGAGGGCGGCAATCTCCAGGTTACGGTTCTCGTAGCGCCCCCCCGGCTGCATCAGCTGGAGGTAGTCGAGAATCACCAGCGAAAGCCCCTTCTCCGCTTTCAGGCGCCGGGCTTTGGAGGTCAGCTCCAGCAGCGAGGGGTTGGGGGTGTCGTCGATGAAGAGCGGAGCGCCGCGGGTCTTGCGGACGGTGCGCTGGACCCGCGCCCACTGCTCCCGAGAGAGCAGCCCGGAGCGCAGCTTGCTGAAGGAGATGTCCGCTTCGCCGCAGAGCACGCGCAGCGCCAGCTCCTGCTCGCTCATCTCCAGGGAGAACACCGCTACCGACTGTCCTTCTCGCAGCGCCACGTTCTGGGCGATGTTGATGGCGAAACTGGTCTTACCCATGCCGGGGCGGCCGGCGAGGATGATCAGGTTGCCCTTGTTGAGGCCGTGGGTAATGCGGTCCAGCTCCCGATAGCCGGTGGGGATTCCGGTGAGCATGGAGCCGGGGCGCTCCTCGATCTCCTGCACCGTGTCCCGCAGCACGTCGCCGACGGCGGAAAATCCCTTCTTGATGCTCTCTTCGCCGAGGCTGAGGATCGTCTTCTCGGCGTGGGCGAGGGCCTCCTGGGCGTTGAGGCCGCCGTCTAGGCTGTTCTTGATCGTCTCGCTGGCGGCGCTAATCAGCCGCCGCCGCACCGAGCGCTCTTTGACGATATCGGCATAGTGATCCACTCGCCCGACGTCCGGAAGATCGACGTCCAGGGTCGCCATGTAGGCCAAGCCGCCGGCGGCTTCCAGCTGCCCCCGCTGCTCCAGCAGGCCCTGCAGCGTGCGCACGTCGATCTCCGTCTGATCGTCCTGCAGATCCACCATCGAGGTGAAGAGCAGCTGGTGACGTTCGAGGTAGAAGTCCTCCGCCGTCAGGCGTCCGGCGACCACCGCCAGCAGCGAGGGGTCCAGCAGGATCGCCGCTAGCACGGCGCGCTCGCTCTCCTCACTATTGGGCAGGCTCTGGGTGGCGGGTATGGAGTCGATCATGGCTCGAAATGGCAGTAGGACTGCGGTGAGGAACTCCGCGGATGGAGAGCTCTGCGGATGAAAGTCGCCGCAGACAAAGACCTAGGAGTGCTGCCTCAGGGACTCCCGAGGGCGGGAGTGAAAAACAGGAAGACGGACCGAAGATGCTATCCCCTCAGCGGGCCTCCGTCCACCGAAGAATGGTCCAGATCTCGCTCCCCCAGCGTCGACCTTCGCGGTGCAAGGTCAGCTCCCCGATGACACCGGAAGGGAGCATCGACGAAGGGCTATCGGAACCCTGGGATGAATCCTCCGCTGAGGCGAAAGTCAGGCTCTCTACCAGCACCCTGGTGGCCTCTTCGCTGCCCGACTGCGGCAGGCGAAAGTCCTCTGCTTTGACGACCAGAGGCAGCCAGCGTAGCTCCGCGGGGATCTTGGAAGCTCCCGGAGGTGGCAGCAGCAGGATTCGCTTGTCTTCCGCTCGGACCCTTCTTCTAGCCACCTGACGATCTCCTGAGCTCGAAGGAACGCAGCAGGTGGTGCTACCCCCAGTTTCTCTCTGCCTCCCTCGACCCCTCCCTGCACCGCTTCCCCCCCTCTTGTCGCCGCGGCAGCTAGGGCGCTGTGGGCGGGAGTGCCGAGGGTCGCCGCCAGCCAGCGAGGCTCCAGGGACAAGGCCGAGGAAGAGCTAGAGGTAATGGGTTCCAAGACCTCGAAGAGCTCGAATTCAGCCATCCGCCCCTGGCGCTTCAGCTCGAGCTGAGGCAAGAGCGGCGTCATCAAGCTGGTAGGGGCCCAGAGGGCCGGGCGCCGCAGGCCGTTGGCTAGGCGCTGACGCCGGAGTCGCTGCTGCCTCGCATCGTCGCTGAGCCACAGCAGGCGAGCCTCTCGAGGCAGCGTTCCAGGAGGGATTTCTCGCAGCGATTTCCCGCCGACGGTGACCAGCCCGATACGCACGAGGAGGGAGTGCTTCAGGCTCGCTCTGAGGTGCGGCGACCACAGCTTCAACTCTCCGGTGAATTGATGAGAGCCGCTGTCGCTCGCACCGCCGGCCCAGCGCAGAGCGTGCGTCGGTGCGGGCCAGATCAGGACAGTGCCGGCATCATGGGGGGAAGCGGGGCGAGGCGCCGCGGCGAAGAGCACCAGCAGACTTCCGAGTCCGAGGGCCACCGGGCGCGCTCCGCGCTCGCCGGTCCAGGCGAGTCCTCGCGCGGAGAGGACCAGCAGCGGCGGGAGCAAATAGACCAGGAATCGGAGGGCCATGTAGTGGTAGAAGAAGACGAAGAACACGCCCACTACCAGCACCCAGGCAAGGGCGAAGGCCCGACCGAGGCGATCCGCGCTCCCTGGGGCGATAACGCCCTCCACAGCTTCGAGCGGGGGCTTCCTTGGAACGACCGCGCCGACCACGGCCAAGACCACCGCGGGCAAGCCGGCCAGAGCGAGGAGACCGATGGCGTATTCATCCACCGACTCGGCGTTGGGCTTCAGCAGGCTCCAATGCTGCACCGAGAGATCTCCCGCGGTGCCGAAGAAGAGCAGCTTGGAGCCAAACCACAGTATTGGGCCGAGGGCGAAGATTCCAGCGGCGACAAACCAGGGTCGCGATACCCACCGGAATCCTTCTCCGCTCTTCGCTTGCGGAGTCCCGAGCAGCAGCGCCAGCAGAGCGATCGGGGGCAGCAGCAGAGCTGCCTGCTGGGTGAGCACGGCTAGGGCGCCGAGAAGCCCCGCACCGCCGGCGAGCTGAGCTACCCTCCCCGTCCGATGCTCGGAGCTTTGACTCTCTTCCACCAGAGCCAGCAGGCAGAGCACCGATCCCAGCATCAGCACGGTGGCCGGTACATCCGCCATGATCTCCAGGGAGAAGGCGTTCCAAGAATGGCCGAAGGCGAGGGCTAGCCCTACCGTCGCCGCTGCCCAAGGCGGCGCGCAGCGGCGCGCGAAGGCGTAGAGCAAAGGCGGCGCGATCACCACCGGCAGGGCGAGGAGAGGGATCAGCAGGCCGAGGGCTTGGATGCCCTCCAGCAGGGCCACGAGCAAGGGCAGGAGCGGCGGCCGGCCGGCGTAGGGCCAAGGGGCTCCCGCCAGAGCGAAGCCGTCCGCCAGCCACTGGGCGCCGTCGCCGCCGAGAAAGGGGTAGTCCAGCTCGGGAGCGTCGGTGCTCAGAAGATAGGAGCGCGCCGCCCAAATCAATGCCCCTGGCAGCAGCAGCCAGCGGGCGGCGGGCTCCCGCAGGGTGTCGGCGATCCTCGCCGGAGTCGAGCTTGGGGGGCGAGAGAGGGAGCGCTTGAAGACCTTCATGGTGGCAGGTCGAGGGTATCTCTCCCCCACCTCGGCACCAAGGGGCCGCAGCATTAAGAATCTGCGGCATCCTGTCTCGCGGAAGGCGGCTTGGCTCTGGTCGCTGGTTTGGGCCCCTGGCTCCGAGACCGCCTCCCGCGAGATTTAGAAATTCATCAGGTCAGGATCAGAATTTGCCGTTGTCGTTCTTCCACTGATCCCGAGGTGGGATCTCCTGGATGGTGTCCCAATGCTCGACGATGCGCCCGTCCTCCACCCGGAAGAGATCGAAGAAGGCGCTGGGCTTGCCGGCGAACTCCCCCTCGCAGGCGGTGAGCACGAAGTTGCCCTGGCCTAGCAGCAGATGACGGGTGTCGTATTTCATCGTAACCCCCTGAGCGGCCATCGCTTCGAGAGCTGCTCCGAGACCGTCGAGACCATCGCCGATCGCGGGATTGTGCTGGTGATAGCGCTCCGGGTGGACGAAGTCCTCGGCGCTGGCGAAGTCACCGCCGAAGAGCACCCGGTCGACGAAACTCGCCACCAGCGCCTTGTTCTCTTCGGTCTTCTCCAGGCTCTGGATCTCCGTCGGTCCGTCGAATTGAGTGCGCCCGGAGGGGTTCGGCGCAGCGATGGGCTGGAGGTTGTCCCAATGCTCCACAATCTGCCCATTCTCGAAGCGGAAAACGTCGAAGCCCGCCTGGGGACCGAAGAAGTCGTACTCGGTGTGGGCTACCGCGTAGTTGCCGTCTTCGAACACCCGCCACACGTTGGCTTTGAAGCCCTGCGGCGGCGCGTTGGCCACCACCGCGCCGAAACCCTCCAGGCCATCGCCTACGGCGAGATTGTGCTGGACGTACTTCTGCGGGTTGATGAAGGCGATAGGGGCGTGGTCTCCGGACTCCAGGCTCTCCAGCAGCTGGCGGACCTTTTCTCCTTGGGTGATCTCACTGGCGGTGACGTTGCTCATAAGGCTCTCCTCTCGAAGGTGGGGCAAGATCAAGACGGCGCCCGCGGCGCTCGTCGATTCGTTCCCTGAAGCCTATGGAGCGACAGCTCGAGGCATAAGGGCAATGTCGGACGGTCTATTGCCCATCTCGGCCTGGAAGGCAATCACCGGACTTTGGGCTAGCTTTCGCTCTCCTGGGACTGGCGCCAGGCTCCGGGAGTCTCTCCGGTGCAGCGACGGAAGTACTTCACCAGGGCCTCTGGCCCTTCGAAGCCGAGCTCCGAGGCGATGCGTTTGAGCGGTACGCCCGGCTGCAGCAGCCAGCGCTTGATCTCCAGCACAATCTCGCGATCGATCAGATCCTTCGGACTCAGCCCCGCGACCCGAGACGTGATGCGCCGCAGCTGCCTCGGGCTGATGCCGAGCCAGTGGGCGTAATCGCTGGCGTTGCGACTCTCCCGGCGTCGCTGGTCCAGGAGCTTCAGGAAGCGCCGGAATTCTAGATACGGCAGCCCTGACTGCTGCTGCCCTCGGGCCTGCCGATAGCGCTGGCTGAGAAGGATCCATACGGTGAAGAGATGAAGCAGCACGTCCTGGCGAATGCCCTCCTCTACCGCGGCGCTCTCTTCGGCAATGAGGTCGGTGAGCCGCTCGAGGCGCGCTACTTCCGGCTCTTCTAGGGAGGTCAGCGGCGGATGGAGCCGGTGGTCTAGGACTCCGGACGACTCCAGCGGCCCCGAGAGCAGCCGCGCCGCTTCCACCGCCTGGGGAGTAAAGAGCAGCATGCGGCCTCGGATCGTAGGGTCCGTCGGCAGAGCCTGCGCCTGCCCTGGGGCAACGAAAATCAGGCTTCCCCGGCGGCAGGGGTGTCGACGGTCATCCACCAGGTGCTCTCCGCTGCCGGCGGTATAGAGCACCATCAGGTAGAAGGACGGGCGATGAGCCTGCGTCGGTGGAGGCTCGAGATCTCGCTTCAGCACTTCCTCCAGGTAGAGCAGCTCTACCTGCTGATCGGCGCGCTGGGCTTCGTAGGACACGGTGATCATCGGTGGGCTTTCGCGATGGAGTCTGGGTTCGCTCTCGGGGGCGCCTTCAAGTCTACCGAGTTCTATTGATCTCTCTCGCTTCAGGACAGCGCGCTTTCAACAGTCGACCATGAGAGAGATCCAGCGGGGGCGATACACTCCACCGATCTCATCCCGCTACGCGCCCAACAGGAGGCTGCTCATGGTGCCCTGGCTCAACTCCTCTGCCGATTCTTCTCGCCCCGTCGATTCCGCTCATGCTCGATCTCACCCGGCATGGCGGAACCGCCGCCGCGCCGCTCTGAGCGCGCTGGGTTCCTTGGGCTCCGCGCTCCTCGCCGTAGCGTCTCTCTCTACATTCGCCAGCGCTCCTCCAGCCCAGGCACAGATCCCCCCAGCTCAGCCCTCAACCCAGCCTGAAGCCCGAGGGGAACGCTCCAGCAAGACCGCCGGGGAAGCGACCTTTACCCCCACCGGCCCCTGGGCCCACACCTACTCCATCGTCGCCCGGGACGCCAAGACCAGCACCCTCGGCGTGGCGGTCCAGAGCCATTGGTTCCAGGTCGGCCCCACCGTCGCCTGGGCCCAGGCGGGCGTCGGGGCGGTGGCGACCCAAAGCCTGGTGAAGATCGACTATGGTCCCCTGGGTTTGGAGCGCTTGGCGACCGGAGAGTCTCCGCGGCAGGCGCTGGACGCTCTGCTGGAAGAGGACCCAGAGCGGGCCGTGCGCCAGGTGGCAATGATCGACGCCCAGGGCCGCACCGCCGCCTGGACCGGCGATGGCTGCATCGCCGAGGCCGGCCATCTCGAGGGCGACGGTTTTTCGGTGCAGGCCAACCTGATGGACAAAGACACCGTCTGGGCGGCGATGGCCCAGGCCTTCGAAGACAGCGAGGGCGAGCTCGCCCAGCGCCTGATGGCGGCGCTGCGGGCGGCGGAGGCCGAAGGCGGCGATATCCGCGGGCGTCAGAGCGCCGCCCTGGTGGTGGTGCGCGCCGAGAGCACCGGCAAGGCCTGGGAAGACCGCTTGGTGGACCTGCGGGTGGACGACCATCCCCAGCCTCTGGACGAGCTGGAGCGGCTCCTCACTCTGTCTCGGGCCTACACCTGGATGAACCGCGGTGACGAAGCGATGGCCGAGGAGCGAATCGAGGACGCCGTCCAGGCCTACTCCACCGCCGCGGAGCTAGCGCCTCAGATCGCCGAGCTCCCGTTCTGGAAGGCGGTGGCCCTCTACTCCGCCGGCCATCGGGGGACGGCACTGCCGATCTTCCAGGATGTCTTTCAGCGGGAAGATCGCTGGCGCCGTGTCGTGCCTCGCCTGGTAACGGCGGGGCTGATGCCGGCGGCAGTTCTCGAAGAGAAGGTTCTTGGCGGGCAGCCGAGCGCTGGAGAGAAGAACTCCAGCGAGGAATGAGCCGTCGCGCTAAGACCCTTAGAAGCCTCAGAAGGCGTCCGAGGCCTCCATCTGCTCGAAGAGCTGCTGCACGCTGGCGTCGGTAAAGCGGCCGTCGGGACGCTGTCGCTCGATCAGCTCGTACATCATGCCGGAGCCGGGGTCCCGGGCGGTAAAGGCCTGGCGAATGCCGTCCCCCTGGATCACCGTCTTGGTGACGAACTCCACTCCCGCCGCCTTCAGGCTCTCCACCACCTCCGGAAGATCTTCGACACCGATGGCGATGTGCTGCACCCCGGCACCGTGGTGGGCGATGTATTGGCTCACCTGGCTGTCCTCGTTGGTGCCCTGCACCAGCACAAGCGTGATCGGGCCAGCTTTGAGCACCGCCGACTCCATGGCCGTTCGCCGGCCGGCGGTGGTGCGAGTCTCGAGGACCTCAAAGCCCAGAACATCGCGATAGAACACGATGGACTGCTGAAGATCCGGCACCGCCACGGCGATGTGATCTACGTTGATGGCCTTGTCGGCAAGGATGGAAGAGATCGACATCGCGGGGCTCCAATGCTGGTTGGGGGTGGAGAAAAACCAGAGAGATCTGCGGTTCCGAGGGGCGGTAGCCGAAAAGACCTGCAATCAAGGAGATAGGGAGATCGAAGTTTCGAATCCTCTCCAACGATGAGGATGTGTCTCCCATAGGGTGAGTCGGGACGGGCACGGCCTAACGGATTCTGGCGCTTCCGGTTCCAAGGAAGCCGTCGTGCGTCGATTCTGAGTGGGTACTCGCTTTCTCCCAGTACCTGGACCGGGGTTTCTGCGCAGGAGCGATCTCCGTTCAGTGAGCGCAAGACCGGCTGAGCCGGTGGACCCGGTGAGTAATGCAACCGGCTGAATCGGCCCTTCTCTGCTGGAGATGCACCCAGCAGGAAGACGCACCCAGCCACTCCGGCGGGCTCGAGCCAGGGCTACAGCTGAGAATTGAGGTGATGATGGGAAGCGCGGCTGGCTTCTTTGCCAGGCGTAGGGCCACAGCTCTCGTCAACTGAGATGATCCGAGTGTTACAGATCTGTGTAACTTATTTAATTGAAGATTTATTTTACGCTAATACGTTGATATAACTGCATTGACTGGGTACGTTGCTCATCCAATTCTCATCCAGCTCCATGGAGGCATCGCTATGATCAGCTATCGACGCACCTTCGTTCTCGCAGCCCTTCTCGCCCTCGCCGTTGTTGGGTTCACGGGGCCAGCCGTTGCTGCCGACGAGTGCAAGACGACTCCCGCCGCGCACTCTCTCAGTCAGGGCGCAGAATTCGTCGTCGCTCTCGGTGAGTTCCAGAAGGAAGCGGGAAACGGCAGCCAAGAGGCCTTCTGCTCGGCTCAGTCCTGGAATACCTGCCCAGGCTGGGGCACCCTTCGGGCTTCCTGCTCCTACTCTGGAAACCCAGCGACCTGTAGCGACGGTCCGAATTGGGCTGAGTGCAACGGAGTCCGCTCCTACTGTCCGAACCCTTGCGCCAGCAACGGCATTTGTAACCCCTCCTGCTCCTTTGATCCGGATTGCAATACCTGCCGGCAGGGTGCTCCGTGCGAGTTTCAGAGTGACTGCGGGAGTGGGGTTTGTGACCTTGGTTGGTTCGACGAGTACGGGACCTGCGACTGCTATTGATTCGCGGAACACCGTAGACGCAGAAAGGCCGACCTCACTCTTGAGGTCGGCCTTTCTCTTTGCCCAGTATGACCCACGGATATAACTTCCGAATGTGACTTCCGGAATTTAAATCCAGACTCTATTGGGAGCTCATTGGCTCAACGAGACGCTGTTTACTCTCCGGCGACGGTCGCCGCGGACTGCAGAGTCGGCATCTCCTCGGCCTTCCAGCTGAGCTTCTTCAGGCCGCGCAGTTCGCGGACGAAGACCTCCTCCCCCGCCACGGCGATATGAGCCCAGGTCTCCTGGTCGGAGACGGTCTGGCGGTCGAGAATCTCGAAGCCCTCCGGGGAGGCATCAAAGAGCAGCAGCTCGCCCTTCTCGTTGAGGGCCAGAACCCGCTCCCCCTGGCGCGCCATGCTCCAGTACTTGCCGAGAGGTTCCGTCGTCCAGGCCTGCTCGCCGGTCTTCCAGTGGATGCAGGTCAGGCGGCCGTTGCCGAGGTGGAGGTAGACATAGTCGTCGATCACCAGCGGTGAAGACATGTAGCCCTGCACCTTGGACTGCCAGGCAGTGCTGACCTCAGACTCGGAGACCTGGTAGGCCCAGGTGGCGTTGCGGTAGCTGCTGGTGACCACGCGATCGCCGATCACCGTGGGGGTGAGGATGTTCATGCCGCGGAAGGAGGGCACTTCCTGAGTCCACAGCACCGAGCCGTCCCCGGGGCTCACGCCAGCGAGGTGGGTGCGGGTTTGCACCACCAGCTGCTCTTCCCCACCGAGCTGCGCCAGCACCGGCGAAGAGAAGGCGCCGTTGACCATGATGCTCTCGTCGGTCTGGAGGCTGCGCCAGATCGTCTCGCCGGTCTCCTTGTTGAGCTTGAGCATCGAGTTCGCCGCCTGCACATACACCGCGTCCTCCGTTACCAGCGGCGAGGCGACGTAGCCGAAGTCCGGCATCGGCGTGCCGTAGCGCTCCGGGAAGTCCACCTTCCACACCACCGAGCCGGTGTAGGCGTCCAGGCGCACCAGCACCTCGCGGATGCCGCCGACGTACAGGCTTTCGCCGTCATAGGCCGGGGTGGAGCGAATCCACGAGCCGTTCTTCGCCGCAAAGAAAGGTACCGACATCGAGCCCTTCCACTGCTGACGCCACAGCACCTGACCGGTCTTCCGGTCCAGCGCCGTCACGACCTCTTCGGCTTTGTCCACCGTCTCGGTGATGAACACCCGGTCCTCCGCCACGATGGGTCCGGAATAGCTCGGCCCCAGCTCCTGCACGTCCCAGGACAAATCGATGCCCTCCAGGCTCGCCGGCCACGCCGCGCCGCTTACGCTGCCGTCTCGCTCCGGGCCACGCCACTGTGGCCACAGAGCGGTCTCCGACAGGCTCGTCAGCGAAGCCGGAACGACCTCCGTCGAGCCGGTGGGCTCCTCGCCCTGGGCGGCTGAGACAGCTAACAACAGGAGAAGAGCCGTCAGGGTGACCCAGACGAGGATGGAGAGACTTGAGCGGCGCTGGACGGCTCGCTCTCGGGAGTGGGATGGATGGTGCGACATGGGCTGGCCTCCTATTGGATTTTCGAAGCTCGGGGTCGGGAAGCCGAGCGGGCGAGGCGAAGAGAGTTTCGTGAGCGGCCCTGGACTGGTTTTCGGGCGCTGTCGAACTCTTCGTCGGCCAGGTGGCTATAGATGCTGCCGCCTGTTCCTCTGAGCGAAGTCACCAAAGTCCGGTCGGAGCGATAACCAAAGGTCTGCAACAAGCGTGACGGTTGCTTGGCTCAAGCTGCTAATTAAAGTTATAGAACATTAGACTATTCGAAGTATCAGTTTAACAGATATCATGCAGTAACTTCCCATCTCTCTTGGAGGACAGACCCAATGTCCAGCACTCAATCTCAGCTCCTGTTCATCCTCGTCGCCCTCTCCCTTGCCCTACTTCCCGCCTCCACCAGCGCTGCCCAGCTCCCGGTGGAGATCAACAGCGACGCCGAGTTCCTCTCTCAACTTGCGGCCTTCGATAAGGAAGCAAAGGGAGACGGTGACAGCCAGGAAGCCTTCTGCCGCGCAGAATCGGGACTCTGTCCTGGCTGGTTTCAGACGACGGTTTCCTGCACCGCGTCCGGCACCACCGTCACCTGTACCGACGGCTCCAACTACGCTGAATGTAATGGCATTCGTACCAACTGCCCCAGCCCCTGTGCCAGCAACGGCATCTGCTATAGCTTTTGCTTCTTCGATCCCGACTGCGATCAATGCGTCTCGGGAAGTAGCTGCTTGAATGGGAGCCAGTGTGGCTCCGATGGCTACTGCTTCAGCAACCAGTGCATCTGCATCTGACTGCTCTCTCCTCTTAGCGCTTCGAGGGAAGGCGATCATTGAACGATGAGTCGAGAGGTCCACGCGTTGAGACATCGCTTTTCTCAGGGAGCTTTGCGGCCTAGAAGACCAACGCCCCCGCATCCGCGGGGGCGTTTTCACTAGCTACGTACCTCTAGAAAGCCAGTCTCTAGAAGCTCTTAACCTCACCCCAGAGTAACGCCTTGGCGTTTCGATAAGAAACTGGATTGCATCCACCGAGGTGAAGTCTCTGGGGGCTTATATCGCGCGTTGTGCCACACTCAACCAATTCTCCGGTGCTGGGGGCCGCTAAGACGAGTTCGATTTGCCTTGACAGCCATAGATTTATGAATTAAAAATAAAATGATTTAATAACAATTAACAGAATAGCCGAGGGAAAAAGAATGTCCATCGCTCCTCGCTCTAGCTGGTCCGGTGCCTCTGCGTCTTCGCCATAGCTGTTGTTCTCCCGGTGGTGGGGTTTGGCCCTGCTCACGCCGAGCACGCGCCCCTCCCCGCCACGGCCGATCACGACGCGGCCTTCTGTTACCTATCTCGCCAAATGAGTCCCGAGGCCGGGGGTGGGCAGCAGGAGTCCCAATGTACGGCGACTCCCAATCCCTGGGCCAACGACGGCCAGCCGGAGACCTGCCAAGGCACTTCCAGCTGTAACGCTGGCGCCAACTGGGTGAGCTATGACGGTAACCAGATGAGCTGCCCGGATCCCAGTGCCTACAGCGGATGTTGCGCCTCGGCCTGGCCCGCCGATCTCGATTGCTGGACCCGCGGCGCCTCGTGCAGTCAGGACGTGGACTGCGGCATCGACTGGTTCGCATCTGCGATCGGGGCACCCGTCTTTGCCCTCTCTGAGCCTACCCTCTTCCTGAGAATTGAGCGCACATCGTCGATCATCCAATCACTTTCGCTTCCGCTCGGGCGCGAAATCGCGCCAGTGCACCGTCCCCCGATACCTCGAATCCCAATCTTGGAGAATCTATGCGCACTATTTCGCTCTCCCTCGTAACACTCGTCGTCCTTTGTTTCGCCCTGACCGTTCCCGCTCAGGCCACCCCGCTGCCGGCGGATGTCGACTCCGACGCGGCCTTCTTCACCTACCTCAGCAAGATGGACCCGGAAGCCGGCGGCGATGACCAGGAGACAAGCTGCTCCGCCACCTCCGATCCCTGCTCCTACACTGGCAACCCTGTCAGCTGTACTGGCTCGACGATGTGTTCCTCTTACGCCACCTATGTGGTGTGTGATGGCAACTCCACCTACTGCCCTTTTGACGAGATCATCTGCTGGTTAGACGGCTTCTGCAATCCGGCCTGCAGCCGGGACCCCGATTGCAACACTTTCTGTGTTCCCAATACTCTCTGCTGCGATTCAAGCGAGTGCCCACCAGGTGGAACCTGCGTTAGTGGCCGCTGCTATTGCTAACCCTTCCGACTCGGGCTAGTTGAGCTTGCTGGCCGAGCTCACTCGAGCTCCCGAGCCTTCATCAAGCCCCCGCGGAAGCGGGGGCTTTTCGTTTTCACATTCTGTAGCGCGACCACCGCGCCGTCAGTTACCGCCCGGCAGGGCCTGCACGTCCGCATCGCTTCCGAAGGTGCGCAGCGGGTTGAAGAAGGTCGCTTCGTTGCCGGTCTCGGTGTCGGTGACGGTGAGGGTGTATTCGACGTTGGATAGAGCGCCATAGAACACCCAGAAGAAGCCGTTGATGGGGCGCCCATCGAGGACCTTGAGCACCACCTCGACGTTGTTTGGATTGCGGAAGAAGAAGTAGCCGGTATCGCTAGTGAGGCTCACGGCCTGGCCGCGATCGCTGTTGCCCTGGAAGTCGGTGAAGTCCATGGTGACGGCGAAGCGCTGCTGGCGCAGGCAGAGGGTGGTGGAATTCGGTACGCAGTCGTTCTTGGGAGGCACGCCGTCGAGACTCTTCTCCTGCTCTTCGAGAACCAGGGGCAGGAGGAAGGCGTTCTCCGGGAGATCTTCTAGGCGCACGCCATCGGCCTCGAAGCTGGTGGCGAGGTCGGCGAGCTCCTGAGGCGAGCTGGTGACGGAGTCATCCCCTCGGCCGGGAGGCCGGTTGAGGAAGGCGTTGGTGTCGCCGACGCTGGCGAAGTTGCGGGAGGGATTGAAGAACTCCCGCAGTCGGGCGGTTTCTTGGTCTAGCACCCGCAGCGTGTATTCGACGTTGGAGAGGGCACCGTAGAACACCCAATGGTGGTTGTTGATCACCCGGGCGTCGAGGACCTTCACTACCAGCTCCACGTTGTTGGGGTTCAGGAAGAAGAAGAAATAGCCGGTGTCATCGGTCAGAGGCACCGAGGTGCCGACACCGGTATTGCCCTGGAAGTCTTCCCACTCCACTTCCAGACGCCAGCGATCGTCCTCCACGCAAAGCATTGGCCCGCCGCTGCACACCAGGGCGTTGGGAGCGAAGCTGTCGACCTGCTGGCCGCCGACCCGCAGGGAGTAGCCACCGGCGTTGGTGATGGCGTCGATGTCGCCGAGGGCGCTGACGGTGCCGGGAGCTCCGGCGGGGCCGGTGAGGGTGGTGGTGCCGCTGCCGCCGGTGGCCCAGGCGAGGAAGGTGGGAGCGACGGGATCTCCCGCCTTCGGCGCGCGCACGGCGGAGGGCACGGTGAGCAAATGGCCGACCCGAGGGTCGCTGGTGAGCTGCTGGTTGCTGCCGCCGGGGCTCTTGTCGGTGTTGTCGCCGCCGGGTCGCTGAATCACCAGGGCGTTGAGGCCGGCGGCGGTGGTGCCCTGGCGGTTGTCCTGAATGTGGACGTAGACCGTGTTGCCGAAGGAGGCGGGGCCGAACCGGTTGGAGTCGTATTGCACCCGGTTCACCGGACCGGACGGGGGCTCGTTGTCGAAGATCGGCACGCCGATGTTGTCGATGAAGGTGGAGCCTCGCACCACGCCGGTGACGTCGTCGCTCTGGGGAATGGTGAAGATCGCTGCACCCCGGCTCTCCCCCACCGTCTCACTGACTCCGGGGCTGATCTCATTGGCGAGGAAGAGGCTGTTGACCACCTGGATATTCGAAGTGTTGACCCATAGACCCGCGCCGAAGCGCTCCGCCCGGTTGTTGGAGAAGGTGCTCTGCTCTACCACGGCACGAGAATTGCCGAGGACCGCGACGCCACCGCCGGCGGCGCCGGAGCCGCGGGCCTCGGAGTCCAGCACCAGGCTGTCGCTCAGCGTGAAGTCGGCGAAATTGGCGCTCACCGCGCCGCCCAAAATCGAGCCGCTGCTGCGTTCGATGTTGCAGCGATAGAAGACGGTGCCGTCTACCACGGCGTTGACCCGGTTCTCGGCATCGGTACCCTCCGGAGCGACTCCACCCACGCCGTCGCGGCGGTTGGTGTCGCCAATCAGAGAGAGGCAGCCGCCGCTGCCGGCGGCGATGTCCACTCCACCGAAGGCACCCTGGACTAGGGAGTCCTCGAGCAGCAGGGAGCCGGAGCGGCGATTGATGGAGCCAAAATCGGTGGAGCTATCGACGAAATCGGCGGCGGTGAGGTAGATGCCGCCGCCGGTGGGCGAGGCGGTATCGGTGGCGAGGTTGCCCCGCAGCACGCTGTCGCTGATCTCGAGGATGGCGCGGTAGCCGTTGATGGCGCCGCCGCGCTCGCCTTCGTTGTTGTCGAAGCGGCTGTGGTCCACCCGCAAGGTAGCGTGGTCCTCGGCGTGGATGGCGCCGCCGCCGGTCTTGCCCGGCGGCACGATACCGGCGGAGGGCTCGGCGATGTTGTTCTCGAATACCGATCCCACCACCGAGGCGTCCATCGGCGGATCTTCCAGCGGCTCCCGCCAGACGCCGATGGTGTAGAGGGCACCGCCGACCCAGGCCGCCTGATTGTTGCGGAAGGTGGAATCCCACACCCGCACGTTGGAGTCTTGGGCGTAGATACCGCCGCCGACGGCGTCGTTGCGGTGTCCCGGCAGGTTCACCCGATTGCTCTCGAATTCGCTATCGATGACGTGGACCTGGGAGAAGAGCACCTCGATGCCGCCGCCTCGCAGTGGCGAGGTGTTGTTCTCCCATTCACAGCCGGTGAACACCGCTACCGAGCCGTTGACCACCCGCACTCCCCCACCGCCGGTGACCAGCCCGACGGAGCGATTGTTCTCGAAGCGGCAATCGACGAAGGAGGCCTCGGCGGTATCTACCGTGACGCCGCCGGCTCGGGCGACCTCGTTCGTGATGCCGTTGCGGAAGGTGAGCCCCTCGAAGAACACTCGCTTACCCTGAGCGAGGTTGTTGTTCTCCAGCCGCAGCACGTTGGTGCTGTTGCCACCATCCAGAATCACGCTGCCGCCGTCGGCCCGCACCGTGAAGCTCTTGCCGGCATTGCGAATCCGGAAGCCGCCGCCAGGGGCGCTATACACCCCGTTGGCGACCAGGATGACGTCTCCATCCCCCACCTGGTCGAGAGCCGTTTGCAGGTTGCCGACATCCTGGGGAACTCGCAGGATCGCCGCCTCGGCGGCGCCGGCGAGGCCGAAGGCCAGAACGCAGAAGAGGGCCAGAGGCAGGAGCGTTGCCCAGCGAAGAGGCGTCGCGGAACGCTGACGCGGCGAGGAGGGCTCGAGGGCACGACGGCAAGATCGGGGGCTCATGGAGGGCTCCTGCAAGCGAAGTAGGGGCAGCTCTGATCCCCTACGGAAAAGGTCGTATTCAGCCTGAACGTCTGGACGGAGTTTATCAGGAATTCGATCACTCCATGCTGATTCAGCATGAAGTGATCCTCTACTCTGCGCCCACAGCCAACGCTGCCGGTATGATGACAAGTCAATAGGGTTCGAGGCCTTGAGTCACTTCACATTCCGCACCTCAGCATGAATTCGTCCCCTCCTACAACTCCCCCAGGCCCGTCGACGGGAACTACCTATGCAGCCACCGCCTGGGAACCCTACGGCCGCCTGCTGGAGCACGCTGAGCAAGGCAGACCCGATGCTGTAGCTTCTGTTCTGGTGAGCGACGGCAGCGTCGAGGAGATCGCCGCCTACGATCTCCTACGCCACGGCGGCTTTCCGGATGCCGAGGCTTTTGCACTGGAGGCGGCGCGAGGACGGGTGCTGGATCTCGGCGCTGGAGCTGGTCCTCACAGTCTCGCCCTCCAGGAGCGGGCCAGGCTGGAAGCCGGCAGCGGCCTCGAGGTGTTCGCCGTAGATGTCTGCCCGCAGGCCGTTGACGTTATGCGTCGCCGTGGAGTCCAGCATGCCGAAGTGGCTACCGCCGAAACCCTGCTCGCCCGCGAGCCGTCCCTGCCCCCCTTCGACACTCTGCTCTTGATGATGAACGGCCTCGGCCTCGCCGGCACCCTCGACCGGCTCACGCCTTTCCTCACCCGCTGTCGGCAACTCATCTCCCCCAGCGGCCAGATCCTCACCGACCTCGCCAGCCCCGCCGGCATCAGCGATGCACCCAACGCCGCCGATCCTCGGCCCTATCCGGGGGAAGTGAAGTTCCAATTTCTCTACGACGGCCTTCTCGGCGCTTCTTTTCCCTGGCTCTTCCTCGACCCCCAGACCCTGCGCCGCCACGCTCTGCGCGCTGGCCTACAGACGCAGGTCGTGTTCTCCGATGGGCAGGGGCAGTATTTGGTGAGAATGGTGCCGGTGGTTTGAAGATTCGGCTCCCTAGTCGAAGCGCGCTAGGGCTTCGAGGAGGCGACTCAAAAGCAGAGACCCCGAAGCGCTGAGCGCCTCGGGGTCTTCTTCAGTAGAGCAGCTTCAAGAGAGCAGCCCTAGGTGTGAAACAGGGTGAGCTCAGCGGATGGGCTATACCGCCGGGAACAACGCCTGGAGCCAGGACTCGGTGTTGTTCTTCCAGCACGCCCAGCCAAAGCCCTCGGGCACTTCACCGCCGGTGGGGCGGTAGCCCTGCTCGCGTAGGAAGGAGCGCAGCTCGCGGTTGTACTCCACCATGTCCCATCCCTCGTGGGGAGAGCGCAGGTGGTAGGTGCCCCAGCCCTGATAGATCACCAGCGGCTTCTTTGGGGCCGCCTCGATCACCTCAGCGATCTCGGTGATGCCCAGCAGGGTGGCGCCGTGACTGGCGAGCTTGCCGAAGGTGTCGCCCTGGGTGAAGGCGAGGTAGAAAGCGGACTCGCCTCCATCGCCGAAGCCGACGACAGCGCGCTCGCTGCGCTGCGGCTTGGTGCGGTACGTGCTGTCCACCTTCGGGATCAATGAGGTGAGCAGCGCCTCACCTTCGGCCTCGGGAGATGGACCGTTGCGGGGGTTCTCGAGCTCCGCCGGCAGCGGCACCACCACGACCACCTTCTCCGCGCTCTGGCCGAGAATGGAGTCCAGGGAAGAGCCTAGCTCGCCGAGGTCGATGCCCTCGCCAGCGCCCAGCAGATAGATCGAGGGATAGCGCGCGACGTCGGCGGGATCGTAGCCGGCGGGCAGGTAGACCCGCGCCTTGCGATCCACCGTCTCGTCGCCCTCACCGGGGCCGGGGAAGGTGAGATCCTCCCAGGCTCCCTTGGCTTCCGGACTGGCCTTGGCCCACGCCGGGGCGGCGAAGGCGGGCATGGTGAGCAGCGAAGTGTTGCCGAAGAGACCCCCGGCGGCCGCCGGGTTCTTGGGATCCGGCACCGTCTCGCCGCCGTAATCGGGGATGAAGCCATAGGTCAACTGGGCGTCCGGCTCCAGCAGGGTGGACCAATAGAAAAGGTCCGTGCCCGCCACCCGGGTCATCGGATCCTCGCGGCGGAAGCCGATCATGTCGCCGACGATACCGACGTCGTTCTCGGCGCCCTGGTAGAGGAAGTGCACCGCGCCGGAGGGCTCGACCAGCGGGAAGGAGCGATCCTCGAGGTAGTTGTCCACCACCTGCTGCTTCTGATCCGCCGGGGCGGACTCGATCTTCGCCAGCAGCAGGCCGAAGGCGGTGTCGGCGAGCCACGGGTTGTTCTCCGCCGCGCCGGCGCTCTGGCGGCTGGGATCGATGCGCGCCAGGTGACCCATGGAGCGGGCGTAGAGATGGCCGCCCTCCCAGGCGACGGGAGACCAGGCGTGCTCGTCGAAGAGCTTGATTTGGGCCAGCTCCTGGTAGCCCTCGGTAGAGGGCGTGGCGACGTGCAGGCTGCCGGGCTTGGTGATCACCACGATGTGGTTCCCCACCAGGGTCGGGGTGCCGTCTCCGGGCTCCCGAGAGCGCCACAGGCGCTCGCCGCTGTCGGCGTCGATGGCGGCGAAGATGCGGTTGTTCATGCCGTAGATCACGCCGTCGTGGAAGATCGGCTGCATGTAGCTGCGGGCCAGGGCGTTGGTGCTCCACAGCTCCTCCACGCTCCAGCCGCCGTCGTCGTGGCTGACCTGCACCATCTTCGAGGAGTTGCGGGCGATGCCGAGGAAAATTCGATCGCCCTCGATGGGCAGAGGAATCAGCGAGCCGGCGCCCATGGCGCTGTTGTCGCCCTCGAAGGCGTAGCTCCACAACACGTCGCCGCTGGCGGGATCGATGCCGTGGATGTGGGTCTCGCTGGCCGCCAGCACCTGCTCACGTCCGGCGAGGGTGGCCACCACCGGGGATTGGTAGTCCACCCGCTCCTCCCCCACCTTCCAGCGCAGCTCGCCGTTGTCGGGGTCGAGGCCGACGAAGGTCGCCGGCAGCTGGGCTCCCTCTTCCGGCTCTTCGTCGCGGGTCAGCGCCAGCACCAGGGTGCCCTCGGCGAGCACCGGGGAGACGGTGTAGCCGTAGTGGGGCTTGGCGGAGCCGAAGTCCTCCGACAGATGCTTGGTCCACAGCGCCTTGCCGGTGGCCGCCTCGACGGCGAAGAGATGACCCCAGGGGCCAAGGCCGTAGAGGGTGCCGTCTTCCAGCACCGGGGTGGAGATGGGACCGTCGTGAGAACCATCATGGCCCGGGTAGGTGGGGCCGAAAGCGTAGCGCCACAGCTCCTCGCCGGTCTCGGCATCGAAGGCGCCGAGGGCGTCCTGCTCCCCGGCGGCGAAGAGGGTGTAGACCACCCCGTCGGCGGCCAGCACTCCAGAATATCCGGAGCCCAGAGCTACCTTCCAGCCAACTTCCAGACCCGCATCGGGTCCGTCGAAGAGCCGGCCGGGAATACTGCCGTCATATTGAGGACCCCGCAACGAGGTCCACGAGGGGTCAGCCTCCGCCGGCACGGCGGAGCCGAGGACAAAGCTCAGGCTGAGAAGGCAGGCGAGGCATAGGCCGGGGGCACTCGCCTGTCGAAGCTGAACAATTCTGCGCATCGATGTCTCCTTGATGGTTTTGCACGGACCGCCCCATGATACGAGATTCCGCGAAAGAAGGTTCAGTGCTCTTGCTCAAAGCTGTTGAGCCGGTTCTAAGCCTTATGGACACAAGGGAATCCGTGTCGGGAATACCCTCCGCTTCGTCGTGCATTTACATGATGTAGAAAGGTAGTGGATGACGAAGTCTTATCCCTTTAACGTGTCTCTTTCGTCTCTCTTCGTCCTGCGGTATCCTTAAATGCCCTTTCCCGAATACAACGTGGCCTTCGAGCCCTTCGGAGAATCTATGTCCCTCGCGGATTGCTCCTCGAACGACATCTCAACTCAAGAGCTTGAGGCCCTCACCCTCGCCTGCCGCCATGCCCGGGAATCGCTCACCGCGTTTCTGGGCCAGGAAGAGGCTGATACCTATTGGCGCCGTGTGCTCGAACGCGCCTGCGTCGGTACTCAATCTGCCTGCCACCCTGAATGTGTGCAGCGCATCGCCGACGCCCTGCGGGAAATCCCCGGCCCCCCCGCCATCGTCGGCGCCTCCCTCGCCATCCACGTGCGCTCCTACCGGCTCCTCTCTTCCGCCAACAAGCTGGAGACCTACTTCGAAGGAGAGGCCTCGTGACCTCGTCTCCGGCTTTTGCGGATCCAGTTCGGGATCTCCACCGTCTGCAGGAGATCTATGACCTGGATTTGACCTCCGAAGAGACCGATGAAGGCCTTCAGGCGATTCTCGAAGCAGCCACCACCGCCCTCGACATCCCCGTCGGGCTGATCTCCGTGGTGCTGGACTCCGCCCAATACTTCCCCGCCATGCACGGCCTCTCCGGCTGGATCGCTGACGTTCGGGGAACGCCGAATCAATGGTCGATCTGCATCCGAGTGGTGCGCAGCGGCGAGCCCCTGGTGGTCCCCGAAACCCACGAGCATCCTCAACTCTGCTTCAACCCCATCATCCTCCACGACGAAGTGCGCGCCTACGCCGGAGTCCCCCTGCGCACCTCCCGCGGCCACACCCTCGGCTCCCTCTGCGTTCTCGACGTCGAGCCTCGGGAGTTCAGTGACGAGGACATTCGGACTTTGGAGCACTGGGCGGATCGGGCGGCGGCGCGGCTGGAAGAGAGGCGCGGGCGGAAGCGGGTGGGGGCTTAGACACGACCTACCTGACGGGACGGAGATCGATGTGTACTGGCGTCGAGTCCTTCAGCGTGCCAAAATAACGAATTAGGATCTCTGCAACCCCTATCGCACACTCACACTGTGTGCAGCGCACCGCCGACGCCCTCCGCGAAGCCCCTCCTCCCCTGCCATCGTCGGCACCTCTCTCGTCCTCCCCTCGTGCGCTCCTACAGCCTGCTCGCTTCAGCCAACAAGCTGGAGACCCTACCTCGAAGGAGAGGCTTCATGACCTCCTCCCCCGCTATCCTCAACGCGGATCCGGTTCTAGATCTCCATCGTCTGCAGGAGATTTACGATCTCGACGCCACGTCTCCCGAGCGAGATGACGTTCTCCAGAGCATTCTCGAAGAGGCCACCGGCGCCCTCGACATGCCCGTCGGCCTGGTCTGCGTGGTGCTCGACTCTGCCCAGTTCTTCCCCGCCATGCACGGCGCCGGAGGCTGGATCGCTGAGGTTCGGGGAACCCCCAACGAGTGGTCCTTCTGCATCAACGTGGTGCGCAGCGGCGAACCCTTCGTGGTCTGCAACGGGGTCGAGCACCCCCAGGGCTGCTGCAACCCTGTCGTTCTCCACGATCAGGTCCACGCCTACGCCGGAGTCCCCCTGCGCACCTCCCGCGGCCATATCCTCGGCTCCTTCTGCGTGATCGACGTCAAGCCGCGGGAGTTCAGTGACAAAGAGATCGAAGCCCTCCACGGCTGGGCCGACCAGGCGGCGGCGAGGCTGGAAGAGAGGCGTGGGCGGAAGCGGGTGGGGGCTTAGTCTTCGGGAGGGGCGGGTGGGGGCCAGTGAGCGGCCCATTTATTCTCTGCGGCGAGGCGGAGGGCGTGGCGTTCGGGAAGATTATGAATGCCTTAATGAAGCTCTGCGAGAAGAGTGAGATCGAGGAAGGCAGGATTGGTCGCCTATTGAGTCACCAGGAGATTGTGGATCGAGATTAGGGAGTCCGGGTGCATAGGCCCGAGGACGCGCCGCACGATTGCTAACTCCTCCTCGTGGAGGGCGTGGGCGGCCGGAAGGTCCCCCTCAGCCCGCAGCGTTAGCGCGAGGTTGTTCATGGAGGTCAGGGTATGGGGATGCTCGGACCCGAGGACGCGCCGGTATGTCTCCAGGACCTCCTCGTGGAGGGCGTGGGCGGCCGGGAAGTCCCCCTGAGCCCGCAGCGTTTCCGCGAGGTTGTTCATGGAGGCCAGGGTATGGAGGTGCTCGGGGCCTAACAGACCAGCATGTACAGCGACGGTCCGTTCTTCGAGCAACCTAGCCGTCGATGTTTGGCCAATGGACCTCGCAACACTTCCCGTCTTAAACCACATTGCAGCGACACTAGTGTCTTCAAATGGTTGCTCTAAGCCAGCCAATACATGTGGGATGAGCATTGAGGCGATTGGCCAAGTTGAAGGCTTATCGGGCTCTGCAGTGAAGAGCTTCGCTAGCGCGCGCTGGACACCAAAGTAGACAGATTCTGCGCGCTTCTCAGCTGCAAGCTTCTTGCGCTGCACTTCCTGAACGAGTCGATGAATCGAAAGACTGTTCGACTCGGTATCGAAAGTCAGCAACGAAAACTCAGTGAGCGGTGTGATCACTTCCTCTCGAAAGGAAAGAGGATCTGACTCGTAGTCTTGAGCAGCGATGCCTAGATGTTTCCCGATCTCTTCTCCAGCAGAACCGAAGAGATCCACGGGAATCTCCAACGGTGCTAGGAATGCGCAGGCTTCGAGCGCTTCTGCCGCTGCTGGGGATGAGCCTTGGATCTGTGCGAAGTTGATCTCCCAAGTCGTGGCAACGGTTAGCTCGTAACGATCTTTCCGAACACTCCCCTTCTCGAGAAGCTGGAGCCTTTCTCGCTCGAACTTCTGAAGATACTCCTGCCAGCTCGCTTTGTGTTTCGTAACGTAGGCTCGCGCTTGCTCTAGCGCCAGAGGGAGGTACCCAAGTACCTCGGCAAGCTCTTGAACGGGCTCAGGAACATCTGCTAAATCGACACGATCCGACCGAGAACCCTGTGACAGAAGCAGTCTGATCGCTTCTTCTGGTTCGAGAACGCCCAACTCCAAAGTAACGCTTTCATCGACATCGAGCTGTCGGGATCGTGTAGTGAAGATGCGGTGCCCCGTAGCGTTGGGAGGCAGTCGCTCTCGAACCTCGTCTGGCTGATCAGCATTGTCGAGGACCGCAAGCCACCGGCCTGAGGTCAGCTTGCGATGCAACTGCGGCCAAGCATCATCGATGGTCGCATTCTCAGGAACTGAGGGTAGCAACTGGCGAGCAAGTAAGACGTAGTCCAGCTCGAGATCAAGGCCACTTGCAGCATTGAGCCAGAAGACGCCATCGGGGTATTCGTTCCGGGCGAGGTAGCAATACTCCACCGCCAGCTGAGTCTTTCCGATACCGCCAAGGCCCGAGATCGTCTGGGTGACGGCGACATCCTGATTTCCGGCTAGCGCGCGTTCCAATCTCTCTAACTCTTCCTCTCGACCGCTGAAGCGCACATTACGATCCGGAACACGGAAGAAGAGAGACGACTCTGGCCAGCTGCCGAGGTAGCGCTCTCGGATGTCGGGGTAGCTATCGCGCAGCAGCGGCAAAATCTTGTTATTCAAGCCCCAAGATGAAGCGACTCCTAGCGAGCTACTAGATCTGTAAATCTCGTCCCGCACTGCGTCCTGTACCGAGCGGCTCACGTCCGTCGCTGCCGCAATGAGATAGAGATCCGGCCTTGGCGTTGGAGGATTTTCCATCACCTTGACGACCTCTTTGCGCATTGCCGCTGCGCCTAGTGTCTTCACTCGCTTGCACTGTGTAGCCACCACCCGACCGTCGCCATCCCGACTCAGGATGTCCACACCCCGATCCGCCCCGGACGGGCCGAACATCTCCAGGATCTCGTGGCCCTCCCGCTCCAGCAGATCGCGGCACAGCAGCTCGAAGCGCTCGGGTGGCATGCGCTGAAGCTGGATGGCGAGGAATTCGTCGTCTTGAACAGTCATAAGCTAGTGACATTCTTCAACGCTAGCTTGGCCATCGCGGCCTCAGCCACAGCTTAGCGAGCGGTCTCGAATAGAGGATGAAAAGACTTATGCGATACTTGGAGTCATGACCCGAGCAGAACTCCAAGCCCGCGCGTTAGGCCTAAGCCCGCAAGATCGACTCGATCTAGCAAAGAGTATATTGGTCAGCCTAAAGCCTAGAGAAGCTACCGAGGGTTCCGTCGAGCTTAATGCGTGGACCTTGCTGGGAGAGCTGATCGAAGCTCAAATGCAGCAATGGTTCGAGGAACCAACCCGAGTCGCAGACGAGGCATTCTGGGAGGAAATTCGCCAAGTAGGTCCTGGCGAATACAACCCGAACGGTTTAGCAGTTCCGCCTAAGTCTTTCCGTTCTGAGTAGGACTAGCGCCTCAGTCTAACGACCTGTAGCGATGCGACGACGTCTCCTGTTGGTTGTCTCTACTTCGGCAGAAGAGGACATCAAGGATTTGTTCTCTTGGGGACAGGAGGAGTTCGGGCGAACACAAGCGAGTCGATACCTCGAGGCTTTTCAAGGGGCTCTAAGTCGCCTTTGCGTCTTCCCTGAACTCGGGCCTGCGTGGAAGCACGGCTCATCAACTCGAACCATTGTTCATGGGAGTCACCGGATCATTTACCGGGTGACGAAGGACGCAATCCTCATCGGTCGCATCGTTCGACAAGAACGAAACTTTAGCCAGCTCATCCAGGTCTTTGAATCTGAGGCCGAAAGGAAGAGCTAATCTCCCTCTTGCGAAGCCTCTCTAGGCCGGTTGCACAGGAACTGAACCGATGACAACCGTTTCTGTCCTCCTCCCCCACCCCACCACCAACGCAGCCGCGACTTCTACCCAACTCGAGGTGGAGATCCAGCGCTCGGACTCACTTCTCCACCTGAAGTATCAACTTCGCCCTTCGCGAGCCGTCGTACTCCCTACGCAGGAGCCAGTACGCCAGCACGACCTCTGGAGAGCCACCTGCTTCGAGGTTTTCGTCGCCCGCCGGGGCGAGCCCAGCTACTGGGAAGTCAACGCCGCCCCTGGCGGCGCCTGGAACGTCTACGCCTTCGATGACGAGCGCCAGGGCATGCGCGAGGAGGAGCGCATCGACTCGCTGCGGGTGGAGCGCCGCTGGCGGGCGACTCGGCGTGGAGAGCCAGGCCGCCTGGTGAGCGGGCCTCTTGAGATTGAGATAGAACTCTCTTTGGAGCAGCTTGGCATTGGCCCAGAAGATCCGCTGGACCTGGGGCTCTCAGCGGTGCTGGAGCTGGAGGGCGTTGGACTGACCTATTGGGCCCGAGCCCATCCCAGCGACCAGCCGGATTTCCACCGGCGAGATGGGTGGGGCCCGGGCCCTGAGGCTCAGTAGCTTTCTCTATAGACTTTGCGTACGACCTTGCCCTCTTTGAAGGAGATCGTCGCGGAGTGATCCCAATACTTCTTGGCGTCTGGCGCCGGAAGATAGGACCATTGTGAGGCGGTATCACTGTGGTAGCCCCTGGGCTCATAGGGGTACATGGTGCGGTCGACCTGCTCGTAGGTCATTCCCACCTTGATCTTGGCGAAGCGAGCCTGGAAGGTTTTCACCGGGGTCCACGGGATGGCGTGCAGGAGGAAGAGCAGAGTCCAGACGATGGTGAGGTCTCGGATGGTCGCGGCACTCCAACGAAGGGAGAAGGCCGCGACGCAGACGAGGAGGCCCCACAGAAGACCTCCGAGGACGTAGGCCCAGGTAGTGAGGGCAGCGCCCTGGAGGATCTCCCAATAGGCGTAGACCCCGAGACCGAGGGCGGCAACGATGTAGAGGGCGGTGCGCAAACCGATCTCGGTGCCGCCTGCCTTTGACTTCGGCGTTTCAAAATCTTCGGCCGTGTATTGCATCGTCATGGCCGCCACTGCTTGGTGTAGTTGATCTCTCTGACTTTGCCACGGCGGAAGAGAAGCTCCCCGGCATGGTTCCGGAAGTCATAGGAGCTGGATGCAGGACGATAGACCCAATAGGTATCGTCCTGGTATTTGGAGGGCTTGTAGGGCTGCATGATGGCGTTCACCTCTTCCGGCGTCATCCCCTTCTCCACCTGCGAGAGCTTCATCTGGAACACCTTCACTGGCGTCCAGGGCATGAAGTAGACGACCACTAGCAGCGCCCACACTGCGGTGAGCTGAAAGACGGTGGAGGCGGTCCAGCCTTCACCGGTGGCGCGGGCGATGAGCATCATCACCAGCGTCCAGACTCCGACTCCGACGAGGTAGGAGCCGGCGGTGAGGGCCATGCCGTCGACCACTTCGTAGTATAGATACACGCAAAGACCAGCCAAGATGATGACGGCCTGGGCGATGAGCACAGGGAGGTTGACCCTGCGCTTCGGTTTGAAGGCAAAGTTGTCGGGGCGGTATGTCATCGAGACCTCCAAGGGATCAGAGATCCGCGATTCAAACGTCGCGGACGGAGCAAAACAAGGGGGGACGAGCACAGGTCACCAACACGAGTGACGGGCACGACAGCAACACCCAAAGGAGGGAATCAGAAGAGGTCTCAGAGCCAACCGGCGAGCGGAAGCTGCTCGGCCGGCTCGTAGAGAGCCACCGACTAGATTATCGATTCTTGGAAGGGATGGGAAGGGCGGGAAGGAACCAAAGATCGGCTGGAAGCCTCTCTTATTCACCTTGTTGAGACGCTAAGTCCAGGAACTCCTGGCGGGCTTCTCGCCACGGAATGCGATGATCCGAACTCGTTCTCGCCTTGGCAAGTCGCCGGCTCAACTCCTCAGCCAACTCAGAAGAGATCTCATCGCGAACCGGAGGAGCCAGTCTGTCGAAAATTCGACAGGCGATCTGGAGCTGCTCTTCCTCGGAGAGCCCTAGAAGCAACTCCTCTACCTCCGCCATCTCGGATCTCTTCTCTAAACTCATGATGGCCAAGGATAGCGTGAGGCAATCTCTTGCACTCCCCTACCCCGCCCCCGGCACCACCGGCAGGTCCGTATCCACATCCACCAGGCTGACCGAGATCTCACCGCTCTCGACGTTCTGAAGCCGCAGCCCAGCCCAGCGCAGGCGATCGAAGTCGAGGCTGCGGCGGGCCTGGGTGATGGCAACGAGGGGGTCGGGCTGAAGGAGGCCGGTGAAGACGGTGCGGCCGCGATGCATGAGGGTGACGGGCTGGCTCCAGTCGATGGAGTCTTCCCCGAACCAGACGATGAGATCGTCGAGATGAAGGCTCTCGACTTGGATCGTCTGACCCTCGATGTGGCCCTCTAGGAGCCCTAGCAGAGGAAGGTAGACCCGGGCGTAGGCCTGACCCTGGGTCTCCTTCTTGCCCGTCTTGGGATCGATCTTTGGCTCAGCGGGACGGCGGCCGGTCCAGGCGTCGCCGTGCCAGGCGAGGCCTTCGAGCCAATAGGCTCGGGCCTGGTGCAGGTGGCGGAAATGATGGCGCACTTGCCTCGGAGCATGGACCCGGCGATGGGCGAAGATCTCGTCCAGCATCTTGCCGGGGGGCAGCACTCCGGTGTGGCCGCTGCGGCCGTCTCGATACTCCAGCACCTGCAGGCCGAGATCCTCGATGAGGGGGCTGAAGCGGCGGTTGAGCTCCCTCATAGTGCCGGCGTTGGGCCCTTCCCCCTGGAAGCCGCGGACGGGAAAGCGATCGTGATAGCCCCAGGCGTGGAGCACCGGGATATGGGCCGCGTTGGGAGCCATGAGCTCCCACATCCCTTCGACATCGGCGACGGGGTCGTATACCGCCGAGATGGAGACCGCGCTGGCGTAGCGGTCGGCGTGGACTTTGGCCAGGGTCCAGGTGGTATAGCCGCCGAGGGAGACGCCGAGGGTGTAGACCCGGTCGCTGTCGACGTGGGCTACCTGCCGCAGGGCGCGGAGCATCAGCGGATGCTCGGCGGTGTAGGGCGGCGGGGCGTCGAGGGTGGTCTGGCGGTAGAAGGTGGGGGCGGCGAGGACGAATTGGTCCGCCCGCTCCTGCCCCAGCAGGCGCTGGGCGTAGCCGAGGAATTCGCGGCCGGTACCGCCGCTGTAGTGATAGAGGATCAGCAGCGGCCAGGGGCGCGCGGGATCGTAATCCGGCGGTAGCCGCAGGGCGATGTAGCGCTCCTGATCGTGGCCAACGGGGACCTTGAGCTGATGCTCGCCGGGGTCGAGATCCATCCAGTCGACGAAGCGGTGCAGCGTGTCGGAGAGATCCCAGCGCCGAGCCGTAGGATCCGCGTCACCGGGGGCCCAGGCGGGCCGAAAGGCTTTGCTCGCTGCCAGGTGCACGAAGCGACGAGCGGCCGCCGGATCGGAGGCCCCTTCCCCACCCTCGAACTCCTCCGGGTAGATCAGTCGCCGCAGCGAAGTGCTGACCGCCGGAGGCAGCGGCTCTCCCCCGCCGGGGGGCGGCTCCGGAGCAGCGGCGCGGGAGACGAAGCGGATGTTGTTCTCGCTGGTCTCGGCTCTCTCTTCACTGGCTTCGCTCTTCCGGCCTAGCTCGGGCGCCTGACCTGCGGAGCTTTGCCGTGTCTCAGGCGCCTGCTGAAGCTCATCAGCTTCCGCGGCGGAGGCATTCCAGCCAAGGACAAAGCCTAGGCAGAGCACCAGCAGGAAGAGAGCGATCAGGGTCCCGATGGCGGCGTGGGCCGTCCAGCGAGGCTGTTGGGGAGCGAGGGCGGAATGCTGAGAGCGATGCTGCGAGGGCTTCATGCCCTAGTCTACGGCTCAGGCCCCCGGGGGTTCCTAGAAGCTCAGGTCCCGAAAAGCATCCCTAAGGGTGCGAGCTTCGAAAAGCCTGTCCCAAGACGCTCAGAACTGAGGCTTAGGGCGCCGGTCCCGCAAAGCTGGTGAACACCGGCTCTGGGCCGCCCTTCTTGAGGCAGCTGGCGTCGATACCCCCGGCGGCCTCCGCGGCTCCCGCTTCGATGGTGGCCAGCTCGCCGCTCTCAATGAAGCGACGCAGCAGCCGGGGAACGCAATGGACGCCGAGGGCGCCGTGGGCTCCGCCGGGAATCTCGAGGGCGAGGGAGCTCGGCAGCGAGGCGGCGACGGTCTGGGCGTAGGTCGGCGGAGTCACCGGATCGTCGGGACCGCTGAGGAGCAGGGTCGGAACGTCCGCGGTCACCGGCTGGCGCAGCTCCGGCGGGGCCGGGTTGGAGGGCCAGATTCCGCAGCCGATGCGAACCGAGCGTACGAATTCACCGGCGAAGAGGGCGTTGGCCCGCTGGGTTTCGGCATCCACCACCGGGCGGTCTTTTAGCTCAGGCCAGTCTTCGCTACAGATCACCGAGAAGAAGAGGCCCTGGTACATCATCAGATCTTCCGGCTCCGAAACCGCAATGGCGCGGGCGGCGAAGCGGCCAAGATCATCGTTCTTCAGCGCGTCGTGGATCAGCAATGGCACTAGGGCCGTCGACTGCGGGGAATAGAGCAGGGCTCGTAGCAGTCCGCTGACCTGGCCCCAGCCGATCTCTGCCTCGATCATCTCGGCGGTGCGGGGATGGGCGAAGCGAACCAGCTGAGGACCGCGCTCCTGGAGTCGGCGATAGAGAGCCTCGAAATCTTCCTCCAGCTGGGGGTAGGCCTGCGAACAACCCCGATCCGCTGCGCAGCGCCGCAGCAGGTTCTGGAAGGCGCGCTCCGCGTCGCGGCCAAAGGTGTCTCCCACCACGAAGTTCCAGTCCACCACCGCATCCAGGGTGAGGGTCCGCACCCGATCCGGCAGCTCTCGCAGGAAGGCGAGGCCCAGCCGGGTGCCGTAGGAGACCCCGAGGAAGTTGGCCTGGGGAGCCCCCAGGCGGTCCAGAACGTGCTCCAAATCCTTCACTGCCTCCACCGTGGTGTAGTACCGTGGGTTGCCGTCGAAGGCGTCCAGGCAACCCTGGAAATGCCCCTCGAGCTCCTCGTCCGAGGGTTGGCTCAGCAGCTCGGCGGGGTCCTCGGTGTCCGGAAAGCAGGGAAAGGGGTGAGATTCGCCGGTGCCCCGCTGGTCCAGCAGCACGATGTCTCGCTCCCGGTTGATGCCGCGGAATGAGCCCGCGATGGCCGGGTAGACCTCGAGAATCGCCTGCCCGGGACCCCCGGCGAGGGGAACCAAGGGATCCGGCGCCGGTTCATCGCTCTGGGCGGGGATCACCGCCAGCGAAAGCTCGATTTGCCGGCCGTCCGGCTGCTGCCAATTTTCCGGAACCGGCACCTTGGCGCAGCGAGCGTCGATCACCGTAGAGCCGGTTCCGAGGACGCAATCTTCTAGCTCCAAGGGAACGGCCGTCGCCGCGCTCTGGGAAGCCGCTTCCTGCTGAGCTAGGCCCGGCGTCGCAAGCAAGAGCCCTAGCCCGAGTAGGCAGAGAGCGCTGAAGGCAGTGCAGAGACGTTGCGGCGAGAGCGGTTGAAGATCCGCTCGACGGAGGGAGCGCTGGGGCAGTGCATTCATACCGCCGATTGTAGCCCGAGTGGGGCGTGAGGTTGGAGCTTCAGCTCGAGGAGCACCGATGCTTTTGACCGCTCCCCTCCCCTCGTATAAAAATGCGGCTGACGGGACGCTTCGTGAGCGCCGTCACCTGCCCCCCGGCGAGGTCCAGGCTCTATCTTTGCCAGCACGCTGGTCTACCCAGCTCCTCCGCGGAGCCCATCGCCAGGGTCCCTCCCCCGCCGCCCAACGGCGGCCCCTTCCCTCAAGGATCTGTTCCAAGGCCTCTTCTTCAAAGAGCCCCAAGACAGCCCACCTGAAGACGGACGCTCCTCCCCGGATCGCCCCGAGCACCCATAGAAAACCATCGCCGAAACGCTCGGCGAACCCTGAGGACTGAGATTTATGCAGTTTTCCATTCTTCTTCTCGTCGCCGCTTCCCTCTTCCTGGTGGCCGGCTTCGCCAGCGCCCAGCAGGGCCCCGACGCCGCGGCCAACGTGCCCACCAGCAACCTCAAGGCGGTGATCGATACCGCCAAGGGCAAGATCGTCATCGCTCTCTACCCGGACCACACCCCGGTGACCGTCGCGAGCTTCGCCAACCTCATCGAGCGCGGCTACTTCAACGGCCTGAAGTTCCACCGCGTGGTGCCTGGCTTCGTGATCCAGGGCGGCGACCCGGATGGCCGCGGCACCGGTGGTCCGGGCTATAACTTCAGGGACGAGTTCCACCCGGACCTGCGCCACGATGGCCCCGGCGTGCTCTCCATGGCCAACCGCGGCCCCGGCACCAACGGCAGCCAGTTCTTCGTCACCCACGCCGCGACTCCCCATCTCGACAATCGTCACTCGGTCTTCGGCCGCGTGCTCGAGGGCCAGGCGGTGGTGGATGCCATCACCCAGGGCGACGTGATGAAGTCGGTGACCCTCGAGGGGGATTGGTCCGAGCTCAAGGCCCAGCAGGCGGATCAGATCGCCCAGTGGGACAAGGTGCTGGACCAGAAGTACCCCCGCAAGTAATTCCCTTCGATCCGCGGCCCCCGGAGCAAGATCTCAGGACCGAAACATCAGGACTGAGACATCAGGACTGAAGGTCAGAGCTTCGGGGGGCCTCGTATCGGAGCTGAATCTCAAGGAGCGCTCGGTGGGGCGACGGTTTCGTCTTCGGCGGTTTCGTCTTCAGAGGCTGCCGCCGGATCCGAAGCCGGGGTGGCGAAACCCTGGCCGTAGAGATAGCCGAGACGCCCCCCGACCTCGAATTCCGGCACCACGGTGCGGACTTCGACCCGCTGAAAGCCCCGGGCTCCCCGGGGCTTTTTGCTTTGGAAGGAGACCAGGTAATGCCCCACCTCCTTGCGGGAGACCCGCCGCAGCGGCTTGTCGAAGCGGTCGATGTGGTGGAAATAGCGACCTCCGGTGGCGTCCGCCAGGGTCTGCAGCACCCCCGCTAGGGCGTGCTCGGCGTAAGAGGGCGTAGTGTCCAGGGTGTAGACCGCGACGTCGCGACCGTTGAGGGTTTCCAGCAGCGTCGGCTCCCGCTCTCCGAAGAGGGTGATCTCCGGATGGCCGGCGATGCCGGTGCCGATGGAAAAGAGCAGCAGACGCTTGCGGCCGGGGACCGAACCGGCGGCCTCGGCGATCACCTTCAGCGCGTCGTAGGTGGAGGGAGTGGCGTCGATCATCGCGTCCCCGAGAGGCATGTGTCGGGCCAAGGAGGGGCCGGTCTTGGGCAGTCGGGAGGGCCAGATTTTCCCCGCCGGCTTACGGCTGACGGCGCGGTCGATGGCCCCCAGGATGCGCCGACGGTCGATGGTGAAATCCTGGTACAGCTTGAGGGAGAAATCGTAGGACAGCACCGCCACATGGTCGTTGGGCTCCAGCTCCCGCTGGATCCAGCGCTTCGCTCCCTGGGCCGCCCGCAGCTGCTGACTGAGCACTCCCTTGGTCTCGAAGTCGGTCTTGCGCAGATCGTGGAAGAGCAGGATGAAGTGGCGGTCGACCACCTGGGGTGCCGCGCTGCCGGAGCGCTGAATCGCCTCTAGCTCCTCTTCGCTGCCGGCGAAGACCTGATGGGAGCGGTAGGTGACGCTGGTGATGTCCACCACCTCGCCTCCCTCCTCCACCACGAAGTCCTGGGCGCCGAGACCGAGGATCGGCAGCCCGTCAGGACCGGTGACGGTGAGCTCCAGCAGCACCTCCACCACCTCGATCTCCTCTCCGAAGGTAGAGGATGGCTCGTCCTGAGCGGTGAGGGGGGCGGAGGGCGCAAACAGCAGAGCGCAGCCGAGGAGCGCCAGGAGTCCGACAGAAACCAGGCGTTGACGGCTGCTGACGCTGAGAGCGCCGCCGCGCAGCCCCTGGGGATTCTGCTGACGGGCTCTCCTATTCGCAGCGCTACACGGGCTGTCCGTGATTCGCGCGCCAGGTGGTAGGGACGCCTGCGTCAGGAGGTGGGTTCGGCTCATGATCTGGGATCTCCCGTTGCTTCGACTCAGCCTCTGGCGGCGAGGTGCCATCGCTGCAACGATCATTCAGGGGGATATACCCGCGCCAACGTCTCGGCGGCCCGTTCCATTCCCTGATGGCAAGGCTCACCGTGCCGGCGTTGTCTTTCTACACAGTACTTCCGCGAATTCGGGCCGCGAATTCGGGCCGCGAATTCCTGCCGCGGATTCTCTCTGTGATTTCGTGCGGGGAGAGGCTACAAGATAGTTCGTGATCTGAGCCCGTGGTAGCCTGCCGCCGACGATTCGATCTTCTTTCGCCGCCAATCCCTTTTTCTGTTTCGAGGAACTACGCCTTGACCCTGCTCCTGGTTTACGTCGGTCTCGCCGTCGGTGTCTCCTTTCTCTGCTCCCTGCTGGAAGCAACCCTCCTCTCCTCTCGGGATTTGGAGCTGACGGAGCGCGCCCAGCGGGGCGAGAAGGGGGCCATCACCCTCCTCGACCTCAAGAAGCATCGAATCGACGACGCTATTTCGTCGATCCTGATTCTCAACACCATCGCCCACACCATGGGCACGGTCCTCGCCGGTACCCAGGCGGCGAAGCTGTGGCCCGGCGAGGTCGCCAGCATCGTGTTCTCGGTGCTGATGACCATCCTGGTGCTCTACGGATCGGAGATCGTGCCCAAGACCCTGGGGACGGTCTTCGCCTCGCGCCTGGTGTCCTTCGTGGGACCGGCGATCAAGTTCTTGGTCTGGCTGCTCACGCCCCTGCTCTACACCACCCGCGCTCTGACTCGACTGATCGCCCGCGGCGAGAAGAAGCCGGTCTCCCGCCGCGAAGTGGCGGCCCTGGTGGATCTCGCCGCCAAGGAAGGCACGCTGGAGGCGCAGGAATCCACCCTGATGTCCAACGTGCTGGGGCTGGAGACCATCACCGTCGAGGACGTGATGACCCCCCGAACGGTGATCTTCATGCAGCCGGAAAGCGCCACGGTGCAGGACTTTCTGGATACCGATGATGCCGGCGCCTTCAGCCGCATTCCTCTCTACGGCGAGACTCCGGACCACGTCACCCAATACGTGCTCCATCGCGAGATCCTGTGGCAGGTATCCCGGGGGATCGATCGCGAGACTCCTCTCACCGCCTTCGCGCGGCCGGTGTGGGCGATTCCCGAGACCCAAACCCTGGGCCGCGCGCTGCGCCAATTCATCGAGAAGAGAGAGCACCTCGCCATCTGCCTCGATGAATACGGCGGGGTCGCCGGCCTGGTGACCCTCGAGGACCTGATGGAGACGGTCCTCGGAGTGGAGATTCTCGACGAGAGCGATCGCCACGCCGACCTCCAGCAGCTGGCCAAGGATCTGCGGGATCGGCGCCTGCGCCGGCGCCAGGAGTCGGCTAGCTCCTCCGCCTCGAAGGCTGACGGCCCGGCGACAGAAGGTACTGATTCAGGAGCCTAGAGGTGGGCCTTGAGCTCTCGACCAAGCTCAGCTGCGCTTCCACCTCGGCCCCTGGGGAGTGTCTTCCACCACGATTCCGGCGGCGAGGAGCTCGTCTCGGATGCGGTCTGACTCCGCGAAGTCTTTGGCTGCGCGGGCCTCGGTGCGGGCCTGAAGCAGAGCCTCGATCTGCTCGTCGCTGAACCCCCCGGCGGCCTCGTCGGAGTCAGCGGCCCAGGCGTCAGCGTCGAGCACCCCGAGGACGTGATCCACTCGCTTCAGAGCGCCGCGAACCTTCTCGTCGTCTCCCTCGCCGAGGGCGCCTTCTTCGATCAGGCGGTTGACCGCCTTGACGAAGCCAAAGAGAGAGGCGAGGGCGGCGGAGAGATTGAGGTCGTCCGCCAGGGCCGCGGAGAAATCCTCTTCCAGCTGATGGACGACCTCGGCGACGGCCTCCGAGGCGGCGCCCTCCACCACTGCGTGACTCAGGCGGAAGCTCAGCTCGTCGAGGCGTTTGAGGGCCGCCTCGGCGGCCTCCAGACCCTGGAAGGTGAAGTTCAGCTTCTGGCGATAGTGCACCGAGAGGAAGAGGTAGCGCACCGCGCGAGCGGTGGCGCCGCGCTCCAGCACGTCGGCAAGCTTGTAGAAGTTGCCGAGGGATTTGGACATCTTCTCGCCATCGACGATCAGATGCTCCGAATGCAGCCAGTAGCGGGAGAAGGACTCGCCGGTGGTGCATTGGCTTTGGGCGATCTCGTTCTCGTGGTGGGGGAAGATGTTGTCGACCCCGCCGCAGTGGATATCGAAGGTCTCGCCGAGATATTTCATCGACATCGCGGAACATTCGATATGCCAGCCGGGGCGGCCCGGGCCCCAGGGGGAATCCCAAGTGGGCTCCCCGGGCTTGGCGGACTTCCACAGCACGAAGTCCCGCACGTCCTCTTTCTCGTATTCGTCGCTGGCTACCCTCTCTCCCTGTCGCACCTGAGAGACGTCGAAGCCGGAGAGGGCTCCGTATTCTTGGTAGGCGGCGATACGAAAGAAGACCGAGCCGTCCTCGCTGATGTAGGCGAAATCCTTTTCCAGCAGGGTCTCCACCATCTCGATCATCTCCGCCACGTGGCGGGTGGCGCGGGGATAATCCTGAGCTGGCTGCACGCCGAGGGCGTTGAGGTCGGCGAAGAAGGCCTCGATGAAGGGCGCGGTGAAGTCGTCTAGCTCCAGCCCCGCGGCATTGGCGCCGCGAATGGTCTTGTCGTCCACGTCGGTGAGATTCATCACCTGGTGGACCTCGTAGCCGAGATACTCCAGAGCGCGGCGAAGAATGTCCTCGAAGAGGAAGGTGCGCAGATTGCCGATGTGGGCGTGGTCGTAGACCGTCGGGCCGCAGGTATAGAGCCGAACCTTCGCCGCTTCGAGGGCCTCGAAGGGTTCGAGCTTGCGACCTAGGGTGTTGAAGAAGACGACGGGCCGCGGACCGCCAGGGGTAGCGGTAGAGGTCGGGGAGGAATTCGTCTCGCTCATCACATCTCGCTTTTCCGTTCGCTGATCCGTCGCGCTCTAGTTGTTAGAGCTGGGCCTGGACGCTGCCGCCGCTCCAGGTGAAGGTGGAGAGCACTAGGCCTTGGGGGTCGAGGGCCCGGTTGTTGCTGAAGGTGATGGCTCCGCTGCCGGAGGCGATAGCGGTGAAGCGAAGGGTCATCAAGACGCCGGAACCGATGGCCGGTCCCACAACGCCGAGGCGGGTGTGCCCCACCACCAGATTGCCGCTGGAGGCCTCCTCCACCAGCAGGGAGGTGGAGATCGCCCCCGCGTTGCTCAGGAACTCACCCTCGACGACGCCATCGAAGCGCAGCACGGTGGCTGGGAACGCTAGATCGAAGGCGGCGGCGTAGAGGTCCGAGCTGCCGTCCACGCGCACGTCCAGCAGCAATTCGGTGTTGCTGGTGCCGTTGCGCACCAGGCTGATCTGATCGCTGGTTCCGCCGCCTCCGCTCGCGGTGAAGGTCAGCGAGGCGGAAGGCTGGGTGGGGGGCGTGCCGCCGCCACCACCGCCGCCACCTCCCCCACCGCCGCCACAGGCGGGGACCAGTAGACCGAGGACAATCAGGAGCGTGGCCGCGAGGCCTCGCCCAAGGCCTTCACCGAGGAGCCGCCACGGCCCTGCATCGAGATGCTTCATGAATCTGCCTCCGGGTCCTGGTCTTGCAGCGACGGGCGCTCCGTCGAGATCTCATGGCGGGGCTTGTCGAAGGAGGCCGCTTCGGCGGCGAGCTTGCGCAGCTGGCGCTTCGCTTTTTCCTTGCGCAGGCCTCGCAGATGATCGGTGAAGAGCACTCCATTCAGGTGATCAGATTCGTGACAGATGGCCCTCGCCAGCCAATCTGCCGCTTCGAAGGAGAAACTCTCCCCCTCCACGTCCTGCGCTTCGACCTTCAGCCAAGTGGGGCGGCTGACCTTGTTGGTGACTCCCGGCAGCGAAAGGCAGCCCTCGACATCCGTCTCTCGCCCTTCGCTTTCGACGATGCGAGGGTTGACGAAGACGTGGATCTGTTCCGGATCTTCCCCAACGGAGAGATCGACAACGAAAATGCGGCGCTCGATGCCCACTTGAGGAGCGGCGAGGCCTACTCCCGGAGCGGCGTGCATGGTTTCGATCATGTCCTGGGCGAGCTTGGCGAGCTCGTCGTCGAAGGTCTCGACGGCAGAGCAATTCACCCGCAGCACCGGATCGGGATAGTGACGGATAGGAAGGATGGCCATAGACAACCGAGGGGAATGGGGAGATCCGTGGGGACACGAGCCCATCACGAGATCTCCGGGGTCCAGCGGTAGGCGCTCGATGGATCGCCAGGGGGGCTAGAAGAAGGGAGAGTACCAAAGGCCTTCGCCGGATGCATCCGCTCCGAGGGATCGGCGATGACTTCTGCCTCAGCACCTCGTGAGCCCCCGAAGCTGGAAACCCCAGAATCGCCCTAGAAGAGCCCCCAAAGAGCCCTTGGGCAGGCCCTCGACGACCTGATCTCTTCCGGGCGCAGGCCCGTGGTTGCTTTCCACCCTTGGCCCTCGCGGCATCGAGCTGTGCTCTGCCCGAATGCGCCGCGGGCCGGTAGCAGCCCGGACGCAGCGGGGCCGGACAGGGTAGGCCGGACGCAGCGGGGCCGGACGCGGTGGGCTGCGCTCTACGACCTACTCGCTAGTTCAGACTCAGGACCATCTTCTTCACCGCATGATCGTTGGATTGCTCTCGAAGAGCCTCGATCAAGCGGCGGGGATCCGGGTTACCCACCAGGGCCCGCTCGAAGCCCGAGCGGGTGAGTCGTAGCAGGGCGGTGTTATCGGCGCTGCGGAAGCGGCAGGGATAGTCGGACTTTTCTAGCACCGCGGTCTCGCCGAAGATATCTCCGGAGCTGAAGGTTCGCAGCTGGTGAGTCTGCCCACCGGCGTCCCATTCCGCCACCACGCTGCCCCGCAGCACCAAGAAGAGAGATTCCTGACGATCACCGGGCTCCGCCAGCAGCTTGTCCTTGGTGGAATGTTCCAGCGTCATGGAGCGGAACAGAATCTTCAGCTGCTCGCCGGTGAGAAAGCGCACTACGGTGGATCGCACCAGGAGATTCCACATGGATTCTAGCTCGAGGGCGGAGGTCCCTCCGCGGGCTCGTCCGCCCATCCCCTCCCGCAGCCCTTCCATCGCCTGATCGCGCATCTGCTCCAGCCGCTTGCGCTGCTTGATGCGGTCGATCTTCAGCGGCAGGTTCTCGTCCTGCGGCATCAGCTTATAAACCTTAGAGAGCAGCGCGATGCCCTTATCGAAGAAGCCGTCGGCGGCGTATTCTTCGGCGACAAAGACGTATTCGTCGACCGCCTTGCTGCCCTTGCGCTGGGCTAGGTAGACGTCCGCCAGCTTGAGGTGGGCCCGCAAGTCCTTGGGGTTTGTCTTGATCGAGGCCGTCAACCTCCCCTCCGCCTCCGAGTAGCGCTCGAGGACGATGAGGTCGTCGACCGTGTACTCGTCCTCCCGAGCGACTCTCCCACCCTTGTTCTTGCGTCGGCTGCCGCCGAAAAGATTCTTCAGACCCACGGATTCTCTCCTTGCGAGGCGATCGATACCCGTCTCGATGGTAGGGGAAAGCGGCGTACACCGCTCTCCGTCTCGCGCTGTCACGGTACATCCTGAGGACGATGCTCGACACCGAATCAGGACAGGGAGGGGGAAACCGCTGGTGGATTATAGCTAAATCGGTGAAAAGTAGGGGGATCGACTGAATCTACCGTCTTCCCAAAGGCCTTGTAATACCGACACTTGAGCTCTCAGTCGCGATTCTAACGGCAGTATTGAAGAGCGCAGAGAACTCCTGGCACAACCTTTGCTGTACCCATTGGTGGTCAATTGGTTTAAGGTCAACCGGGGGGCTCACCCCAGAGTCCCCTTCGCCGGAAGGAGTTCCATCATGAGAGTTCGCACCCACCACTCCCTCCCCCGCCGCCTTCGAAGCTTCTTCGTCGCGTCGAAGATGGTCGCCGCGATGGCTCTCGCGCTGCCGCTGTGGGCGGGAGCTCCCGCATCCCTGCCCGCTGCCGATGCACCACGAGAAGAGGGCGGATACAGCGTCTTTCGGGTGCTCGAGGGAGACGTCGTATTGATCCCCGGAAACGACTACGGGGCGCTGAACAACCAGGCTTCCTACGGCGACTCGTCCTACGATGGCGCCTACGACGGCCGAGATAGCGGTGGTCGAACCGGCGATGGCCCCTCGGGCATCGGCCAGCCGGCGCCGGCCCAGCGCTATCACCCTATCCTGCCCGGAGACCGGGTGTTTAGCCCCGCCGGGGGGCGAGTCGAGATCATGCTCTCGGATCTCAACATCCTTCGCCTCGGCGGCAACACTGAGGTGGTTTTCGATGCCCTTGCCGGCTCTCCGGAAGGCAGCGATGAGGTCACCTCTCTGCGCCTGGTGGAGGGTGAGCTCCAGCTGCTGGTCTTCGACGACGCCATCGGCCGCGCTCTGCCCACTCTCTCCACCGGAAACGCCACCGTTTACCTGCGGGATCCGGGCTCCTATCGGCTGCAGGCTAGCGGATGGGATTACAGTCGCCTGACGGTGCGCCACGGCTTCGCCGAGGTGGCGGTCTCCGGCGGGGCTCAGCTTGCCCGCGGAGACGAAGAGATCCTGGTGGACGGCGCCTTCGACGTGTACCCCCGGGTGCGCCAGGCGAGCTCTCGGAGCGATCTGGAACGCTGGGGTGAGACTCTGGAAGATCGCGCCCGAGACAGCTATCTGCCGGCCGGCGAGCTGGACGGTGCCCTAGCTTACGCCGCCGAGCCCCTGGACGATCACGGCCAGTGGGTGGAAGTTGACAGTCGCTGGGCCTGGCGCCCGCGGGTAGCGGTGGATTGGCGCCCCTACTGGCACGGACGCTGGGTGTACACCCCAGCGGGCCTGCATTGGGTCTCCAGCGAGCCTTGGGGCTATCTCACCTCCCACTACGGCAGCTGGCAGCAGGTCCACGGCCAAGGCTGGCTGTGGTACCCCGGGCGCCGCTGGGCGCCAGCCCACGTGCACTGGTATTGGGGGGACGGCTACACCGCCTGGTACCCCAGCAGCCGTTGGTCCCGCTACTACGGCCCGCGCTACGCCAGCTGGGGCTACGGCTTCGGAGTCCATGGCTGGGGCGGAGGCTCCTGGGATCTCTTCCTCGATTGGTCATGGTGTCCGACTCGCTACCTCGGCTATCGCTACCAGGGCCGCCACCACTCCTATGGCAGCCACATTCGCCGCCACAGCGGCTGGCGAGAAGTGCCCCGGGGCATCGTCACCACGGATAGCCGCCACTTCACGCCTCGCCATTGGCGAGACCGGGAGCTGCAGCGGCGCCTGATCGAAGACGGCACCGTGCCGGTGGCGGCCCGCGACCGCCGCGGCGTCGGCGTCGAAGAGCGGCAGCTGGTGGACCTCAACCCCTACCTGCGCCGCGACGAGAGCTTGCCGACGGAAGTGCAGCGGGCGGTCGTGCCGAACCGGGAAAGTCGTCAGCGCCTCAGCGGGCGAGCGGCCTCCGGTGATGCCACCGCCGGCTCCGCGACCACCGCCGAGCAGACCCGCCGAGGCCCGGTAGCGGTGAGCCGCACCGGGGAAGAGCGCTTCCGCTCCACTGGAAGCTCGCGTCCCCCCGCTCCCGCCGAAGCGCTGCGTCGCACCACGGGTAGAAGCGCCGCCGCCGACAGCAGCCGTCCGACGGATGCTTCCGCTCAGCGAACCCGGGGTGGAGCCGTAACCCGAGATGCAGGCACTGCCCGCGGGGAGCAGCCGACCACGACTCGGGACCGCCGTACCGGAATCCTGAGCTCTGAGACGCCGACGGAGGGCCGCTGGCGCGGTGATTCCCGCGGTGACTCCCGCAGCGAGAGCAGAACGAGGGATCTGCGCACCGAAGCGCCGAGGCAGGAGCGAGGCCGGGTCAGCGGCAGCGCGAGGCCCGGGTCTTCCACCCGCTCCTCCACCGAGGATCGCCGACGCAGCAGCTCGGTGGAGCGGGAGCCCACCTCCCGCAGCCGGGAAAGCGCCCGCTCCTCCTCCGGCACCTCCCGCCAGCGAGGCAGCAGCGCCTCCTCCGGGTCGACCTCCCGCCAGCGTAGCGCCAGCCCGCCGCCGAGGCGAGAGAGCAGCCGGGAGAGCACTCGCTCCTCCTCCGGCTCTTCCCGCCAGCGAGGCAGCAGCGCCTCCTCCGGGTCGACCTCGCGCCAGCGCAGCGCCAGCCCGCCGCCGAGGCGAGAGAGCAGCCGGGAGAGCACTCGCTCCTCCTCCGGCACCTCCCGCCAGCGGGGCAGCAGCGCTTCCTCCGGGTCGACCTCCCGCCAGCGCAGCGCCAGCCCGCCGCCGAGGCGAGAGAGCAGCCGGGAGAGCACTCGCTCCTCCTCCGGCTCTTCCCGCCAGCGGGGCAGCAGCGCTTCCTCCGGGTCGACCTCGCGCCAGCGCAGCGCCAGCCCGCCGCCGAAGCGGGAGAGTCGCCGCGAGAGCACCCGCTCCTCTTCGGGTTCTTCGCGAGCCTCGAAGGGCAATCAGGGTTCGGGCCAGCGCTCTCGAGGCCAGCGGATGAAAGGGCAGCAGCAGAGAAGCGGCGGAGGGGGCTGAGCCCCAGATCGCCTCATCCTTCATCAAAGTCATCTTCACGCCCCGGGTTTCCGGGGCGTTTCGCATACAATCCCGCCATGAGTTGGGCAGCCCTGGCGCGATTTATCTTCATTCAATACTGCATTGTGGCCGGCGTGCTGCTGGCCGCCGCGCCTTGGAGCCTGGTTTGGGACCGGATCTTGATTCAGGCGGCCCGCAACCCATGGCTGATGCAGAGCCTCGATGCGCCCTTCGGCCGCGCGGCGATTACCGGCTTTGGATTGATTCATCTCCTCTGGGGCGCTCATGACCTCGAGGTCTTGATCCTTCACCGCCTCGGTGGCGAAGCCGGCCCCAGTACCGATTCGGCGGTGGGCTCGGTGCTCGCCGTCGAAGCGAGTCCCGAGAGCGTCGTCGAGAATCCCCGTCCCCCGTCAAGGGATGGCTCCGCCTGACCGCCCTTGACGGCACCAAGCTCCCCAACCCTCCCCCCCTTGATGGCGATCAGCGATCGGCGGCGATGGGGTGACGAAAGGCTCGACTCCTGGGTGGAGCACCTGTGCTCCTTGGTCGATCCGAATGCCCAGGTACCGCCCCTCATGGTGCAGGTGCGCGAGAAAGATCTCGACGATGGCCCCCTGCTCGACCTAGTGCGGCGGGTGCGGGAAAAACTTCCCCCAATGATTCCGGTGTTGGTGAACGATCGGGTGCAGGTCGCCCTGGCGGCTGGCGTGGAGGGAGTGCATCTAAGTTCTCGCGGCCTACCCCTGACGGCGATTCGGCGGCGATGGGGAGGGCGCCTGATCCTCGGCCGAGCGACGCACCGCCTGGAGGAGATCGCGGAGGCCGCAGCCGCGGGAGCGAATTACGTCACCTTCTCCCCGATCTTTGAGACGACCTCTAAGCCAGGAGCCTCCGGCGTGGGCCTGGAGGTCTTAGGCGCCGCTGCAGGGCGAGCGGTGCGGTCCTCCAGGCCAGCGGATGCGGGACCGCTCGCCGTCTTTGCCCTCGGCGGGGTCAACGCGCCTCGGCTCGCCTCGGTGGCCGATGCCGGAGCCCTCGGCGCTGCCGGAATCGGTCTCTTCGCTCCGCCATCTATGCTCACCTCCGAGGAAGACTGCATCACCAACGTCGAAGAGCTAAGAATGGCGGCGGCGTGCTTCCAGCCCGTGCTCCAGGGGCTCTCGGGGCCAAGGGCAGCGGATCCCGGTGAGGAGGTAGGATGAGCCTGCTGTCCTCTCTCCCCTCCCCCTGGTGGCTCCTCGCTCTTGGCGTTACGGTGGCGGACCAGTGGAGCAAATGGTGGATCGAGGTGCACCTTCCCGTCGGGAGTCACCTGCCCGTCCTCTCTGGCTTTCTGCACCTCACCCATCTCAAAAATCCAGGCTTTGCCCTCGGTTGGCTCGCCGATGCTCCTCCAGCTCTGCTCCTCATCCTCGCGATGGCGGCCTTTGGGGTGACGGTCTATCTCTTCACCACGACGCCTCGCCGTTATCCCCTGGCCCTCGCCTGCTTCGCGCTTCTGGTCGGTGGGGCCGCCGGCAACCTGCTGGATCGGCTCGCTGTCGGGGAGGTGACCGATTGGGCTCGCTTCCTCTCGCCGCAGCTGCCCACCTTCAATCTTGCCGATGCGGCGATCAGCCTATCTCTCATCGGACTTGTAGCGACTCTGGCCCGAGCCCGGAGAGCCGATTCGCCCCCATCGATGGAGTCCTAAGACCAGTGTCCGAAGCAACACCAACAACAAAGGGCACGATCTTGCGAGCCCACTGCGGCGAAGACGACGCTGGGCAGCGGCTGGATCACTGGCTCGCCAGGCAGGCGGACGCCCCCCGGAATCAGGTGCAGCGGTGGATTCGAGACGGCAAGGTTTGGGTAGACGGCCGCCCCCATCGCCGCTCCTACAGCGTTCAGCTAGGGGACGAGGTGAGCTGGCAGGCCCCCGAACCGGAGTCGGACCCTCGGGTCCAGCCGGAGCCCGGCGATCTGGAGGTGCTGTGGGAAGACGACGACCTGATCTTCGTCTACAAGCCTCCGGGATTGGTGGTCCACCCCGGCGCCGGCCACCGCAGCGGCACCCTGGTCAACCATCTTCTCCACCACTATCCGGAGACCGAAGGGATCGGCGGCCCCGGGAGACCCGGGATCGTTCACCGCCTCGATCGCGACACGAGCGGGGTGATGGTCCTCGCCCGCTCCGAGCGCGCCTACCGCACCCTCTCTACCGCCTTTGCGGAACGCCGAGTGGGCAAGACCTATCTCGCCGCGGTCTACGGCATTACTGGCCCCTCTCAAGGCACCATCGAAGCTCCCATCGCCCGCCACCCGCAGCGGCGGCAGGAGATGGCGGTAGTTCCCCGGGGCCGCCCGGCGGTAACCCACTGGCGCCGGGCCGCCACCACTGGTCCTGTCGCTCTTTGGGCCCTCGGCCTCGAGACCGGCCGAACCCACCAGATCCGAGTCCACTGTCGCCACGTCAAGCACCCGCTGGTGGGTGATCCGGTCTACGGCGAGCGCCGCTGGAAGGCATGGCGGGGCAAGGGGCGAAAGCAGCTGGAGCAATTCCCCCGGCCGGCCCTCCACGCCTGGATTCTGCAGGTTCCGCATCCCGATCCGGAACGGGATCCAGTGCGGGTCCAGGCGGAGATTCCGGAAGATCTGCGGTCCCTGTGGCGAGCCTTGGGCAACGATCCCTGGCCCGAGGACAGCTTGGCGGCAGAGGCCTCAGCCCTGAAATTAGAGGCTTAGATAAGAAAAGCTCCCGGCGGCCAACGGCCTGCCGAGAGCTTTTCGAGCTTATCTGCTAGCTGCTTGCTTAGAGCAGGTCGCTGAGGGGCGTGAAGGGACGCCCCTGGGATTCGGCCACCGCCTCGTAGGTAATCTTGCCGCGGAAGGTATTCACTCCGGCGGCGAGATGGGGATCCCGGCGCAGGGCCTCTTCGCCGTGACGGGCGAGCTCCAGAGCATAGGGCGTGGTGACGTTGTTGAGGGCGAAGGTGGAGGTCCGGGGTACGGCGCCGGGCATGTTGGCGACGCAATAATGAACCACTCCCTCTTCGGTGTAGACCGGATCGGAATGGGTGGTGGGGCGGGTGGTCTCGAAGCAGCCTCCCTGATCCACCGCCACGTCCACCGCCACCGCTCCCGGCCTCATCAGGCGGAGCATCTTGCGATCGATCAGCTTCGGGGCGGAACGTCCAGGAATCAACACCGCGCCGATCAACAGATCCGCCTTGGCCAGAGCCCCTTCCAGGGTGAGTTTATTGCTCGCCAGGGTGGTCACTCGGCCCAGGAAGGTGTCGTCCAGGAAGCGCATGCGGTCGACATCTTTCTCCAGAATGGTGACTCGCGCGCCGATGCCCAGAGCGATCTTCGCGGAGTTCAGGCCAACGATTCCACCGCCGACGATGACCACTTCGGAGGGCGGCACTCCGGGCACGCCGGGAAGCAGAGCACCGAGCCCGCCAAAGGGCTTCTGGAGGTAATAGGCCCCAACCAGGGAGGCCATGCGACCAGCCACCTCCGACATCGGACTGAGCAGAGGCAGGGCCCGAGTCCCCTTGGGATCGGTGATGGTCTCGTAAGCCACCCCCGTCACCTGGCGCTCCAGCAGCGCGTCGGTGAGCTCCCGCAGCGGGGCGAGATGGAGGTAGGTGTAGAGAATCTGATTCTCCTGTAGCAGAGGATATTCGATGGCCAGCGGCTCTTTGACCTTGATGATCATGTCCGAGCTTTCCCAGACCTCCGGGGCGCTGTCGACCAGGGTGGCCCCGGCCTCCTCGTACTCCCGGTCCTCGAAACCGCTGCCGACGCCAGCCCCTCGCTCCACCACCACTTGATGCCCGTCACCCACCAGATCATGAACTCCAGCGGGCATCATGCCGACGCGGTATTCGTGATCCTTGATTTCCTTGGGGATTCCGACCCTCATCGGTTGCCTTTCTTCTGGCCAGAGCCACCGCCCTTTTGGCCGCCGCCGGTTGATTGAGATCCGCCACCCTTCGGTGCCGAGCCTCCGCCACCACCAGAGGGCGCCTTGCCTCCCTGGGCTTTCTTGGATCCGCCTCCGGTCATCTCGACATTGCCCTTGAAGAAGGCGCCTTCAGCGATCACCACCCGCGCCGCCGAGATGTCTCCCTTGAGACTGCCGGTGGCCATGACCTCCACTCGCTCGGAGCCGCGAACGTTGCCTTCGACCTCGCCCTTGATCTGCACCGAGCGGGCATCCACGTCTCCTTTGAGCAGGCCCTTCTCCCCCACCACTACGGAGCTATCCAGACGCACCAGGCCGTGGAACTCGCCGTCCACGTGCACCGAC
>JBCCXL010000010.1:0-222953 GCA_039191605.1 Acidobacteriota bacterium | reverse complement strand
GTAGGTGGCGTCGGAGCCGCCGCCGTCGCTGATGCCCACCGCGTCGACGATGCGGCTCCAGGGGGTGATGTCCAGGGTGCCGTCGTCGTTGGTGTCGAGGTCCAGGCCGCCCTCCATGGCGGGGTTGAAGTCCTCCACCAGCAGGATGGTGAGGGTGCCGTTCTCCCACTCGCTATCCAGGAAGCCGGTGGTCCAATAGCCGTTGGCGTCAGTGGTGCCGACGGAGTATTCGGCGTCGATCTCGCCGAGACTGCCGTCGCCCTCGATCTGGAGGATGGTGAGAGCGCTGTAATCGGTGCTGGCGTCGCCGAAGATCTCGATGAATTCACTGGTGTCAGTACCGGCATGGCTGAGTACGAATTCGTTGATCACTGGATCGCTGGCCATCGCCGTGGCGACCTCGTTTTCGGCGGCCGGAGTGTTGAGGGCCTCGCCGGGGTCGGCGGTGGCGCCGCCGCAGCAGGGCAGTCCGTCGCCGTCGAAGTCGTTGCGGACCCAGTCGCTGGCGTCGTCGGTGTCGGTGCCGTTGGGAATGCGGGAGGCGCCGCCGACGGTGAAGGAGCCACCGTCGAAGGCGGCATCCAGCACCGGGGTTCCGTAGGCGCCGTCGCTGCCGCCGCCGTCGTCCACCGAAACGCTGTCCACCAGCTCACTCCAGGGGGCGACGTCCAGCAGACCGTCGTTGTCGGTGTCGAGGTCGTCGCCGGCAGATCCGGTGAAGCCTTCCACCAGCAGGATGGTGAGGGATCCGTTCTCGAACTCATTGTCGAGGAATCCGGTGGTCCAATAGCCGCTGGCGTCGGTGGTGCCGACGGTGTAGACGCCGTCGATGGTGCCGGCGGCGCTATCGCCCTCGATCTCGAGGATGGTGAAGGCGGAGTAGTCGGTGTTGGCGTCGCCGAAGATCTCGACGAATTCGCTGGTGTCGGAGCTGGTGTGGTTGGCCACGAACTCGTTGATCACCGGCGCCGCTGCGGTGCAGTTGGCGGTGTGGGCGCCGAGGTTGTCGATGTTGTCCTGAGGGAAGCCGTCCCATTCCACCGAAGGATCGAAGGCGTTGCTGCCATCGGTATCGCCGTCGCAGATGTCCGCCTTGCGGCGCAGGGTGTCGTTCTGGGTGCTGACCCCGCCGTTGCTCCACGCAGAGCCGGGGTCGTCGCCGATCTGACCGATGACGTCCAGGGTGGTGCCGTTGGCCCTCAGCTCCACGGCGTCGTCGCCGTTGTAGAAGCTGCCGTTGTCCGTCTGGTCGGCGAGGGCGAGGATCGCCGCGCTGGCGTTGTTTTCAGACAACACGAAGACATCGCCGTCGTTCACCGTGCCGGTGAGGTCGATGGTGTTGCCGGCGGAGCTGGAGCCGTTGAAGTAGAAGAGGAGCTGGTAGTTGCCCGCGCCGAGATCGATGGCGGCGCCGGTGCCGTTGTAGATCTCGATGGCTTTGTTGTTGCCTCCGCCCTCGATGTACTCGCTGATGAAGAGGTCAGCGGGGGCCTGGGCTCCGGCGGCGGGAGCCAGCCAGGGGAGCAGGGCGAGGGCCAGGATCAGGATCGAGATCCTGCGCGGGGTCAGGGACGCCGTAGGGCGGCGTGTCGAGGCGCTACGCTGAGGGGCGAAGCGGGGAAGGGCAAAGGACATAACTCCTCCGAAAAAGGGTTCGCCGAGGGCGGGAGTCTTTCTCTGGGCTAGGGGTTACCGTGGGGATGAGCCCGGTGAGAAACGGCCCGGTAGAGAGAAGACCCCAGGGGCGACTTCTATGGCTGAAGGCAGCAGAATATTCGGGATGTTTGTTGGGGGCGCGATGGAGACATCGCGCCGGGGCAAAACTATCAAGGAGATCGATCGAGGAACAGCGAGTCCGGCGGGTCGTTACAAAGTTGCTGCAATGGTTTTGGCGTTTGCGCTGGACCTCGTTGCGGCTGCGGGATAGAGCGATGGATCTGACGGGACCCTCAGTGTCTAGCTCGCTGGCAGTCTTTCGCTCGCTGGCGGTGTTTAATTCACTGGGCACGAGGCAGCCAGCGGCCGCCGGCCCAGCGGATCAACAGAGTCGCCAGGGCCGCCTTGATCACCCCGCCGACAAGGAAGGGCTGCACGCCGTCACTCCACGCCGACTCGGGCCCGAACAGCGTCGCCAGCCGAAATCCGCCGAGAGTCAGAATCAGAGCGTGGGCGAGGAGCGCGAAGAGAAAAGTGATGAGCACGGGACGCAGAGGACTCAAACCCACCTTTCCCTGACGCTCTTCCACCATCCCCATCAGCCCGGCGGCCACCAGGAAGCCGGTGAGGTATCCACCGCTCGGCCCCAACAGGACGGCGCTGCCAGCGGCGCCGCCGGCGAAGACCGGCAGGCCCATGGAACCGGCGGCGACGTAGAGAGCCATCGCCAGCACCCCGTCGCGGGCCCCCAGCCAGCCGCCGGCGAGCAGCACGGCGAGGGTTTGGCCGGAGATCGGCACCGGGCTGCCGGGGACGGGAAGATCCACCCGGGCGGCGAGGGCGGTGGCGACGATCATCAGCAGGATCAGCAGCCATCGAATACCGCCGGCGGGCGCTGCGGCTTGCGTGGAGGAATCCTCCGGGCGATTTCGGCTCATCGGGCTTCGTTCCCCGACGCTGGATCCTTCGCCGGCGGATTGCGAAAACCTCCCCGGGAGCGGGCGTTGAGCTGCGGCTGCACGGTGCTCACCCGCAGCTGGCGATAACCCTCGTCGTCTTCACTGGTAGCGGCGGGGGCCTCGATGCTCAGCAGGTAGTAGCCGCTGGTCTCCCGGGCGATCTGCCGCAGCGGGCCGTCGAGATCGTCGAAGCGATAGAAGGACCAGCCACCGGTGGCGGCGGCGAGATGATCGAGGCCGGCGCTGCGCCCTCGGCGCTGCACCGGGAGTCCGTAGACCGCGACGTTGTGGGCGTTCAGCGCCTCCACGGTGAGATCCCAATCCTCCTCCTGCCAGCGAAGGGAGCCGGGGCGCGGCGGCTCGGCACCGAGGAGCACGAGGTTCTTTCGCCCGGCAACCCCGCCGAGGGCTTCGGCGAGTCGGCCGAGGGCGGCACCGAGGGTCTCTCCTTGCGGGTCGGCGGTCTCCAGGCCGTGGTGGGCGGCGAGGCTCACCCCGGCTTCCGGCGCCTCGGTGCGGGAGGGCCAGCGGTGGTCCGGCAGCTGGCCGAGGGCCGCCAGGTAGAGGGCGTCGCCGAGGCGTCGCCGATCGGTGGTGAAATCGTGGGCGATGCGCAGCCTCAGGCCGTCGAAGGAGACGGCGGCGATGCGGTCATCCGGCAGCAGGTCTTCGATGGCCCAGCGAAAGCCGCGCTCTCCGGCGAGGGGGAAACGAATGGCCCGCTGTGGATCCCGGGCCCCGGAGGGGCGGATGAAGGCGAGGGTGAAGAGCCGGGGGAGCTCCTCCGCTGGGGCCGCGCTGCTCTTTCCCGAGGAGTTCGAGGAGGGGGAGCTGAGGGCTAGGAGCTGGCGATGGGCGGTGAAGGAGACCGAGCGCACCGGTACCGGCTCGCCGTCGGCCTCCACCACGAAATCTTGGGGACCGAGCCCCAGCACTACATTGCCCTGGTCGTCCGTCACCAGCACATCGAGGAGCACCTCCTGTACCTCTACCGTGGCGGTGAAGCGCTCTTCCTGAGCTGGAACCTCTGATGCGAGCATCGGGAGGGCGAGCAATACAAAGCAGACCAACAGCCAGGAACCGTTGCTCCTCAATCCACGGGCCCTGAGTTCACAGCTCCTGAATTCCAGTCCCTGAGCCTTGGAAGCCGAGGACCGTGAGATCGAGAGAAGAGAGCGGCGAGGGCGGAGAGGGCTGGGCATGGGGGCTCAATCCTTCGCGGGGAAATGATCGCAAAGCCCGGAGCGGCGTCAGCGTGCATTGGCCGAGGGGGCATCCGTGGGATTCAGGGCCGGCCCTGGATCGATCTGTATTGATCTGTGTCGATCTGAGTTGATAGCCGGCACAGCCTACCATTGCCCCAGCTGTCGAGTCTCCGCCATGGGGATCAGGCTCCACTGGCCCTGACCCACCGGCCCTGACCCGGCTGTCTGGGCTCTTAGGCTCATCAATCCGCGGCTAGGGTCATCAGCCCCCGGCTCAGTCCTCGGCTCAATCCCCGGCAACAGGCGCTGGCTCTACCCGGAAGAGCGGGGATTCCAGGGCTCCCTGGGAGACATTGACCACCCCTCGGCGCCCTGCCTTGGCGACCGCCTCACCCTCGTCTCCTTCCAGCTCCTCGCCTTCGACTTCGGCCGGACGAATGCGCAGGAAGCCGCCGCCATATTGACCTCCGAAAGCGAAGAGTCCCCACGCGACTTCGTGGAGACTGGCGCCTCGGCTCCCGCTCTGAAAGAGCAGGGGCTCGCCGTCGATGCGTTCCTGAACCATCCAGCCGGGCTCATCCAGTGCTTGATTCACTCGCTCTCGCCATTCCTCCTCTGGAGTGAAGCGGCCGACATAGACGCCTTTCCCGGAGTACGAGTCCCCTAGCTTCAGGACCATGTCGTCGCGGCGCTGCAGCAGCAGTCGCTGGAGCTGGTGGAATTCTCCGCGGTAGCGAATCTTGACCCCGCGCCTGACCTGTACAGACCAAGGCAGGTAGCTCAGGATTTGAGCCCTCTCCTCGGCGCTGAAGGCATCGCTGCCGGAGTCTGCATGCTCCCAGAGGAAGGCGAGATGAAGCTTTGATCGCAGCACGATGTTGGAGGGGCCGTTGTAGACATGGAGCCTGCCGGAATCCAGCGCGCTGAGGACCTGGGGAGAAGACAACAGGGAGTAGAACTCCAACAGGATGTGCTGTCGCTGGCCTTCGAAGTAGAGTCCGCGGGAATTCACTTCAGCTTCCTGCAGCAAGCCGAGGGTCACCCTCCCTTCGACGCCGGGAGCTTCTGCTCGGAGGGCCTGTTCCCACAGCTCGCCGACAGCGTCCCGGGAATGGAAGCGAACCACCGCTTCGAGCTTCTCCTTGCCCAAGCCCATAAAGAGATTGAGCTCACGAGATGTTGCAAGACCTGCCGCTACGGCGCGCCGAACGGCGCCGCGGAAGACGGTGTCCAGAGCTTGGCCACCGGGGCTCAGCCGCAGGCTGTGCTCTTCAAGAAAGCGACGGATCAGAGGGTGATGGAGATAGATCGGGCGCCACGTGGCATCCTGCCAGCCGCCCAGGAAGCTGGAGGTATTGAGCTCCAGGCAGCGTAGCCCCTCGGAGGTGTCATAGAAGTCCGCGCGGCTCCAAAGTGGAGCTTCCGGGTAGCGCAGTCGGTACTCCACCGAGAGTTGAGCCTCCCGCTCCTCGAGGCCTAGGACCTCGGCAAGGCGCTGGGGATCATCGCCGAAGAGTCGGGTGGGGACGCTCTCCACCAGGCGAGCGACGGCGGTCGCCGCGTCCGCCAGCTCCGCCTCCCGCTGAGAGTCGATGAAGAGCGGCCACGGATGCATCACCCGATGGAGCCAGTCGTCGATCGGTCGGTCGGCGTAGCCGAACTCGGAGCGATCCAGCACTTCCGGGTTGCGTCGGGCATAGCGAAGCCAGTCGACCGCGGCGACGCTTTGGCGTCGGTGCAGAGCTCGCAGCTGCGTCGGCAGACTCTGTGTCTTGTGAGGGTCGAGGCGGAAGGTCTTCATGCTGGATCCTCCCCCAACGCCCGTCGGCAGCCCTGTTCGATGGGGTGACTGCTCGGCTGGGTAGGGTAGATGAGCTGGCTAGCCCGAGAGCCTCATGATGTGGGCGATATAGGGCCTGGTGGACCGTGGTCAATGGGGACGTCGAGGACGGAGCACGCTCCGTCTCGAGACCCCTGGTCCCAGCAGGTATTTAGCCCAAGGGAGGCTCCGCTAGCCGAAGATGAGGACTGGCCACGGCGAAAGCCATTCAGAGTGAAAGCCCGTCACGGGGAAAGCCCGTCATAGGGAAAGCCAGTCACAGGGAAAGCCGGCCACTGAGAAGGCCAGCCGCAGTGAAAGCCCGTCATAGTGAAAGCCCGTCACAGCGAGGGCCAGCTATGAGCAGGCCAGCTAATGAGAGGCCGATCGAAGAGATGACCAGCCAAAGCGCCGGCCAATCCAAGAGAGTACGAATCGAGTCGAGGGTTGATTCAGGAAAAGCCTAACTTTGCAAAGAGGCGATCCTGGGTTCAACGGCGATGATGGCGCATTCCCGCGCTCCTTGGGAGGTGTTGATCAATCCCCGATTCAGCCCGTCCTCCTCGGACACCGGCGGCGCCGCGCCGGCCATCGGCTGAATGCGCAGGAAGCTGCCGCCATAGCGCGGACCAAAGGCGAAGATGCCCCAGGCGGAGTCGTGAAGCACCGCACCATGCTCGCCGTTCTGGAACAGCAGAGGAACGCTGTCGATGCGCTCCTGGACCATCCAGCCCGGCTCGCTCAGCGCCTGCTCCACGTGCTGCTGCCATTCCGCGTCTTCGACGAAGCGGCCGACGTGCACGCCCTGGCCGGCAAAGGAGCTGCCGCGCTTGATCACGAAGTCTTCTCGGCGCTGCAGCAACAGCTTGGAAACGTCGTGAAACTCGCCCCGGAACCGAACCTTGGCCCCGCGACGAGGGATGATCGACCAGGGCAAGAAGCGCAGGATCTGATCCCGCTCTTCGGCGGTGAAGGCTTCGTCACCGCGATCGGCGTGCTCCCAGAGCCAGGCCAGATGGAGCTTGGAGCGCAGAATGATGTTTGCCGGCCCGTTGCATAGATGCAATCGTCCAGCATCGAGAGCCTGCAGCACCGAGGGTGGCGAGAGGGTGGAGTAGAACTCCAACATGATGTGCTGTGGTTCGCCTCCATAGAAGAGACCCTTCTCGTCGGCCTGGGCCTTCATCACTGGGGCGAGAGTGACCTGCCCCTCCACCCCCGGGGCGACCGCCGTCAGAGTCTTGCTCCATAGATCGCCGATGGCGTCCTGGGAGTTGAAGCGGATTTCCGGCATATCTTCCTCATCCATTCCCATGAAGAGATTGAGCTGCCCGCCCTCCGCGAAGCCTGCGTCGACGGCGCGCTGAACCAGGCCGTGGAAGACGATGGCGATGGATTCATCGCCTTGGGTGGGCTGATAGCCGTACTCGTCGAGAAAGCGGCGAATCAGCGGATGCTGAAGGTAGTAGGGGCGCCAGATGGCATCCTGCCAGCCGCCGAGAAAGCTCGAGGTGTTGAGCTCGAGGCAGCGCAGGCCGGAGGCGGTGTCGTAGAAATCCGCCCGGCTCCACAGCGGGGCGTCAGGGTAGCGCAGGCGATACTCAACGGAAATCCTGGTGAGATCCTGGTCCAGACAGAGGGCCTCGGAGAGGCGCACGGGATCGTCGCCGAAGAGCCGGGTGGGGACGCTCTCGATCAGCTGGGAGACGGACACGGCGGCGGCGGCGAAGTCCTGCTGGCGCTGCTCGTCGATGAATAGCGGCCATGGATGGATGGCGCCGTAGAGGTAGTTGTCCAGGCTGTCGCGGGTATAGCCGAACTCGGCTCGATCCAGCGTCTCAGGGTTGCGGCGGGCGAAGCGCAGCCAGTCGACGGCGGCCTGGCCTTGGCGGCGGTGCAGGGCCCTCAATTGCGGGGGGAAATCCCTCGGCTGCGCGGTGTCTAAGCGAAAGACTTCCAACCTCAATCCTCCCTCAGGACCGTATTGGGATCGATGGATGCGGCCCGCTGGGCGGGTACTAAAGCAGCGAGGGCGGCGAGGGACAAGAGACCGAGGGCACAGGCCGCGAGCACGGTGGGCTCCAGGGTGCCGACGCCGTGGAGCAGCTTGGACAGGGAGCGGTTGGTGAGGGTGGCGAGGGCAATTCCTCCGACCACGCCGAGGGCGGCGAGGCCGAGGGTGCGCTGCACCACCATCCACAGCACCTGGCGCCGCTGAGAGCCGAGACTCATGCGAATACCGATCTCCCGGCTGTTCTGGGAGACGGAGTAGGAGACCACGCCATAGATGCCGATAGCGGTGAGGGCCAGGGCCAGCAGGGCGAAGAGAGAGAGCAGCAGGCTCTGGAAGCGCTCCGCCCCCAGCTGTTCTTCGAGGGCGCGCTCCACCGGCTCCAGTCGCACCACCGGAAGGGTGGGGTCGAGGTCGCGAACCGCTGCCCGCAGACCGTCCATCGCCGGCACCGAGGCGCCTTCAACCTCGGCGAAGAGGGTGAAGGAGCGGGTGGGGTTCTGAGCCATCGGGCGGTAGAGCCCCGGCCGCGCCGGCTGGTCCGGGCCGGAGGTGCGCAGGTTGCCGACCACGCCGACGATCTCCGACCACGGCTCCGGCGAGTCATGGCCGCCGATCTTGAGGGCGGATCCCAGTGGAAGATCGGAGTCGAAGTAGCGCCGGGCGAGGGCTTCGTTGACCACCACCACCGGCGGTGCCTCGGCATCGTCTCCGGTGCTCAGGGAGCGCCCCTGGGAAAGGGGGATGTCGAGGGTGGAGAAGAACTCGGGGCCGACGGAGACGAAGGTCACCTCGATGTTCTCTTCCGGCGGCAGCGGGGGCTGGCCCTGGATGCCGATGGGGGCGGATTGAAAGCCCGGCCCCGGCAGCAGGGCGCTGGCGACGGTGGCGGAGCGAACCCCCGGCAAGGCCCGAGCACGCTCCAGCAGAGCCTGGCGGAAGGCGCGGCGCTGGCTCTCGTCGGGGTAGTCCCGGCGAGGCAGCTCCACGCGCAAAGCGATGCGGTCATCGGCGGTGAAGCCTGGGTCCACTGCCGCGAGCCGGCGCAGGCTCTCGCCGAGGAGGCCAGCGGCCAGCAGGACCACCAGGGCGAGAGCGATCTCGGTGATGACGAGCCCCGCTCGCAGTCTGGCGCCCGGCGCGCGGCGGCTGCCGGTATCGGCCTTCAGCAATGTAGTGAGCTGGACCCGGGTGCCCTGGAAGGCGGGCACGATGCCGAAGAGCAGGCCGGTAAGGGCGGCCACCGCGGCGCAGAAGAGCAGCACGCCGCCATCGACGGCGATTTCGTCGATGCGGGGCAGGGTCGCCGGGGCGGCGGCCCGCAGCGCTCGCACTCCGACGGCGGCAAAAGCCGCGCCCACGACGGCCCCGCCGGCGGCCAGCAGCAGGCTCTCGGCCAGAAAGCGCCGGATCTGCGCCCCCCGGCCAGCCCCCAGGGCGCTACGCAGCGCCACCTCCCGCTGCTGTACCGTGGCACGGGTGAGCATCAGGTTGGCGACGTTGGCGCAGGCGATGAGTAGCAGCAGCGCTACCGCCCCGAGCATCACCGCTAGGGGCTGGCGAATATCGCCCACCACCTCGTCCAGAAGGGGAACCAAATTGGGGGCTCGCTCGCGGTAGAAGCGCGGAAAATTCTCCTCCAGGGCGGCGAAGATAGTCTCCATCTGCTCCTGAGCCTGGCCCGGCTCCACGCCGTCCGCCTGGCGGCCTAGAACCTGGAGCCACAGCATGCCCCGAGCGCTGCGGAAGGGCTCCCGGGGAGCGAGGGGAACGTAGATTTCGGTGCGCTGGGGAAAGGCCACCTGCGGAGCCAGCACCCCGACTACCGTCGTCGGCGTGCCGTTGAGGGGAATCTGGGTGCCCACCACCTCCGGATCGCCGGCGAATCGCCGCTGCCAGAGAGCGTGGCTGAGCACCGTCACCGCCGGGGCGCCGGGTTCCTCCTCCTCCGCTAGGAAGCCGCGACCGATCACCGGCGGGCTACCGAGGGTATCGAAGAAGCCGGCGGACACCCGGGCTCCGGGAACCCGCTCCGGTCGATCCTCCTCGGTGAGGTTGTAGGAGCCGGCGACGAAGGCCGCCAAATGCTCGAATCGATCCGCCCGCTCTCGCCAATCCAGGAAGGAGGGATACGAGGTCACGTCACGGTCCCAACCCTGGATTCGGTTGTCGGTCCACACCATGGTGAGCTCGTCCGGCTCGGGATAGGGCAGGGGCTTGAGCAGCACTCCCTGCACTACGGTGTAGAGGGTCGCCGTGGCGCCGATGCCGAGCCCGAGGGTGAGAATCACCAATGCGGTGAAGCCAGGGCTGCGAGTGAGGGAGCGCAGAGCGCTACGGAAATCATGGGAAAAAACAGGCATAGAAAAGACCTTCTTGGAGCCGGCGGATGTTTACGTAGTTTAGCATGGCGGCACTGTAGCGAGTCACTGAAGCACCGCGGTTGGTGGATGGCGCGAAGGCGTGTCGGAGGAGGGGTTTCAGCCGTCCCGAATTCACTTTAGGGGACCGGCAGGTATGGTACGTTGACCCTCCCTCGCCGCCACTGCACCGAGGTCATCCAGTCCTCCTTATGAACTCTTCTCTCGAACCGACACCGCAACGCCGGGAGCTCGCGCTATCCCGTAGCGCTCGGGATCGCTACGATCTCACCGAGGGGTTGTTCCCGCAACGGGCTGACGGCAGCGTTCGGGATCTCCACCTACTGCGAGAGATGGTGCAGCGGGTGCAGCGCCGCCGAGGGGAGAGCGGCGAGGTGCTGGCGCCCCTTTCTTCTGGAAGCCTCAACGCTCTACGACTGGTGCAGGAGCTGCTGGCGCGGCTGCTGGATGACTACCGCGCCCACCGCAACCCGGAATGGAAGCGCCGCGCCCTGGAGTGGCTGGAGGAGCGCTTCGGTCGCGAGCGGCTGGAGGTTTCCCTCACGACCTTCCTGGATCTCTTCCCGCCGCCGACGGTGTATCGCGGCGAGGCTACGGTGGAGAGCGCTCTCGGCGACGAAGAGCCGGCAGCGCGGGAGCGGGTGCTGGAGGAGATGCTTCTGGTGTGGCTCGCGAACCGCAACCCGGCGGCGGAGAGCCTGCGGGATCTGTGGTCCGACGAGGAGCTGGAAGCGGCCACCGGCTATGGGTCGATGATGGAGAGCCTGCGGGGCTTCTTTGCCGGCCAGCCCCGCTATAGCGCCGGCGGGGGAGGGGCCCCGGGGAGCGGTGACGAAAGGCCGGTGGAGGAGAGCTCTGTCGGCTCCGATTCAGCCCAGGGGAATAACCTCTTCGAGCTGTTGCAGGCTCCGCTGCGGGCGGCGCCGGATTCCCTCGCCGCTCAGCTGCGCTTCCTGCTGCGATGGGGCTTCGTCTCGCGAATTTCGGGCTTTGATCATCTGGCGACTCTGGTGCTCACTGGCCTCGACGTCTTGAGGGAAGAGCACCGGCCGGTCTTCACCGGACCCGGAGGCCCTCCGCCTCCCCCTCCGGAGGTGCCGGATTTCAGCGATCTCGGGGAGGAAGAAGAGCGCTTCACCGTCGACCGGGATTGGATGCCAGAGCTGGTGCTAGTGGCCAAGAACACCCTGGTGTGGCTGCATCAGCTCTCCCACGATCACGGTCGCCCGGTGCGCCGCCTCGACGAGATTCCCGAAGAGGCCCTGGCGCAGCTCGCCGGCTGGGGCTTCACCGGTCTGTGGTTGATCGGCATCTGGCAGCGCAGTGACGCCTCGCGGCGCATCAAGCAGCTGTGTGGCAATACCGAGGCTGCCGCCTCCGCCTACGCGGTGGAGGATTACCGCATCGCCGAAAGCCTCGGCGGGGACGAAGCGTGGCGGGTGCTGCGCCGCCGCGCCGCCGCCCATGGACTGAGGCTGGCCTGCGACATGGTGCCGAACCACTTCGGCGTCGACTCTCGCTGGGTGCGGGAGCATCCGGAACGATTCCTCTCCTTACCGGAGAGCCCCTTCCCGGTGTACCGCTTCACCGGCCCTGATCTCAGCGCCGATGCGCGCTATTCCGTGCGCATCGACGATCGCTACTACGACCGCACCGATGCCGCGGTGGTCTTCCAGCGCATCGATCACCAAAGCGGCGACGTGCGCTACATCTACCACGGCAACGACGGCACCAGCCTGCCCTGGAACGACACTGCGCAGCTGGATTACCTGCATCCAGAAACCCAGGACTCGATCATCGATACCGTGCTGGACGTAGCGTCCCGCTTCCCGGTGATTCGCTTCGATGCCGCCATGACCCTCGCCCGGCGGCACGTGCAGCGGCTGTGGTACCCGGAGCCGGGGAAGGGGGGAGCGATCCCTTCGCGCTCGGAGCGGGCGATTCCGCGGGAGGAGTTTCTGCGCCGCATGCCGGAGGAGTTCTGGCGGCGCCTGGTAGACCGCATCAACGCCGAGGCTCCGGACACCCTGCTGCTGGCGGAAGCCTTCTGGATGATGGAAGGCTACTTCGTGCGTACCCTGGGAATGCACCGGGTCTACAACAGCGCCTTCATGCACATGCTGCGGGACGAGGACAACGCCTCGTTCCGGGCGATGGTCAAGAACACCCTGGAATTCGATCCCGAGGTGCTGCGCCGCTTCGTCAACTACGTCACCAACCCCGACGAGGAGACCGCTATCGAGCAGCTCGGCCGGGGAGATAAGTACTTCGGTATCTGCACCCTAATGGCCACCCTGCCGGGGCTGCCGATGTTCGGCCACGGTCAATTCGAGGGCCTGTCAGAAAAGTACGGCATGGAGTACCGCCGGGCCTACCGGGACGAGCCGGTGGACGAGGCCCTGGTGGAACGGCATCAGCGTCAGATCGTGCCCCTGCTGCGACGGCGCAAGGTCTTTGCCGGGGTCGAGGGTTTCCGCCTCTACGACTTCGAGACCAGCGCCGGTCCGGTGAGCCAGGACGTTCTCGTATTCTCCAATCGCCATCGCCAGGAGCGCGCCCTGGTGCTCTACCACAACCGCTGGGGCACCGTGCGGGGGTGGGTGCGCCACAGCGTGTGCTGGCGCGACAAGCGTCTCGGCGACGGCGACAAAGGCCTGGTGCGCCAGACGCTGGGAGAGTCCTTCGACCTCGATCCGATTCCGGGGCATTACGTGATCTTCCGGGATCAGGTGAGCGGCCTGGAGTACATCCGGGAGGCCCGGGAGCTGTGGTCTCGCGGGCTCTACGTCGAGCTCGGCCCCTACCAGACTCAGGTGCTGATGGACTTCAGCGAGATCCTCGCCGAGCCCGGAGAGGCGTGGCGACGGCTGGCGGAGGCGCTGCGGGGAAGAGGAGTGCCGAGCCTGGCGGAGGCCAGGGACAAGATCCTCGTGCAGCCGGTGCAGGGCCCGGTACAGAGCCTGCTTTCGGCGTCCCTGGTGCGCCAGCTGCTGGCCGCCCGAGATCTGGATTCGGCTCAGCGGGGGGAGCTGCTGGATCAGGTGGAGCAGCGCTACGGTGAGCTGCTGCGACAGATTCGGCCGCTCCTCGGCGGTGCCCCGGGGGCCGCGGAAGCCAGCGCCGGCGAAGCGGCCGAGGAGGACGCTATCGCTCTCACCATCGCTGCCGACGTACGCCGCTGGCTGAACGCGATTCTCGATCTCGCCTCGGCGACGCTGCCGGCTCTTCCCTCTGTCGGGGCCCTAGAAGAACGTGCGGTCACGGCTCTGAGGGAGGCCCTGTCCGCCGATGCCAGCGGCGAAGGAGCGGAGGATGAACCGGCCGACTTGCCGTCACCCGATGGGACGTCAGCGGAATCGACTTCCCCAACGCCAGTCATTCCAGGCCTAGACTTCCCAGCGGAGGTGTCGGCGGACGGCGAGGCGGGATCCGAAGCTGAAACCAACGATGATGCTGGTGAACCTGCCGCATCCGTCGCTGATGACGCTGCCTCTCACGGCGCTGCCCCGGATGCGGGAACCGCGGTTCAAGGTGGTGACGCTGCGGTGCTGGGTGGTGACGCTGCGGTGCTGGGTGGTGACGCTGCGGTGCTGGGTGGTGACGCTGCGGTGGCTTCGCCGCCGCCTCGCCTCTTGGCGGCGGAAGCCTTCCCGCCGCAGCAGGAAGAGGTGGCATGGTCAGGGCTGCTGCTGTGGGCTTTCCTGCAGCCCATCGGTCGCCTGCTGGGAGAGGAGGATGCCGCCGCCCGGGGCCGGGTTTTCCTCGACGTCTGGATGCTCGGCAAGGTGGTGGAGAACACCCTGGCGGATCTCGGCGCGGATCCCCTGCTGGCGAGACAAGGAGCCGCGGCGGCGGAGCTCTTCACCGGGCGCAGGGATTGGTTTGCCAGTCTCGGCGCCGAGAGCTCGGCGGGTCCCCTGGCGGACGCCTGGCTGCTGGATCCAGAGATCCGCGCCTTCCTCGGCGTGCACGAATTCGACGGCGTCCACTGGTTCCGCAAGGAGGGATGGCGCCGGCTCACCTGGTGGATGCTGGCGGTGGCCTTGGTGGCTCGCCGCGCCGATCTCTCCGGCTCGGCCCGAGAGGAGCATTCGGCCCCGGGGTCGGTAGCGGTGATCCCGGATGCAGCGATCCCGGATGCAGCGATCATAGCGACAGACGATGGAGCTCTAGGGCAGGGAGCCGCGGAAGTCGAGAGCGCCCAGCGAGAGGCCATCGAGAGCGCTCCGATGCCCTCAGGGGAGCTACCGCATCACGGCGCGGGAGCTTCGGATCAGGCTCTTCTGCAGCGGGCTCTGAACGTGGTGGCGGCCTTTACGGCTGCCGAAGAGCCCTCCAGATATCGGCTGGAAGTCCTGCGGTCGCTGCTGGGGGACAGGCCGTGACGGGACGGGTACGCTTGGGAGATGATTCGATTCGGATCTTGAAACACGAGAGGAGAGCACGATGGAACGGGTGGTGACGGCGGTTCTCGGCGGCGGGCAGGGATCTCGGTTATGGCCTCTGACCAGGGATCGAGCGAAGCCCTCGGTGCCGGTGGGAGGAAAATTTCGGCTCATCGACATTCCGATCTCCAACAGCCTGCACGCTGGCATCGATCGGATCTACGTGCTGACCCAATTCAACAGCGCCACCCTGCACCGCCATATCTCGCAGACCTATCGCTTCGATCACTTCCGCGAAGGCTTCGTGAACATCCTGGCGGCGGAGCAGAACGTCCATAACCGGGATTGGTATCAGGGCACCGCGGACGCGGTGCGCCAGAACCTGCAGCGCCTGACCTATCAGCGGGTGCAGGAGGTGTTGGTGCTCTCCGGGGATCAGCTGTACTCCATGAACCTGCGGGACTTTGTCTCCCAGCACCGCGGGCGCTCGGCGGATATCAGCATCGCGGTGAAGCCGGTAGCGCGCAGCGAGGCCAAGGGCCTCGGCATCATGCGCGTCGACGAGACCGGACGAATCGTTGAATTCGTCGAGAAGCCGCAGGACGAAGAGACCCTGGACCGGCTCACCATGACCCCCAAGGCTTTCGAGATCCTGGGTCTCCAGGCAGAGCCCGGTGCGCTGCTGGCCAGCATGGGCATCTACCTCTTCCGAGAGGGGCCGCTGCGGGAGGTGCTGGAGGGCACCGACGCCACCGACTTCGGCCGCGAGGTGATTCCCGCGGCCCTCGAGAATCACCGCGTCTTCGCCTTCGGCTACGACGGCTATTGGCGGGATATCGGCACCATCGGCGCCTTCCATCACGCCAACCTAGAGCTGGCTCAGCCGTTACCGCCGCTCAATCTCTACGACTCCGAATTCCCGGTGTACACCCATCCGCGCTTCCTGCCGGGAGCCAAGATCAACGCCTGCCAGATCAACCTCACGGTGTTGGGAGAGGGCAGTATCCTCACCGAGAGCCAGGTGCAGCATTGCATCATCGGGATCCGCTCTCGAGTGCGCTCCGGCTGCCACCTGGAGGGTGTGATCACCATGGGTAACGGAACCTTCGAGCACGAGCTTCCGGAGGGCGAGACGGTGCCCTTGGGAATCGGCCATAACTGCACCATTCGCAACGCCATCATCGACACCAATGCCCGCATCGGGGACGGTTGTCAGCTGATCAACGCTGAGGGAGTCCAGGAATACGATGGCGAGAATTACTGCATTCGCGACGGCATCACCGTGATTCCCCGACGCGCCGTGCTGCAGCCCGGAACGGTAATCTGAGGCCGGCACCCCTAAGCTAAGAGTGGCTCTAAAGCGAAGAGTCTTTGAGCAAGGAGTGCTGGTCAAAAAGGATTGGTCCTCAAAGAGGAGCGATCAGCGGTAGATCCTGCTCGCTGACCGGCACCAGGCAGGCGCCGACAGCCCCCGGGCCGGCGTGGGTGCCGACCACCGGCCCCATTTCGGAGACCACCACCTCCTGGATGGAGAAGCGCTCGCTGAGCAGCTGACGCAGGCGGTCCGCCCACACCGGCGCCTTGGCGTGGACCACGCCGGCGATCATCGGGTGATCGCTGGGGAGCTGCTGGGAAAAGAGATCGGCGATGCGGGGCTGAGCTTTGCGTCCTCCGCGCACCTTGTCCACCGGCACGATCTCACCGTTCTGGACGCCGAGGATGGGCTTGATGCCGAGGACCCCGCCGATCCAGGCCTGGGCTTTGCCGATGCGGCCGCCGCGAGCGAGATACTCCAGCGTGTCGACGACGAAGAGGCTGCGGGAGTCCCGACTCCATCGCTGCACTAGCTGGGCACTCTCCTCGGCGCCGAGGCCGCGGGCGGCGGCCCGCGCCGCCAGCAGCGCCATCATTCCCAGGGTGAGGCTCACCACGCCGCTATCGACGGTCTGCACCGGGTAGCCCGAGGCGCCCTGCTGGGCGTGGGCGGAGGTCTGGGAGAGCTTGGCGGAGATGTGGATGGAGAGAGCTTCCTGGCCCTCCGGAAGCGAGTCGTAAACGGTGGCGAAATCCGCTGGGTCCGGCGGTTCGGAGCTCGGGTGGTGGGCCCCCGATTCCAGCAGCTCGAAGAATTGCCGCGGACGCAAATCCCGGCCGTCACGATAGGTGCGATCCCCGAAATGCACCTTCAGCGGCACCACCTGGATGCCGTGGCGGCGAGCGAGGGCCCGGGGGAGATCGGCGGTGGAGTCGGTCACGATTGCCACCGCCGCCCGCGGCTCGTCGAAGTTCACCAAGCCCTGCTGAGCCAGTCGAATCAGGGCGTCGAGAATGCGGCCGTCGGTGGCGGGGGAGATATCCAGCAGGCGTTCTACGGTGCCCGCCTGTTCCGCCGCCTCCAGCAGCTGTTCATCGAGGCCTCCGAGGCCTACCGCCCGCTGGGCGGCGGGCTGTACCCGAACCCGGGAGCGCAGTGGCGGCATATCATCCCGCAGATCCTGCAGCGCCTTGTCCAGCAGCATCAGGAGGTCGTCTTCGAGGTTGACCTCCGGGGCTGCGTGGTGGCCCGGCCAGCCGAAGCTCGGCCGCAGCCGCACCCGCACGGGCCCTGAATTCCTGCGCGCCAGGCGGCAGAAGATCTTCACCCCGCGACCTTCAGAGGCCGCGGTGGGAAGGCCGTCGGGACCCACCAGGGCGGCGCACACGGGATTGCCTTCTTCTAACCACAGCACCCCGTCGGGGCTCTCCACCCGGCCGCTGAGTTGTTGGGAGCCAAGGCTCATGAGGAGCTCGGAGAAGGGGCGCTGGGAGAGTTCTCCCACCAGCGTTTCGAGCTCCGCATCCGCCTCCAGGCGCACCCGTCGACCCAGCAGAATCAGGCGTAGCTGCTGCAGGAAGGTCAGGGGGCTGAGGCCGCTGATGGAGAGAAAGACGAAGCGTCGCGGGACCTCTTCTTCCGCCTCGGCGGGGCCTAAGGCGATCACCGTGTGATCGCCGCTGGCCTCCGGCGCGAGTTGAGGAGCCAACAACTCGTCGTTCAGCAGCTCGACCGGAACCACCACCACCGCCCGCGGCGTCGCCGGCAGATAGCGAGCCCCTTCGGCGGCGTCTACCGCGGGGATCACCTCATAACTGGACTCGCTGAGGGCCTGGGCGATGACTTTGCGGCGGCTGCTTTCGGGCTCGATCAGGAGGATGGTCTGGGAATGGTCGTTCGGAGCCTGGGATGTCATGAAAGTGGTCTCTGGACGCCCTCTCGGCGGCCGGACATCTCGGTGGAAAAACTCAGCATAGGGAAAATTTCGGCGCACCGAAATTACCACATTCGATCACCGATACCCGAGGCTCGCGTTCCCGCTTCCTTTCTATGCGATCTGTGCCGTGAAGTGGGCCGCGAAAGAAAAGGTTCCGCTAGGGCCTCAGAGGAGGGCTTTAGCGCCCGACGTATCGATATTCCAGATCTCGCCACCATTGGGTGCGAGCGGTGGCCAAGAGGTGCCGATTGAGGGCTTCTCGCAGCGGGGATTGGGCCGGCAGAGCGATGCCATAATCCTGGCGCTCGAAGCTGTGGGGCAAGACCTCGACGAGGCCTGAATCATCCTGGCTGGCCTGCCAGCTGAGGATCGCTCCGTCGTAGACCACCGCGTCGGTAGCGCCCCGGCTCAGCGCATCCAGGGCGGCTTCCAGGCTCTCGGCGGCGGTGTAGCGAATGCGCTGAGAGTCCAGGTAGGCGGCGCTGGTGGTGTTGGCGACGGTCTGTACCCGCACCGACGGCAGATCTTCCGGCCCGTTTACTCGTCCCTCGAGGGAAGAGAGGGTGAGGGAGGAGGCGATGGCGGCGGTGAAGCTGGAAATGATGATCACGCTGGCGAACATCCACACCAGGCCCACCACCCGGCCACCGAAGGTGGTGGGAGCCTTGTCTCCGTAACCGACGGTGGTCATGGTGACGGCGGACCACCAGAAGGCGTGTCCTAAGCCTTCCGTCACCGAGCCGCCGAATTGCTCCTGGTTGCGCTTGCGCTCGAAGATCCACACCAGCAGACCGGCGAAGAGCAGCACCAGACCGAGGGCCGCCAGGGCGTTGAAGAAGCGGGGGGAGAACAGGGCACCGAGGAAGCCCAGCCATCCTCCACGATCTTCAGAGGAGACGGCGATGGCGAGACCGGAGCTGAAGTAGGGATGGGAGAAGTCGAGGATCTCTTCTCGATCCGCGGTGATGGTGAGAGCCGCGACGGCGCCGTCCAGAGTACCGTCAGCGGTTCCCTCGATCAGCTCGTCGAGGGAGAGCTCCCGCAGCTCGTAGGGCCATCCCTGTTCCGCCGCGACCCGCTGCCAGAGCTCGATGGAGAGGCCACTCCAGCTCCCCTCGGCATCCTTCATGGCGAAAGGGGGAGCTTCCTTGGTGCCGATGATCAGCGGCTCTTCGATCACCACCTCCAGGGGCTCCGCGGCATCCTGCGCGCTAGGGCTGTCGCCCTGGCCCAGGGCCGGAATGGCGGAGCTCACCACCAGCAGAAGCAGCAGAGCGAGCAGGCTCGGTCGCAGGATGTGGTGCCGCTGGGTGTGGTGCCGCTGGGGCAAGATCGTGATCAGTCGTCGGTGGAGGGGCATCGGGAACAGGCTCATGGCATCTCTCCTCAGGCAAGGATTGGAATCCGCTGGCGTTCGGCGTCTCTCTGCGGGCGTCTTTCTTCGGCTGGGGGCTCTAGAAGCCCGCAGAAGATCTCCCTGAAGCCAATATCTCACTGGAGGGCGCGCCGTAAGACCACTGGGCTCTAGCTAGTATTCGCTCCAGCTGGTTTTAGCTTGCGCGGGCGTTGGCTCGGAGCAGGATGGAATTGGATTCACCAAGGTAGGAAGGCTCATTGTAGCGGTTGATGCAGCTCCGGGAAGGGACTTTGGTTGACGCTGTCGCGGCGGCTGGGTAACGTCCGCGATCATGGATCCCTCGAGACCGAATCGTTCTGGCCCGTACGGCTCGCTGCTCCCTGTCAAAGCCACCCGGGAACTTCCCGCTGCGGAGACGAAGAGGAGCCGTCGTCCGCCGCGGTGGGGCAGGGTTGCGGCCTCGCGGGGCCTGCTTCTCGGAGGGCTCCTGCTGATCGCCGCTGCCTCCGCCTGCGGCGGCGGGGCGGAATCGCCGACTGCTCCAGCGGTGCAGCCCACCGCCGCCTCTTCACCCCTCGCCACCAGCGGGCGAATCGTGGTGTTGGGGATGGACGGCCTGGAGCCCACGGAGCTGGAACGACGGATTTCTCAGGGGGAGCTGCCGCATTTCGCCCGGATGATGAACGACGGGGCCTATGGGCCCCTGGAGAGCGCGTACCCTCTGCTCTCTCCGATTCTGTGGACCACCCTGGCCACCGGGCGTCATCCGCTGGATCACGGGGTCAGCGATTTCACCGTGAAGAATCCCACCACCGGGGCGGAAGTGCCGGTGACCTCCTCGGTGCGCCGGGTCCCGGCACTGTGGAACCTATTCAGCGACGCGCAGCAGCAGGTGGCTTCGGTGGGGTGGTGGGCGACCTGGCCGGCGGAGCCGGTGCAGGGAGTGATGGTGAGCGATCGGGTCGGCCTGCATTTCCTGCTGCAGGACCGAGTGGTGAGCGAAGAGCTGCCGGCGATCACCTTTCCAGAGGAGGTGCTGCCGCGCATTCGCCAGTCGATGATCGACCCCCAAGACCTGTCTCCGGAGCTGCTTCGCCGCTTCACCAACGCTCCGCCGAATGAGGTGAAAGAAGCCCTCCAGCAGGGAGTGCAGAACGACCTCGTCCACCTCTCCTGGGCGGTGGCCACGGCCCGGTCGTATCGCGCCATCGGCCTGGAATTGCTCGAAGATTTGGACCCGCGACTGCTCTTGGTCTATTTCGAGATCACCGACACCCTGGCTCATCTCTTCGGCCACCTGCATCGGCAACAGGGGCTCGCCGGAGAGCTGGCGCAGCAGCAGCAGCGCTTTGGCGATGCGGTCACCGCGGCCTACGATCTCGCCGACGAGATCCTTGGCGACTATCTGGATGCCCTCGGTCCCGATGACGTTCTGCTCATCGTCTCGGATCACGGTTTCCGGCTCGGCGTGCTGCCGACGGATCTCTCCACCACTCGGGCCGAGGACATGCGGCGGGTGAGCGACGAATACCACGAGCTTTACGGTGTTCTGATGCTCTACGGTGCCGGGGTGCAGCCCCGTGGGCGCCTGCAGGAGGCACAGCTCCTGGACTTCGCGCCGACGGTGCTGGCCATCGCGGGGATACCCCCCAGCGAGGAGATGCCCGGCCGAGTGCTCTTCGAGGCTTTCGAAGAGGCCTGGGCGGTAGAGCGAATCGCTTCCTACGAAGGGCGGGCGCCGGGAGAGGCGACGGCCGATTCCGGCGCGGTGGACGAAGCCCTGATGGAGAAGCTGCGAAGCCTCGGCTACATCGGCGGTAGCGGGGACGAGGCGCCGGGGCCAACTCGCAACCTGGCGGCTATCGCTCTCGAAGAGGGACGATTCCGCGAGGCCGCCCGGGCCTACAACCGGCTGCTGGCGGAGAGTCCGGAGGACGGCCGCCTGCACGCTGATTTTTCTGCTTCCCTGCTCGGTCTCGGGCGCGCCGAAGAGGCGCTGGCATCCGCCGAGCGGGCGGTGGAGTTGGCGCCGACGGATGCTCTGCCTCTGTTCCGCCGCGGGCAGGCTCAAGAGGCTTTGGGGCGGCGCGGGGCAGCGGTGGAAGACTATCGCCGGGCTCTGCAATATCAGCCGGGGCATCGACCTTCTCGGCGTTCCCTGGAGAGACTCGGCGAGAGCATCGCCGCGCGGGCCCAAACCGAGGAACAGCGTCAGGCCCAGGGATGGCTGACGAAGGCTCAGGAGGCAGTGCAGCGAGGAGACCTGCCAGCGGCTCACGAGGCCCTCGATCAAGCGGAAGCCTTAGTGCCGAATACCGCGGTGGTTCATCAATACCGGGCGAATGTCTTCTTCCTCGCCGGGGACCGCGAACAGGCCGCCGAATCCCTGCGCCGGGCGCTGGAGCTCGATCCGGAGAACGCCCAGCTTCGCGAGAACCTCCGGCGCCTTGAGTCGAGCTCATGAGGCGCTTCGTCGAAGACAAATCGCAGGAAAACCCTGAAATCGGACATACTGCTGAGGATCTTGCTGACATCTATCAGCAAATCAGTTAGACTTCTTGGCGTTCTATACCAAGAACCGCTTGGGGCTCTCTGTAGTGATTTACTCCTGCAGGATGCATCGAGCGGAGGCAAACAGTCCCGGTCTGGAGCTTGGTCGCACCTACTTTCCAAGCGCCCGTCTATTGCCGGGAAACTCATGCCCGAGCCCTATCCGAGAGCCCCTAAAGATTCATCGAACCCAATAAGACCGAGTTCCGCGGTGCGAGCCTCATGATTCAAGGCGCGGGACGGTTCTTCAGTACATACATACAAAACTCAAGGAGTCTCATGTGATGATGAAGCGAGGAGTCTTCGCTGCCGTCCTGGCCTTGGCCCTGCTGGTGATCGCCAGTCCGGCCGTCGCTCAGATATCTGACGCTGCCGGAGTCGGCGGTACTGCCATTAACGGAGTTGCTGGTGGTGTCGTCGACCTTTACGACCAGCTGGGTATTCCGCCGGCCGGTAACGGCGCTCCGGACCAGAACTTCGAGGCCGGCTTCGACACCTACGACGCTGAGGGTGCTGACGACTTCATCGTCACCTTCCCCCAGGGCTGGGTGGTGCAGCAGGTAGAGACCACCGGCACCCAGAGCACCGGTGGTACCGCCACTAGCGTGGACGTCACCTTCTATGCCGATGACTCTGGCTTCCCGGGGGCCGCTCCGGTCTCCGGTTGCGAGTTCCTGGGTGTGGTTCCCACCACCCAGAACCTGGGCGCCTTCGTCATCGATCTGCCCACCGACTGCAACCTGCCCCCGGGTGCCTACTGGGTTGCCATCATCACCAACCAGGACTTCGCTGGTGGTAACGGCCAGCACTTCTGGTCCAACTCCACCTCTCAGGTGAACAACGGTGGCGTGTGGCGCAACCCCGGTGACGGCTTCGGCAGCGGCTGCACCGACTGGGATCGTATGACCACCTGCGGCGTCGGTGGCGGCACCAACCCGGACTTCCTCTTCGCCGTTCGCGGTCAGGAAGGCATCCCCGGTTTTGGTGACGCTGGCCCGAACCCCCTCGAGATCCCGACTCTCGACCTGTTCGGCCTGCTGGCCCTCTTCGCCCTTCTCGGTGGCGCGGCGCTGATCCTGCTCCGCCGCCGCTCTGCCTGAGCCTAATTTAGGCTCCGCCGACCCCCCTGCCGCGACGAGCGCAGAGGGGTCTATCAACGACCGTCGAGTGAATGCTCGGCGGTCGTTTTGTATGTTTTGAAGTTGTGTAATGGGAGCGAAACTATTGATTTTAAAGGCTGAGAAGTGGATTAAAAATTACTAATATTCATGTAAAAATAATGTTTTATGAATTTTTTCTTCGGATTCTAGAGGATCCTTGATAGGGTCCCGCGCTGTTTGTCCCTTGTGTCGACAACGGTTGGTGGAGAGGTGTCGGGAGGGGTTCCCGGGGCGGACCAGCGACCACGAGATGAAGCGAGGCTCCTTCTTTGAGAGCTGTGCGCTCCTGCTGATCTCCTACGCCTGAGGAATGCAGTCTATGGTTCGGTCTTTCTTTTTTTCGTTCCCGCGAATGACTTCCCTGCGCTTGACGCGCTTTGTTTTTCCACCACTTGTATCGATGGCTCTGGGAGCCCTGCTCTTGGCTGCGGCCCTGCCGGCCGGCGCTGCGAATACGCCACCGGTAGCCGCTGATGATCAGGTGGTGGTTCACGGGTGGGGCCGCATTCTCCTCGACGTCTTGGCCAACGACTATGACGAGGACGGCGATCCGCTGACGGTGACGGTTTTTGCTCCCTTGACCGGGGTCGGGGTGAGCAAATCCAGCGCTGAGGTGGTGGTGATCACCCCTACTCAATGCCTCGCCTCGCCTACGAGCTTTGAGTACGAGGTTGACGACGGAGAGATGGGTACTGACCGTGCGACCGTACATCTTGTGCCCGGCAATTGCACCAATAGCGACCCGAACGTCAATCCCGACGTCTTCGAGGTAATGCGCAATACGGTGCTCCCGGCCGCCAATGTGCTGGCCAACGATACGGATCCGGAAGGAGACGGCTTACGCATTATCGGACTGACTTCGATTACTCGCGGCACGGCAACGATCTCGGGCGACGGCAAGACGGTTCGCTTTGTTCCGGAATTGGACTACGTCGGGGCTGAAGCTGGTTTCCACTACACCGTCGTCGATTCCCAAGGCGCTACTGCCACGGCCCCGGCTTCGGTGCTGGTGCAGGATCCCAGCTCCCCTCAGGGAGATGAGCTAGTCGCGGTGCGGGGAAAGATTCTGGTGATCGATGCATCGACCCTGCTGGTCAACGACCCCTCTGCCGTGAGCCTGGTGGCGGCAACCGCCGATCAGGGGGAGAGGGTGGACTTCATCGAGCCGCCGGCGGGGGATCCGGTGCTCCTCTACCACGCTCCAGCTTCTGGAAGCTCGCCGCGCACGCTCACCTACACGGTGGAGGATGCCTCGGGAAACCAGTCCACCGGAACCGCCACGATTCTGCTCAGCGATCCGGTGGGCACCATGCGGGCCGCGGACGATTTCCTGAGCACTCTGAAGGATGGTTGCCTCTTGGCGGACTTCGATCATCTGGTGAGCAATGACATCGCTACCGGAGAAGGGGTGCAGGACTTCCAGGTGCTGCGCAACCTAACCGTAGGAGGGCTTCAGACCGTCTTCCAGGGGCCGGATGAGCTGGTGGTCAGCTACCAGGTGCCTCAGGGCTATGTTGGGCGAGACTTTTTTCAGTATCGGGTGGACGACGAATTTGGTAGCGACTTGGCGACGGTAGTGATCGACCTGCTTCCGGCCGGAAGCATTCCGCTCACCCCGGTAGCCGTAGACGATGACGCGGTCACCGAGACTCAGAGTCTGACGATTCCGGTGTTGCGAAATGATTACTCCCCCGACTGCTCACCGATCACCCTGACTTCGGTGACCGCTCCGACTCAGGGCACAGCGGGAATCTCGGGTTCCGTCAACGTCTTCTACAACCCCTACTCTGGGGCAACGGGCACCGATTCCTTCCAATATGTCATCGACAACGTGCACGGTGACGATACCGGCACGGTGGAAGTCAAGCTGGCGGACACGGTGCCGCCGCCTCGGCCGGTCATCAACTATGACCGCTACGGCTGTCAGCATCTCTCGACCTGCGCAGTGACCGCGGAGCAGAGCCGCCATGGGGACGGCGCACCCTATTCGAAGTTCTACAGCGTCGATGGCGTCACCCCCAATTGCGTTACGGGCTGGTACTTCGACGACAGCCTCTCTCCGCCCCACAGCCAGCCGATACCGGACCCTCTGAGCTGCTATACGGATGTCTTCGATCATCATCCGGTGCAATCTCTCAACGGCCGCTATTCGGAGCCCGGGCTCTACCTGATGGATCTCGTGCTGCTGGACTACGACCACCGCGAGGAGGTGCAGCGCTGGGTGCCGGTGGGGGCGACGACCCGTCCTGAGATCACGGTGAGCTGCAACCGGGAGCAGTGCTCGTTCTCACCGGGGGGGAGCTTTCCGGATGGTGTGGTCACCCGCTTCGAGTGGCGCTTCCACGGCGCGGCGGACCCCGATCCGGTGGTTCTCGATGAGCCCGATGAGGTGGTGCACGTCTTCAACGGAGCGCAGGTGGGGGACGAATTCGACGTCTGGCTCACGGTGGAGCGCTTCGACGGCACCCTCTTCTCTCGCCATCGGCGGGTGACGATTCAAGAACGCTTACCCACCGCACCTCAGAACGTGACGGTTCTCTCCGACGTCTTCTGCTTTGCTTCCGGTCCCATGGTGGCGTGGACCGCTCCCCTGGATTTTCTGGTAGAAGGGTTCCGAGTCTGGCGCCAGGTCGAGGGGCAGCCGAGCTCGTCCGCCGAATTGGTGGCGGAGCTTGGGCCGGTGGAGACCCGGATCTTCGATGCCTACGGTGGGTCTTCTCAAGACACTTTGCTCTACACCGTTGAGAGCTTTGGCCCCACCGGGGCTTCACCGGCTGCATCGGTGAGCGGAAGCCCGACGACGGTGAGCTGTGCAGGGGAGTCAGTGGATCCCCAAACCCTCGCCTCGCCGGCTCTGCTGCAGTGGTCCCTGGTCGAATTCGGTGAGATCCAGCTGCAATGGACGGATCGCGCCAGCAACGAAAGCTCTCACCGAGTGCTCGAAAGCATCGATGGAGCGGCCTTTCAGATTCTCGCTGACCTTCCGGTGGACTCCACCAGCCTCACGGTTTCTGGTCTGGAGGTAGGAAGGGAGTATCGGTACCAGGTAGAGGCGAGGGACGCATCTCGAGTGAGTGATCGGACCGGGATCGCGACGGTAAAGATTCCCGATGACCTTCTCGTCGACGGCTTCGAGGACGGCACGACGGGACGCTGGGCGCAGCGAGTATCCCCCGGTGATGCCCTGCGCATTGCTTCCGGCGGCCGGCTGGGCGGGAGTTTTGGGCTTCGAGCGCCAGCCCGCGGCACGGAAGGGCATTACGTGGTGGACGAGTCACCGCAGCGGGAGCCGAGGTACCGAGCCCGCTTCCGGTTGGCTCCGGGAGACTTGGAGCTGCATCCCGCGGGGGGAGTGGACCTTCTCGAGGGCTTGGATGAGGTCCTAGGAGAAACCGTGTTCTTTGTTTCGTTATCCGCGAACTCCTCACCGCCGTTAGCCCTCACCTTTTCCGGCTTGGTCGGTGGTCAGGGCCCCGGGACAGCGGCCTTTGCCTCCGTTGGGCCGGTGCTCCTCCATCATGAGGTCTATGACATCGAAGTGGAATGGTGGGCCGCCAGCGCGCCCGGAGCGAACGACGGCGGGGTGCGTCTCTGGGTCGACGGGGTGCTGCACTCCGAGGCTCTAGGGATCGAAACCAGCGCTCATCGTCTTGACACCGTGCGTTTCGGCGTTCAGTCCCGGTACGTCGCCCCCGTGGTCGAGAGCGACCTATGGCTGGATGAATTTGCCTCCCGTCGTTCCAGTCGCCTCGACCGTGCTGGCCTCAGCGGCGAGGTCCTGACGGATTCCTTCGATCTCTTGGATCCTCTTCGCTGGAGCTCGATCATCACTGCTGGGGCTGTTGAGCCCGAGGTCGTCGAATCGAGCGGCGGAGGCGCCACTGAGAGCTATCTCCATGTCCCCATCTCGCCGGGGGGCAAGAGCTACATCGAAACTCCGTTAGAGAGCGGTGAGCGACATTTGTTGCTGCGCTTCGATCTTGGCCTTCCAAGCCTTCAGCTGGTCAATGGCGGTGATTTCAAGATCGTCGTTGCGCGTTCTGCCGAAGACGATCAGCGACTCTTCGAGCTGCTGCTCCAGCGCTCCTCCAGCGGAGATTTGGAATTGGTGGCCATCGGTCGTGAGGGGGCTGGAGGAGCGGTGCTCAGTGCCCCGCTTCCTTGGCAGTCCACGATGGACACCCTGGAGCTGGAGTGGTGGGCCGCCAGCGCTCCTGGAGCGGCGGACGGTCGGGTGATCCTGCGGCATCTCGGAAGCGGCGAGAGCGTCGAAATCCAGGGCCTGACCAACGATCAGCGCACGGTGCGCACCCTGCGTCTCGGCGCCGCGGCGGGCGTTGGCCCCACCGCCGACGGCGCCCTCCAATTCGACAACCTCTGGATTTGGAGATGAAGCCCATGTCCCTAAGATCTCTAGCGCTTCAGCTCGGTGTGCTCGTCCTTCTCGCTTTGAACTTTCCCGGCAGCGTGAATGCTCTCACCCTGGCGGTGGATTCTGATCTCGGCCAGGTGAGCGTTACGGGCGCCACCGCCGACGGCGAAGTCGTGCTGCTTGCGGTAGAGCGGGTACGCCATCTCTACTGGAGCGAGGTGCGACGGGGTGATTACCGTGAGCTGGCGGATAGCTCCGGCGACGTCCTGCTGACCCCGATCGACGGGGTGGCCTGGGCCAGCGTGTGGGTGGCTGTAGATCTGGCTACCGGAGACTCCGTCGTCGCCACGCCGGCGGGCTATCCCCTGCGACAGCTCAGCGCCGGAACCGCCGCCGCGTCGGTGAGCGGCACCAGCGTCAACCTGACCGTCGCCGCGGCAGAGGTGGTGATCGTTCGCCCCGGGGTCGGTCGCTGGATCGCCCGCCTGAGAGACGGTGGGGGAGGGGACTCTGGTGTTGCTCACGACGGCAGCATCCAGCTTGCCTTAGTGGACCTCGCCTCTGCACCCCAGGAATCTACTCCGCTGCCCACCGGCTTCAGCGCCGGGGACCTCGTGGTGGGCATCGATCCTCAGAGGTTAGAGGTCTTTATTCAGGAGGTCGGGTCGTGAGTTTGCTCCATCATTTTTGCCAGCGTATCGATCGTCGCGGCGTCCTCGTGCTCTTCGTGCTCTTTCTTCTCTCCGCGGGATCTGCCTCTCTCTCTAGCCCCGCCTGGTCGCAGCCGGCGGAGGGCTATCAGGTCCACCCCGCCTTCGAGCGAGGCTTCTCCTCGGAGACCGCCTATGAAGTTCAGGTGGACTCCAGCGTCAATCTCTTCAACGGCAATCTCAGCTTCTCTCTGCCTATCGGGCCGAGGTTGGTGGCTGAGGGGGATCTGACCTACGGCTTCACTCTGGCCTTCAACTCGAGCCTGTGGCGATACGACACCATCGTCCAAATCTGCGATGCCTCCGATGACGGCACCCCGACCAACGAGGCCCTGCCGTCTTCGGCTTTCAATGCCGGCCTTGGCTGGACCTTGACCGGCGGAGAGCTCTACGCGCCGGGCGACTTCCCCTACGTCGACAGCACACAATGGCAGCTGCTGAGCGGGGACGGCGCGCTGCGCGCCTTCCACAACAAGCTCCACGAGAACGATTCCCCGAGCTCTGTGGAAGAGGGAGTCTTCTACACCCGGGATAGCTCCTATCTGCGGCTGCGCACGATCTCTTTGCCGACCGACGTCGTCGAGGTGGATCACCCGAACGGTGTCACCTACCGCTTCCAGCGCAACTCCGCCGGCACCGGCTACTGGCTGGTGCGGGTGGAGGATGCCTTCGGCAATCAGATCACCGTCACCCATACCGCCAACAAGCAGATCTGGCAGGATCCCCACGGTCGCCGGATGGAGATCGTCTTCCAGAACAGCGCCTTCGCCCGCCGCATCGACAAGGTGGTGGTGCCGAAGTTTGGCGATGCGCCTGGAGGTCCGACTGCGGTATGGGATTTCCACTACAACACCGCGGTAGAGATCCATCGCCCCCCGGGGGATACCACCTGCTCCTACGACAACAGCGTGCCGCTGAAGCTCGCGGTGGATCAGCTCACCGGGATCACTCGCCCCGATGGGGTTTCCTACTCCTTCCACTACAGCGAAGTCAACGACACTATCGGCCTGCTGAGCTCGGTGGATCTGCCCACTGGCGGCAGCTACGAGTGGACTTATCGTCCGTACCATTTCCCAACCTTCAATGAGCCGGATCCCTTCAAGGCCCAGCTCCAGGGGGTAAGGGGCGTCGGCACCCGCCGCGAGCTGGACCTCGACGGCAGCGTGCTGGGGGAGTGGAGCTATCTCCAGAAGCTGGCGCTGGATTACACCGACGCTCAAGGGCAGCCGGAGTTCTCCGTCACTCGGGTGGAATCGCCGGAACACAGCGCTATCTCCCACCATTATTTCGACGTGCAGTCGCGATGGAGCTACGGCCTGGCCTTCGCGCCGACGCTGGAGGACCCCGATACCGGCGCTCCCGCCAACCAGCGCGGCCTGTCCACTCTCTCGGTGCGTCCCCAGGAGTCGGTGGTCACCCACGACAACTTCCCCAGCGTGCCGGCGCAGGCTTTGGCCGCAACTTACCTGGCCTATGAAGGGGACCCGGTGCTCACCGCCGAGCCCCACAAGAACAACCACCGGGTCGTCTCTACCCGCCAATACCGACTGGAATCCAACACCGGGGCCGCCTGTGCCGACCCGGGCCCCTCCTCCGCGGGTCCGTCCGCGGAGTGGAAGCAGGTGGACAAGTTAGATTTCGACGGTCTCGGCAACTTCCGGCAGACGGAAGTCACGGGCTCTCGAGGAGATCTCTCGCCCACGGTGACGACCCTCGCGGGCTTCGACCGTACCGGGCAGACCTACACCGTCAGTCTGCCGGTGGATCTGACCTTCCCGAGCAATCCGACCCCCTACGACCTTCCGGCGTACCAAACTCCCTGGATTCTTGGAATTCAATCCTTTGCTGAGGTCCGCCAGGACGGCGAGATCCAGAGGCAAGAAAGCGACATCGACTCCAATACCGGTGAGCTTCGTCGTACCCGAATTTTCGCCTCCCGGAACGGCAATCGTGGCCCTTCGGACGTGGTGACCGTTTCGGAGAGAGACAATGCCACCGGCCGGGTCCTGAAGACGAAGACCTATGGCGGGGACGGTGCCGGTCTTGGAATCGGTGCGCTAGAGACGCTGGACCTGACGAATACGACTCCCGCCTTTCAGGTGGACTACCAGTATACCGACGGGCTTCGCACCGAGACTCATTGGGTAGATCCCCAGAATGAGGGCGGTTTCAGGGTGACGGTGGAGAATATCGATCTTGACCCCGCGACCGGTCTGGTTTCCTTCGCTCGGGTGTCGGAGGACAGCGTCGGAGCACTGACTACCACCTATGCCTACGACAGCCTTGGCCGAATGACAACGATTCAGCCAATTCACGATGCGGCTTTTAGCTATGCCTACACGCCTTCCTCTGGTGGCACGGGGGCGCGCTTGACGGTGCAGAGAATCGATAGCGGCACGGTGCTCACTGAGAGCGAGACGCGCTTCGATGGTCTCGGGCGGATCGTCGAGGTGTTTACCACTTTGCCTCACGGTGCAGGTCGGCAGCGAGTAGCGACGACGTACGACGAGCTGGGCCGAGTCGAGGCAGTGACCGTGCCCCATCTCGAGGGCAGCAGTAATCCTGCGGTCTCTACCACCGAATATGACCTGATGGGACGTGCCTGTCGCGAGACCGCAGCCGATAGTAGTGTAACAACCATCCGAACAGAGCGCACCACGATGCGCTATAGCCGTACTGTCCCCACTCCTAGTAACTCTATTTCCAGTAATCGTTTTGAAACCTACGACGATCTTGGCCGTCTGCGTGTGGTCAACGAGCTCTCTGGGCAAAATAGCAGTGGAGTCAACACCAGCTACTTCTACGATGTTGCTGGACAGCTAGTTGAGGTGGTGATGACCGATGGCCTCGCCGAGGCTGCAGGCCAGGTTCGGACCTTCGACTACGACGGTCGGGGCTTTTTGAAGAAACAATGCCTCCCTGAAATGGGTGGCTTCGGCCTCGGTCAGGAGGGTTGCACGCTCTACCAGGGGCACGATGCTCTCGGGAAGCCGTCGGTGATGCGGACCCAGAACTTCCCGGCCTACGACCTCGAGTACCGCTACGATGCTGTCGGGCGCTTGATCGAGGTTCGCAAAGCGGATTGCGGTAGTGGTGCCGATTGTCGCCTCCAGGACTTTAGCTATTCGCGCTCGAACGTCGCCAATGCCTCCATCGATTGGAGTCTCGATCGCCTGATCCGGGCCCGTCAGCACAACGAGGTGCCAGACCCCCGAGATCCTTCCAAGACTCTGCGAGTGACGGTCTCTGAGACCTACACCTATGAAGGTCCGGAAGGGCGGCCTTCGAAGCGCACCATGCTGGTGACGGGGCTGCGAGACGATGGGACGGGTGCCCTGGCATCCAGCGAGGGAACCTATCGCTTCGATCACGAGATGACCTACGACCGTCTCGGGATGGTGGAGGAGATGAGCTATCCTCGCTGCGATCAGCGCTGGTGCGCCAACTTCTTCCCCAGTACCCAGATCGAGAACACCTACGATCAGGGGGTGCTGAGCTCCGTCTCTCGTCTCGGGAACTCCATTCCTTATGCTGACTTCACCTACCATCCCAACGGTCTGCTGGAGAAGATTCAGCACGCCAACGGGGTAGAAGACACCTACAGCAGCGATTCCTCCGGCCTACCGAGGATCTCGCGAATCCGCTTCGGTTCTGCGTTCGATCGTTCGCTCTCGTACCAGCACGGTTATCTCACCGGCTTTGGGCCGGATAGCTTTGCCTACGATCCTGTGGGACGACTCGCTTCAGCGGTGGTGAGCTCTCAGAGTCAGAGCACCACGGTTCTCTATGACTACGATGTTGCCGGCAATCTCATCAACCGCGTGCGCGATGGAGTAGGCGCTCCTCGTACGGTGGACTTAGGGTCGAACCGCATCGTCGACTCGAGCTTCATCTACGACGAGGCCGGGTACCTCAACGCTTTTGATGGCGTCACCCTAACCCGCGATCGCTTGGGTCGAGTGATTCGTAGCCAAGGTGCCGGCGCCGATCGAGTGTTCATCTACAACACCGGCGGTGAGCGGGTCGCTACCTATGCCGTCGGGACCGCCAGCCAGCCTCCGGAGGCCTCCTTTACCCTCCGCGGCTTAGACGACAAAGTGCTGCGTCGTTTCACCCTGTCGGAGAGCAGCGATGGTAGCGAAAACTGGAGTCTCCAGGAAGATATCGTCTACCGTGGTGGCGCTACGCTGGCTCGCTTGCGGCCAACCTCCACTGTCGGCACTGAACAGCGGGTGCATTACCACCTTGACCACCTCGGCTCCGCCCGCCTGCTCACCGACTCTGCCGGCTCGATCCTCTTCCGCCGCGACTACCTACCTTTTGGTGAGCAGCTCAATGCTAGCGCCAGCGATGACGGTGTCTTCCGCTTCACCAGCCATGAGCGTGATTCCGACGGTACTGTAGTAGGCAACCTCGACCTCGACTACATGCATGCGCGCTACTACAGTTCGCGATTGGGGCGCTTTCTCTCTCTCGATCCAGCGGCTGCGAATCCAAAATTCCCCCAAAGTTGGAACCGCTATGCCTATGTTCTGAACTCGCCGACAACTCTGGTCGACGAATACGGGCTCATTGCAAATTGCACTACGGTCTCTGAAGATAACCATCATTGCGTTGATAGCGAGGCCGTGGAGGTGGTTGAAAAAGATCCTTACCATGGTTGGAGCCAGAAAGAGAAAATCGCCTGGCATGTTTGGGCAAGGGGTGGTGATACCTCGTGCAGGGATTCTGCCTGTGAGGTATTGGGTGAGATAGCGGAAATTAGGGATGAAGTCGAGGGGCTTCAAACTGGTACCATCATGTTTATTGAGTGGGGGCCAGGCCTGATGAGCGGAGCGCTTTGGGCGAAATCGGTCTATCTCGCGAGACAGGCTGCCGTGAGAACTGGGGTTGAAGCTGCAAAGCATACACCCAAGCTTCTCCCGGCGCCGCGACAGATTGAGGCAGCCTGGGGGATTAGCAAATATAAGAAGGGAGGGGTAATGGAAGGAATGCAACACATTATGCACCGACATTCCTATCAATCAGGTTGGAATGGGGTTAGCCGATTTTCCAAGGGTACGGGGGCTAAGCAGGTTATGGGCTACGTTGATGAAGCCTTGCGTTATGGTAAGGTTTCAAGGGAGGGTTCTACCTACACGGTAGAGCACACCTTCAGCAAGACAATTGGGACAGATGTCTATGGTAACGGAGCTAGATCTCTCCGACTGTTTGTGCGTGATGGCATTATTCAGACTGCTTATCCGTATTGAGGTGTAAGGTGTCTAACGAAGTTCTAGCAGGGTTTTTCAGGTGGGAGTACAACTCGTACATCCATGACTTGCTCTCAGCATCTTTGCGATCGGCGAGGTCCGGTGAGGGGCCTGTAATAAAAGAGGTGAATGCTAATCGTTATGATGTGATTATGGATTTTGAACGCGATGAGGTGCTCATTCAGGACATCATCACTCCCTCGAGTGAGGGTTCTGTACGTGTCAGGATTGATGAGTTTTTTGGAATGATGGATGAGGCGAAAGGGAGTTCTTGACAAGAGGTGCCGAGAGCGTGGGAGGGGCAGGTGGGCTTTGTCCACTGAGTCGATAGTCGTAGAGGTTGGGTCGAAGTGTTCTGTGACGGTGGCAAAGTCTGTCGGGGGTAGAGATCTAATTGATGATGATTTCGAGAAACAGCGTTTTACTATTCTTGACGGTCTGTATGGTTCTATTCTCCTGCGAATGTGACCTGGCAGCTCCACTGACTCTTCCTCCTGGCGTCCTCGAAGAGGCTTAGCTGATCGAGAGCTTCAAGGGAGGGGCTGGTATAGCTGTCAGAAGCTCAAACCTGAGAGTAAGCATCAGTGCAGTATCTTTGTAGAAAGCGGTACCTTCATCCTGCGCGATGATTTCCGCTATAAAGGCGATGATGAACCTCTTGTTGCTAAGAATTTATCTTATAGCTACGTTAGCGTAGATGACGCTGTCTTGGTCGAAGGGATAGTTCTAGGGGGTGTTTTTGTGGAACATACCGGGCCCGATGACGAGCCTTTTTATACATATTTTGAAGGAATAGAAGAAGATGCTTTTTGTTTGGGAGAAGAATCTTCTGCGGGCTTTCTTAGAGTAATTGAATTCGGAGTCTTTGACGGCAGTTGCCCCCCGGCAGCAGGCCTAGCCTCTGCGCCTCAGGAGTCCGCTCTCCTTCCCAACGGCTTCAACGCCAGCGATCGCGTGATGGGAATCGATCCTCAGAGACCAGAGGTCTTCATTCAGGAGGTGGGGTCGTGGGCTTCATTCCTTCGTTCCGACGGCGAACCGCCGCTCGTGAGCTCACTACGATCCTCCTGCTTCTCGCGCTGACTTTCGGTGGCTGGGTGATTACATCTACTCCCGTCTGGAGTCAACCTGCTGAGGGCTATCAGGTCCATCCCGCCTTCGAAAGGGGCTTCTCCTCGGAAACCGCCTATGAAGTTCAGGTGGACTTCAGCGTCAACCTCTTCAACGGCAACCTCAGCTTCTCTCTGCCCATCGGGCCGCGGCTGGTGGCGGAGGGGGAGCTGACCTACGGCTTCACTCTGGCCTTCAACTCGAGCCTGTGGCGATACGACACCATCGTCCAAATCTGCGATGCCTCCGACGACGGCACCCCGACCAACGAGGCCCTGCCGGCCTCGGCTTTCAATGCCGGCCTTGGCTGGACCCTCACCGGCGGAGAGCTCTACGCGCCGGGCGACTTCCCCTACGTCGACAGCACACAATGGCAGCTGCTGAGCGGGGACGGCGCGCTCCGCGCCTTCCACAACAAGCTCCACGAGAACGAGTCCCCGAGCTCCCTGGAAGAGGGCGTCTTCTACACCCGGGATAGCTCCTATCTGCGGCTTCGCACCCGGACTCTCGCTTCCCGAAACGGAGCCCGGGGCCCTTCGGACATCGTGCAGGTCGTCGATCGTGATTCCGCCACGGGGCGTATCACCAAAGAGAAGACCTATGGAGGGGACGGTGCCGGTCTGGGAACTGGTGCGCTCTCGACGCTAGATCTGTCGAACCTGACTCCCAGCTATCAGGTGGAGTACGAATACACCGATGGCATCCGCACCGCGACCCATTGGGTCGATCCCGAAGATGCGGGGGGCCTGCGGGTCACTCTAGAGGACGTGGATCTCGATCCCGCCACCGGGCTGGTCTCCGCCTCTCGAGTTGCGGAGGATAGCGTCGGGGCGCTGATCGCTACCTACGGCTACGACAACCTCGGTCGTATGACCTCCATTCAGCCGAACGACGATTCGGCCTTTGCTTATCTCTACACGCCGGCTTCTGGCAGTACTGGGGCACGCCTGACGACGAGAAGAACCGATGGCGGCAGCGTGCTCACCGAGAGCGAGGCCCGCTACGACGGCATGGGTCGAGTCATCGAGGCCTTCAATACCTTGCCCCACGGAGCCGGCCGCCAGCGGGTGGCGACAACCTATGACGAGCTGGGCCGAGTTGAGACCGTCACCGTGCCCCACCTCGAGGGGAGCTCCAATCCTGCGGCCTCCTTGACGCAGTATGACCTGATGGGGCGGGCCTGTCGGCAGACCGCCGCTGACGGGAGCGTCACCACCACCCGCACCGAGCGCACCACGATGCGCTATAGCCGTACGGTGCCGACTCCAGCCGGCCCCAGCACCAGCAATCGCCTCGAGACCTACGATGATCACGAGCGTCTGCGGGTGGTCAACGAGCTCTCTGCGGCCAACGGCAGCGGCGTCAACACCAAGTACACCTATGACGTTGCCGGAAAGCTGGTGGAAGTTCGCATGAACGACGGCGTGACGGAGGCCGTCGTTCAGCGCCGCACCTTCGAATACGACGGTCGTGGTTTCTTGAAGAAGGAGTGCGTGCCAGAGAAGGTCGGCTCGGGCGGAAATCCCGGATGCACCACGTACCAAGGGTACGACGCTCTGGGGAAGGCGTCGGTGAGCCGGGATGAGGACTCAGCCTACGATCTCGAGTATCGCTACGACGCCGTCGGGCGCCTGATCCAGGTACGGAAGGCGGATTGCACCAGCGGCGCGGACTGTCGCCTGCAGGACTTCGCCTATGCCCGCGGGAACGTCGCCAACGCCTCGACGGATTGGCGTATCGACCGCTTGATCCGGGCTCGTCAGCACAACGAGATCCCGGATCCCCGGGATCCGTCGAAAACGCTGCGGGTGACCGTCGCCGAAACTTTCGCTTATGAAGGTCCAGAGGGGCGTCCATCGAAGCGAACGATGCTGGTGACCGGACTCCGAGACGACGGGACCGGCACCCTGGCGTCCAGCGAGGGTACCTATCGCTTCGATCTCGAGATGACCTATGACCGTCTCGGGATGGTGGGGGATCTCGATTATCCCCAATGCGACGAGCGCTGGTGCGCGAACTTCTTTCCCCGCACCGAGATCGAGCACATCTACGATCGGGGAGTGCTGAGCAGCGTTGGGCCTCGAGGAAGCCCCTCAACACCCTACGCCACCTTGACCTACCACCCCAACGGAATGCTGGAGAAGGTGCAGCATGACAACGGGGTGGAGGATGTCTACAGCACCGACCCTACCGGCATGCGGAGGATCTCCAGAATCCGCTTCGGTACGGCCTTCGATCGCTCCCTGTCCTATCAACAGGGCTACCTCACGGCTTTTGGCCCAGATTCCTTTGCCTACGATCCCGTAGATCGTCTCGCCTCCGCAACGGTAAGCTCTCAGAGTCAGAGCTCTGCGGTTCTGTATAGCTACGACGTTGCCGGCAACCTCACCAACCGCAAGCGGGATGGCGTCGATTTCCCTCATTCGGTAGATCTCGGATCGAACCGAATCACCGATTCAAGCTTCGTCTACGACGATTCGGGTTACCTCAATGCCTTCGATGGCGTCACTCTGACCCGTGATTCCCTGGGGCGGGTGATCCGCAGCCAGGGAGCCGGTGCAGACCGAGTCTTCGTCTACAACACCGGTGGCGAGCGAGTCGCCACCTATACCGTCGGCACCATCCAGCAGCCCCCGGAGGCCTCCTTCACCCTCCGCGGCCTCGACAACAAAGTCCTGCGACGCTTCTCCCTCGCCGAGAACAGCGACGGCAGTGAGGATTGGGATCTCCACGAGGATCTGGTCTACCGCGGGAACGCCCTGCTGGTCCGGCTGCGGCCCACCTCGAGCATTGCCCTCGAGCGAAAGGTGCATTACCACCTCGATCACCTCGGAACCGCTCGTCTGCTCACCGATCCCGCGGGAGCGATCCTCTTCCGCCGCGACTTTTTCCCCTTCGGTGAGCAGCTCAACCCGAGCGCCAGCGACGACGGTGTGTTCCGTTTCACCGGCCATGAACGGGACTTCGATGGCGCTGTGGTCGGCAACTTCGACCTCGACTACATGCACGCGCGCTACTACAGCTCGCGGCTGGGCCGCTTTCTCTCCCTCGATCCGGCGGCTGCCGATGCCAAATTTCCACAGAGCTGGAATCGCTACACCTATGTGTTGAACAGTCCGCTGATCTACTACGACCCTGACGGGCTGCGTTGGAAGACTGGCAATCAATACTATGAGGACATTGCTCCCCACGTAGAGGGCTACAAGTCCCGGTCGATGAATGAGTTCTCCGATGGCAGCACGTGGGGAATCATTAAGGCTACTTTTGCTGGTGCGGCAGCCGACTTTGCTCTGGGAAGCCTCGACGTCTTGCGTCTAGGAGACTCTAGTGGGCGAGCCTTTGCTGATCCGAGTGTTGGGACTGGTGAGGCGGCGCTACTGGTACTACAGGACGGAGGGCGCTTCCTTGCTCTGTCGGGGGCTGGGGGAGTTGCTGGCCGGGCGGTAACTCGAGGAGCACGTGCTGCTGATAAGGTGGGAACAGCGACGAGGTCCGCGTCTAATGATGCTCAGCTACTTTTGCCCGAGGTCAGTAGATCAGGCGAACTCACTCAAAAAGGTCTAGATCATATTGTTTATCGTCATTTTGCGTCGAGCGATGCACCAAGAGCCGGTAAGTTCAGTCCAGGGACAACGGCCCGTCAGCCTCGATCGATGATTTACGAGACGATTGAGCGGGGGCAGATACGCCCCAACACCAATAATCGACCAGGTCATATTTTTGAGTATGATTTCAAGGATCAGCTTGGTGTTGATAGAAATGGTAATTCTGCGTCCCGTCTGCGGGTGGTAAGGAGACCAGATGGAACGATCGTCACCTCCTTCCCCTACTAATCCGATGATTGAGCTCCGTTCTCAGCTGTCTCCATCATGGAAGGCACAAGTGCGACCCGAAGATGTTGTCACAGCGACGGATAGCGATCTTCGCTATGCCTTTTTTCTAGGGGACATACACTTCGCTGTGAATGGTGTTGACTTTAGTGCCCGCTGGGACTGGATTCCAATTTTAGACTTTGCGCTATGTCTGCGAAGTGTCGTGGAAGATCTTGAGGCAGGAGGAGTTGAGACGCTTGAGTTTACGGAGTCAGAGGCAATGATTGAGTTCAAGCTAGACAGTGGGTTGGTCAGGGTAGCAGCGAATTATGTGTCAGATGCTAGTGTTGTTCCCTACGACTCCCTGCAAAATGCTGTGAAGACCTTTGCGCAAGACGTAAAAGCGGATCTAGTAGCTGAATTTCCTGGCTTGTTAGTGAATGAAGCTTTCAAGGTCTATCAATCCGAGGTTTCTGAGGGTGGTACTGGTAAGTAGTGCTTTGTAACCCTTTTGTAGGAGGGGACGAGTCTGAGTGTCTTGTATATTAGATTTCGCAGATGACGCTGAGGTCAGATAGTCAAGTCTGAATGCTGTTAAATCGTGACTAGTGCTCGCGGGGGGAGTCGGTATTTAAGTGATCACTGGAGTCTCTGATGGTTCTATCGTGACAGGCTACTCCATCAACGTACCTAGGAATCCTGTGAATTGAACCGCCCCGGGATCTCCGGAGACCGTTTTAGTTGAGTCTCGCCCTCTGCGGCGAGAGTTCTTGCTGTTGGTAGTAGGCCTCTTCGTACTCGACGGGCGGCAGATAGCCGAGAGGCTCGAGGAGCCGGTGGGTATTCAACCAATGGACCCACTCGAGTGTTGCGTATTCGACCTCGTCGACACCTTGCCACGGACCCCGCTGACGGATGACTTCGGTCTTGTACAGACCGATCACCGATTCGGCCAGGGCGTTGTCGTAGGAGTCTCCCCGGCTTCCGACCGAGGGCTCGATGTTCGCTTCCGCCAGGCGCTCCGTGTAGCGAATCGACAGGTATTGGCTGCCGCGATCACTGTGGTGGATGAGCGAGTTGTCCCTGGCCTCTCGGCGAGCGTAGAGGGCTTGCTCCAGCGCATCGAGGGCGAGCTCGGTGCGCAGGGAACTCGCCACCCGCCACCCGACAATGTGCCGCGAGAAGACGTCGAAGATGAACGCGACGTAGACGAAGCCGCTCCAGGTCGCCACGTACGTCAGGTCGGATACCCAAAGCTGGTTCGGTCTCCCTGCCTGGAATCTGCGCTCGACGAGATCGGCAGGCTGCTCCAGGGCTGTGTCCGGAGTCGTCGTGACCCGAGAGCGGCGCCCGCGCACAGTGCCTTGAAGATTCATCTGGCGCATCAGACGGGCTACGGTACATCGAGCCACCGCATAGCCTTCCCGGTGCAGCTGACGCCAGACCTTCCTGACCCCGTAAAGATCAAAGCTCTCGCGATACACGCGCTGTACCTCAGGCCGCAGCTTCTGATCCTTCTGAATTCGAACTGGCAGACGACTGGGGTCGCGCTCTCGCGCCTTGTGCTCGTAGTACGTCGAGGGGGCGATCAGCAGCACGCCGCAGATCGGCTCGACCCCGTACTCGTCTCGATGCTCCTCGACGAAGGCCATCAGTTCTTCTGTCGGCGGTCGAGCTCCGCCTGGGCGAAATAGGCGGACGCTTTGCGCAGGATCTCGTTGGCTCGTTTGAGCTCTCGATTCTCCCGTTGAAGCTGCTGGAGCTGCTGGCGTTCGCTGGTCGTCAGCCCTGCTCGCCGGCTTGCGTCTCGCTCTGCCTGCCGCACCGACTTGCGCAGCGTCTCGGCGGTACAGCCGATCTTGCTGGCGATCGAGCGAATCGCGGCCCACTGGGACTCGTAGTGAGCCTGCTGCTCGAGCACCATTCGGACGGCTCGATCTCTAACTTCGGGTGAGTACCTGGCTTGTCTTCCCATGACCTCATCCTCTCAAGGATTGAGGTCTCCGGAAAAGCCGGGGCGATTCAAGGGCAAGGGCTAGAATTCAAGGTGCTTATCTTGAGTCTGAACAGCCCAGAGGCCTCTGAGCTATTTCTTATATTGAGCTGTAGGCCAGCAGCTGGAGACGAAGCTCTAGATTCCCTCGTCTCCAGCGAAGAGCGCTCACTTCGCCCATGAGCAGAGGCTGTCGAATTCTGCTTCGGTAATTCGAGACCAGGTTGACTGTCAGGGTCGAGCTCAGACCGAGGCAGTCGCTGACGACGATCTCACCACGGACGTGAGAAATCGCTACCGCGAGGACTAGGGCTTCTCGATTCCGCAGGGTGGCCCCGTGGCCCGTTGGCTCAGAAAGCAGAGCGCCTCTTCATCCTCGGCTTCACTTCCCGTCGCTCTCTTCGCCGCTCGTCTCTACGGGATAGAGCTCCCCCTCGTCTTCGGGCTCTTCCTGGTGAGCGCCGTGGGCCGGTAGCCGCCCTGCTTCGGCGTAGCGACGAAAGTAGCCGTAAACCAGGAGCACGAGGATTCCGAAGATCATCGCGAGCAGCGCGAGCTCGACATCGTAGGGTTTCTCGATGGTGAGGGAGAAGCGAATGAGGATGGTGGAGACGATGAATCCCGCGTTGCGGAAGACGAGCTTGTAGTCGTCGGCGCGCAGCATGGAGAAGAGCAGGATCAGCACGTCGGTGAAGATCATCACGGTGAAGAGGTCGACGTAGAAAATCGTCTTGATATTGATTTCCGGGGGCGTTCCGTTCACCGCGAGAGCGTAGACCTCGGCCAACCACAGCCAGAGGTTGTAGGCGGCGAGGCAGAAGAGGAGAGCTCCCAAGAAGAGGGCGACGCTCTTCTTTCGGCGCACGAAGGTGAGCAGCTCCGGTGAGGCGGATGCCTCGTCGAGGGGCTGGGGCAGAGGACCCTGCCAGCGGCGGATGTGGTAGAAGACCGCAACCAAAAGAAACATCAGCAGGCTGCCGCCCATGTCGATGAGCACGGCGATAAATTCGCTCAGCTCATCTTGAATGATGCGGAAGCTGTCGAATTCCGCGATGTCCTTGAAGACATTCCGCAGAACGATGAGAGAAATGATCTCGTACTGGCGCCCTAGGGAGCCGGTGGTGGATTGCGGAATGGAGATGATGAGCTGGAAGACTTCATAAAAGAGAATGAAGCTGAAGGGTGTGTAGAGCGCTGACAGATAATTGAGCGAAACGAAAGTCAAAACGTTCGGAAGCGGCTCGAGGTTGCGCGCCAGGAAGATCAGCAGCAGGTGGGCGATATAGCCGAAGGCCGCCAGCCACACGATATAGCGCTCCAGATTGGCTGAGCGCTGCTGCGTGAACAGACGATCGAAGACGTTGGTGAAGCGAGGGCTGAGGTGCATCGGGTAAGCCGGTGGAGCGGAATGAGGAGGGAGCTTGGGGCAAAAGTTATGTAGAGGGGATTTCGCCGTCGCGGCGGAACGCCGGTAGAGCGGCCTCGAGAACAAGGCTCGATGAGGCTACGGGTAAGGCCCGGGTCGCCCTCAACCTGAGGGAGCATCCTTCAGAATAGGCGCCGACGAGCGAGAAGGCGCTGCACAGCAGAGAGACATGTCTGCAATGCTTTCGACCGGATTTGCTAAGTCGATTGGGTTCGGCCTGATCCGGATCTCGCGAGCTCGTTGAGGGATACGTCGATAGCGCGCCAAGTCGAGGGTTTCGGCTTCGGCGTGGGAGGCGTCGTTCTGGGCCGATGAGCCGTCGTATGGGATTCGGCTGCTGTGTTCGCGGGCTACTGCAGCGATGGCCGTTGCTGGTTAGAGCCTGGTGAGGGGGCGGTGTTTTGACTTGCCGGAGATGGAGTGCCCAGTGCTAGAGTCGGCGCGCGCGATATTCATCTCTCGTGATTAGCTTCCTTACTGCCCTGGGCTGGCGCTTTGGTCATCGAGGGCGTTGGTCAAAGCTACCTATGGTCTACCGATTTCCCCTGCTTCGAATCTCTAGCCTCTGCTGCTGCCTCCTCGTCGGGAGCGGTGGAGGGGCGGTGTGCGCGGATCAGGCCGAGAGCCCGGTGCCGGATGCTGCCCAACAGGAGTCAGCCTACCGGGTGGATTCCTTCGAAGACGGAAGTCTGGAGCCGTGGCGGCAGGAGGGAACGGCGGAAGGTGCCCGCCTGCACCGCGATTATCGCGCTCTGGGGAGCGCGGCTCTGGAGCTGGCGCTAAGCTCCAGCTACGACGACTACCTGGTAGACGACTCGCCGCAGAGCGAATCTCGCTACCGGGCTCGCTTTCGACTCGGCCTCGAGGACTTTGAGCTGCCGGTGGGATCCGAGGTGCTGCTGCTGGAGGGGCGTAGGGCAGCCCCGCCGCGGGCCCTCTTCGAGCTGCGCCTTCGCCAGCGGGAAGAGGGTTTGATGATGGTGGCCCGGGCGCGGCAGGGGGCTTCCGGCCCGGCGGCAGAGGTCTGGCTGAGCTCGGCGGAAGTGCCGCTGCCGTGGCAGGTTCATGACGTCGCCCTGCGCTGGAGCGCGCCGCGAAAGGCAGGCGAGGACGGCGGTCTGGTGCTGGCGCTGGACGGCAAGGTGGAGGCGAGGATCTCGGGACTGGCGGATCCGCAGCTGCGCCTCGACGAGTTGAGGCTGGGCCTGCGGGGCGCGGAGAGCGCGGCGCGAGCGGCGCGATTGGAGGTCGACCACTTCGTCAGCGGGGACCAGGGGGATTTCGCCGTCCGGCCGCTGGATGGCGCACTGCTGTTGGAGGACTTCGGGAGCCTCGATCCGGGGCGCTGGAGTCTGTTCACGCCGGATAAGGAGAGGGTGCCGAGGGTGATTCCCGCGGGCTCGCCTAAATCAGAATCTGAGACGGATTTGGAGTTCGGGGGAGGGGAGCTGCTGGTTCCGGTACCGGCGGAGAGCAAGGCTTACGTCGAGACCCAGCTGCCCAGCGCTCACCGCCATCTGCTGGTGCGCTTCGATCTCGATCCCTCCGCCGTCGAGCTGGCTCCGGGAGACGCCTTCAAGGTTTTCGTCGCGCGCTCCGAGGAGGACGATCAGCGACTCTTCGAGGTGCTGCTGGTGCGTTCCCTGGATGGCCAGCTAGGGGTTTCGGCCATCGGCCGCCGCTGGACCGGGGGCGCCAATTCCAGCCCCATCGTGCCGTGGCCGGCCCCCGGCCGCCAGACCCTGGAATTCGAGTGGTGGGGAGCCCGCAGCCTGGAGGCCGCCGACGGGCGGGTGATCCTGCGCTTCGTCGGCACCGGCGAGGGCGTGGAGACCCTGGGCCTCACCAACTACCTGCGCAGCGTCCGCACCCTGCGCTTCGGCGCCGCAGCGGCGGTGGGGGAGGCGGCTGGCGGCTCGCTGCTCTTCGACAGGATCCGAGTTTGGCGTTGACGGGCTCGACCGCGAAGCTCTGCTCGGTCACTGTTTGGCCGCTGCCCGGTCGGTGCTCAGTCGCTATTCGCAGGGCTCTCTGCGCAGCCCTCGCCACAGCAGATCCTCTAGCGACTCTACTCGGTGATCGAGGAAGCTCTCGCGGTCGAAATCCCAGCTCTCGTCTCCCACCAAATTGGGCAGGGTGGCCATCAGGGAGGGGCTGGCGATGTGGAGAAAGAGACAGGCACCCATGGCGGTGATGAAGGTCTGGGCGGGGCAGACCTCCCGTACTTCGCCGGCATGAATCGCCTCCTGAAGAGAATCGACAAATCGGCGGTAGGGAGAGTCCGGCAGCCTCTGGTAGCGCTTCAGAATTTCCTGAGCTACCGGAGCCCCAATGAGGTTCTCCTGCATCCACAGGTGCACGTTGAGGGGATTGTCCGCATAGCTTCGAACGTGGTGATCGATGAAGGCCCGGAGCACCTGGCGAAAGCTCATGTCCGCCTCGAGCTGCGCTTCGAAGGAGGTGAACATCTCCAGGTAGGCGCGCTCGAAGACGGTGGCGTAGAGGTCTTCTTTGTGCCGGTGGTAGTAGTGGACGGTGGATTTTTGGATGCCTGCGCGGTCGGCGATCTCTTTCGTGGTCGCGCCGTGGAGGCCTTTTTGGGCGAAGACCTCCAGAGCTGCATCCAGAATGCGTGACTCTGTCTCGGTCTCCGGCTTGGGCTCTCTCCAGCGCATCCCGGCAAAATATCACGCGGACCGAAAGCGAATCCGGAAGAAGAGGGCGTAGAGCACCGGGACGAGACCGAGAGTGAGGATGGTGGAGACCACCAGCCCTGAGAGCAGGGCGATAGCCATCGGGCTGAACATCGGCCCGCCGGCTAGCCAGAGGGGGATCAAGCCGCCGACGGTGGTGGCGGTGGTCAGCAGGATGGGGCGCAGGCGTCGCTGTGAGGCGGTCAGCACCGCGTCGATCGCCGCGAGCCCCTGATCTCGCTCGATTCGGATTCGGTCGAGGAGCACCACCGCGTTGTTGATCACCACGCCGATGAGGGCGATGACCCCCAGCAGGGGCATGAAGCCGAAGGGGGTTTGGGTGATCAACATGCCGAGCATCACCCCTACCAGGGTGAAGGGGAGGGTGAGGAGCACGATGATGGGCTCGCGCAGGCTGTTGAACTGCAGCACCAGCAGCGAGAGGATCACGATGAGCGCGATGGGCTGCTTGGCCTGAATCGAGGCCTGGGCGTCGCCGGAGCTCTCGATCTCGCCGCCGAGCTCGTAGCGGGTGCCCAAGGGCCAGCGCTTGGCTTCTGTTTCCAGCCAGGGCACCAGCTCCGCGACGATGGAGAAGGGGGTGATCTCCCGCGGGGCCTGCGGGTCGAGGTCGGCGAAGATCGTCACGGTGCGCTGGCGGTCCCGCCGCAAAACCTTGGAGGGTTCGAAGTCCACCGCCAGGGAGGCGATCTGCTCGAGGGGAATCCGTTCGCCGCTGGCGGGAACCGTGACCTCCAGGCCCTGGAGCTGATCGGTTCCATCCATTCGGCTGGCGTTGGAGCGCAGCACCACGGGGATGAGGTCGTTCCCCTCTCGATATTGAGTCAGCACGCTGCCGCTGGTCGCGGTTTGCAGCGAGAAGGCGGTGTCCTGACTGGTGAGGCCGAGACCTCGAGCCCGGGCGTCGTCCACCTGCACTCGGACTTTCTTGGTCCAGCGGCCCCAATCGTTGCCGACGTTGACGAGCCCTGGCTGCTGCCGGAGGCGCTCTTCCACCTGGCGTACGGTCTCGAACAGGGGGTTGAGCTCGTCGCCGGAGACGCGGACTTCGATGGGATACACCAGGGGAGGCCCGTTGCGCAGCTTTTGCACCCGAGGCAGCACGTCGGGCCAGCGCTGTCGGACATAGCGCTCCACCTGCGGAATCAGCTCTTCCTGAGCCTCATAGGAGGACGAGTTGGCGATCAGGAAGGCGTAGTTGGGGCGTGGCTGCTCCGGATCGTAGCTGAGCACGAAGCGGGGAGCGCCGCTGCCGATGAAGCTCGCCCAGTTGACCACCCCCTCGCGGTCGAAGCCGCGGTCGGTATTGGGCAGCCAGGCCCTGTCTTCGGTCGTCGCGAGCTGCGCCTTGAGCTCATTCTGGAGGAAGTTCTCGACATCTTCCACCACCTCCTGGGTGTATTGAATGGGAGAGCCGTAGGGGGTCTCGAGGGCAATCTGGAAGGTGGTCTGGTCCTTGCGCGGGAAGAATTGTTGAGGCACGAATTGGAAAGCCCACATCGCCGTCGCTAGCACCGCGACGAATCCGGCGAGGGAAAGCCAGGGACGCCGCAATAGGCCTTCCAACCGTCTTTGATACCAGCGGTAGAAGGGACGGTCATAGAGTCCTGGACCTCCCGCTCCGGCGCTGCCTTTCGGCACTCCGAAGCGCAGCGAGAGCATCGGGGTCATGGTGAGGGAGAGCACCCAGGCGAGGAGCAGGGAGATGGTCACCACCTCGAAGATGGCGGAGGTGTACTCGCCGGTGGTGCTCTCCGCGAGGTAGGTGGGGAGCAGGGCCGCGGCGGTGGTGAGAGAGGAGACCAGCAGCGGCAGTCGCAGCTCGCGGGCGGAATCCAGCGCCGCGTCGAGAGGTTTGCGCCCCTCTCGCATCGCTACCAGGATGGACTCCGCCATCACGATGGCGCTGTCCACCAGCAGACCCAGCGAGATGATCAAGGCCGCCAGGGACATCTTGTTGAGGGTGATGCCGAAGACGGCCATGAAGACCAGCGAGCCCACCATCGCCATGGGAATCATTGCGGCGACGATCAGCCCGGTGCGTATTCCGAGGGTGATCAGCATCACCAGCAGCACTACGGCGACGCCCTGGAGCAGGCTGGAGACGAAGTTGTCGACGCTCTTGTCCACCTGGGTGGTCTGGTACGAGACCACGTGGTACTCGAGACCCAGGGGCAGCCGTGATTCCAGGCTCTCCATGCGCTCGAGGATCTTGGGTCCCAGCTCGGTGATCTTGCCGTTCGCCTGCATCGACACGGCGAGCACCACGGCGTCGCGATTCTCGTCGTCCCAGCCGCCGTAGCGGGTGACTACCTCGGGAGGGTCCACCGTGCCGCGGCGCACCTCGGCGACATCACGAAGGGCGAGGAGAGCTCCATCGGGAGTGCGCAGGACGGTGTCCGCGAGCGTCTCTACGGAGTCGAAGCGGCCGCTCACCTCGAGCTCGAATCGCTCCCGTGCGGTGCGCACGTCGCCGCCCGGCTGGAGGATGTTGCGCTGCTGCAGCGCGGCCGCCAGCTGCTGCGGGCCAAGGCCCACTTGCGCGAGGCGGGCCTCGTCGAATTCAACGAAGATCCGCTCTTCCTGCGCGCCGAAGATCTCCACTTTGGCGACGTCGTCCAGCAGCAGCAGGTCGCGGCGTACTCGCTCCGCCGCGCGCTCTATCTCTACGATGGAAAAGCCTTCTCCGGTGAGCGCCAGGACGGTTCCAAAAACATCGCCGAAGTCATCGTTGATGAAGGGGCCTACGATATCGGCGGGCAGCTCTCCGCGCACGTCGCGGACCTTTTCCCGAAGATCGCGGAAGAGAGGCGCCAGGTCGCGGTACTCCTCGCCGAAATTCACCACGATCACCGAGGCGCCGGTGCGAGACTCGCTGGTCATGAAGTGCAGCTCCGGCAGCTCCTCGATGGCTTTTTCGAGGGTGTCGGTGACGAGCAGCTCGATATCGTCGGGACCGGCGCCGGGAAGAAAGGTGGTGACGATGGCGGCGCGGATCTTGAAGCCCGGATCCTCGGCTCGAGGCAGGGTGCGGTAGGTGACGAGGCCGGTGAGGAAGAGCAGGGTGAGGAAGACCGCCGTGGCGGTGCGGTTCTCGAGGCAGAGACGGGTGAGGTTCATGATTTTGTTCCCGGCGACTCAGAAGCCGCGCACCTCCGCCAGAGGGTCGTGATCCAGCAGGCGTACCGTCTGGCCCTCGAGAATGCGGGAGACTCCAGCGGTGATGACCCGGTCGCCGGGGGCCAAGCCCGAGAGCACCTCCAGGCCTTCCGCCAGCAGCTCGCCGACCTCGACATTGCGTCGTTCGACCGTTGCCCGAAGGCCGTCGCCGGCCTGCTCCGCGTCCTTCTCGCTCTGCGGCACGGCGACCCACACGAAGCGGCCGCGGTCATCCGCGGCCACCGCCTCCGGCGGCAGCAGCAGGGCGTCGGTGGTCGCCGCGAAGCGCAGGGTGACCTCCGCCGCCCGGCCGGTGAGCAGGCGAGGGTCCGGATCCTGGAGCCGGAGCACCACCGGGAAGGCGCCGCCGCCGTCGCCGACAGGGCCGGCGCCGACCTCGCTGATTCGTCCGCTGCCCTGGATGCCGTCGGCGGGGAAGTCCACCGCCGCCTCCTGCCCTAGCTCGAGGCGGGAGATCAGGCCTTCCGGAACGGCGAATTCCACCTCCAGACCGTTTCCGGTGGCGAGGCGAAGCACCGCCTGGCCGCTCTGGACGTTCTCCCCGGCCTCTATCTCCACCGCTACCACCCGTCCCGCCGCGCTCGCCCGCAGCCGGGTGTAGCCGAGCTCGGCGCGGGCCAGGCGCTGGCGACGCTGGGCCGAGTCGCGGGCCGCCTCGGCGCCGTCGTAGCGCGCCTCGGCGGCGTCCAGGGCGCTGCGGGAGGTGCTCTCGGTGGCGAAGAGGGCCCGCAGCCGCTGGCGCTCCGCCTCGGCGTTGCGCCATTCCGCCTCGCTGCGGGCGACCTCGGCGCTGGCCTCCTCGAGGCGCAGTCGAAAGTCGCTGGCGTCCAGCGCCGCCAGCAGGTCTCCGCGCCGCACCGAGTCGCCGAGATTCACCGCTCGTCGCTCCACCCGGCCCGGAATCCGGAAAGAGGCCGCCGCCTGGCTCGGCGCCTGGCTGCGGCCGACGAAGGTGCGTTCCCGGCTGGTGTCTGCGGCCTGGATCTCCAGCACCCGCACCGGGCGCGGCGGCGGCGGAGCGAGGGCTTCTTCGGTGGGCGATTCAGAGGAGCAGGCGCCGAGGCTGAGAAGGGCGATGGCGGCGGCCCCGAGGGCCGCGAAGCGCGGGGGGATGCCGGCGCGAGAGGAGATCAGGGCCTGAGGAAGGGCGAGCATTAGCGTGTCTCCAGCGAAGAGAGAGTCCTGGTGAGAAAGTCGGAAGCCTGAGGATCCAGAAGGGAGAAGCCGCCGAGGGTGCGCTCGACTTCCAGCCAGCGCTGGTGGAGGGCGTAGGTGGCGTCGGTGGACTCCAGCCGCGCGCTGCGGGCGCCGTTCTGGGCGTCGAGAAGGGTGGTGAGGGTCTCGGTGCCCTGCTCGTAGGCGGCGCTCACCACCGTCAGCGCCCGCTCGGCGGCGAGGGCGGCCTGTTCCGCCTGACGGCGGGCGACGCTGGCGGTTTCGAAGTCCGAGAGGGCCAGCAGGGCCCGCAGCCGCGCCCGCTCTTCCGCCTGTTCCTGCAGGACTTCCGCGGCCTCCACCTCGAGATCCGCCCGCGCCCGCTCCGCCTGTCGGCGCCCGCCGGTAGTCAGCGGCAGGGTGGCGGTGAGGGAGAGGGTCCAGCGGTCGTCGGTGGCGGGAGGGAAGGGGTTGGCGCCGCCGAGGCCGAGATCCAGCATCGGCACCTCATCGCCGGCGCCGCCCTCCGCCACGTCCACCGTCCAGCCGGCGCTGAGATCCACCGTCGGCAGGTAGAAGGCGCGGCGGGCGCTCTCCTGGCGCCTCTCCGCCGCGCGGCGCAGCGCCTCGCTGGCGGCGACGCCGGGGGATTGCGCCCGGCTGCGCTCCACCAGCTGCTGGCGCAGCGTCGAGAAGCGCCGCAGGTCGGAGACCAGCTCGTCCCTCGGGATAGCACTCCACTGGGTTTCGGTCGGCTCAGCACTGGCCGTCTCGGTATCAGCCGGTCCGAGATCCGCCGTCTCGGGGATCAGCTCCTGCTCCAGAGGGCGGTGCAGCAGCTCGTTGAGTCGCAGCGCCACGGCGCGGCGCTGGCCCTCGGCCTGCACCAGGCGCTGGCGATCCTGGGCCACCCGCGCCTCCAGCCGGGCGACGTCGGCGGTGTCCGCGGCTCCCGCCTGGAGACGCCAGCGGGCGTTATCCAGGGTGGCCACGCTGAGAGAGAGATTCGAGCGCTCCACCCGCTGCCGAGCGGTGGCCCGCAGCAGCTCCCAATAGCTCCTCCCGGCCTCCAGCGCGATGTCCAGCCTCAGCTGCTCGACCTCCAGCTGCCGCGCCAGCTGCAGCCGCTCCTCGATCTCCACCGCGGCGGTGAGGGGCTCCGAAAAGAGCACCCAGCTCGCCTCGCCGGTGGCCAGCAGGCGACGCTCCGGCTGATTGCCGAAGCTGGAGCGGGCGGAGTCCTGATCGATTTGGGTCCCCTGGAGGTTGAAGCTCAGCTGCGGGCGCCTCGCCGCCGCGGCCCGCTGCAGCTCGGTGGCGTCGGCGGCGAGCTGCACTCGCCTCGCGGCGAGGCCGAGATTGGCGTCCACCGCTTCCCGCAGGGCGCGACCGAGGTCGAGATTGGCCCCGCCGCCGGCAGCATGACCCACCAGCTCCGCGTCCAGGCGCAGGTCCCAGGGCAGGGGGATCTCGAGCCGCTCCGCGGTGCCGCGGTGAATGCGCAGATCCAAGTCCGGCGCCGCCGGTACCGCCCAGATCCTGACTGCTGCAGTGGGGGAGCTCAGCTGCTCCCGCAGCGCCAGGGCGGTCATTCGCGCCAGGGGGCGCAGTCGGTCCCGTCGTGGCCCGACCAGCACGCCGGCCTCGACGTCCTCCGGTCCTCGTCCGGAAACCCCCGGCAGGCCTCGCTTGGAGAGGGCCTCGGCCCAGTCCTCGGCAGCGCCCGGCAGGCCCGGCGCGAGGTAGATTCCCCCGGCCCCTGGACTGAGGCCGTCTAGGAGCCCCGCAATTTCCTCTGGTCTAGCTTCGTCGAGGCTCAAGACTTGAAGCTCAAAGCCGGCCCTCTCGCCTTGCTGAATCAGCTCCTGGTCTAGCCCTCGCTGCGTTTCGAGAATCTGCTGAGGCAAGATCAAGGTGAGGCGATGCTCTCCGGTAACGCGGCGAAGGGCCTGAAGATCAGCGAGCCAAGAAGAGGGCGCGACGACCATCGCGCCGGAATCCAGCGTCGGGAGGGCCTGGGTCTGTCCGAAGTCCTCGCGAAGAACGATGACTCGGCGGTCAGAGGGCAGGACGGCAGACTCCGGAGAGGGTTGGCTCGAGGGCGGCTGGCTCCATCGACCCACAGAAACCCATACCTCGACCTCCGAAGAGTCTCCCAGCGCAGCGGGTTGCCCGCTTCTCGCCGGACCCTGTCCGAGAAGCGCCTTTACTTCTCCTTCAATACCTTCGGCCAGGGCTCGATCTCCAGAATTCGGCCACAGCAACCCCCACCTAGGCGCATCGGTGTCGCCGGCTGGTGGCTCCGCGGCGTCAGCGGCTTCGGAGAACGGAAGTAGCGCTGCGCTGATCACCAGAGCAGCGAAGAGAGGGCGTCGTCGCAGCGCCCAACGCGGCGCTGATAGCCGGCGGGGACGGGATCTCGTCATCGGCATAGCGTGAGTCTCTTAGAGGAGTCTGAGGCCGGAGGAGGAGGGAGAGGTCGCAATTTCTAGGCGTGAACCAAAGGACTGTTCATGTGAACTGACCAATTGTTCGAATGTTCGGAGGATATGGATGTTCTCTGTCGAGGTCAAGGGTTCATTTGACCGTTTGGTCAAATTGTTTCGAGAATTTCTGCAATGCGACCCAAAGCGAGGGGGATCACTCGCCTGGCCTCTTCGGGACACTCGCCTGGCATCTTTCGGGGGACAGCAACTCTGACTTCCCCCACTTTGACTGCATGAATCAGAGTGGGGGGGACCGAGGGGGGATTTCTTCGAAGCTCCAGGGATCACTCGCCTGCCATCTGCAAAAGCCAGCACAAGTTCCCGAAATGCAGCGGCGAGACGCCCCGTAACGGTCTCGTTTTCAGCACTTTACGCCATCCAGAGATTCCCCAGAGATTCTCTAGAGCTGCTCCAGATCACTTTCCGATGCCGTCTTGGGACGCTTTGGCCCACGACGACCCGGGCTTCGAGCCTGACCTCGAAACCCGAACCCAACGCCCCGCTACATCGGGGCTCACCGCATCAGAAAGGAACGCATCATGGCCCTCGAATTCCAGCAGATCAAGTTCAATCTCGACGGCAAAGGCAGCCAGACCGACACGCAGACCGCGACCTTCTCCGGCACCGTTCGCTATGCCTACGCGGTGCTCGAAGGGTTCCGGCAGAAGTTTGACGACAGTGGCGAGAACGTCCGGACGGCTCAAGCCTCGATCGACGACGTGAGCCTCTCGTCCCAGGCGGTCAACGTCACCGCGACTCTCGATATCCAGCCGTCGAACGACAAGAAGATGAGCGGCTGGATTACCGCCCTGGTGATTGCCGACGTCTCCACCTGAGACTGCGCCTTCGTATCGGCGACTCTATGAGCCGAAGCGATCGCAGGGGCCGAGGGTCTTCCTCGGTCCCTGATTTACCTTGGTGGAAGAGGGGGCTTTCGTCTGGCGTCTACGCGCGAGCTACGGGGATCTGGCTGGAGTAAATCGGCTGCTAAGGTCGCCAGTGTTATGATCAGAACATGATGGATTGGTCGAATTGCCCAGCAGTAGAGCGAGACCCGCTGCGCGTTAGCGGCGTGTGGGTGTTCCAGGGAACCCGGGTTCCGGTAGCAGCGCTTTTCGAGAATCTCGAGAGCGGAGCTTCAATTAGTGAATTTATCGATTGGTTCCCAGGAGTTTCAGAAGACAAGGTTCGAAAGGTGCTTGAGCACTTAGTGGTCAACGCCAAGGCAGGCTGAGTGAGGGTCCTGTTCGATCAAGGCACCCCTCGCCCTCTACGAAACTATCTCGGCAATTGTGAGGTCTCGACAGCCTTCGAATTAGGCTGGTCTACGTTGACCAACGGTAACTTGCTGCGGCAAGCAGAGACCGCTGGCTTCGAGGTGTTGGTGACGACAGATACCAACTTAAAGCACCAGCAGAATCTCGCAGAGTGCAGATTGAAGGTTCTGGTTCTCTTGACTACGAGTTGGCCAAGGATTCGTCGATCCGCGGAAAAAGTTGCGGATGCGATGCAGAAATGCCAGCCGGGTGTCGTCTACGAAATCGATTTCCCGAAGTAGCGTTCTCCTGGTGAGGATTACTTGCCTGTTGACACCTTTGCCTTCCCTCACCCTGACTGCGTAAGCCAGAGGGTGGGGGAGCCGGGTGTAATCACTCACTTACCAGTTTGATAGCCGCCCCTAGCTCCCGAGATTTCTCTCCAAAAAGCTCCGCAGCGCCGGCACGTAGAGGTCCCCCGCTCGTCATGAGCCGCGTGGCCGGCGCCCGGCAGCACCAGTAGCTCGCTAGGATTCTCCGCTTCCAGACGCCTGCGGTGGAGCTCGAGCACCGCTTCCGCCGGTACGAAAGGATCGCGATCGCCCACCGCCAGCAGGGTCGGCGCCTCGATCCCCACCGCCGCCTCGTCAGGGTGGCCGTCGGGCCCGTCGTCTTTCCACATCGCAGAGTACAGCTCTGCCAGCCGGTCGAAGTCCTGGTCTGGGTTCAGGCGGTCGTAATCCTCCAGCAGCTGGGCCTGGGCGCCGCCCTCCAGGGTCTTGCGGCGGATCTCCGGGAAGGCCTCCCCAAGGTGAGCGCTATCCCTCGCTGGCCACCGCGAGCCCACCGTCGCTGCGGCCTGGACTCTCCCGAGTCCCCGAGCCGCCAGCCGCAGTCCGGTGATCCCGCCGTCGGAAAAGCCCACCACCGCGCAGCGTTCCACGCCCAGCTCGTCCAGCACCGCGATCGCGTCTCGCTCCTGCTGCCCGTAGCTCAGGGGCCCCTCGCCGGAAGTTTCGACGCAGAGATCAGCACCTTGATGGGAGAGCGTAGTGGAGGTATTCATATAGAAAATGTCTCTCAATGTGGGGGATTCGGGCTATGTCTTCGAGGAAGCAGCCTAAGAGAGTGACCGCAAGCAAGAAGAAAGCCCCGACAGACGATGAGTCCGCCGGGGCTTGATGGCTGGGGTTCGAGACTGCGGGAGTCGCCGGGGTCTCACTCGCCCATCACCCCTCTTTTCTCGTCCAGCAAACACAGCGGGCACCCGCCTCCGCCACCGATGATGTTCACCGTCCAATGCTGACTCTTGGCCAGCTGCGGGCGGGTGGAGCTGTGGAGGTTGGGGTGGTTGTCGGTGATGCGTAGCTGGATGTTCCAGGTGGATCCCGGCAGGATCGAGCTGAAGGAGTAGGAGGCGAGGCCGCCGGAGGCGACGGATTGGGTTTTGAAGACGATGCCGTTGACCAGCCACTGGGCGGTGAGGGTGGTGCCCGGGGGGCCGAAGGCGCGGGCGCTGAAGGTGGTTTTCTGACCGGCGCTGCGGTTCAGAAGGGCGGCGGAGGGGGAGCGGGTGCCCGGCTGGATGGTGCTGACGCCGCCGCCGGGGATGCCCCAGCCGCCCTGGTAGAGGGAGACGATCATGCGCTCTCGGCCAACGTGGCAGAAGTCCGCCAGGGAATCCCGCATGATGCCGTTGAAGCAGCTGCGGTATATGTCGTCGGTGAGGTAGCGGGCCCCTTCCCAGGCGCCGGCGGCGAGAGGGTCGGAAAGGGAGCCGGAGGTGGGGACGGGGGTAGATGAAGCGATCCAATGCTTCCATTTATTGCCGGAGCGGAAGTCGACGTCGGTGACGTTGGGCTCGCAGTCATCGCTGGTGGAGACGTTGCGGTCGGAACATTCCGGGAAGTCCTCGTCGGCGGTTTCGTATTCGTCCCCCAGGCCGGCGAAGCTGTGGGCGAATTCATGCTGCATCACGCCGATGATGTCGTCGGAGGCGGTGTAGCTCGTATCCATGGAGGTCACCGAGAGGGCGCCGCCGGAGCCGCCCCGGTAGGGGCTTTGGACCAGGACGATGATGGCGTCCCAGTCGGGGTAGTCGGAGGCCGCTTCGAAGACTTTGCTGTTGTTGACTCCTAGATTGCGCCAGATGCCCTGGTTGCAGTAGGTGGCGTCGAAGTAGGTGTTGGCGGTGAAGCCGGTGTCGAGATCCCCGGCATCGGCGTCGTCGCAGGCGGGGCGATCGGCGCCCATGGCGATGGAGGGGACGAAGAGTCGCCAGACGTTGAAGTGGGTGGAGTAGTCGGTGAAGGGGCGGTCGCCCATGAAGCCGGCGACCATGGCGTCGCTGTCGGTGCGGAACCAATGGTCGTCGATGTGGCGGTAGCCCTCGGCGACGATCAGGATGTCGACCCGGTTGTTGGAATTGCCCTGATAGAAGCCCGGCACCGCCTCGTGGAAGGCGCCGGCGATGGCTTCGGTGGTGTTCTGGTCGGTGTGGGCAAATTGGGCCGCCAAAGAATCGAGGTCGAAGGTGGTGGCGGTGCGCAGCAGACCGACTCCGGAGTCGATCTCCAGCTGGCTGGCGCCGGGGATCACCGGCACTCGGACGACGAAGGGCGCCTCCTCGACGGGCAGATGGTGGCCGGCGAGGCGGGTGCCGTGCTCTTTGACCCGCGGGTCGTCTTCGTCCAGCAGGGTTTCGGAGCGGTGCCAGCGGGGAACCCGCTGCACCCCGCGATAGACCACCTGACCCTTGGTGTCCCGCAGCCGAAGCTCGACGGCCTGGTCCTGGCGAGTGCTCAGAGTGGAGGCCAGCTCCTGGACCTGGGGATCATTCAGGCTTTCGAGGCTGCCCTGGATCTCCACCTGGCGGTAGAAGGTGACCCGCGGCGCGAGGGCCTCGCCGGCCTGGACGATGAGGTAGTGGGCGGGCGTGGTGGGGCCGGCGGCCGGCTCCGTGGCCCCGGGGGAGGGGGCAGCGGCGATGGGCGCCGGGCCCCGCTGCGGGTAGCCGATCTCCGAGGCGAAGACCGGCAGCGGGCCGAGCCCGAGGAAGAGGAGGACGAAGACTATGAAGAGGGAAACTCGGTGCGGAGTAGCAAACATGGCGGTATCCTTTCGGGGTCCCCCTCGCCGCCGAGATTCGTTCCCGCCGCGGGGGGCTTCAAAGGGAGCTATGCAAAGTCGCTCCGAATCCCGCCACGGATCGCGAACTTTTTTTCCAGCATCCCACCTTCTCGAGCTGAGGGCGCCAGCCTGGGCCCCGCTCGTCACCACTCCGGAGGTATGCCGATGTCTCTCCACCGCGCCTGGAAGCTCCCCGCCCAACCGTCCTCTCGCCGCTTGATCAGCACGAGACGCCTGATGAGTACGACTCTCGTCGCGCTAGTCCTCCTGGCCGGATTCTCTGTCGGGGCCGACGCCGTTGCGGAGGAGGCACAATCCTCGCCGCTGCCGGAGGTGCAGGCCCTGATGACCGGGACCTTCTCCAGCGCCGCCCAGGCGGCGGAGGACGAGAGCTTCTTCAACATCCGCCTGGTGATGGTGCCGGTGTGGCCGCAGCGGGAGGACGGCCCCTGGCTCTACGTCGAGCAGGCGGCGGCCAGCGCCCTCGAGCAGCCCTACCGGCAGCGGGTCTACCGACTGGTGGACGAGGGGGCGGGGGAGGACGGAGTAACTCGGGTGCGCAGCGTGGTCTACGCCCTGAAGGGAGATCCGCTGGAGCATGCCGGAGCCTTCCGGCAGGAATCGCCGCTGGGGGCGCTGTCGCCGCAGGATCTCGAGGAGCGGGCCGGCTGCGACATCCTTCTGCTGCGTCAGGAGGACGGCACCTGGGCCGGCGAAACCAGCGAGCGCAGCTGCTCCAGCGCGTTGCGGGGAGCGAGCTATGCCACCTCTGAGGTAGAGATCGAAGAGGGCCTGCTGCTGAGCTGGGATCGCGGCTTCAACGAGGCCGGGGAGCAGGTTTGGGGGGCGACGGAGGGGGGCTACCGCTTCGTGCTCGAGCAGCCCTGAGCGCAGATCCTGGAAAGAAATAAAGGGGGGACGGGAGCTGTCGGGAGCTAGAGAGCGGGGGCGGATGGTTCCTCTGACTCATTGGAGGGGATCGGGGCGAGGCGTATACTTTGAAGTAGCGTTTGCCCCAATCTCGATTGCCTCTGGCTTTTCGGATCTGAGGAAGCCCCGGTCTGGGGCTGTCCCAACGCTTTCCTACCTTTCGTTTTCTTTCCCTCGATTTGCCTGCTCTGCCTTCCTCAACCGATGGAGAACCGCCGATGCGATGGACTGATTTCCCCCGAAGTCTCGCGTTCCAGACCTTCCTCTCCTGCCTCCTGATCGCTGGATTCTTTGCCTCGTTAGGGGCGCAGCCGGCCGCGGCGGAAGACGCGCCGGGGGTATACGTCATCCTCGACGCCTCTGGCTCGATGTGGGGGCAGCTGCCGGAGGGCAAGAACAAGATCGTTGCCGCCCGAGAGGTCTTGGCGGATTTCGTCGCCCAGGATTTCGAGGGCAAGGAGCTGGCGCTACGGGCCTACGGCCACAACCGCAAGGGGGATTGCGCCGACACCGAGCTGGTGGTGCCCGTCGCCCCCGCGGAGCAGGCGCGGGGCAAGATCGTCTCCTTCGCTAACGGGGTCAACCCCAAGGGCAAGACGCCCATCACCCGCAGTCTGAGGGCGGCGCTGGAGGACTTCGGGGATCGCTCCGGGGAGCTGATCCTGATCAGCGATGGCCTGGAGACCTGCGACGCCGATCCCTGCGCACTGATGAAGGAGTGGCGGGAGCGTAACGTAGCGATCCGGGTCCACGTCGTGGGTCTGGGGCTGGAGGAGAAGGAGAAAGAAGCCCTCTCCTGCATCGCCGATGCCGCCGGGACTCCCTTCTACGCCGCTGACTCCACCGCGGAGCTGGCGGATGGCCTGGGGCAGATCCGCGAGGTCACCAGCGCGCCGGCGCTGATTCTGCGCGGCGTGGACGCTGACGGCGAGGAGCTGCGGATCCACGGCACCGCTCTGGGAGCCGACGGCGAGGAGCGGGCGGTGGCCAGCGAGGGCCGCAATCTGATCCCGGCGGGGGAGCACGCCCTGGAGGTGGGGGTGAGGACCAAGAGCGGAGAGATCTACCGTCCGGTGACCCGCAAGGCGACGCTGGCGCCTCGGGGCGAGACCCTGGTCGAGGTCGAGGTGTCGACGCCACCACGGCTGAGCTTCCGCTTTGAGGAAGATGGCGAGAAGCACAAGGGCGCGCTGGTGCGGGTCTATCAGGAGGGCAAAGAGGTGTTCTCCATTCGCCCCCAGGATGTCGCCTACGTGATGCCGGGGGAGTACGAGCTGCGCTCCAAGGTGAATCAGGACAACGAACTGAAGCGCACCATCACGGTGGAGGACGGGGAAGACCAAGAGGTGCTCTTCGCGCTCGAGACCACGGTGAAGGTCTACTTCCAGCTGGTGGCTTCCGGCAGCGGCATTCCCTACCGCCACAACACGGAGCTGTGGCAGGACGGCGAGCGGGCCTACAAGGTGCACAGCAGCAACGGCGCCCGGGCGGTGCCGGGGACCTATACCCTGGTGCTCCCCAACCGGCTGACGCCCTTCCAGCAGGAGGGGGTGGTGATCACCGCCGAGGAAAATCAGGAGTTCGTCCTCGAGGTCCCCTCCGCCCATCTCACGGTGAACTATCTCGAGGCGGATGGCTCCGCCGGCGGGCAGGAGCGCATCTTCCTCGACCGCTGGAACGGTGAGCGCTGGCAGCGGGACAAGGTGCGTCGCAGCGGTGAGCGCTTCCCGATCACCCCGGGGCGCTATCAGCTCAACGGCTGGAATCGAGGCGATTATCAATTCGAGCGCCAGGAGTTCACCGTGGAGGCGGGGGATGAGCTGGAGCTGGAGCTGCGGGATCAGTCCTGAGGCCGTACAGAGTTCCTCGTGAAGACCCACGGCGGCCCTCGGTGGGGCCGCCGTGAGTCATCGAGAGCGGAGTGAAGAATCGCCGGGCGACTCTGTCGTTGGAGTTGGAGTTGGAGTTGGAGTTGGAGTTGGAGTTGGAGTCAGCGACCGCGCTTGCGGGCCCGCTTGGCCGCCTGGGCCGAACGGTAGATCTTGGCCCAGCGCTTGTCCTCCTGGCGCTGCAGCACGACGTTCTGCTGTCGCTCCAGGTGGTGCAGCTCCCGCTGCAGCTTGCGCCAGCTCTCCATCCTGCCGGCGTCGAGGGCGCCGCTCTCCAGCGCTGACTCCACCGCACAGCCGGGCTCGCCCTCGTGGCTGCAGTCCCGGAAGCGGCAGTTCCGGGCCAGGGCGTCGATATCGCCGAAGGTCTCGCTCAGCGCCTCGTCTCCGGCCCACAGCTGGATCTCCCGCACGCCGGGGTTGTCGATCAGCAGAGCGCCCCCCGGCAGCGGCACCAGCTGGCGATGGGTGGTGGTGTGGCGACCGCGGTCGTCCCCTTCCCGCACCGCCCCGGTCTTCATCACCTCGCTGCCGCAGAGCCGGTTCACCAGGGTGGATTTGCCGACTCCGGAGGATCCGATGAGCGCCACCGTGCGGCCCGGCTCGAGGTAGGCCTGGAGAGGATCCAGCCCCGTCCCCTCGAGAGAAGACACCGCCATCACCGGCACCCCGGGCACCGCCATCTGCGCATCCAGCCGGGCTCCGGCGGGGTCTTCGTGAAGATCCGCCTTGGTGAGCACCGCCACCGGCTGCGCGCCGCTCTCCCACACCATCACCGAGAAGCGCTCCAGCCGGCGCAGGCTGAAGTCGCCGTCGAGGCCCATTACGATGAAGACCGTGTCGACGTTGGCCGCCACCACCTGCTCTACGGTGCGCTCCCCGGGAACCTTTCGGGAGAGGGAAGTGCGCCTCGGCAGCAGGGACACCAGCTGCAGCGGGCCGTCCTCGCCGCCGCGGGCGAGAACCCAATCGCCCACCGCCGGCAGCTCGCCGTCGGAGCGCAGGCGTCCCGAAGGCTCCGCCTCCCGCTCACCGGCAGCGGTGATCACGCGATAGAGCTCCAGAGAGCGAAAGAGCACCCGGGCGGGCTGAAGCTGAGCTGAATCCCCGCTGCCGGAAGACGACCACTGGCTCATCGCCTCGCGATAGTGATTCGCGATGGATGACTCCGCGACGAACGAGTGCCATCCGTACTCCTGGAGGAGCGGCGGAGAATGCTTGTCGAAATCGAAGGAAGAAGGGCGAGACGACTGAGAGGAAGCCTGCTGAGAAGAAGAATGACTCATGAGAACACCTGATCCTGGGCCCCGTGATGGGGCGGAAGACTCGAGGGCGCGGCGGCGTCTCCCCTTGGAATCAGCGAAGGGGGAGAGTCGGCGCAGCGACGAAGAGGTGCCGGCGCGGAAGTCGGATCGACTCAAGACGAGTCGAACTTCAGCGGACACAACATGTCCGGCCGTCCGCAGTCTCAGCTCCAATAAGGGGCCACGGCGGAAGGCGCGGTCGTCAGCTCGGGATCAGGCGTCAAACAATCATGGACGGAGTATAGACCAACTCCGCCAAGAGGGCATGGCGGGTCAAGGCCTCTGGCGTTCCGGCGGGAGGCTGGGGGCTGCTGGAAGCTAAGAGGGAAGTTAGCGGGAGAATTACTCGCTAGCGGGTAGCTTGAAGACCTTCCGGGCGTTGCCGGCCAGGAAGAGAGCCTGGTTTTCTTCGCTCAGCTGGAGCTCTTCCAGCCCCTCGAGGCAGGCGGCGCCGGTGAGCATCGGGTAGTTGGTGCCGAAGAGCACCTTCTTCGCGCCGCGGCCGCGGAGGTATTGGACGAAGTCGGCGGGGTAGCGGGTGATCTTGTAGGCCGAGGTGTCGATGTAGAGATTGGGGAATTTGGTCGCCAGGGAGAGGATCTCCTGGGTCCAGGGGGCGCCGATGTGGCCGGCGACGACCCGCAGCTCGGGGAAGTCGAGGAGCACGTTCTCGAGATAGGGGATCGGGCGGCCGGTTTCCGAAGAGCGCAGCGGGCCGGTGTGGCCGACCTGGAGGCAGAAGGGGATGTCCAGCTCGATGCACTCGGCGTAGAGGGGGTAGTAGCGGCGATCGTCCGGCGGCAGGCCCCACAGCCAGGGGATGATGCGCAGGGCGACGAAGCCGAGCTCCCGCACGCAGCGCCGCAGCTCCCGCACCGCATCCATCGGGCGATTGAGGTCTACCGAGGCTACTCCGGCGAGGCGTTCGGGGTAGGCCTGCACGAAGGCGGCGACCTCGTCGTTTTCGATCAGCGCACCCGTCGGCCCCCACCAGGCGGCGGTGAGGCCGAGGCTCACTCCAGACTGCTGCATCGCTCCGAGGGTCATCTCCAGCGAGATCTCCGGAATGCTGTCGTCCCCGGACCATCGGCGCAGGGAGTCGAACATCGGCTGCTCCAGAAAGCGCCGGGTGGGGTGCTGCATCCAGGCGTCGATGACTTCCATGGGGACTCCTGTGGGTGGGGCTCTCGAAAGGACTTCTTCGTGGCTGCGTGAGGCGCAAGCAGCTTGGAAATCCTACGACAAAAGCACGACCAACAGCCGTCCTCAGCTCATCGACTTGGGGCGGCGATCGCCGCATCGCGAGACTCTCGCCTAGCCCTCACCCCTCCCGCAGCGTTACTAGGATCAATCGCCTGCCAACTTCCAGCAGCAGCTCCGGGATCAATCGCCTGCCAACTTCCAGCCGCCGATGAGCCTTGGGATCAATCGCCTGCTAACTTCCAACGGGGCCGATGAGCCTCGGGATCAATCGCCTGCCAACTTCCAGCAGCAGCTAACTTCCAACGGGGCCGATGAGCCTCGGGATCAATCGCCTGCCAACTTCCAGCAGCAGCTCCGGGATCAATCGCCTGCTAACTTCCAGCCAGCCTCGGGATCAATCGCCTGCCAACTTCTAGCAGCTCCGGCCCATCGCCCCAGGGGAGCTTCGCCTACTCCTTCTTCTCCTCCTCGTCTTCGAAGGACAGCAGAGTCGGCGACGCCTGGGCCCAGCCATCGGTGCCGAAGATCAGCGCTTGGATGTTCTGGAAGGCTCCGATGTAGCTGACATAGGTCTCCACATCGAGGTTGGACGGAGCCGGGAGGAGGTTGCCGAGGGGGCCAGCGTAGCCGACGACGGTGATCCCGACGCGAGTCTCGCTGGAGTTCAGCTGCGCCTCCGCGGCGAGGTTGGGGAGGGTCAATTGGGTCTCGGCGGACACGCTCTTGGAAGCGACCGCCAGCCGCACGGCGACACCGAATTCCACCCGTCGCTTCTTCTCGGTTTCGAGAATAGAGAAGCGCTTGGCTTCGTGAATCACCCCTCCGCTGACCTGCTGTGCGCTGCCGGAGAAGAGCCGCCCGAGGATCCCGATATTGCCCGCCTGCTCGGAGCGATAGGCGTGAGCCTGCAGAGACCAATGCTCCAAGGAGTACTTGATGGGGGCGTCCGACGGGGCCTCCGGGATGAGATCCCGGATGGGAATCTCGGAATCGATGTCGCTCGCGTCCAGCCGGGGGCTGAAGGGGGAGGGTTGGCTGAGGGTCTGAAGAGCGCTACCGGCAAGGAAGGGCTGCCTCGACCGGCGCCGCATCAGCAAGAGATCGAGCTCGCGGGGAGCGACGCTCTGTTCTCTGGCTGCGAGTACCGCCTTCGTCACGTCGTCGGGAATTGCCTGGTCGAGTCCATCCACGAGTTTCTGCATTCCGTGCTCTCTCCATCAGTCTGCGGATCGAAGTCCTTGGGCTAATCCCTTGTGCAGACCTTGAGACGGACCAAAAGTGCAGCTTTCTCGGGAATACCGAGCCTTACTCCTTACTCCTCCCTCACCCCTCCCGAAGCGCTACCGCCGCGCTCACCGAGGCGGCCCTCCGGGCGGGAATCCAGCAGGCCACGAGAACGACCAGAATCAGGCTGGCGGGGGCGAGGAGGAAGGCGGCGGGGTCGTGGGTGGAGATACCGAAGAGCACCGCCTGGAGGGAGGAGGCGAGGAGGGCGGCGAGCCCTAAGCCAAGGAGGACGCCGGCGGCGGCGAGGGAGAGCCCTTCTCGCAGCACGAGGGCGTGGACGTCGGCGGGACGGGCGCCGAGGGCGCGGCGGACGCCGAGCTCGCGGGTGCGCTGGGAGACCAGGTAGGAGATCACGCCGTAGGTGCCGACGGCGCCGAGGAGCAGGGCGATGCCGGCGGCGAGGGAGAGCAGCAGGGCGGTGAAGGCCTGGCGGGACTTGGAGCGCTGGACGAATTCCCTCAGCTGGCCTTCGCCGGCCAGGGGCAGCTCGGGGTTGAGGGCCCACACCGCCTGACGCAGGGCGTCGAGGTCCTGAGCGGTGGGTTTGCGACCCCCGGACCAGCGCACCACCAGGGCCTGATTGCTGACGTCCCACAGTCCCTCCTGGGGATTGGCCCAGGGATAGTAGGCGGTGGCCTCCGCCTCCTCATTGAGGGCGCGGCCGTAGACATCGCCCACCACGCCGACGACCTCCATCCAGTGACTCTCATCGCCGGGAGTGCCGGGGTAGATCTGCTTGCCGATGGCGGATTCGTTGGGCCAGAGCTTCCACGCGGCGGCCTGGCTGATCACTACGGAGCCGCGACGATGCTCCCAGTCATCGCGGTTCAGCAAGCGGCCTTCGAGCAGCGGAATGCCCAGGGTGGAGAAGTAGCCGGGGCTGACGCTCTGGGTCGCCAGCATGGTGAGGCCGCCGGGCTCGCTACTGAGGCCGCCGCTGGCCCCACCGCTGGGCTGCTGATTCGCCGCTCCTCGGCCCTGGTGGCCGGATCGATTGTTGCGACCCTCCAGCGGCAGCCGGGTGCTGGAGGCGACGCTCTCGACCCCTGGTAGGGCAGCAATATTCTCCAGGAGCTGGGTGAAGAAGGCGTTGGAGCGCGTCTCCTGGATGCCTCGGCTGGCGAAGGGGTTGTCGTCATCCGCTGATTCTGCGGCAGCCGCAAGCTCGGCGGCGGGGATCGGGGGCAGGCTGAGCCGGAAGGTACTGGCGGTGCCTGGCTCAAAGCCCGGGTCTACCGTGCTGAGCTGGGCAAAGCTGCGGCCCAGCAGGCCGGCGCCCACCAGCAGCAGGACGGCGATGGTCATCTGGGCGGCGACCAGAACCCGGCGCAGACGGTGCTGGGCGCGCCCACCGGCGCTGCTGCGGCCGCCGCTGCGCAGGTCCTGATCGAGGCCCCGACGGCCGTGCTGCAGCAGCGGTGCGAGGGCGAAGACCAGCCCGCTGCCGAGGCTGAGGAGCAGGGTAAGGAGGGCTCCCCGGGCTCCGATGGTCGCGCTCTCGAGCATGCGGATATTGTCCGGAGCGACGTGCAGCAGCAGCTCCAGGGCCGCGAAGCTCAGCCCGATGCCGAGGATCCCGGCGCCCAGGGCGATGGCCATACCGTCCGCCAGCACGCCGCTCACCAGATCTTTACGGCTCGCCCCCAGCACCCGGCGCAGGGCGAATTCCTGGCGCCGCCGCTGGGCTCGGGCGACGAAGAGGTTGGCGACGTTGGCCACCGCCAGCAGCAGCACCAGGGCGACGGTGGCGAAGGCGAGCCAGATGACCGGTCCCGCGCTGCCCAGAAGCTCATCCCGCAGCGGCAGGATACGGACTCCAAAATCGGCGTCAGCGAGCACGCCGGCGCCGGGGTCTTCGGGGAAGGTTTGGCGCAAATCCCCCAAGAGCCCTTTCAGCTCCGCCTGGGCAGCGTCGCCGCTAACACCGGGCCCGAGCTTCGCCACGGCGGTGTAGGAGAAGGCGGCGAGGGGAGCGTTGGCCGGGTCCGTCACCAGCGGTCCCCAGATCTCGACTCCGTCCTCGGGAAAGCGAAAGCGATCCGGCAGCACGCCGACGATTCTGGTGGGAGTGCCGTCGATCTTCAGGGAGCGCTCCAGCACTCGCGGGTCGCTGCCGAGGTGCCGCTTCCAGAAGCTCTCCGCCACGACCACCGTCGCCTCCGCGCCGGGGGCGCCTTCGTCCTCCGAGAACAGCCGCCCGGTGATCGGCCGGGCGCCGGTCATCCTCAGCACCGAGGGGGTGAGCATCGCCCCGTCGACGTTGACCGGGCGCTCGAGGTCCGAGATGGTCAGCGCAGTGCGGAAGTAGATCCCGACGTCCTGGAGGGTCTCGCTATGCTCCTGATAGTGCAGGTAGAGACGATTCGAGGAGCCGAGGATCGGCAGGTTGAGGCCCGGGGCGCTATGGCGCACCGTCACCATCTGTTCCGAGTCCGGGTAGGGCAGAGGTCGCAGCAGCAGCGTGTCGAGGACCGCGAACATCGCCCCTTGGGCCCCTAACCCTAAGGCCAGAGTGAGCACGGCGAGGAGGGCGAAGCCCGGCTGACGCTGGAGGCGGCGAACGCTCTGACGAAGCTTGGGCATGGAAACTCCCGATGGCTAAACAGGGGGCTTTGCCCCAGATGAGAGCAGCAGGTTGGTGCCGCGGATGGTGTAAGGGACCTTATCCCAACAACGTCCCGGGAGCCGGGGAGTTAGCGGGAAATAGAGATTGAATCTCGCCTGGGCGCAAGATGGCGTCTTAACCCTCTCGCAGCGCCACCGCCGCGCTCACCGAGGCTGCCCGGCGGGCGGGGATCCAGCAGGCCACCAGGACGACCAGGATCAGGCTGGCGGGGGCGAGCAGAAAGGCCGCGGGGTCGTGGGTGGAGATGCCGAAGAGAATGGCCTGGAGGGAAGAGGCCAGCAGGGCGGCGAGGGCGAGGCCCAGAACGATGCCGGCGGCGGCGAGGGAGAGCCCCTCCCGCAGGATCAGGGTGTGCACATCTACCGGCCGGGCGCCGAGGGCGCGGCGGACGCCGAGCTCGCGGGTGCGCTGGGAGACCAGGTAGGAAATGACGCCGTAGGTGCCGACGGCGCCGAGGAGCAGGGCGATGGCGGCGGCGAGGGAGAGGAGTAGCGCGGTGAAGGCCTGACGGGAACGAGAGCGCTGGATGAACTCGCTGAGCTGGCCTTCGGCGGCGAGGGGCAGCTCGGGGTTGAGGGACCACACCGCCTGGCGCAGGCCATCGAGATCCTGGGGGCTGGGAGTGCGGCCCCCGGCCCAGCGCACCACGATGGCCTGGCTGCTGGTATTCCAAAGCCCCTCCAGCGGGTTGGCCCAGGGGTAGTAGACGGCGGGGGTGACGGCGTCGTCCAGGCCGCGGCCGCGGACGTCCCCCACCACGCCGACGACCTCCATCCACTCGAGCTCGTCGCCGCCGGAGCCGGGGAAGATCTGCTGGCCGATGGCGGATTCGTCCGGCCACAGCATCCTGGCGGCGGTTTCGCTCACCACCACCGAGCCGCGGCGGTGCTGCCAATCGTCTCGGGTCAGGGAGCGACCCTCGAGAAGCGGGATCCCCAGGGTAGAGAAGTAGTTGGGGCTCACGCTCTGCACCGAGAGGATGGTGGGCATGGCGGCGAGCTCCTCACCTTCGGCGGCGCGGCCGCGGTGGCCGGACTGCATGTTGCGGCCCTCCAGCGGCAGCAGGCTGCTGGAGGCCACGCTCTCGACCCCTGGAAGGGCGGCGATATTCTCCAGCAGCTCGCTGAAGAAGGCAGAGGAGCGCCGCTCCTGAGCCGCTCCTTCGGCGAAGGGATTGTCTTCGTCGGCCTGCTCCTGGGCCGCCGCGATCTCCGCGGCGGGAAGCGGCGGCAGGCTGATTCGGAAGGTGCTGGCGTTGCCGGGGGAGAAGCCCGGGTCCACCGCGCTGAGCTGAGCGAAGCTGCGGCCGAGAAGCCCGGCGCCCACCAGCAGGAGCACGGCGATGGCCATCTGGGCGGCCACCAAGGTGCGGCGCAGGCGATGCTGGGCCCGCCCGCCGGCGCTGCTCCGGCCTCCGCTCTGGAGGTTCCGGCTGAGGCCCCGGCGGCCGTGCTGCATCAGCGGCGCGACGGCGAAGATCAGGCCACTAACGAGGCTGAGAACGAGGGTGAGGAGCGCCCCCCGAGGGCCGATGGCCGCCGCCTCCAGTGTACGGAAGCCGCCAGGGGCGAAGCGCTGCAAGAGCTCCAGGGCCCCGAAACTCAAGGCCAGGCCGAAGACCCCCGCGGCGAGGGCGACGGCGAGGCCTTCGGAGAGCACGCCGCTCACCAGATCTCGGCGACTGGCGCCGAGGACCCGGCGCAGGGCCAATTCCTGGCGCTGGCGCTGGGCGCGGGCGACGAAGAGGTTCGCCACGTTGACCACCGCCAGCAGCAGCACCAGGGCGATGGTGGCGAAGGCCAGCCAGATCACCGGGCCGACACTGCCGAGAAGATCGTCCCTCAGGGGGTGGATCTGAACCCCGAAGTTGGCGTCCGCCAGAATATTGGCCGCGGGGTCTTCCGGGAAGGTTTCCCGCAGGTCTCCCAGGAGAGCCTGGAGCTCGCCCTGGGCGGCCTCTTGGTCGATGCCGGATTGAAGCCGACCGATGGCGGTAGAAGAGAAGGAAGCGAGGTTGGCGGTGGCGGGGTCGGTGACCATCGGCGCCCACATCTCTACGCCGTCGTCCGGGAAGCGAAAGCTCTCCGGCAGCACGCCGACGATGCGGGTGGGGGTGCCGTCGATCTTCAGCGAGCGCTCCAGCACCTTCGGATCACTGCCGAGGTGCCGCTTCCAGAAGCTTTCCGCGACGATCACCGTGGCCTCCGCTCCGGGCGCTCCTTCGTCGTCGGAGAAGAGCCGGCCGGTGAGTGGCTGGGCTCCCACCATCTGCAGCACCGAGGGCGTCACCCGGGTGCCGTTGACGTCCACCGGGCGCTCCAGGCCGGCGACGGCGAAGGCCGCGGCGTCGTAGAGGCCGACGGCCTGGAGGCTCTCGCTGTGCTCGCGATAGTGCAGGTAGAGGCGCTCCGAGGAGTCCAGGTCCGGCAGGTTGAGCCCCGGGGCGCTATGCCCCACCGTCACCAGCTGATCCGCCTGCGGGTAGGGCAGGGGGCGCAGCAAGAGCGTGTCCAGCACGGCGAACATCGCTCCCTGGGCTCCGAGCCCTAGAGCCAGCGTGAGCACGGCGAGGAGGGCAAAACCCGGCTGACGCTGAAGTCGGCGGACGCTCTGGCGAAGCTTGGACATGGGAACTCCCGATAGCTGATGGGTGGGTGGGGGCGGGCGCCGCAGGGCGGTGCGGCTGGCCTCACTTCACCAACGCACGAGGAGCGGGGGAGTTCCCGGAGAGATCCTGCGGATGTGGATTCAGCATGAGGGTATTTTGCCGCAATGCCGGCAGCTTATGGTTGAGTGTAGCGGCCGGATAGAGCGTCTGGATCCATCGGTCAACGCAATTGCTGGGGTGAAATGCTTGGAGAAAGCCTGGGATAATTCTTTTTGTAACATTGTATATGCCAATTTTTATGCTATTTTGTCATTGTAATTCATCGATATGCCCTCTCACTAAGGGCACCCCATTCACCACAGAAGGAGATTGGCAATGCATCCCTCGCTTGACAACTCACCGAAAGTCTCCGCTGTTCTCTCGTCGTTCCAGAGGGCGCTGGCGTTCGTCGCCTGCCTCCTGGCCGTCCCTCTCATTTTCTGCATGGCGACGCCGCTAGGCGCCCAGGACGTACCGGTCAACCGGGTGTCCCATTATGGTCAGCCGGTCTTCGTTACCGGCGCCAACCTGGCCTACATCCGATTTGATGCAGATGTCGGGCCGTCCTTCGGCACCTCGACTCAATTCACGATCGGGACCACCGAGCTGGCTGCCGGTTCGGTGGAGCAAGAGTTCATCCTCGCTCTCGAGGATCTGCGCGCTGCCGGCGGCAACACCATGCGCTGGTGGATTCATACCGGCGCCAACTACACTCCCCGCTTCGATCCGGTCTCCGGCCTGGTCACCGGCATCAGCGACCAGACGATCTCGGATCTGCAGCTCGCCCTCGATCTCGCTCAGGAGAACGACATCTACTTGATGCCGACGCTCTTCTCCTTCCAGCTGGTGAAGGTGCCGACCGGTGCGTATATCGGCTCGGGCCCCGACATTGCGCCGAAGACTCAGGACGGTGGCCGGGATCTGCTGCTCTACGACAATCACCTCCAGGCCTACGTCGACTTCGCTCTACTTCCGCTGGTGAAATCCATTGGCAACCACCCGGCGCTGCTCGCCTGGGATCTCTTCAACGAGCCCGAAGGAGCAACCTGGCTCGGCTGGGTGGAGGAAGAACGGCGTCTCCCGGCGGTACGCTTCCTGCCCAGCGGGTCGGAGCAATACTTCAAGAGGGATGGGCAGACCTGGGTCGAGGTCGATATCGACAATGTGGAGATCGCCAGTGGGCAGAGCTTTGCGGTGGGAGAGCCGACGGAGGACTCGCCGAATCCGATGTACTACATCCAGCGCTATCTCAATCGGGTCGCCGAGGCGATCCACGACAGCGTTCCCGGAGTGCCGGTGACGGTGAGCGCTCACCACTACAATCGGGCCTCGGACGTGAATGTCGGCTTCTTGAAGCAGAACTACTACTCCGACGACAAGCTGATCGCTGCGGGCGGCGGCGGGACAGCCGCGCGGGACGGCGTGCTCGACTTCATGATGGTCAATTTCTACACCCAGAATCACTCCAAGCAGATGTCTCCCTTCCACCATCCGGCCTCCCATTGGGGGCAGTGGGGCACCGACAAGCCGGTGGTGGTGGGGGAGTTCGTCGCCGATGATCTCGATCCCTACATCTTTCCCAACGACCAATACATCAACGGCGATACGGTGGTTTTAGAGCAGCTCTTCCCGACCCTCTACAACACCGGCTATGCCGGTGGGTTGGTGTGGAGCTATACCGAGAGCTGGGAGACGACGGAGCAGAAAGTGAAGTGCGCCTCGCCTCAAGCGGTGGCTCCTTCCGGCGACCAATGCGTCGCCGTGGCGAAGGCTCGAACCATCGAGACGGCGCTGGGAACCAGCGATCACCTAGAAGACGTATTCATCGCCTCCGTCGAGGCGGAGGATCCGCGCAATCCGATGTTTCAGGTAGAGATTCGGTGCCCTCGGCTGGCCTCACCGTCGGCCGAATGTACTGAGCCCAACACCGCCGGAGGGTCCTTCGTTCGGATGTTTCCGAAGTTCCAGCGCTCGATCTCCTTCACCTTCGACACCACCGCATTTCCCAAGGGAGTTAACGAGCCCGCGCCCTCGGACGGTTTCTTCGACTTCACTCTGCGGATTCGCTATCGCTCTCCGCAGGATGTGGACAAGACGATCTCCTTCGACGTTCCGGGATATGCCCCTTACGACGTGACGTTCCCGGGAACCAGCGACGAATGGGCGATCTTGGAGCTGCCGCTGCTCTTCCCAGAGTGGGGAGCCATCGAGGTGACCTTGGAGAATCCCGGCGATACCGAAGATCTCACCTGGCAGGAGCACCGGATCGACTTCGACCGGTTTACCGTCACGCGGGATCCGGAAGCTCGATGAGCGCTGGAAGCAGGAATCCCGGTCTTTTAGCCGCGCCTGTCTAGGCGCCTTTGGGTTCCACGACTCGCTTTGTCCTATACCCCTGAGGTTCCTGCTGAGAGCCCCGCCTTCTGGCGGGGCTCTCTCTTCGAGCTTCCCCATTCGGGGCTCCCCATGGGCCTCCGGCTACGCTGGAATCATTAGTGCTGGGGTCATAGGTGGAGCAGGCTTTGGTAGCTCTGAGCGATGCGGTGCATTCGCTGGTCGCGACCGGAGCGCTCAATAGCGTCTGGTGGGCGCAGCTCGATTTCTGCAAGCCACAGGGCGGCCCGGCAGTTGATCTCTTCCCTCGATAGCGGTTCGTCGGGATTTTCCGGCGTGAACGGGGCGAGGGCCAGGCGATCCAGCAGTCTTTCTTCCTGAGGCGAGAGAAGGTCGGATTCCGCCGGGAGCTCAGCGGGACGGTTTGGGGTCAGGGAGCGGAAGGTGTCGAAGAGCGCATCCAGGGCGGGGTAGATGCGATCCGTCTGCAGCAGTCGGGCGATGCTGTGCTCGGCGACGGCATAGGTTGGGCCGAGGCGGAGCCAGGCACGGGATATGGAGACGATCAAACACTCGTCTTGAGTGAGGTCGGAAAGCCCGAGAGGAACGGGCTGGGAAAGGGGCATCAGACTCTCCAGATGTCGTCGTGAACGGTTGGGGATCGTTGAGTCATTCGCTGGGTTCGGCTGGGGTCTTAGCCGATTGGGATCTAAATAGTACTACAATGGTCCTATATTGACGACCGCTGCGAGGTTTCGAGATCCGAAGCCTGCCGGAGCGGTCTTATCACCCCCTTGGAGACCGTAGAGATGACCGATCGTCAGGCTACGTTAGCAAATACTGAGGTTAGGAAATTGGGGCGCTTCGTCGCCGCCGTGGACCATCAAAAGATGTCCCACGAGGCTAGGGAAGAGCTGAAGAAGAGGATCGTCGACACCATCGGAGTGGCCATCGGCGCTCTCGAGGGCGAGCCGATCCGGATGATTCGTGAACACTTGGGAGACTTCGGTGGGGCTCCCCACTGCACCCTGATCGGGGGCGGCAAGACGGCGCCGGATCGGGCCGGGTTCTACAACGGAGCCCTGAGCCGGTACCTCGATTTTATGGACAGCTACCTCGCCAAGGGCGAGACCTGTCATCAATCCGACAACTTTGGGGCCGTCCTGGCGGCTGCCGAATACGCCGACGCTTCCGGCGACGAGCTGCTCAGCGCGATGACTGCGGCCTATCAGGTGCAGGGTCGCCTGTGTGACGAGGCGCCGGTGCGGGCCAAGGGCTTCGACCACACGGTGCAGGGGGCCTACGCGTCCGCAGCCGGGGTGGCCCGGGCCCTCGGTCTCGATGCGGAGAAGACCGCCAACGCGATCGCCATCTCCGGCACCTGCAATAACGCCCTGCGCTGCACTCGCACCGGAGCTCTTTCCCATTGGAAAGGCTTGGCCTATCCGAATACCGGCTTCGTCGGGTCTCACGCCGCCTTCCTCGCGATGCGGGGCATCACCGGTCCGGAGGAGGTCTTCGAGGGCAACAAGGGGTTCAAGGAGTCCATCGCCGGTCCCTTCCACATCGACTGGGAAAACGAAGACCTCGAGAACGTCAAGAAATCCATCATCAAGAAGTACAACGCCGAGATCCACTCCCAGTCCTCCATCGAGGGCGTGCTGGAGCTCCAGGCCGCCCATGGCTTCACCTGGGATCAGGTGGAGCACATCGGCATCGACATCTTCGACGTCGCCTTCCACATCATCGGTGGCGGGGAAGAGGGCGACAAGACCAAGGTGCGCACCAAAGAAGAGGCGGACCACTCTCTGCAGTACATGGTCGGCGTCGCCCTCATCGACGGCAACGTGCTGCCGGCGCAATACGAAGGGGATCGGGTCACCCGCGACGACATCCAGTCGCTGATCCAGCGCTTCACCGTACGGCCGAAGCAGGAATACACCGATCGCTTCCCCGGGGAGCTCTGCACGGACCTCGCCGTGACTCTGAAGGACGGCACCGTGCACCGCATCACCAAGACCGATTACGAGGGCTTCCACACCCGTCCCATGAGCTGGGAAACGGTGATCGCCAAGTTCACCGATCTAGCGGAGCCCTTTACCTCCCAGCGCACCCGCACGGCGATCGTCGACGCGGTCCGCAACCTCGAAGAGATCACCGTGCGCGATTTCGCCGCGATTCTCGGCAACCTCAGAGCCTAAAACCGCTGGTCCAGGAGTACCACTATGTCCGATAAGCCACAGTCTCAGATTTGGCGGTCTCGCACTTTCCCCTTCGTTCCGATGAACGAGCGCGACCCCAAGCCGCGCTCCCAATCGATCACCGAAATTCGCGGCCCCTACTACGCCATGGTGACGCCGACCTATACCCGCGAGCTGCTCGAGGGAATGGGGGAGCACGTCGATGGCTATAAATATGCCGGGGGCTCCTTCTCCCTGATGCCCGCGGAGTACGTGCAGAAGATCAACCGCATCTGTCACGACCACGGCGTCTATGTGTCCACCGGCGGCTGGATCGAGAACGTGCTGTCTCGGGCGCCGAACCAGATCGACGCCTACATCGAAGAGTGCAAGCGTCTCGAGTTCGACATGATCGAGCTGTCCACCGGCTTCATCCAGCTGCCGACACCGGATCTCATTCGCCTGATTCAGAAGGTCAAGAAGGCTGGCCTCAAGCCCAAGCCGGAGATCGGAATTCAGTTCGGCGCCGGTGGGGACACCAGCAAGGCGGAGCTCGAGGCGGAGGGCACCCGGGACCCGCAGATCCTCATCGATACGGCGAACGAGTGCCTCAATGCCGGCGCTTCGATCATCATGATCGAGTCGGAAGGCATCACCGAGAACGCGGATCCATGGCGAACCGACGTGGCGGCCAAGATCATGAAGCACGTCGGCATGGAGAACGTGATGTTCGAAGCCGCCGACCCGGAGGTGTTCTCCTGGTACATCAAGAATTACGGCATCGACGTCAATCTCTTTGTCGACCATAGCCAGATCGTGCAGCTCGAGTGCCTGCGCCGCGGCATTTGGGGTACCAAGAGCACCTTCGGGCGCATCACGACCCACCGCTGAGGATCGCTTCAGCGGGCGTCGTAACGCGCTCCTGAACGCTTGACTCAGCTCGGTTCGGGGCGCTCCCTGCGGGGGGCGCTCCGAACCCTCTTCGCTGGCAGCTCAGCTGGGAGCTCAGCCGGTGGTTCAGCTAGCAGCTCAACTGGTACATCAATTGGCGGCTTCTCCGGCCTGCGGTCTCTGCGGCCGGTGAACCGTTCATTTTTGTCTCTAGAAAGGGAGCTTGACGATGGAAAAGGTCTTTAGATTGTTCTTCTTGTTGATTTTCCTCGCCCTCTCGGCCTGGATCCTGTGGCGAGTTCCAGAAAACGGATGGGGATCTCTCGTTTGGCTCCTGGGCACGATCGTCATGATGGCGATCCGGGCTCCCTTCGAGGCCACCAACCGGAAAAACGAGATCGAGGAGTCGCGGCAAGAGGTGGTGGAGAACGTGCTGCTGGCGGGGGTCTTCCTCGGCGCCTTCATCATTCCGATGGCCTATCTAGCGTCCGGCTGGCCCGCCTCTTTGCGCTACGCCCTGCCGTCGTGGGCTACCGCCATTGGCGTCGTTCTCCTGGTGCTCGGCCTTTGGCTCTTCTGGCGCAGCCACGCGGATTTGGGCCGCAACTGGAGCGTTACGCTGGAGATCCGCGAGGGCCATCACCTGGTGACCGGCGGCGTGTACTCTCGAGTTCGTCACCCGATGTATTCGGCGATCTACCTGATCTATGGTGCGCAGGCGCTGCTGATCCACCACTGGATAGCGGGATTGGGAGGTATCGTGTCCTTCTGGCTGATCTACGTCATCCGGGTGCCCCGGGAAGAGGCGATGATGCGGGCCCGCTTCGGCGACGAATACGAGGAGTATTGTCAGAGCACCGGGAGGGTGATCCCGCAGCTGTTTTCTTGATCCGTCCTCGGGTTCTCTGATCCACCTCCGGGTTTCCTGATTCGCCTCCGGCTGCTCGATGCATCCGCGGGGCGCTACCCTCGATGGCGGGCCGTAGGCGTCAGAAGGCTGGCCTAGAATCAGCTCTTCGACACGAGGCGCGCCAGCACGGCCTCGATACTCCGGACCACCTGCTCGCACTTGGCGGCATTGAGGCCATCGGGATGGGGGGCGGCGAAGCGGCCGGAGTCGTTGTCGAAGTACTTGCCGGAAGCGGTGGCGAATTCGTCGTCCAGGGCGGCTCTGCAGAGGATGTCGGCGCCTTGGTCTACCGTTCCTCTAGACGTTCCAAAGGCTTCTTTCACCATCTTGGTGGCGAGGAGAGAGCCGGGGTTGACGGCGAGGATCACCGGGCCCTGAGGGCCGAGCTGCTGGGCCAGGTATCGCGACCACATGGTCAACGCCAGCTTGCTCTGGGAGTAGGCCGCCATGTCTCCTAGTCGGACTTCCCCGGCCAGTGCTCTCAGGTCTACCGGAGCCTGGGCGGCGGAGGAGAGGTTGATCACCCGGCCGGCGGGGCTAAGGCGGGGCAGCAGCCGCTGGGTCAGCAGGTAAGGGGCGATGGCGTTGACCACGAAGCGAATGTCGAGCCCGTCGGCGGTGACCGGCGTTGGCGTATTGAACACCCCAGCGTTGTGGATCACGACGTCGAGGGAGCCCGATCGGGCGAGGAGGTCCTCGGCCATCGCCTGCACCTCATCGAGCTTCGAGAGATCGGCGCGGTAGCTCTCGACAGTGCTCCCACAGCTCGCTGCGAGGGCCTCCTGGGTGGCCCTCAGCTTGGCCTCGCTGCGGCCGTGAATCAGCAGCTGATGCCCCTGGGAGGCCAGCTTCTCGGCGGTGGCGCGACCGATGCCGTCGGTAGCGCCGGTGATCAAGATCGTCTTCTTCATTGGAATATCCTCAAGGCGAAAAGTCCGGCAGCAGCTCGTCCGCCAGACGCTCCATGGTGCTTTCGATGCTCCCTCGCTGGAAGCGTAGGTTGAGGGCGACATGGTGGATGCCGATCTCCCGCAGCGAATTGAGATAGCCGCGCAGGGCCCGAATGCCGAGGCGCAGGCCGAGATGGATCGGCTGGGGAGGGGAATCGGGATCCGTCGCTAGATCGACGTAGAGGGGCTGCATCACCGGCTTGGCGGGCTCCCCGGCGGCCTGCACCCGGCGCCGGAAGTCCTGCAGCACCCGGGCCTGCAGGGAGACGCCGCGGGGGTAGGTCATCCAGCCGTCGCCGTTGTGGGCGACCCAGTCCGGGGCCTGCTGACTGCCGCCGGTGATCAGCAGCGGCAGCGACCCGGCGGCGGGCTTCGGCAAGAGGTCGACACCGCCCCCCGGCAGGCGGCCCAAGGGGCCGTCGAAGCGAGGCGAGTCTTCCGCTAGGCGGCGGATGGCCTCGACGCTGGCGCGGAAGCGCTCGCCGCGGCTGGCGAAGGGAACGTCCATCGCCGGATACTCGTCCGGACGATCCCCCGAGGCGACGCCCAAGAGCAGGCGGCCGCCGGAGAGCACATCCACGCTCGCCGCCGCCTTGGCGACGTGCACCGGGTGGCGCAGCGGCAGGATGATGCTGGCCACCCCCAAGGCGATGCGTTCCGTACGCCCCGCCAGCAGTCCGAGGTAGACGAAGGGGTCGTAGGTCTGTCCCGCATCCCCGAAGGAAGGCACGTTGAAGGGCACGTCCCGAAGCCAGACCGAGGCGAATCCCAGCTCTTCCGCCAGCTGCACCCGCTCCAGATGCCGCTCCATCGTCGGCACCGGGCCGGCAGGGTAGCTCTCGAGAGGCACCACCAGGCCGAGGCTCAGATGATTTGGACGGAAGACCTCTCCATAGGCTCGGTTGAGGCTGCGAAACGATGTCTCTTTTTCGACTTCAGCTAGACCTTCCAAAGTGGGCGCCCTCATCAAAGGGATGGAGTGTCCGGCGCCCTAGGTCTCCCTTCATCGATCCACAGAGGAAAGGACTGAGAAGGTCGAGATCAGCACCGGTGATCCTTCACGACGGCTACAGGCTAAGCTGAAGCTTACTTGCTGGCAAGTACCCACATTTTTGTAAGTATTGAGGATCACCCTCTCGTTTCCAAAACTTTGGAAGGCAACGTTATAGAGCGCTGCGACAGGCGTCGTTGCGACAGGCGTCAGGCGATTGATCCCCCCAGCTCTTCCGCCAGCTGCACCCGCTCCAGATGCCGCTCCATCGTCGGCACCGGGCCGGCAGGGTAGCTCTCGATAGGCACCACCAGGCCGAGGCTCAGTCGCCCCGGCTGGAAGACCTCCCCATAGGCTCGGTTGAGGCTGCGAAATGACGTCTCTTTTTCGACTTCAGCTAGACCTTCCAAGATGGGTGACCTCATCAAGGGGATGGAGTGTCCGGTGACCTGGATCTCCCTTCATCGATCCACAGAAGATGGGGAACGAGAGCATCGAGATCAGCACCGGTGATCCTTCACGACGGCTACAGGCTAAGCTGAAGCTTACTTGATGGCAAGTACCCACATTTTTGTAAGTAAAGAGGCGTACATCCTTATCTCGGGTCTTCTATGGGGCGCTGTGACACGCCCTTACGACAAGCGTTACGACAAGCGTCAGGCGATTGATCCCCAATTGATCCCCAGCGGATCCTCGGCCCCGGAGCCAGCGTCAGGCGACTGATCCCAGTTCCGCTGGGTAGGGGGTTGGCTTCCCCCCTTTGACTGCATTGGTCAGAGGGTGGGGGACCGAGGGGGATTTCTTCCCGGCGGCTGTGCTCCAGCCAAGACCAAGCCACAGCCCGAGGATCAAGCACCAGCCACTTGATCCCACAAAAAAAGAGGAGGATCATTCCCCCTCTTTTCTCTATCTTCTGCAGCCCCGAGTCTCTCTATTAGAAAGAGCTGGTAGGCGCCGGACCTGCGTCCGATGCAATCAGCCGAGAAAGCGAATCAATTCGCTGCCCCCTCGCCGACGGACACCTGGTGCAGGTGAACGTCCCGCTGAGGGAAGGGGAGCTCGATGCCGGCCTCGTCGAGGGCTAGCTTGATGTTCTCCGTGAGAGCGAAGAGGGTGGGCCAATAGTCTCCGGTCTTGACCCAGGGGCGGACCACGAGATTGACGCTGGAGTCGCCGAGCTCGGAAACGGCGACCAGCGGAGCCGGATCTTCCAGCACCCGCTCATCGGCCTTCACCACGCCCTCCAGCACTTCTTTGGCCTGGCGGATGTCGTCGCCGTAGCCGATGCCGATCACCAGGTCGATGCGCCGGGTGTCCTTGGCGCTGTAGTTGACGATGGTGTCGGCGGTGATGGAGCCGTTGGGGACGATGATGAGCTTGTTGTCGCCGCTGCGCAGGTGGGTGGAGAAGATGGTGAGGTTCTCCACCACGCCGGAAGTACCGGCGACCTCGACGAAGTCGCCGATCTTGAAGGGACGGTGGGCGATGAGCATGGCGCCGCTGGCGAAGTTGCCGAGGGAACCCTGCAGAGCGAGGCCGATGGCCAAGCCGGCGGCGGCGATGACCGCCGCGAAGCTGGTGGTGTCGACCCCGAGGCGGCCGAGGGCGGCGATGATGAAGAAGGCGAGGATCACAATGCGGACCAGGTTGCCGAGGAAGGAGGTCAGGGTCTCGTCGACGTTGGAGCGACGCAGCAGCTTGCGAGTGACCCCGGCAAGGGTGCGAGCGACCACCAGGCCGAGAAGGAAGATGACGATGGCGCCAACGATATTGGGCGCGTAGCTGACAGCGAGGTCCTGCCATTGGGCGAGGGCTTCGGCGTTGAACATGGAGGGCACCTCCTGGAATGTTGAGGGAGGGGTTCGGAGATCAGGAAGGGAGGGAAGAGCTCGGAAGGCGAGCGGAGAGATCGTATCAAGGGCGCTTCAAAACAATGCAAAAGCCCCCGCCGAGGCGGGGGCTAGAGGCTCGTCATCACCTGAAGCGGCGCGACGGGCAAGAGGGGCTCTTTCGAGCCCCTCGGGGCGAGGCGACTTATTGAGCCGCGGGCACGACGCCGATCTCGTCGTTACGCACGGAGACGAAGTCGTCGAAGTACATCGAGCCGACAGCGCCTGGCTTCGGCTTGGAGATCACGCCGAGGCGGGCGCGGTCGGCGGACTGCAGATCGTTGTCGATGCCGATCAGCTCGCTGACCTGGGTACCGTTGATCCACAGGCGCAGAACGCCGTTGTTGCCGCCGTCATGGGTGGACTGCACCCAATCGACCTCGAAGGTCTGGGGGCCATCGGTGATGTCGATGAACCCGGTCTTGATCCAGGAGCTGTCGTCCTGGTGGACCTTGAAGAGGATCTTGTAGATGCCACCCTGGAAGCGCATGGTGCCGGTGATCTGACGGAAGGCGGAAGGCACGTCGGAGAAGAGCTGGAAGATCTTCTGACGCTTGCCCTCGTCCATGGTCACGGAGTTCGGGTCGAAGGTGAAGCGGGCGCGGTAGCGGCGCTCACCGGACGGGGAGTCATCCTCGATCCAGACCTTGGAGTCGTCGTCGATGGTGATCTCCATGCCGAAGGAACCGTTGATCGCGGCGGTGCCGTTGACGGCGATGTCAGCATCGTCGTCCTTGATGGTGGCCCAGCTACCGGTGGTTCCACCCTCGAAGGCATCTTCGAAGATGTCATTCGCCAGGCAGGCGCCAGCGGGGATGGTGAAGTCCTCGACACCGTCGGTGACGTCGGCGTTGGAGCCGGCGTCGGCGTTCTCGCCGAGACCGCGATCGGCGAAGGAGGTCCAGATCTCGCAGATGCTGGAGGTGTTGTAGTTGGCGACATCGGCGGCGAGGATGCCGTCACGACCCGCCTCGAACTCCGGGCTGCAGGCCTGGAACTTGAGACCGTCGGTGATCAGGGAGATCGCCAGGTTGTTGCCGGCTCCACCATCGAAGATGTTGGGATCGAAGCCGTGCTTCTCCACCAGGGCCCAGTACAGGTCCCAGGTGATGGCGGCCCACACCGAGCCAACGCCGTGAGGCACCGTGGTGCCGGCTGCGCCGATGGTGGCGTAGGTGTCGGGGTTGATGCCCGTATCGGTGGAGTAGGGGAAACGACGAATGCCGCTGCCGGTCAGGGGCTGGTAGCTGAGGTAGGTGGCGATGCCGCGAGCCAGCTCAGCGGTGTCGCCCGCCTCGCCGGTGAGGGCCAGGGCGTACCAATCGGACCAACCCTCACCCATCTGCTCGGTGTTCTGCAAGCAGCCGGACTGGGACGGACCGCCGGTCAGGCGGTTGGAGATACCGTGACCGTACTCGTGAATGATCACGCCGTTGTCGAAGTCGCTGTCGCGGTTCGGCGGCAGGTTGCCGCCGAGGTTGCGAGCGGTACCGGTGACGCCGCCGCCTTCGACGACGAGCTCGGCCTTGATGGCCTCACCGACGGTCTGGAAGATCATTCCCGAAGAGATGGTCACCGCTGGGTCGGTGCCGCCGAGGGTGATGATGGCATCACCCTGGTTGTTGATGATCACCGCCGCGGTAGCGCCCGCAGTCTGGGCGTTGTTTACCTTGATGACGAAGGAGCAGTTGCCGCGATCGATCAGGGCGATGTTGCCGTTGACGGCGCCGGCGTTGGTGATGGCCTCACAGCCGTCGGTAGTGCTGGCGCCGGTGCCGTCGTCCACCAGGACGATGTCGCCGGTGATGCCGGTGGTGTCGAAGGCCGGGCCGAAGTTGGCGCCGCCGAGGCCGTAGCTGTCGGCGATGCTGCCGGGGGCGGTGATGTCCAGCTCGTTGACCAGGCTGGGGGTCCACACGAACATCTGCATGCGGGGGTCAGCGCCGTCCGGCGGGGTGCCGAAGTTGGCGTTGTTGGTGCCGGAGCCGTCCTGGGCGTCCGCCTGCACCGGATCGCCGCCGATGCCGCCGCGACCATAGGTGTTGGTCTGGAAGTTACCGGCGGGCTCGTCGAAGCCGTGGTACCACATCACGTCGTGAATGATGTTGTTCCAGTAGAAGAGGTTGACGATGGCGGCTTCCTGGTTGGTGCCGCCGTCCGGCTGCAGGGTGTCATCGAAGGCGAAGTCGAAGATCAGGCCGGCGCCACCGTCGGGGCGGAAGCCCGGAACGTTGTTGGCGTCGGTGTCTTCGCTGGCCTCGACGTTGTTGCCGCGGGTGTCGGTGAACTCAGCGCCAGCAGCGCCGTTGGTGTCGTGCCAGCCGAAGGGCGAGGCGTTGGCGTCCTGGGGATCGACTACCAGGGCGTGAGTCGCACCGGTGTCGCTGGGAGCCTCGAAGGGCAGCGGGAAGACTCGGTAGCTGGCCTCGGAGTACCAGTTGTCGCGGCTGATCATCTCGCCGGTCTCGGCGTCCACTCGGGCGTCCACCCAGGTGGTGTCGTCGGCGAGGCGCATCACTACGCTCCAGGCGAGGCGCACGGAGGAGCCAGAGGCGTCCCACACCAGGCCGACGGGGATGTCGTCCTGAGATAGAGCGCCGCCGGGAAAGACCGCCTCGGCGCGGGGGCCGCCGGCGACCTCGGTGGGGGCCAGGCTTCCGCTGCGCTGCAGGCCGAGGTGGCGGGCGAGGCTGTCCACCGCCTCAGCGGCGGAGAGGCTCGGGGTGATGGTGCTCACCCGGCTGTTGAGATCGGCGACGAAGCGGTTGCCGACGGAAACCAGGCGGCCGTCGCGATCGATGTTGAAGTTCAGGATCGCGTTGTGCACCGGAATGCCGTTGAGCTGCTGGCGCAGGTAGAGGTGCGTGGTGCCGCTACGGCGATCGACGTAGCGGTCGGTGACCTCGAGCTCGCTGAGGTCGGAAGCGCTGAGGCCGAGGGCTTCGGCGTTCTGTAGCGCGTAATCAACGGCGATGTCGTATGCGTCGGCATCGCTGGGAGTGGCGACTAGGTAGGGGCCAGAGACTGCCGCCAGCGCCGGACCGGCCACGAGCAGGGCCAGCAGGGCGCAGCAGAGCGCGGGGAAGGGGATGGGACGATTCATCGTGAGGTAATCTCCGAAGTGTTGCATCGATGAAGGAATGTGTGCCGGTGGCTACTGATCGAGTTCTACGGATGGTGTGGCCGGCACGGATGGGCGTCAGGGATGCATCGTCGTCGATGGTGCCTGCCGTAGGTTCGCCCACAAGGAGGGGATAAGGATCAGATCCAGCGATGCTAGCACGGCAAAAAGTCGAGGGTCTAGATCCGTCGACGGGCTCGTCGAAAAGGCCACGCAAAGCCCTCGCGAGATAGAGAGAGCTTTAGAATCTGCCGCAACCTTGTGACTGCTGAGCAACGGGAGCTCCATGGGGCCCTCGCATAATGAGACGGTAATGAGAGACCGTCGTTTTTTCTTCGCTTTTTGGGTGCTACGACCGCGATTCGGCAGGATCCGCAGGCTCTCAGAAATGAGAACTCTCGGATTTGGAAGCCCTCCGCCCTCCCGGGTAGGGACCCGGGGCGTGGGCGGCTCCTTGCCGCCCTGGCTAGATCAGCTCCTCGACTGGGATTGTGCTTTGCTGATCAAGGTGGGGAGATGGCGAAAGGGGCCGCTCACCGTTGGGATGCGGGCGCTAGCTCTGGTGGGGGAGCCAGCGCTGCTGCTGGCCGTCGGACTCTTGGCGGGAGCCCTCGGTGGTGGGGCTGCGGCGCTGTGGGTCCTGTCTATCGTGGCCACGCTGCCGGGGGTGTTGATCGCCAAGCGCCTATGGCGCCGTCCGCGCCCTGGGGCCTGGGATCGGCCTCGAGTGGATGCTGACGGCTTTGCCGGGCCGGTTGGGACCTGCCCTGGCTGGTCTTTCCCCTCCGCCCACGCCGCCTGCGCCGCCGCGGCCGCTACCGTCGCGGCGACCCTCGGCTGGCCGGTGGCGCTGCTAGCGGCTTTGATTTCGAGCGGGGTGGCGGTATCGCGGGTATACCTCGGACACCACTACCCCCTCGATGTGGTGATCGGGGCCGCGTGGGGTACCTGCGTGGCGCTCCTGCTGCGGGGAATCATGGCCTGAGGGAGTCCCCGAGCAAGGGCTGAGCTTCTTGGTTTAGGGGAGGGTCTGGAGAGCAGACAGGGCAGAGGGTGATCTGACGCTGGCAGCAGCGACAGCAGCGGGGGACTCGTGGGCTTGGTAGGGGAGGGGCGACTGAGAGAGACCGTCTGGAGCTTTCCGTCTGGAGCTTTCCGTCTGGAGGTTGCCGTCCGATAGGATGTAGATGAGACGGTCCTCTCAATTCAGCCTCCTTGACTCGGGCCTCTCCTCTCGATTCCCTCAACTCCATCGAGGAGCTTTTTGTCATGCCCCACGGAGTCATTTCACAGAGCGTGATCCCGCAGAGAGTGAGTCCATAGGATGTCGACCCAGAGTAGCTCCGGCGACGAGGTGCGGCGCGCAGCCGCCAGCGCTGAACCGGAGACTGAGGCAGAGCGCGAGCGGGCAACCCTCCAGGTGAGCCACACCGCGGCAGCCATTCGGCAGCGATTGGCCCAGGGCCCCCGAGTCAGCTATCTCAAGGATTTCGTCTACGGCGCCATCGACGGTGCGGTCACCACTTTCGCCATCGTGTCCGGCGTCGCCGGCGCTCAGCTGGCGTCCAGCGTGGTGATCATCCTGGGCATCGCCAACCTGTTGGCGGACGGGTTCAGCATGGCGGTTTCCAACTACTTGGGGACTCGCTCCGAGGCGCAGCAGCGGGAGCGAGCGCGGCGAACCGAGGAGCGGCACATCGATCTAGTGCCGGAGGGAGAGAGAGAAGAGGTGAGGCAAATCTTCGCCGCCAAAGGTTTGACCGGGCCGGTGCTGGAAGAGGTGGTAGGGGTGATCACCTCGGATCGCCGACGCTGGGTGGAAACCATGCTTCGAGAAGAGCTCGGGCTGGCGGAAGCTACGGCTCATCCCCTGCGGGCTGGAGCCTCCACCTTCCTCGCCTTCGTCGCGGTGGGGGCGATGCCTCTTCTGCCCTATCTCTGGCTTTGGCTCCAGCCCCTCGGTGACGTGGGGCAAGGGATCGATCCCTTCACCTGGAGCTGCGCTCTTACCGCCACCACCTTCTTTGCCGTGGGGGCCTTGAAGGGGCATTTGGTGGAGGAGAGTCCGGTGGGTTCCGGTCTCGAGACCCTCACCGTGGGGGGCGGAGCCGCGGCCCTCTCCTACGCCGTGGGCTATGCCCTTCATCATCTCGGTACCGCCCTCTAAGCACCCTAAACCTCACTCTAAACTCACTCTAAACCTCACTGCGCTAGGGGGTTAGCGGCTCCTCGAGGAAGCCGGACGTTGTGGAAAAGGAGTCCGGGCGGGGTCGGATTCTAGGGTCAGTCTCTCGAGAAAATTTTATCCCCTTTGTTATGAGTGCTTTAGAAAGATTGCACAAGTCTTTGTTCAAAGTGGTGAAAGCCGCGCGAAGCCTGGCCTTCTGACGCTTTTCCTCAGAGTTTTCCACAGATCCTGTGGATCTCTGGAGAGCTTGACGACGGTCCAGGATCATGCCTTGGGCTTCGCTTCGATAAGTCCTTTCTCTCTGCAAATTTGGGGGTATGATGACCTCATAGTTGTTGCCGCCATTGAACCCTTACCGTGATCCGCCGAGTCGCTCAACAGGCGTCGGGGGCTCGGTGATCGTGCCTCGCTGAGGGAGCCCTTCTATGGTTCACGAGATCAGCTTCTACGACCAGGTCAACAAGAACTTCGATCGCGCCGCAGAGTTCATCAACAAACCGAAGGACCTGCTAGAGCAGATCAAGCGCTGCAACGCGGTGTACTACATCTCCTTTCCGCTGAAGCGAGATGATGGCAGCATCGAGACCATCGAGGCGTGGAGAGTCGAGCACAGTCAGCACAAGCTGCCGACCAAGGGAGGCATTCGCTACGCTCCCAACGCGAGCCAGGACGAGGTGATGGCCCTGGCGGCCTTGATGTCCTACAAATGTGCGGTGGTGGACGTGCCCTTCGGTGGTGCCAAGGGCGGCATCAAGATCGATCGGCGCAACTACAGCGAGAACGAGCTGCAGCGGCTGACCCGGCGCTACACCGTGGAGCTGATGCGGAAGAATTTCATCGGCCCGGGCCTCGACGTGCCGGCGCCGGACTTCGGTACCGGGGCGCAGGAGATGTCCTGGATCGCAGACACCTACATGACGATGTCCACCGGGGAGCTCAACGCCCTGGCCTGCGTCACCGGTAAGCCGGTGCCTCAGGGTGGTTTGCGGGGCCGTACCGAGGCCACCGGGCGAGGGGTGTTCTACGGCGTACGGGAGGCCTGCGACGTCGCCGCCGACATGGAGGCGTTGGGGCTGTCGACGGGGCTCGAGGGGAAGCGGGTGGTGGTGCAGGGCTTCGGTAACGTGGGCTCCTACGCCGCCAAGTTCCTCACCGAGGAAGGCGGCGCCAAGCTGATCGCGGTGGCGGAGTGGAACGGGGCGATCTACTCTGAGTCGGGCATCGATGTGCAGGCGCTGCTGGAGTACCGCCAGTCTCGGCCCGACGGCTCGATTCTCGGCTTCCCGGGAACCGAGACCATCGCGAACTCCACCGATGCTCTAGAGCTGGAATGCGACATCCTGGTGCCGGCGGCGCTGGAGAATCAGATCACCGAGGACAACGCCCCCCGCATTCGCGCCAAGATCATCGCCGAGGCGGCGAACGGTCCGGTGACGTCGAAGGCCAGCGAGATGCTGCACGATCGGGGCGTATTGATCCTGCCGGACAACTATCTCAACGCCGGTGGCGTGATCGTGTCTTATTTCGAGTGGATCAAGAACCTCTCCCACGTGCGCTTCGGGCGCCTCGGTCGGCGATTTGACGAGCAGACCAATCGGCGCCTGCTGGACGCGGTGACGAAGGCCAGCGGCCATGAATTCGACGCTGACGAGGAGCTCTTTCTGACCCGCGGAGCGGATGAGCTGGCGCTGGTGCGATCCGGCCTCGAGGACACGATGATCGACGCCTACCGCCAGATCCACGGCATCTGGAGCCAGCACCGGCAGCGCGGGGCGGATCTGCGCACCGCGGCCTTCGTCTGTGCGATCGAGAAGGTCGCGCTGTGTTACGAGGAGATGGGGATCTTTCCTTGAGCGAAGACAGCTCCAACGGCATCTCCGGCCCCTTTCGGTCTCCAACCCGAGTTCATTTCGGCGCCGGGGTCTTCGAGCGGCTGCCGCAGATTTTGCAGCAGGCTGTCGCCCGCAGCCTGCACCGGGTCGATGTGGCCGCGGCTTCCGGCAGCGTGCTGCTGGTTTACGACCGTGGCCTTGCCGCGACCCCTTGGCCCACCGCCGCCCAGCGGCTCCTGAAGGACGCCGGCTGGGGGGTGGAGCACTTTGACGGAGTGGAGAACAACCCCCGCGGTGACACCGTCGATGCCGCCACCGAGCAGGCCCGTCGCGCCGGGGTGGCGGCGGTGGTGGGGCTGGGGGGCGGCAGCGTGCTGGACGCCGCCAAGGCGGTGGCCTTGCTGGCCGCCCGAGGGGGGACGGTGACGGAGGCCGCTGCCGGTGGCCGGGTAGCCACCGCTTCGCTGCCCTTCGTCGCCGTGCCCACCACCTGCGGTACCGGATCCGAGGTCACTTGGGTCTCGGTGATCTCGATTCCGCAGGATGGAGTGAAGATCAGCCTCAAGGGGGACGGAATGTTCCCCGCTGCCGCGGTGGTGGATCCCGACGTGCTGCGCTCCCTGCCCCGGGGGCTGGTGGCGAGCACCGCCCTGGACGCCATGACCCACGCCCTGGAGGCGACTACCGGCCGGTTGGCGAACCCGGTTTCGGACGTGCTGGCCCGGGAGGCGATCGCCGGGATCTTCCGCTGGCTGCGGCAGGGGGCGGCGAATATCGCTGAAGATGGCGAGGCTCGGCAGGGGCTGCTCTACGCCTCGACCATCGCCGGACTCGCCTTCGGCAGCTCGGATGTCGGCGCCGTGCACTGCCTGTCGGAAAGTCTCGGTGGGCTCTACGACGTGCCCCACGGCCTGGCCAACGCGCTGCTGCTGGCGCCCACCATGAGAGCCCACGGCGATTCTGTGACCTCTACTCTGGCGTCGCTGGCCGATTGTGTCGGGGCGTCGGAGGGCAAGGCGGGGGCTGCTGCCGGAGGTTCAGAGGAGGAGCGGGCGGAGGCCTTCCTCCAGGGGGTGGAATCCCTGGTGGAGGATCTCGAGCTGCCGCCTTTCTCCTCGCTGGGAGTACCCGCCGGCCGGGAGGATTTGATCTGCCGCATGGCGGTGGCCAATGGCTCCAATAGCTCCAACCCCCGTCCTATGGGCGAAGCGGAGTACCGGGAGATTCTGGCGAGGCTCTAGAGTTCGGTTCTGGGGCGTGGCTCGGCCTTAGGGTCGGCCAGCTGAGCAAGCTGGCTCCATCAGGAGGCGGTATCTGGTGGTAGCGCCGCTGGAGCTTCAGCCGTCGCCGGATGGCTCCGCCTCCGCCGCGCTACGGCCGGTGAGGCGCGCCAGGCGGGCGAGGGGTTGGGCGAGGTCCGTGGTCAGCAGACCTTCCCGCAGTCGCCAAGTCCAGTTTCCGGTGGGCTGGCCGGGGGTGTTGAAGCGCCCTTCGGAGCCGAGTCCGAGGACATCCTGCACCGGAGTGATGGCGAGCTCGGCGGCGCTACCGTAGGCTAGCCGCAGGAGCGCGCGGTGGGGCTCGTCCAGGGCGTCGACGCCAGCGTAGTCCATCAGGCGCAGGCGGCTCTCTTCGTCGAGATCCTGGCACCAGCCGACGGAGGTGTCGGTGTCGTGGCTGGCGGTGTATACCACCGAGCGGGGCGGGCAGGCGTGGGGGGCGTGCTCGCTATCGTCGTCGCCGAAGCCGAAGTGGAGAATCTTCATCCCCGGCAGCTTCAGGCCTGCCAGCAGCTCCCGCACGTCTGGGGTGATCTCGCCGAGGTCTTCGGCGATCAGGGGTAGCTCGCCGAGGGCACTCTCCAGCGCGTCGAAGAGCGGTCGACCGGGGCCCGGCTGCCACGATCCGCCGCGGGCGGTGGTATCCCCGGCGGGGACCGCCCAATAACCGGCGAAGCCGCGAAAGTGGTCGAGGCGCACCAGATCCGATCGATGAAGGCTGGCTCGAACTCGCCGGATCCACCAGCGATAGCCGTCTTCCGCCATGCGGTCCCAGCGATAGAGGGGATTGCCCCACAGCTGACCGTCTTTGGTGAAGGCGTCCGGCGGCACTCCGGCGACCTGGGTGGGGTGGCCCTTCTCGTCGAGCTCGAAGAGGTCTCGCTGGCTCCACACCTCCGCGCTATTCCAGGCGACGTAGATCGGCAGGTCGCCGAGCAGCAGAATGTCGCGGCGGCGGGCGCGGCGGCGCACCCGCTGCCACTGTTCGGCGAAGATCAGCTGCACCCAGCGGTGGAAGGCGACTTCCTGCGCCAGCCGACGCCGAGCGCGCTCCACGGCCTCCGGTTGTCGCTCTGCGAGGCCCTCGCCCCAATCCCACCAGGCGCGCTGCTGCTGATCCTGTCGCAGGGCGCAGAAGAGCGCCCAATCGTCCAGCCAGCCGCGCTGGGCCGGCCGCTGAGCCAGATCCTCCAGCTCTCTCTCCAGCTCAGGGCTGGCGGCTCCTCCGAGGAAGCGGTGGAAGGCGGTGCGCAGCAGGCCCTGCTTCCAGTTGCGGGCGGCCTCGAAGGCCGGTCCTTCACCGGCTTTTCCGAGCAGCTTCGGCGGGCGCTCCTCGAGATCTTCCGGGCGCAGGAGATTCTGCTCCACTAGGCGCTCGGGGGAGATCAGCAGCGGGTTGCCGGCAAAGGCGGAGAGGGCGCTGTAGGGGGACTCATAAGCCTCCGGTGGCCCTAGCGGAAGCACCTGCCAACAGCCGAAGCCGGCCTCCTGCGCCCACTCCAAAAAGCGATCGACGGATGGACCGAGATCCCCGACCCCGAAGGGGCCCGGAAGGGCGGTAGGATGCAGCAAAATACCGGCACGGCGACGCATGGGGCGCTATCTTACCCTCAGTCTCACTCGCTGGGTACAATGCGGTGCCAAGGATTCCTAGGGATGGTTCATGGAGAGCTGGAGCTCCCCTCGCCGGGCCCGCTTTGCCCGTCGGTTCGTGAGCTCTTGCTCCGTGGGGAACCACTTCTCAGGATCCTGGTCCTCCAAAAACTCTCCCGGTTCTCCAGACGGCTCCTCTGCACATCACCTCTAGGATGCACGCCCAAAGAATGCAGGTTTCAAGGACTCCCCATGATGCAGCAGCTTTCGCTGATCTCTCGATCGACCCCCCTTCTATTCCCGTCCTGGCTACCGAGACTCTTCAGGAGCTCGGGCCATGATGATCGACGGAGGCCTCGCAGGGTCACCCTCGCCCTGGGGTGGACGATGATCCTCGCCGCCGCCCTGGGGGCCGCAGTGGGTGGCACAGTGGGGGCCTCGGCAGCGCGGGCGGAGGGCCTGGTGCTGCACTCGGTGATTCCCCTGGAGCAGGGACGCTGGCAGCTGGAAGTCGGCGGGCTGGAGAAGCGGGATGGGGAGAAGCTCCGCTTCCTGGTAGACGAGACCGCTCAGCAGGTGGAGCTACAGCCGGCGGAGAGTGGCAGGGTGATGGTGGTGCTCGACGACGTTCCGCAGAGCGCGGAGCGGCTGACCGTCGAGCTCCCCGGTCGGCGCAGCAGTCAGCGGGCGACGGCGCGGCTCACCGCGGTGCCGGCGCAGGTGCGGCAATGGACCATTTACCACGTCATGATGGGCTACTTCGCCAACGGCGCCGCCGGCAACGATGGCCAGATCAGCGGCTGGAGGCATCCCAACTATGCGGGGGGAGACCTCCAGGGGGTGTTGGAGAAGGTGGATTACCTGGCGGACCTCGGCGTCGATAGCGTCTGGCTGAGCCCGCTCTTTGCCGCCCGCACCTCCCATGGCTATGACGTCACCAACTACTACCGCATCGGCGACGCGGTGGCGGTGCCCGGGGACGAAGCGGCGTCCCTGGCTCTCTATCACCAGGTGGTGGAGGCGCTGAAGGCGAAGGGGATCGGAGTGATCCTGGATCTACCGCTGAATCACGCCGACGTATCCTACGATCGTGATTCGGGAGTGCCCAATTCCGGGGTGCCGGGGGAGGAGATCAAGCCGCGGGCGACCCGCGCTCGTCAGGAGGCGGAGAAGACCTGGGAGAGTTGGGGGACCACCTATCGCTACTGGAATTTCGATCACGCGCCCACCCGTCGTTTCCTCAAGGACGTCGCCCTTCACTGGCTGACAGAGGGCGGCGCCGAGGGACTGCGGATGGATTACGTCCGCGGGGTGCCCCACGATTTCTGGAGCGAGCTCTATGCAGAGGTGCAAGAGAGCGCTCCGGGAGCCTTCTTGGTGGGAGAGTGCTGGAAGGATGGGGACGGAGCCCCCGGCAACGCCCGGGAAATCGCCAAGTTCTACGCCGAGCAGCCGCCGACCCGCAAGCAGGAGTCGAGCCCGCCCCAGGCCGGCCCCCAATTCGATAGCCTGCTGGACTTTCCCTTCCAAATTCTCGCCACCGACGCCTTTGCCCGGGACGGCAGCCTGCTGCCCCTAGCGGCCTGGCTGCAGGGATACGAGGGGGTCTACGGGGAGCAGGCCCGACCCACCTTCTTCCTCGACAACCACGACCTCGCTCGCTTCATGGCGTGGAGCGACGATTCCCGCCGACTTCAGGCGGCGATCTCCTTCCTCGCTGCCCAGAGCGCCCCCATCGTGCTCTTCTACGGCACCGAGACCGGGCTCTCCCACTCCGCGCCGGAGAGCGGATTCGTCGATGCGGGGCGGGTGCCGATGCCCTGGGAGGCCCTCGATGAGAGTCTGGTCTCCGCCACCGCCGAGGCGCTGGGAGCGCGGCGGGATCACCCCTCCCTCTCCCACGGCGGCCATCTTCCCCTACTGGTGGAGGAGGATCTGCTGGTGATCGCCAAGCCGGGGGACGGGGAGATCGCCTGGATCGCGGTGAACCTAGGCTCCGAGCCCGCCGAGGTGCTCTTCGACGCCGGAACCCTGGTGCCAGCGGAGGCTAGCTGGCGCGCCGTGCTGGGGGGCGAGGCTCCCGCCCGCGGTGAGGATGGTCGCTGGAGCTGGCGGCTCGAGCCAGCTTCCACGGCGATCGTCGTGCTGAGGGATTGACCCCATGCCCCATGGCGCTTTAGCATTTCTACGCTTGGGAAAGATCCTTCCCACTTCTGTCGAGGCCTAAAGAACTTCTCCTGACGGCCTACTTCTCGTCCCGAACCACCGCTCGAGAGCCTGCCCATCATGCCCAACCTCCAAGATTTCATTGCCGGCACCACCGCCCAGGCGCAGCTGGTTGGTCGCAAGATTCGCAAATTGCGCAAGGAGCGCAAGCTCACCCAGACGGCCCTGGCGCAGCGAATCGGGATTCAGCAATCTGACCTCTCGCGAATGGAGAAGGGGGAGTACCGGGTCAGCCTGGACACCCTGTTTCGGATTCTGGCGGAGTTCGATATCAGCCTGACGGAGTTCTTCCAGGAAGCGGAAGAGGAGTTCTTCTCGCCGAAGGACATGCTCTTCGTGCGCCAATTCAACGCTCTCTCCAATGAGGATCAGAGCGAAGTGCGGGCCTTCATGGCCTTCAAGAGCGGCAAGAAGGGCGAAGAGGGCTAGCTGGAGCGCCAGCGGCGGGCCTTCATCTCAAATCGGGGCAGCGATCCCGGAGGCGTCAGCTGGACGTCCATCCGCAGCTGGAAGCGATCCTTCAGCGCTCGGGTGAGGTCTGACGCCAGGGTCGAGTCGACGGAGTTCTGCTCCGTGGGTTCCACCACCACCTGAAGCTCCCCCAGGGAGGCGCCGATTCGGTGCTCGACTCGGAATTCCGCCACCCGCGAATCGGTGCGCAGCACCTCCTCCACGGCGGCGGGGTAGAGATTGACTCCCCGCACCACCACCATGTCGTCCAGCCGGGTGAGGATGCCGCCCTCCAGGGCGAGGTCGGTGCTGCCCAGCTCCGCAGCGGAACTAGCGGAGCGCTTCACCAGATCCCCGGTGCGATAGCGCAGCAGGGGAGAGCCGATTCGGCCGAGGGTGGTGAGGGTGAGCTCCCCCTCCTCGCCGAGGCCGACCTCTTGTCCGCTGTCGGGATCCAGGACCTCCGCGAAGTAGGCGGATTCAAGGACGTGGAGTACGCCCGGGTGCTGTCGGTTGGGATAGCTCACCGGCCCCACTTCGGTCATGCCGTGGTGATCGTAGACCTTGGCCTCGGGCCAGCGGCTCTCGATGGCGGCGCGGGTGCTCTGGAGGCTGCCGCCGGGCTCTCCAGCGACCACTAGCGTGCGTACCGAGGCCAGGGCATCACTGCTGGTTTCCTGACCGGTGGCTTCGTCACTGCTGGCCGACTCGGCGGCGACCTCGCCCAGCCGTAGAGCGTAGGTGGGGGTGAGGCAGAGGGCCGTGACCCGGTGGTGGCGGATCAGCTCCAGCCGCGCGCTGCTGCTCAGCCCTCCGCCCGCCAGCACCAGGCAGCCGAGGTCCTCGGCGGCGTCGAAGGCGGTCCAGAAGCCGAGGAAGGGGCCGAAGGAAAAGGGGAAGAGCACCCGGTCTTGGGCAGTGACGCCGCTGGCCTCGAAGACCCGTCGCCAGGTGCTCACCATCCAGGCCCAGCTCTCGGGGGTGTCGAGCCACGACATCGGCTGGCCGCTGGTGCCGCTGGTTTGGTGGAAGCGGCTGTAGTTCTCTAGCGGGAAGGTGAGACCGCTGCCGTAGGGTGGGTGGAGTCGCTGGTCCTCCGCTAGCTCCTGCTTCGTGGTGCGAGGCATGCGCCGGCGGAAGGTGTCGAGATCCGGCAGCTCCCCGTCGAGGCCGGCGGCCCGCAGTCGGCGAGCATAGAAGGCGTTGTCGGGGATCAGGGCCCCCAGCAGGCGCCGCAGCTTTTGCAGCTGATCCGCCTCGGTGGCGGCGCGGCTTGGAGGGAGCGTCATGGAAGGGAACTCTCGACGGGGTCTTGAAACTGCTGCTTCAGAGCTGGACCAAAAACCCTGGGCTTCAGGATTGGGGCTTGCTGGGGGGCAGGATTTCCAGCACTTCCGCCAGGGGGAGCCCGGAGCCGGGGTCCAGCAGCCGGTTGGAGCGGCCGTAAAGGAGTCTGCCTTCCTCGGTGCTCGGCAATAGGGTGACTAGCTCCTGCGAGGCGGAGAGGACGTGGAAGGCGCTGGGGCGACTCTGATAAGGCACGCGGTGACGGCTCAAGATGGTGCCGAGGGGAATGCGGGCCTCGAGGATCTCCGCCCGCGGAGCAGACTCGAAGTGTTCCAGATGAATGTGGATGGCGCCGAGCTCCCGCGGCAGGCCGCTGTTTTCGCCCACCAGCAGGACTCGCCGCAGCAGCAGCTCCCCCCGCCGCTCGAGGTGCAGGACCTCCAGCCGAAGCGTCTCGCGGTGGAAGCCTTCCAGGGTGGAGGTCATGTCCCGTTCGTGCACCAGCAGCTGATGATAGGGAACGGGGACCTCGGGGCCCGGCAGCGCCCGCAGGCTTTCCGGGGCGACGTGGCAGAGGCGCGCTAGCCGGGAGCTGAAGCTCTCGCTTGCGGCGGCCTTGGCTGAGTCTAGGGCGGCCGCCGGGGTGGGGGAGGGCTCGTCGCTGGCGGGATCGGGGGATGGCAGATCTTGGACAGGCATGGAAACTCTTGGACAGGCGCGGAAGCTCTCGGGCGAGGGTTCCGGATGGTCTCTCCTCGCCGAGTGTACGGGAAAAGGCAGGTCGAAGTTCCTTCTCTGTCAATCTTTTGCCGCCATGGCGTTCTTCCCTTGCGGGATAGACTGAAGGCTATGAAAGCTGACGATCATCCTTCGGTCTCCCCCATGGCACCATCGTTCTTGGACCTCTTTCGCTACGAGGTGGAGATGGATGAAATGCTGCTCGATACCCTCGAAGGCGACTCTCGAGGGGACGAACGTACCGGTGCCTTGATGGCTCATCTGCTGCAAACGCCGCGAGTGTGGCTCACCCGACTCCAGGGTCGGGACAGCAGTGACCTCGAGATCTGGCCCCGGTGGACCTGGGATCAATGCCGCGAGGCGCTGGCATGGCTGCGCTCAGAGGCCCTGCCGTGGATTCAGACTCTGGACGCCGCGGCCCTTACCCGCGTATGCAGCTATCGAAACAGCCGCGGCCAGGCCTTCCGCAACACCACCGCGGAAGTGCTTCACCACGTGCTGCTCCACGGCGCCTATCACCGCGGCCAGATCGCTCAATCGATCCGAGGCTGGGGAGGAGAGCCGCCGTCGATGGACTTGATCTTCTACTGGCGACGACCGGTAGCTTCTGGGCAGTAGCTTCCGGACGGTAGCTTCCGGACGGTAACTTCCGGACACTAGACCGCGGCGCGGCGGGCTGTCGGTCGCCCAAGACTTTAGAGACCCCATGAACGATCCTCAACTCGACGCCCTGGTGCGTTCCGTCAACCAGCTGGGCGAACGGGCGGACTCCCAGTCGGACCCTCAGCCGGAACCCCAGTCGGAACCCCAGTTGGAAGCCCAGCTGGAACCCCAGTCAGGCCCACCGGCGGACCCACCGCGCCCCGAAGCCGCAGCGTTAGAGTACGGGGCCGAGGGCGCCGGGGAGCGGCCAGCGGAGGGCGGCCAGGAGCTGCGGGGGACGGCTCCGGCGGCGACCCTGGCTTCATCGATGGCGTCGGCCGGCCCCGGTCTGAGCTCGTCGGCCCTCTTTCAGCGTCCGACGGTTGCCGTCGATGGGGCCCTGGGCCAGCATCTGAGGGCGTTGGTGATCGCTGAGGCCAGCGACCTGCTGCTGCTCCACGGGCAGCCCCCCTGCCTGCGGATTCACGGCGATTTGCAGCGCCAGCAGCAGGCTCCTCTCGAACCCGGAGAGGTGCTCTCCCTCTTCGATCCCTACCTAAGCTGGGAAGAGCGGGAGACCCTCGCCCGGCAGGGGAGCCTCGACTTCAGCCTGTCGTGGAGCGCCGCGGAGAGCGCGCCGCTGCGGCTGCGGGTGAACCTCCATCGGCAGCGGGGCCATCTCGCCGCCTCGGTACGGGCCCTGCCGCGAGACGTTCCCTCCCTCGCCTCGCTGAATCTGCCCACCACCATCGCCGACCTCGCCGATCTGCGGGGAGGCCTGGTGCTCTTCTGCGGCCCCACGGGCTCCGGCAAGTCCACCACTCTGGCGGCCCTGCTGGGCTTGATCAATCGCCGCCGCCGCTGTCATATCGTCACCGTAGAAGACCCGGTGGAATTCGAGCATCCCAGTCGCGAGGCCCTGGTGGAGCACGTGGAGATCGGCCGCGATGCGCCCTCCTTCTCAGCTGCGTTGCGCTCGGTGCTGAGGCAGGATCCGGACGTCCTCCTGGTGGGGGAAATGCGGGATCTGGAGACCGTGTCTGCAGTGCTGACGGCCGCCGAGACGGGGCACCTGGTGCTCTCCACCCTGCACGCCCACGACGCCGCTCGAGCGGTGCACCGCATCGTCGACGCCTATCCAGAGGGGCAGCAGGGGCAGGTGCGCCAGCAGCTCGCCCAGGGCCTCTCCGCCATCGTGATGCAGCAGCTGATCCCCACCGCCGACGGTGGCGGGCGAGTGCCGGCGGTGGAGATCCTGCGCTCGACTTATGCCGTGCGCCAATTGATTCGCTCCCAGGCGACCGAGAAGCTCTATACCGAGATCACCCTCGGGCAGCGCCACGGCATGGTCACCATGGAGGCCTCCCTGGCCCATTGGGTGCGGGGCGGCAGCGTCCACTACCAGGAGGCCGTCGCCCGCAGCTCTCGTCCGGAAGAGCTGGAGGCGCTGCTGGCCTAGCGGGCAGCGAAGGGCACGGCGAAGGGCAGAGCAGCGATAAAAAAACGACCCGCCTGGGAAGGCGGGTCGTTTCGATTCAGCCCGAACCCGAGTACGAGCCTGGACGAGGTTCAGGAGCCGGACTGAGAAGCCGAGCTGAGGGACCCAGTTCAGGGGCACGTGGCGAAGGCGCCGGTGTCGGTGATCGCCGGAGCCGGCGGGCCCGGGTAGTTGAAGTAAATCTTGTTGACTCCCGCCACCACGTCGAAGACCTCCATGCGGTAGAAGACGTTGGTGGTGGAGGCGGCGAAGACCCAATAGTGGTTGTTGATGCCGCAGGCGTTGAGCATCTTCACCAGGATCTCCCAGTTGTTGGGATTGGTGTAGTAGAAGAGGCCGGAATCGTCGTTGCCGCAGCTGGCCACCTGCAGCGGGCCGGTGCTGTCGTCGGGGAAGCGCCAGCTGCCGGAGATGATGAATCGGTCGTCGAGGCAGAGGGAGGTGGCGGTATTGCCGTCACAGCCGAAGGCTACCGGGAAGGTGAGGCCGAAGACGTCGCCGACGAAGGCGCCGTCGAAGCCGCCGACGGCGTCATCGGGGCTGCCGCCGCTGAGCCACAGGGCGATCAGGCCAACCTCGGGGGCGGTGATGGGCTCATTGATGGCCTGGCGCAGCTCTTCGGTGGTGCGGGCGACGCTCCACAGCCGCACCTCGTTGAAGGCGGCGTCGGGAATGATGTTCCAGGACACATCGCTGGCGATGCGCACCGGGTCGGTGGAGGAGGTCAGAGGGCCCGCTTCGGCCCACTGACCGGCGATCTCACCGTTGATGTAGTGGCGGCGGAAGGCGCCGTCGAAGGTGACGGCAATATGGGTCCACTGGTTGTTCGGGATGGTTCCGGAATCCCGCAGCGAGGAGCTGCCTCGCAGGTAGGAGCGCATGGTCGTGCCGCACACGCCGACCCACCAGGCCTCGGTCCAGCCTTTACCGGCAATGCTGCGGCAGCCAGCTTCGGAATCGATGTTCACCCAGGCTTCGAAGGTGAAGGCCGCTGCCGGATTGAGGGCGGGGCTGTGGGGGATCTGTACGTAGCCCTGGGGGCTGTCGGAGAAGATCGCCCAGCCGCCGAAGGGCTGAGCGCTGGCTCCCGTCGCGGCACTCAGCAGCAGGGCGATAGCGAGAAGCGGGAGCAGCGCAGCGCAAGGTCTGCGAGAGAGGGCAGTGGGGGAATATCGGGGGGCAGAATGACCCATTGTGGCCTCCAGGATGCGGTGAGGAAAGGGTAAGGAAATTCTATTGACGTGTGACTATGAGCGAAATTCTATCCCGCCCCTCGAGCCTCACCAATAGCTCTTTCGATCCCTCAGCAGCCCGATTGACAGGATCCGCTGGGATTTTTCTGCCTCTTTTTCTGTGATTTAGAGTCGATTCTCAGCGAGAGCTGGCCTCAGCTGACCTCCACTCGGCCCTTGCCGATATCGAGGAAATTGACCTCCTGGAAGCGGTCGGTCTCCGGCGTGCTGTTGGGGCCGTTCTCCAGCCGCAGCACGCCGCGGGGGCAGACCGCGGCGCAGATACCGCAGCCGACGCAGGAGGAGCGCACGATGTTGGTGCCCCGCTGGGCGTACCAGCGCACGTCGATGCCCATCTCGCAGTAGGTGGAGCAGTTGCCGCAGGAGATGCACTGGCCGCCGTTGGTGGTGATGCGGAATCGAGACTTGAAGCGCTGCACCAGGCCGAGAATGGCCGCCAGCGGGCAGCCGAAGCGGCACCACACGCGGTTGCCCATGAAGGGGTAGAAGCCGGTGCCGACGACCCCGGCGAAGATCGAGCCGATGAAGAAGCCGTAGGCGCTCTGGAGCTCCTGGGTGGCGGCGCCGAGCATTGGGTCCCCCTGGCGGGAGGAGAAGAAGTTGATCAACACTACGGCGGTCATCACCACCGCGAAGACCAGCACTCCGTGGACCACCCAGCGCTCCACCCGCCACGCCTTGAGGCTCTTGTCGGAGAGATGGCGATAGGGATCTCCCAGGGTCTCCGCCAGGCCGCCGCAGCCGCAGACCCAGGAGCAATACCAGCGCTTGCCGAAGAAGGCGGCGAGGGCCGGCACCACCAGGACCGCCAGGGCGATGCCCCACACCAACATGATCCAGCCGACGGTGCCGTTGTTGAGGAATTGCTCGATACGCCAGGAGTAGAAGAAGGTGTAGTCCAGCGGCCAGGCGTTCTTCATATCCATCCACGGCTTGTTGAGGGTCTCGAGGATGGTGGGGATCAGGAAGGCGAAGCCCAGCTGGAAGAAGGTCACCGAGGCGGTACGCACCAGCTGGTAGCGGTTGTGGCGGTAGTTCACCGCCATGCGCACGCCCATCACCGCCACGATGATGGTGTAGAGGGTGCCGTAGAAGAACCAGCGATCCGCCGCCCGGCCTCTGAGAGCCTCGCTGATGGGGTCGGCGAGGCGGATCCAGTTGACGATGTAGGCGGGGAAGAAATAGAGCCCGATGTAGAAAGCGATCAGGAAGACGCCGACGGAGATGCCGATCCAGCCGCGGGATTTGGCGGCGGAGAACATCACCCGGTGGTTCTTGATCCCCGCTGGCTCCAGCCAGATCCCCGGCAGAAAGTAGAGCAGGGCGCCGAAGGAGCCGAGAACGATGGACCACCAGAAGAAGGCGCGGGCGTTGCTGGGGAAGAGGCCGACGCTGGCTTCCTTCACCGTGCCGTAGAGGTATTGCCCCTGATCGTACTCCCAGATCTGCGATCCGCCGTCGAGGCGCTCGTTGCTGTCGACGATCTCCTGGCGTACGGCGGCGATGAAGGCGAAATTGCTGCCGAAACGCTGGCCCTTGAGCCGGGATAGCTCGTCGAAGTAGACCTCCTGGTGATGACCCTGGACGGTGCCGTCGGCGAGGCGGCTGAGGACGTCGTCGGTGATCTCGTAGTCGCTCCAGGCGACGGAGGCGACGAAGATCCCCATGGCGAGCAGAAAGAGGCAGAGGCCGAGGATCTCCAGGCGGCGGAGCCAGCGGGCGGAGGCGGAATCAGAGTGGGCCATAAGTCGGGTAGGTTCCTGGTGCGATGAGAGGCTGCGGTGGCTGGATCGACGGTTGGGACGGCGGGGTTGAAGGGCAGGGCAGGGCCTGGGGTCTCGGAAGTCTTAGGAGGCTCGGCCGAGCTGCAGCAGGTGGCGGAGGCCGCGCCGCCGCTTGAGCTTCACCGGCCGGTCCGGATGCCGCTGGTTATAGGTCGCTACCAGATCGGATTCGTGCTGGCGGAAGAACTCCGGATCGAAGTTCGCGGCGCCTAAGTTCTCCAGCACCCAGGGCAGGGGGCGCTCGTCCTCCAGCCATTGATGGCAGAGCTCGTGGCGGTAGCGGATGCCCATAACGTTGAAGCCCACCACCGCGAGGTCCTCGCTGCGGTAGTTGATGCGCAGGCTCTTCTTGCCGCTCTCGTGCTCCCAGAAGAGGGTCTCTTCGCCTTCCCGCGGCTGGGCCGGTACGGTGCCGTAGACCTGCCACTCCAGATCGAAGAACTTCGCCGAGTTGAACCAGATACCCTGGCGGTAGGGCAGGGCCTCGCCGCAGAGATTGCGGGCCGCCACCTCGCCCATGGCGCGGCCGACGTACCACACCGCCTCTATTGGCGGCCGGCCCGGCGCTGGGTCCCGTAGCTGGGCGCAGTCGCCGATCGCCCAAACGTGGGGCTGGTTGGTGCGCAGGTGGCCATCCACCAGAATGCCTCGCTCGATCTCCAGCCCGCTGTCGCGCAGGAACTCGACGTTGGGAGAGACCCCGACGGTGAGGCCCAGCAGGCCGCAGGGGATGGTGTCGCCATCCTTGGTCACCGCGGCTCTCACCCGACCGGAGTCGTCTCCCAGGATCTCTTCGAGCTCGGTGCCGAGGCGAAAATCCACCCCGTGCTCGCGGATGTGGCGGTTGATCATCTGCGACTCTTCCGGCGGCGTGATTCTCTTCATCCAGCTGTCTTCACGGACCAGAAAGGTGACCGGAATGTTGCGGGTGAGGAGCATCTCGGTCATCTCGATGCCGATCAGCCCACCGCCGACGATCACCGCGCGCTCGATGCCGCGGGAGTTGGTCTCCATCAAGTCCAGGTCCTGCATGCTGTAGAGGCTCTGGACACCGTCGAGATCTTGCCCCGGCCAGCCGAAGCGATTGGGTTTCGAGCCGGTGGCGAGGATCAGCTCGTCATAGAGGATTCGAGTGCCGTTCTCGATCTCCAAGGATTTGGCCTCGAAGTCCACTCGGCGCACGTAGGCCCGCAGCAGCCGGATTCGGTTCTGTTCCCAGAAGTGATCCTCGTAGGGCTTGATGTGCTCCTTGGTCATGTGCCCCATGTACACGTACATCAGAGCGGTGCGGGAGAAGAAATGATCGGTTTCCGCGGAGATGACGAGAATCTCGTCGTCGCTTCGCTTGCGGATATGTCGGGCCGCGGTAATTCCGGCGATGCCGTTGCCCAGGATGACGATCTTGCGCATGGTGGAGGAGGCTCTCGGGGAGACGGAGTGAGAGACGGGTCGACGAGGACTGCGGGTGAGGTGCAGAGTCTCTCGACGGGGGCGAGTCGTAGGCTCGCAGGAGGAAAAGATCTAGCGGCCCGTGTAGCTGGCCGTGAGCTCCGCTATGTGGCTGATGCAACCATGGGGAGCTCGAGGCCGCGGTTGCGGTGACGAGGTGCTGTTGAGACAACACTATCGTTTCCTCTGGCGATACGAGTCAAGGGAAGGGCCGGATTGCTTCGAAGATCCTGCGGTCGCTGATCGGCGAGCGAAACCGTCTCGAAAGGTGGAATTTGATCGCTCGAGCCTGATGACGGTGGCTTGAGCGGTGGCTTGAGCGCCGAGGAGGATTCTGGGGAGGGAGTGTTGACACATGGTAATGCTCATATGTAGCATTAGGTCGAGCCGGTGCTCACCGGCCTTTTTTCTGAATCCAATAATGCTCAAGATGAGTATAAATCCTGAGCTGGCACCGAGGACCTGATATGCACACCAATCTCTCCACCGGATCCTCTCCTCTCGAGTACTCCCCGGAGGTCGCCCGCGCGACGGCGGCTCTCTACGAGCGAGTTCAGGACGTGATCCCCGCTATCGAATGGCCGATCCACGCTCCCTATATCGACGCCATCAACCAGCTGAAGAAGAAGCGCAACGCCGTCGTTCTGGCCCACAACTACCAGACTCCGGAGATCTTTCACGGCGTTGCGGACCTCAGCGGTGACTCTCTGGCCTTGGCGAAGATGGCGGCGGAGACGGACGCCGACGTCATCGTGCTCTGCGGCGTTCACTTCATGGCGGAGACCGCCAAGCTGCTGAATCCCGAGAAAACGGTGCTGATCCCGGACCTCGATGCCGGCTGCTCCCTCGCTTCCTCCATCACCGGGGCCGATATCCGCCTGCTCAAGGAGCGTTATCCCGGCGTGCCGGTGGTCACCTACGTCAATACCTCCGCGGAGGTCAAGGCGGAGACGGATGTTTGCTGCACCTCCGCCAACTCCGTGGAGGTGGTGGAGTCCCTGGGCACCGATCGGGTGATCTTCCTGCCGGACGAGTACCTCGGCAAATATGTCGCCCAGCACACGGATGTGGAGCTGATCCTCTGGCACGGCCATTGTGAGGTCCACGAGCGCTTCACCCCGGAGGAGATCCGCTCCTTTCGCCGCCGCTACGAGGATCTCCAGGTGCTGGCCCATCCCGAGTGCCCGCCGGAGGTCCTGGCGGAGGCGGATTACGTCGGCTCTACCTCCGGCATGATCCGCGCGGTGGGGGAGCGCAAGCCCAAGCGAGTGGTGATGATCACCGAGTGCTCGATGAGCGACAACGTCGCGGTGGAGCATCCGGACGTGAAGTTCATTCGCCCCTGCAATCTCTGCCCCCACATGAAGCGCATCACCCTGCCGAAGATTCTCGACACCCTGCAGCATCTGCGCCACGAGGTTACGGTGCCGGCGCAGGTCGCGGTGCCGGCGCGCCGGGCGGTGGAGCGCATGATGGAGGTCGGCCGCGGCCGGGCCACCGGGTGAGCTCGATGAACGCCAAGGGCACAGGCTCGATGAGCACGCCTCGGTCTCGAGAGCTGGGACCTCGGGAACTGAGAGTGCGGGACGCGGTGGTGGTGGGGGGCGGCGTCGCCGGCCTTTCCGCCGCTCTGGGCCTCGCCCGCGAGGGGCGCCGGGTGGCGCTGCTGACCAAGGTGCCGGCTTGCGCCACCGGCGCCGGTGGATCCAGCGTTTGGGCTCAGGGAGGCGTAGCGGCGGCCCTCGGTGACGAGGATTCTCCCGCCCTCCATGCTCGGGATACCCTCGCCGCGGCGGCGGGCCTGGCGCTGCCGGAGGCGGTGGAGGTGCTGACCACGGAGGGGCCCCAGCGGGTGCTGGAGCTCATCGGCCGCGGCGCTGGCTTCGATCGCGATGCCCGGGGGCAGCTCGCCCTCGGGCGGGAGGCGGCCCACGGCCGACGGCGCATCCTCCACGCCCGGGGAGACGCCACCGGGGCGGAAGTAGTGCGAGCCCTGTGGACCGCGGTGCTGGCGGCCCCCGGCGTCGAGATTCACGACCGGGCGGAAGCTCTGCAGCTGGAGGTCCACGAAGGACGGGTAGTGGGCGTTGTGGTGAGCGAAGCGCGCACTGTGTCGAGCAGCGAGGCGCGTTCCGCGGAGTCGCCGGTGTTGTACCGAGCCCCGGCGGTGGTGTTGGCCACCGGAGGCCTGGGGCAGCTCTATCGCTTCACTACCAACCCGCCGGAGTGTGGCGGCGACGGCATCGCGCTAGCGGCCGGCGCCGGGGCGCGGCTGGCGGATCTGGAGATGGTGCAATTCCATCCCACAGCCCTCGCGGTGGAATCCGGCGGCGGCCCGCTGCCGCTGGCCACCGAGGCGCTGCGGGGAGAGGGAGCGATCCTGGTGGACGGCCAGGGCCGGCGCTTCATGGTCGACGAGCACCCCGATGCCGAGCTGGCGCCCCGGGACATCGTGGCGAGGGCGATCTTCCGCCTTCGGGAGGCCGGAGACGAGGTATTTCTGGATACCCGGGACGCGGTAGGGCAGAGCTTTCCGGAGCGCTTCCCGACGGTCTTCGCCCTCGCTCAGCGCTATGGCCTAGATCCTCGGGTAGAGCCGCTGCCGGTGACTCCGGCAGCCCACTTCCACATGGGTGGCATCGCGGTGGACCTCTCCGGGCGCTCTTCGCTCCCGGGGCTATGGGCCTGCGGTGAGGTCGCCTGCACCGGGGTCCACGGCGCCAACCGCCTGGCCTCCAACTCTCTGCTGGAGGGGCTGGTCTTCGGAGCCCGGGTGGCTGCCGATATCAATGCCACCGCCGGCTCGGCAGCGCCGTCTACCATTCAGCTGGGAGGGCTACCGATTCTCGGCTTCCCCCTCGCTGCTGCCGGCAGTCTCGAGGCGGAGGAGCAGGCTTCGCTACTGCGGCAGATGCGACGGTGGATGTGGCGAGATGTCGGGGTAGAGCGCTCCGCCTCGGGCTTGGCCCGTGCTAGGGGGAAGCTGGAGAGCCTAGGCTGGCGCCTTGAGGCCTTGGATCCGGCCCTGCGGCGGCGCTATTGGGTGGCGCGGCTGGTGACCCAGGCGGCGAGCCTGCGGGAGGAGAGCCGCGGCGGCCATTGGCGCACCGATTTTCCCCGGCCTCGGGTAGCCTGGCGCCATCGACTCTTTCTCCATCTCCAGGGACGGCGAGTCGCCATCGCTGAGCCCTGGCCGAACCGCTGGGCGGCGCAGCTGCCGATGGAGGAGCCCGCCTTGGAGCTCACGATGCAGCCTGCAATCCAGGCTGCAGTCGAAGCTGCAGTTCGAGCTGGCAATCAGCTCGCTAGCGGCACCTCATCAGAGCCTGGCCGAAAGTCCGTGGAGGGACACTCATGATTCCGGCATCGCTACCGACCTTACTCTTCGAAGATCGAGTGCGGCAGGCTCTGCTGGAAGACCTCGGCCGCGGCGGCGATCTGACCTCTTCTGCGGTGATTCCCGCCCAGCAGCAGGCCTCCGCCCAGCTGATTTGCCGCCAGGGAGGACGGATCGCCGGCCTGGAGGCTGCCGCCACCGCCTTTCGGATTCTGGATCCGGACGTCAGCTTCCAGAAGATGGCGGCGGATGGGGACGAGGTAGAAGCCGGAACCGTGGTGGCGACGGTGGCAGGCAGCGCTCGCGCGGTGCTCACGGCGGAGCGCACCGCCCTCAACTTCTTCGGCCATCTCTGCGGCATCGCCACCGCGACCCGGGATCTGGTGCGGGAGGTGGAATCCGGTGCTCTCCCCGGCCAGCAGCCGCCGGCGGTGGTGTGTACCCGCAAGACCACCCCGCTGCTGCGGGATCTGGAGAAGTACGCCGTGCGCTGCGGCGGCGGAGCGAACCATCGCTTCGGTCTCGATGACGCGGTGATGATCAAGGACAACCACATCGCCGTCGCCGGCAGCCTCGCCGAGGCGGTGGCCCGCGCCCGGAGGGGGGTGGGGCACACGGTGAAGATCGAGCTGGAGGTGGATACCGCCGAGCAGCTGGAGGAGGCCCTGGCCCTGCCGTCGCCGGACGCCACCGGCCACCGACCGCCGGTGGATATCGTGCTGCTAGACAACTTTTATCGCCCCGGTGCCGACGGGGCGCCGGGGGATCTTGGCCCGCTGCGGCGGGCGGTGGTCCGACTGCGGGAAGACGGTCGCGGGATCCTCGCCGAAGCCTCCGGGGGCATCGGCCCGCAGAGCGCCGCGGCGGTGGCCGCCACCGGCGTCGATCTGCTCTCGGTGGGGTGGATCACCCATAGCGCGCCTCGGCTGGACGTGGCGCTGGATATCGTCACTCCGTGAGCCTGGGGCCGTCGGGGCATTCTGACCCTGCGCCGGGGCGCGGTAACGGGGATGCGGTAACGGGGGAGGGCGGTCCGGGCCTCGGGTTGACGGCGGTGGCGATTCGTCCTGGGGATCCAATTTCGAGGGCGCAGCGAAATCTTTTCAACCATGGCAGAATCTAGTGGCTCTCCGCGGGATGCGAATTTCCCCGCTGCTGAGCCCTCCATCGACGACGGACCACCCATTGGATACACTCATCACGCTATGAAAGATGGACTGATTCAGATTGGCGCCGCCCGGAATAAGCCCGCCGCTAAACGCAGTGGGCGGCCCGACTGGCTGCGCATTCGCCTCTCCACCCCTGGTCGCTATCACCAGATCAAGAAGCTGGTAGACGAGAAGAATCTCAACACCGTCTGCCAGGAAGCTCGCTGCCCCAACATCTACGAGTGCTGGGGCGAGCACGGCACCGCCACCTTCATGATCCTAGGAGACATCTGCACCCGCCGCTGCGGTTTTTGTGCGGTGACCTCCGGACGCCCGAAGAAGGGAGTCGATGCAGACGAGCCGCGCCACGTGGCGGAGGCGGTGCAGATCATGGAGCTGCGGCACGCGGTGATCACCTCGGTGGATCGCGACGACCTGCCGGACGGCGGTGCTCGCCACTTCCAGCAGGTGATCGACGCCATTCACGAGCTCAACCCGCTGACCGCCGTAGAGATCTTGACCCCCGACTTTCGCAAGGTAGACGACGCGCTGGACATCGTTCTCGCCGCTCGTCCGGAAGTCTTCTCCCACAACATGGAGACGGTGCCTCGCCTCTACCGCAAAGCGCGGCCGGGAAGTCGCTATCAGCGGAGCCTCGATCTGCTGGCGGACGCCGCTCGCCGTCGCGACGCCGGGGAATATAGCGGCCGGGTCAAGACCGGCATCATGGTGGGTCTCGGCGAGGAGCCGGATGAGGTGCGCAGCACCCTGCAGGACATCCGGGACGCTGGGGTTGAGGTGATCACGCTAGGGCAATATCTCCAGCCCACCCCCAAGCATCTGCCGGTAGATCGCTGGGTGACGCCGGAAGAGTTCGCCGAGTACAAGGCTTTCGCCCTAGAGATCGGCTATGCCTACTGTGAGTCCGGTCCCCTGGTGCGCTCTTCCTACCACGCCCATGAGCACGTTCCGACCGGCTACGTCGCCGATGCCGTGGCGGCCCGGGAAGAGCTTCAGGCGGGCTGATATCCCGCCTGAGAGCCCCGGCTCAAAGCCCTGACGGAGATCTCCTGGCGGTGCCGAGATCTCCAGCTGACTGAAGCGCCCCTGGTTCCAGGGGCGCTTTCTGCTTTTCGGCTCGCCGTGTGGGGTTCAGCCTAGTTGTGACCTAGGCAGCCATGACCGCGAGTGCCGCCAGCGCTGTTTGAGCTGAAGGGCCGCACTCTGGCCCCTAGGTCAGGGGCACAGCCCTTCCGAGGCCAGAGAGATGCCCGCCCTTTGCATCTCGCAGCGATTGGAGTAGGTGAGGCCATCGCAGCCGCAGACCGGGTCGAATTCCGTCGTGCAGCCGGTGGGCCTGGGCAAGCAGATCCCGGAGCGATCGATGACCTGGCAGGTATTGTCCGTAAACGAGCAGAAGTCGGAGTCGTCGCAGGTCAAGCCCTGAATGGTGCCGCAGACACGATTGACTCTGTCGGGTAGGGCGCGGTCGTCGGCGATGCCGTATCGGTTGCCGGGCTCGTTGCGGTACGTTGCGGTAGTCAAGTTGACGATGTCTTCCACCGTGATCTCGAATTCCAGATCGGTGAGGGCGCCGACGAAGACCCAATAATGATCGTTGATGAGGCGGCCATCGAGGATCTTGACCACCGCCTCGATGTTGTCGTCGCGGAAGAACCAGAACAATCCCGTGGTCTCGCCGACGGGAATGACCTTCGCCTGACCTTCTTCCCCGGTGCGCTGATTGCGGTAGGTCATCGTGACCATGAGTCGGCGGCCCTCGAGGCAAAGGGTGGTTTCATCGGGGCTGCAGGCAACGGGGGTAGGGGCGGGGGGAGAAACCTGCGGGGCGGGGATCATCAGCTGGGGGCTGCTGGTGAGAGGAAAGGCGCTGGAGGCCGCCGCCGTGGCCGGGGCCGAGGTCAATAAGGCGGTGACCGCGAGCAGGACGAAGAGCAGGCTCGGGGCCCTGAACAAAGAGTTGAGATGAAGCGTCACGGAATTCTCCTCTACTGACGAGGGGTGTTCGTATGGATGCAGCATGGAGCAGATCGCCCGATGGCTGCCAATGAAACCGCGACACTGAAGTTCCTGGGGAGGCTGCCTCGGGGTGTCCGGGTAGCAAGCAAGCGATGGGGATCGCTCCCAGGAAAGAGAAAGAGAAGAGGCTAGCGGGCCACGGGATGCCGCCAGTGACTGCCAGCGATTGGCTACCAGCGACTGGCGCTCCCATGACTTTCAGGATTCGCCACCGGATTTCCTAGCTTTCACCGAGCAGGACTTCCGATGCCGAGGGCCCTAGATTTAGGGCTCCAGACCTAAGGGGCCTTGGATCTAAGGGTTCATAACAAGGTTAGGGGCACAACCCTTCCGAGGCGAGCGAGATTCCCGCCCTCGCCATCTCGCAGCGATTGGAGTAGGTGCGTCCATCGCAGCCGCAAACGGGGATGAAATCCGTCGTGCAGGCGGTGGGCTTCGGTATGCAGCTGCCGGAGCGGTCAGACACTTGGCAGGTGGCGTCCGGGAAGGCGCAATAGAAGGTCGCTGGACAGGTGAGTCCCTGGATGGTGCCGCAGAGCTCATAGAGCACGCTGGGAACGGCGCGGTCGTCGGCGATGCCGTAGCGGTTGCCGGGCTCGTTGCGATAGGTCTTGAAGTCGTAATTGTTGGTGTCGTCCACCGTGATTTCGAATTCCAGATCGGTGAGGGAGCCGATGAAGACCCAATAGTGGCCGTTGATGGCGCTACCGTCGAGAACCTTCACCACCGCCTCGATGTTGTCCTCGCGAAAGAACCAGAACAATCCCGTGGACTCTCCGATGGGCGTCACCTTCGCCTGGCCCTCTTCTCCAGTGCGCTGATTGCGGTACGTCATGGTGATACGGAGCCGCTGACCCTCGATGCAGAGGGTCGTGTCGCTGGCGATGCAGGGTGGGGGAGGCGGGGTCAGGGGATTCGCCAGGGGAGTCGCCAGCGGAGCGGGAATCATGAGCTGGGGGCTGTTGCCCAAGGGATAGCCGCTGGACGCCGCCTCGACGGGGAGGGCCGTCAGCAGCAGGCAGCAGGCGATGGTGATCATTCCCAGGGCGAGAGGAGCTGGGGCGAAACTCCGAAGCCGGTACACGCGGTCAAGACTGAACATCACAAAGGTCTCCTGCGATAAGAGAAGAAGGGATATGTTGAATTAGCATAGAAGGCTTCGCGACCCATTGCAAGACGCCGAGCTTCGCCGCATCGGGGCGCTAGACCGAAGTGCCGAGTTGAGGAGTCGAGCCGGGTTCAGGAATCGCTGGGATCGATCGCTTCCGCCACCAGCAGGGTGATGTCGTCGTATTGGGGACTGCCGGCGGCGAAGGCTTCCACCGCGGCGAAGACCCGAGCGACCACCGCGTCGGCGCCGTGGGAACGCTCCTGGATCAGCACCTCCCGCAGGGCCTCGCCGCCCCATTCTTCGCCCTCCGGGTCGTTGGCCTCGGTCACGCCGTCGGAGTAGAGGGCGAGCAGGTCGCCGGGAGCCAGGCTCAGCTCCCGAGCCTCGTAGCTCGCTCCCGGGAAGAGCCCGACGGGCATCCCGCCGGCGCCTAGCTCCTCGACCTGGCCGTCCTGCCGCACCAGCAGCCCTTCGTTGTGCCCGGCATTGACGTAGCGCACCTGGCGCCCCTGGGCATCCGTCTCGACGAAGAGAGCGGTGACGTATTTGTTGGCGGGGGTGGTGTCGAAGAGCAGCTGACTGCTGCGGGCGACGATCTGAGCGAGGTCCGATTCTTCGGTGAGCAGCGCTCGCAGGGTGGCCTGGAGGTTGCTCATCAGTAGCGAGGCGGCGACTCCCTTACCGGAGACGTCGGCGACGCAGAAGAGCATCCCGCCGTCCTCCAGCGGGAGGGCGTCGTAATAGTCGCCGCCGACCCGCTGGGCGGGAATGTTTCGAGCCGCCAGGTACAGCCCCTGGGCCCGGGGCAGGGAAGAGGGAAAGAGATGATCCTGAATTTGTGCCGCCAGGGCGAGATCCTGCTCCAGGCGCTGCATTTCCAGGGCCTCGGCAAAATTCCAGGCGTTGTCCAGAGCGACCACTCCCTGAGCGGCGATGCCCGCCAGCAGCTCTCGGTCTTCGCGACGAAAGCTGCGGTTGCCCGGCGGGGGGCCGAGGAGGATCGCTCCTACCACCGTATCCCCGGAGCGCAGCGGTACGGCGAGCTCGAGTCCCGCCGCCAGCAGGCGCTCGCCGAGGGAGGGGAGCTGCCCCCTCGGGGGCTCGGTGTCTTCGTTACTGGCCTCGGCCCTCGATGCCGAGCCCTGTAATTCGGAACCCTGGGATTCAGGATGCCCTGATTCTGAGAGTCCGAGCTCTGAGATCGCGATGGGCTCGCTGATGGCGGTGAGGCCACCGAGGAGCTCGCGGATCTCTGGCTTCCCCCAGCCCAGCTGCACGCCTCGGGTTTGCAGCACCGGCTCGCTCTGACCCTTGGCCGCTGCCACCACCCAGCGGCGCAGCAGGAACTGCCCCGCCAGGGTGAGGCCGAGGGTGCGGGCCACCGCTTCTGGCTCCAGCACCGCCGTCAGGCTACGCACCAGATCCAAGAGGGTACGCAGCTGCTGCAGTCGGCGATCCAGCTGGCGGTGGGCCCGGGCGTTGTCGATGGCGCTGGCGGCAAGACCCAGCAGGGCTTCCAGCACCACCCGGTCTTTGGCCCCCAGCTCCCCCCGCAGCGGTCGCCCGAGGCCGAGCCAGCCGGTGGGTGTCTGGGAGTCGCCGATGGGCAGCAGATGCTGAATCCCGGATCCGAGATCCTCTTCGGGATCGAAGGGATGTCCCGCCGGCAGTGCCCTCAGGCCGCGGGAGACCGCTACCGTGGCCGCCGCGGGGGACGGGTCTCCGGGCTGGCGGGCCAGGGCGATGAAGCCGCGGGTCACCATCACCCGGCCCATCACCGTGCGCAGCAGGGAGCCGAGAATCTGATCCAGCTCGAGGGAGCCGTGGAGCAGCCGAGCGCTCTCCACCAGCGCCTGGAGTCGCTCGGCATCAAAGCTCGGCGCCGGGCCGCCGGTGGCTTCGCTATGGGGTTCTTCAGCCTTTACAGGCTCCGCCTCGGAGGCGGGGGAGACGCTCTCTACCATCGCCCGTGGCTCACGCCTGCTGCACCTTCTTGATCATGTGCAGCTCGTTCTTCTGCCCCGGATGAATCTCGTAGCGCACGTCGTCCATCAGGCTGCGGATCAGGCGCATGCCGAGGCCGCCGCTGCGGCGTTGGCGCACCAATTCTTCCAGCTCCTGCTGGGGAACCGCCTCGGGATCGAAGCCCGCGCCGTGGTCGATGATCGCGATGCGCACGGCGTCGGCATCGAAGGTGGCGCGCACCGTGACTTCCTTCTGCACGTCGTGACCGTAGGCGTGCTCGATGACGTTGGCGCAGGCCTCGTCGACGGCGAGCTCCATGTGACCCCGTTCTTGTTCCGAGAGTCCCGCCTGCTCCGAGACCCGGCTGACGAACTCTCGAATCAACGAAAGATTGCGGGTGGAGGAGGGAACCTGGAGGGTGAAGCGCTGCTCCAGGGAGTGAAGGACCTGGCTCTCGGCGCTCATCCCAGCGCCCCCGAGCTCGAGCTGGCGCTTTCGGTGGCGGCGGATGGAGCTTCCTGGAAGCGCTGGACGGCGGTCTCCACGTTCTCCACGATATCGAAGAGATCCTGGAATCCGAGGAGCTCGAAGACCTGGGCCACCTTGGGCTCCAGAGCGGCAATCTTGATGTCGCCGCCGAGATCCCGCAGCTCCTCGACGAAGCCCATGAAGACCCCGAGACCGGCGGAGGAGATGTAGGACAAAGGCCCCGCATCGGCGACCAGTCGGACCTTGCCAGATTCGATTTGTTCCTGCACCGCGGCCTCGAACTCCGGTGCCGTATGGGCGTCCAGGTAACCCGAAAGCTGGAGGACGATGATGTCGCCTCGCTCGCTTAGGTCGAGAGAAAAGGGGTGGCTCATGACGGCTCCTGGGGGAATCTGGGACGGTGGCCCGGTAGCGGATGAGCGCCGGACCGACGATCTTCGAAATCGAGGTGGAACAGGGGCATGGGGTCTGTCGTAAGAGAAGTATAGCGCTCGCTCGGCGCGAGAGCAGCTTCCCGTCTGCCGTGAGCGCCTGCCAGCACGATCTCTCTCTCCACGACCGCCAGCATCCCTGTAGCCTGCTAGACTTTCCAACAGCTCGAAGGTCGAGAATCATCCGCCGTGACCGTTTCTCTCACTCAAATTCGCCGCATACTGCTCTGGGGCGCTCCCATCGCCCTGCTTTTGGCCGCTGTTTTGATCCCCTTGGTGGATCGCACTGCGACTGATTTTCCTATGGATCGCCAGCGGGCGGAGCTGCTGGCGCGGCAGATCGCGGTACGGGAGGGGGTGGCGGTGCAGCTGGATGCCGGCTGGGCGCGCTACTTCCGGCTGCAGACGGAGCCCCTGCTGGAGCGCTACTATCGCCGCGCCGCGGCGGGGTCGCCGCAGGCGGCGGCGGCGGTGGAAGAGGCGCGGCGAATCGCTCCGGAAGCGACGGTGGTGGTGACCTTCATTCCACCGGAAGACGACGATCGGCGCTTCGTGGTCTATCTCGATCCTCGGGGCAACCCTCTCGGGCTGGAACGCCTCCTGGGAGATCGGCCGCTGGTGAGAGATACCCGCTTTTCCCCCGAAGAGTTGGCTCGTCAGGCCCTGACCCGTCGACTCGGAGCGGAGCTAGCGGCGGGACTGGAGCTGATCGATGCGGAGAGAGCCGCTGCTGCGGAGGACGGGGTCGCAGCGGGGGAGAGCCGCGACGAGGCCGGGCAAGACCAGGCTGACGAAGAAGGCGAGTCGGGTCGCGGTCTGCAATTCACCTTCAATACTGGAGAGGGTGCGCGGCTGAACTTCGGTGACGATGAAGAGGAGCAGGATGAAGCGTCCACGCCTCCGCCGTCCGCGGGTTCCGAGACCGCTGCAGGAGCCAATGAAGCCCCGGGAGCCAGTGAAGCCCCGGGAGCCAGTGAGGCTCAAAAAGCCAGCGAAAACCTAGATTCGGTTCCCGGCAGCGACGGCAGTCCGGTCTTCGAGCGCCGCTGGACGGAGCTTCCCGGGCTGACGCTGCGCACCGAGTTCCTGGTGCGGGATGGGCGGGTGGTGGCGGACAGCACCAGCCATATCCTGGAGGACGACCTGGAGGAAGAGCTGGACGGTCGCGGGACCTTCTCGGTGCTGCTCTTGGTGCTGTCCTGGGTGGCGGTCAGTGCCGCCGCGATCCTGGCCTTCATCTGGGGTCTATGGCGCTATTGGACCCGCTTGATGGAGCGGGAGGTCTCCCACGGTCGTACCATCATGCTCGGCGTTCTGGTGGCGGTGGTGGGCGGCTCGGCGCTCTACGCCCTGGCGGTGGGGGTGCCGCAAATCGACCGCGAGCTGGACGGTAATCTCGCCCTCTTGGTGCTCGGGGTGGCGGCCCTGCTGCTCTTCCCCCTGGGGCTCTTCCTCGGACTGGTGTGGTCTGGCTGTGAGGGGGATGTGCGCCAGGAGTGGGGGCGCTCCCTGCTTTCCTACGACGCTTTCTTACGCTTCCGCTGGATCTCTCGGCCGGTGGGGCGGGCGGTGGTTTCGGCCTTCGCGGCGACCTGCTGGATTCTGCTTCTACGCTGCCTAGTGCTGCTGCCCTTCTCGGCCTCCACTCAATACGGTCCGCCCACCCGATGGCGAATCTTTCTCCACGAGCAGCCGCTGCAATTCGCTCTCTCCCTCGGCCTGGTGGTGCTGCTGCCCTATGCCGCCCTCGGCTTGATGGGCTCTCTATCTTTCGTCCGCCAATGGAGCCGGGCTCGCCGCTTTACCCTGCCCTGGTCGGCGCTGATCCTGTTCTTGATCATGGTGATCTCCGACCTCCACAGCGGGGCGCTGCCGCTGGCGGCGAGAGTGCTGCTGGCGCTGGTGCTCACCCTCGCCTTTTGGGGGCCGCTGCTGTGCTTCGACTTCCTCACCGCCGGGCTTTGCTTCTTGCTCTACCAGCCGGTGCTGGTGCTGCTCTACGCTGCCCACCAGCTGCGGGACGCGCCGGCGGGTATCGAGCTGGGGGCCCTGACCGGTACCCTGGAGTTCGGCGTCGGCTGCCTGGCGGTGGTGGCGGGCTTGGGTGCTGCCGGTTGGCGCTTCGGGCGTGAAGTCACCGAGGAGGAGGTACGGCCGGATTACGCTCGCAACATGCTGGAGCGAGTCGCCCTGTCGGCGGAGATCTCCGCTGCCCGTCAGGCGCGGGATCGCATGCTGCCGCGGCGCCTGCCCTCGGTCGAGGGGGCGGAGCTCAGCTCCCACAGCCTCGATACCGACATCGCGGAAGGGGATTACCACGACTTCCTCCCGTTGCCCGACGGCGGCATCGGCGTTGCCGTCGCCGCCTTTGGTCGCGAAGGGCTGGCCGCCGCTCTGCGCATCACCCTGGCTCGAGGCTTCCTGCTCTCCTGGGCTCGCCGCGGGCTGAAGGCCGACACGGTAGCGCGGCGGCTGGACGCGCGCCTCGAGGAGACCCTGGCGAGCAACGAGGCGGCGGTTCTGAGCTATGCCACCTACGACCCCCGCCGCCGAGCCCTCAGCCTGGGCTTCGGGCAGCGGGCCCCGGTGGTGCTGCTGCGCCGCCGCGACCGGGGGCATGTGGAGATTCTGGCGGACGACCGTACCGCCGGCGAGACGGCGGAGGCAGAGGGGGAGATCTTCCTCCAGGAGGGAGACGTGGTGCTCTTTGTCTTGCTCGCCGAAGCCCCGACCTTGGTGACCCGCCGCCGCCTGCTTTCCACCGTGCGGCGGCACCCGGGCAGCGATGCCGAGAGCACCATGCTGGAGCTGCGCCGCCGTGGGGTCTCTCCCTCCACTGTGGTGCAGCTGCGGGCATCCACCCCGCCGCCGCCGGACGCTGATGCCGACTCAGAAGCCGAAGTCGATCCCGCGACGGGGCCCGGCCCTGAGGCTCAGGAGGTGGCACCGTGAAGCCTTGCTCCACCCCTCGTCGCCGCGCCGTGTTCCTGATCCTGGGCTTGATCCTCTCGGTCCTGCTGGGAGCTCATCGGGATGCTGGCCGTCTCTTCCAGCTCAGCCTCGACGGCGACGGCCTGGAAGAGAAGGTCTCCGCGGCGGTTCGCCAGCACATGTTCCTCGATACGAGCAATTGGGAGGCCCGCTCCCGGACCCTCTACAATCCCGCCGCCGCGCGCTATCTAGAAATGGGCATGCTCGCCGGAGAGGTCCCCGGGGAAGGCCGAGAGCTCGGCCTGCCGCCCTCCCTGCGGCCGATGGCGCTGCTGTGGGAGCTCGAGCTTCACGAGAGCCTCGGCGTAGATACGGTGGAGGCACGGGTTACTGGAGATGGCGATCTTCGCAGCCTGAATCTAAGGCCGAGACCGGCCACCCAGCGCACCTCCGAAGAGGACCAGAATCTCGCTGCGGCGGCGGCTCTGAAGCGGCTGGTGGGGGAGAGGGCGGAGGATTTCCAGGTCACCCTGGACCAGCGTTTGGACAACGGCGGGCGAGAGATCGAATACCGCTGGCCGCCGCTGGCGGACGCGGCGGCGGAGCTGGCGCCGGGGGCGGTGGCGCGGGCGGAAGTGCAGCTCCGGGGCCGTCGCCTGACGGATCTGGAGATCGAGGCGGATCTGCCGATGGACGAAGGGATCAATCCCGACGTGCTGGCGCCCATCCTGCAGCTGATGCTGGTGCTCGCGGTGCTGGTCTACCTCGCCCAATCCCGCCGCTACCTCCATCCCCACCGCCCGGTGCTGGTGTTCGGAATCATCGCCGCGGCGTTTCTGGCGCTGCGACAGCCGGCGACCTTCGACGCCCGCCTGCTGGAGGCCAGCTCGCCGCTGATGGCCCTGGTGCAGGTGCTCTTTTCCGACGTCTTGTTCCAGTCCATCGCCGCGGCTCTCTTCTTTGCCGGCGGCTACGCTGCCGCTCGGGACGCTTCCCCCTCCGGCTGCCTCGGACTCGAGGCGCTGCTGCGGGGCCGGTGGCTGAGCCCCAGCGTCGGGGTGCAGGCGGCGGCAGGGCTCGCCTGGGGGGCGTGGATCCCGGCGGTGGTCTACCTGCTCTTCCTGCTGCCGCCTCTACGGGATTCGGCGGTGCTGGCGCCGGGTATGCCGGACGGTTCCGAGCTGCCCGCCGCCGCCCTGCCGGGGCTTGCGGCGCTGCTGCCCCCGGTGGGCTTGGCGGCGGTAGCCTTCTCGACCTTCGTCGAGCCCCTCTTCCTCGCCGTGCTGTGGCGCCGCGGGCTGGCGCGAGTCTTCGCCATCGCCGTCGGCACGCCGATCTTCGCCGCTACCGGCACCCTCGCCACCGGTCCGGTGGCGGGCCCCTGGTTCGCCCACATGGCCTGGGGCTTCGCCGCCGCGGTGCTGCTGGACCAGGCCTATCACCGAGCCGGTCCCCTGGGAGCTTTGGCGGCTTCCGCCGGTGCTTCGGTGACCGCCGGGGCCCTGCTGCTGCTGCTCCAGCCGGGGCCGCTGCGCTACGCCGGTGCGGTGGCGGCCTTGGGGCTGGTGTTGGCCTGGGCAGGCTTCGAGGTGGTGCGCTACGTTGCCCGGGACGATCCCTTCCAGGCGTCGGATCTGCCTCTGCCTCGACGGCTGCGGGCGGAGCGGGAGCGGATCAAGGCGCAGCTGGGGGTGGCTCGCCAAGCGCAGCGGCTGATGATTCCGGAATCCGAACCGGAGGTCTCCGGAGTGGAGCTCGCGGCCTATTTCGAGAGTGCCCGAGAGGTCGGGGGAGACTTCTACGACTTCATCCCTCTCTCCGGCCTGCCCCACGCCGACTGCAAGGAAGGCCACGATCATCGCTGGGCGCTGGTGGTGGGGGACGTCTCCGGCAAGGGGCTGGTGGCTTCCCTCTACATGACCTTCACCCGCGGGCTGCTCCTCGCCGCCGTGGAATCCTGCGTCCAGCCCATCGAGGTGCTGCGGGAAGTCAATCACCACCTGCGAGATACGGTGGATCGCACCACTTTCGTTACTGCCTTCTACGCCATCTTCGATCCTCAGTCGGGACGGCTGGATTACGCCCGGGCGGGGCACAACCCGGCCTATCTTCGCCGCCGGGCGGAGGGCGTCACCCTGCCTCTCCAGCCCAAGGGCTTTCCCCTCGGCGCCGTCGGCGACGCTCTCTTCTCCCGTTCCTTGATCCAGGAGCATCTCGATTTGAGGGTGGGGGACGTGCTGGTGCTCTACAGCGACGGCCTGACGGAGGCGATGGACGAGCATCGTGAAGAATACGGCGACCACCGGCTGCTCTCCGCCATCGCCCGCACCGACGGTCTCCCGGCTCATCGCATCCGGGACGCCCTGCTGGCAGACATCCACGCCTTTGTAGGGGCGGCTCCCCAGCATGACGACATGAGCCTGGTGGTAATGCGCTATACCGGCGGAGTAGAGATCGAAACCGCCCGTGGTAGCGTGAAATCATCGACCTGATTTTCTCCCCTTGAGGGAATGCGAGATAGGGCCTCTCTCTTACCGAGAGAGCTCTTTAGAAGAGATGATCTGGAGGATTCTCGATGTTCGCAGTGGACTTCGACAGCATCAACTTTTTGGCGGTGGCCGTGGCGGGGCTCGCCATGTTTCTGCTGGGGGGGCTGTGGTACTCCCCGCTCCTCTTCGGCCGCCTGTGGATGGACGCCCACGGCCATAGCGAGGAAGACCTCGAGCGGCTCTCCCAGGGCATGGGGAAGGCCTACGGTCTCTCGCTGGTGAGCTATTGGGTGATCGCTGGGGTATTTGCGCTGTTGATGCAGCCCCTCGGGGTGAGCTCAGCTCTCGGCGGTGCGGTGCTCGGCGTGGTGCTGTGGCTGGGCTTTGCGGCGACCCTGGGGCTGACCAGCCTGCTCTTCTCGGAGCGCAAGGCCATGACCTACGTCATTGACGCCCTCTACCAGCTGGTGGGTTTCTTGGTGATCGGCGCGATCCTGGGGGCCTGGTCATGACCGCGAAAGACGGCGGTTCCGGGCAGAGTTCTGGAGCGACCTCAGGAGGAACCTCAGGAGAAACAGTGGAGAGTGATTCCCTCGGCTTAGAAAGCCCAGCGCCGACTCCCTCGGTGCTGGTGGCGCGGGAAGGCGTGCGCATTCCCGTTCCCGGCGGCAAGCTCATCGAGGAGCTGATGGGGCGGGCGTCGACCGCTAGCGAGGGCTTCAGCCTCGCCCATATGGTGGCCCCCGGGGGGTGGACGGAACCTCCCCAGACGCCCTCCTTCGGCGAGCTGACGATCGTGATTCGCGGCCAGCTGGCGGTGGAGGTGGCGGGGCAGCAGCACGCCATCGGGGCGGGACAGGCGATCTATACAGCAGCGGGGGAGAGGGTGGTGTACTCCAACCCCTTCGACGAGGAGGCGGAGTATTACGCCATCTGCTGGCCGGCCTTCAGCCCGGACGGGGCGGGCCGAGAAGAGGACGCCCCAGTAGAGAGCTCCCCAGTAGAGAGCTCTCAAGTAGAGCAAGCCCCGTGAGCGCCGAAGCTTCCTCGACAGGATCCCACGTGGTGATCTACACCGATGGCGGTGCCGACCCAAATCCCGGCCCCGGGGGCTGGGGCGCGGTGCTGCGGCACGAGGCCTCGGATCAGGTCAAGACTCTCTCCGGCGGGGCGCCGGAGACCACCAACAACCGCATGGAGCTCACCGCCGCCATCGAGGCCCTTACGGTGTTGATGGAGCCCTGCGCGGTGGATCTCTACACCGACTCTCAATACCTGAAGAAGGGGGTCACCCTGTGGATGGAGGGCTGGGCCCGCCGCGGCTGGCGGCGCAAGGATGGCCAGCCGGTGGCCAACGTCGATCTGTGGAAGCGCCTCGACGAGGCGATCCGCCGGCACCGGGTCTCCTGGCATTGGGTCAAAGGACACGCCGGGGACCGCGACAACGAGCGCGCCGATCAGCTGGCCACCGAGGCCCGTCGGCGCCTGGTGGGGCAGCGCCCCGCCCCCCAGAGCGCAGCGGCGCCGGAGCGCAAGCTGCCGCCGGCGGACGCGGAGGTCTTCCTCAAGGTCGCCTGCGCCAAGGGCACCGGGGGCTGGGCCGCGCTGCTGCGCCGGCCGAAGGTCGAGGGCCTGGAGGAGGGGATGGTGGTCCAGGGGCCGAGGGCCGAGGGGGTGACCTCCAACCGACTCGACATCCTGGCGGCGACTCAGATCCTCGAAGGCTTCGAACAAGGCGAGACGGTGGCCTTCTACACCGGCTCGGAATACCTGCGCAAAGGCGCCGCGCAATGGCTGGACGGCTGGCGCCGGAAAGGCTGGAAGACCTCCACCGGAAAGCCGGTTTCCAACGCCGAGGAATGGCAGTCATTGGATGCTGCTCAACGCCGCCTGAAGGTGCGCTGGCCGGAGCTGCCGGAGCGCAAGCTGCCCCGCAGTAAGGATCTTGAGGGTGCCGCGAAAGCCAGCCGGATGGGGGAGAGTTGGGAGCCTAAGGAGGACTGAGTTGCCTCCGCGCGTCTACTTGCTCGTTTACTGCTTCCTCGTGTCGCTGCCTCTCCATGATTCCTCTTCGTGATTCCGCTTTTTGATGTCCCTGTGGCCATGGGGGCACGCTGTCTCGTGGGCCATTCCTTGTTCCAACGTTTTTCTAGGGCTGGATCATCCAATCGAGAAGGAGGAGCGAAGTTTTGAGCAGTTCCTTCTCGGGCGCCCTTCGCGGCGCTATTTTTTTTGCCCGTAAAAAGGTGAGAGCCATCCTGAGAAGGCGGCCCGAGAAACCACCATCAGCCGATCGCTGATCCCACCGCTATAGGCCACCGGGAGGCTTCCCATGCGCAACCTGCTCATCGCCTTCTTCTCCTTCGTCATCCTCGGCATGCTCTACGTCACGGTGACGGCGAGCCTGCAGGAAGATGTCTTGACCGGCGGCGCGGCCCTGTGGCCCGATCCCTGGTTCCGGGCCACCCTGGCGGACGCCTATTTTGGCTTCCTCACCTTCTATGCGTGGCTTGCCTATCGGGAATCCTCCTGGCTTTCCCGCGGCATTTGGCTGGTGGCGATCCTTCTTCTCGGCAACTTCGCCATGGCCGGATACGCCCTCTGGCGTCTTTCCCAGTGGAAGGAAGAAGACGGCGCCGCGGCCTTGCTGCTGCGCCCGGGGAGCTAGATTTCGTCGCAGCTCTCTCGCTGTGAGAGCTGGGGGGAGAGGGTTCTCTCGTTCTCGCTACGCTCTTCGAACTGTCGCTGCGTAGCGGTAGCGGTTGGGTAGCGTGGTGTGCGTTCTCGAAGAGCTCGCTGAGCGGGGCATCATGCCTCTGTTTGTAAGCAAGTCGTGTTTGTACGCGAGTCGGGAGTCTTCGCCAATCCTGTTGATGGCGGCTCCTGGATAAGCATTCCCTAAGGGGTACTTGCTGACGGATAGGCCCCAAAGGGCTGGCGGTAGGTGCGGAGAGCTGGGAGGGGAGGGGAAGTAGGAGGCTTGAGCCTCATGCCTTAGGGACTCATCCCCCGGACGGAGGAGGAGCCCAGCTTGGTGATTGGTGATCTCCCTTTCTAGGAATGGGAAAGAAGAGGGGGTGTTGACATCAATTTTAATGTATGTATGCTTAATTTAGAATAAATAAATATGGCAATAAGTCGTATTATTGAATTCTTCTGGCGACATGAGAAGACGTCCGGGATCCCTCGGGGGAGCTGTCTCGCAAGAGCAGTCATCTGGCCAGACGTTCCGGGCTCCCCGCCCCCTCGGCATTGGGCTCGAGGGAGCACCCCCTGAAACCCTTCCATCAACGGAGACCCACCCCATGGAAGTCATGTTTGAAAGCTCGAAGAAGTCGGAGCCCTTTGGCGCCCACCTGGCGACCAAGCTGGAGGAGTCCAACCACAAGCTGGTCTGTGCGTTGTCTTCTCGTACTACCTGCACCGATGACACCCAAGATGACGGCCGGGACCGGCTTGACACTGTCCCTGACGGCCCTCGTGAGCCTATTCCGGTCACCTAAGTTCGTCTGAAGCCCGCTGCGCTTGGGCTCTTGCGTGCGGTCATTACGGCTCTTGATCCCTAGGACCGGAATCCGTTCGATGGCTATGCCCTAGGGCTAAACGTACGAAATTGCTTCCTCTGAACCGAGGAGGTGTCGCCCGGGATCCCCTCGGGAGCTGTCTCGAAAGAGCGGCCATTTGGCCAGGCGTCCCGGGCCCCCCGCTCCCTCGGCATTGGGTTTGAGGGAGTACCCCCCGAAACCCTTCCATCAACGGAGACCCACCCCATGGAAGTCATGTTTGAAAGCTCGAAGAAGTCAGAGCCCTTTGGCGCGCACCTGGCGACCAAGCTCGAGGATTCCAACCACAAGTTGGTCTGTGCGCTGTCCTCTCGGACCACCTGCACCGATGACTTGCCTCCGACTGATACGCCGGACCACGACGACTTGGTCTTCTTCTAAGTCGCCATGAAAGCCAGTTCGCCCTCGTATCGAGGGCGAACTGGCGTCGGTTCCCAGGGTGTTCCGTTACAGGCTGCGAGGCGCTGTTTTCTGCTGTACCTCCTGCTCAGCTGGACTTAAGGCGGCGGCAGGCTCAAAAAGTGATGGTTGCTACCCGGAGCTCTGTCTGTCTCGCCTAGAAGCTCTGTTCTCTGGGACCCAAGGTGTAAGGAATCGCTTTCTCTAGGTAGAGGAGAGGAAGCGCTGCTCGGGATCCCTTTGGGAGCTGTCTCGCAAGAGCAGTCATCTGGCCAGACGTCCCGTGCTCCCCGCTCCCTCGGCATTGGGCTTGAGGGAGCCCCCCCCGAAACCCTTCCATCAACGGAGACCCACCCCATGGAAGTCATGTTTGAAAGTTCGAAGAAGTCGGAGCCTTTTGGCGCCCACCTCGCAACCAAGCTCGAGGATTCCAACCATAAGTTGGTTTGCGCTCTCTCGTTGGGCACTACCTGCTCCGACGATCATAAGCCGGATACGAGGGACCCAGGCGGCCCCGCCCCGCTCTGAGCCATTTTGCCCCCTGGAGGTTTAGGGATCTGTCTTTAACACCGTTTCATTAATGGAGAACCACCCATGGAAGTCATGTTTGAAAGCTCGAAGAAGTCGGAGCCTTTTGGCGCCCACCTGGCGACCAAGCTGGAGAATTCGAATCATAAGCTGGTCTGTGCACTATCCGCGCATACGACCTGTACCGATGATGACAACGGACCTCCTCGGCAGCCGATTGGGCCAGTCTAAGTCGCTCTGAATGCCGTGGCGATCTGGGTCTCGGTATCCGGTCGCTGCGGCTTTTAGCTTCTAGAGCCTGTCATCTCTCGAACGCCTGTGCTCTAGGGCTAAAAGTGCGAAATCGCTTCCTCTGCACAGAGGACGTGTCGCTCGGGATCCCTGTGGGAGCTGTCTCGAAAGAGCAGCCATCTGGCCAGACGTCCCGTGCTCCCCGCTCCCTCGGCATTGGGCTCGAGGGAGCAACCCCCGAAAACCTTCCATCACTGGAGATTCATCCCATGGAAGTCATGTTTGAAAGCTCGAAGAAGTCGGAGCCCTTTGGCGCCCACCTGGCGACCAAGCTTGAGGATTCCAACCACAAGCTGGTGTGTGCGCTATCCGCGCGTACGACCTGTACCGATGACATCGAGCCTGATCAGCAGCCGTTGCCCATTCCTGTCTAAGTCGTTCTGAAGGCGGCGGCGGTCTGGATTCATAGATCCGGCCGTCGCTGCTTTCTGCCTCTAGAGCCCGGGATCTCTCGAAGTCTCAGGGCTCTGAGGATGAACGTTTGAGATCGCTTCCTCTAGTCAGAGGAGGCGTCGCTCGGGATCCCCTCGGGAGCTGCCTCGCAAGAGCAGTCAATCTGGCCAGACGTCCCGGGCCCCCGTTCCCTCGGCATTGGGTTCGAGGGAGCACACCCTGAAAACCCTTCCACCAATGGAGATTCATCCCATGGAAGTCATGTTTGAAAGCTCGAAGAAAGCGGAGCCTTTCGGCGCTCATCTCGCGACCAAGCTCGAGGACTCGAATTACAAGCTGGTTTGCGCGCTGTCTTCTCGGACGACCTGCACCGATGATCCCGATCCCGTCTACGGACCTGATCCGAATGGAAACTGGCCCTAAGGCATGTTGATTTCCTGGGTGGCTTCGTCTCGAGGTCACCTAGGGAGTTTCTTGAAGGAACGAGATAGCGAATCTCCATTGGTTGGCTTGTGCTCTAGAGGGAATACCTCAACGAGAGGTGCAGGACGCTTCTCGCCCTCGCTCCCTTGGCATTGGGCTACAGGGAGTTTGTCGAAAAACCCTTTTGTAAACGGAGACCCATCTCATGGAAGTCATGTTTGAAAGCTCGAAGAAAGCCGAGCCCTTCGGCGCCCATCTAGCGACCAAGCTGGAGGAGTCGAACGACAAGCTGGTTTGTGCTCTCTCCCTCCGCACCACCTGCACGGACGATCAACAAGACCTAGTGGCCGCTGATCCTGGTTGGCCCTGAGCCTAGTTAGACGCCAGGTCGGCCTCGGCCCGAGGCCGACCTGGCCTTTGCTCCAAGGAGTGAACGAATGAAACCCATGTCTGAAGGTTTGTAGGCATTTTCGACTCAGCTATTTCCATAGAGATTTCTTGATTCTCCTGAAAACAGGAGAAGACGCCCGGGATCCCCTCGGGAGCTGTATCTGCAGAGCAGCTATTTGGCTAGCCGTCCCGGGCTCCCGCTCCCTTGGCATTGGGCTCGAGGGAGCACCCCCCGAAAACCATTCCACGAATGGAGATTTACCCCATGGAAGTCATGTTTGAAAGCTCGAAGAAAGCCGAGCCCTTCGGCGCTCACCTCGCGATTAAGCTCGAGGACTCTAACCACAAGCTAGTGTGCGCGCTGTCTACCAAAACCACGTGTGCAGATGACATTGAGTATGTTCCGAATGGCCAGCTTCCTGGTAGCGGTGGCAATCCCTGAACAGTTCATTAGCCTTCAGATGGTCTCGATCTGAGGCCGTCCGAACGGTCGTTCTGCAAGCGGATCCTACGGAGGCATCTGCAGGACGCAGTCCTCTTCCAAACCATACCCCTTTCGCTCCCCTTGCCGTCGGTGAGGAGGAGTACATCATTCACCCCATTCTTGAATGTAGAGGAACACCATGACCCCCACGTTCGAAAGCTCGAAGAAAGCCGAGCCCTTTGGCGCTCATCTGGCGATCAAGCTCGAGGATTCCAACCACAAGCTGGTATGCGCGCTGTCTTCTTGGACGACCTGCGCGGATGACCATCAAGGGTCTCCGGGAAATCCGACAGTTCCCCCCGAAGATCCTGGTGAACCCCCCGTTAACTGGTTCTAGGGCCAGTTGATTGCTTGGGTGGTCTCGTCTGGAGGCCGCCCGGGCAGTTTTTCGAACGAGCGGGCCAGCGAATATCCAGTATTTGTCTCTCGCTCTAGCGGAAAGATCGCAGAGAGAGGCGGAAGACGCTTCTCGCCCTCGCCCTCGCCCTCGCCCTCTCGGCATCAGGCTCGAGGGAGTCCCACCCCCGAAAACCCTTCCACGAATGGAGATTGATCCCATGGAAATCATGTTTGAAAGCTCGAAGAAAGCCGAGCCCTTCGGCGCTCACCTTGCGACTAAGCTCGACAGCTCGAATCACAAGCTGGTCTGTGCGCTGTCCTCTCGGACGACCTGCACGGACGATAACGACTTTCCGGTAGAGCAGCCAGGTGACGATGGTGGCTGACCTTAAGGTCTGCTGATTCCTTGGGTGGTCTCGATTCGAGACCACCTGAGGTTGCTTGCCCCGTGAAGCGATCAGCGGAACTGGATTGGCTGTTCTTTGTGCGGCAGGGAGCGCGAGCAATGAAAGCCAGAGAAGGGATTGCAGAGCCCCTCGGGGGGTATCTCCGCCAAACAGGAGTTGGGTAGACATCTGGAAAACCCGCATGCCGGGCGGGAAGGGAGCAGAGCTCGGTACGCATCGGCTACCCAAAACCGCTGGAGAGGTCTTGCGTTGCGCTGCGGATCACTCGCTGAATCAAGGCTCAGGGGACTGGAGCGCTATAGGGTGTGTTGACATAATTGATGATTCGTGTATATTGTTTTTAGGAAATTTAGATATGGCTATAAGCTGTATTTATGATTTCTCCTCAAAGTAGGAGAAAGCGTTCGGGATCCCTTCGGGAGCTGTCTGCACAAGGCGGCCATCTGGCCAGACGTCCCGAGCTTCCCTGCTTCTTCTGCCATCGGCAAGGAGGAGCGCATCACCCACCCCTTCCTGAATCGAGAGGAACACTATGAGCCCCACGTTTGAAAGCTCGAAGAAGTCTGAGCCCTTTGGCGCCCACCTGGCGACCAAGCTCGAGGATTCCAACCACAAGCTAGTTTGCGCTCTCTCTCGCCACACGACCTGTAGCGATGACAACAACTATAGCCCGGTGCCTGTTGACCCGGTCTAAGGCCTTCTAAGAGCCGTGGCGGTTAGGTTGCTGATATCTAGCCGCCACGGTGTCTTTGATTTTTCTATCTTTGAAGTTTCTCTCTAAAGAGGAGGCACCGTGCTGATTCTAATTACGCAAGAGATCGACACCCACAGCGATTGGGTAGAGGCGGAATGCCGTCGTCGTGGTGAGGAATACCTGAGGCTTTGCACTGAGCAATTTCCGACTTCAGTTCAGATTTCTACGGAGCCGGCTCATCATCACTTCCAGGGAGAAATTTGCGTCGAGGGCCGCTCTTATCCCCTCTCTGAAGTGGTCGGGCTTTGGTATCGGCGACCCGGCATGGTGGAGCTCGATCCATCGATTCCTGAGGGGCAGCGGCCTTTCTCTTACCGCGAATCCCAGGAGGCTCTGACCGGCCTCTACCGGGTTCTCTACGATCGGCGCTGGGTGAGCCCTCCTCACATCGTGGCGGCGGCGGGGCACAAGATCCATCAGCTGCGTTTGGCGAAGGAGCTCGGCTTTACCGTCGCTCCGACTCTGGTGACCAACGACCCCGCCAAGGCGTTGAGCTTTTTTGAGGCCTGCCGTGGGCAGATGATCTATAAGCCGCTGCGCTTTGTGCCGATTACCGATGACGACGGCAACGCCTACGGGATCTACACGACTCTGGTCACCGAGGAGACTTTGGATGCCTCTCTGGATTCCATCGCCCTGGCTCCCTGCCTCTTCCAGCAGCTGATTCCGAAGGATTACGAGATCCGGGTCAACATCATTGGAAATCGGGTGTGGGCGTCATCGATCCATAGCCAGGAGTCCGAAGCGACCCAGCTGGACTGTCGCCACGATTTGGAAACGGTACGGCAGGAGGCGATCTGGCTTCCTCCGGAGATCGAGCGCCTCTGCCTTCGAATGAAGCAGCGCCTGCGCCTCAATATGTGCAATATCGACCTCATCGTGACTCCGGAAGGGGAGTACCTCTTTCTCGAGGTCAACCCCAATGGGCAGTGGGCCTGGATCGAAGAGCTGACGGGTCTGCCGCTGCGCCAAGCGCTGGTCGATGAGCTGCTGGGAGTCGATACCCTGGCGACTCATCCCTATCTGACCCGGGAATCACTGCAATTTGAAACGGAGCTGGCGTCGTGAGCCTGCGCGGCCGCCTGGTCGAGGCCAAGGAGCTGATTCGGCTTCTGCCCTGGATCTTGGGGCTTCTGTGGAAGAGTCATCGCGGTGCGGCTTCCGCCGTCGCTGTGCTGGCTATCGTGCAGGCCCTGGTTCCGGTAGCCCAGCTGACGCTGACGAAGCTGCTGATGGACCAGATCATCGTGATCATCGGCCTGCCGGCGGCGGAGCGCAGCGGAGAGCCGCTGAACATGGTGTACATGCTGCTCCTCGGCGAGATGCTGGCCATCGTTGTCGGCGTATCCGCCGGACTGCTCTCGGGGCACGCCCGGAACGTGCTGCAGGAAAATTTCGTATTGACGGTGCAGCAGGTGGTGCTGGACAAATCCATTCAGCTCGACCTCGAAGCCTATGAATCCCCGCTTTACCACGACTTCCTGCGCCGAGCGCAGCAGCAGGCGGGGCAGGGCCCCATTCAGCTCTTGGGGTCCTGCATCGAGATCGCTCAAACCCTATTGACGCTGATCTCCATCGGCGGCCTGGTGCTCGTCTTCAAGCCCTGGATGACCCTGATCCTGATCGCCACGACGCTGCCGAGCTTCTGGGCGATGATCCACTTCGGCTGGCGCCGCTTCATGGTCTTTGATCAGCGCACTCCGATCGGCCGCCGGGCCGGCTACCTCAGCGGCGTGTTGACCAGCGATGCCTTCGCCAAGGAGGTCCGGGTCTGGGGGATCGGGAAATACCTTTCGGATCGAGTGATGGGCCTCCACCGCCGCTTCCGCAAGGAAAACATCGAGCTCTCCAGGGGACAGACGACCGCCACCCTAGGCGGCGAGTTTCTCTCGTCCCTGGGCTACTACTCGTGCTACCTGGTGGTGATTCTCGGGGTTGTTGCCGGGCGGCTCACGGTGGGCGATATGGCGCTCTACGGTGGAGCCTTCAGCCGCATTCAGTCGCTCTTCGAGAGGTTGTTGGCGGCCGTTGCGAACTCCTACCAGAACCAGCTCTTCGCCCGGAACCTGAAGAAATACCTCGACCTGGAATCGAGTCTTCCGACGCCTGCGAAGCCGCGCCGGGTCCCGGCCCTCAACAAGGGCATCGAGGTGAGCAACGTTGGGTTCACCTATCCGAATACGGATCGGGTGATCCTGGCCGATCTCAATTTCGAGATCAGGGCCGGTGAATGCGTTGCCCTGGTGGGGGAGAACGGAGCCGGCAAGACCTCTTTGGTCAAGCTCTTGCTCCGGCTCTATGACCCCACCGTCGGCCAGGTTCTCGCCGATGGCGTCGACCTGCGGGATCTCGATCCGCATCAGTGGCGCAGTCAGGTGGGGGTCGTGTTCCAGGACTACGCCCGCTTCCAGCTTTCCGTGCGGGAGAACTTAGGGATGGGGAGCATCGACCACATCGAAGACCAGGAGCGAATCGAAAAGGCCGCCAGAGAGGCCGGGGTGCACCAGACGATCCTCGAGCTTCCCGAGGGGTACGACACGCTCCTGGGTCGGCAATTCGAGGGCGGCGTAGAGCTCTCCCTCGGCCAGTGGCAGCGGCTTGCCCTCGCCCGCGCCCTGGTTCGCGAAGCGCCCTTCTTGATCATGGATGAGCCGACGGCAGCGATGGACGCCAAGTCCGAGTTCAATCTCTATCGCAAGATGAGAACGCTGGCGCAGGATCGCATGACCCTGCTGATCTCTCACCGCTTCTCGACGGTGCGAATGGCGGATCGGATTCTGGTGCTGGAGCAAGGTCAGGTGGTGGAGGAGGGCAGTCATGAGGAACTACTCAAACGGGATACTCGCTATGCACAAATGTTCCATATGCAGGCGGAAGCCTATCGGTCGAAAGTCGTTTCTGTGGGTGCTCCTGGCGGTCCTGGTCAGCGCGTCGCCGCCGGTTGAGGCCCAATCCGAAGCCCAGCCGGAGGTCCAGTCGGAGACTCAGGCGGAGGCTCAGCCAGAAGGGCAGCCTGTAGAAGCCTCAACAGAGGAACCACCGTCGTCGGCAGAAGCGCCGGCGCCTCCAAGCTTCGCGCCGGGCTCGAGCGCTGCGACCTTCACGGCTCGTCCCGATCCACGGCCGGAGCGCAGCGGGGCTGAGGCACAGCTGCGGTCGAATCTCTCGCAGGAGCACTCCGGAAGCCTGCTGAACGGAGCCCTCTTCGATTCCCATCGGGTGAGGCTCAGCCCGGGCCGGCGGGTCGTTGCGAGGGCCAGCACGGAGGCCTTCGATCCAGTGCTGGTGGTGATCGATCCCGATGGCGTGATCCAGGAGCTCAACGATGATTGGGATCCGAAGATCGGCACCGATTCAGCGATCGAATTCTTCCCGGAACAGCACGGCTTCTACGACATCTGGGTGACGGCGACGAACCAGGCCGGCGGGGCATACTCCCTCTCCCTCGACACCACCTTTGTGCAGTCTTCGACCGGAGAGGTGGTGGTCGGGGATTTGGTGGAGGGGTGGCTGGTGCCGGGGGACGGAAAGAATCGAAGGGGTTTATACCGCGATCGCTGGGATTTCGTCATGCCCCCTTGGCCCGTCGCCCTATGGGCTTCGTCCGACAGTCTCGACGTCTATGTCGCGGTGCGAGACGCTGAGGGAGAGAACCTCTTCTGGGCAAACGATCTCGATCCGGTGGGCGGGAACCGCAATGCTCTACTTTCCATCGATCCACAGACAGTGAGCGCAGGAAGCCAGATCGAGATCGAGGTGGGGAGCTTCGGTCCCACCGCCACAGGTTCCTATCAATTGCGAGTGGATCGTCTACCTCTTACCGTCACCCCGGTAGGGACCATGACCGTACGCCTGCTTCGGGTGCGGGGAAGCGAGGGGGAAGGGGGCTCTCGAGCATCCACCGAGAACATCTTGGCTGCCTTCGAGTCCGCCCGCCAGGCGTGGAGCCAATGCGGCATTGAATTGCGGCTCGATGACGAGTTCTTGCACGAGCCGATCGAGATCTCGGGGGCCGAGGGCACCTTGGCGGTGGACGGGCAAGAATGGTCGCCGGCGGAGAGAGCGATCCTGGCTCACCCCCTGCGGCTGGGCCCGGAGTCCCACGGAACCACAGTCTTCTTTGTCGCCGGCCTCAATACCGGAGAGAAGCAGGGGCTCGCCTACCCGACGACCCGATACTCCCCGCGACGGACGGGAGTGCTGATCAGTGACGGTGCGGTGGAAGAAAGGGACTCTCCCCTGACCTTGGCCCATGAGCTCGGCCATATGTTGGGTCTGCTGCATAGCTCGCCGATTGATGGCGATACTTCGAACGACGTCGACGAGAACCTGATGACCATCATCGGCGAGGATCAGCTCTCCCCGGTGGGGCAGCTGACGCCCTTTCAGTGCGCCGTCGCCCGTCGTTCTCCTCGCCTGGTGAAGTATCCCTCCGGTGAGACGCCCTCGGAGCTCTTTGTGGTGCAGGACCGCATGCTCGCTCTGGGGGGGCAATCTCGGGGCACTCTCTCCGACGGGGACAACGCCTTGCCTACCGGACATATCCTGGATCTTCACTACTTCGAAGCGGAGGCCCAGGGTGAGGTGAAGATCAGCCTGTCCTCGGAGTCCTTCGATCCCTTTCTCCTGCTCGAGACGGCGGAGGGGGTTCGCCTGGGGGAGGACGACGACAGCGGTTCCGGAAACGGCGCTTCCCTCGAGCTCACCCTGCCGACTTCCGGCGACTACGTGATCGGAGTCACCTCGACTCGTCCAGGCGCCCAGGGCAGCTATCGGCTAGAGCTGAGCTCGATAGAGCATGCCCCGCAATCGGCTGATGAATTGGAGCCCGGTCGCTGAAGAGCGGCTGACTCGATGCACCGAATCACCCGGAGCGCAGCGAGGGATCCTGTCTCCAGTCTTCTCCTGCGGTATCGCCAACTGGGATTTTGTCGTCAGTCTTGATGGAGTATTAGCTTGTGCTAAGGTTTGAAGATAGTCTGAAGTTTCGATGCTTGCGGCGAGCTCCCGAAGAGGTCATTCCCGGACGGAGAGACCACTTTTGTTCTGGGCTCCTCGCAGCCGTCGAATCGAGGCAGCGCGAAGGTCGAAAGAATCGAGCTCATCAGGCGGAGGATCCGACATGCTGAATGACGCCCGCTACGTTCTGCGCAGCATCCGAAAGACCCCGGGCCTTTCCCTGGTCATCGTGGTTACCCTCTCCCTCTGTATCGCCGCCACCGCCTCCGTCGGCAATCTGATCAACGGCTACTTCCAGCGCATCGCGGTCCCCGAGGCCCAGGAGGTGGTGAATGTCTACACCGGAGGGCCGGTCTATGGGCCCTACGGTCGTACGTCCTATCTCGACTACCGAAGCTATCTCGAGGCCAAGAGCTTTGAGGGCATCGCCGGCACCATGGCTTTTGGATCCAGTCTTGAATATCAGGAAGAAACCAGCTGGGCCTGGGGAGCGCTGGCGACGGGAAACTTCTTCGATGTTTTAGGGGTGAGCCCTGCCGCTGGCCGCTTCTTCGGGACCCGGGAGCAATACGCCGGCGGACAGCCGGTGGCGGTGCTCAGCTATCGCTATTGGCAGCGGCAGTTTCAGGGGAGCTCCGAGGTCCTGGGGCAGCAGATCGACCTCAACGGCGGGCTGTTCACCGTCATCGGGGTGGCTCCCCGTGCCTTCGTCGGGCTGAACGCCTTCTACCATCCAGACCTATGGACCCCGATCCACCATATCGGCGTCGTGATGCCCAACGGAGAGATGACTCTGGAGGATCGTTCCCGCTCGGTCCTCACTCTGGTCGGCCGACTCAAGGACCGGGGAATGGAGGATGCGGCGCTGCAGGAGCTCGCGAGCATCGCGCAGCAGGTCGAGGAGATGGACCCCCGGGGGGAGCACTCCCGCACCGTCGCGGTGCTGCCGGCGTACCACACGCCCCCTACGGCAAGGGAGTGGTACCTGCCGACGGCCAAGTCCTTGTTGATCGCCGTGGTCTTCCTGCTGCTCCTCGGCTGCCTCAACGTCGCCGGCTTGATCTTCGCCAAGGCCCTCGCGAGGCGACAGGAGATGGCTACCCGGTTGGCTTTGGGAGGAGGGCGCTGGAGCCTGGTGAGGCTGCTCTTCTATGAGATCTTCCTGCTGGCGAGCGTCGCTGGCGTGATCGGTTTCCTTTCGACCTTATGGACCGGGGCCAGACTCTCGGCCTATTTCGCCCCTCCGGTGGTGGGCGCCCGGGGAGACGCTCCGCTCTTCCAGCCGGATCTCCGGGTCGCCGCCATCGTCGTCGCCATCGTTTGCGCGACGACCATCATCGTGGCGCTGATCCCTGGCCTTCGAATCTCCCAGGTGAGCCTGTTGGCGGGGCTCAAGCAGCAGCGGGAGGGCTTGCCCAGCCGCCCGCTGGCGAGCGCCGGCTCCGTCATGCTCGCTCTCCAGGTGGCCTTGTCGATGGCTCTTCTCACCGGCACGGCGCTGGTTTGGCAAAGCATGGAGAATATGCTCCACCGCGACCCGGGATACGTCCTGGACGACGTGGCCATCGCCTCCATCCAGCTGCCGACGGAGCGCTATCCGACGCCCGAAGAGGGAGCGAGGTTCTATCGAGACACGATGACCGAGATCCTCGAAAGCGGAGGCGTCGAGTCCATCAGCGTCGCCGCCGTGGCGCCGCTCTCGGGCTACGCCCGGCAGGATCAAATTGTGGTTCCGCATCTCGGGGAGGAGCCCGTCGAGATCGATCGCAGCATCGTGGGGCCGGAGTATTTCGACACTCTGGGCATCGAGATCGTCGAGGGCAGGGGCTTCGGCCTCGAGCATGACCGCGCCGCGGCCCGGGTGGCGGTGGTCAATCAGACGCTGGCGGAAAAGCTCTTCGACGGCGAGGGGGTGGTCGGTCGCGAGTTCCTGATTCGGGGAACCCCCATCACCATCATCGGGGTGGCGGAAGATACGAAATATCTCAGCCTCCAAGAAGAGCCCCGGGCTCTGGCCTACTATTCTTTCTATCAGCGCTTCCTGCCTCACCTGAACCTGGTGATGCGCTCCGAGCAGCCGATCCACGCCCTCGCGCCGACGATTCGCGAGTCGGTGCGCACGCTGGATGTCGAGGCCGCCGTGTTGTTCACCACCAGCCTGAGGCAGTGGCTCGAGGGCTCGATTTGGGAGCCGAGACTGCGCACCGACGTGCTGCGGGTGATCGGAATCATCGGCCTGGTGCTGGCAGCGGTGGGGGTCTACGGCCTGATGCAGCACCGCATCGTCACCGGCCTCAAAGACCTGGGGCTGCGCCTCGCCATCGGCGCCCGGCGCCGGCAGATTCTCGGCCTAGTGCTCTACCGCAGCGCCCGCATCGGTCTGCTCGGCGTGCTCATCGGGCTTCCCCTGGCCTTCTTCGCCGGCCGGCTCGTCGAGGGCTTCCTCTACGGCGTCGCCCCCTTCGATCCGCTGATCCTCGCCCTGGTGGTCCTCGGCCTCTTCGCGGTGATCCTGCTGGCGGCCCTGCTGCCGGGGCTGAGGGCGGCGCGGCTGAATCCCCTCGAGGTGATTCGTCACGATTGAGGTGGGGCGCTGGGGGGACGATCGAGGTTGCCTGCTCGCTGGGGCTCGCGTGCCGTCGGATCTTCTCTCTGGGCGCTGGTAGGTTTCGCGGGTTCGCTGCTTCGTCTCAGAAGAGTTGAGTGGGGGAGAGTTGAGTGGGGGAGAGCTGCGCTGTCCTAGGCTCCTGCCCTCTGCTACATTGCGGAGGCCTTCACTCAATTCATTCTTCTGAGAGTGGATCGAACGCTACCGGCGTCGAGCCGCCTCGAGACGGCGCGATTTGAGCTGCCCTCCAGCTGGAGCGAGTCTGGCTAAGCCAGGTTCTCTCGCCGGTGCTCTGGGCTAGCGGGGAGCGCTGAGGAGCTCAGGCGATGAAAGCCCTTCATTCGATCGACGAGCTCGATCCGGATCTGCGCTTTCGCAGATACAACTTTCAGCGCGAGGAAGACCTCGACGCCTTCGGCGAGATCCTGGATTCAGGCGAAGGCGAGGTGGTTTTGCTGGCTGGAGAGCCGGGCATTGGCCGGCGCTATCTGATCGACGCCGCCTGCTATTTACACAGCGGACCGACGCTGGTGCTGCCGCTCAACCTGTCAAACTTCGAGCCGGGCGAAGAGCTGGGGAGCTTCATCGAGCGAGAGACGCTTTCCGTGCCGGGGCTCGACGAGAAGGCGCGGGCGAGAACGAAGACCTTCCTCGGTGAGTTCTTCGATGCGTTAGGAATCCTGGAACAGACCTTCTTTCATACGCCTATCGTCAGTCTGGCGGTGCGCGCCGCCAAGGGAATCGACTGCCTGCAGCCTTTTCTCGAGCGCGAGCGTAGCGGAGGAGCGAAGGGGGCTCCAGAGGAGTTGGCGAGGGCACTGCTGCGGGACCTCTCCCGGGATTACCGCCTGGTGGTGCACGTCGAGGACGTGGACGATCCTTCCATCGACCAACTCCGGTGGCTCCTGGTGCAGGCTTCTCTTCAGAGCTTCGTCCTCGCCGCCTCCTGTGAGCCGTCGCAATCGGAAGACGAGATCGTTCCGCTCTCTCCGATCCCGCCTCGGCGCGTCGAATTGGAGCCACTCGATCTCCACGAGTTGCAAGATGCCCTCGACCGCTGCTTCTCGCCGAATGAGTTTCCCTGGCAATTCATCAGGGCTCTGGTGACGGAGGATCGAGGCGAGCCGGGGAGGGTCGCTCGGCGCATGCTAAGCCTCGTCAGCACGGACGGAATCGTCGAGGAGGCGAGCCGCTGGAAGCTGCCGCCTCAAGGGATGGACTCTCCGCGAGTGGCAAACGCTTTCGTCGAAGACATCTACATGCCTGTCTACGAGGTGCTGGATCTGCTTCGCGAAGAGCACGGGGACATCCCCTTTCGCTTCGTGCGGCTGGCGGCCCTCTGCGGGGAGATCGTGCCGGCTGAGATGATCTTTGCCTTCCTGGATCTCGACGAGGAGGGCAGAGACCAGCTGATCGACGTCATCGACGATTGGCTCGGGGAAGATTCTGAGGCTTTCATTCTCGTCGACTTGGGCTACGGTTTTCCCGGTTTGCCGGGCTGCGTTTATCGATTCCGTCATCCACTGGTTCATCGGGCGATCTTGGCGTCCGGGCAGGCGTTTCAGGGCACCGAGGTAGCAGGAGAGCTTCTTCAGTTCGCGCGGGCGCTTTTGCCGCCTGGCAGCCGAGCGGCGATGAAGGTGCACGGGAATCTCATGCTCTACGCTCAGCAGCCTGAGGCGCGCGAGCAAATGCGGCAAGAGATGAAGTGGTGGTTTGATCCTCGAGCTGCGAGAGAGTTCACAGAGGCGCTTCGCGGAGCCGATGTTGATTCCTCGATGGTGCTCAACTTCTTGCAGGCCCGGATGACGCGATGGTCGCCCTATCGTCTCTTAGCCATCCTCGATGCCTTGATTGAGATTCCACAGAGTCTTCTAAGTCAGGCCCTTTCACTTCGCGGAGTGCTTCTCTATTACTTAGCGCGATTCGATGAAGCAGAGCCCCTGCTGCGTCGGGCACTGTCGATCAGTGAGTCGAGCTATGGGGCGGATCATCCTCAGGTTGCCGCGGATTTGAACAACCTGGCGGTTCTGCTTCGGGACACGAACCGCTTGAGCGAGGTCGAACCCTTGTTCCGTCGGGCGCTGTCGATCAGTGAGTCGAGCTACGGGGCGGATCATCCTCAGGTCGCTATGGGTTTGAACAACCTGGCGGCTCTGCTGAAGGGCACGAGTCGCTTGAGCGAGGCCGAACCCTTGTACCGTCGAGCGTTGTCGATCAGTGAGTCAAGCTACGGGGCGGATCATCCTCAGGTCGCTACGGGTTTGAACAACCTGGCGGCTCTGCTGAAGGACACGAATCGCTTGAGCGAGGCCGAACCCTTGTTGCGTCGAGCGTTGTCAATCAGTGAGTCGAGCTACGGGGCGGATCATCCTGAGGTCGCTATCAGTTTGAACAACCTGGCGCTTCTGCTTCAGGACACGAATCGCTTGAGCGAGGCCGAACCCTTGTTGCGTCGAGCGTTGTCAATCAGGGAGTCGAGCTACGGGGCGGATCATCCTGAGGTCGCTATCAGTTTGAACAACCTGGCGACTCTGCTGAAGGGCACGAATCGCTTGAGCGAGGCCGAACCTTTGTACCGTCGGGCGCTGTCGATCAGTGCGTCGAGCTATGGGGCGGATCATCCTCAGGTTGCCGCGGATTTGAACAACCTGGCGGTTCTGCTTCGGGACACGAACCGCTTGAGCGAGGTCGAACCCTTGTTCCGTCGGGCGCTGTCGATCAGTGAGTCGAGCTACGGGGTGGATCATCCTCAGGTCGCTAAGGGTTTGAACAACCTGGCGATGCTGCTTCAGGAGACGGACCGTCAGAGGGAGGCGGGGCCCTTGTTGCATCGCGCAGTGAGGATCCTGATGGCTTCTTTCGGGCCAGACCATTCCCTCACCAAGGGGGTTGAGGCAAACCTGAGGGCGGTATTAGTCGCGATACAGAACGAGGACTAGCTGGGCTTGTTCACGGGCCTCCGGCTACGACTCAACAGGCGCTACGCTGTCGAAGACCGGTGACGGCCCTCGTACAGCTCCCCGCGTTGCCATCTCTTCCGCCTTCTGCTAAATTGCTCAGGCTTTCGCATATCCCATGTCGCCGAGGGAGCAGACCCAGCGCCTTCGGCACCAGCTCGCCCTGAGCTGGCTGCATTCTTCTTCAGGTTCCAATTCCTTCGATACAGCGCTTGCTGCTCTTCGGCATAGCCGAGTCAGTACCGGTGCGTCGGCCTCGCTAACCCTCGGGGAGCGCGGTCATGGGGGATCTTGATTCCCAGGAAGCTGAAGGAGTTGGGTAGGGAAGGGGGGAGCGGCGGACAGGGTGGGCTCCAGACCCGTTTATCGGACGAGGAGAAACGAATGAAACGACTTCTGCTGGTCGGTCTCGCGGCTTTCGCTCTGGTGGCAATGCCGGCGACCGCCAACACTGGCGTGGCCTTTGTTCACGGCACCGGTTCGCAAACCGATGCGCTGAACGACTACTGGACCTCGGAGATGGTGAATTCCGTGCGCCAGGGGCTGCCGAACTCGGCGAATTACACCGTCATCAATTGTGACTTCGAAGAATACATGTGGACTTCCGGCGCTGCCGGTTGCCTGGCGGGGCAGCTGACTTCTTTCATCAGCGCCCGCGGCATCACCGATCTGGTGGTCATCACCCACTCCAACGGCGGCAACGTGATGCGCTGGATCCTCTCCAACCCGACCTGGGACAGCCGCTACCCGGACATCATCAACAAGGTGCGCTGGGTCAACGCTCTGGCGCCCTCCAGCGCCGGCACCCCGCTGGCGGACGCGGTGATGAGCGGCACCATCTTCGAGGCCGCCGTGGGCTGGCTCCTGGGCTACCAGAACGACGCGGTGCGCATGCAGCAGACCAGCTGGATGGCCTACTACAACAGCACCTGGCTGCTGGGCACCTCCGGGCGCCCGGCGCTGCCGAAGGGCTTCTGGAACGTCGTCGGCACCGACGTGGAGACGGCGATCTGGGATCCGGACAGCTACTGCGGTGGCTACACCCTGAACCTCGGCCTGGAGATCACCCAGGCGTGGCTCAACAGCTGCTCCGACGGCTTCCTCGAGTGCTCCAGCCAGAACGCCGCGGGTTCCCTGTGGTTCAACGACGTCAACTCGACCGCCGGTGGTGAGCCCCTGAGCCATAACCAGAGCCGCCGCAAGTGCTTCAACCTCGACGTGATCCTGCGCAACGATCTGTAATGGAGATGAGAATCATGAATACCAAAGTTTCTTCTCGTGTGCTCTCTCTCCTGGTAGCGGCGGCGCTGATCGCCGCCCTGCCGGTGCTCGCCGCGGAGCAGCAGCTCCCCGCCGCGGCGCCCTCGGATCTCGTGGCCACCGCTCTGGTGGCTCCGGTGGATGGGCCCAGCCTCGCCACCGAGCGCGAGGCGGTGCGCTTCAGCTGGAACCTGCCGGCGGACCAGGGCCTCGCCGCCCCGGCTCCCTTCGTGGCCGACAGCCGCGCCTATTGGATTCGCGTAGACGCTTCCGAGCTTGCCGCCGGCATCGAGCTGCCGATCACCGCGGCGGATTCTCTGGTGCGCCTGCAGCCGGTGGGTAGCTCCCCGGAGGCCGCGGCCATCGATCCGATGGATCTCGTGATCACCGCTCCGGGCCAGACCGAGGCGCTGAGTAACGGCAACGGCCTGGATCTGGTGGTGGACGCTGAGAAGCTCTCCGCCGCCGGCCTGCCCTTCGCCGCCGGGACCTCCGCCTTCCGCTTCTCTGACAGCGGCTCCGGCAGCTACGCTCTCGCCGCTCCGGCTCTCGCCGGCGCCAAGGGCAGCTACCTGGTGCACGTCCAGGAGCCCAACAGCGCGGTGGCCCTCTCCCTGGGAGCGGATCGCGGCGCCTATCTCCACGGCGAGACCCTGCAGGCGCGGCTGAGCCTCTCCGGCGCCTCTCTGCAGGGGGCTGAGGTCTTCGTCACCTCTCCCGCCGGCCGAGTGCTGCCGGCTTCGGTGATCTCTCAGCAGGGAACTCTGCTGGCTCAGGTGCTCCTCGATGCCCGTGAGCCTCTGACCCCGGGCCTGTGGGAAGTCCACGCCGTGGCCCGCGGTGAGGTCAAGGGTCTGGAGACCTTGCGTCACGCCCGCACCGCCTTCTCCGTCGCCGTGCCCACCGCCCGCCTCGCGCCGACGGTGAGCCTAGAGCAGCGGGTGAGCCGTCAGGGCGTCCCCTCGGTGCGGGTCACCGTCGAGGTGGAGACCATCGCCAGCGGCCGCTACGAGGTCCGCGGCGTGCTCTACGGCACCGACGCCAACGGCGTCCGCCAGCCCCTCGCCGCCGCCGCCACCGCCCAGTGGATGAACGCCGGTAGCGAGCAGACGGAGCTGCGCTTCGAGCGCAGGGTCTTCCGCGACACCGACCTCGGCGCTCCCTTCGAGCTGCGGGATCTGCAGCTGCGGGATCAGAGCCGCATGGCGCTGGTGGAGTCCCGCGCTGCGGGTCTAGTGGTCGCCGACTGATCTCGGACTGACCTAGCGGTGACCACGAAGCCCTCGAGCCCAGCGGCTCGTCGTGAGGGCTAGAAGCGGCGCGATCCTTCGGGGTCGCGCCGCTCTCTTTTTGGGGCATCACTCGATGTTGGTATTGGCTAGCTCCTTGGCCTAGCTCCCGATCCAGCCGCTGAGGAGAGCTGTTTGGAATCTTCTCAGCCGCAGGGAGTGCGGTACCATATCGCCCCGCCATGAGCACCCCCGACCTCTCTATCGTCATCCCCGCCTACAACGAGGAAGAGCGCCTCGGCGCCACCCTCGGCATGCTGGGCCGCTTCGCTGCGGAGCGCGAAGAAGTAGTGGAGCTGATCTTCGTCGATGACGGCAGCTCCGACGGGACGGCGGACCTGCTAGCGGACTTTCAGCCGCCGGAGCTGCGCTGTCCGCCTCGGCTGCTGCGCAGCCCGCAGAACCGGGGCAAGGGCCACGCCGTTCGCCAAGGCATGCTGGCGGCCCGGGGGGAGCAGATCCTGTTCTCCGACGCGGATCTCTCCACTCCTCTGGGAGAACTGGATCGCCTCCAGCAGGCCCTCGCGGGAGCGAAGGTGGCCATCGGCTCCCGGGCTCTCGCCCAAAGCCGAATCGTGAAGAGTCAAAGCCGGGTGAGAGTGCTCGGCGGCAAGGCGCTAAACCTCGCCGTGCAGCTCCTCGCGCTGCCGGGGATCCACGATACCCAATGCGGCTTCAAGCTCTTCACCCGCGAAGCCGCCCAGGCGATCTTCCGCCGCGCCACCATCGATGGCTTCGCCTTCGATGTCGAGGTGCTCTACCTCGCCCGGCGTCTAGGCTTTCAGGTCGCGGAGGTGCCGGTGGAGTGGCATAACGCCGAGGGGTCGAAGGTCGATCCGTTGATGGACGGATTGCGTCTACTGCGGGACGTGCTGCGGGTGCGCTGGCGAGGGGTGGGGGAGCCGACTTCGGAAGCGGAAATCTAGAAATTACCTCTCTTGATGTAAATTTAACCCTATTCGATGTATTTGTAACAAAAATATGTTATAAATACATCGTCTAGCACCCCAACCCTCTCGCCACGCCCAGGAGTCCCTTCCTCGGCGTGGTGCCTTTTTTGCGCTCTATTTCTCCGCCTCCATCTTGGGGTGCTCGCCCCTAGCGCTCTGATTCGGCGGAAGAATGAAGGCGGTCGAAAAAGCCCCGATGGGCGACGCCATCGGGGCTTTTGGGTGTGGCAGCAACCGTGGTGCGGTCGGTGCGTTACGGGCCGCAGATTTGGTCGATGGTCATCAGTGGTGGCCTGCGCTTTACTCCCCACGCCCAGCCGTTGACGCCGTTGTTGCTCACTAGAGTGCCTCCGGGGCCCCGCTGGGCAAAGTCCCACTTTCCGTCGTCGTAGATCCAATAGGACCAGAAGATGCAGGCCTGGGCTGCTTCCGCTGCATCGCAGGAATCATCGGAGCTCTCGCTGATGCTGCATCGGCAGAAGCAGGGCTGCGTAGGGCTGCAGCCGATTCCGTTGATGGCGCAGATCTGGGTGCCTGCTCCGCTACCCCTGGTGGTGAGCTGGAAGCCAGCTCGTTGGAGAAGCTCGACTCCGTTGATGGTGGGGGCCCAGAAGTGAACGCAGCGATATTGGAACTTCCCGCCGCCGAAGTCGACGAGGATTCCCGCTCGGTTTTGAGCTTCCGCTGGAGCAGGGCTGATGGCCGGGAGAAGCAGGGCTAGCAGAAGTATGGGCAGGAGCAGCTGGGGGCGATAGTTGGCGATCGGACTCCTGCCGGGGCGATCACCGTCGTGGCTTGGCGCACCCATCAGTCGTCGCCACAGATCTGTTCGAAGGTCAGCAGCGGCGGCTCGTCGCCGTCACTCCAGGACCAGCCGTTGACGCCGCCGTTGCCGACGATCTGCTTATTGACGGCGTTGGAGGAATAATCCCAATCGTTGTCATCGAGGATCCAATAACCCCAATAGACGCAGGTCCCGCTGCCGCTGCAGGAGCAGAAGCAATTCTGGTTGGGATAGTCGCAGCCGGTGCCGTCGATGGAGCAGACGGCGTCTCCGTTGGACTCGCTCTGAACGTCGAGGTCGAAGCCAGCGTCATCTAGCAGCTGGAGGCCGTTGATGGTGGGAGTGGAGAAGTTGACGCAGACGTGCTGGACGTTGCCGTTGCCGTAGTCGACGACGACTCCCGCCTGGTTCTGGGCCGCGGCGGGGGCCGCGAGAAGGCCGAAGGTGATGAATGCGATTGCGAAGGCGAAGAGAAGGGTACGAATACGCATGAGGATTCCTCCAAGGCTGGGGAACTGACCGCCGGGCTCAAGAGGGCCCTTGCGGTGCAACGAGAAGGACAATGCATCGTGAAGAGAGGAACGTATGAAATGGGAATGCTTAGTTATCTTGGCGAATGATCGATTAAAAAGTTACCGACTCCGCTCGGTGCCCTAGGCCTGATGGAATGCGTTCATGCCTCGCACTCGTCGGGGTTGGGTCCTGGAAGGCGTTGTTTCGCCTTTTCCGGACAGGGGACATTTCGGACAGGGAACAGTCCAGACAGGGGGCAACACCCGCCAGGGACAGCGGGTCGAGCCCTGTGTTGTCGGCAGCTCTACTGAAAGAGCGGGGTACACCTTTGTGCGTACCCCTGCCACTAGGGAAGGCTTCTATTCGGCAGACTCCTACCTTCAGGTAAGAGTCAGTTGCCTCGTTTCATTGCCCATCGTGATCGGACTTCTCGGTCAGGAGGACAGCCCAGGCTGAGGAGTCCAGCCTCAGGAGCCCAGCCTCAGGAGCCCGCGCAGACTTGATCGATGGTCACCACCGGTGGCTTGTTGGCGGCGCCCCAGGACCAGCCGTTGACGTCATTGTTGGTGACTTCCTGGTTGTTGGCGAGAAGGTCAGAGGATTTCCACTCCCAGGTGCCGTCTTCTGGGTTTTGGGTGAGAATCCAATACACCCAATAGGTGCAGGTTCCACTGCCTTCGCAGGAGCAGAAGCACTTCTGGTTGGGGAAGTCGCAGCCGAGCTCGTCGATGGAGCAGATATTGGTGCCGTTGGCGTCGCTCATGGTGTCGAGCTCGAAGCCGGCATCCTGCAGCAGCTCCTCTCCGTTGTAGTCCGAGGAGGAGAAGCTCACGCAGTCCTGCTCCACCTTGCCGTCTCCGAAGTCCACCACCACGCCGGCTCGGGAGCTTTCTTGATCCTGGGCAAGGGCCGGGGAGGCGAAGAAGGTAAGGGCGCTGAGGGCGATGGCCACGGCAGTGAGAGAGAGTCGAAGTTTCATCAGGGTTCCTCCTGTTGGGTGAATAGATCGATACGTCTAGGAAGGTCCAGAAGAGAGGCTTAGGGGTCTCGTAGCTGGATTAGCTCGACTATCTATCCGGCAGAATTCCGGCTATCCGGCAGACTCCCGGTTCGGCAGATTCCCAGCGTCAGGGAGATCTACTTTCCCGAGTCACTTTCCCCCGAGTCACTTTCCCCCGAGTCACCGCCCCCCTGGTCGGCGGCTTTCGGGCTCACGGAGTCGCCGCAGATCTCGTCGAAGGTCCTGACCGGTGGCGGGGATTTGCTGCTCCAAGACCAGCCGTTGACGTCGCCGTTGCCCACAGGCTGGGTACCGGCGCCGACGGAAGACTTCTTCCAATCACCGCCTTCGAGGATCCAATAGATCCAGAAGACACACTCTCCAGAGCCGCTACAGGAACAGAAGCAAGCCTGGTTGGGATAGTCGCAGCCGGTGCCATTGATGGCGCAGACGGTTTCGCCCAGGGACTGACTTTGGGTGTCGACATCGAAACCGGCCATCTCCAAGAGCTGGAGGCCGTTGATTTCCGGGCCGTCGAACTCGACGCAGGCGTGCTTGACCTCGCCATTGCCAAAGTCCACGACGACGCCGGCCTTACCCACCTCCTGGGCGGTTGCGGGAGATGCGAGGAGAGCGAGAGTAGCGACGGCGAGGCCGAGGAGAGTCGGTCGAAACCGCATGGGGATTCCTCCAGAGTTTTTGGGGGGGCGAAGCGCCGAGTCGGCAACGACTGCGAGCATCCAATGCACTCACCGAAACAGGGTTGAATCAGCGAAGAGGTTAGTCGTCGCCGCAGATCTGGTCGATGGTGAGAAGCGGCGGCTGGTCTTGTTTATAGGGACCCCAAACCCATCCGTTGACGTCATTGTTCTTGACCTTCACGTCGCTCGGTCCATCTTGGGAGAAGGTCCACCGTGCTTTATCGTTCTTCTCCTCGAGGAGCCAATAGTTCCAGTCGATACATGGTTCACCGTCTCCGGAGCACTGGCAGAAGCATGGTTTGGGGTCGTTGCAGCCCAGTTCATTGATGGAGCAGATCTCGGTACCGTAGTCTCCCTCCTCCGTATCGAGCTCGAAGCCAGCAAGCTGCAGCAGCTGGACGCCGTCGATGGTCGACGAAGAGAATTTCACGCAAACAGGCTGGATCTTACCGTCGCCAAAATCGACCACAACGCCGGCTTGGTTCTGGGCGGCGGCCGGAGAGGCGAGGAGAGCGAGAATAGCGAAGGTGAAAATAAGGGAGAAGAGAGGGCATAGAGTCGGGCGAATGCGCATTGGGTGTCCTCCAGGTTCGAGGGTAGGTACGCCGGGCTCCAGGGCCTAGTCGGCAGGGCTCAGCGCGGTGCAAGCGGGGAAGGCAATGCAGGGGAAAGGGAAAATTAAGGGCTGATGAAAAGGCTATAGTTGAAAAGCCTATAGTTGAAAAGGCCGTGGTGTATTCGGCGATGAAGCGATCAAAAGGTTACCGATTCGATGACTCGTTGCGCGAAGCGAGGGCCGCCGCGGTCTCGACGATCTGCTGCCAGGCGGCCTCCACATGGCTCGCCTCGGTTCGAGCCTGGCCGATGCTCATGCGTAGAACGTAGTCCCCGCCGAGCACGGTATGGCTGAGGTAGAGGCTGCCGCTGGCGTTGAGCCGCTCCACCAGAGCCCGGTTGATGTCGTCTCCTCCGCGGTGGCGGAAGCACACCAGGTTCAGGGGAGTCGGGGCGGAGATCTCGAAGTCCGGGTGATCCAGCACCCAGGCGCGGAACTGCTGGGAGAGGGCAACGTGGTAACGGATCATGCGCCGCAGGCCTTCTAGGCCGTAGCTGCGGATCACGAACCACAGCTTGAGGGAGCGGAAGCGGCGGCCGAGGGGGATATGCCAGTCGCGGTAGTCGAAGACCGTGCCGGCCTCGCTGGCCTCGTTCTTCAGGTACTCCGGCAGGATCGTCAGAGTGCGGATCAGAGCGCCGCGATCCCGCACCCAGAAGGCGGTGCAGTCGAAGTTGGTGAGCATCCACTTATGGGGGTTGAAGCAGTAGCTGTCGGCCTCTTCCAACCCCTGGTGGAGGGGCTGAAACTCCGGGCACAGGGCCGCGGTGCCGGCCATCGCCGCGTCGACGTGGAACCACAGCCCGTGGCGCTGGCAGATCTCCGCCAGCGGCGGTAGGGGATCCATGGCGCTGGAGGAGGTGGTGCCGAGGGTGGCGCAGAGCCAGAAGGGCTGCAGGCCTGCCTCTCGATCGGCGACGATCTGCCGCTCCAGGTCCTCGGGGTCGATGGCGAAGTCTTGGTCGACGGCGACGGCGCGGAGGTTCTCGCTGCCGAGGCCGGCGATCTTCACCGCCTTCTCGATGGAGGAATGAGCCTGGGTGGAGGTGTAGGCCACCAGCTTGGCGGCGGCCTCACCGCCGCGGCGGTTGACCTCGAAGTCGGTGGCCTGCTCCCGGGCGGCGAGCAGCGAGCACAGAGTGGCGGAGGACGCGGTGTCCTGAATCACTCCGCCGCCGCTCTCGGTAGACAGGAAGCTGGAAGGTAGCCCCATGGCCTCCACCAGCCAGTCCATGATGTGGGTCTCCAGCTCCGTGGCCGCCGGGCTGGTGGCCCACAGCATGCCCTGAATGCCGAGGCCCGAGGACAACAGGTCGCCGAGCACCGAGGGGGGAGAGCTGTTGGAGGGGAAGAAGGCGAAGAAGTTGGGGGACTGCCAGTGAGTGATGCCGGGCATCAGAATCTCTTCCACGTCGGCGAGGATCGCTTCGAAGCTCTCGCCCTGCTCCGGAGCCCGCTGCGGGAGCCGCTGGCGAATCGCGCCGGGCTCGACCTGGGAGAGCACGGGGTAGGAATCCACTCGCTGCCAATAGTCGGCGATCCAGTCGATCACCCGGTGCCCGTGGCGGCGGAAGGATTCCGCGTCCATCGGGTGCTGCGGGGGTTCCGGAACGAGGGGAAGCTTGGGACGGTCTGTCATGAAGGCTCCAGGAGGAGGTCGAAGAGGAGATGCCGAGGAGGCAAAGTCTAACCTCTCCAGGGCCCGCTCTCCCATCGCTCTCTCGTAGTCCTCTCATAGAAGTGTCGGGTCGGCTGGGCTGAAGATCTATGCGCCCCGAGCGGCCTGGGCCGATCGGGGCGCGCTCTTCACCGCACGAGTTACTGCGCTATGCAATAGGCGGTGGTGGCTTCAGTCGTAGCAAATCTCCTCGAAGGTCAGCAGCGGAGGCTCGGCTCCGGAGCCGAAGGACCAGCCGTGGACGGTGCCGTTGCGCACCCGCTCTTGGCTAGCGCCGACGGTGGCGAACTCCCATTCGCCATCCCCCTGAACGAAGAAATTCCAGAATACGCAGGTCGGGCCGCCGGAGCATTGGCAGAAGCAGGCCTCGAGGGGAAAGTCGCAGCCGGTGGAGTCGATGCTGCAGATGGCGGCGCCGAAGCTCGAGCGCTCGATGTCGAGCTCAAAGCCGGCGCGGCGCAGCAGGCGGACGCCGTTGATCATCGGCCGCCGGAAGCTCACGCATTCGGCTTCGACGATGCCGTTACCGAAGTCGACCACCACCGCCGCCTGATTGCGGTGCTTCTTGGCGGTGGCCGGGGTGGCGACGAATAGAAGGGCGATGGTGGCGAGGACGAGGAAGACACGGGGGGGCACTTGCTTCATGAGAGATTCTCCTGAGCGTAGTGTTCTAGCCGAAGAGCGCTAGCTGCCTCGGCGCAACGACATAAAGTGGTAATAATCGATCCGAATTAAATAAGTATCTTTAATTATATAACATTTATTTTAAAATGGCTATCTGGCCCGCCAGGCCCGTGTTAGATTTCCGGATCCAGTCCTTCCCGCCACACTTAGTTGATGCCGCTAGTTGATGCCACCCTCCATCTGATCCATGAGCTCCTCTGCCCCAGCTTCTACCGCCCCAGGGGCGGGCAGCAGCGGCTCGTCCGGCGTCGCTGCTGCCTCTTCCTTCCACACCCTGTCTTGGGTGGTGTGGCTGCTCTTCGCCCTCTCCCTAGCGGCGATGACCCGCAACGGCTGGTATCTCACCCAGCTCTTGCTCTGCGCCTATCTCGCCCGGCGGATCCTGGCCGGCAACAGTAGCTCGGCGCGGGCTTGGGGAGTCTTCCTGCGCTTCGGCATCTTCCTCGCCCTGCTGGGGCTGCTGCTGGCGCTGCTCTTCGGCGGCAACGGTCGCACGGTGCTGGTGGAGCTGCCTCGCCTCCACTGGACCATCACGGTGGCGGGGGAGAGCGCTACGCTGCTGGACCTTGGCGGACCGGTGACTCTGGAATCCCTGCTGTGGGCCGCCTCCGGGGCCTTCTCGCTGATCACCGTGCTGGTGATTCTCGCCACTTTCAACATCCTGGTGGATCACTACCAGCTGGTGCGGCGGGTGCCGGCGGTGCTGGATCGCGCGGCGACGGTGGCCTCCATCGGCCTCGCCTTCGTTCCGGAGATGGTGCGGGCCCAGGGGGAGCTGCGGGAAGGCATGGCCCTGCGGGGATATACGGGGCGCTCGCTGCGGGATCTCGGACCGCTCTTCATTGCGCTGCTGCAGGAGGGCCTGGAGCGCTCCATTGCTCTGGCGGAGGCGATGGAGGCCCGGGGCTACGCTCGCCGCGGCGCTTCCTGGAGCCGAGGACGGGAGCTGCTGGTGCGCGGCGGGCTGCTGGCCGGCCTGGCGCTGGCGCTGGCCGGAGCGGTGGGGCTGCGGGGTATCGGCAGCTGGGGCGTCGAGGGGAGCCAGCGCCTCGCTGCTGGTGTGGCGCTAGGAGTTGGACTCGCCCTGCTGGCCCTGACTTTGGCGAGCATCCGCCGCGGCGTGCGCCGCAGCGCTTACCGCCGGGAATCCTGGCGCTGGCAGGATACGGTGCTGGCGTCGGTCTCCGGTGCGGGGTTGGGGATCGCCGTGTTTCTGTGGTGGAACCAGCGGGTGCTCTTCTACTACACCCCCTTTCCCACCGCCTCCTGGCCTCCCTGGTCTCCGGCGATCGCCCTCTTGATGGCGCTGCCGATTCTGCCGGCCCTCCTCGGATGGTGGAGTCGTCGGGAGCATCGGCGTCGTGATCAGCTGCTTCAGACTGCTAGGACGGCTGCCAGGACAGTCGCTAGGAAAGGGGAGCAGCGATGAGCGTTACGGACGCCTGGACGGCGGGAGGCGAGACTGTCGGTGGCGAGATGGTCGCGCGGCTGGATCGGGTCAGCTACCGCTACAGCCCCCAGGGCCCCGCGGTGCTGAAGGAGCTCAGCCTGGAGGTGGAGGCCGGGGAGCTGCTGGTGGTCACCGGTCCCTCCGGCAGCGGCAAGAGCACCTTCCTGCGTCTCTTCAACGGCTTGGTGCCGAATTTCCACGGCGGCGTGCTCGGCGGGCGGCTGGAGGTCTGCGGCCTCGATCCGGTGGCCCAGGGCCCCTCGGGCATGGCCTCCGAGGTGGGCTTCGTCACCCAGGATCCGGAGTCCCAAACGGTGGCGGTGCGGGTGGAGGACGAGATCGCCTTCGCCCTCGAAAACGCCGCTCTCTCTTCCGCGGTGATGCGCAAGCGGGTGGAGGAGGGCCTCGATCAGCTCTCCATCGCCGATCTGCGGCAGCGGCCGCTGGAGGAGCTCTCCGGCGGCGAGCGCCAGCGGGTGGCCCTGGCGGCGGCGCTAGTCCTTCAGCCTTCGCTGCTGGTGCTGGACGAGCCCACCTCCCAGCTGGATCCCCAGGGGGCGGAGGAGGTGCTCTCGGCCCTGCGCCGCCTCAACGAGGACCTCGGCCTGACCATCGTAGTGGCGGAGCATCGTCTGGAGCGCATCGCCCACGCCGCCGATCGTCTGCTCTACCTGCCCGCCTCGGCGGAGGAAGAGGTGCTGCTGGGAGAGCCTCGGGAGGTGCTGGCGAAGGCCGGCCTCGGCCCGCCGCTGACTCGCCTCGGTGCGGCCCTGGGGTGGAGGCCGGTGCCGCTGACGGTGCGGGAGGCGCGGCCGCGGCGGCGAGAGATCTTGGAGGTTCTCTCGCTGGTCTTCCCGGAGCCCGCTGGGGAGCCCCCGAAGACCTCGTCGCCGCAGGAGCAGCAGAATCCCGAGTCCCTCGTCCAGGCCAGCAATCTGCGCTTCAGCTATCCCGATGGCGATTCCCCCTTCGGACGCCGAGACGTGCTGCGGGGAGTCGATTTCACCCTGGCGGCGGGGGAGCGCATCGCGCTGCTGGGGCGCAACGGCTCCGGCAAGAGCACCCTGCTGAAGCTCCTGGTGGGGTTGCTGGAGCCGGAGGCCGGCCGGCTGCGGGTTCTCAGGCAGCAGCCGCGGCGCTCCTCCCTGGCGAAGCTCGCCCGCTCCGTGGCGCTGCTGCCGCAGAATCCCCTGCGCCTGCTCTTTCGCGAATCGGTGGAGGAGGAGCTGCGCTGGAGCTGCCAAATCCACGACGTTCCCTGGGAGAAGGCGGAGGCCCTGCTCCAGCGCTTGGGTCTCGAGGCACGTCGCCACGCCCATCCCCGAGATCTTTCCAGCGGCGAGCGCCAGCGAGCGGCCCTGGCGGCGCTGCTGGTGTCTGAGCCTCGAGTGCTGCTGCTGGACGAGCCCACCCGCGGCCTCGACCCGGTGGGGAAGGATCGACTGCTGGAGCTGCTGGAAGAGCAGAGCGATGGGGGCGCCGCCGTGGTGCTGGTGACCCACGACGTCGAGCTCGCCGCCCGCTTCGCCCGACGGGTGGTGCTGCTGGCGGAAGGGGAGGCGGTGGTGGACGGCCCGGTGCGGGAGGTGATGACCTCGTCCACCGTCTTCGCCACCCAGATCAACAAATGGCTGCGGGATCCCCGCTATTTGACCGTGCAGGACGTGCTGGAGGCTTTGCCGCCTCAAGGAGATGACGCTGCCGACGAGGAGTCGTCGTGAGCGGGCCAGAGGAGACCAGGGATGAAGCACCGCAGGGCGTAGTCCCTCCGGAAATTGAGCTTCGAGACGAGTCCTCCAGCCTGACGGCAAGTCCGCCGAAAGCTCAGGAAGCAGTGGGGGAGGGAGCCCATCAGCGGATCACCGCCCCCCCGGGAGCCCTCCTCGGCGGTCGAGTCTCGGCCACCGTCTCCCGCCTGCTCGCCACCGGCGTGCTCCTCCTCGCCAGCATCGCCGGTCTCTTCGCCTTCCTCTCCCCCTTTTTCCCGGGCCAAGATCCCCAGCGCAGCCCCGCCGCGGCGGTCAGCGCCCACAGCGACGACGCCCCGCTGATCTTCCTCGTCGCCCTCGGCCTCTGCCTGCTGGTGATCATCACCAACCTCGAGACCCGGCGCATGGACAGTCGCCTGGTGGCCGTCCTCGGTCTTCTCGTCGGCCTCAACGCCAGCCTGCGCCTGATCACCGGCCCCGCCGGCATGAGCGCCGTCTTCTTCCTGCCGATCCTCGCCGGCTTTGTCCTCGGCGCCGACTTCGGCTTTCTCCTCGGCGCCCTCTCCCTGCTCGTCTCCGCCGTCCTCACCAGCGGCATCGGACCCTGGCTGCCCTTCCAGATGTTCGCCGCCGGCTGGACCGGCATGATCGCTGGCTGGATCCCGCAATTCCCCAAGCGTCCCAGGCTCGAGCTCACCCTCCTCGCCCTCTGGGGCGCCGCCGCCGGCTGGCTCTACGGCGTGGTCATGAACCTCTGGTTCTGGCCCTTCCTCATGCCCCCCGGCGGCGCCGACGAAGGCATCCACTGGGTCGCCGGCAGCTCCTGGCTCGAAGGCGTTCAGGCCTACCTCGCCTTCTACCTCGTCACCTCCCTGTGGTGGGACACCGGCCGCGCCGTCGGCAACCTAGTGCTCATCCTGGCCATCGGGGCGCCGATCCTGCGGCTGCTGCGGCGGTTTCGGGGGAGGTTTGGGTTTTGGGTGGAGTCGACGGATCGCCCGGACGCTGGATGAGTGAGAGTGTTTAGGCGGATTCGATGTCGTTTCGAAGCTCGGCTTCGGTCATCGAGAAAGTGAGTGCATCGAACTCTCCGAGCTTAGTCAGGAAGACTGCTCGGGGGATGCCAGCGATCTTGGCCGCCGCGCCTGAAGAGAGCCGATTCAGCTCGTAGAGCTTGACGGCTGCCGCCAACCGGATCAGCTCTCCTGCTGCATTGGGCTCAAGACCCAGGGCACGAGCTGATTCTTCAGGGATCTGGATGAAAGTCTCATTCATATTGCGGTGCTCTTGTCCTTGACGGAGAAGCCTCGGCTAGCGATCGCTAAGTAAATAGCGCTGCGGAGGCTTTTGCCAGAGCTCGTGCGGCTTAAGCTGTTTGGTGGTGTCGGCCCACTGCATAGGCCTAAATGAATCAACCCTTCACCACCCACCCCCGACTCTGCAGCAGCTGCCGAATGGCATCCCGTTTGTCGCCCTGAATCTCCACCTTGCCGTCGCCGGCCTTGCCTCCGCTGCCGCAGGCCTTCTTGAGATCCCCGGCGAGACTCTTCAAGAAGCTCTTATTGCGCGGCAGGTCGTAAACCACGGTGACGGTCTTGCCGCCGCGTCCAGATTTTTCGATACGCAGTTTGGCGACTACTTTGTCGGGGACGGGCTCTTCGACTCCGCCCGAGCGCTTGGAGTTCCTGGTAGACGATCCAAATTTTGGATTGACGGGGCTCTCGGTGGAGTAGACGCGGCGGGAGTCTTTTCGGGCAGCCATGGGTCAAGAGTACCTGAGCTCGAAGAGCGGAAGAAGCGTGCTTCGTCGCGGGCTATCCGCCCACGCCCATTCCATAACTCGGCGCGAACGAGTGCTTATCCAGCAGCTTCTGCTCCCAGGGCTGGGCGGGAGCGGGTTGGTCGAGCCGGGGATCGCGGAAGAGGCTGGCGATTTCTTCGACCAGGAGTCGGCCTTTGGGAGTGAGGGCGAGGTCGGGGGGCGCGTCGGCGGGCAGGCCAGGGGGACGGCGGCGGTGGAGGAGCCCGAGGTCGAGAAGAAGCTGGAAGAGCTCGGGGAAGGCGGCGTCGGGGGTGGTGCCGTAGCGCTGCTGGAAGAGGGCGGGGTCGAGGGCGGGGTCGTTCTTGAAGGAGAACATGATGTCGCGGCGCAGCCGCTGCTCGGCGGTGAGGCGCAGGCCGCGCCACAGACCGGGCTGGCCGGCGTCGAGGCGCTGGCGCCAGCCGGGCAGGTCGAAGACGGTGCAGAGCTGGGTGTCGTCCAGCCAGCCGTAGGCGCCGGGGCCGAGGGGGAGGGTGTGGGTATCGCTGGGTAGCTGGATTTGGCGGAAGGTGTCGGGGTCGCCGTGCTGGGGATCGACCCGTCCCCAAAAGTCGTTGGGCAGCTCCAGGAAGCCATTCTCCTCCAGCACCAGCTGGGCCATCAGCCGCAGCTCCTGCTGGTGGCGATGGCTGGGGAGCTGGACTCGCCCCTGCTTAACCTGGTGATGGAGGGGAGTACCGCGATCGACGTTCAGGAAGTAGGTGGAGACAGAGTCCGGGGCGACTTCCAGGGCACTGTCGAGGCTGTGCTCCCAGGCGTCGTGACTCTGGCCCGGCATGGCGTACATCAGGTCGAGGTTGAAGTAGAGGCCGCGGTCCCGCACCCGGGCGACGGCGTCGGCCAGGAAGGCGGTGTCGTGGCGCCGGCGATGGCGCTCCAGCAGGGCCTCGTCGCTGCTCTGGTAGCCGAGGCTCACTCGGCTGATGCCGCGGCGCTGGAGCACGTCCAGGAAGTGGTTCGCCTTCTCCGGCTGGTGGAAGAGCTCCGGGTGCAGCTCGAAGGTGGCCAGCAGCGGCGGGCGCAGAATCCCGTCGTCCATCAGGCCGGCCAGGAAGTCGTCCAGGGAGTCCGGCGCCAACAGGCTGGGGGTGCCTCCGCCGACGTAGAGGTAGGCGATCTCCAGCGGGCCGCGCTGGCGGTGGAGGTCGATCTCGCGGCGGGCGTGGACGAGGTAATCCTCCAGGCCCACGGAGCGGTGGCGGGCGAGGGGAACGAGAAAGTAGGAGCAGAAGTCGCAGACCCCGGAGCAGAAGGGGACGTGGAGGTAGGCGCTGCGCACCGGCTTCGGCGGCTCGATGGCGTCGATGTCTTCTGGCGAGAGGGCCGGCAGGGAGCGCAGGGAAGGGTAGACGCTGAGGTAGTAGTACAGCCGGCTGTCCCGGTGCAGGCGCTCCGGCAGCTGATCCAGCTCCATCTCTTCATAGCGCCGCTGGGCGCGCCGGGCGAGGGTGGAGAGACCAGCTGCGGTGGGGGCCTCGGTTACGGCGGGAGGACTCACGGCAGCGGCTCCCCGAAGCCCTCGAATCCGGAGCCCAGCGCCGGGGCCTCGGAGCTCGATTGCCGGTAGATGCCGGAGAGAATTGGCGTCCAGGGGGCTTCCTCTTCGGCACCGATAGCCTCATCCTGATCCTCTGCCGGAGGTCGGCTCTCGAGGAGGAAGTGATACTCGCGGGAATGGGGAAAGACGTAGCTCGCCCGGAAGATGCGCTCGAGTCGGGGGTACTCGAAGAGCAGCGTGCCGAGGGGAGCGTCTTCCTTGTCGGTCTCAGCTTGGCTTCCGCCCTCCGGCAGATGCCAGCTTCCGGTCGCCTCCAGCAGCGGGGGAGAGCCGGAGCTATCGAACCAGGAGAGGGTGTAGACCTGATCCGCCTCGCTCCAGCCGTAGAGCCCGCGGGCGTGGTAGAGCAGCTCGCCGTCTCGGCGAGTGCGGTAATCCCGCTCCAGGTACAGCCCGCCGAAGAGCATTCGGCTGTGGATCTCCACCTCGGCGGTGCGGCTCTCGGGAAAGCCCGGGAAGGGGTGGTGGGTTTCCTCGCCGGTCCACGAGCCTTCGAGCCAGCGCAATCGGCGATGGTCGGCGGTGGCGGGATAAAAGGGGCTGGTGGTCATGATGGGGATCGGGCCGAGAATTCTTGCCGCGCCCTGAGCCGCTCGTCGACTTGCCTTGGCGGTGCTTATCGTCGGGGAGCGCACCGCACTTCGCTTTACAGTTCGCTATGATCGAGCTTCGTCACCCGATCGCGGTGGCGCCACGGTCCTGAGGAGGGCCCTCTCTTCCACCCATCAGCCCCGACCCTCGAGGCGGCGCTTCGACTTTAAAGGATATCGCTATGGTTCGCATCACGAAGGTCTACACCAAGCAGGGCGACGGCGGCACCACTTCCCTCGGCGGGGGCCAGAAGGTGCCCAAGACCAACGCCCGCATCGAAGCCTACGGCGGCGTCGACGAGCTCAACGCCACCATCGGTCTTGTGGCCGAGTCGCTGCGGGGCGACGATCGCCTCGAGGATCTGCGCCAGCAGCTGCTGCGCCGCCAGAACGAGCTCTTCGACCTCGGCGCCCAGCTGGCGGTGCTGCCGGAAGACCGGGTGGAGGGCTTCTCGATCATCGGCACCTCCGACATCGAGCAGCTGGAAGAAGAGATCGACGGCATGAACGAGTCCCTCGAGCCCCTGCGCTCCTTCATCCTCCCCGGCGGCGGCGAAACCTCCGCCCGACTCCATCTCTGCCGTACCGTCTGCCGCCGAGTCGAGCGCGACACCCTGCGCCTCGGCAGCGAAGAAGAGCTCGACGGCACCGAAGTGCCCTACCTCAACCGACTCAGCGACTGGTTCTTCGTCGCCTCTCGCTACGCGGCTCTGCGTCAGGGGATCGAAGAGACCCTTTGGGTGCCGGGGGAGCGCTGAGGAAGGCAGAGATCCTGCGAGTGGGGCTTGGGTTATGCCTCGTGGAGTCTGCTCCAATCATTCCTGAGTGGACCCCGGTCAAAAGGGGGCAGTCAAGGGGGGCATGATTTAGCAGCTCACCTGGTGGAGTAGGTTCTTCATGGCGACCTTGACCCTTCGAAGGGGTGGCGCTCGAGCGGAGCGGGCTGGCTTGCCGCTGGGTTGAAGAGTCTTTTGGGGGAGATGCTGAGACGGGCCGTAGGATGTGCTGGGAGCGATACCACTAGGTCATCGCATGAACTCCAGAAACAGTCAGTGCCGCCGGTTTCGCTGTGGCGATACTCCGGCGGCACTGAAGGGTGATGACAATCCAGGCCTTCTGCACTCCCTCATCTCTTTCTTATGGGGAGTGCCGATAGAACTCTCGGCTTCAATCGTTTGGCACGGCACCTAGCTGGTAACTGGCCGGTCCGTTGACCTGGGTCACTTGCCTATAATGCTCTTGCTGCTGAGCATAAATGGCGACGATTTGATCCTGTACAAAATTTGGCTGACCGATGGGCGGTTCGTGTAGGACAACGGTCACAGGAATGTTTAATGCTTCCTCATCGCCTGCGGGGGCGGTAATAGGGGTCCAGTGGGGTCTTTTTCGGTAGTCTAGGGCTGTGATAGTTGCCATGTGTCGATCCTTTTGATTCGTTATAACTGGGCGCGGTAAGCAGAGGTTTCTGTGTGCGGTAGCTTGGTGACCCTTCAGGGGGGCTCCAGCTCTCTAATTGCTGAGGGCTTCAGCTCGATCAGATTTGTTTGTAACGAACATCTAGTGCCTACCTGATCGAAGACTAAGAGGCCGGGAAAGTCGATGGATGGATGGACTGAAGCTTTGGCCGGCGCTATTCCTCAGCGAAGACGAATACTCTCCGTGCCTGCGCGGCTGCCGGCTCCAGAACCAGAAACCCTAACGGCTCGTTATCTTCGAGGCGGCCTAATAGGAAGAATCCATTTCTTCCGTGATAAGTAGCCTGGTAAGCCCTAACCGGTTCAATGCTTTCGTTACCCACGTGAATCTTTTTGATTTGCATGGTAACTGTCTGCGCTCCGTTTGGTGGAATGTCAAGCCTGGCGGGCGAGTGGTAGTCCTCAAGACTGATGGTCACGTCATGTGAGTTCGTAATCAGGCATTCAACGAGTCTTACGGTTTTCATCCGGAGTTCTCCTTTTGAGAAGAGTTCTTCTCAATGAGCACTAAAGAGAGTTGTGATGTTGCGAATGCCACTGCAAGCCCGATGCCCGATTGGAGCCCCCTGTTTTCAGGGAGAGATGTTGCGAGGTCACCTCACTCGACACTCTGTCGAGGGCACCAGACACTCTTCTGAGGTCACCTGACACAGGTTCTTAAGTCATTGAAAAGCCTGTGGATACAGGAGTATTCGCCTGGCATGGTCGTTGCTTTAGGTAGAGACCAACGAGTTCCATGAAGCGGCAAGATTGCTTTGAGATGGAGACCTAAGTCCGAGCCCGAAGGTACTGGGCGGAGATCTCTCCATTAAAGAGCGATTTACGCCTCAATTTGACTAAGCAAAGAAAGGGGCCGAGTGATGGCAACCGAGGGGAAAGTGTATTTTTATAACAGTACAACGGTGGAATTGACGGTTACGCTCAATGGTGCAACCTTGCGCGACGGAAGGGTTCCGGCGGGCAAGCCCAGTACTTCTGAAGAATTCGAATTCGGAGTTGCCTCGGTAGCCCGGGTGAATTCGCCGACTACCGATGATCCAGTCTTTGCAGAAAAGAATTCGATGTTAATCGAGTATGTAGGTACGGGATATCGTCATGGTTTCGAGGTAAATATTCCGCGGCGACAAGCTCCTCTGAGTGACGATCTCCAGCTGATCGTCAACGATGACGGTTATGTACTTTCGCTCGAAGGTAGATTGATCGAATACAGCTTCAAGGATAAAGCGCAGCGACTGCCAATCGCGAGCTGACGTCGATTCGAGAGGGTATCCCTTTCGCCGAGATCGGAACTTTGGTTTCGAGCCGGAAGTCGAAACGCCATGACACCGATTACATTCGAAACAGAAGAAGGTATGGGCGGGCTGTACACGGCCCATGTCGGGTCGAGTCGCAGTACCCGTCTGTATTTTCTTCTCTCGAAGGGTGCCTCTCCCTGGCCCAGTCCGCTGTCTGTAATTGAGACATGGAACGAGGAGGATATGGCGGGGTGGTACGTTTTCTCCGCCGAAGCGATCGAAGATCCTTCGGCCTTTGCCGATCGGGTTCGATCCTTTCTTGATCGGAGAGGTCTTGGCAGCCGAGGCTCGCTCTGGGTGAGTCCCCCAACGGATTCTTCTTCCTTCTTGCCCCTGGAGATCCGCCGGAGCTATCGGTCCGGGGCGGCCGAATTCAAGTTTGGCAACCTGGAGCTTCAGGTTCCGGCGGGTCTCGTCGTCGAGCTCGAGAATGGTGACTCCGACACTGCGGAGTTAGTGCTAGCAGAAGCTGGTGGAGAACCTGGCGGCCTATTCCTTTTCGTGGATGGAACGCGCCACGGGGTACCGACCAAGCCGCTGGTGTTGGGAATGTGGGGGCCAGAGGCGGGGAGGCTCGATTTCGGGTACCGCTTCAACGACAGGAACTTGCTCGCCTTCGGCGGCGATCTTCGCTACTTCCGGCAGGATCCGGACGATTCGGCTGCGACACAGTTCCGCTTTCCGGTGCTCGACTTGTCCCAAGATAGGGGTGCCGGTCCAAGCTCAATCCATTTCGACGCCCGAATCGATCCCTTCGCGATCGAGGACTTTCGAAGAAGTGCCTTGCGGGTGGCTCGGGAGGACCTCGGGACAGCATTCGCGTCTTATCTGACGTCCATCGCTGGTCACCAGCTCAATCTCGTTCCGGAGGAGGGGGCCGGTCTAGCCTTCGCTACGGCTCCCTCTCGGTCCGGTACGAGCCGGATGTATATGACCCCGGGTGGTCCTTTCGCCATCGTCCCCAGAGATCCCGAGGGCAGCTCGGGGGGGGAGGACGGATCCGCTCGCCGGCTCTTATGCGGCCTTTCCGGTGCCGAATTTGTCGACCTGGAACCAGGCTGCAGAATCGCGTTCGTACCGGGCTCCGCTGCCTTGTTCGTGAATGGGTTCAACGAAGGAAGGCTCTCATCTGCCGCAACGACCTCGTGGGTCTCTTTCCTGCCGGGGGCCGATGGGGTTGGCGAGCAGGCAGGCGTTGGCTACTTCGTTCAGCCGGAACGATCGGTCTATTACGGCGGTTCCCTCGACGACATCGGCTCTCTAGGCAACAAAAGCGGGTCCGGAGACTTCGCCACCGCTCTCGGGGTCAATGTCTCGCAGCTAGTGGATGCGGAGGGGGAGCCGGCCATTTTCCCTCTCGTGCCCTACGCCGGAGTGACGGTTGAGGAGAGAGGAGGTCCCATCAACCCTGGCCTGGGAGGTGTGGACTTCTCGCTGCTGGAGAGCGAGGTCCTGAGTCCCAAGCGGCAGCTGCTGGCTCCGCCGAACGTCCATGGCCCCGTATTCACCGACTTATCTTTCTCCCGAGATCGGGGCTTTGCGTGGGGAGCGGGGGAGTCCAAGACGGCCTATGGCTTGACGCCGCAGGGTCTATTGGCGGCACTGAATTACGAAACCGGTTTAGAGGGCACCTGGCGGGAGCTGATTCTGGCGGCTTCCAGCGACGGGCAGGGCGGCCTGCAGAATCTCTCTTTCCTGCCACCGGCTGGGTCCGAGGTGCTGGCTCCGGTGCTGGCGAAGGCGTTGATGGGGAACGACCTCTTCTTGGTTCTATCTCTGCGACAGGAAGTCGGCGGAGTGAGCAATGTTGGGGAATTTCGATCTGAGGTCACGGTCGACGGGTTCACCTTTGACCTCGCTCTCGCTGAGCCCGGCGACGAGATCCAAGCGATCGTGATCTTCAAATTCCGCTCCCGCGCGCTGGTGGATCTTGCCGCCGATGTCTCGACCTGGACCCTGCCCGGGGAGTTCAACGAGTTCGACGGGAGTGGGTATCCGGTCCAGACCAAGCTCCAGAAGCTCCTCGATGTACCGCGGCAAGATCCGCGCTTCGATCACTTCCGGCGGATGATTTCCGATCCCGAGTGGAATGGCATCCTGGCGCTGAATTGTGCTCTCGGCCGCGGGGCCCTGCCGATGGAGCTCCAGGGGCTTCGAGGGGGGATGCCCGGTGGGCTCTCCGGTCATCACTTGGGTGTCGAGATCAACCGGGTCGATACCGGGGCCGAGGCCCAGATCGAAGAGAGCTCACTTTTCGGGTTCGTCACCGGAGCCGAATCAAGAGCGCTGGCGGATGAGGATATTGACGACTTCCGATTCTCAGTCGACAGGTTCTACGTCAGCTTTCTCAACTCCCAGATTGTCGACTTCGTCTGTGACCTCACGCTCACCCTCGACACGCTCTTCTCGCGCCCCTTAAAGAGAGGAGAACCTGGAGAGCCGCTGAACGAGCTGCGGCTCGAGGGCAGCTTCCGGCGGCACGAGAATGAGCAGCTCTTTCTGTTCGAGACCGATGAAGTCAGAGAGTTTGAGATCGAGCGGCCGCCAGAAACCCTTCGCATCTTGACCGGTTTGAGCGTTCGGCGGGCGACCTTTGTCACCGAGAGCGCAGCAATCGATGAGCAGGCTGGGGAGACTGCCATCGTTGCCAGATTCCGCCTGGAAGGTGGACTCTCTTTTGCTGCAGGAGGCGAAGCAGAGTCGTTGCCTCTCGACCTTTTCGGATTCGGAGGGGACCACGAGTTGCCGTATCGAGATTTGGGCCTGGCGCTTCGCTTCGGGCTCACGGAGTCCGGCGAGGTCACCGGGTTGACCCAGACTTTCGATCCGGGGGACTTGGTCTTCGATGCCTAGACTGTCTCCGCCCGCCCGGGAAGCCTGGTTCGCAGCTTTCCCATGACCCTCACCCGTTTTCTCTACGACGCCAAAGGGCTGAACGCATCGGCCCTCGGGGGCCAGACCGTCCACTCTCCGAGGCTGCTGGAGATCACCACTCCAGCGCCGACTTACGCCCTTTCCTTCACGCTCCCGCTGGGATCTCTCGGCGCGCTGTCCTCGGTGCATGTCGGTCTCGATGCCTCCTTCACGGTGGGCTGGGGGCAGAGCTCCACGATTCCCGAGGACGATGCCGTGGCCCTGGCCATTCAGCTGCCGCAGGTCACTCCGGGGGTGCTGGGATTCAGCCTGCAGGGGGTGCTCAGGACTCGCTTTGGGACCTGCAACCTCGTTGAGCTCGCCGGCCAGCGCTTCGTGCTGACGTTCAACAACGTAGGGCTGAGCCTGCTCGGCTTCGAATTTCCGCCCGGCTACATCATCGACTTCCTCATCAGCGCTGACCCGCACCAGAGCGATGCCGCCGCCAACGTGGCCTGGCTCTTGGCGCTGAAGCGAGAAGAGAAAGAGCGGCTGCTGCTACAGCATCAGACCTCTATGCCGGCGGTATCCAGATCCGGGGGTCACTGTGCGTGACAAGAAACCCGATTGCAGCACCAAAAGCACCGTGAACGAGTTCGTAGTCTGTCTGAGGAAACACTACATTCCGAACCTACCGGTTCTGAACGATCCCATCGATCCCAAGAGCAGGGTCGGGCTCCTCTATCAACTCCCGGTGACTTTCGATTCCCGGTCCGACTACGTCTACTTCGGCCGGGTCGATGGGAGTTGGGAGGCGGTGTTCGATCTCTCGTTCAACGCGATCACGGTGTATCTGAAAGATCAAGAGCTCGGCGATGAGCGCCGCAGCGATGAATAAGGAGGGCATTATGTCGAAATCTCGAAGCAAGGCAACGAGTAAGGAAGTCGCTACCATTCAGTCGCCAGATGCGGTCGTTCAGGTGGGCGAGCAGGTTGGTAGGGTTGACGATAACGGAAAGTGGGTCTTTGGTTTTAGCTTGACGATTGTCATCGCTGATCAGCCAGTTGTAATCAGCAACGAAGATGTAGCAGCAATGGCCGCCGGTAAATTCAAGTTTAAACTGAATGATCCGGTAAGTTTTCCGGATGTTAAAACTTGCTATAACAATTTGAGAGATACGGAGCCATTCGAGTCGATGAACTTACCGAAGATCGATTGGGATCAGGGGGCTTTCAAGCCAATTGGGGGTATTCGGGCGACAATTAACACATTTTCTATCGATACAGAGAAGGGTTATTTTGCGTTGTCGATTTTATTTAAGCACGAGGTGAGTGTTTTGGGTCTGAAGTTTGCTGATACAAGCTTTACGGTCAGACGGGTTGCTGAAGCGGTATAGCGAGTAGCATCTGCGTCTCGATATTTCCGTAGCGATCTACGGGTAGGAATCCGTCCGGGATGTATGGGAGAGGTTCGTGAAGAGTCTTGAAGACAACGCGGCTTGGGAGCTAGATTGGGGAAATCGATTCAGCTTCCAGGTGGGCGGTCGAAGGGTCACGCTGTGGCTGATCGCTCGGCTGTCTCGAAAGAAGTTCTTCTTCGTTCTCGAGAACGAAGGTCCGCTGTCGATCAAGGAGTTCTTGAACAAGCTCTTCGAAGGGATTTCCGGGCTGAGAATCCCGGAGATTCCCGGACCCTGGGGAGAGATCCTCAGCCGAGATATCGATCTTGAATTGATCGTTTCTCCCAGCGAGGGGGAGCGGCGGCTGAAGGGTTCGCTCACCTATTCCGAGCCCGTAGAGATTGGCTTCCTGCCCGGTCTGCCGCCGATCCTCACGGTCTACGGCGTGGTGATCTACATCGGCGGTGAGAAGGGTTTCGATTTCAGCGCCGACATCCAGATCATCGGTCAAGAGCGCCAGATTGTGGAGTACCCGCTACCTGAACCGGCTCCGCCGACACCACCGCTGGTTCAATTCAATTACATGGCGCTGGGTCAGCGCCTGGCGGTGAACACGGACTCTCGAAATCCGTCCATCCCCGACGCTCTGGCGAAGTTGAAGACCGACCTCAGCCCTAGCAACCCGAAGGAATTCGCCGAGGCCTTCGACCAGTACTACAGCGGTGATGCGGGCTGGGTCGCAGCCCTCGACCTGGAGATCCGAGACTTCCTTACCCTTCAGGCGATCTTCAGCGATCCGACGCTCTACGGATTGGCGGTGAGCTTTTCCGAGAAGATGAGGCTTCAGGGATTGAAGTTCCAGATCCTCTATTCGAAGGTCAATGACGATATCGGGATGTTCTATGTCGACTTGACGCTCCCCGACGCCATTCGCCAGTTCGACGTAGGAGCCCTTTCGGTCACCTTACCTTCCGTCGACATCACGATCTTTACGAACGGTGATTTTCGGGTTGGAATCGGATGGCCGCTGGGGGAGCGGTCGATGACGGTGCAGGCTTTGACTCTGCCGGTGCCGCTGTTGGGAGGAGGAGGGCTCTACTTCGCCAAGCTCAGCGGAGCGACGGCCCCGGATATGCCGCCACCGCCGCCGGGCAAAGCCTGGGCTCCGGTGCTCGCTTTTGGCATCGCCCTGCGGCTTGGCGTTGGCCGGGAGATCAAGAAGGGGATCTTGACCGCCTCGATCTCGGTGAGCCTGACCGGGATCTTCGAGGGCAGGATCGCCTGGGAACGTGACGCTGCCGAGCTGTCGATGGGCAGCGTTCCACTCCTCGGAACCGGGGATTCTGCGAACCCGGGTCGGGGACTAGCGCTATCGCGACAGAACTCGATGGAGGCCTCGAAGACGCCGAGCTATTTCTGGTTCCGGGGTACCTTCGGGATCGTCGCCGTCATCCAGGGTGCCGTCGACTTTTCCATCGTCAAGGCATCGTTGACGGTCCAGCTCGAGGCTTGGGTGACGGTGACCTTCGAGACCGGCCGCGACATTCCGATCACCGTCGGCGGCTCAATTTCAGTGGCTCTGAGAGTGGAGGTCGGCGGCTTCAAGATCTTTGGTAAACGGGTCGCCGTCTACGTCAATCTCCGATTCAAGGCGGAGATCAGTGAAACCTTCGTCATTGCCGGGGCTCAGTCTTCGGTGGCTTCTCTGCAGGCCGCTCGGGAAGTGCAGCCCTTACGGTGGAGCGCGCTGCCGGCAGGATTATCGGCCCGGAGTGAGCCGGTGGCTGTACGGCTCTTCTTTGCGCCGCAGCTTACCGTGGTCGACCACTGCGCGACCTTCATCGCCGGTCTCAGCATCCCGATTTCGGACTTCGAGCAGCTCGCTCGGAAGGTGGCTGAGTTCCTGCTGATGCTGCACTCCGCCGATGGCCACGGAACGGTCGCTGATGCGGAAGTCCGCTGGAGCCATGCCGATCTGAAGCTGCTGGGGGCCCGACTCTCCGCCTGCCGTTGGCTCAACGGTCGCGCCGTAAGCGACGATCCGCTGACCTACGAGCGGATCATTGAGAACCTGACTCGTCTCCAGGTCAAACTTGTCGTGGCGGGCTCGCCCCTGGGCGACGAGCCCGAAGACGCCGCGGTCTTCCCGATGATTCCCGACCTTGAGCTGGCCGTGGACGGCGTCTCCGAGCCCTTCGAAGTTGACTTCATGACGAAGAGTCCCCGTCCGGAAAGCTTCCTGCGTGATCTCGGTGAATACGTCGACGAGCTGCTGCTTTCTTTCGACCCTGCGGAGGATCCCGGGGCCCGTATCGCCGAAGGATCGGACGAACCATCCATGGCGAAGCTCGTCTTTGAAGACTATTTCGGCCAGATCTTCAAAGAGGTGCAAGACCAGATGCTGCGCGCGGTCGAAGAGCGCGACGGCCCGGGCCTCGGGAGGGAAGAGGCGAGTTGGACTCTCGGAGAGCTCCTCGACGGCATCGACTATGAGGACTTAGCCGGCAAAGTATCGCGCTTCGCTCAACAGGGATTGCGAATCCCGGACGGTCGCGAGATTCCTGCCGACCGGAGACTGTGGCCGGCCTTGAGCCTGAAGGGGGTTTACGAGCTCATCGGAGCGCAGTTCCCGATCGAGCTCGAGGAGGCAACCGATTGGTCCGTGGGGCTCCGGAAGAGATCCGATGCCCCGGCCGGATGGCTGGAGATCGCCACCGGAGAAGATGCGCCGGTTTTGGTCATCGGCGCCGACGACCAGGAGGCCCGCGCCAAGCTCGGGCGGCTGAGTGCGCTTCGGCCCCGGGCCGGCATCACCGAGCCGCCGGCCTCCCTCGCTCGAATGCGAGAACAGCCCCTCCGATTCACTTTGAAGAACAGCACCGTCTGGAGCCGGAACGGCGCTGCGATGGCGGACGAGGGCCCCCGCATCGTCTCTCTCGCTGGACCATTGAGCGCACGACTGGTTGCGGACGGCAGGCTCGAGATCGGTACGTTCGGGATTCTTGAAGAGAACGAGACCCTGGAGCGGCAGTTCCAGACGGCGATTCGCGTCGATCTCGAGATCCAGCGGGTTCTCGCGCCTCGTCAAACCAGCGTGTCGCCGAAGGGAGAATCCGCAGAATTTCTTCCAAAGGTTTACCAGGTAGGGGGCGCCGACGAGGCAAATCGCCAGCTGCTCGACGCCTTTCTGCGGGCTGCCCGGAAGAGACCCGAGCTACTCGACGAGATCGCTGGCGTCGACCTGCTCTATCCCGAGGCTGGTGGCCTGGCCTCGGAGTCGGCAGGAAAAGAAGTTTTCTTGATCAAGACGAACCTGTCGACGGACAGCAACCCGGAGCTGCGAAGCGCGATGCTCCGAGAACTGGCGGATGATCCGGATCCGGTCTTTGCCCGGCTTAGCGATCGGCGCGACTTCATGATGCTTCTGCTCGAATGCAGCATCGTCAACAGCGGCGGCTACTACCTCTACTATGAGACCGAGGAGGGGGGGGATCTGCCGGTGGGCGAGCTCTTCGCCGATTCCAGGAGCTCGTCGTTCACCGTTCTGATCTCTTTTGAGCAGGCCTCGCGAGAGCTGTTGCCTTTCCACAATGTCGTCGTCGCCCTACCGAACGACTCCACCATCTCTCCGGAGGGGACTGGTCCGACCTACCAGGCCGAGATCGCGGGCAAATCGCACTATGAACCGGCGATGCCTGCCGGGGCGACTGGCTTTGAGCTATCCCGCGAGAACCCTCGGGACGGCTACGCGCTGCCCAGCGCTTCCCCCTCACCGGGGGCGACTCGAGAGGATGTCGTAGCCGCCCTAGCCGCCCAGGGTATTCGACCCGGTCATCCCGAATTCGATACCTCTTTGGCCGCTGCTGGGGAGATGGACGTCGAAATCGCCAAGCTCTTCAACCTGATTCAATTTCGCATTCGCGAGGGCCGAGGGTTTCACCAGTCGATCTGGAGTCTCCCTCTCGGCCCAGGGCGGCAGAGCACCGACGCAGCTACCGATTCTGAGATCGAGCATCTGCTCGCCGACCCCGTAGCGGAGCTCCCTTGGGACTACCAGCAGACCTTCATCTACTACCGCTTTGCCCTCGGCAACTTCAGCGATCCCGATCGAGCACCGAATCGCTACTTTGGCATCGGAGATCCCCTCGAGGTCGACTTCCGGATCGTCGACAACTACGGAAATACCCTCCTGCACGACGATGATTTCCCGGCGCTTCGGGTTCCTCAGCTGCTCTACTACGACCGCCTGATGGCGATCACGGATTGGCCGGCTACCGGTGTCAACTACGTCGTCGAGGCTTCTGAGTCTGGCCCCAAGTTCATCGTCAGAGTGAGTTTCGACGTCGAGGCCTATCCTCCGGGGGCGGGAGCGGTGGTAGCGCAGCAGCACCTCAGCGCTCTGTCCCAATACAATCGAATTTACGACCAGCTCACAGACCCGAACGTGGCTGGCGCTTTCCGCACGAGCCTCATCGGGAGCCTCGAGAAATCCCTCAATCTCGACCTCCTGGCGGACTTCGTGGAAACGATACGCCAATTCCTCCGCGGTGAGCGAACCGAAGTCGGTGATTTGTCGCTGGTGTTTGGCCTCACGGAAGAAGAGCTCAGCGCGCAGACGGATGAGATCTTCCACCTCGAGAGCTCGATTCGCATCTTCCGAACCGACCATGTAGCGCCCGATACGGTGGGCAAGATCGACGAGGCGAAGGAGGTCATCACACAGATTCCCGCCGTCGTGCCGGAGGCTTCAACCTCCGTGGAAGGCGAGGATCTCGGCCTGCAGCAGGTCGCCCTCTTCGCCGAGAAGTTCGAGGCTGCCTTCGATCGGCGGCTGCGCGTTGCTGTGGGCACGGCTTCGGCCGCCGACCGTGCCCAGCAGCCGCCGGACGCTGCCGGTGCTGAGCTCTGGGTCGTCCGCATCGGCGCTCCGACGGGGATCGGCATTGAGATCGACCCACACCAGCGGCACTACTACGCGCCAGCACCGCTGCATACCTCGCTCCAGAGCGAGACCTTCTTGGTTCGAGAGTACATCTCTGGGGAATGGTCCGGTGGTCCAGAGGACTATACGGAAGGCGAGCGGAGGTTCGCGGATGTGGATCTCGACGTGATCGCCCGTGACTTCCTGGCCGCTGTAGACGCCTTTCTCGACCCCGATCTATCGGTTGCGGTAGCGAAGGTCGATCCCGATGAGTTCACTCGTCTCATGGGCCTAAAGGGCGACCTCGCCGGCGAGATCAAGCAGGGCGTCACTACCATATTGGCCGAAGACGAACCGGATCGCGAGGCCCGAGAAGCGGCTCGGGAAGCCTTCTTCCAGCGGCTCCTCGTCTCGCTGTCGGACTCCTATAAAGTCGATGCGATCACTCAGGTTCCTGCGCGGATCACTCATCACTTGAGACCTCAGCAGGCCCGGTTGTTCGGCGATATTCGTGAGGTTCAAGGGCTCGAGGGTACCGATGCCGATACGACCGGCAATAGCTTCTCGAGCGCCCGACTGGCCCTGACCAAGGTCGGCGAACCTACTGCCGCCCAGGGAGCCGAGATCCAGTACCTGACCTTCCTCTTCACCGCGGCAGATCCTACCGAACAGAGCTCCTATGAGGCGCGCATCGGCTACCAGGTGAGCCACCTCGAGCACGACTTCGCTCCTCTGAACCAGGCTCCGGGCGATCCGCCACGGTATATGACGTCTTCATGGCTGAAGTTCGTTCTCCCCTTCGGTCGGGAAGACATCGCCCTACCCGTGGGCGAGGTGAATGTTCCCATTCCTCTACGCTTCTACCCGGAAGCGCCGTCGCTCCGGGAACAGAGTGCCGAACCTCTCTACCAACAAGAGCGGTGGCAGCGCCAAGGCTTGGAGGCTGGGGGGGAGAGCTCGGTACTCGAAGAGGTCACCCAGTGGAGCTATGGTTTTGCTTATGACCGACCCGCGGCGGCGCAAGATACGGTCATCGCTCGAGTGACCTTCAACTCCGAGCAGTCGGAGGCCAACAGCGGGGCTCTGGTCGGTAACCGTAGGGCCGGCGAAGATCGTGAACCGGTGCAGAGTCTCTTCGAGGGTCTCGCCCGGTTCGCCGCCGAGTACCCCGCGATCGCCCACCATTTTCCTGCGATCCTGGCCGCTGCCGGCGCCAGCGAAGATCTCGATGTCGCTCGAGCCGTGATTCGACGATTCGTCGATCTGGTCGACGGGGTGGTCGATGGCTGGAGGCTTCACAACCGGCCTCATGGGCTTGTCCAGACTCTTCCGCTGACCAAGCAGGTGATCAACATCTACCAGATCCGCGATTACGGCGAGAGGATTGAGATCGATGGATCGCAGGAGACTGCCTGGGATCCGAGATGGCCGGAGTGGCCCGAGATCGACGGCTATCGGCTGACCAACCCTTCGGGTGCCCCGGCCCATTACCGGAGGGAAACCAGCGCCGCGCAGCAGGAGCGGGTCCTCGCCAGTGAAGGGTTCGGCGACGCGGATCGTCACCGCAGATTTCTGCTGGGTGGCCAGTCTGCAATTTCCCGCGAGAACGGGATGACCTCTCTGAAGCTGGTCCGTAACAAATTTCTTCAGGACCATCGGGAAACGGATGAGAGGTTCATTTTCGAAACGCCGTGGATCGGGTTCCCGGGGCCGGTGACTCCTCGGGTGATCATTGAGAGAGAGATTTCGCTGGCAGAGTTCCCCGGTTCGACCCTGCCGGAGAAGTTCTCCTCATTTTTCAAGGCCCTCTTTCGAGTCACCGCTCAAAGCGGCTCGGATCGGGAGGGGCCGGCTGCGAGCGACACCCGGCTCATCAAGTTGACCGCGAGCTTCTCGCGGCCGCAGGTGAGTTTTCACGGTGGCGAGAAGCTCTGGGTCCAGCTGCCGTTCACTCTCACCGAAAGCTATTGTTTCGATCTGGCTACGGACTGGGACTCGAACGTAGTCGATAGCTTCGTTTGCCGCCTCGGTACTGCCCTCGAAAAGGTTTTTGACGGCTATGGGCGACCGAGCTCTGAGGGCCGGCTCCAATTCGACCTTTCACTCTTCGCGGATCTGGCGGACAGCAAGCAGCTGCTTGTTCGACTGAAGCAGATCGTGCTGCCGGTAGGGAGTGAAGCGGGGTGGTGGACCTGCAGCGAGCGACAAAAGAAGTAGGCGCAACGCGAAATCGAGCACCGGGAGATGACGATGAACAAGGGCGGAAAAGAAGAGCGAATCCTCAAAGATTTAAAACGGGTCGCTGACGGAAAGAACCCACAGGATCCCAGCGCGTGGAGAGAAGATCTCGACTCTGAGTTCAGGAGATGGAAGAAGAAATGGCCGGGCTCGATGAATCTTCCAAGGATGGCCCACGCCATCCAGTGCCGTGAGGAGCCCCGCGTGGCGGCGCGCTTCTTCCGCCAGCTGATCACCCGAGAAGAGCAAGGTATCGAAGAATCCAAGCCACAGGATGCGCGCGTCTGGTATTGGACGAGTTTCGAGCCGTTCTCCGCTAACTATTGGGGCTGGTCTTGGTTGGGCGAGGCGGTGGCGGCGAAGGTGCTCTCGGAGAAGGGTGGGTTCGACGAGACCGTCGACATTCTTCATCGTAGTCTGCGCCGCCATGCAGGCATGGCCGCCTTGGTGGCCATCCGCCGGATGGTGCTCACGAACCACCCGGCGAACCCAGGGAACAAGCGGGAGATCTATCGCGGGCCGGGCTGTTTCTCGGCCGGTGCCCGCTCGAACCCGGCCCATTTCTTCATTAGGTCAGTCAACTCTTGCTTCAGCCGGGCAAGTCAGATGCTTCCGGACTTTCACCGCAGAAACTGGATTCGGATCGAAGACAAGATTGCCGACGCCATCGATCCGCACCGGGGCTGGGGGCTCGGACCTGAGGACCGCCACCATCTCGTCCGATTGGTGGAGAACAACAATCTCGAGAGTGCCCGACACGTGGTCGAGAGGCTCGCTCCTGGAACGAAGACTTACGCCAGGTTCGAGATTCGTCGCTATGCCGACCGCGGCGGCTGCACGATGTTCTGGAACGTCAACGGAAATACCTCGGCGACCTACTACGGAGAATCTCTGATCTCTGGAGACGCAAAGGAGCAGGACATGAAGTTCATCCACCCCTACTGTGGCGAAGAACGGGTTCGTGGTGGTACCGCCCTAGGGAAGAAGCTCCTGGGGAAAGGAGAGGCGAAGCTGTTGAAGAAAGACGGGGCCGAGATCGTCGAGTGCGCAAATCTAACCCAGGATGAAGCGAACAACCCGGGAAAGAAGAGATGCACTGAGGGATGGCAACTCCCTCAAGGCCGGCCGGTGCTGCGCTTCGAATGCGGTCCCGATCAGGCTTTGCGCCTGGTCGAAGGCCAGCTTGGAGAAGATTCATGAGGCTCGCCGGTTCGGAGGATCCCTCGAAGAGTGGTGCAGAAGCCGTCGGCTTCGTGTGGATCTTCAACATGACGAGCCAGAGAATTCGGCCTACGCTCAACGGCAACCAGCTTGACCACATCAATCCGCTGCCGACGGCGGGTGGTCAGCCTGACGGAATCCCCGTGCAGCGAGTCAACTCCCAGACGACCCAGGAAGCCAGGTTCGCGGAGAAGAGTGATCTCAGGATCCGCTATTTGGCGTCCGGCGGGAAGTCGTTTGAGTCTGTCGTAGAAATCCCGCGGAGAGATGCTCCACTCAGGGATGATTTACAGCTCGTCGTATGGCACGGCTTCATTTTCGTGACTTGGACCGGGCTTCTGATCTTCCATGACGAAGATCCTCTCGAACGAGCGATTCACGTACAGTAGCTTCCCGTCGTCGGCAGTAGCGGATGAAGATCAGGGGAATCGCCACGATGGTGGAGATGAGGAAGAGCAGCTGGGGAAGCGAAGAGGCCCTGAGAGCGCTATAGAAGTGTTGGGGGGCTGGCTCCGAGGTCTCTTGCTTTGAAGTGCCAAGTGGCGATCAGCCACCGCTTACTTGCTGGGCGGAGCTGAAGCAGATCTCAAAGCCTAGGCAGCTGGTTATGAAAGGCCTCGATCTTCTCCGCCACGGTGCCCTGCTCCTGCTTGCGGATCTCCCGCAGGATGGGGCTGAGGACGAGCCCGGGATCGAGGATCTTCTCCCCCAGGGCGGCAACTTCCTGATCGAGGGCCTGGATACGCGCCGCCTGGGCTTCGGGCTCTAGCTTCGCCAGCTCTGTCGCTCGCTCCCAGGCTTTCTTGCGCTCGGCCTCCATGGCGAAGGAGAGGAGCAGGTTGCCGAGGTCTTCGCCGAGGGAGAGCAGGACCTGGAGCGGGTGCCAGAACTTCGCCACGTCCTGTTCGACGATGTCGAAGAGGGATTCGAGGATCTTGTTGATCTTGGCGAAGTCTTTTTCGAAGTCTTCGATAGCGTCCCCGGGGCAGGTTTGGGCCGCGGCGACGGGGAGGTCGAAGTTGATGTGGGCGTTCATCGCCACGAAGAGGTGCTGGAGGACGGTGATCTCGTCGTTCGCCGCGGCGCGGAAGGTGACTTCCCAGGAGGCGCTGGCGGGCTGGCCGGCGGCGCGGGCGGAGATCGCGTCGAGGTAGCGGTTGGCGAAGATCTCGTCCATCCGCGCCATGCGCTCGTTGTCTTCGAAGCGCCCCTTGTCTACGGCGTGGACGATCTTCAGGGTGGTGAGGCGGTAGAGCATGGCGAAGTAGCCCACCGGATCCTGGCGCTCTTTGCACCAGGTGGCGATGCGCTCCAGCTCGGGGACGACGAGGTGGCAGTCCGCGGCGTGGAAGAGGGGAGCTTCGGAAGTTGCCTGGTTCGGATTCGTGCTCTCGGGCGTCGTCATGATTCCACCTTCCAGCGTCCCCGCAGCGAGGGGGGAATGGTGAAGTGATAAGCCTTGGTGTGGCCGAAGTGTCCCAGGATGCCCTGGAGCAGGTGTCGCTCGAAGAAGCGGGAGGCGCCTCGCACTGCGCTGGAGTGGTTCTCCAGCTCGCTGAGGTCGTGGTTGAAGACTCGGTACAGGTTTACCAGCTTCCGATCTAGGGAAGCCTGCGGGTCGTCTCGCTCCACGTCTTGAAGGCTCACCGCCTGCGCCACGTCCTCGCTCACCAGCGTGCGCATCAGCGTCTCCGGGTAGCCGTCGAAGAGGGTACCGGGGGTGAGGTAGGCCATGTATTCGGCGGCGCTGCGGGTGAGCACCCGGCCGGCTTCGGAGGGGCCGATATGACGCTTCAGGATGAGGGCCTTCAGCGCCCTGGCGTCCTCCAGCGTCTGCGGCAGTAGCTCCGGCGGCATACCCAGCAGATGGCCGATAACGATCCAGGTGTGGAGGAAGCCCTCCTTCTCCTCCGGGCTCAGCTCCACCTCCAGCATCTCCAGCCCCTCGAGCACGGTGAGGGAGAAGGCCATCAGCGTGCCGACCTCGTCCTCCCAATTGATCGGAACGCCGAAGGTCTCCCGGTCCCAGCCCTTGGCCAGCAGGTAGTGGCGGATCGAGGCGTGAATCAGCCGCAGCTTCTGGATCGTCACGATCCCCCGTCCACCGGAATCCAGGCCGCCCTCGGAGAGAGCGTCGGTGACGAATTGGCCGGTCTCCATCAGCCGCCGCGAGTAGCGCCGGAAATCCGGCGTCTGCTCCACCATTCGCCCCGTGCGGTAGAGCACCTCCGCCCCCCGCCAGCAGGAATAACATTCCGTCAGCGCCTTGCAGAAGAGCACCATGAAGAGCGTTGGTCCGAACTTCGTGAACACCTGCTGCCCTTGGGCGATGAGGCGAGGGTCAGCGAAAGAGGGGAGCTCGCCGGTGGATTCGAAGAAATCCCGAGCTTCTGGCGGCAGGTCGTCCGGGACCTGGTGATTCGTCACCAGCGAGCGGAAGACCTGGTTTACCGCGTCGAGATCCCCGCGGGCGAAGATCTCAGCGATGACGGCGTCGCCTAGCTCATCGCTGCGAAGGCGGTAGGGCTCGAGGTTTTCGGTGATGAGGTCTAGCATCGACTTCAGAATTCTCGGCGGTGACGTTGGAGGCGTCGGCAGAAATAGCGGTGTGTAGATGAACCTGGGCTGGCGTGTCGGCTTGGATCAGTCATCGTCTCATGGCGAGCGCCGAGTCTCGATTTGCCGCATCAGCTCGCCGAGATCCTCGAAGGCCTCTTCGCTACGGGAGTTCACCTCGCCTGCGCGATTTCTATCGTTTCGGTGAGGCTGAAGCACCAGCCGATCTCCCAGCAGCAGCGCGTCGAGATCAGGATGCTCTAGCAGAGAGCTCACCGCCTGCTCCGGACGATGCAGGATCGGTTCTCCTGGTCCGTTGAGCGACGTATTGCACAGCGCCGGGACACCGGTGAGCTGAGCAAAGAGCTGAATCAGCCGGTGATAGTCGGGCAGGGCATCCGCCTCGACGAGCTGGGGCCGGGCGCTGCCGTCGACGTGGACGCAGGCGGGGATTTTGGGGCGGCTGCGCAGGGGGACGGGGACGGCGAGGAGCATGAAGGCGGTGAGGGGGGAGGGTGGGGAATCGAAGAGTTCGGACCAGGCTTCGGCGAGGACGCTGGGGGCGACGGGGCGCCAGGGGTCGCGGTGTTTGAGGGTGTTGAGGCGGTCGGCGGAGCTGCGGCGGCGGGGGTCGGCGAGGAGGCTGCGGTGGCCGAGGGCGCGGGGGCCGATTTCGGCGGGACCGGCAAAGCGGGCGACGATCTTGCCGGAGGCGAGGAGCTGGGCGGCTTGGGTGAGGGCGGCGTCGCCGGTGGCGACGGGCTGGAGGCCGGCTTGGGCGAGGGCGCGATCGATGGCTGCTTCGGAGGAGTCCGGGCCGTAGGCGGCGTGGCGCAGCGGGGGAGGGGCGGGAGCTTCGGGGTTGCGCCGGCGCCAGAGGGCCGCGGCGGCGCCGTGGGCGACGCCGCCGTCGTGGGCGGCGGGGGGGACGAAGAAGTCCTGCGGTCGGTCGGGGAATAGCTCTTGGAGGATGCGGCCGTTGGCGCTGCAGTTGAGGGCGACGCCGCCGGCGAAGACGAGGCGGTGCGGTTGGCTGCTGCTGGCTGAGGTAACGGATGCGCTGCTTTCGGCGGCGTCGAGGGTGCGGCGGGCGAGGTGGAGGAGGACTTCTTCCAGGCGCTGCTGGACGGCGGCGGCAAAGGAGGCCCAGGGGAGGGCGTCGACGGGCTGGTGAGGGTCCGCGGCGGCCGCCGGCTGGTGGGGGAAGGCCTCGGCGAAGCGGCGCCAGAGGTGGGCGCGCTGGGCGTGGTAGAAGCGCCGATGGCGGTCGCGGGTCGGCGGGCCGAGGCCGGGGAAGCGGTAGGGGCGAAGGCCGTCGGGGCGTCCTAGTTCTAGGGGGATGGGCTGTGGAAGCCTGGGCTGTGAAAGTCCGGGCTGCGCAAGCCTGGAGTCCGGATTGGAAGACAAGGCCTGATTACCGCCGAGGCCGGCGAGGCCCATGAGCCGGCCGGCGCCGTCGTAGCCGAGGCCGGCCCATTCGGCGGCGAGGGCGTAGAACACGCCGAGGGAGCGGGAGAGATCGACCTCTCCGGCGACTTCCAGCTGGCCGCGTCGGGCGCTGCCCCAGCTGGTGCCCTGGCGCTCGCCGCGGCCGTCCGCCACCAGCCAGGCGGCGTTGTCGAAGCCGGCGAGGGCGAGGGCTCCGGCGGCGTGGGCGAGGTGATGGGGGATGAAGTCGATGTCGAGGTCGGCGCCGGAATGAAGGCGCGAGAGCAGGGCTTCGGGGAGGTTTTGGGCGAGGAAGGCGTTGCGGTCCCAGTCTTGGCCGATGGAGCGGTGGTAGGCCGCTTCGTCCCAGCCGAAGGCGATGCCCTTCACGGCATCCGGCGGGCTATCGGCGAGCTCCAGGGCCAGGGCCGCGGCCTCCGAGGCGCTCTCTCCCCAGGCTCTTTTGCTGCGGCTCAGGCGCTCCTGCTCCACCATCGCCAGCAATTGGCCGTCGACGGCGTCCACCACCGCGGCGGCGGCGTCGTGTTTGTGCAGGCCGGAGTTGAGGCCCAGCAGGACGGGCCGCGGGGGAGCGGAGTGGGGAGTGGCGGTCATCGAATGCAGGGGCTGATGGGGAGAGGGACGGACGCTAGCCTTCCGAGCTTTCCTGCTGAGGGTGACGCCGTTGGAGCCGCAGCCGGATGCTGTGACCGGGGCCGAGGGTGACTCCCTCGGTGTGGCGGGCGGGGGAGGATCCCGGGGCGAGGCTCCAGCGCAGCCTTGCAGCAAGGGCGGTCAGGATCTCCGCCGCTTCGAGGCTGGCCAGCGCGCGTCCGAGGCAGTGATGGCGGCCGCCGCCGAAGGGAAAGTAGGCGTGGCGGTGGGTGGTCGCCTGTTCTGGAACCGCCGCGGCTGTGTCCTTAGCTGAGTCCTCTGCGCCCAGGCCTTCAGAACCGAAGCGCCCGGGATCAAAGCTTTCTGGGTCAGCCCAGAAGCCTGGATGACGGTGGGTGAGGAAGGGGCTCAACACTATCAGGGTACCCTCGGGGATCTCGTAGCCGCCGATTTCCGTATCCCGCTGGGCCCAGCGGCTGAAGGTCCACACCGGCGGGTCCAGGCGCAGCGTTTCGAGCAGCAGCTGCTCGGAGAAAGGGGCCGAGCGGGGCCCGCTGGGGGGAGGGGGGATGTCCGCCTCCTGCTCTAGGGCATGGCGCAGGCGAAGATCCCGGGCGACGTGGGCGAGGGTCTTGGGCAGCGCCTTGGCGCAGGTCTCGTAGCCGGTGTAGAGCAGGGTCACCACCCGATCCAGCGGACGCTGGGGGTCGTCTCGACTCTCGACGCAGAGCAGCGAGCCCAGCAGCCCCGGGGGATTGGCGTCGAGGGCTTCCCGCAGCACCCGCTGGGCGAGCTGGCGGGCTTCGGCGGCCTTGTTCTGGAGGCCCTGGCGGTAGTCGTCCTGAATCTTCTGCACCGCGGCCTCCCGCTGCTCCCGGGGAAGCTCCGGGTCCAGGGAGTCGGGGTCGATCATCGGCGCCGGGGGCGGCTCGGTGAAGGCCTCGAAGGCGGCTACCAGGGCCCGGGAGCGATCTTCGTCGAGATCCAGGCCGAGGAAGAGCTGGGAGGTGATGCGCACCAGCAGGACCTCCAGCTCATCCTCCGCGTCTACCTCCCGACCTGCCTCTGCTGCCTGCTCCCAGCGCTGAGCGAGGGCTTCGGATTCCCGCCGCAGCAGGGCGATGTGGTCTTCCAGCTTGGGTCGGGCGAAGGCTGGCTGCTGCTGCTGGCGCTCCTCGCTCCAGGCTTCGCCCTCGAGGCAGAGCAAGGAGCCTTCGCCGAGCATCGGGGCGAGGCCGTGGGTGCGGGCGAGCTCTTTACGAAAGGTGTCGTTATCGCTGCGCAGCACTTCGGCGACGTGGTCCGGATGCACCGCCAGCACGATGTGGTGGGGCGCGTGGTCTATCGCCGGCACCCGCGCCAGATCCCCCGCCTGCTGCCACAGGGTGCGGTAATAGTCGACGGGATCGAAGGGCTCCTCGGGTGAGCGACCGGCAAAATAGAAGTCGAGAGGAGGGCTGGGAGGGAGGGACGTCATCGAGAGCTCCGGGGAGGGGGGTCCATCGAGATCATAGGAGGCAGCTTCTGAGTGCCGTGGGCAGGGTGCCCACAACGTAGGCATGTTTCTAAAGTATTGCTATCTCTGGATTTGCGCATCTACTTTGGTTCCGAGTGCCTCCATTGTGGGCAGTAGAGCTCGTTTTGGGAGCTGAGAACACCGCTTTGAGGAGGCTCGGGGAGCCTTCGCGCTGAAGAGGTCGCCCATCGGAAGCGTGCAAACTGTTGATAGGGAGAGGTTTATGGCTTCTCCCCTTGGGGTTGGCACAGATCTCGCTCAAGGACTGGACAGAATTTGACCTGTCGAGGCTATCTCAATAGCCCTCCCGCCGTCGCCGGATGACGACTATCCATCCGAGCGTCGGGACGTCCGCCACGCCGGCATCGCGAGTCTGCGAGCCGGCCGACAAGGAGCGATCCATGCCCACCTATCTGCACCCCGGTGTCTACGTCGAGGAAGTGCCCAGTGGCGCGCGACCCATCGAAGCGGTGAGCACCTCTACCGCCGTGTTCTTGGGATATGCCACTCGAGGACCCATCGGCAGTCCAGAGCTGCTCTTCACCTTCGACGATTACATCGCCCGATATGGCGGTTTACGAGACCGGGGAGCGGAAGAGGAAGGCGATGCCCTGGGATTTGCCCTGAGAGCCTTCTTCTTGAACGGCGGCTCCAAGGCTTACGTCGTGCGCCTGGCGCAGGACGACGGCCCGACCGATCCTCTCGAGGAGGCTCGAGGGGTTGCTGCCCATCCCGATCTGGCGGGGCAGCGAGTGGAGATCGTGGCGATCAATGAGGGCACCTGGGCCGACGGCCTGGTGGCTCGCTTCGAGCCCAAGGGAGGCGGCAGTGATCTCTTCAACGTCGCCGTAGGCCGCTACGGAGATCGCGGTCAGCTGGTAGCCCAGGAGAGCTTCCGGGACGTCAGCCTCGCGGCGGCTCACCCTCGCTTCCTAGAGGCGGTTCTGGGCACCGACTCCAACCTGGTGACGGGCTCCGTTCGGCTGAACGCCCAGGCCCCGGTGCCCGATGGCTACACTGATCTCTACGGCTTCGGCCATTCCACCAGCGGCGATCTCGCCGGGGCGGCCCTCGACTTCAGCGGCATCGGCGGCGCTGCGGGACGTACCGTGTCGATAGCGGTGGACGGGGATCCCCCCATCGACGTGGTGCTGCCGCAGCAGGATTTCGACGGCGATCTCGCCGCGGTGGCGGGGTTGATCCAGGAGGGCGTGGTGGCCGGTGGTGCTGCTGGCTTCACCGCCGTGGCTGAGGGAGACCTGTTGGTGCTCACCTCCGGCACCACCGGCGCTGGATCGACGGTGGTGGTGAGCAATAGCGGCCTCGCCAGCACCCTGAACCTGGGGGGCGCCAACGGCGGCACCGAGCGCACCGGACTTCAGGCGGTGACCGACGTCGTCGGCGATACCTCCGGCAGCTTCGACGTGGTGCTGTCAGACGGCGGCGACGGCGTGGCTCCGGAACAGGGAGACTACGATGCGGCCCTGACCCTGCTGGAGAAGGTGCGAGATATCTCCATCGTCGCCCTGCCGGGCATCGCCTGGGATCCCGATGACGCCGCCCAGCAGGGGATCCTGCAGTCGGCCATCTCCCACGTCGAGGCCACCGCCAATCGCATGCTGCTGGTGGATCCGCCGGTGGACACCGAGCTGGTCACCGAGCAGGAGGTCAATGATCTCGGCCTGCCGACCTCCACCTACACCGCCCTCTACTACCCCTGGGCGGAGGTGCCGAATCCCTTCTTCCACGCCGAGAACAACCCCTCGGTGCCGGTGAACCTCAAGGTTCCCCCCAGCGGCTACGCCGCCGGCATGTGGGCCAAGACCGACGCCCGCCGCGGCGTGTGGAAAGCCCCCGCCGGGGTAGAGACCCAGCTCTTGGGCCTCTCCGGGCTGGAGTTCCAGGTAGAGGAGCAGGAGCAGGATCAGCTCAACCCGCTGGGGGTCAACGCGCTGCGCACCCTGCCGGGCTTCGGGCGAGTGATCTGGGGTTCCCGCACTCTCGCCACCCGGGCGACTCCGGAATGGCGCTACGTGCCGGTGCGGCGCACCGCTCTCTTCATCGAGACCAGCCTCTACAACGGCATTCAGTGGGCGGTCTTCGAGCCCAACGACCACAATCTCTGGGCCTCCCTGCGGGCGAATATCGGCGCCTTCATGAACGGTCTCTTCCGCTCTGGAGCGTTCCAGGGGGAGAAGGCCTCCGACGCCTACTTCGTGCGCTGCGGCCTCGGGGACACCATGACCCAGGGCGATATCGATCGCGGCCAGGCCATCGTGGTGGTGGGCTTCGCGCCGCTGAAGCCGGCGGAATTCGTCATCGTGCGCATTCAGCAGATCGTCGGTCAGAGCTGAGCCGGCATTGCCGTTCAATCGATCCTAGGTGGTTTCGAAGACTTCTTCCGCAACCGACTCGTCAAGGAGGCATAGGCCATGCCCGCCCCGCTTTTTCCCGTCAATACGCATCGTCACGATCCCTATCGCACCTTCAAATTCCAGGTGCTCATCGACGGCAAGCCGGTGGCCGGCCTGCGCAAGATGGGCGCGCTGAAAAAGAGCACCGAGGCGGTGAAGTGGCGCACCGCCGGCGACCCGTCCCACGAGCGGGTGATGCCCGGCGGCACCAGCTACGAGCCGGTGAGCCTGGAGCAGGGGTTGACCCACGACCCGGTGTTCGAGGAATGGGCCAACCTGGTCAACAACATCCAGGGGGACGGCGGGATCAGCCTCAAGCGCTACCGCAAGGACGTGGTGATCAACGTCCTCAATCTCCAGGGACAGGTGGCCATCACCTACAAGCTGCTGCGGGCCTGGGTGTCGGAATTCCAGGCCCTGCCGGATCTCGACGCCGGGAGCATGAACACCGTCGGCATTCAGACCCTGACCCTGCAGCACGAGGGCTGGGAGCGGGATGCGGCGGCGTCGGAGCCGACGGAAGCCTGAGCCGACGGAAGCCTGAGCCGAACCGGCGGGAGCCTGAGCTAGGCGGTATCGGGTGGGTCTGAGCCCAGGCCGCCCGGATGCCGCCAGGGCTTCCGGTCCTGGTTCTTGATTCCTCGCCTGAGGAGTCCCCTTCACTGGCTCTGTGGGCTGGCTCTCTGGGCTGGCTTTCTAGGCTGGCTCCCTATTTTGGCTTCCTGCGCTGCTGGCTTCCTACGTCGCTGATTTTTTCGGCCGCTAGCTGGCGAAGCTCGCCTCGACCGACCTCTTCCCTCAACCCTTCGTCGGGAGAATCTCCATGACCTCCGCTCTCGCAGCCTCCATCGAGGAAAGCGCCCTCCCGAGGGCGGCGGAGGATTGGAGTCCGCTGGCTCGCTGGATCGATGACGGAGCGACCGGGGACGAGGCTCTCGGTGGCCGATTGCCGGGGGGCTGGCCCGAAGGTGGGGAGGGGGATCGCTCCTTCCGCTTCCGGCCGATGACCGGCGCGGTGGAGCTGGAGCTGGCGGAGTCGATGGCCCGCGGGCCTTGGCCTCGCCGGGTCTCGGCGGCGTTAGCGGCGGTGCTGGAGACGGTGGCCGGCGAGGCGGCTACCGTCGAGCGGGTAGAGGCCCTGGCGGTGGGCGATCGTCAGCTGCTGGCCCGAGCCCTCGATCTCTGGCTGGGGCAGCAGGGGGGCGACGACGGGCAGCGCTGGATGACGGCGCCCTGCAGCGCCTGCGACGAGAGCTTCGACTTTTCCCTGCATCTCGCAGAGCTGCCGGTGAAGGCGGCGGCGCCGGGCTTTCCCCAGACCACGGTGGAGCTGCCCTGGGGGGCGGTGGAGCTGAGGGCTCCCACCGGCAAGGATCAGCTGGCCCTCAGCCTGCCTCCATCGGACGATGACTTCGCGGAAGCTGAAAGCAAGGTCGAGGATCCCTCCCTCCGCCTGCTGCGTCGCCTGCTGTGCCGTCAAACTGCGGCGCCGACGGGGAAGGGCCAGAAGAAGGATCAGAAGACCGCGAAGGCCGAAGCCCTCTCCCGAGATCAGCTGGAAGAGCTCCTGCCCCGGGCCCAAGAGGCCCTGGAGTCGATGGCTCCGGCGGTGGCGGAGAGCGTGGCGGCGAGCTGCCCCCACTGTGCCGAGGTCACGGCGGTGCACGTCGATCCTTATCTCGCCCTGGAGAGCGCCTCGGCGAAGGGGATTCTCGATGACGTCCATCAGCTGGCCAGCGCCTACGGCTGGACCGAAGAGGCGATCCTCGCCCTGCCTCGATCCCGCCGCCGGGCGTATCTAGAGCGCCTCGACCGCGCCCGGGGGATGCGCTCATGAGCTCCCGCCAAGGGCGATCTGGTGCTGCCGACGGTGGCCACCGGGGACCGGGCTTCTCTGGATCGAGCCATGCCGGCTCGGGATTCCTGGGAGCGGTGCTGCGAGATGCCCGTGGGCCGGGGCTCGCGGCGAATGCCCCCGCCGCGGGGGCCGCTACCAGCACGACCGGGGACGAGGGGGCTCTCGTCACCAGCGGCCGTGGCTCGGAGGGCACATCGGAGGGCACGATGGAGACCGGCGATCCAGGGGCCGTGGTCTCACCGCCGATGGTCGGCGAGGAGCCTGATTCCAGCCTTCAAGATTTCGCAGATTCCACAGCTTGGGAGTGGCGGCGCCTCGCTTCAGGAGAGAGACCAGAAGCAGCGCCGCACGGGGTGATGGGCCCTTCGCCGACCTCCCGCGAGCCCTACCCAGAGCTCTCGGGGCCGGCGCCAGGGGGTGCTGAAGAGCATTCCATCGCTTCCGGTTTGTTTGATCGTGTGATGTTCGGAGGAGAAGCGACGACAGCAGAAGCAGCAGCCCGAGACCGCGCCGAGACTCGCGACAGCGCGCCGAGCTCGTCCTCTCATTCATCGTCCCGAAGGATCCGTCCGTCCCGCGATTCGGTTTCCGAGGCTTCCGAAGTTCAACCTTCGCTGCCCTCGAGCTCCCGTGACGCGCGACCCACGACGCCCATCGAGTCGATTCGAGAGTCGAGATCGTCCGCAACGACGCCTGATTCGTCCGCGTCGAACGGTTCTGAGACTGAGGTCCAGTCAGCAACTTCATCGGCAGTGCAAGATTTCTTTCCGAGGGCGTGGCCGGAGCGAGAGCCGACGCCGGGCGCCATCACCCCACCTCCCTTGAAATCCGCCGGCGATTCGTCGGCCCCGAATGCAGTCTCGTCTTCTCGCCGCCAAAGCAGCGAGGTGGGCGCGCCGCTTCGCTCTCCCCAGAATCCCTCCACTGGGATCTCCACTGAGTCTTCGAGAACGGGGGGCGATGAGGGGGTCGGGACTCTCGCCGCCATCGCTTCGAGGCGAGAAGGCTCGGAGGACGGAGCGAAGGGAGGTCAGCCGGTCGCCGTGCCTGCTTCTCCCGCTACTCCCGTCGCTTCTGCCGCTCCGGCGCCGCAGATTCCGGTGCGGGCGCGGCCGGCGAAGGGACCGTCTGTTGATTCTGGCGCTGGTTCTAGAAGCTCTGCAGGCCCTGGGGCCGCCCCCCGGGCGCCGGCGCCGCCTCGCCTGAGCATCGGCCGAATCGAGATCACCGTCCTCGAGCCGCCCCAGACCTCTCGTCCAGAGGCCGCTTCGTCGTCCTCGGGCTCGTCCCCTTCGGCCTCTTCGTCCTTCGCTCGTCGCCGCTACCTGCGCTCTTTCTGATCTGACGGGCTCTGACCACCGACTTCTGACCACCGACTTCTGACCACCGACTTCTGACCACCGACTTCTGGCCACCCAGACCACCGAATAGGAGCTTCTCGTGCCGCTGCCGGTCTCTACTCTCTCCGTCGCCGCCCGCCACGTCGCGGACTTCGTCGGGGTCGCGATTCAGGCCAACGCCAACAACGTCAGCCTGAGCATCGGCCATCCCGCAGCGGCGGCGCCGGATTCCAGCTCCACGGACCATCGGCTGAACTTCTTCCTCCATCGACTGGAGGACGGAGGCTTCGACGCCGACGTGACGCCCGGAGATCCGTGGCATCTGCGCCTGCGCTGCCTGGTGACCGCCTTCGGCGTGGTGGAGGATGGCGTCGCCGCCGGCGAGAATGATTTGCGCCTGCTCGGTGAGGTGTTGCGGGTCTTCCACGAGACCCCGGTGCTGCCGGATCTGGCCCTGGCTTCCGGCGCGACCACGGCGACGGTGCGGCCGCGGGTGATCTTCTCCCGCCTCGGGCCGGAGGAGCTCAATCAGATCTGGTCGACCCAGGGGGACGTCAGCTATCGACCCTCCGTCGCCTACGAGATCGCCCTGGTGCCGGTGCTGCCGCGGGAGCTGCGGGTGGAGGCGCCCCTCGCCGGGGGTCTCGGCATGCAGTCCCGGGCCGACGAGGCCGGGCGCTACGAGCCCTTCAGCGGCGAGATTCAATATCCCCGGGTGCCGTCGACGCAGATCAATACCGCCGAGTCCACCTGGCGGCCTCGCCTGGCCTTCGTCGAGACCACCATCGACGGACCGCGGGCGACGGAGGTGCTCACCCTGGAGCTGCCCCTGGCCCCGGGCTTTGAGCCTGAGGTGTGGGTAGCGGGGGAGGCCGCGGCGAACGTCACCCTGCGCTGGGAGATCTGGGATACCCAGGATGGCTGGCGGCGCTTCGAGCCGATGGGCGGCGAGCCGGTGGTGCAGGCTTCCGGCCCGCTGCTGGATCCGGAGGCCGCCGCCGGGGCGGTGACGGTGGCGGCTCCGCTGCCGGTGACGGACGCCCCCGGCCAGGCGGTGCTCAGCGCCCTGCGCAGCGTCCAGCGGCCCGATGGCTCGACGGTGGAGGTGCGCTCGAATCCGCTGCTGGTCACCCTCCACGGAGCGGGACCATGACCCCTCCGAACCTCTTGGCCCTCAACCCGATGCCCGAGGTGACTCTGGGCCCGGAGTCCGAGAGCTCGTCGCCAGGGCTAGATCAGCAGGGGAGTTTGGAAGAAGCCCCGCCGCCGCTGGATTTCCGCGGCGTCGAATGGCGGCGCTGGGAGCTGCTGGCCTCGCTGCTGGGGCAGTCGAGGCAGGGCAAAGAGCCGTCCCGAGAGCTGCTGGACGAGCTCGGCGAGCTCCATCGGCAGGTGGACGCGGCGCGGGCTCAGGGGCTCTTCATCCAGGCCATCGCGGACTTTGGCCTCCAGCGCCCCCTCGAGGCGGTGGAGCTGGACCTGCTGAGCGCGGCGGCGGCGGCGGAGGCGGAGCCGAGGCTGGGATGGATGTTTCGCTCGCTGCAGCCGGGGACCGAGGATCACTACCCCTGTCCCGCCCTGGTGCAGGAGCTGCTGGCGCTGGACGCTACGGATGCCGGCCCCCTGTGGCGGGCCCTGGAGCCCGGCTCGTCGCTGCGCCGCGGCGGCCTGGTGACCGGCGGGTCCACCCCCTTCGAGGCGCTGCGCCCGGCGCCGGGCATCGCCGCCCGGCTGCTGGGGCGAGAGGCCCCCTTGCCGCCTCCCCCCGGGGCGACGGCGGTGGATCTGCGGCCGGACTTCGACGAGCTGGTGCTGCCGCCGGATCGCCGCCGTCAGCTGGACGAATGGCTTTCCTGGGTGCGCGCCGGGGACGTGGTCTTCGGCTCCTGGGGAGCCCGCCGCGGCGGCGGCCCGGTGGCTCTGTTCAGCGGCCCTTCCGGCACCGGCAAGACCTTCGCCGCAGCGGCCCTGGCGACGCGCCTCGGCTGGCCCCTCTTTCGGGTCGATCTCGGCCGTCTGGTGAGCAAGTACATCGGCGAGACGGAGAAGAACCTCAACCAGCTGCTGGACTCGGTGCACGGCCGCCCGGCGGTGCTGCAATGCGACGAGGCGGACGCCCTCTTCGGCAAGCGGGGAGAGGTCAAGGAAGCCCGGGATCGCTACGCCAACTTCGAAGTCGGTCACCTGCTGGCGCGAATCGAGGTGCACCACGGGCCGGTGATTCTCACCACCAATCTGCGCCAGCACCTCGACCCCGCCTTCGCCCGCCGCTTCCAGGTGGTGGTGGACTTTCCCCGCCCCGACGCCGAGGCCCGGGCGGAGCTGTGGCGCCGGCTGCTGCCGCCGCGGGCGCCCCGGGAGCCGGATCTGGACTGCGACGAGCTGGCGTCGGCGGTGGCCCTCACCGGCGGCGGCATCCGCAACGCCGCTCTCCACGCCGCGGTGCTGGCGGCGGCGGCAGAGCGGCCGATCCGGCGAGAGGACGCGGTGGTGGGGATCTGGCGCGAGCTCACCAAGGTGCGGGGAGAGGCCAGCGTCTCAGACCTGGGATCACTGGCGGGCTACCTGCCGCGGGGGATCCGAGGATGAGAAGCGCTGAGCAAACCCGCCAAGCTCGCCAAGGCCGCCAAACCCCCCAAGCTCGCCAAGGCCGCCAGGGTGTCGCGGCTCCCGGTGCACGGCCGGCGGTTCTCCAGGGCGTCCAGCCGAGCTCCCCACCGGCGATTTCGGGAACTAGCCGATGGAGCCTGGATCACTCGGGCCCTCAGCTCGAAATTGGAACGCTGCAGATCACCCTGCCAGCGTCGGCTTCCAATGCGGCAGGTAGCTCTTCCGCGGTGGCGACCCACCACGACGCCCGAGCTCTGGCCCGCGAGGTGGCGGAGGCGGTGCTGGATTCCTGGACTCCGGCCCCCGGGAGCGGTGACCTCGAGCTGAAGCAGCTGGTCGTGCCGCCGGTAGAGATGGCCGCCGGAGCCTCGAGTCGTGAGCTCGCCCGCGGCGTGGCGGCGGCGGTATTGAAAGCCCTGGCGGAAGCTCAAGGAGGAAGACGCTGATGGTGAACGAGACCCGCGCCGCGCTGGTGGAGTACGGCCTTTCCCTGCCGCCGCTGGTGATGGTTTTCGAGCTGAATCCGAAGACCCTCACCCGCAGCCGCTCGGTGACGGTGGAGACCGGCAACCTGCCGGGATCCCGCGGCGGCTACGGCTTCCTGCTGCCGACGGAGACCGCCCGCGCCTCCCAGGGGGTGACCCCGCAGGTGGAGAGCTTCGACATCACCGTGCTGCTGGACGCCACCGATCGGATGGATTCCGGCGATCCCATCGCGTCGTCCCTGGGGGTGCAGCCGGAGATCGACACCCTGCGCTCGATGGCCGAGCCCAAGGTTCAGGGCCCCGGGGGAGTACAGCTGCTGGCCAGCCTCGGCGGCGGCGAGCCTCGGGCCTTCGAGCGCGATCGCCACGCCTCGGTGCTGCTCTTCCTCTGGGGGCTCCAGGTGCTGCCGGTCTTCCTCACCTCCCTGCGGGTGCAGCAGCAGGCCCATCTGCCCTCGCTGATGCCCTACCGCGCCGAGGCGACCCTCACCCTCCAGGTGATCGAGAGCGAGAACCCCTTCTACCAGGTGGAGACCCTGCGCCAGACCGCCCTCGCCGCGGTCAACGCCGCCTCCACCATCGCCGGCTCCTTGAACCTTTCCTTCGGAGTGTCCTTCTGATGATTCGCCGCGGATCCCGCTATCAGGACTCGGAGCCCTTCCGGCCGCCGGAAGAGGGCAGCGAGCGCTCCTTCACCTTCCGCGGGCTGCGCCCGCGGCGCATTACCCCGGCCCAGGGGGTGGTGGAGCACGTGGTGCGGGAAGGGGATCGCCTCGATGCCCTGGCTCACCACTACTACAACGACAGCCGGCTCTGGTACCGCATTCTGGACGCCAACCCGGAGCTGCTCTCCGGCGCCGACGCCACCCGGCCGGAGACGGTGGTGGACGCCGCCGGAGATCCGCTGCTGGCGGGTCAGGTAGGCCGCTCGCTGCGCATCCCTCGGGCGCGAGGCTAAGGGGAGACCGCGATGCTCTTGGACCTCTTCAGCGATCCCGCCCCGGGCCCTGCGGAATGCGTGGTGAGCCTCGGCGACGAGGAGCTCGGTGACGCCTACCCGCTGCTCACCGAGGTCACCGTGGAGGCCTCCCGGCAGCAGGCGGCGGAGGCGCGGCTGGTGTTCGATTTGCGGCGGGACGAAGGCGGCCGCTTCGCGGTGCTGGACGACGGGCTCACCGCCCCCTGGCGCTCGGTGCGGGTGGAGGCGGATTTCGGCTCTTCCGCCCAGGAGGTGTTCCGCGGCTGGATCCGCCAGGAGCGCAGCCAATTCCCCACCAATCCCGCCAACGCCACTCTCACCGTGGAGTGTCAGGACGATTCCATGCTGCTGGATCGCGGCCATCAGCGCCGCACCTGGGGAGGCGACGCCCCCACCACCGACAGCACCCTGCTGGCGGAGGTGCTCTCCGACGCCGGCCTCTCCCCCCACCCGGACAACGGTGCCGGCCAGCAGGCCCTGGTGCTGAATCAGGACTCGACGGATATCCAGCTGCTGCAGCGGCGGGCGGAGGCCAACGCCTACGAGCTGCTCTTCGCCGAGGGCCGGGTCTACTTCGGCCCGTCGCGGCTGGAGCTGGAGCCCCAGCCCACCATTCTGGTGTACGCCGGGCCGGAGAGCCACTGCTACGAGATCTCCATCGACGGCGACGGCCAGCGGGCCGACGGCGTGGGCTTCGACGCCGCCGCCGAGACCGGGGCGGAGGCGGTCTCCGAGGAGGTGACCTCGGATCTACCGCCGCTGGGTCCGGAGCCCGCCTCGTCGGAAGGGGACGGCGGCCTGTCGCCCTACGTTTGGCGGCTGCGCAGCCCCGGGACTTCCTCGCCGGAGCGGCTGCGGGCGATGGCCCAGCGCCGCGCCAACGAGGAGGCCCTGGCGCGGGTGGTGGCGGAAGGGGAGCTGGACGGCAGCCTCTACGGCCACGTGCTGCGGCCGGGGGAGCCGGTGGGTATCGACGGCGTCGGCGAGACCCACTCCGGAATTTGGTACGTCGACTCGGTGACCCACACCTTCAATCACTCCGGCTACCGCCAGCGCTTTCGGCTGCTGCGCAACGCCCGGGGCGACAACCTAGAGAGCGGCGGCGGGCCGCTGGCGGCGCTGCTCTAGGGCGCGCGAGGCGGTAGAGGAGAGTTCCCATGACCAGCATTTCCCATTCTTCCGAAAGCGACGAGCTGCGGGCCCAGACGGCCCAGGCCCTGCGCCGGCCCTGGGGCAAGTACCGCGGCTTCGTGTTCGACAACGAAGACCCCGAGCAGCGGGGCCGGCTGCGCCTGCGAGTGCCCTCGGTGCTGGGCTCCGAGGTCAGCGGCTGGGCCCTGCCCTGCATGCCCTTCGGCGGATTGGCCAACCAGGGCTGGTTCCTGGTGCCGGAAGTGGACGCCCAGGTGTGGGTGGAGTTCGCCGAGGGGGATGTCGACGAGCCCCTGTGGACCGGCACCTTCTGGCAGGCCAGCGGTGACGTGCCGGAGGAGGCGGCGCGGCCGGCCCCCACCAACCGGGTACTGAAGACTCCCTCCGGCCACGTGCTGGAGCTGGACGACGAGGACGGCGAGGAGCGGGTGCGGCTGGCCCACCAGGGAGGCGCGGAGCTGCTGATGGAGGCCTCCGGCAATCTCTCCCTCACCGATTCCGAGGGCGCTCGGCTGCTGCTGGACGCCGAGGGCGGTGAGGTGGTGGTGGAGGACACCCACGGCAACCGGCTGACCCTCTCCGCCGCCGGCACCACGGTAGAGGACGCCCACGGCAACGTGGTGGAGATGGCCGCCTCGGGGATCACCGTCTCCGGCACCAAGGTGGTGGTGGAGGGGCAGCAGGTGGCCCTCGCCGGCGCCGCCGGTGAGCCCCTGATCAAGGGCCAGAGCTTCCTCACCCTCTTCGCCACCCACGTCCATCCCACCGGCGTCGGCCCCTCCGGACCGCCCATCCCCCAGGGGGAAATGACCACTCTGAGCCAAAAGGTGACGACCTCATGAGCGCCTTCTCCGACCCTCCTTCCGATCCGCGAGATCCGCGCGCTCCCGGCGATCCCGGAGCCCTGGGCTTCCCCTTCCGAGTCGGCACCGACGGCCCGGCGGCGGCGGGGCGTCTCGGGCGGGTGCGCCACCGCATCCTCTCGGTGCTCTTCACCAACCCCGGCGAGCGGGCCTTCCGCCCGGAATTCGGCGCCGGGGTCGAGGCCCTGGTCTTCGAGCCCAACGCCTCGGCGCTGCGGGAGGTGACCCGCAAGCGGCTCACCGCATCGCTGCGCAGCGCCCTGGAGGGTGAGGTGGATCCCCGCACCCTGGAGGTGACGGTAGAGGGGGAGGCCGAGACCCTGACGGTCACCGTGCGCTACGTGCTGGCGGCGGTGGGCCGCGAGGAGCGCCACGTCTTCGCCGTCGGCGGCGGAGCGGGAGGCGGCCATGGCTGATCTACCGCGCCCGGCGCTGCGCTTCGACGGCGCCTGCCCCGACTGCGGCGAGCGGCAGATCACCCTGCCGCCGCCGCTGCCGGATCCGGGGGATGACTTCGACTGGCGGCTGCGGGACTTCGACGGCTTCCGGCTCTTCCTCGCCCAGGAGCTGACGGCGCGGGTGCCGGAGCGGGGAGCGCTGACCCCGGCGGACCTCGAGGTGATTCTCACCGAGGCCCTGGCGGTGGTTCTGGACCAGCTCTCGGACCAGCTGGACCGGGTCGCCGGGGAGCGCTTCCTGGAGACCGCCCGGCGGCCGGAATCGGTGCGCCGACTGCTCTCGATGATCGGCTTCGACGCGGTGGAGGACGCCCTGGACTCCGGTCGGCTGCGGCCCACCGAGGAGGAGCTCGCCCTCGATTCCGTCGCCCGCCGCCGCTCCCAGGAGAAGCGCCTGGATCGACTGTGGCTGACCAATCCCCACGCCATGGAGCAGGCCCGCCGGGACGGCCCCACCACCATCCACCGCAACCGCCGCATGGTCACCGCCGACGACGTCTCCCGCGGCCTGGAGGAGCATCCCCTGGTGGCCCGGGCCCATACCCGGGATCAGTGGAGTGGCAGCTGGACCACCCTCCAGGCGGTGGTGGTGAGCTGGGACGAGCGTCTGCTGGACGCCCCGGCGGTGGGCCTGGAAGATCCCGCCGCGCCGTGGCCGGCGGAGCATCGGGAGCTGTGGAGCGCGGTGGAGCATTTCCACGCCCTCCACGACCTCTACCTGCCGCCGGCGGATCCGGCGCCGGTGGTGGGCAGCCCCCCGGCGCCGACTCTGCGCACGGTGCTGCGCCACTATCTCGACGCCTACCGCATGCTGGGGCAGGAAGTGCTGCTGGGAGATGCCTCCTTCGTGCCGGTGCTGGTGGATCTCTCGGTGCGGGTGCGCGGCACCTTCTACCGCTCCGAGGTGCGCCGGGCCCTGCAGGCCGCCCTCGGCACCGGGCCCGGAGGCTTCTTCGAGCCGGGGCGTCTGCGCTTCGGCGAGGACCTCCACGCCGGCGACGTGATGCAGGCGGCCACCGCCGTCGACGGGGTAGAGAGCGTCTGCCTGAATCGCTTCAAGCGCCTCGGCGGCCGCGGTACCGACGGCGCGAGCTCCGGCAGCATCGTCCTCGAAGGCCTCGAGGTGGCGGAATGCCGTAGCGACCCCCGAGCCCCTCACCGGGGCTATGTGCGAATTCAGCTTCACGGAGGGCTTCGAGGATGAGCTCCACTCCGTCCCCCACCCTCACCGATCCCGGGACCGACCTCACCCGCTGGAATCGCGCCGGGCTGAGCCGCTACCGCTACGTCGACGGCAACGCCGTCACCTACCTCGAATTCCTGCGCCAGCAGCTGGCGGATGCCTTCCCCCAATGGCGGCAGGTGGCCGTGGGCGAGGCTCCGGAGGACGAGGATCCCCGCCGCCGCATCGAGCGCCTGCTGGCGCAATATCAGCAGGAGCGGGGGGATTGGGGCTGGGAGATCTCCCGCGCCTTCGTGCGCGCCCTGCACTCGCTGACGGAGCATCTCGACGCCTACGCCAACGAGTCGACCCTGGCCACCGCCACCCAATGGCAGAACCTGCGCCGGCTGGTGGAGATGATCGACTACCGACCGGCGCCGCCGGCCTCCGCCGTCACCCCCTGGGCGCTGGAGCTGAAGGCGGAGCAGGCGGGCTGGGTGCCCTCCGGCCTCGCCGCTAAGTGGGCGCCGCCGGACGGCGCGCCGCCGGTGTTCTTCGAGAGCCTCGAGGGGCTGGAGGCGGACGCCGCCTGCAACGCCCTGCGGCTGCGGGACTGGAATCGCTCCCCGCGGGTGGTCTCCGGAAATCGCCTGGTGGTGGAGGGGGGCTTCGAGGACCTGGTGCTGGGGCAGCCGGTGGTGGTGGAGCACGAGCCCAGCGGTCGGCTGGAGGCGCGGCGGCTGCGGGCCGCGACGGTAGAGCTTTCCGTCGACCCCTCCGGGCTCGGCGGCGAGCAGGAGCGCACCGTCCTCACCCTCGACGAGCCCCTGGCGTCGAACCTGCGCTGGCGCCGCGGCGACCTGATCCTCCATCTGGCGCCGGCGGAGCAGAACCGGCTGCTGGGGCCGGCGGAGACCGGCGCTCAGCTCGGCCGCGGCGTCGCCCTCGAAGAGCTGGCGGAGGGCCGCCCGGAGGACGACGGCGCGCCGGAGAATCCGCTGCGGCCGGGGGAGGTGGTGGTGCTGGAGGACGGGGAGCACACCCTGTGGGCCATGCTCACGCGGGTGGACGAGCGCTGGGTAGTGCTGGACCGCGAGGCGGGCCCCTTCCACCTGGATTCCGCCTGGCTCTCCCGGCCCCATCGGGTGGCGGTAGCGGACCGCCGCGGCCGGCGAGTGGAGAGCGGCCCCGAGCCGGGCATCACCGCGGTGCGGGTGAGCGGCGACTACTCCCGGCTCCAGGGGCGCTGGGTAGCGGATCGGGTGGCGAGCAGCTCTGACGGCTCCCGGCTGGAGACCTTCCGGGTCTTCGCCGCGGTCTACCGCCCGGTGGATTCCGCCCGCCCCGACGGCGGCGGCTACACCACGCTGCGGCTGGAGGATCCGGACAATCTGCTGAGCAACCCCCAGGGGCTTTATGTTCCTCCGGTGGTTGGCGAGTGGAAGCTGGATACCTACCTGCGCCCCGCCGGTCGCCGCCTGCCGGCGACGGTGGAGCTACGCCGGGCGCTGAAGAAGACCTTCGCCGACACCCCCGCGGTGATGGTGCAGGGCCGTCAGCTGGCCTGGGGACGGGTCACCCGGGTGGCCGGCGCCGCCGCCGAGGCCGCGCCGACGCTGAGCGTCGAGGGCTGGCGCCAGCGCCGCGGCGGCAACTTCTTTCTCGCCACCACCCGGCTGTGGAGCGCCTACAAGCACAGCGTTCGAATGTGGGGCTGGCGGCACAACCCCACGCCCCTGACCTCGGCGCTCCTGCCCCTGGAGCTGGCGGGGCCGGCGCTGCTTACCGCCGGTCGCCGTCTGCTGCTGGAGGAGCGGGCGGGCGAGGCGGTGACGGCGGTGCTGGAGGCTCAGGTGGTGCGCCTGGAGGATCGCCGCCGGCAGCTGGTGATCGAGCCGGCGCCGGATGATCGCTTCACCGTCGGCGGCTGCGTGGTGCGGGCCAACGTCCTCACCGCCGGTCACGGCAAGGCGGAGAATCCGAAGGTCCTCGGCAGCGGCGACGGCACTCGATCCGGCCAGAGCTTCGTGCTCGAGGAAGAGGTGGCCTTCGTGCCCGACGTGGCGATGCCCTCCGGGGTGGCGGCGGCGCTGCAGATCACCGTCGGCGACCGCATCTTCCAGCAGGTCTCGACCCTCGCCCAATGCGCTCCGCCGGACGCCTGCTTCGAGACCCGGATGACCGAGGACGGCCATCTGCGCCTGCTCTTCGGCGACGGCGTGCGGGGCCAGCGCCTGCCCACCGGGGTGAACAACGTGCGGGCGAGTTTCCGCAAGGGCCGCGGCCCGGCGGGCAACGTCGATGCCTTCGCCTTCGTCAAGCCCGCCGAGCCCCACCCGCTGGTGGAGGCCATCGTGCAGCCGCTGCCGGCGGTCGGCGGTGCCGAGATGGAGGGAGCGGAATCGCTGCGCACCCTGGCCCCCCGCAGCCTGCTGACCCTGGATCGGGCCGTCTCCCTGGCGGATTTCTCCGCCCTCGCCGGTCGCCAATCGAGCATCTGGCAGGCTCGGGCCTTCCGCGCCGCGTCTCGCCCCGGCCGCCGGGGAGAGGTGGTGGAGGTGGTGGTGGTGCCCGCCGGCGGCGGCGAGCTGGGAGATCTCGGCGAGATCCTGCGGGCTTATCTGAGCGCCCGCGCCCTGCCGGGGGTAAGCGTCACGGTGGTGCCCTACGAGCCGCGGCCGGTGGAGCTGGAAGTGCGCTATCGGGTGCGCTCGGAGGCCTACGATCTCCAGCGGGTGGGGGCGGCTCTCTCCGCCGCCCTGCTGGAGGCCTTCTCGCTGCGCCAGCGGAGGCTGGGGGTGGATCTCTTCGTCAGCGACGTCTACCGCGTGGCGGAGGGCGTCGAGGGGGTGGAGAACACCCTCTGCATTCTGGACGGCGATCCCGATCGCCGCCGCCTGCGGGCTTCCGCCCGTCAGCTCCTGTTCCTCGACGGTGACGGTCGAGGGCTGAACCTCAAGCCGGAGGAGGCCACCCTATGACCCTCTCGCCCCTGGACGCTCCGCGGCCGCCGGGAAGCCCGGCGCCGTGGCCGGAGACGGTCTCCGGTCGTCAGCTCTACCGTCTGCTGCCTCGGCTCTACCGCCGCTCCGACAACGGGGATCTGGCGGCCTTCCTGGACGCCTTTGGGGCGCTGCTGGATCCGGTGCGCAATACCCTGGATCAGCTGCTGGCGGACGGCTATGCGGACCGCCCGCCGGAGGGTCGGGCGGCCCAGGGCTGGATGCTGCCCTACCTCGCCCAGCTGCTGGATGCCCGCCTGCTCTCGCCCCATGCCGACGGCCGCCGCCGCGAGGTTTCCGAGGCCGTCGCCTGGCGCCAGCGCAAGGGCACCGCCACCAGCGCCGAGAGCATCGCCGAGGCGGTGGGGCAGCTGGAGGTCGAGGTCCAGGAGGGCTGGAAGCGTCTGGTGCGCACGCCGCGGCCGGGGGATCCGGTGCTGCCGGCGAGCGCCTTCGGAGCGGAGGCGGACGGCTCGGTGCCGGGGGTGAGCTTCCCCGGCGAGGCGCCGGTGGAGGGCTCCTGGCCCGACCCGCAGCCGAGTCTGCGGGCCGCCCATCCGGGGCTGGCGGGAGGCGCGGTGGATCTGCGCCGCAACGCCCGCGCGCTGCGCACCACGCCGGATCATCCCCAGGCGAGGCTGAGCCGCTTCGCCGGCGGCGAGGCGCTGTGGCGCCAGGCCCATCGCCGCGGCGCCCCCTGCACCCCGGGAGCCTTCGACGACCCCAGCCCCCGCAGCGTCGACCTGCGTTCTCCCGCCCCCACCGGCGCCCACGCCGCCGGCCACGCCCATCCCCGACGGGTGCTGCTCTTCCTGCCGCCGCCCCAGGGCTTTTTCCCGGTGGATGCGGAGCGCTTCTCCTGGGCGGCGCGCTTCGATCCCGCCCATGAAGACCACGTGGCGGACGAGACGGTGGACGGCTGGCGGCGAATCTTCCATCCCGGCAAGGAGGAGGCGAGGGCGACCCCCGGAGTCGAGGCGGATCCGCCGGAGGTGGTGATCACCACCCAGCCGCTGCCCTTCAGTCCGGCCCGCGGGATCGAGGTTCGGGACCTCTCCTTCCAGGGCACCCTGACGGTGCAGCTGCCGCAGAATCTCAGCGCCGACTCGCTGCCGGATCCGGTGGCGCCGCAGGTGGTGCTGGAGCGGGTGGCGGCGCGGCGACTGGTGGTCATCGCTCCGCCCCTGGCGCCGGGGCAGATTCCCAGCGGGCCGCTGGTGGTGGCCCGGGATTGCCTCTTCGAGCGCGTGAGGGTGGTGAGCTCCGGAGGGGGCGTGCTGAACGCCACCGTGGAGCTGGAGCACTGCACCGTGCTGGAGCGACTGCGGGTGCCGCGGCTCAACGCCAGCGACTGTCTGCTGCCGGATCTCGTGCAGCTGGACCTGCTGGCGGTGGCCGATCCGCCGCCGGAGGAGATCGGCGACGGCCCCCAGGCCGCCCGCGGCGGCTGCGTGCGCTACAGCCGGGTGCCGCCGGCGCTGCGGGCGCTGGACTCCGCGCAGCTGCGACTCTCCTTCGTCACCAGTAGCGAGGCGGTGTTCCAGAGATATCCCAGCTGCGATGGCGGAGCCCTGGTGCCCGCCGCCTGGGGTCGCCCCGGCTGGGGCACCCTGCACCCGGCGACCCCCGAGAGCATTCTTGCCGGCGCCGAGGACGGTGGGGAGCTGGGGGCGGACCACCATCGTCGCTCGACCCTCGCGCGCCGCGCGGTGCTGGACAAACTCACTGACTTCCTGCCTCTGGGCACCGAGGCGGTGCTGGTGCCGGATCCCCGGCTGCTTTCGCCGCCGCCGGAGGCGGTGCCGGAAGAGCCGCCAGGACCGTGACGAGGATTTCGCCATGACGCTCACGCTCCTAGGCCCATCTCTCAGGCCCGCATCCCTCGGTTTGCATTCCCAGATCCGGATTCCCAGATCCGGATTCCCAGCCTCGAATCTCTAAGACTTTCGCTTCCCGCTTCCCCTCTTGCGGAGACCACGCCATGAAGACCCATATCTCCCGCCACTCCTTCCGCCCCGCGCGACGCTATTCCAGCGTGCGACTGCAGCAGGGCCGGATGCTCTACGACGCCGACTGGAACGAGCAGGCGGAGATCCTGCTGGATCGCCAGGACGAGGCGCTGATCGACGTCATCGGCTCCGGCGCTCCGCGCCATCGCGGCGTCGAGCTGGTGCAGGATGCTCCCGGCGAGGCGGTGCGGCTGGACATCTCCAGAGGAGGCTGGCTCTACGCCGATGGCGTCGGCGGCCAGGTGGTGGGCACCGGCGAGTCGGAGCTCATCGGCCTCGACGAGCAGCTGGATTTTCCGCTGCCGGAGGACACCGATTTACCCACCGCCGAGGTGCGCTTCTACGCCGACGTCTGGCAGCGCACGGTGGTGGCGCTGGAAGACCCTGAAGGATTGCTGGACGCCGGCCTCCACGGCGCCGATACCTGCACCCGCACCCAGACCATGGCGCAGGTGAAGTGGTGCCCGCTGGACGTCGATCCGGAAGATTCGGCTCTCAACCCTCGCCACGGCAGCGGCCGCCTCACCCTGAGCCTGCGGGAGGTGGTGGAGGGGCAGGACCCCTGCGACCCCTGCGCCGACGAGGTGGCGGTGGAGGCGCGGGTGGGGAATTACCTGTTCCGCATGGAGGTCCATCACGTCGAGGGGCCCGCCGGGGCGCCGACCGCCCTGGAGCTCAAGTGGTCGTCGGAAAACGGCGCCGAGGAGCAGCCGCTGCCGGAGGACGGGGAAGTCTTCCCCCCGGGCTACATCACGCCGGACCATCTCTACGAGCTGGTCTCGCCGGCCTCGGAGCGGCACCTAGGAGTACACCTGGACGGCGGCATCGTGCCGGAGCGGGGGCGCCTGGAAGAGGTGCTGCCGCCGATCTCGCCCCAGCTGCGGGCGCAGTACAGCCGAGTTCGCCGCTGGGACGGCACCTGCCGGCTAGAGGGCCCCGGGGACGGCACCTTCACCCTGGTGAGCGGCATCGATCGCGGCGTCGAGATGACCGAAGCCAGCGCCCCCGACGCCGACGGTCACGTCGACCTGAGCGGCGATCGTCTGCTGGCCAATCTGCGGCAGCTGAGGGTCGAGCTGGAGCTGCTGCGGCCGGAGGACGATAGCTCCCACGCCTTTGTCGCCGGAGATCATTGGCTGGTGGCGGTGCGGGAGGCGGCGGTGGATCCCGACAATCCCGCGCTCCCGCTGGCCGAGGACGAGCCTCCGGTGGGCATCGTCCATCACTACCTGCGCCTCGGCTCCCTTGACGCCGCCGAGACCCTGGTGCCGCTGGATCCCGCCGAGCACCACCGGCTGCACTTCCCGCGGCTCACCGACCTGGTGACCGCCGACGAGGTGGTCTTCCAGAAGCCCTGCGACACCTCCATCTTCGAGGGGGTACCGGCGGAAGACGTGAGCACCGTCGCCGACGCCCTGGGGCTGCTCTGTGACGTGCGCGCGGAGCAGATCAGCTACGGGCCGCAGAATCCCGAATGCACCGTCTTGAACGGCATCGATAACGTGCAAGACGCCCTGGACGAGCTCTGCGCTCTAGCCAGCGAGCCCCAAAGCGGCGGCGGCGGCTGTCGATTCAGCGTGGGGGAAGGTGGCGACTTCGAGACTTTGAGGGAAGCGGTCGAAGAGCTTCGGCCGAAGGGGGTGATCTGCCTCTGCCTGCTGGCGGGAGAGCATCGAGTCGAAGGCCTCTCGATCACCCGAGACGATGGAGAGCTGCCGGTGCGGGTTTCTATCCACGGCTGCGGGGAGGCCAGTCAGGTGGTGCTGACGGGGGATGGATGGCGCTTCGAGCGGCTGCAGTCGGTGGAGCTGGAGAGTTTCGGGATCCGCAGCCCTGGGGGAGCAGAGCTAGTCACGGAGGATTGTGACGAGGTTCGCTGGGCTCGGCTGCGCTTCACCGCATACAGAAGCGAAAAAACGCCCCTATTCATCGGGGGGAGCTCGCAGGTCAGTCTGGAGGGCAACCACCTCGAGGTGCTGAACCCCCAGATTTGGGACACCACCGGGGAGCTGGTGGACATCGGCTTTCTTGCCGCCCCGGAGCTTCAGGACTACTTCTCGGCAGAGACTCTGAACCCGGATGCCCTGGGGTCGGAATCGCCCCGGCGGGAGCGGCTCAACAAGGCCGCGGCCTTCCTAGCCAGCGGCAGCCGAGATGAGCAGGAGAGCCGGATCAAGGCCCTGCTGGATCGCGCTACGACCTTCTTCGGCCGAGGGGCTGCGTTCCGCGGACCGCTGGAGGCTCTCGACGCCATCGTTCGCCAGCGACCGCTGGAGCTCTTTGAGGTGCAGCGGGAGCTCGCCCGTCTGGTGCAGGCTTTCTTCTTCACTCGCCCCCAGCCGCTCCTGGCCTTCGAGTCGATTCGCGACTCCCTCACTCTGCGAGACAACGATCTGGTGGGGGAGGTGAGCTTCTACGGTCGTGCCGACGATGTTCAGAACCTGGATCGAGGAGAGATGAAGGATCTCCGGGAGCTCTTCGATGGCCAAGACTTTCCTTTCATAGCTCCCGCCGCCAGCGCCCACGTGGAAGACAATCGCTGCGGCCGCTGGCGGTTGGGAACGCCCATCGTCGAGCTCCTGCGGGCGGGTATGGGCACCGGCGGCAATGAGCTTCCGGGTCTCTTTCCGGCACTCTTCTTCGCTCGCAATCGCACCCACGCTGACGACAGCTTCCTGCTCGCTCAGGCGGTGCGGCTGAGCGACAACCTCTTCGGCGCCGTCGGTCGGCGGCTGGCCTCGGTGCTCGGCGGCAGCTCGCAATACGTCGGTGGCCACTGCGAGGCCTTCCACGACAGCGCCCCCGTCGTGCTGGATGTCGCTGGCCGCAGCAATGATCCCCTGTGGCCGGTGCTCAATCACCACAATATCGAGGTTCCCTGAGGAGGCCCCGGATGAAGACCTTCGTGTCCCGTTCCCATCGCGCTAGCCAATCCTCGCTGGCTTCCCCTGCTCAAGGTGCTGCTCCGAGGGCCCGCGCCGCCGTGCGCCAGCGTCTCGCCAGCCCTCAAATCCAGACCAAGCTGGAAATCGGCCCCGCCAACGACGCCTACGAGCGGGAGGCGGACGCGGTGGCGGATCGGGTGATGCGCATGCCGGACCCGGCGGCGGGAGGGCAACTTCAGCGGATGTGCGCCGACTGTGAAGAGGAGCGCGAGGGGTGAGACGGCGGCGACCGCGCTCCGGTGCGGGCTCCGGCGGAGCCGAGATCTTCCCTGCGTCCAGCGGGGGAGGGCGGGGGCTGATTCGTCGCAGCATTCAGCCGGAGATCGCCGTCCCCCAACCCACCCCGGCTCCCGCCCGCTCCCCGAAGCAGGGCGAGGGCGGTAGCTGCACGGGGCAATTGACCGACAAAGACAGCTTCTCCTGGAAGGCGGCTCGCTTTTATCTGAACGAAGCCCTCGGTGTTTCCGAGGCGGTGATCCGGCAGCTGCGGGTGATGGATATCCAATGCACCGGGAACGAGAAGATGTGCTTCGTGACCTTCGATAACGGGATGCGAGTGGCGGTGAGCTACGCTCCGGCGCCGGCCTTTATCGTGGTGCGCCGCACGGATCGGCCAGGCCCGCGGCGGGAATATAGCTTCCAATGCCAGCGGGACGGTCGGGTGGTCTTTCAGCGCCGTAGCGCCGCGCCGTCCAGGGCTCCGGGAGAGCCATGAGCCGCGCTCCTGCTCGTCGGCCGAAAGCCGCGTTCCGTTCTGCTCCCGCTGCCACTCAGCTACGCAGCGGGACGCCGGCTCGTCGTCGGGTGCGACGGTCCTTGAATCGCGCGGCGGACAGCGGCTCCGGGGCGACGGCCCCCGCCTCGCCCAAGGCCGAGAGCCAGATCGCCGACCTCGGTGCTGGCGCTCCGCTGCCGGACTCCGAGCGCGCCTTCTTCGAGCCTCGCTTCGGGGCGGATTTCAGCGCAGTGAGGTTTCATACCGGCTCGCAGGCTGCTGCGGCGGCGAAGTCGGTCTCCGCCCGCGCCTTCGCGCGGGGGCCGGACGTGGTGTTTGGGAGCGGCGAATATCGCCCCGGAAGCAGGGAAGGGCGGCGGCTGATTGCCCACGAGCTCACCCACACCCTGCAGCAGGGGGCGGTACAGCAAGGATCCGTGCAGCAGGGAGCAGGAACGCAGGGTGCGGTCCAGCGACAGGCGGTATCGGAAGCTGGTGGCCAACAGCAAGGAGTCCACCAGCAGGGCGTCCAGCAGCAAGACGTCCAGTGGCAAGATGCGGCGGCGTCAGAGGCCGGCCTGGAGTCGCCGGAGATCGCCGCTGGCGGTGGCCTCGAACATCGCCTTCAGCGCCAGGAAGGAGAGGAGGAAGAGCCTCCCCAGGGCGGCGATCTGCTCACCCTTCACCCCAGCTGCACCGGTCACGAGGCGGAGATTCGCGCCGCCTGGAACGAGGCGCTGGACGCCGTGGAGATGACCGTCGGCATGCTGCGGCGGGCCCAGAGTCTCGCCAGCGAACGCGGGGGAGTGCGGGGTACGAGCTGCGGCATGGCGGAGCGCATCCGCGCCGCCTTCGGCGACTACGACGGCTACAACCAGGCCATCAGCGTAGATTTTCATCTCAGCCAGCTCATCGGTGACTACTCCCAGCTGCTCAGCGTCCTGCAGCAGGGGGCGAAGACCGCCCGCTGCGATGCGGAGGCGGTGCTGACCCAGATTGGCCGCTCCGGCTTCTGCGAGCTGCACCAGGCCTTCGTCATTGAGGAGCTGGCGGGCTTCGAGAACGATATCTTCTTCTGCCCGGGCTTCTTCGGCAGCAGCGAGAATCCCTGCGGCGCGCTGCGCAATCGCGCCAACGCCATCGTCCATGAGCTGGCCCACAACGTTTTGGGCGCCGGACATGCAGGCGGTACCTTCCCGCAATACGGCTGTACGCCTCTCGGCCTCTCCTTCGACGAAGCCCGGGACAACTCCTACGCCTACGATCATCTGGCCACCTGCTGCGGGTCGACGGGAGAATGCGATGAGGAAGCGGTGGGACCCGAGCGGGTCGACGTGGAGCAGAGCTCCGGCGACTCCCGGGGCTCGGTGAGCCTCAGCGGCGGCGTCGCGGTGCAGGACGGTGAGGTGCGGGGGGCCCTGGCCCTCGGCACTCAGGTGGGGCTACGCAGCGGGCAGGCGCTGATCTTCCAGCCGACCTTCGGCTTCCATCTGCTCACCACCTTCGATGGCGCCGGCGACGACGTTCTGGGGGCGGCACTGGCGGACTTCGGCTTCCGTCTCCAGCAGCCTCTGGAGGGGGTGTACTTCGATCTCGTCGCCGGCGGCTATACCGGATTCCGAGTACAGCCGGATCCCGTCACCGGCGATCGCGACACCGACTTCTCGGCGGGGCTCCAGGGCGGCGGCGGCCTCGGCTATCGCTGGGAGCGGGTGGAGCTCGGCGCCGAGGCCCGGGGGCTGATTCCCCTCACCAGCGATCCCGCCCAGCTGCTGGTGCTCGGCCGGGCGGCGTTGAGGTTCTAAATCATGGCTCGCCGTCGTATCTCGAAGCCTCAGCGGAATCCATCAGTTGGGGCAGCGTGCCCGGCCGCTATGCAGAGCGGCCCACGACGACGTTTGGGACGCCTTCTCCGATCCTCTGTTAAGGGTTCCCCATCGCCGATGCCGGATCTGGATCGAGTGCAGCGCCAGGTGACCAACCTGGGCCCGGGGCAGCCTCTGCCCTCGTCGGAACGCTCCTTCTTCGAGCCCCGCTTCGGCATGGACTTCGGTGCGGTGAGGCTTCATACCGGCTCTCAGGCTGCTGCAGCGGCTCAGCTCGTCTCCGCCCGTGCCTTCGCTCTCGGTGGGGACTTGGTCTTTGGCGCTGGAGAGTATCGCCTCGGCAGTCGAGAAGGGCGGCGGCTGATCGCCCACGAGCTCACTCACACGCTGCAGCAGGGAGCGGTGCAGCAAGGAACAGTGCGGCGGGGCTCAATACATCAGGGAGCGATGCAGAGAGAGACAGCACCCGAGGCTGAACCTCGGCAGCGGGAAACGTATGGGCAGGAAGGCATGGCGACAGGGGCCAACCTTGAGTCGCCTGAGATTCTGGAATTGTCACAGAGCTACCGCGGCAGCGGCCTCGAGCAGCGCCTCCAGCGCCAGGAGGAAGAAGAAGAGTCAACTCAGGGCGGCGGTTCGTTCACGATGCATTCCAGCTGCGCCGGTCAGGAGGCGTTGATCCGAGAGGCCTGGAACGAAGCGCGGATCGCCGTGGCGGACACCATCCATACGTTGAGACGGGCTCAGCTCAATGCCCTTGAACCTGGAGGAGTACGGGGTGTCAGCTGCGGCATGGCGGAGAGCATCCGTGCCTCCTTCGGCCGGTATGCAGGCTATGACCAACAAGCCTCCTACACTCGGGAACTCACCTTGCTGCGTGACAACTACTCCAGGCTACTCAGTGCTTTGGAGCAGGGAGGAAGAACTATCCGCTGCGATGCCGAGCAGGTGCTGATGCAGCAGTTGGGTAGCACTAGGTTCTGTAGGGCACACGATGCCTTTGTCTCCGAGGAGCCGGCGGGTTTCGAGAACGACATCTTCTTCTGCCGGAATTTTTTTAACAGTAACGATCATCCCTGCGGCGCCCTGCGAGGCCGCGCCAAAACGATCGTTCACGAGTATGCCCATAATGTTCTCAACATTGAACACCAGGGCGGACGGAGGCCCGCAGAGGACTGCAGCGACCGCATCGGGCTCCCCTTCGAAGATGCTCTCCACAATACTCATGCCTATGATCATCTGGCGACCTGCTGTGGGCCTACGGGGGAGTGTGGAGAGGTTCTCACTGGAGGGGAGCGCGTCGTGGGGAACGCCGGGAGCTCTGCTGAAGAGGCCAATGAAGACGACTCCCGAGGCTCGGTGAGCCTCAGCGGCGGCGTTGCGGTGCAGGACGGCGAAGTTCGGGGCGCCCTGGCCCTCGGTACCCAGGTGGGGCTGCGCAGTGGCCAGGCGCTGATCTTCCAGCCGACCTTCGGCTTCCACTTGCTCACCACCTTCGACGGCGCCGGCGACGACGTGTTGGGAGCGGCGCTGGCAGACTTCGGCTTCCGCCTCCAGCAGCCGATGGAAGGGGTGTACTTCGACCTCGCCGCCGGTGGCTACACCGGCTTCCGAGTGCAGCCGGACCCTGCTACCGGCGATCGCGATACCGACTTCTCGGCGGGGCTTCAGGGCGGCGGCGGCCTCGGCTATCGCTGGGAGCGGGTGGAGCTCGGCGCCGAGGCTCGTGGGTTGATTCCTCTCACCGGCGACCCCGCTCAGCTGCTGGTGCTCGGCCGGGTGGCGTTGAGGTTCTGAGGGCATGGGGGGAGGAGCCACGCGTCGACGCCGACGGCGTCCAGGGAATGCTGGGGGGACTTCTCCAATAACCGCTGGCGGGCGTTCGGGTATTCGTTCGGTGCTGCAAGGAGGGCCTTCAGCCCCGCGGATCCAGCGAACGCCGCTGGATGATCCCACCCGCTTCGACACGGTGCACGATGGTCTTTTTGTGCGGCCGCTGGTGCCGGCGGCCACAGGGCAGCTGCCCTGGAATCGCGCTGCCGAGGCCCGGATTCAGCGGGAGATGGAGCGGCACGTCATCGCCCAGCTCAGTGCGCAGCCGACGAAGCTCCTGGGTACCGTGGCCGCCCGAACGACTCAGGCTGCGGCGGAGGCCGACGCCCAGAGCGCCGACGGCCAGCTGCGGGGACATTTCTCCATGCTCTCGACTCCGCTGACTGCCGCCCAAAGTCGCGCCGCGGTGGTGGTCTTCCAGCCGGACTTTCCGGTGGGTGGGGCGCCCTCGGCAGATTTCGTCGAGCAGTGGATCGACAATCAATTACCCGACCGCACCACTGTGGGGCAGTACCAGCTGGTCGCCGGATCGCCCCAACGGCAGGCGTTTCTGCAAGCTCTCGCGACGAATTCCAGCACCTTTCCGGTGGCCCCCATCCTGAGGGGGGTGCGCCGCAAGCTGGTGGCTGACGGAGTGCCGGCGGCCCAGATCCCAGCCTATATCGCCGCCTACCGCCGCCAGCTGATGGGGAAGAGTTGGCAATGGCTCTACAACCGAATGGCGAGCCGCAGCGGGGGCTTTCATCGCGGGGGACAGGTCTTTATCAGCGCCGGCAAGGATCCGGCGAGCCGCATGCTGACGCTGATTCACGAGATGGTGCATCTTCACACCGACAACGCCTTTCGCGACTGGACCGCCGCCACCACCGGACCCCGGGTGGTTCTAGAGGGGGCGACGGAGATCCTCGCCCGTCAGGCCATGACCCCCGCCCAGCTGCAGCGGCGCAGGGCGTCGGGGGCCAACTACCAGGGCCGGGTAGATATTCTGAATCAGCGGCTGATGCCCCACATCTCCATGGACGACCTCGCCCGCGCCGTCTTCCTCGGCGAGGTATGGCGACTGGAGGGACAATCTCAGCAGTCGCAGAATCAATTCCAGCAGCAGGTGGGGCTGGATCCCAACGCCACCCGGCAGGAGGAGGTCCAGCAGGCCGCCAGCGCCGTCGGCTTCGTGCAGGAGGTCGATGCCGGCCAGCGCTATCGCTACATGAATCTGGATATCGGCGGCACCCACCCCCGGCCGGAGCACGAGACCCATCTGCGCCAGGTCATCCTGCCGATGCTGACGGCTCAGCCGAATCTTCAGCTGCGCTTCGTCGGCCACACCTCGTCCACCGGCTCGGCGAGCTTCAACCGTCGTCTCTCTCGTCGCCGCGCCGCCGCCTTCAATCGCTTCGCCCGGAGCCTCGGCATCGCTCCAGCTCGCCTGTTGGGCGCCTCGCGGCCCAGCGGCGAGGGCTTCGATCAGATGCACGCCGACGACTCCACGGTGCAGGGGCGTGCCTTCAACCGCCGGGTAGAGCTCTTCTTGGTGCGCGTCCCCGTCTCCGGGAGCCCCCCATGAGCGGGCCCCGGCGTCGCAGAGCGGCTTCCCTACCAACCTCCCGGCCGATGTCGAGGCCAACCTCGAGGCCGGCTTCCCGGCCGACCTCTGGCCCCAGCTCTCGACCGACTTCGGGGCCAACATCTCGCCCGACTTCCCGGCCTACGACCCTTCCCGCGGGCTCGGCGGGCTCTCGCCGCAAGATCCGGCAGGCCCTCGGCACCAAGTCGCCGGCCTCGTCTCCGCGGGATGATCCGAAGCGCTATCAGAAGATCGCTGACGCTCTGCTGCTGCCGGCCCAGGGGCGATGTGGCAGGAAAGCCGGGAACCTGCCTTGGACCTCCGAGGCAAAGGATCGAATCGTCCGGGAGTTTCGCGCTGGCGCCCTACGGGCAGTCCTCAAGGTGCCGCGGCGCATCCTCGATACTCCGGCGAGTCGCCTGACCTGGACGCAGGTCAAGGCGGCTATCTGGCGTGCGGACGGCAGGCTTCGAAGGCGATGGCCGATGATCAAGACCTCGAGGCTTCCCGCGGACCTGCGCCAGGTGATGAGAATTCTCCAGCCTTCGCAATCCGCTTCGGCACAGCAGAAAACGGAGCTGAAGGGGATCTATCAAGCCTTGATCGCCAACCAGCTGGACGATTGGAGCTCCATCGAGAAATACATCCTGCGTCCGAGATCTCCTCAATACAAATCTCTGCTGCGGGAGATCTCTCAGGACTCCACCGCCCTGCCCTGGAAACGCTTCGCCAAGAAGGATCAGGCGAAGGTGCGAGGCAAGACCTACGGCTGGCTTTACCGCCAGATGCTGCAGCTGGCTTCGGGCTTCAACGCTCCCGGTCAATATGGTGGCCGCGTGATCTACCTCCACCGCGGACTTCGCGGCAAGGCCTTGGGCCACGTGGCGCTCCACGAGCTCATTCACTACTACACCTCGAGGCAGTTTCAGGTGTGGCTGCGCAATCTACGGCAGCCGCGCTTGGTGATGGAGGGGGTGACGGAGGTGCTCACCCGCGCCACCCTGCCGATGGCTCAGCGCGGTATGGCGGCCTACGTTAAGGAGCGCGCCTACCTGCGAAAGAAAGTGCTGCCCTACCTCTCCTTGCAGGACATCGCCAAGGCCTATTTCGGCGGGGAGATCTGGCGATTGGAGATCCGCTCCTCCGACGCCCGCACCGGTCTGCGAGGGGATACCAATACCCTGGAGGACCTAGACCTCAAGCAGCCGTCCACCCGAGCCGGCGAGATCACGGTGAGCCGCCGCGGCTCTGGAATCGGCCAGGTGGTGAGGCCGGGCCGGCATTACCGGCTCCTCGGCTTTGGGGCCAATCGCCATCAGCTGAAGTCGGCCCACGGCAGCTTCCTCTCGAAGCGGATCATCCCGCGCCTCTTGCGGCAGCCCCGCCTGCGCCTGATCGCCGTTGGACACTCCACTCGGCGGGAAGGCAAGGCCGAGGCCAAGGGCCTCTCCCGGCGGCGGGCGAGGGCAGTGTACGCCGCGGCGCGCCGACAGCTGCTGGCGGCTCTGAAGAAGCGCTATCCCAAGCTTTCGGCGGCGCAGCGGCGACGACGGGTGACCCGCCAGCTCCCTCGATCGGGGCGCCCAGCGGGAGTGAGGGCCTCGCGCCTCAATGTCGCCGGCAACGGCTTTCGACACCGGCTGCTGAACCGGCGGGTGGAGATTTATCTACGCTTTACTTCAGGAAGACGAAGGAGAAGGAGATGACGAACCACCGCCGCGGGCGGCCTCCCGCGGTTTCAAAGCAGTTGGCTCGAAAGCAGCTGGCTACAAAGAAGGTGGCTTCAAGCCACCGATCAAGGCCTCAGATTCGGCGTCGGCTGAGGGGAAATGAGCATAGCGCCACCGAAGCCGTAACCCCGAAGGCCGAAGATGCGATTCACTCCTTGAGCTCCGGCTCTCCGCTGCCCGAGAGCGAGCGCAGCTTCTTCGAGCCTCGCTTCGGCGCTGATCTCAGCGGGGTCCGGGTGCATACCGGAGCCGCGGCGCAGCGGGCCACGTCGGCGGTTCAGGCCCGAGCCTTCGCGCTGGGTTCAGACATGGTCTTCGGAGCCGGAGAATACCGGCCTGGCAGCACCGCGGGCCGGCGACTCATCGCCCACGAGCTGACCCATACCCTGCAGCAGGGGGCCATCCCCGGCTCCGCCGCCGAATCGAGGGGCGGGCAGCGGATCCAGCCCTACCGAGACAAGGGAAAGCCAAACTTCGGGGCCTGCGATACCGACACCATGAAAGAGAAGGAATTCGAGAAGGGGGACCCCTGGATCGAGAGCATCGTGGTGCATTACGACGGCGTCGCCTTCGATGTCGATGGGCAGCTGATTCCCACCGGGCAGCTGGTGGCGACCTACAAGGACGACGCGCTGGCTCAGATCACCGCCGCCGTGACCGGCGGGGTCGCCATCGAGGGGCTGACGGACTCAGGCACCCACACGGTCAAGCGAGTGGAGGGCTGTGGGTACCATCATCTCGGGGTGCCGAAGGATGACCGGGTGGGAGATGACTGGCCGGAAAACAAGTACTTCACACCGGACAAAAGAGACCAGGCGACGATGAATTACGCCGTCTTCTTTCTCCAGGGAAAGTCCACCGGCAACCAGGCGGTGCACCAAGGGGATCTGGACTCCGGCTCCCTCGCCTGCGTGCACGTTGGGGGCGAGGCCACCATGCGCCAGATCAGCTATCACTCGAGACGCAAGCACACCACGGTGACCGTGAGCTACGAGAGCTCCGTGCTGGAGCAGGTGTGCTGTGAGCGGCAGCGGGAGAAGGGAAAGATGCCGAAGAACCCCTGCGGCTCGGTGGACAAGGATTCCTGTTGAGGAAACTTCTGGAACGAGTATCGCCTAATGCCCTCGGCCTGAGATCGATTGCAAGAGGATCACCCTCGAGATGAATCATCAAACTACAGCTCCCCGGAAGTCGAATTTCCGGAGTACGTCGAATTTCCGGAGTACACAGGCCCGAAGCGCTCCGCTGCTGACCTATCGGCCGGCAGCCCGCCGAATCCTGAGGTCCGCGATGGCTGGTGCGGAGAGCCAGCTTTCGCCCCAGGGCGAAGCGGCGGTTCGCTCTTTGGGTTCCGGATCGCCTCTACCGGAAGCGGAGCGCTCCTTCTTTGAACCCAGGCTCGGAGCGGATCTCGGGCCCGTGCGAGTGCACACCGGCCCGCGGGCCGAGGCAGCGGCGGAGTCCATCTCCGCTCGGGCTTTCGCCCTGGGTTCGGACATCGCCTTTGGCGCGGGGGAGTTTCGCCCCGGGAGCGCCGAGGGCCGGCGGCTGATCGCCCATGAGCTGGCTCATACTGTCCAGCAGGGGGCGGTTCAGCAGGGGGCGGTCGAGCGGGTAGCAGGGCCGCAGGAGACCACCAATCGGACGGGAGATGCGCAACAGACCCCGGCGTCGAGCGCCCTAGGCGATGCATCACGGACCTCTCTGGGCCCACGGCTGCAGCGCCAGGATGAAGCGAAGAAGAAGGCCGCAGCCTCCTCGCCGGCCGCCGATGCGGCGGCGATCATCAAGGCGGGAGGGCATTCGAAGCACGGTGGAAAATGGGTGAGCGCATCCCTGATCGCAGGCATCATCCGCGCTGAAGACAAGGCGTCGGATATCACCCGCAAGATTGCGGAGGAGCTGGGGCTCGGTAGCAGCCGCGGACCAGGGCAGTTGACCAAGGTGGCGATCAAGGATGCGGACGGCAAGTTCCCCAAAGAGGCGGCAAAGTTCGCGAAGTTCGCGAAGAAGCACGGCGCGATGCCGGCCAAGTGGAAGGAGAAGGCGGTGCACGCAAAGTGGAGCCGCTTCTACATCGCCGCGGTGCTGGCCCTGAAGGTGGATGAAGCGGCGAGGATCTTTCAAGTCAAGGGGAAGGACGAGATTCTGAACCTCGGCATCGGCATGTATCAAGGTGGTTTCAGCACCCTCAAGGCGGTGCGGCGGGCCATCGCTGCGAAGAAGAAGATCGCCAAGACCAAGGTGACGTGGAAGATGATCGAAGACTACGCCAAGACCCACAGCACCGAATCGACCTTCTTGGGCGGAGTGCAGACCACCAAGATCGTGCACATCGTGCGCTACGTGCGCAACGCCCGAGGGCTCCCGCCCCTGGGTATCGTGTCCTTTGATATGCCACCCCTTTGATGGAGCCGCGTTCTGAGACAGCGCACCGAGATCTCGAGAGGCGCAACCCTTCGAGACGCCCCCCTTCGAGATGCCGTGGAGCATCCGCAACCTGCGCTCGTCCCTGAGCCCAACCCCTAATATGTTCAAACAACACAGCAAACAACACAGCAAACGATCCAGCAAGCGATCCAGATCCTCGACCCGACCCCGCTTCGATGCTGGCTCCCGTGGCGGTGTCCTGCCGATGATTCGCTTCTCGTCGGAGCCGGTCCGCAGCACCCTCCGCCGCGCCCGACTCGATGCGGCGGCGGAGTCGACAGGGGAGGTCGGCGAAGACGTACAGAAGAGGGTGAGCTCCCTTGGTGCCGGTGTTCCTCTGCCACGATCGGAACGTACCTTCTTCGAGCCGCGCCTGGGAACCGATCTCAGCGCGGTGCGGGTGCACACCGGAGCGCGGGCTGAGGCGGCGGCGGAATCGGTCTCCGCCAGGGCCTTTGCCCTGGGTTCGGATATCGCCTTCGGTGCCGGGGAGTTTCGCCCCGGCAGCGCCGAGGGACGGCGGCTCATCGCTCATGAGCTCACCCACACCCTGCAGCAGCGAACAGTCAGCCCCCGGGTGCAGAGAAAACCCTGCAAGAACCTTGATGCTGCTAAGAAGCTCAAGGAGGCGGCGAAGAAGAAGCTGAGCTCTGGTGAATCCGTGAAGGTGTTCCAGCTCGACAAAGAGAAGACTTATACCGACGTCGCGAAGCGTTTCAGAGCAGATAATTCGGTGCGAAGTAATAAGGAGCTGGCAGACAAGTTGGTGGATCTCAACGGCGGCAAGAGCGGGCTGAAGGCCAAGCAGTGTGTCGTGGTGATCAAGGGCTGGCAAAGCCCGGCCTATCTGAAGCACCGGGCGAGAGTTGACTGTACGATTCGGATGGCGGGCTTGATCGCGGCGAGCGTGGCCGCTGCTGTCGCGGCCGGTTTGCGGCCCCTATTACCAACGGACTTCGCTAAGGAGACCGTTGTAAAAAGTGATAAAGGCTATGAATCGGTAGTGAAGCGGGCCAAAGGAAAGGACTCTTCGTTGTTCACTGGACGGGCAGCGGAGTATGCGAAAACTGTCGAGGCGATCAATAAGGGTGTCCTCGGTAAGTCGATCAAGGTCGGGGATTGTGTATTGCTGATCAAGGGCTGGCAGGACCCCAACATCGGATCTCTTCCAGGTAAGCCTAACCCTACAAAGCCTCTGGATGCCTCGACGGTGCATCTCATCGCGACGATCTTCGGTGAGCAAACTCAGTCCGGAAGTAGCGAGGACGAGCAGCGAAAATACATTTTCTTTACGATCCGCCGGCGCATCGGTTCAGCGAGCTTTAAGAGCAAGCTGAAGGATGTTGTGATCGCTAGCCAATTCCATGCCATCGGCGGCAGCAACTATAAGAGCGCCAAGGCTCAGCTGGAGAGCGGCACGATCACCAATCCGGTGGTTCAATCCACTCGAGACACGGTGCTCAATCACTGGACCACCCCGCTGCCGGCGGATTCTGGACCCTTCTATTTTCATTGGCGCGCCGGCAGCACCTCCGATGGTTGCTACAAGGCGGCGAAGAAAAAAGACCTGGCGGCGGAGAAGCGCTGCGCCCACAAATGGGCGGCAAAGAAGGGTTGGGCGGGCAGTGTCGACGCCACGGCAGGCTGGCTGAAGCGCATTCGCTCCTCGGGAGGAACCCCGCTGCTGTCGATGTACATCTATCCGGGAGGTTGATCGCAGAGTTGCGAGCAGCAGCTCTCCCGCTGAATCCACAACGTCTCGGGTCCATATAGCTCCTAGTCGACTCTGTCGCTCAGCATTGAACGAGGAGGATCGTTCCGATGAATCGCCATTCCAAACCGTCTCGAAAGGCCCCAGCGGCGCCCTTTTCTCCGGTGCGGCGGCTCCAGGTTGGGAAGCGTCGAATCTTGAGATCTGCCAACCATGATCTCGAGGGGCCCGTCTCTGCCCAGGGGGAAGAGGCGATTCGCTCCCTGGGCTCCGGAGCGCCGCTGCCGGCCGCTGAGCGGGCCTTCTTTGAGCCCCGATTGGGGGTTGATTTAGAGGCGGTGCGGGTACACAGCGGGGAGCGGGCCGCCTCGGCGGCGGAATCGGTTTCCGCCCGGGCCTTCACTCTGGGCTCGGATGTCGTCTTCGGCCAGGGGGAGTTTCGTCCCGGAAGCGCCGAGGGACGGCGGCTCATCGCCCACGAGCTCGCTCATACCGTTCAACAAGGAGCTGTGCAGCAGCGTGGTGCAGAGCTTTCGAAAGATGTCGATCCCGGACCGGAGCCCGGGCGGGTAGCGCCGGAGGCTCGAGCGGAGCGGATCCAGCGACAGCCTCTCGGCGCCGCGGCAGTAGGGCCTGAAGGAGCCGAAGAGGAGGGCATCGACTTCGAAGCCCTGAAGCGGGAGCAGCATCCGCTGCGGCGAGCGCCGGTGGTGGACTTGCTGGATAAGGGGAAGGCAGAGGGCGTCGGCCAGGCGCGCCAATACGTGGCTTCCGAGGCGGATCAGGCAAAGGGCCTAGAGCCCATCGATCTGGCAACGCTGCATCAGGCGGATGTGCTGGTCGCCGCCGCGGAAGCGGACGCCCAGCTCTTCGCGCAGGAGAAGGAGCAGGCCAAGGCGGATCTGAAGTCGGCGCGGCAGGCGCTGCGGCAGAATCGCCGTCAGGCCTTCGGCGCCGGCCTGCGGCGGCAGCGAGAGCGGCGGCTGGAGATCAAGGGGCAGCGGGGATCGCTGAAGGACGAGGTCGCGCGGCTCAAAGCGCTCAACAAGAACCTGGCCGGCCAGGAGGAAATGCGCGGCCATCACGTGGAGTGGCTCTCCAGCATCCTACCGGCGGGGGAAGGAAGCTTCGGCTTCACCCAGCCAATTCCGGGGCACCCGAAGAGGGAAAAGGACGAGAAGACCGGGGCCTTCTCGCAGCCCTCGATGCGGGAGCCGACGGATCGGGAGCTGGCGCTGGTGGGCATCACCGACCAGCCGGTAGGGGATCTTCATTCGCACCCTTTTACCGGCGATCCGAGGCAGGTTCCCGGAGTGCCGAGCCAAACCGGCCTCGGGCCTTCGCCAACGGATCGGCGAACGGCGGGGAAGAATCCCGATCACCGGCAATCGGTCTTGAACCCCCGAGGCGAGGTGATCCACATCGGCACCGGCGGTCAGAAGGATCGCACCCTGCGGCCTGGTCTGACGGGGGGCGAAGCGGCAGCAGCAAAAGAGCCCGCGGCGATGGCCGAGGCCAAGCAGCGCCTTGGGCTGCCGAGCTTCGAGGCGCTGGTGCAGCAGCAGCTGCGGGTGCTCAAGGCGGTGGATCGCCAGGCGGTGGTGGGGATGCAGCGGTTGAAGGGCTCGTAGCTTGTTCGCCGAGACTGTCGCTCTTCTCCTTCAGTCGCTACCGCTGAGCCCCTTCGTCACGGTGGGTGGCGTTTCAGCCGAGGATCCTCGGCATCACCAGCGCACCCCACAGCTCCACCAATAGGGTGAAGAGGAGGTTCAGCCACAGCCCAGCGCGGGCCATTTGGGGCAGGGGCACCCGCTCGCTGCCGTCGACGATGGCGTTGGGCGGGGTGGCCGCCGGCAGCATGAAAGCTCAGCTGGCGGCGAGGGTGGCGGGGAGCAGGAAGACCAGCGGGTCGCGGCCCAGGGCGGCGGCGACGGAGGCCAGCACCGGCAGGAAGGCGGCGGCGGTGTTGGAGGTGAGCTCGGTGAGCAGCACTACCACCGTGATGGGCAGGGCTGTCGCTGCCAGAAGCGCTTGAAGCGCCAGGAAAAGCTCGAGATGTCTTTTGGACCTATCTGGAACGCCTTCGTCCACCGCCGGCTGGGTCCTTCCCCGGCGCTCTAGAAAGCGTGGGTGACATGAACCCAAGGCGTAGACCGTCAAGAGCGATGTCGGGGAACGTCAAATAAAGCTTAGAGATGCCGACACCGTCGTCGAGAGACTCCAGGTCGGCTACGAGATGCTTCGATCCATCGCCGTATCGTGCCGTGGGGGAGCGGGGGCTGGAGTTTCGATTGCGCGAGCATTGAGAAAAGCAGATCCGGCGTCCGTCTAAAGAGTGAAAGCGTTGTTCACCGAGCGGACTTCATGACACCGATATCGACACTGCTTCGTCCCTCTGCGCCGGCAGAGTACGGAATACCGATGAGCCGCTTGTGATCGAGTCGAATCGCGAGGAGCAAGCAGATGGCCAAGAAAACTGTCAGCTCGACCGTTGATCAAGAGCTCTTCGAGCAGGCTCAAGGGATCTCCGGGGAAGGACAGGCGGCGACCATCCGTCTGGCCCTTCGACACTATGTCGATCATGCACTGTTCGAAGTCGAGGCGCCATCGGCGATCTCCCTTGGCGCCTCTCCGGTCTTGGAAGCTGCAGATCTACCCGTAGATCAGATGAGTGAGGAGCAGCGTCGGGCGAGTCTGACGCTGCTGGTCAGAGCACGCCAAGCCTTAGGTGATGCTGTCGTTCACTTGACCGGTGAGGAGGTCATCGCGGATGCGGCGGAAAAGAGTCGGCTGCGGATCCTGATTGCTGATCTCGAGGCGGAGCTCACCAAGGTGAATGCAAGGATTACCGCCTTCCAGGCTGGGCGGCTCGCCATGGTTCCGCCGTCCGCCGACACCGTGGAAGAGATCGGTCAACTGGCGGAGCAGGTCGGAGAGCTGATCGTCGAAGCGCAGCGCACAGATCGGATCATGACCGTCGTCCAGCAGGTCATAGAGATCTGGAGCGGGACTCAGGTCTGAGCGTTCATCGATAAGTGGGACAAAGCTGTTATGGGATGGGTATACGATGAATAACAATTCTTGGCCACTGGCTCCCCTCGCCCTCGTTGCGCTGGTCGGTATGGCACTGACCAGCGTTGGATGCGGCACCGTACGCCTTCATCGGCCACAAGATGCCGCCTTGGCTGAAAAGGCAAGGGCACAATTTGAGGCTGCTGACCTCGCCGCAACGGTAAAAGCAGAGCGCGATCGACTGGATCAGATGCTCGCCGCCGAGCTGGAGTTGGTCGAGAAGCACACCCTGGCTCGCCGCGACGCCCGCTTGGTCTTCCTGATCGATCGGGAACGAACCCGCGAGGCGTGGGACTTTCTGGAGCAGGATCTCAGCGCCCGTTTAAGGCGGTTGGGTATCTCCGACCGGGACCAGCTGAGGGACTTCCTGATCCGGGACGCACGGGCCAGCCGGCAGCTCGAGAAGCTAGCGACGGTCGACGCCGATTACGCAGTCGAGAAGAGCAACGACTCGACGCTCCCGGATCTCGACTGTCCGCAGACATCCCAGGTGGAGCCGCCGGCGGAGGGCTCGGTGCCGCGCATCTTTTGGGACGAGCACCATCTCGAGTGCCAGCGTTATCTCGCCATGCTACGCGGTCAGGCCGAAGGCCAGGATTTACTCCTTGGCGGGACACTGACCAACGGTACGGCGATCGCGGCGATGCAAGGTGCCAGAAGTCAGGCTAGGCAGGCGACGCAGGAGGCGGTGGATGGCCTCGAGGACGCGCGGGCGGCGATCAAAGAAGCGCGCGCTGCGAGCAGCGAGCCGGCCGATCGCGAACCTTTGCGGACCGCTGCTCAGAAGCTGATCGCTCACGCCGGGCAGGTCGAGCGCGCGATGGAGGCATTCGTTCGAGGCGATGATGGCGCTGCGCTCAAAGAGCTGGGTCTCGACGACCTCGCCGCCGCCCTCGCCGCGGCCCAAGCTCAGATGGCTGCGCTGGGCCTCGGCAGTGAGTTCGCCCTCGGGGATCTGAGCGCGTTGCCTCTCGCCTCGCGCCTCGAAGCCGAAAGAGAAGAGCTCGCCGCTGGGCTCGCCGATATCCTCGCCGGCGACGATGCCAGTCGGGTGATCCAATCGCTGCGGGCTATCGGAGTCGCTCTCGATGGCGCAGATCAAGCGCCCTGGACCGCGCTAACGCTGAAGGAGAAGCAGCTCGCTCTCGACCTTGCTGCGGCGCGTGATCGCGAGCTTTTGTTCGACCAGACCCTCGCCCTGCTCGAGGAGCAGGAGGCTGCGTATCGCAACGAATTGATATTTCTGGGACAGGCGGAGCTGCGCCGCCAAGAGCTAGAAAGAAAGGGATGCCTCTCGCAGGGAGCCGGCGAGAATCCAGCGGTTTCCCGCAGTCTGTTGACGGGCGAAGACGCGGTCGGCTGCCGGCCATTGTTTTTCCGGCTGCTGGTCGACTACTCGGCGGCCTGGACTTTAGGACGAGTGCAGTCCGAGCAGATCGACTACCGGCTGATCGCTTTACAACACCAGGCCGCCCTCGATACGAGCGAGATCGCTTTTCAGAAGTGGGCGAGCCTGCTGGGGCCACCGATCGAGCAGATCGTGGTGTTTTCCAGCAGCGGGCTAAAACCCGACGAGCTCGTTGAAACCCTGGTGAGCGCCCTGGGCCTCGGCGCCATCGCTGTCGGCGTCAATTAGGAGGGCATGCCGTGAACAGGATATCTATCTTCACTTCGCTCCTAACGCTCTTTTGGCTACTGCCTTCAGGGCTGCTGGCTGAATCGGGGACTCGAGCCGATCGCCAGCTGGCAGGTGAGCTGGCGGCTTCGCTGGCGCTGGTGACGGACGAAGCGCGGCGCTTCGCCGACACCCGCGATGAGCTGGCCCGCAGTCGCCTGAGAATTCAGCATCGTCTCGAGAACAACCTGTTGTGGATTCAGGAGGGCTATGACTTTGATCGTCGCCGCTGGGAGGCGGATGGCGAAGAGTATCGGGTCGAATTTCTGCAGCGTGTCCTCGACGAAACGAACGAGATCGCGACCCGCCGTGAGGCTGCGGTAAAGCGCGCCGCTCAACAGCAGCAGCAGCTGGCGGCCGCTCGCAGCGCCGTTCTCCGCAGAACTTCCCAACTGGAAGGCGCCGCGGCCGCGCTCGCTGCCCTGGCCGAACCGCCGCCCAAGACTCAGGACGCATCGGCTTTCGTCACCGCCACCGTGAAGCAGCTTGCCGCTGCTCTGGGGGAGGAATCTCCCCAGCTCAAGCAAGCCTTGGGACTTGCCGAGAAGCTGGCTCAGGGGTTGGAGATTGAGGATCAGCAGCCCGCGGATTGAGCCGAGACCAGTTTCCGTGCCAGGGAGCGAGAGCTTGATCGTCCGAAGAACGCTCCTCTCGCTTCGATAACCCCGAGGAGTGAATCAATGAAGAATCCAGCCTTTCGCCGGATCGTGATGATGCTGGGTCTCGCGGCTTCCCTGGCGGCCTCATCGGCTTCGCTGGCGGCTTCCGAAGAAGGCTTCATCAAGCCGGTCTTCGAGCCCCCCTACACCTTTGCCGTTTCAGCAGCGGACGAAGTGAGCGTCAGCGTGCTCTTCGATCTCGCGTCGCCAGAGCTGGCACCGGACCAAGTTTCCATCGAGCGCTACATCGCGAGTTTCGGTGTTGCCGACCCCGCTCGGGTGACCCGAGCCTTTGACGTCCAGATCGAGGAAGGCAAAGGGACCGACCCGCATCGGCTGTGGATCACCCTCGATCCGACGGCGATGCCCGGATCGACTCTCTTCGGCAACTACCATTTGAAGATCGATCTCACGGCTCCGGAAGCGGAAGATCCAGCCTCCCGGCGTCGCCAAACCCTCAACCTCACCGTCGCCTATCCCCAGAGCGAGCTCTTCGCGATCCAGCCGGTTGTGTTCCGGCACACGAGCTTTTTCGGCAAGGAACGGACTTGGACCCGCAGCTGGAACGCGCCCCTCCATCTCAAGGTCAAGGAAGGGCCTGAGCTGACAGATCTCAGCGTCCACCAATTTGGGGCAGCGAAGGTCGGTGATCTTCCTGTGCAAGGAGAGCTCGAGACCGAGGACATTCCATCGAGCGGAAAGGTCTTTCGCCTTCCGATCCAGGTGAGCAAAGATTTTCCCCTGGGAGACGCGACCGGAACCCTCCACATCAACTCTCCGTCGATGCCGAGGACCGATGTCACCTTTACGGTCAAGTCCCGAGAGCATTGGGTCACCATTCTTCTTCTCGCCGTTGGCGGCCTGGTCATTGGCTACCTTCTGCGGACGTACCTCACGGCCTATATCGAACGCCAACGCAATCGCATCAAGCTGAAAAAGTTTCGTCTTCGAGTCGTGGAGGCCGGTACGTTGGGGCGAGAAGATGACTTCACTCAGGAGCTCGAACGTCTCGAAATCGAGCTCAATGCAGCGCTCGGGCAGCTGGTTCTCTCGCCTGCAGCAAAGCTCGAAAAACAACTCAAACCTTGGCAAGAACGCCTCGAGAAGGCCATCACGGATTTCGAAATCCAACGCACCCTGTGCTCGGGTCGAGCCTCGGATCTTCAAGATCTCTTGCGTAACGACTGGGGCCTGAGCGGTCTTCTCAGAAATCCCCTGGCCACCTGCAGAGAAGATCTGAAAGAGGTTGAGAGGCTGCTGAATGAAGGCGATTTGATCACTGTAAAGAAGGATCTTGAAAGATCAGCTGAAGCTCTAAGGAGTACGCTTCGCAAGACGCTGAAGAGCTGGGCCAAAGATCTCTCCAATGCCCTCGAGGTCTTCCCCTCGAAGATTGATCCTCCTCTTCCTCATGAGGCCGCGCACAAGGTGATGAGCGCTCTCGCAGGTCTTCGTGCCAAGCTCAAGCTTCCCACGCCGGGCGAGAAGAAGGGCATGGAGGCCATCAAGGCACTGCTGACCCTCGCCTACGAAGGCTCTCAGCTCGCCGAGAGTCTTCTGGATCAGCTCGCGGGGGAGCTCGCTGCCACGACGAACAGTGTCTCGAACATTCTGGCGAAAGGACGGGATAATCCAGGGCTCGATGAGCTGGCGAGGGCAAGTGAAGCGCTGCAAAAGCTCTCCTGGGAGGATTTCCTCGATTCGCCCAAGGAAGGGATCGACCGGATCGAGCGACAGATCGAGGTGGTCACGAAGGCGCTGGAGGAAGCGATTCTCGAGCCCTTCAAGGGGGAGGCGGGGCCCCAGAAGGAGGAGGTCCAGGGTTTGACCGCCGCTGGGAAATACCTGTCGGCCGCTCGTCAAGCGCTGGAATACCATCTCGGACAAAGGTCCATCGAGGGATCTACCCTCAGGGGCGTCCTGGAGCAGGCGCAGATGTCGGTGGCGGGATCGGAGCCGTGGAGCCTTCGTGCCGCACCCCCAAAGCTGCTGTCGAGTCCAGTGCGTTCCCGTAAGGTGGAGTTGCGCCAACGTATCCGACTGGACATCGCTCGAACCTGGAAGGAGATACTCTGCGCAGAGCTGATCCAATCCACTCTTGCCTGGGTCGGCTTGGCGCTCATCGCGGTAGTGATCTTTCGCGGTACCTTCGTCGGTACGGTAGAGGACTGCATCGCGGTATTCCTCTGGGGCTTTACCACCGACGTGGGAGTCAACACGCTAGTCAGCAAGGCCGCATCTGTCGCCAAACCGTGAGAGTAAGCATGATCAGGTCGATGGCCAGGCGCGGTAGGGGCGGGGCGGCGGCGGGAAAACAGCCGGCGGTGATCCGACCGTTGATTTCTACCGAGCTGCCCGCTTCCAAACGATCTGATCAGCCGAGGATCTTCGGCATCACCAGCGCCCCCCACAGCCCCACCAGCAGCGTGAAGAGCAGGTTCAGCCACAGTCCAGCGCGGGCCATCTGGGGCAGGGGCACTCGCTCGCTGCCGTAGACGATGGCGTTGGGTGGGGTGGCTACCGGCAGCATGAAGGCGCAGCTGGCGGCGAGGGTGGCGGGGAGCAGGAAGACCAGCGGGTCGCGGCTCAGGGCGGCGGCGACGGAGGCCAGCACCGGCAGGAAGGCGGCGGCGGTGGCGGTATTGGAGGTGAGCTCGGTGAGCAGCACCACGACCGCCGTGAGGGTCAAGGTTAGGGCCAGGGTGGGCCAGTCGGCGAGGGCGGAGAGGCCGCCGCCGATCCACTGGGCGAGGCCGGTGTCGCGGATCGCCGCGGCGAGGCTCAGGCCCCCGCCGAAGAGCAGCAGCACGCCCCAGGGCAGGCGGCGGGCGTCGTCCCAGGTGAGGAGGGGATTCCAAGCCGGGGCGTCCCCGGCAGAGGGGCTCTCGTCTCCCGAGGGCAGCAGAAAGAGCAGTAGGGCTCCGGCCAGGGCGATGCCGGTATCCGACAGGCCGTCCACCCAGCGGCTCAGCAGGGGGCGGGTCATCCACGCCGCCGCCACCAGCAGGAAGACCGTCGCCACCCGCCGCTGGGCGGCGCTCCAGGGGCCGAGGGCGGCGCTCTCGCGGCGCAGCAGCTCGGGGCTGCCGGAGACCTGGAGCCGGCTCAAGGGGAAGAGAACGCGAGTCAGGAGCAGATGGATGCTCACCAGCCCGACAATGGTGACCGGCAGCGCCGCCAGCAGCCAGCGGGCGAAGGAGAGCTCGCGGCCGTAGGTCTCGAGCATGAAGCCCGCCAGCAGGGCGTTGGTGGGGGTGCCGATGAGGGTGGCCATGCCGCCGACGTTGGCGCCGTAGGCCACCGCCAGCAGCAGGCAGAGGGCGAAGGGGCTGGAAGCTTCGGGCTTTCTGCCGATGCCTCTGCTAGTGGCGTCTTCGCTGGTGGAGTCTTCGTTGGCAGCGCCATTCTGCGCGCCGAGGCTCGGCGCTGGATCCCTCAGGGCCACCACCGAGAGAGCGATGGGCAGCATCATCAGCGCCGTGGCGGTGTTGGAGATCCACATGGAGAGCCCCGCGGAGGCCAAGAGGAAAGCGCCGACGAGCTGGGAGGGGCGAGTGCCGGCGCGGCCCAGGACCGCCAGGGCGACCCGGCGGTGGAGGCCGCAGCGCTCCATCGCCAGGGCGATGAGGAAACCGCCGAGGAAGAGGTAGATCAGGGGATTGGCGTAGGGCGCCGCGGCGGCGGAGGAGGAAGCGATGCCGAGGAGCGGGAAGAGCACCAGCGGCAGCAGCGCGGTGGCGGGGATCGGCAGCGCCTCGGTCATCCACCACACGGCCATCAGCACCCCCACGGCGGCGGTGCTCCAGGCGGCCTCGGTAAGGCCCTGGGGCGCCGGAGCGGCGGCCATCAGGGCGAAGAGGCCGAGGCCCGAGAAGGTGCCGCCGAGGCGTCGCAGGCGATGGGGGGAGACGGCCACGGTGATCTAGGGCGCCGGTTGAGGGTGTCCCGTCTAGGGCGTCTCGAGGACGGCTCGGGCCCTCAGCTGCCTTCGGCCGCTACGGCGTCTTCTGCCCGCAGCGCTCGTTCCTGAATCTCCAGCCACTCGCGGCTCACCCGATGCCCCAGCACGACCTCCGTGAGTCGCCGGAAGTCGGCGTTACGATAGCGCAGGGGGGGGAGCTGATGGTCCGGATAGAGGCGGCCGAGGGCGGTGCGCAGCTCTTCCTCGTCCCTCACCAGATGATCGAATTCGATCTCTTCCGCCCCGAGGGTCCCCAAAGCCTTACGAGCCCGAACCAGGCCGCGCAGCACCTGATCTAGCTCGTCGCCTTCGCCGCCGCCGGCGCGGGCGGGAAAGGAGAGCTGCTGGCGGCTGAGGGAGAAGGCGATATCCGCCAGCGGGCGCCGCACCCACAGCGTGGGCATGGGGTTTTCCTTCAGCCACCGGGTGACGGCGAAGGGCTGGACGACATCGCGATAGAGCCGGCCGTGGGGCTGAACGACGTCGCTGAGGAAGGCGCGAATCCGCTGCTGGATGATCCGCTCGTCGGCGAGGTTGAACTTACGAGAGGTGCCCTCGGTGGATTCCGGCTGAAGCACCAGCTGGTCACCGTTGAGGATCTCGCCGCCGCGGGCCCAGCTCGGGGAGCGCAGATCGAGGGCGTAGGCGCAGAGATCGTGCACCAGCGTCGATAAGCTGCGGGGCAGGGCGACGAGGAAGAGGGAGCGCGGCTCGGCCTGAGCGTTAGCGCCAGCGGGGGCACCGGGGACTGAAGGAGTAGACATGGGCAATGCGTTCCGGGGAGATAGATTGAGGCGATGATCCTATCCCAAAGGAGCCCGCTCTCCCAACTGCCGCCGGGCGTCTAAACGCTTGTCAATATTCATATTACGGAACATCGTCGGGCACTGAGACACGGCCGGAGGGGGAGCTGCCGCAAAAGCTGCAGCGGCTCCTCCTCCGGCTATTTCTTGCCCACGGCTACATTCCCAGACTTGAGAGCTTCCCAGCCTGGGTGCTTCCCAATCTAGAAGCTTCCCAATCTAGAAGCGTCCCAATCTAGAAGCGTCCCAATCTAGAAACTTCCCAATCTAGAAACTTCCCAGCCGGGGAGCTTTCTAGCCTAAAGACTGGCGGCGAGCTCTCCCAGCTCCTGGAAGTCCGGGTGGTCCGCCGAGGTGCGGGGGCGGTAGCTCCAGCGCAGCTCTGCATCGACGAAGAGAAAATAGCCCGGGAGCTGGGCGGGGTCTCCCACCGGAACGCCGGCGGTGATTCCCCGCAGCAAAGCCTTGGCGCCGGGCTTCCACACGGCGGGCCCCAGGAGCTGTCCGAGACCGCCTCGAGGCAGCTGGAAGCCGCGGTAGAGAGCCTTCTCCGGATCCGCTACCGCCCGAGCCTCGGGCCAGAAGCGCTGGAAGAAGTCCTCCCCCTGCTGCTCATTTCCGAGATGGATGAAGAGGGGAGAGGGGTAGGCTGAATCTTCTGCTGTCAAACGTCGCAGGTCGACCACCTGCTGTCGGCAGAATGGTCAGCCAAAGTGGCGCAGGAAGATGAGCAAATTAGGGCCCGCGCTCAGGTTGTCGGCGAGGCTCGGCCCCTGGAGGTGGCGACCGCGGACCGGCTGGGCCAGCAGGCCGTCGAGGGCGTCGGTGGAGAGGCGGGAGTCAGCTGAAGGCTGGGTGGTCATGGCGGGATCCTCCGTCGGTTGGCGCTGATTACGATGAATGCTGCTCTCGGGCTCGTAGCTTGGCTTCGATGAAGGCCGCCTGGGGGATGTGCAGCAGGCTCTTTACCTTGCGCAGCATGTGATCTTCGTGGTGATCGAGGCGGCCGTCGGCGTAGGCCACCCTCCACAGTCCCTCCACCACCCGCAGCTTTTCCGCCTCGCTGAAGTGTTGGTGCACCAGGCGGGTGAACTCGTAGAGGGAGACGGAGATGGAGGCTTCGTCCTCGGCGAGATCGAGCAGGGCGTCGGCCTCCTCTCGAGGCAGCTCCAGGGCCTTCTGGATCGCCGCCAGGGCGGTGCGCCGCTCCTCCGGGTGATGATGGAAGTCGGCGCCGATGAGCTCGGCGAAGAGGGCGGCGGCGGCGAGCCGCACGGAGTGCTCTGGATCCTCCGCCTGGGAGGGGGAGCGCCCGATGCGGTCGTCGAAGAAGGAGCGGATGGCTTCGATCATGGGCTCAGTAGAGACAGTGAGCTGAAGAGGGGGCTGAAGAGTGGGCTGAAGAGGGGGCTGAGAAGTGGGCTCAGGAGTGGGCTCAGCTCTTCTTCTTGCGCTTCGGCAGGTAGAGGTCGGTGAGGGTGCCCTCGAAGGCCTCGGCGCTCATCGCCACCGTCTCCGAGAGGGTGGGGTGGGGGTGGACGGTCAGAGCGATGTCCTCGGCGTCGCAGCCCATCTCGATGGCGAGGGCGACCTCGGCGATGAGGTCCCCCGCTGCGGTGCCGACGATGCCGGCGCCGAGCACCCGGCCGCTGTCCGGATCGAAGAGCACCTTGGTCACCCCCTCGTCTCGGCCGATGGCCAGGGAGCGGCCGCTGGCGGCCCAGGGGAAGGCGCCCTTCTCGTAGGCCACGCCGCGCTCCTTGGCCTCGATTTCGGTGAGGCCCACCCAGGCGACTTCCGGATCGGTGTAGGCGACGCTGGGGATCACCCGGGCATCGAAGGCGACCTTGTGGCCGGCGATCACCTCGGCGGCGATCTTGCCTTCGTGGACGCTCTTGTGGGCGAGCATCGGGTTGCCCTTGAGATCGCCGATGCTGAAGATGTGGGGCACGTTGGTGCGCTGCTGGCGATCGGAGGGAATGAAGCCGCGCTCGGTGACCTCGAGGCCCGCCGCCTCGGCGCCCAGGCGATCGCCGTTGGGGCGCCGGCCGACGCTCACCAGCACTCGATCGAAGGTCTCCTGGCGGGAGCTGCTGTCGGGCCCCTCGAGGGTCGCCACCAGGCCGTCTTCGCGGGCCTCCACGGCGCTCACCTTGGTCTTCAGGTGAATCGCCTCGAAGCGCTTGCCGAGGCGCCGCGCCAGCGGGCGCACGATGTCCTTGTCGGCGCCGGGGAGCAGGCCGTCCATCAGCTCGACGACGGTGACCTTCGAGCCCAGGCCATGGTAGACGGTGCCCATCTCGACGCCGATGATGCCGCCGCCGATGATCAGCAGCCGGGAGGGGATGTCCCGCAGCTCCAGGGCGCCGGTGGAGTCGACGATGCGCTCGTCTTCGGGCAGGAAGGGGAGCTCCACCACCCGGGAGCCGGCGGCCAAAATGCAGCTCTCGAAGGAGATGCGCCGCGGGAAGTCGTCGCCGGGGTCTTGCGCCGTGGGGTCTACCTCGACATGGAATTGGCCGGCGAATTTTGCCAGACCGTGGACGACGGTGACCTTGCGCTGCTTGGCGAGGGTTTTCAGGCCGCCGGTGAGGCGCTGGACCACTCCGTCCTTCCACGAGCGCAGGGCATCGAGGTCGATGCTCGGCTCGCCGAAGGCGATGCCGTGGTCGGCGAAGGCGGCGGCTTCGTCCAGCACCTTGGCGGCGTGGAGCAGGGCCTTGGAGGGAATGCAGCCGACGTTGAGGCAAACGCCGCCGAGGCGGGGGAAGCGCTCCACCAGCACCACCTTCTTGCCGAGGTCGGCGGCGCGGAAGGCGGCGGAATAGCCGCCGGGGCCGGCGCCGATGACCAGCACCTCGGCGTGGAGATCGGCATCCGGCAGCCGCGCCGGAGTCGGAGCCGGAGCCGGAGCGGGCGCCGGGGTTGGAGGGGCGGCAGCGGCTGCAGCCGGGGCCGCGGCCGGAGCCGGAGGACTGGTGCTAGCGTCTTCCTGGGCCGCTGCTTCGGCCCCGGCACTGACAGTGCTCTCGGTGCTGGCGGAAGCCCCGGTGGCGACCACGGCGATGAGGTCTCCCTGGGCGACTTTGTCGCCGACGGCGACCTTCACCTCCACCACCGTACCGGCGGCGGAGGAGGGCACCTCCATGGTGGCCTTGTCGCTTTCCAGGGTGAGGAGGCTCTGCTCTTCCTCCACCTGATCTCCGGCGGTCACCAGGACTTCAATGATCTCCACGGCGTCGAAATCGCCGATGTCCGGTACTCGAATCTCGGTATGGCTCACGGGCTGCTCGCTGGTTGCTCGGAGGTTCTTGGAGGGGTCTTGGAGCGCTGGAAAGATTCGCCCATGGGAGGGCGTGGTCTGGAGAGGTCGTGGGCTCGAGAGGTCGTGGCCCGGGGTCTCAGACGCTCTGCGGAGATCTCTAGGGCTAGCTCGAAAGGCCGAGGCCTCAGATCAGGATTCGGCGCAGATCCGAGAGGATGCCGCCGAGGGTGGTGGTGAAGCGCACCGCCTCGGCGCCGTCGATGACCCGGTGGTCGTAGGACAGGGAGAAGGGCAGGATCAGCCGCGGCTCGAACTCGCTGCCGTTCCACACCGGCTGGGTGGAGTGGCGGGCGACGCCGAGGATGCCCACCTCGGGGGAGTTGACCACCGGGGTGAAGCCGGTGCCGCCGATGCCGCCGAGGCTGGAGATGGTGAAGGTGGCGCCCTGGATATCCCGGGGGCCGAGCTTGCCGTCCCGGGCCCGCTGGCTGATGTCCATGAGGTCGGCGGAGATCTCGAAGATGCCCTTCTGGTCGACGTCCTGGACCACCGGCACCACCAGGCCGCCGAGTGTATCCACGGCGACGCCGATGTGGATGTACTTCTTCATGATCAGCTCCTCGCCGCCGGGGGCGAGGGAGGAGTTCATGCGCGGCCGCTCCTTGAGCGCCCGGGCGCAGGCGAGGAGCAGGAAGGAGACCGGGGTGACCTTCACGCCGGCGCGCTCCGCCTCTGGCTTGAGCTGCTTGCGGAAGGCCTCCAGCTCGGTGATGTCCGCCTGGTCGAATTGAGTGACGTGGGGCACCGTGACCCAGGAGCGGTGGAGAGCCGGCCCGGAGATCTTCTGGATGCGGGTCAGCGGCTGGTGCTCGATCTCGCCGAATTTGCTGAAGTCGATATCCCGCGCCGGGGCCACCGGCAGGTAGTTGCCGTCGCCGGCGGGGGCGGCGGCGCGGCCACTCTGGAATTGCTCCACCGCGCGGCGGATATAGCCCTCGACGTCCTCCTTGGTGATCCGCCCCTTGCGGCCGCTGCCCTCCACACGGCCGAGGTCAGCCCCCAGCTCGCGGGCCAGGCGGCGCACGCCGGGGGCGGCGTGGGCGCTGGCGAAGGCCTGCTCGTCGACCTCGTCGAGGCTCGAGCCGGCGCCCGCGCTTTGGGACGGGGCGGTCGATGCCGCAGCGCTAGCGGCAGGTGGGGGAGCGCTGGCGGCAGAGGCCGGTGGGGCCGGAGCCTCGGCGGCGGGAGCGGCCGGCGGGGCAGGCTCCAGAGCGGCCGCTGGTGCTGCCCCTGCTTCTGCTGCCGGCGCCGTCTCCGCCGCCGGGGCGGCCTCGGCGGCAGCCCCGACCTCGAGGAGCGCGATGACGTCCCCCTGGGCGACCTGATCCCCGTTGGAGATCTTGACCTCGACCACGGTGCCGGCATGGGAGGAGGGGACCTCCATGGTGGCCTTGTCACTCTCCAGGGTGATCAGGCTCTGCTCTTCCTCCACCGCGTCTCCGGCGCTGACCAGCACCTCGATGACTTCGACGGCGTCGAAGTCGCCGATATCCGGGACGGTGATCTCAACCTGTTGGCCCACGGGCTCTCCTCTCGGGGTTGGGGGCGCTCTAGATGGCTTCTAGAAGCTCGCTTGCGGTGCTCTTGGGAATTTGGCGTCCCGCGCTCAGCGCGGGATAGGGGATCTTGGGGTTACGCGGGGCTGGTATGTCCGGATGCCCGGGCTGCTTGCTGGCCTGCTTGCTGACGTATTCGTCGGATGCGTTCGGGAGACTCGGCAGGCCAGAGATCTGGCAGTTCAGAGATCCGGGGGGGCCAGCTCAGGCGTCGGTGGGCGGGGTGGCCTCCGGATCGATGCCGTAGCTCTCGATGGCCTTGGCGGCGGCCTTCGCCGGCACGGTGCCCTCGTCCGCCAGCGCCTTCAGGGCGGCGACGACGATGTGGTGGCGGTCCACCTCGAAGAAGGAGCGCAGGGTCTCGCGGGTATCGCTGCGGCCGAAGCCGTCGGTGCCGAGGGTGACGAAGCGGCGGGGAACCCAGGGCCGAATCTGATCCGGGTAGGCGTGGGTGTAGTCGGTGGCGGCGATCACCGGGCCGGAGGTGCCCTCCAGGCAGCGCTCCACCCAGGAGCTGCGGGGCTCTTCGGTGGGGTGGAGTCGGTTCCAGCGGTCCACCGCCAGGCCGTCGCGGCGCAGCTCGGTGAGGCCCGGGCTGCTCCAGACGTCGGCGGCGATGCCGTGGTCCTGCTCCAGGATCTGCGCCGCCGCCTCGACCTCCCGCAGAATCGAGCCGCAGCCCAGCAGCTGCACCCGCTTGGTCTTGGAGCGCTTCTTCGAGGCCCGCAGGCGGTAGAGCCCGTGGACGATGGCCTCCTCGACGCTGGCACCGTCGACGCCGGAGCTCTGCGGCAGGGCCGGGTGAGGGTAGTTCTCGTTGAGCACCGTGATGTAGTAGAAGACCGGCTCGTTCTCGACGTACATGTGCACCATGCCGCGGCGCAGGATCACCGCCAGCTCGTAGGTGTAGGTGGGATCGTAGGCGCGGCAGGTGGGAACCGTAGCGGCGATGAGGTGGCTGTGGCCGTCCTCGTGCTGCAGGCCTTCGCCGTTCAAGGTGGTGCGGCCGGAGGTGGCGCCGAGCAGGAAGCCCCGGGCGCGCATGTCGGCACCGGCCCAGGCGAGATCGCCGATGCGCTGGAAGCCGAACATGGAGTAGAAGATGAAGAAGGGCACCATGGTGACGGCGTGGTTCGCCGAGCTGGTGGCGGCGGCGATCCAGGTGCTCATGGCGCCGGCTTCGGTGATGCCCTCCTGGAGCACCTGACCGCTGTCGGTCTCGCGGTAATAGGCCAGGGTGGACTTATCCACCGGGGTGTAGAGCTGACCCACCGGCGAGTAGATCCCCAGCTGGCGGAACAGGCCCTCCATGCCGAAGGTGCGGGCCTCGTCGGCGACGATGGGGACGATGCGCTCCTTCAGCTCCGCCTGGCGCAGCAGCAGCGAGAGGAATCGAACGAAGGCCATGGTGGTGGAGAGCTCGCGCTCGCCGGTGTCCTTGAGCAGGGCGGCGAAGGTGTCGAGCTCCGGAACCGGCAGGGTCTCCTGAATCTCGTGGCGGGCCGGCAGGGAGCCGCCGAGGGCCTCCCGATGCTGGTCGAGGTAGTTTTTCTCCGCGCTGGCGGGATCCAGCTGCAGGAAGGGCAGGTCCGGCAGCTCCTCGTCGCTCACCGGCACCTGGAAGTGCTGGCGGAAGTGGCGCAGGTCGTCCTCCTCCAGCTTCTTGAGCTGGTGGGTAGTGTTCTGGCCCTGGCCGACGGCGCCGAGGCCGTAGCCCTTCACCGTCTTGGCGAGGATCACCGTCGGCCGGCCGCGGTGCTCGCTGGCGGCGCGGAAGGCGGCGTAGATCTTCTCGGCGTCGTGGCCGCCGAAGCCCAGCCGGGCGAGGTCCTCGTCGCTCCAGCCGTCGATGAGCTGCCGCAGCTCCTCCGAAGCGCCGAAGAACTCCTCGCGGAGATAGCGGATGCCGTGAACGTTGAAGTGCTGGTACTCGCCGTCGACGGCGGACATCATGCGGCGGCGCAGGGCTCCGCTGGTGTCTTTGGCGAAGAGCTCGTCCCAGGCGCTATTCCACAGCACCTTGATGACGTTCCAGCCGACGCCGCGGAAGGCCGCCTCCAGCTCCTGGATGATCTTGCCGTTGCCGCGCACCGGGCCGTCGAGGCGCTGCAGGTTGCAGTTGATGACGAAGACCAGGTTGTCCAGGCCTTCCCGCACCGCGATACCCAGGGCGCCGAGGGATTCGGGCTCGTCCGTCTCGCCGTCGCCGAGGAAGGCCCAGACCTTACGGTCCGCCAGGTCCTGAAGCCCGCGGCGGTGCAGGTACTTCATGAAGCGGGCCTGGTAGATCGCCATCAGCGGACCGAGACCCATGGAAACCGTGGCGAATTGCCAGAAGTCCGGCATCAGCCAGCTGTGGGGATAGGAAGAGAGGCCGAAGCGCTGCTCGTCGTCTCCCGGCCGCTCCACCTCGCGGCGGAATCGATCCAGGTGCTCCTCGTCCAGTCGACCCTCCAGGAAGGCTCGAGCGTAGATCCCCGGGGAGGCGTGGCCCTGGAAGTAGATCAGGTCTTCCAGCTGTCCTCGCTCCTCGTTGCGGGCCCGCCAGAAATGATTGAAGCCCATCTCGAAGAGGTGCGCCACGGAGGCGTAGGTGGCGATATGGCCGCCGAGGCCGGAGTATTTCTTATTCGACTTGACCACCATCGCCATGGCGTTCCAGCGCAGGCGGCGCAGCAGAGACTCCTCCAGCTCGATGTCTCCGGGAAAGCCCGGCTGGCGCTGCGGGGGAATGGTGTTGACGTAGCCGGTGGCGGCGTGGGGCGAGAGGTCGAAGCCGCGCTCCCGGGCGTATTCGTCGAGGCGGGCGATGAGATAGGCGGCGCGCTCACCACCGTCCGCCTGCAGCACGCTCTCGAGAGACTCCAGCCATTCGCGAGTCTCCAGCGGATCGACATCCTGCTGGGCGAGAGCATGTTCGGGGTGCTGAAGGGAGGGCTCGGACGCCTTGGGGGATCGGGCCATCATGTCCTTTCTCGATGGCCGAGGGGGCCAACTAGGGAGCGACTTGGGAGAGACCCTCGAGGCAGCGTCGACGGCGAGGTCACGCCCCGGGGCAGGGGACGAGGTCCGGGCGAAGGGCAGCAGCTCCCCGACCACCGGCTCTCAACGGCGGCTCGTGGCCGTCCGTAGTTTCGGATTCACCGGATTGTAGTACGGCCTCGGCGCCGCTTCCAGCGCATCCCTCTGCCCCCGCTGTCGCCGAGTCCACTGCCCGGCGGCCACGGGCCCGCTGCGTTCCTGTCGCTGATCCAAACCTGGCCGATGGGGGCCCCATGAGCGAATACGAGCTGTGGCGAGTCTTCCGCGGATCCGCCCTAGCTTTCCCGCTCTAGGTTCCTCTCCCCAGTTTCCTTGACGCAGCTTCCTTCCCTAAGCTTCACCGTGGGATCCCTGCGGGGCTGCTATCGTCTCACTTCGCGGGTCGCGGGGCCGCGGGTGCGCCCCGGGGCCGCGCCGGGGGGTGGGGGGGGGGGGGCCCCGGCACCCCCCGGTATTACCCCCCCGGAAGGAACCGGGGGGGGGGGGCCCACCGGGGGGGGTAGGTTTAACGG
>JBCCXL010000009.1:0-251127 GCA_039191605.1 Acidobacteriota bacterium | reverse complement strand
GGTCTGCTTGAAGAGGGCGAAGGTGCCGTCGGGGTACTCCACCCGCACCCGGTCGTCGTGGGTCTGCACCATACGCAGGTAGGAGGAATCGGTGGAATAACGCACCGGCCGGGTGGCGGTACCGTTGTCCCAGCCGGTGAGGGATTTGAGCTCATGGCGAGAGCCGTCCGGGGCGACGTAGAGCCATTGAGATCCCACGTCCGCCGGATCGGGGCGGTTGGGGTAGAGGTCCCGCTCCGGCTGCACGAGGCCGGTGGGCGGGAGCGGCGCGTAGAGCTTGCCGAAGTGAATCTCCCAACCGAGACCGGCGTTGCTGGAGGGATTGGTAGAGGCGAAATCGACCTCGGACCACTCCCCGTCGCATTGCAGGTCGTTGCAGGACAGACGCACCGGCTGCCAGACGTTGGAGTTGTGGACGAGGCGGAATTGATAGCTCAGCTGGGCGCCGACGGAATAGCGCTGACCGAGGGGGATGGCCAGAGTGAGGTGCCCAGAATCGGTGGAGATGGTCTCCACATCGCCGTCGGAGAGGTAGACCTTATTGGGTTCGACGCCTCGGTCGTTGCGCACCGGGGTGTAGGGAGAAATAGGAGCCCCGTCATCGTCCGCGCTATCCCCGTCATCCTCTGCCTCGAGGACGGTGAAGCGCACAATGGCGACTTCCGAGGACAGGCCCGAGAAGTCCTGCACCTGGGCCCGCAGGTCCGCCACGCCGAGGGGAAGCTCCAGAGGGCAGGTGCGGCCGGCTTCGGGATCGAGGCTAGACGGGAAGCAGGAGAGATCGAGGGCAGCGCCCTCCATTCGCACCGCGAGGGTGGACCAGTCGACTCCGGAGCCGGCGTCCTCGGCGGCGAGCTCCAGCACCACTTCGTCCTGCTCGACCTTCGAGCCATCCAGAGGAGCCAAGATCTCCAGGGTCGGCGGGTCTTCGTCTTCCACTAGTTGTGTCCATGCAAGGGCTGTCACAGTCCGAGACGCATCAAATATCCATGACTCTAGTTCTTGGCCTAAAGGAGAGAATCGTCCGATCCCTCCACGGCCAGCAGCCCACAGACTCAGATTGGTCGGATTCACGATGATGGTTCGAGGCACCTCAGCATTGAAGAGGAGTAGGGATTCTCCGACGGGGACGAGGGCCGCAGCCTCATGGTCGCTCTCGAGTTGGACTCTCTGAACTCCATTGTTACCGTGCCACCATGCTCCCCCGAGACCGTCTGCTAGAAGCGCAGATGCTGAATATGCCTGAGCTGTTTCGTCAGAGAGCGAGGCCATACCAAGTAGATCCCCGGCCTGTGTATACCGGATGATGTGGGCGGAGCCAGGGGGCTCGCTGTCCTCCTCCGATCTGCTATTTACCCAGAGATGCTCACCAACAACGGCTACTGAGACTGGCCCGAGACCATCGGGCAAACCTAAGCTGTTGACGGTGTCGCCTGATACAGAATCAAGAGCCAAGACCTTGGCTGCAGTCGTTACCCAGATCCGACTCGCTGCTACGTCTTCAAGGAGGTGCTGCACTGGCGTCTCGAACTCCAACTCCATGATCTCGTCGCCAGATTCATCAAAGACACGAAGCTCCTTCCCCACAGCCCACCACATGCGGCTTCTTCCAGTATCGGTACGAGCACTTGGTGAAAACACGAGGAACTGGCTTTGTGCCGCCTCCGGTTGCTCTCCGTCTCTACCAGCAGGCCCAGGTGTGGTGACCATGGTGTAGCCAAGGCTAGCTCCATCTGCTTCGGCTGATTTTTCCTTATCCAAAGCAATCTCAGCGATGAGTTCAAGTTCCAAGCTGCCGGTCTTCCCGGCAGTGCGAAACAGGCCAGTCTCGGTTGCCAGCCAAGCTGTTCCTTCCGCATCAGCAGCAAGGGCATGGATCTCGGAACTCTTAAGACTATCGATGACCTCTCCGTTCGCTGCTGAAGAGGCAACTACGAGGAGCTCATGAAGAGTCCCCTCAGATGCCTCTAACTCTGTGGCGACCCAGAGAACACTCTCCTCCGCTAGCCCGTGCACGGGCAAGGCGAGGAACAAGCAGAGGGCGAGCTGTAGCCAAATTATGCGTTGAGCGTGACCGGGAGTAGGCGGAGGCAGTATCGGAGACGCGGATAAAGGCATTTGCGAACCTCATTATTTTCGTCGTAGACCTGGTTAAGACATGAGAAGGTATACAAGATATGCCTATCAGTATACACAATGGTAATTGCTTAGCGTCAAGAAGGCAGCAGAAAGTCTCCTCAAACGTCGATCGGAAAGAGAGGCACTACTCAGGCGGATTCGGTACGAGCTTTGGCTTCCCTAGGAATTATGAGCTAGATGCCGCGGCAAACGGCGGGCCGTATTACCGTGCACTCACGTTCCTATTGGCTGCTGGATGCCCAGCATTCGTCTTCGGCGTCGATCGTTGGAGCACGAGGCAAAATCTAGTCTTTCTCAATAACTTCCACTGAATCGCTTGAAAGGCTTGAGTCCTGGATTTTACTGTACTTAGAATGACAGGCTATATTGCGACGCTTGTTGCTTTAATAAGCGGTGCATGAGAAGTCTTTAGTGGTTACTACACCCTACATGTGTCATGAGGGTGTATCACCAAAAAAGCACGGCGTCATTCAACAGATGACGCCGACTCAGGGCTAGTATTCACTCGGGAGCAGAAGGCAGGTCGAGGATCGATCAGCCTCTGTGATAATCCAAATCGCGTCACCTCCAAGGCTATACGAAGAGAGTATTCTAAGACCATCTCTGACGGCCCTATGATTTGCGCGCTCATCTTCCTCGGGGACTTCCCCAAAGTCACCCTGTACGTGACGTGTGAGGAGGGATATTGCGTCAGCCCCTTCTTGCTCAAGTAAGGCTAGTGCTCCAGGTGTGGCTACGATCTGACCGAGTGCGAACAATTGGCCGCTAGAGAAGACGGTTTGGTCGTCTTTCACGATTACGCTCCTACTCAAGGGTTTCAAGTGAAGAACAACATTCCATCTTCACGGTACCCATGGCATATCGCTAGTCTAGGGTGCAGATCCTGCCGCAGCCGGCATACACAGTTCCTAAGTACCAGGAGCGCATTGGAAAGGAATTGTTAGTGACTGTGCGCATCGATTCTGTTGCGATGCCTTCTGAGGCAAAGAGTCAATCCTAGTTAAGTCGATGAGTTCGGCTGTATTATCAAGGACATGCAAGCCGACTCACCAGAAAAACTGTCGAACTCTGGGAGAAAAAGCCTAGAACTCCTTGCTCATGCACTCATCCTAATCGCGGAGAATGAGATCGAGAGCGAAGCCGGTGCAAGAAGGAACGAGACAAATCCAACAGAAAATGCCGCCCGCAATGCCGGTACTTGGAAGATACAGGAATAAGTGTATATTGAAAGGTATGTCAGTAGTCAAAAGCCAAGCATTGATATATTTACGTGTCTCTACGGGGAAGCAAGCAGCCAAAGAGCTGCCAATAGAGACCCAGAAAACTGCGTGCCTCGATCTCGCACACCGTGAAGGCCTTGCCGTAGATGCAATCAAGGACATCTACAAGGATGAAGTAAGTGGTAGGAAGATAGCTGGGCGGACAGGCTTGCAACTTCTTATGGGGAGAATACAGCAAGAATCCTCTGTAAGTGTCGTGATCATCTACGATATAAGCAGGCTTTCACGGAATGCGATTGAGTATCATTCGATTAAGAAGCTGTTTCAGAAACATGGCGTACGACTGCTTTCCGTTAATGAATCGTTGCCGTCGGATGACTCCTCGGCGTCGTGGCTCATGGAGTTCATGCTTTCAGGTTTTGCCGAGTTTCGATCCCGGCAGGATGGGGAAAAGATCAAGAAGTCCATGCGGAACAAGGCGGAAAGTGGTGGATGGTGTGGAGTTGCACCTTATGGATACAAGAACGTCCAAGAACAGGTGTCTTCCAGCAAGCGGAAGCGGTGGATCGAGCCTTCTCAGACCGAAGCACCCTGGGTTACGAGAATTCATGAACTATATGGAACGGGTAGGTACTCGATCAGAGATCTGACCGCCAAGCTCCATGAAGAGGGCATGGTGTTACGCAGAGGGCGGAAGCTCCACAAGAGTAACATTGAAAAGATCTTAAAGAACGAAGCGTATATCGGTGTCGTCAACTTTGCGGATGTGCGATGCGAGAAGGGACAGCATCAGCCACTTGTGGGAAAGACTCTGTTTCGAAGGAATCAGACTATCCTTAAGGCTCGTAGGCAGGGTGGATCGCGGAAACGCAGACGCTTCTTCTTCGTTCGGGCCTTCTCACCAGTATGCGGTGAGTGTGGTTCTCGTTGGCAGGGAGCATTTCATACTGGGCGTAGTGGTAAGAAGTACGGCCGATATTCGTGCTCGAAGGTGCAGCATGGCGATACTGTTTCCTGCTCTCAGGCATGTGTTCCTCTAGCTCGACTAGATAGAGAGCTTGCAAACTTGCTCTCGGCAATTAAGCTTTCACCTAAAGCGCTAGAGGCGCTAAAGGCAGAGATTGCAAAGATTGTGAACCACGATGAGGAGTCCAAACGGCGTCTGCGAAACACTATCACCGCTCAACAAAAGGCCGTTAAGCAGAAAGAGGATCGTCTTGTAGACAAGTATCTCGAGGGCAAGGTTCCCGAAGCAATCTATGAGGAAAAGATGAATGAATGCCAAATAGCTAACAGGACGCTAATGGAACGCCTTGAAGCTATGGACAGCGAGCTAGAACACTCAGCTAGAGTCCTAAAGATGGCTCTGCTTCTTGCTCAAAATCTAAACACTGCCTTCAAGAAAGCAAGGCTCCCAGAGCTTCAATCACTGCTTTTTCAGCCTCTTGTGGAGACTTTGACTATACGCGAGAAGGCCATAGAAAGTGTCAGCCTCCGAATTCCCTTTGATTTCCTTGCTGATTTGGGACCGCTCAAGGAGCGGTTCCAGTTGGGGTATATTGGTGGACCTTCAGAGACTTCCAGGGAACGGGGAAACAAAGAGCCTAAAGTGGCAGGTTTAGAATCTGCTTGTGCCGACTCTCGAATTACCCACTCGCAAAGGACCAATCCTTCTCAAGGTGTTCAGGAGCTGCTTGCCAATATGCCTGAGCTAATCGATCCCCTTCAAGAGGTTAGGCTGGAGCAGGCAATCGAGGCACTCGAAACTCTCGGTTTTGATACCGGTCTGGACTCTGAAGAAAAGTCGGCGTAATCAATTAAGGGGTACCCGACCAGGTCGGGCACCCCGGGAAGTTGTTACTTTCTCTTGCCCTTGCCGCTGCCAAAGATCTGATCCTTGAACTCATAGGCAGTCGTCGTGCCGTCCTTATGATGGTCGGCAACCTCGACACATTTGCCTCGACCATCACCGAAGACGGTTGGCTTGTGGTCATACAGCCAAGAGCTTCGTCCACCCTTACTCGTCACGCGAACATGGGTGATATCGCCATTGTTGTCCTTGACAAATTGCTTCTTCGACATTGGAGACTCCTTTCAACGTGGCCTTTGTGGCCGTTTGTGAGTCCCACCGACTGCCTTGCGGCACTTGCGCAGAAATGTTAGGATTTACAACAACCCTGTACATTTGTACGCGCTGTAGAGAGTCGGTATCGCTCAAGACAAACGACTCTCACATCGGTGGGTTTCTTGTATGGCTCCTCTAGGGGAGCCATTCTTATTTCCTAATACTCTCGAATCTTGTCCTTTTGGGATATTTCTCGCTAAAGAGAAAGGACCGACATAAAAGTCGGTCCTTTGTAGTACAAAACGTCAGCCCCTCCCTCCAATATTAGGAGGAGGGCTATAACTAGTTCGTCGAAGTCTGGGACAGATCACTTGCATCGCCTAAGACGGTAGCATCTGAATCTGTGCCAGATCAAGGGGTTCTGGTCATTGAGGAGAAGGTCAGACTGGTCTTTTCTGAGCGCCTGGCTAAAGAATGACGAAAGTTTTTATCAAGAAAATATAAGGAGAAGAGGTCGCCTGGCTCTTATTACTAGATATCTGTATGCGAAGCTTGCTGGTATACGGCTATGCGCATGGACGAGTTTATGGCCTGAATTTCTTTGGAGGATCACGAATTTACCCTCCAATCTATACCCGAGAAGAAAGCGCAGTGTATATCACTAGTTGGAGCGAATCTAGTTTTCTTGGCGTCGGTTGTGGGGCAGGCTAGCTAGAGCAGTCTGTGAAGACTGATCCTTGAATGAGTGAAAGACTGTGGTCTGATTCCGCCACAAATGACAGAGTTGGGCTAGCTGGGGTGTCTTTTCCCCTTGAGCTGCCATTTCCGTCTGTTTCTACAGTCTATTTTGTATTGAATATGGGCGTACTCTGTAGATCATGACACGAAAACGTAAACATGCACTCGACTTCCATCGGCGACTCCCTAGCCACATCTGGGACTCCCTCGCAGACGTTGGGATCGTAGAGTCAGTCGTCCATGCCAAGCTACTTGGCTACGATGATCCTCATCTTGTTGTGCCCATATTCGCATCCCACAGAGAAATTGCATTCTTTGAGTACTGGATTGAAACCAACAGAGCCTTCACACTCGATGTTGAGCGTACCGGGAGCAGAAGCGGCCTCTACGGCAGAGAGCTACTTCGTACTGCTCCTGGGCAGGTAGTCTTCTGTGAAACTTCAATAGACCGGCTTATCCTCATCTCAAAGGGCTTCGCTGCCGTCTCCCTGGCTGGTACGCAGAAGAAAGTTGATGAGAGTTGGATTGGTGAACTCCAAAGAGTGAAGGGCCTACTCGTCTGGGCATCCAGTTCTGACAGTGCCTCTTGTTGGGTGAAGCAGCTTGTCGGGAGGGTGCCTAGCGCTCGCTTGGTGCGCTCTCCTTCTGAGGGCTCATTGGGGAGCGTAGTGGACTTCTTCGCCACCGGAGGTCGCACACGAATCGATCTAGTAGAGATGTTTAGAAGTAATCAAACGGGAGATGAGTCGGAGTAGCCAAGACGACCGTAGGCAGCCAACCGCATCCTCCCGGCTCAGTGATGGCTCAATCATAGAAATGCTCTTCAGGAGAGAGACTGAGGAGACGGTCTTTGCCTGCTTCAGGGGCGGTACTTGGAACGAAGAGTTGCGCGTTCCCTTAGGTACTGGGAAGGTGCTCATGCCATACCGGCCAGATAACAACCTGCTAAGCCATCGCGTAGTTCTATTCCCCTCCAGCGTCGGGTCCTACGAGACTACAGAAGAGCTCCTCCGTGAAGTCCGAGACTTTATCCACAGGTATGTCGATGTCTCGGCCGACTTTGAGGAGATCGCAACCTACTACGTATTGCTGTCCTGGGTGTACGACGTATTCAATGAGATCCCTTACCTGAGAGCTCGAGGTGACTTTGGCTCGGGAAAGTCACGCCTACTCCAAACGGTTGGATCTGTTTGCTACAAACCAATCTTTGCATCTGGTGCCTCGACGATCTCTCCCATCTTTCGCATTCTCGACTCCATTCGAGGGACCCTGGTTATTGACGAGGGAGACTTCCGGGTGAGTGATGAGAAGGCGGACATCGTGAAGATTTTGAACAACGGTAACGCCCGCGGCTTCCCAATTCTGCGAAGTGAGGCAACACCGCAGAAGGAGTACAACCCTCGAGCATTCACTGTGTACGGTCCGAAGATCGTAGCTACGAGGAGGTATTTTGACGACCAAGCGTTGGAGAGTCGCTGTATTACCGAGGACATGGGCCTCAGGACAGTGCGCAGCGATATCCCCCTCAATCTACCAAAGTCGTTTCTAGCAGAAGGAGAAGAATTACGGAATAAGCTTCTGCTCTACCGCTTCCGAACGTTGACTGAAGAGAAGGTGTTGTCACCAGATCGAAGTATCGAGCCAAGAATAGCCCAGGTCTTTGCCCCACTCCTTTCGCTCGTCGCGGATCGAGAAGCTCGACAGCGAATGGTGCTCGTAGCACGCAGATATAACCGTGACCTCCGTGGACTGCGGACGCTAGACCTAGAATCAGAAATCCTTCGTGCTATCTACTCCCTGAAGCAGGATGGTGTGCTGCTTTCAATGAAGGCCATTGCAGAGCAACTGTCCGAGGAAATAGGAGAAGCCATCTCTCCTCGTCGAGTAGGCTCTATCCTCCGTCGGCGTCTCTTTCTCTCGCCGCTTCGGCGAGAGGGGGTCTTCGTCATTCCCTCGACTGAATTCCCGAAGCTTACATCCCTCTTCGAGAAGTACCGAATAGTTGATTCTGAACCCAACGATGACGTCGGGGACGTTGGTGATGAGAGCTAGCGTTGGTCAAGTCAAGCTGTCGCAAAGAGCCGGCTTTCCAGAGCGAGGGTCAATGGGCTCTGGTATCCCCGACATCCACAACATCACAGTCCAACGTCTCGAGAAGGAGTGCCCAAGCAGCTGAGATCGAAATACCACTTGGCGCGACTGCCGGGACTGGCAAGAACTGCTCTCTTTAATCCTTTCTGAACTTCTCTATGCTATATCCTAGTTATGTCGAAGCTCCCTATCTCAAACTATCTGCGTATGTATCGGAAGCGCACCTGTCTTACCCAGGACGAAGTAGCATTTCTTCTTGGCTGTGAATCCGGTACTACGTTGACGAGATACGAGCGGCAGCAAAGAGTGCCGCGGCTCGAAACCATCTTTGAGCTCTCAGTAATCCTCTCTGCCTCTGTGGAGGATTTGTATCTTGGCATGCTTAAGGAGGCCGAAGAGCGAGTTGCCGAGCGTGCGAAATCCCTCGTAACGAATCTACAGAGTGAGTGTGCTTGCCCGATCTCGCTTCGGAAGTGGCAAGTGGTCGATCGTCTCACAAGACGCCAAGAAGATAACTCATCCCCTATTGAAAGTGCGTAGGTCTCTTGGAATTGAGCTGACCGTCAGGGGTTTCGGATTCGTTGTTGTGGAAGAGCGTCCCTTAGGCGACGTCCGCCTTGTTGACTGGGGTCTGGCTCATCTCAGTGACTTGAGTGTCCAAGGCCACGCTGAGCGGATTCGAGAGTTCATCGAGCGGTATCAACCTGCAAGCCTCACCTACGAGGAGGTCCGATCGTCTCGCCGTGGGCCACGAGCTCGGTCGCTGATCCCAGAAATCGTAAAGGCTCTAAGGCCTACGGGCATCGAGTGCGGCGAAGTCTCGCGGCGGCAACTTAAGGAAGCCTTCCGTGCTGCCAACCAAAATCAAATTGCCAGGGCGCTGGCTGAGGGCTTCCCGGAGCTTGTGCCCTATCTCCCAAAAGTGAGGAAAGCCTGGCAGGGGAAGGACGAGAGGATGGCGGTTTTCCTAGCTCTTGGGGCTAGTCTTGTATGGATTGGGCGCCAGAGAGGCAGTGGGGCTGAGACTGTCTAGTGCGGCAATTGGAGAGTGATTTAGCGTGCACGCTGTTGCAGGGCCTCGCGGGCTGATTTTGAAAAGGCTGGCAGGATGAGCATCCTAGTGCTGTTCACTGGTCGAGGCATACTTGGAGAGTATGCGTGGCTACAGACGAAGACCTGATATTTGGCTAGCTCAAGCGAATCATCGCGGCGTGCTGCGCCCCTTCGGTATGTACCGCGCCGACCGCCGCTACCATCTCTTGGCGATAGGCAAGACGGGTGTTGGCAAATCCACCTTCCTCAAGACACTCATTAACCAGGACATCACCAATGGAGATGGAGTAGCTCTGCTTGACGTCCACGGTGATCTAGCGGCGGAGGTCGTGAAGAGGGTTCCGGATTGGCGACGTGAGGATTTGATCCATGTTGATGTCCGTAGGCCTGGATCATGGTTCTTCAACCCTCTCGCCGGAGTTGCTCAGTCAAAGCAGCCGCTTGCAGCCGCCGGTCTGGTTGAGGTGTTTCGGAAGATTTGGGGAGATGCGAGTTGGGGACCAAGGCTTGAGCATGTATTCAGGCATGTAGCACTGACACTCCTCGAAGTTGATCGCTCTACTCTTGCAGATGTGCCGCGGTTACTACTTGATGAGGCCTTCAGGCGTGTAACCATCGATCGTCTCAGCTCGAGAGGGTTGCAGGCATTCTGGCGTGATGAGTTCGAGAAGATGAGCCCCAGCATGAGGACCGTAGCTTCTGCGCCTATCTTGAACAAGGTAGGGGCATTCTTGTCCCATCCAGTACTCCGCTCAATTCTGTGTGAGGGGGCATCTACATTCAAGATGCGGGATGTCATGGACTCGAAGAAGATACTTATCGTGAACCTAGCCAAAGGTGAGATTGGCGAGCAACCTTCGTCCCTGCTAGGCTCACTCCTTGTTTCTTATATAGCTCTTGCTGGTCTTTCTCGTGCGGATACTCCCGAATGGGTCAGGAGAGACTTCTATGTGTACCTGGACGAGTTCCATTCATTCGCCACGTTACATCTAGCGACAATGCTTTCAGAGTTGCGTAAGTATCGCGTAAATCTGCTCCTTGCTCACCAGTACTTCGGTCAGCTCGAATTAAGTGTGCGGGACGCAGTGTTGGGAAATATTGGTACACTCTTATCTTTCAGAGTCGGCTCAAGAGACGCGCAACTCCTGAAAGGGGAGCTCCAATCTAGGTTCTTATCGAAAGACTTCGTCCGGCTTCCAAATTTTCATGCATACCTCAGATTGATGATTAGCGGGCAGACTTCGGTGGCATTCAGCGCATGCTTGTTTGGGTGAAGCTACGGCGCTTACCGCCTCGACTTGGAGCTGGCGTCGAGGCTGTGCGCAGATGGGCACCGCAAATCAACTTGACAGCGATCAATAAATATGTATATTCAAGTTAGATCCCTTTCGCAAGTAGATTCCAGAGCCGAACGTCAAGCTCGGAATTGGAAACTACGCTACGAAAGGAAGTTCGCATGCTCAAAGAAGAATTGTCAAGCTTATGCCGTCGCGATGCAGTTCGCCGATTGCCTAAAGAGGATGAAGAGGTCTTGGTCTATTGCTTTCGTACAAGGGGAGAGGCAGTAGTTCCAATGCGTGATGCCCTCCGCATGTTAGTGCTCGCGCATCTGGTGGCTGAGCCAGCGCCATCCGATGCGGAAGAGGGCTACTGTATTCTGTTCAAGAACGGCCCAGATCATAATGGGCAAGATCGTGATTTCCTGGTTCGGCCACTCAAGACCAGTCACGTCACCATAGCAGAGCCTCAATAGACCCCTTTGTATTCTCGCCCCGTCATTACGGGGCTTTCGACTATAATTTACAGCGATAGCTTCCATGGAGAGAGTTAGACATGAAAGGTTACAAGCGTTTTCGAATCTTTCCGGATCGAGACCTTAGAGCTACCGAGATCGAGGTTGCAGTACTAGATACATCGGTAATGCAAAGGTTGCGCTACATTAAGCAGCTTGGGCAATCAAATTTCGTATTTCCGACCGCGGAGCATTCTCGGTTCGCTCACTCGCTAGGCACGCTCTACTGGACAACAAAGATGCTCTCCTACCTTCGGGAGAACTACTTCTCGGATGGAGATCTAGAGGACGGAAAGCCTGAAGAGGAAATCGGAAACCGCAACAAGTTAAAAGCGGCTGAGTCTGTTCTCCAGCAAACCTACCTCAAGGGTTTTCCAAGGCCAGACACCTTAGGGCTGGAAATTCCATGGTTTGACCAGCTCATCAGATTGTACGCACTTACTCACGATATTACTCATCTGCCATTCGGCCATACGCTTGAGGATCAAGCGAATCTTCTCCCAAGGCACGACGAGGATCCGGTCCGGCTTAACCTGCTTTATAAGGATCTAGCGGACGAGGTAATGGAGAGTCCCCATCTTCGGAAGCTAGACGATAAGGTGCGGAAGGTTATCCCGATCATGCTGGGTCTTTGCAAGGGGGTGTTTTGGTTGGATATTGAGCTTAAGAATAAGGATCAGGCCCTCCTTAGTGGGAACGGAGGGAGGAAACGTGCGCAACTCTGGAAGCCAATACGTGAATTGATCGAAGGTAACTTCCGACCTTATCTAGCGCTTGTCCACGATATCGTTTCTAATACAATTTGTTCAGACTTGATAGACTATCTCCAGCGGGACTCCCTCTTTGCCGGCATGCCGTGGTCAGTTGACAAAGCCTTGCTCGCGCATCTAAAGGTCGTGATGCAGGATCACACGCCGCCTGGCGAAGGTTCAGAGGCGAAGCCATATTTCAGGCTTGGTGTTTGCGTTGCACGCAACGGCAAGCTTCGTCATGATCTCTTAACGTCCGTCCTCTCTTTGCTTAGAGCACGATACGATATAACTGAGAAGATTTACTACCACCACAGTAAGTGCTCAGCGGATGCTCTGCTCGAGAAAGTCTTGAGAGAAGCTAAGGACGCTGAGGGCCTAGAGCTTGAAGATAAGGTGGAGCAGCTTCTGAAGGCTGGGCGGGGCGATGAAGGCTTGCTGCAATACATTGAGGATGAGCTTGATAGCTCGGGGATAGCCGTAACACTTCTAAGAAAACTAAGATCGAGACATTTCCCCAAAGTGGTCTATAAAATCCGGCGTAGTCCAAATCAGACACGCCGTACTGCCGACCTGATCAAGAAATGTGAGACCGCCGAAGGGCGACTTGAGATGGAGGGGGTAATCGCATCGCGGTGTCATGGGCTTAGGCGAGACGATATAATAATATCTTGCCTCCCAAAGAACATGCAGCTGAAGCAAGCCCGGGCATTGGTTGAGTGGGTAGATGGCGAGGTTATCGAGTTCTGCAATCTGCCGAAGGATAAGGATCAGATGCAGGAGATTGAGAGCCTAACAGAGCGTTATAAGCAACTCTGGTCTCTAACCGTCTACATCGAGGAATCACGGGCGGAAAGTTATGCACTATTCCTGGAACAAGTCTGCACCGACGAGTTTGGGCAGAGCAATGACCCATTAACAAGTGAATATGTACGATCTCGTTACCCTACTGCGGGGAAGGTCAGAAACTTTGTCCGTAAGATCTCTCGAAAGTCAGAGCAAAAGACAATTGAGGGCCTGAATGTCGCAAACACAGGATCGGATTCGGATGAACAGCTAATGTCTCGAACTGTTACAAGTTTTCAAAATACTATAGAGGAAATTGATACAGAGGATGTGCAGGCGAATCCGTCGCGCAGCAGAAGATCTAGGAAGAAGTCAGGGCGGCCAGTTCACAGCGCTACAAATTCAGAGCCAGCAGAGCATCAGCAGGCTATAATCCCCGACAGCGATACTACAAAGACTGAACCTGAGAGCTAATTCAGTATCAAAGGCTTGCAACTTGAACTCAGGAGTATTAACAATCCTTCAGCGTCTCAATTGTCGCGACATAGACATGGCGCCAAAGTATGCTGAAGACTACTTTCTAGGCGATTCTTGGCCTCCGGATGCCGGTGGCGACGAAGTGTATGAAAGGATCACAATCGCTCTTGAAACGCATTCCGTAGACGTCAAACGCGTTACTCGTGGGACTCGGGATTACCTAGGACGGCTCCACGTAAGGCGAGGTGGATTCACCATCGAGATCCGAGAGGATCTACCGATTACTACATTTCGCTTCATCTTGGCGCATGAACTCAGTCATGTATTAGCCTACCAGAATGCGAATGAGTTCCCATCACGCAGGTTTGATAATACTACCGCTGAAGAACGGCTCTGCTCATCGATAGCAAGACATCTCCTACTCCCCGAAGCTCTCACGTCCTCACTTCTTGCGAACGTGTTGTCCGGAAAAGAAGTGTCTTTTGAGACACTCGAAGAGGCAGCGATTAGGTTCACTGTCAGTCCATGGCAAGTCCTGTATCGGTGTCTTGATAGTTTTGCTCGCCTTGATGTGTGCGCCGTTCTTTGGCGGATGCCTGAAGACCTCATTCCAGGTGTCTCCGAACGTTCCTACTTTCGAGCCCTTGACAAATGGACGCCCCCAGGAATCTATATCCCGACGAAGGACCGCATCTTTGAAGCTGAGTCTAGCAATGATGCATTGTGGACATACTATAGAGGTGATGAAAACCCTCATTATGCACGTGGCCCAGTTGCAGTTGGCACGCTATCAGGTACACTGGAATCAGTTGTGTGGAGATCTACAATCCGCAAGGGTCAAGTCATTCAGCTAATCTTCTTAGATGAAGCCCACAAAGAGAAAGCTAAGCGGTGGCGTTTTTTAAACGGAGATCGTTTCCGATAAACTCCAAGGGGGCTAAATTGGCTTGATTGCTGGCGGCATGAGTAGGCAGGTGACTACTAAAGTGGGCCTCCCGCTAAGGATCGCCTGCTCAGCACGCACTTCGCCACTATCTTGCAGCAATCAGCGGCAATTGGGGATCGATGTGTAACCAGCGATTTGGAAATAGCAACTAACTGCCTGGTTGATGTCACCTGCATGCAGCTACTAATAGGGCTGCTTGTTCATGAACGCTTGAGAGAATGAATCGCTTTGCATCTTGATAGAGAAAACGCACGAGTCTCCGGCATTGTCAGGCTGCGCATTGGCGCAGTTGAGTGTGTCGATGAAGCGTTAAAGAAGATGAACTATATCCTTATCAAGGAAGGTCCAATGTTTAGCAACCTACTACGTCACATGAGTATATGCGCAGTAATCGCATGGGTTTGTACTTCGGTGATCTTAGCGCTACCCGGGTTGCAGGCCCAAGAAGAGCTCTACTCTGTTACTAAAATCCCAAACCCTGCCAGCGCTGTTTCTACAAGATTTGGGCATACTCTAGCATTAGATCAACGAGTCCTAGCAGTTGGTGCTCCGAACGAGAATGATGGTAGGGGCGCTGTATACATCTATGAGAGGCGAGTGAACGCGGTAACACCGTGGGTCATCGAGAAGAGGCTTACATATTCTGATACAGGAATTGCAGTCGACTATGGCGGATCTCTTGCTCTAGAAGGTGACGTTCTGATTGTCAAGTCCAGGGACGATGTGAGCCTTGAAAATCTGGTGTCAATACATCATAGAGATATGGGCGGTGATAGGCAGTGGGGTCACGTAAGGACGCATAGACTCCCAAGCTCAGGCGGAAGAAATAGTCTAGCCTTGTGCGATGGTATTCTAATCGTTGGAACACCTGGGAGCGAGGCGGCGCATGTATTCCAGCGCAATTCCGGTGGTCCAAACGCCTGGGACCTAGTTACAGTACTTGAACCCTTGGACGGGCCCTCGGAAGACCTCTTTGGATTCTCTACCGCTTGCAGCGGTTCCACTGTTGCCGTGGGGCGCCCTGCTGATGGTGACTTATTCACCGGCTCCGTGTACTTGTTCGAGCTTTCTCCGAATGACCCAGCCGACTGGGTAGAGCAAGCGAAGTTTTCGGGATCCTCCCCTGGGTTTTTCTTTGGGGGTGAGCTCGATATAGATGACAATACCCTGATCGTTGCGTCTAGTCCCAGCGCTACGACTCCTCCGCCGGCTGTATTTAGACGCGATGCAAGTGGTGCTGACTGGCAATTAGTTGACTTTCTAGATGATCCTCAAGCACCAGGTGGTACCTTTTCAACACTTCTTATTAATGAGAATCAGATTCTAGCTTTTGCTGACAGTGAGAGTAGCGGACCTTACAGATTCGAGAGAACCTCAACTAGTAGTGACGACTGGTCGTACTTAGACCAACTCCTGGTTAGCGACGCCGCTGCCGTCTCACCTGGATTCTCTATGGATCAGCAAGGTGGCTTCACCGTCTTAGGTGACCCAGATAACGTTGAGGCAGGTATGACCCGCGGCGCAGTGTACATAGTGTCCTCACGACGGGGGCTCTCTGTTTTTGACGTAAACCCAACGTATGTGGATAAAACTGGCATATTTCTGGACCCCGCACGCCTCGTTGAGGATGGTGAGTTGCGATCTGGAATAGCTGCTGATGGCGTGTCCCAGCTTCTACTGCGATATGGTGCGTCTGGCGCAGGTACTGTGCGCTTCAGCGTTAACGGTCCAAGCCTGGCTGAAGATGACGGAGGCGTGGATGCCGTAGGCGAAGGCACCCGTCAAAGAGAGGTTACCGTACCAGTTGTGGAGGTCGATGGATCTCATTACGCATTTGCGGTATATCGTGCGCCTGATGAGTTTGACCCAGCCGGACAAACGTTGAGTCGGTCGCGTTTTATTACTCTAGAAGCTCAGTACACCCCAATAGGTAATGGAGAGGCGGAAATTGACACTTTCCAGCTTGAGTTGCATAGAACACCATTACTTTTCCTTCATGGCCTTTGGTCGAGCGGTAATACTTGGGACTTTTCAGCTGTTCGTGATTCACGCTTTATATATCGGCATACCCCATCATACTCAAATGCTCTCAGCCTTGAGGAGAATGTAGGTGTAGTTGGCTGTGAGATTGCGACGGTCATGAGTGATCTCCGGACACAAGGAGTCGCAGCAAGCAAGGTAGATATCATCGGTCATAGTATGGGGGGCCTTCTTGCGCGGCTATGGGCACTAGAAGCGGACAACTTTACAGTTGACAATTATCAAGATGGCTACATTAGAAAACTTATCACTCTCGACACGCCGCATTGCGGCTCGCGCCTGGCGTCGCTTTTTGTCGAGAACTTAAGTGATGCACTGGCAGATGCATTTGGGACTTTTGGTTTCCCGTTGACGGACGGAGCCGTAGGTGATCTAGCATTCGGAAGCACTGCAATCGCGGCGCTCCCGGCAGCGAACGTGCCAACACATGCGATAGTAGGCGTGGGCGGTGTTGAATTTCTTCCTGACACCCCTGGCTTTTGGGGAGTTGTGTTCAATGTTATTGAATGGTTTTTCAGCAATACTCTTGGGAGCATTCTGTTCGATGGCATGCAACATGACTCAGTTGTTGCTGAGGATAGCCAGCGTGGAGGCCTGTCTGGTTTTGCCTCAACCCTAATCGGTGGGATGGACGGGGTCCATACGAACAACACATCCAGCCCTGTATATTCTGATCAGTTGCTATACCTGTTGCATGAACCAGTGGCGAATCCTGTCTTTGAGCCACTTCCCTCTACCGCGGCTGTGTGTCCAGCACCTCGCCAGCTCGAGCACGATATTCGTATCGCTGACGGAGTAGGTGATATTGAGATCACTGTCCCTACAGATGGGCACGTGGTAACCCCAGGGGAGTTAATCACAGTACAGGTAGACACCGTAGGTGTCCCATTGGTGGATAGTGTTCTCGTAGTTGGGCCAGGAGTCGCTGTGCGTGATGACAAGGCTCCATTCAGTATTGAATTCCAGATTCCGTCTGACGCATCTGGAGTCTACGCGTTACAAGCATTTGGGAAGGGGTCTGGACAAGAGATTTATCGGTCTGGTGTCATCGACCTGGATATCATGCAAACAGCAGCACTCGTTAGCCTCGAGGCTGTCCCCGAGGATCCCATTATCTTTGGGGTTGATAGAACATTTGCACTGCAGATTCTCGGCACTTTTGACGATGGCGCTGTACGAGATCTAACTTCTCCAATCGTCGGTACGCGCTATTCTGTTGTAGAGCAAGTTGTAGCAAGCGTTTCAAGTGATGGGACCTTGAGATCTCGCAGCTTCGGAGAAACGCCAATTATAATTGAAAATGGAGGAGTAAGAACTACTGCCTGGCTAACCGTTACGGAGGAGCCTGCCTCGCCTGTTTTCTCCGACAATTTTGAGTCCGGAACAACGGACGAATGGGATAGAAGGATCGGTAATTAGAGAAAGTTGTCATTGAAGATGGCGAATGATGAGCTGGTCTAGGTTTAGTCCTGCATCGCTACATAGGTACATGCGAACTGTGACTTTCGATTTATTCTAGTACGTACAGCCTTGGCCTAATGCCTTGCGTCACCACAAGTCCTTAAGGGGTCTATACAGGCAGTACTGGTGATGGCGATGTTTCTGATAAGAGCAGCTATAGGGACGCAGTCGCGTCAATGTTCTTTGTGTGTATGGTCGAGCCTGCTGACCTTAAGGTAAAGACTTCTATTGATGGTCTGAGCATTATTCAGTAAGACGGACGACTGGGAATTGAGCGGATGAAACCAGTTAGCTTCGCTTGCGAGGCAGACCAGAAGCTCGCTCCCGCAACGATCACGAAATGGCTCAAATTTGTCTCAAGGACTGCGGCTTCAGCGCTTAGCCTTGTGCAGAAATCGAGCTCCGTGCCCGATGGTGTTGGGTCTTCTTTGTGATTCGTCAAAACTGCGAACCGTGGCGCGTCAAATCGTGTAATTGGTGCCCAGAAATGCCTGGGCTCAATTGCATTTGGGTTGATGTCAATCCCTAGGAGTATTGTCGCTATTGAATAGAAGTTATCATCGAGAAGTATCAGGAAGTACCGCTGCTCCTCTCCGACGAGGAGGTTCTTGGCATGCCGTGCAAGATCGCCTCCAGTTGCGATGATATCGTCAATTGGATCTTCAACCTCGGTCGGCTTTAATGATATTTCCCGTATATACCTATGTCCCATACTATGTATGCGCGCTTAGTTAGGCTTCGCAATGAACTACACGTACATAGTAGGGGACAGATCTCAACCCCGCAAGCTTAGGAAACCCTAGTTATTCACATGGAAATGCCTGAGTATCCTGGATCGGCTCAAAGGCAGTGCGGAGGGGATTGGTATACACCTTGTAATTCTCATTCACCACGTCCCGTATGCCGATGGTGACCTCCAGATTGGTGAGCCCTGCGATGAATACCCAGTAGTGTCCGTTGACGCTGCACCCATTCAGCATCTTGATGAACACCTCGGCATTGGCCTCGTTGAAGAACCAGAAGAGACCAGTGTTATCCGATAAGGACGATGGCCGGATCGGTCCCGAGTCGCCATCAATATTCCGCCACAGGCCGTTCACCCGGAACTGTGTTTCCAGAAGCGGTAGCTCTGTCTGAAGCTGCTCATTGCCGCTCAGCCGGTATCGGGCAACAACAGGGGCAGTGAGCCGAATCGTTCGAGCGTTATCCGCTTGCTCCGGAATGCCCGTCGGGATGCCATCGAGCAGAATGTCAGGATTAGAGAAATACGGTACGTCGGTGTAGAAGCAGGGGGAGGTACCGTTGGCCATGATGGTACGCCAGCCCCGCTCATCTCCAGGCGGACACCAGATCTGTCCGTAGCCACCATCAGGAATGCCTGGCGGCGTTGTTGCTCCCGCAGCAGTCAAATCATGGCGCGCACCGAGATTGTGCCCAATCTCATGAGTCAAGATAGTGGGATTGTTGATGATTGCGAGTCGGTCTACAAGCGAATACGCCACTGAGTCTCTACCGCCCCAATAGACAAGGCCAGCGAGAACCGCTCCGAAGCCATCATCGGTGATGAGGGTAACAAGATCCGCTTTGTGCTCGGCGCGGAGCGCTTCCTGGCGAGGCGTGAGCATGCCCGTCATGAAGGGATCGTTCTCGTCATACTCGGGGTACGGAAGGAAACCAACAGTTCTGACCGACACGAGTAGGTCGCTTCGTGCAAACGCTGCATTGGAGACAGTGACTGCATGCTCAGCCTCGAGTTCAAGTTCAGCGATGCTCCCGAGCACGGTGTCAGGCTCAGGTTCGTACAGCACCAAAAGATCCAGGGTCACAGGGAAGCTTGAAATCTCCTCGGCAACGGGAGTGACGACCTTGCCGGGAACGTCGGCGTGCGTGTGCTCGGGATGGGTACAGGAGACTGCGTGCTTTCGGGTTGGTGCCACCGAGAGGCCATCGGCGGTACCAGTGACCGAGTAGTGCATGCCGTCGAGTGACAGGTTGCCGCGTATCTTCTCGTCGAGCGTGGTGAGGGTCAGCGTACTCTCTGGCTTGCCGAGAACGACGCCATCCCAGCTTCGAATGGGGCGGCCATCACTTGTCCACCGGGTACCGGAGAACTGCCGAATAGCGGTAACCGTGCCACCACCATGAACAGCGACCGAGAGGGCAAAAGGTGGCTCGAACGATGCGGCTTCAGCGAGGAGGAGCGTCTCCGCACCTGGTGCTGCGAAGCTGTCGGCAAAGGTAGGGATCGAGAGGACAAGGCTGAGTACAAGAGCCCAGCACGCGTAGCTGAGTTTCTTCATGACGCGGACTCCTTGCTGTTGAGTATCGAGTGGGTTGCGTATAAGGTCGAGCACACTAAGTCAGTGTACACCAAAATAGTGTACACTAAGTCGATGTACACTGAGTTGGTGTGATGATGGCAAGTGTGTATAAAAAGGGGTCTATGGCGACCCGTCACCCTGAGCGCTACAGCGCGATGCTCGAGAAGCTACGCAGCGCGCGTGAAGCAGCTGGCCTCACGCAGGTAGATGTGGCGAAGCGACTTGGAGAGCCACAGCAGTACGTCTCCAAGATTGAGCTGAATGAGCGACGCATCGATCCTGTAGAACTCCAAGAACTGGCAGAGCTCTATGGCAAAGACATCGCCTGGTTCGTCATTACTGCTGACGAGAGCGAGGAGCAAGAAAAAGGGGACTCCTGACCGCGTGCTAGCATCTGAGCAACCACGAATACATGGAGGTTCAGTATGCAGCGTCAGGATGGGCAAGTCGTCCTCTCGAACTGGCATCTCCTCATGGATGCCTACGCCACCTCAACGCAGGACTTTTACCGCCAGGTCGAGGATGCACTCAAGGCTCGGGAGCTTCCGTCGGACGTAACGTTCGAGCGAGTTACCCATAGAGAATGGGGCATGCTCTCCGCTGAACGGGAGTATCTCCGGGTGCGCCGGGAAAATATCGCCTTCGACATTTGCGCTGCGCCGTATGGCAATGGCTTCTTCTTCTCGTGGTGGCTCTCGAGGATTCCGGGTAAGCACTTTGGGACGCTCATGTTCGTACTGTTCGCGACCGTTATATACCTCACCTTGGCGTGGAATATCTGGGACGGTGGCTGCGGCTCACTTGTTGCCATTGTCTTCGTAACAGGCCTGCTGCTTACTGGGCTTGGCGTTGCTATTCGGGAAGGATCGATCGGATCGGAGGAAACACTTCTTGAGCTTCCTGTCATCGGCTGGCTGTATCGCCTCATCTTCAGTCCGGTCACTTACTATCGCCTCGATACCGCGATCATGTTTCGTGAGTCAGTACGTCGCTCAGTGAACGAGGTCATCGGAACGCTTCGCTCTGAGCAGGGCCTCCGAAAACTGACCCCTGACGAGTTGAAGCCACATATGGATCACCTTGTGTGATGGCAGTGCCGTGACGACTGAGCCCAATCAGAGACTCAGGGCGCTCACGGAGAATTTCTACTCGTGGGAGATCCGCGGGCGTGGCTGGCTGTCCTATCCTCATCTCGTCTCACTTGAGCCTCCCTTCCGTCCATTCACGAGAGGCAGTCTCAGACCACAGCCGGTCATCGATGATGGCCGGCGAGAGACGTTTTGGAGTGGCCTCGTCAAAGCCGTATTCCACCCACAGTCCGAACAGCAGCAGCTGCAAAGAGAAACTCCGGTAGACGTTGAGCCAGCAGTCGTCCCGGCTGCATATTCTCGAGAACTCACTGAGTTCACGGTGACGCTGCCGCAGCAGGCACGGTTGAGCCTTGAGCGTATCGAGGCATGGCTGCAGAGCATCGCGGGTTTGTCGGCTCCTGCTGCCTGGGAAATCGTCGGAGCCGACCGCAGCGTGTCCTTTCGACTCGCTGCCCGCACTGCCGATGCCTCTCTCTTGCAGCGGACGCTTGAAGCCTATGTACCTGATGCTGTGGTGACCCCTGCCTCGAAGTCCCTCATGGATGTCTGGAGGGCAACCGACGGCAGTCTCTACGCAGTTCGTGAATTTGGATTGCTTCGCGAGTTCATGGTGCCGCTGCGAAGCTTTTCGTCACTCGATCCAGACCCGGTGACATCGCTTGTTGCGCAACTCGCATCGATTCCGCCTGGGATGCTTGGTTTCATGCAGATTCTCTTCGCTCCCTGTGCCTTCGATTGGAATAGGGAGACGCGAAAGGCAGTCACGACGCCGTCGGGAACACCGTTCTTCGCTGATGCTCCAGAGATCACATCGCTTGCCGCCGCAAAGCTCGCAAGCCCACTCGCTGCGGTCGTTGTGAGAGTTGGAGCAAAGGGACGTGATGAAGACGATCTCTGGGAGGTTTTGTGGAGACTGGCCTCCGGCCTCTCCCAGTTTGCTGCACCAGATCGCAATGCCCTGGCTCCGCTTGCAAGTGAAGACTACGGTGTCCTTGAAGAGGATGTGCTCTTTCGTCAATCACATCGACCAGGGATGTTGCTCTCGCTCCAGGAACTTGCAGCACTGGTACACCCTCCCTCGCCAACACTTGCCCTTCCTGAGATCTCGAGAAGCATTGCCCGGGGGAAGCAGGCACCGAAGGTACTTGCTCAGACCGATGACCTTGTCCTCGGCGAGAACCCCTACCGAGGAAGCTCGCAGAAGGTCTCCCTTAACCGTGGAATGCGCAGCAAGCACATGCACATTCTCGGAGCTACGGGAACGGGCAAGTCCACTCTTCTCGTGCAGCTTGCACTTCAGGATACCCGCCGGGGGGAGGGCTTTGCGCTCATCGATCCGCACGGTGACCTCGTCGACGATGTGCTCTCCAGGCTGCCGGAAGATCGTATTGATGACGTTGTCCTCTTGGATCCAGTAGATCCCGACTTCGTCGTCGGCTGGAATGTGCTTCAGGCACGGACGGATGCCGAACGCGACATGCTCGCATCAGATCTCACCGGCGTGTTCCGCAGGCTTGCAACCTCGTGGGGAGATCAGATGACCACGGTGCTCGCTAACGCCGTGCTTGCGTTTCTTACCTCATCGCGAGGAGGCACGCTTCTGAATCTTCGTCATTTTCTTTCGGATACGCGGTGGCGAGAGGAGTTCCTCGACAGTGTTGAGGACGAGTTTGTCGTCGAGTACTTCCGGAACGAGTTCCCATTTCTCAAGGGACGTCCAACTCTTCCGATCCTGACGAGGCTCAATAGCTTTTTACGACCTCGGCATATTCGCGATGTTGTCGCCAAGTCACGTCGCCCTCTTGATTTCCGGGGCCTCGTTGAGGAGAAGAAGATTCTCCTCGTGAAGCTTGCGCAGGGAGCTTTGGGTACTGATAATGCAGCGCTTTTGGGCTCCCTCATCGTCTCAAAACTGCATCAGGTGATGCTCACACGGCAGGATCTCGCCCGAGATCGCCGCACCCCCTTCTATCTCTATGTCGACGAATTCCATGAATGCGCAACACCCTCGATGGCAGCGCTCTTCTCAGGAGTACGCAAGTACGGCCTTGGTCTGGTCGTTGCCCATCAGGATCTCTATCAGCTGCGGGCAAAGGTGCCGGATGTCGAGCGCTCAGTTCTTGCCAACGCACATACTCGCATCTGCTTTCGCGTAGCAGACCAGGATGCACGGGTCCTTGAACGTGGCTTCTCCTTCTTCACTGCTGATGATCTCGAGAATCTTGAGATTGGCGAGGCCATTTGTCGTGTTGGCAGACGAAGCGATGACTTCAATCTCCATACCTGGAAGCTTCGTTCGGTCTCTCCTGTTGAGGCGGAGCGGAAACGAGCTCGTATCCGGAAGCGAAGCGGAACGCTCTATGGCAGCCGTCGAAGCTCAGTAACGGTAACCGCTACTCCTCCACCTTCAGGAGAAGAGGAAGAGCGAGACAAGACAGCCTCGCTTGAGAAGAGCACTCACCGGCAACGCTCGACGCCACCTCCGCGAGAGGATCCCAAATCAGCTCCCGCTGCCTCTCGAAAGCGAGATCTTCAGCCTGATGAAGTCACTTCTAAACCACCAGGTCGGGGTGGTGCCGAGCACATCTATCTTCAGGAGCTCATCAAGCAGCTCGGTGAAGCACAAGGTTTCAGCGCAGTCGTAGAGGAAGCCATTCTTGATGGGGCAGGAATCGTCGATGTCGGGCTTCATAGAGATGATCGCTCGATTGCGGTCGAGATTGCTATCACCTCTGGGGTGAAGACCGAGCTAGCGAACATCATTCAGGCCTTTGAAGCAGGCTTTACCCACGTACTCGTGGTGTCTTCACGGAAGAAGTTCCTGCGTCTGCTTCGCGCCGCGGTCGACACCGACGTACCTGAGAGACATAGGAAAGAGGTTTCCTGTTTGACGCCTGAGATGAGCTTCTCGTACCTCTCATCGCTGGACCGAGTAGCTTCAAAAGAGCGTGTCGGTGGCTACGCCGTTGAGGTCAGCTTTGCTGAAGGGGATGCCACTGAGTCCTCACAACGGGATCGAGCCATCACCGACATTCTGCTGAAAAGTCTTCAGTCCTTGAAAGGAGACGCATCATGAGCGAACACGCGGGGTCGGACACAAGTACCGATCAACGACTCAGGAAAAAGGTCGGGATATGGATTCGCGTGTCCACTGAAGACCAAGCGAAGGGGGAGAGCCCCGAGCATCACGAAGCTCGTGCCCGGATGTACGCCGAGGTAAAGGATTGGGAGGTGGTCACGGTTTACCACCTTGAAGGGGTGTCCGGTAAAGCAGTCTCTGAGCATCCTGAGACAAGGCGGATGCTCTCGGACGTTGCCGAGCGTCGTATCGATGGGCTGATTTTCTCGAAGCTCGCACGGTTAGCACGAAACACCAAAGAACTCTTGGAATTCTCTGAACACTTTCACAAATACGACGCCGACCTCATCTCGCTCCAGGAGTCCATAGACACCTCAACCCCTGCTGGCAGGCTTTTTTACACCATGATTGCCGGCATGGCGCAATGGGAGCGCGAGGAGATCGCAGCGCGGGTCGCTGCGTCCGTTCCCATTCGAGCCAAGCTCGGTAAACCGACAGGTGGTGCTGCTCCGTTTGGCTATCAGTGGGTTGATGGGAAGCTCATCATCAATCCCGACGAAGCACCAATACGCCGCCAGATGTATGAGCTCTTCCTCAAGGAGCAGCGAGTACGAACCGTTGCACGACTGCTTAATGACGCAGGCCATCGCACACGCCGTGGACGCCCCTTCAGCTACGCCACCGTAAAACGACTTCTCCAATGCCCGACAGCGAAAGGTGTCCGAAAGGCCAACTACACCAAGAGCCTTGGAGACGGGAAGGCCTGGGTGCTGAAGCCTAAGGAGGAATGGATATTCACACCCGTCGAGCCAATCGTCTCGGAACAGCTCTGGGATGAGTGCAATGCCATTCTCGACGAGCGGAAACGAACCGGAAAGCGACCGGCCAAGAAGGTCGTACACCTCTTCGCAGGGAAGGTGTACTGCGAATGCGGTAGGAAGATGTACGTCCCCACCAAGATGCGCAAGTACAAGTGCGCAGACTGTCTACGAAAGGTCGAGAAAGATGTCCTTGAACGCATCTACCGCAATGAGCTGCGTGGTTTCTTCCTAGCTCCCCATTCCGTCGAAAGCCATCTCTCCTCCGTCAATGCTCAATTAGAGGAGAAGGAAGAGCTCCTGACAGCCTGTAGCGAGGAGCACGCCAAGGTACGTCGTGAGATGGAGAAGCTCTACAGGCTCTACCTTGACGAGCACATCTCATCGGCTCAATTCGGTAAGCGTCATAGACCACTCGAAGAACGACTTGCCCAGCTTGAAGAAGAGATTCCTCGGTTGCGTGGACAGATCGACTTCATGCGCATGCAGAACGTGTCCGCCGAAGACATCATTACCGAGGCGGGAAGGCTCTATGACAGCTGGTACGAGCTGTCGTTCGAGGAGAAGGCCACCATCATTGACCACACGGTAATTCGGATTGAGGTGCGCGAATCATCTATACACATGAAGCTCGCCTACTCGATCCAGCCGCGTGCATCTCCGTGTAGTTCACAAGCTTCCCTAGGGGCATCGCAAAAAGGCACCGAACCCTTGCCCCTGTGGGCATCTGGGTGATCCCCGTGGCCGCTGCGTCTGCCCGCCTCACCGAATCGAGAGCTACCGCTCCCGGATCTCCGGCCCTCTCCTGGACCGCATCGACCTCCACGTCGAAGTTCCCGCCGTCACTCTCGAAGATCTTCGAGGTCCCCGCGGCGAAGGCTCCGCCACCGTCGCAGCTCGGGTTCGAAACGCCCGGGCCCGCCAGCGAGAGCGCTTCGACTCCACCTGCCCTACCCCCTTCAACGCCGCCCTCGACGCCCGGGGGCTACAGGAGGCCTGCCCCCTGTCCTCCAGCGCCCAGGGGCTCCTCGATCGCGCCTTCCATCACCTCGGGCTCTCCGCTCGGGCTCTGCACCGGATCCTGAAAGTGGCGAGGACGCTGGCGGACCTCGAAGGGAGCGAAGACATCAAGCCGGGACACGTAGCGGAGGCGATCCAGTACCGAGCGCTGGATCGGCGAGTGGAATAAACCCAAAAAAACCTAGGAGCACTGAATGCACCCCGATTCATCTCAGATATCCCCAGCGAGCCCTCTGTCGTCCCGGACCCGCATCACAAATACTCGTGCTACACTAAATTCGTGCTACACGAAAATAAATTTCAGGCGAAGAGCTGACTCTCAGCTCCATCCTGTCCACCGGGACCCTTAGGCCATGACGAACCTCACCATCACTATCGACGACAACACCCTGCGCCGAGCCCGTATTCGAGCCCTGGAGCAAGGCACCTCCCTCAATGCCCTGCTGCGCGAATACCTAGAGCAATATGCCGGTGTACGCAGCGAGCAACGCAGCGCAGCGGACGCGATTCTTCAGCTCTCTCACCAGAGTCATAGCGGCTCCGGCCCCAGCGGCCGCACCTGGACTCGAGAGGAGATCTACGAGGGAGACGACGCATGAGTCCGAAAAAGGCTGCTCCCAAGTCTGCCCGCACCTTTCTCGACACCAACGTCTTGGTCTACCTCTTCGACGCTGACGAGCCGGCGAAACAAGCGGCTGCCCGCCGCATTCTGAACAATTCGGAGATCTGGGGAGACCCGATCCTCTCCACCCAGGTTCTGCAAGAGCTCTATGTCGTCACGACCCGAAAGCTCTCCCGGCCTCTTGCCCCACCGCAGGCACTAGAGGTCGTGCGCCACCTTCTCGCCTACCCCGTCGTTCAGCTCGACGGTCCCCACGTCACCGAAGCGATCGAGCTCTCCCAGCGCCATCAGCTCTCTCTCTGGGATGCGCTAATCCTCACCGCCGCTCGGGCCGGTGGCTGCTCCCGGGTGCTGACGGAGGACCTTCACGATGGGCTGGAGGTTGAAGGGGTGAGGGTGGAGAACCCCTTTCGCGAGGTTGCTTAGGGTCATAACCCGCTCCATGCAATCTCAGTAGAGCCCCGACGGCCTCAGACCGTATTGTCCCTAGCCGGGAAGCACACGAGCCGACGGACCTAACCGAGCCCCTCCCAACTTCCCCAGATGGAGAGAATCCCAAGTGAGGAGAATGAGCGAGAGGAAGCGGGCCAGAAACTCGAAGCTCCTCAGCGCCTCTCAAGTGCCTCGAAAATAGAAGCGCGCCGGCACCTACTCGATACCGGCCCGCGAGTCGCTCATGACGCAGTCAAGCATCCACCAAGGATGAGGCGGGGCGCCAAGCTCCTTGCCGACAATGCTCGAATCGTCACCGGTTGACCGGAGGCCACCATGAGTAGTCTTTCAAGACTCGTTATCGCACCTTGGGTGATGCAAACCAGAGCCTTACGGAGAGTAAGGCACCGACGAGTGCTGCAAGAAGATCAAGACACGACCGTCAGGCGTCTTCACATAGCCCTTGGTGTACTCGACCTTGGTCCCACTGCTCTCGCCGCTGGATCCCGTGGGGTAGAAGTAGTAATGGCCCATCGCAATAGCGATGTTGCCCTTGATCTTTATGGTGTCATTTTCAAAGCGAACATTTTCCCACGGCTCAAGAGCAAAGCCTTTGTCTTCCTTGTACTTTTCTATGTCGCTGCCCACGAAATAGCTCACCGTGCCTTCAAGGTCTGGACGGAACGGAACCTCAGAGACACGGGTCGGCTTGAACTGGATCGGACCCAGATCGAAAGCATAGGCAGCTTTGGCGGCTTCTTCAGCCACGGCAGGGGCGCCCTCGCCCGCCTTACCGATGGCGACGACCGCGTCGCCCCACATCTTCTGCGCCTTCAAGATGTCGGCCTCAGTGATTGCGGGACCTTCTGGCAGGAATCCTACTGAGTACTTACTCATCAACGTGCCCCCAAAAAACGTCTAAAGGCAAAACAGCAGCGACGACGAAGATCATCGACTTCCTCATTCCACTCTCCTGTTGCAGCAATCAATCTTTGTGTAATCCCACCGGCGGCTCGATGAGTCGCTAGGGTACGAGCAGGATCCAAGAATACCGACTAATCGTGCTGGTAGGTGGGATGGATTCAGGGTTGGGTCGTCTTTTTCCAGAATGAGGCGCTCCAACAGATCCCTCGTCGTTTGCAAGCCTAGATACCCTCGTCAGACGCCGTACATCTCGCGGATGAGCTCGCGAGTGACCTGTTGCTCATTGAGCTCGGGGTGCCGCTTGTGGATGCGTGACTTGGCACATTCGCGGACAAACTCGCTCATATCGAGGGCGATCTTCAATCGCTGTACACCAGTCATCTGCCGATAGGCCTCGAATTGGGCTCGATCTGCATCAGCGCTGGTATCCAAAGGGCGCGAGATAGTCATCTAGGGAACGGTAGCACAGCCGGCGTAGTCCATCGATCGGCAGTCTGAAAAGACGATCCTGTAGCTCCAGGAATGTCGTCTCCAGGCCTGCGACACGCCTTCAGCATACTTTCGGTAGGAAGACTAATAGTGACTCTCCGCGATGCTCAAAACCTCGCGTCGCTAAGAAATGTCCCGTGCCGACTGCCGAGCCTGGGCTCTCCCTTGATCAGGCGCTGCTCGGATGAGCCGCCTAGGGAGCGTAGTCATTGATCAATAGGCCTTGAGATTCTGGATATTACAAAACTTGCCGTTCAACAAACATACTTCTTCATATGCTCGTCAAGCACAGCGATACCTTCGTCCAGCCCTCTACGCCCGAAGCCGAGCCGGAATCGATCGTTCGGCGTGGCCCCCAGTTCTGAGCTGTAGATCGTGCTCGGCAAGAGCAGCACACCGCTCTCTTCGACCAGGGAGCGGCAAAACTGCTCTACCCCCTCGGGTCCGCGGTATCTCGGGAAGGCCGTGCAGGAGCCATCGGGATGTTGCCAATCGAATCGGTCCGGGTAGCGGCTGAAAAAGCGATCCCACTTCGGCAGGTTTTCATCGACGATGGAGCAGTTGCGCGCGAGCAGTCTGTCGTGGTTGCGCAGCGCAATATTGGCTAGCTTTTCGCTCGGTCCGGAGTTGCAGATCGAGAGGTAGTGCTTCATGCGCTCCATTTTCGAAATCAGGTCGCTATCGGCACAGGCGATCCAGCCGATCCTGAGCCCCGGCAGGCCATAGGCTTTTGACGTGACGTTCAGCGACAGCCCGCGCTCATAGACATCGGCGACCAGGGGTAAGTGCTGGGTTCCGGTTGGACCCAGCCCATTGAAGATCTCGTCGTGCAGAATGTAGATGCCGTGCTTTCGGCATAATCCAATCAGGGCCATGTAGCGATCCAGCGGCAGGATCGCACCGGTCGGATTGTGGGGGAAGTTGATCGTAACCAGTCTGGTATTTGGCTGAATCGCCCCGGCGACCCTATCGATATCCAGGGACCACCCGTCGTCGCCATCTAGCGGCACGCCTGTCGCTTCGCAGATCGCTAGAGGCAGGGTTTCGTGGGATTGATAATTGGGCGTCACGACGATGGCGTGGCTGTCCTGGTCGAGGATCACGGTATTGGCCGCAAAAATGCCCTCGCTGGCGCCCGCGAAGCAGAGAACGTCGTCGGCCTTCCGATCCGTGAACAGCGTGGAGATCGTCTCTCGCAGTTCCGGCGCACCAAAGGTTTCGCTATAGCCAAGCCACATGTTCTCGAAGTCTTCACGCTCCTCGGGCGTCGCCATCTTCAGCAAATCGGGCAGCGACATGCTTTCGGCATCAGACGCCGTCATGTGGTATTTCGCCTTGAACTCCCATTTCGAAAAATGTGTCTCGAGCTTGAAGTCAGGTAGCTTGGTCATTTGTTCTATTCCGTCTCGTTTTTTCTCTGGTATGCCAGGGCCACCATCTTGGCAATCTGGATATCTTGTACCGCAACCCCGGTGAGACCCGCGACCGTAATTTGATCACGGTCGGTGCGGCCCTTCTCGGGGTGTTTGATGACGCTCCCCGGCTCAAGGATCGAGTCTTCCGTGATCTGACCATCCTGCACCGCAGCTCAGCACTCACCGTGATCGACGCATTGCGAAATCAAGTCAAACCCTCAGGTCTTTCCCGCCATCGCCGGCAGTGACGACGGTCAGCTGATGGCCGTCTGGCACTCCTGGACGAAGGACGGCAGCGGCACTTGCTCGGTGGCCCAGAGACTGTAGATGACGGGGCTTTTCGTCGATGGATTTGAAACGGGAGGGTCCACCGGGTGGTCCCGCACGGTGCCTTGACTACGCAGGATTGTCCTTCTGCCAAACGACCCGTCCACGCGACTTGCCCGATCGACTCATCAGTCTTCATATCGGCAGACCTTTCGAGCCTTGGTACCCGATTGTCAGGAAGAGGGAAGGGATGCCCGAAATACTCATCAGGAACCTGGAAGACTCTCTAGTCGACCGGCTAAGGCAGCGAGCGGCTCAGCACCACCGATCGCTCGAAAGCGAAGTGCGGCTGATCCTTGAGGAGGCCGCCACTCGAGAGTTCGAAGACTTCCGGTAGCGGTCACAGGACCTACGAAACAGGCTGGCCGACCGTGACTTCCCCGACCCAGCCAAGCTCATCGCGTCCGATCACGCTCGATGATTCTTGTCGACGACGCCAGCAGCGTAGCTCATGGATTGAGCCCGGGAGTTTTCATCAAGCTTCCTCACCACAGACCGAATACGTAACCTGGATCGAAGACTGGCCCTCTTAAGCGCTCCTCTTTCAGCAGTGAGGGTCACTACCAGGTATCGACAAATCGATGAGGAGATGCTGAACCCTTATCCTTCGCCCCGCGCAGCGCCCGGACGAGCACGCTCCGCGTATCGGCGGGGTCGATAACGGCGTCGAGTTCGAGGAAGGCGGCGGCTTCCACCGCCTTGCCCTTGTCGTAGAGATCTCCCACCAGCTTCTGAAAGAGGGCGTCCCGCTCCGGCCCCTCGGTGGCGGTCGCCAGCTCTCGCTTGAAGCCGAGGTGAACTGCTCCCTCCAGGCCCATGGCGCCGAATTCCCCCTGCGGCCACGCTACGGTGAGATCCGGTCGATGCAGGCTCCCACCGGCCATCGCCATAGCGCCGAGTCCGTAGCCCTTGCGCAGGAAGACGCAGAGCCACGGCGTTCTCACCTGGGCTCCGACGACAAAGAGTCGGCTCATGCGGCGCACCGCCGCCTGCTCTTCGCTCTCGGGGCCCACCATGAAGCCGGGTGTGTCGCAGAGGGAGATCACCGGAAGGCCGAAGGCGTCCAGCAGCTGGAGGAAACGGGCCGCCTTCTCCGACGCCGCGGCGTCGAGGGCGCCGCTGAGGGCCCGGGTATCGTTGGCCAGCAGGCCGACGGGGCGGCCCTCGAGTCGGGCCAGGCCGGTGATGACGCTCTTGCCGTAGTGCTGCCGCAGCTCCAGGAAGGACCCCTCGTCCACCAGGCGTTCGATGATCGGCCGAATCTTGTAGCTGTAGCGACGGTCTGCCGGCAGAGCCTCCCGCAGCGCGTCTTGATCGGCCGCTGCCCAGCCCTCAAGACCGCCTTGACCGAGACAGCCTTGGAAGTAGGACAGCAGCTGCCGCGCAGCATGGGCCGCCGCCGCCTCGTCCTCCACCACCAGGTCGACGACACCGTTGGCCGCCTGCACCTCCACCGGGCCGATCTCCGTTGGCTTGAAGGTCCCTAGCCCGCCTCCTTCGATCATCGCCGGTCCCGCCATGCCGATCCAGGAAGACCGAGTGGCGACGGTGATGTCGGCGCTGCCGAAGAGGGCGGCGTTACCGGCGAAACAATAGCCGTGGGCTACGGCGATCCGGGGAACAACGCCGCTGAGGGAAGCCCAGGTGCCGAAGGTCGGCACCGTCAGGCCGGAGTTGGCGATTTTCACATCCACATCGCCGGGGCGCCCGCCGCCGCCTTCCGCGAACAGGATGACGGGCAGGCCTCGACGCCGCGCCACCTCCAGGATGCGGTCGATCTTTTGATGGTGAAAGAACCCCTGAGTCCCCGCCAAGACGGTGTAGTCATTGATCACAATCGCAGCCCGCGACGCCTCCTCGCCGAAGAGCTCCTCATTCACCGATCCAATGCCGGTAATCACCCCGTCCGCTGGCGTCTCGGCGCGCAGCTCCTCTAAAGAGCGACGCCCGCGCTGTGCCGCCACCGCCAGCTGGCCGTACTCCGTGAACGAATCCGGATCGCACACGGCGTCTAGGTTCTCGCGAGCGGTGCGGTAGCCCTTGCTCCGCCGGCGGGCTACGGCCTCTAGGCGCTGTGAGTCCCGGGTGTTGTCGAGTTGCCGGTTCCAGTCGTCGAGGGAGTTGCGGGAGTCGCTCATGCCGCGCATGCTACTGCATGGCAGGTTCGGTTCACCTGCCCCAACGAAAGAGAGGGCCAACGAAAGAGAGGGCCAACGAAAGAGAGGGCCAGGCAAAAGCCTGACCCTCTCGCCGTCTTCGATCCGAGTCCTTTACTTCCCTCGGTCGAGCACCACAGGAACTCGATCTGACACCTGAATCATCCGCCCATCATTCAGGATGATGAGCTTGTCGGTTCTCACTCCTTGATCCAGGGTCACGGTGAGCAGGAAGAGGTTGTCGAGCGTCGCGCCAAAAGGATTCCCATACTCCTCTCCATAGGGCTCCAAGATCTGATTCTCGGCTTTTTTATAGGCCGCATCGACTCTCTTCTGTTCCTCAGGGGAAAGGTTCGCCAGGTTATCCGGTAAGTTGTCCGGCAATAGGGCCCTGACCCTGCCACCGGGGATTCCTCTGGCCGCTAAGTCTCTCAAGTCACTGCGACTGGCTTTCGTAATTTCGTAGGGTACCTCGGCGATCACCGTCTTCTTCGGCTCTTCTCCGGGGGCCCCAGCCTCGGTTCCTGACAAATTCAGTTTCCCGTTGGCAAAACTATATTCAACAGTACTCATGGTCGCCAAAGCACTAGCATTCAATTCGGGGTAGTCCTCGAATTTCCTCCGGTGCTCACGAACAACCTCCACCGCCGCATCGCCATTGGGTTTCCAGTTTCCAACCACCAATTCCCTGGCCCTGTCGATTGTGATGTTGGACTCCGACGGTTCCTTGGTGGTCAAGGTCACTGAGGCAGCCATCGCTACCGTTTGATCCCCGGGCATCCCGCCGTATTCGACGACATACCCGTCAACATCTTTGAAAGATTTATTGCTCTCGTTGTACTTCCCTGGATCGTTCGGGAAATCGTTCCATGCGCCATTGTTGTAGAAGTGAGCGTAGTCTTCACCGCCTACCGTTTGAACTTCATTAGGCTCCCCGCTAGCCCAATTCTTATAGCGCGAACCCAATTCTTCTGAATTAGGGTTCAGTCGATTGGGGATCAGCCGCCCCTTCCCGCCGCTCTCTTCCTCTAGGCCTTCTGGACCGGTAACCCATCTCCAGATTCCTTCTTGTGCTTTGTCGGAAGCGCCCATCCAGCCATAGCCTTGGAGCTTCGTTTTCACAAAGTCCATCTCTGCCTGCGAAGTGATCGTGACGAGATACCCCTGCATCGCGTCGAGATACTTTCTCTCGTCTGCGGCTACCCTGGCTTCTTCCCAGGTGATGCCTTTCTTGGGCACGAATTCGTATTTATGAAGAGTATTCCCCACCTTATGCCACAGACCGGAGCCGACGGAAACGATCAATTCCCGCTCCTGATCGTCACTCCCGTCCTTCAACTGGACGCTCACACTCTGCAGCAGCGTTTGGAAATCCGCCGCGCTAGCGCCCTCTGCGCCGGTAAGCGTCACCAACCCAGCCACCGGATCACTGACCGTGATTCCTGAGGCAGACTTTTCCACCTTGAGCACATCCCCCTGAACGTAGGGCTCCAGCGAAACCGTAACCGTCTTAATCTCTCCGTCGGCAAAACCCGTCAGCCTGATGTTTTTCAGCACGTCCTGCTGCACGACCCCCGCCTTCACCATCACGGAGCTGCTGCCCTCGACGCTGACAGCGCGCGCCTGATCATCGCTGGCGTTCGCCGGCCCGGTGGTCCCAAGCAAGAGCAGCGAGAGACAAAGCACCGTAAGCCCCCAACGCGATCGCACACAGCGATTGAATCCTTCCTGCATACTGATAAACCTTTCTAATGCTTAGAGCGAGTGATCGACAACATTTCTATAGAGGATGGGCCTAGAGCCCTCTTCCCCAGCGAATCCGAAGGGAAACTTCGCCCTCCGGAGATGTTGACGGTGATTCTTCTCTTTATACACCAAGGGACCAATTATGGATAAAGAAGAATCATCGCTATAAAGAAAAATCCCAGAAGATGATTCAACCTGGAACCCGTCACCGCACCAGCCGGTAGCAGTCGACACAGCCAGCATCGACCGCATCCGCGCACCAATGACTTTGCCAGCTGCCTAAGCTGCTAGCGGTAAAGAATCTCTGCCGCCCTACCCCCTAGCTCGAGGTACTCCTCGGAGAGAGCAGCGCTACCGCTGCCTGATTCCAATCACTCTGCCCCAGCCATCAAGCTCTTTTTAATCTCTTCAATAGACGCGCAAACCAGCCCGACGTAGCCACCGGCGGCGTGGCGCCAATGCCGACCTCGAGCACTTTGCTCACATCCTCAATTCCCATCGCGAGCAGCTTCGCTTCGACGCTCGCCAGCCCGGCCTGTCGAGCCGCCTGCAGAGGGAAAAGCTCTTCGAGATCGGAAAACAGGTTGGGATCGGCGCCGTTGTCGAGCAGGTAGAGGGCCGTCTCTTCCTGTTTCGCCAGGATGCTCGACACCAGGGCGGTGCCCAGGAATTCAGGGTGCACGTAATTCACGTCGACACCTTGATCGACGTGGTACTCCAGCAAGTTGAGATCACCCTGCGTCGCCGCGCTGAACATTTCTTTCCAATTTCCTGCTGACACGGTGCCTCCAGCCCAGGTGCCTGAGATGTCTGAATCTAGTTGGTGGCTGAGAGCCTACACGAAGGAGTGGAAGTCGAGAGATCTAAACAGACTCTCTACGGTACAGAAGAGGACCAAGCGTCCACGTTGCCGTCCTCGAAGCCGTTCTCAAAGATGCTGGTGAGCGTCGGCTGGATCAGGTCGGGCCGGTAGTGCTCGAGGGTGCAGCGCATGCGGCGGACCTGCTCGAGGGTGAAGCCGGTCATGCAGAGGTCGTCGGTGAGCTCCATGTAGTTCTCGATGGGCACCGTCACTCCCCCGCAGCTGGTAGCGCCGACGGGGCATTCATTGTGGGACATGGCGTCCGGCGGGGTGTCGCAGAGAAGATCGCCGGTGGAATAGCAATCCGGCGGATTGGCCAGGCCGCAGCCCCCGAAGTAAGGATGGAAGAGGCCGAGGAAGTGGCCCACTTCGTGGGTGAGAGTGCGGCCTTGATCGTGAGGAGGGAAAGGGCCGTTGCGGCCGAAGGCGAGCTGGTTGACCACCACTCGATCGGAGTTATCGCCGATCATCGCGTTGCTCTGGGCCGGCAGGAAAGGGACATACCCCCGAGCCCCCGCGGCGGTGCCAGTGTAGATGTTGATGTAGCGATTCGGGTCCCAGGCGAGGGTCTCGAAGTAGTCGCCGCCATCGTTGTACCAGGTGGTGTTGCAATGCCGAGTAATCCCGGAGGTGGGATTGCCCTGGGGATCCTCCTGCGCCAGCACGAAGGCAATCTGGCTGTCCGCGCCCGGCGCACCGTTCGTTCCCGGCTGCGCCAAGAAGTCCTCGTTCAAAATCTCGATCTGGCTCAGCACCAAGGCGTCCGACACCGCCCCCTGCACGCAAGCATCGTCCATCAGAATGTGGACGACGACCTCGATGGTGTAGCGGGTGGTGGGGTCGTAGTCGGCGCTGGGGTTCGAGGTATTGAACCCGCAGTCCGCTGGGGAAGTGCCGAAGATCTCGGCTCGGACGGCGTCGAGGGCGCTGCTCGAGGCATCGACAGTGGCACCGGAAAAGACCGGATCAGGAACCCCGCAGGAAAGAGAAGATGATGGCTCGAAGAGCTCACCTGGCGCCTCCGCAGCCATCGAGTTGCTCGTCAACAGGATCATGCAGAGGAAGTAGATGGCGGAGTTCTTTCTCATAGTCTATACAGGGTAACTCAGGGCTATCGTTGATATACGCCCTGGCGATTCGACACGACCTTGGGGCGCCTCAACGCTCAGCGACCTTGGTGCCGCCTTGATAAGGAGCGCCACCATGTCAGCAGACCCAGAGCTTAAAGACACAGCGAAAGGCGCGACGCCTACCGAGAACGACACGTCGCAGAAGCTCTCTCACTGGGAGCTAGAGTGGAGTGACGTTCAGCGGATCCGGGAGAGTCTGAAGCTCACGCTCCCTCAGCGATTGCTTGCGGCCCAAGACTTGATGCATCAGGCGCTCCGTATTCGGGCTAAGAATGATCACCGAACTCCGGATTGACGCTAGCGAAGCGGCTCACCTCTATTACCGACGAGCCCGCTGACGAACAGCACAGCCCCCGCGTAGAGCCCGCTCTATCCGGCCTCTCCCGGGAATCGACTGCCGGTCCCAAGGGGCGACACTTTGCCTACTGCGCCACAAGTTTACAGATCAGCTTCATTTCCGTACTTCCGGAATCGTATTTATCAAATAACATCATTCCCATCGAAGACCTTCAGAGGGCGCAGACTCCTGAGCCAGAGCGGGCCAAACCGGCCAAAATCGGAGCTAGCCAAGACCGGAATCAGCCAGCATCGGAGCTAGGAGCCAGCGCACCTCGCCTACCCTGATGGAGATATACCTTGAATTTCAGCAAAGTGCTCTGGGCCTGTGTTGCTTTCCTCCTCCTACTCTTACCCACCCCGACAGATGCCCAAGGCATCCGAGCAGAAGCCGTATCTGAAGCCCTCCAGAGAGACGCCGCTGCCTACGCCGAGCTCTTCGGCACGGACATCGCCGAAGCACACCGACGCCTGGCTCTCCAAACGAAGATTGGCGCCCTCGACGCGGCCCTGACCGAGGAAAGCGCCGAGACCTTTGCCGGCCTGTGGATCGACCACGAACCCGAGTACCGGGTAGTGGCTCTTTTCACCAACGCTGCCTTGGCCCAGGAGTGGATCTCCGAAGAAGCCTTGGGAGAGCTCGCTTCGCTGATCACGGTTCGCCCCGCCGCGATCACGCTCAAGCAATTGGAGCTCCACCTCGAAGAAGCTGCGGCTCGGCTCCAGAGAGCGGATCAACAGGCAGATCTCTGGATCAACGTGCGCGAGAACCAGGTCGAAATTCTGACTCCGAATCCAGCGGAGCTCACGGCTGCGCTCGGCGCAAAGCGGGTTGCTCTTCCGCAAGGCACCGCGATCGTAGAGGCCGAGGCTCTCGCGGAGCCCGTTGCAGACGTTCGGGGTGGTCGCCCCGTCACTGGCTGCACCGCGGGCTTTGCCGTGCGCAGCCCCACCGGGCGGCTGGGACTCACCACGGCGGCTCATTGCGGGAATACTCAAACCTACGAAGACAACGTGACGGCCCTTCCCCTCATCTCAGAGAGATATCGGGAACACCACGATGTCCAATGGCATGCAGCGAGCTGCAGCGACCAGATCTTCAATCAGGTGTTCGACGGAACGAGCAACCGCACTATTACCGGCAGCGTCGGCCGCGGTTCTCAAAGCATCGGCATGTTTGTTTGTAAATACGGCAGAACGACCGACGACCACTGCGCCGTGATCGATGGAAAGTCCTACAAGCCGGGCTACGTTCCCAGCGCCAAGAGCACCTTCATTACTGCGTTCAGCAATGTCCCCATCTCCCTGGGAGGCGATAGCGGAGGCCCGTGGTTTCTCGGCAACAACGCCTATGGCGTCAACAGCGGCAAGAGCGGCAGCTCAGGGACCCGGGCGATTTATATGGCAGTCAACTTCATGACGAGCCAAGGGTACTCGCCGCTCACCTACCCCGCGGGCGTGAGTCCTTACGCTATTCTTTCCTGCACCAACGATTCATCGAGCTTTAGCTGCACCGCGAGCGGCCGAAACGGTAACCCGCCGTACACCTTCAGCAACTGGCAATACTACGGCCCCGCCACCTCCTGGAGCGGAGGAGGCACTGGAATCAATGGTTCCTTCGGCTCCTTCCCCGGCTGCAGAACGGGGGATTACAACTACGTCACCGTCCGGATCACGGACGCCTGCGGAAGGACCGGCTCCGGAGACGCGGTCTTCTATTGCCCTAGCGCGAGCGATTGTGGGCTGTCCAACAACTGCCTTGGCCCGTCGTTGTAAGATCCTCGACCTCGGATAGCGACCGATCCACAACGCCGCTGGGCAAGGCCCCAGCGGCGTTGTGGTGTTTTGTAAGCGAAGTGCATCGTCAACACGATGGCCCTCGACCCAACCGCTACGCGAAAAGGCACTCGCTGCTCTCTGCGTCCGACTCCGGTCCCCCAGAAAAACTGCTCGAGGCCTCAATGGTGCCCCAAAGGCCTCACAACACTGCTAGCACGATCCCCAAAAAACAACATCTAATGGGCACCTTAGCTTATACAAACGAATCAGGTTCTCACCGCCAAAACACTCAGACTCTGGCAAAAAGCTCCTTCTGGAGTATCGACCTCGTGTACAATTCGTACTATTACTAAATACTTGAACAGGCCACAGTCACGCCTCCCCAAAAACAGTTCAGTCAATAGCGAGAGTTAAGACCGGGAAACTTCACTAGCCAATGGAGAAAGATCTTGAATTTGAGCAGAACCGTCTCGCTCTGTATTGCCGTAGTTCTTATTTTCACCCCTAGCCCAACAAATGCCCAAAGCATTAACTCACAAGTCGTTTCCGAAGCTCTTCAACGGGACGCTGTTGCCTATGCGGAGTATTTCGGCACGGACATCGAGGAAGCCCTCCGCAGGCTGGAGCTCCAAACGCGGATTGGCGTCCTCGATGCTGCACTAACCGAGGATACCGCGGACACCTTCGCTGGCCTGTGGATTGACCATGAGCCCGAGTTCAACGTGGTAGCTCTATTCACCGATACTAGCGTAGCTCAAGAGTGGCTTTCCGAAGAGACTTTAGGGGATCTAGCTTCTATCGTGACGGTGCAATCCGCGGCGGTTACGTTGAAACACTTAGAGAGCAACCTTGAGGAAGTCGAAGCTCAGCTTCGGGCTGCAAATCAAATCGCGGATCTGCAGATCAATGTGCGCGAGAACCAGGTCGAGATCTTGACTCTAAATCCCATAGAACTAATGGCTGCGCTCAGCAGCAAGCGAGTGGCATTGCCACCACGTACAGAAATCGTTGAAGTCGAATCCCTCTCGGAACCCTCAGCAGAGTTCCGCGGCGGCCGGCTGGTCACTCACTGCACCTCAGGGTTCGCCGTCATCAGCACGGCAGGCCGGTTAGGTCTGTCGACGGCAGGGCACTGCCCCAATTCCTCAACCTACGAGGATAGTGGGACCCCCTTGTCACTCATCTCAGAGACTTTCCAGGGCAGCCATGATGTCCAATGGCATTCGGTGGGCTGTAACGACACGATTCTCAATCAAGTCTTCGACGGCACGACGAGTCGCGAGATTTCCGGCAGCGTTGGGCGCAACTCGCAAGCTGTTGGCACATGGGTATGCAGGTTCGGCAGGAAAACTGGCGCAAGCTGCGGCCTTATCTGGGGCAAGTCGTTTTGCCCAAGCTACATACCGAACGGAAGGAGCACGTTCATTACCGTAACGAACAATCAGACACCCTCCCAGGGAGGCGATAGTGGAGGCCCTTGGTTCGTAGGTAACCACGCCTATGGGATCCACAGTGGATCTAGTGGCTTTGCATCAATCTATATGGCCGTGGATTACATGGCAACTCAAGGATATTCCGTCCTCAAGCACGCCGCGGGAGTGGTCCCCTCTGCGATCGTCTCTTGCTACAACGATTCGGAGATTTTCCGCTGCTCGGCGAGTGCCCAAGGCGGCTCGCCACCCCATACTTTCAGTAACTGGCAATACTACGGGCCAGCCACATCTTGGCTCGGTACAGGCCCTCGAATCTCCGGATCCTTTGGCTCATTCCCCGGGTGCAGAAACGGTGCCTACAACTCAGTGATTGTCCAGGTTACGGACGCGTGTGACAGAGTCGGCAACGGAGGTGAGACCTTCTACTGTCCCGAAGAGGACGGTTGCGGGCTGACATTCCTTTGCGAGGACCCGGGACTCGAGTGAACTCGGACACCTGACGGCAAGCGAGAACAACGCCGCTGGGCTCCATGCTCAGCGGCGTTTCCCTATGTAGAAGGGGGATCTCTCTTCCCAAGATACTTCACAGTCCACTGCAAAAACCTAGAGCTGGAGCAATCTGATGCAGCATCCCAAGGGCGCACATACACTACCGAAATCATGATTATGCAAATACAATAATCTTCATTGCATACCTTCAGAGGACGCAGGCTCCTGCTTTACCGTAGCTCGATCCAGTCAGCATCGAAGCTAGGACCCAAGGGGCACCTCATCACCGCAAATGGAGAAAACTTTGGATTTCAGCAAAATACTCTGGACCTGTCTCGCCATATTCCTCCTCCTTCTGCCTGCTCCAACGGACGCCCAGGGGCTTCACTCTCAAGCTGTCTCTGAAGCCTTGGAGCGAGACGCCGTCGCCTACGCGGAGTACTTCGGCACGGACATCGAGGAAGCCCTCCAGCGTCTGGACCTCCAAGCACGGATCGGTGAGCTCGACGCTGCTCTGACTGAAGAGACCGCCGATACCTTCGCAGGTCTTTGGCTCGATCACGATCCTGAGTTCGAGGTTGTAGCCCTCTACACCAACGCTAGCGCAGCCCAGGAGTGGCTCAACGAAGAGGCCCTAGGGGATCTCGCTCCTTTGATCACCGTACAGCCCGCCGCGGTGACGCTGAAGCAGTTGGAGGCCTTTCTTGAAGAAGCGGAGACTCAGCTTCGGGCGGCGGATCAAGTCGCCGATCTCTGGATCAATGTCCGTGAGAACCAAGTCGAAATCTTGACCCCGGCTCCAGAGGAGCTCACGGCTGCGCTCGCTACGAAACGAATTTCTCTCCCGCCTCATAGCGCGATTGTCGAAGTCGAAGCCCTCGCCCAGCCTGAGGCCGACATTCGCGGTGGCCGCAAAATGAGTCGATGCACGGCGGGCTTTGCTGTCCGCAGCCCCACTGGCCGCCTAGGTATCACGACGGCAGGGCACTGCTCGAATTCCTCGAGGCACATCGACCGCACGACCCCCACCCTTCTGATTTCAGAAACCTATTCAGGAAGTCACGATGTCCAATGGCATTTAGTCGGTTGTGACGACATGGTTGTCAATCAAATTTTTGACGGAACCAGCAATCGAACGATCTCTGCAGAGGTGGGACGAAGCTCTCAAGCCATCGGCACCTTCGTCTGCAAATATGGCAAAACGACGGGGGCAACCTGTGGCTTTATCGTAAGTAAGTCACTATGCCCCAACTATGTACCGAACGGGAAAAGCACGTTCATCGTCGTGAACGGAAGTATCGACCTTTCATCTGACGGCGATAGCGGTGGCCCTTGGTATGTAGGCAATAGCGCGTACGGTATTCATAGCGGCGGCTATCCGAATGACAATCGGGCGATCTACATGGCCGTTGACTATATGACGAGCCAGGGCTATTCAGTACTCAGGTATCCCGCCGGTGTGACACCTTATGCAACCATTTCCTGCTACAACGATTCCAGCACCTTCAGCTGCACCGCAAGCGGTCGAAACGGCAATCCGCCCTACACTTTCAGCAACTGGCAGTACTACGGGCCGGCAGCGAGCTGGAGCGGCGGAAGCCTTGCAGTGAGTGGATTCTTCGGCGAATACCCTGGATGCAATGACGGAGATTACAACTACGTGAGCGTTCAGGTGACAGACTCCTGCGGTCGCACCGGCTCCGGGGGGAAGACCTTCTACTGCCCCGACGGGAATGACTGCGGAGGCCCCTTCATGTGCGATGGCCCGGAGTTCTAGAGCCTTTCGATACCTGATTCCAAGCGAACTACAACGCCGCTGGGCCCAAAGCCCAGCGGCGTATCGCTTTTCAGACCACCCCCAACGGGTTCCTACTTGGTCCCTCGCACCTCTGCTTCTCGGCCTCCAGCTGGTGCCAGGGACCTTCTTCTCAACAGCCCAACCCAGCTCTCCTCATCCCCCGAACAGCTTCCCCACCCTCTCAGCATCCACCGCGTTGAGCTGCACGGTCACGCTGAGAAAATCCAACACATTCCAACCTTCAACGATCCTACCGTCTTCGACTCGGCCCATGGCCGACCCAGAGAAGGTTGCTGGAGCTCCCTCCTCACGATGGACCACGGAGACGCTACACCAGGGCGTTACTATCGGACCGTCCTTCATCACGTGGTCGACGGTGACCTCGACTTGCTCGAAGGTCTTCAGGAATGACTCGTGGAATTGATGGAACGCCTGCGGTCCCGCCGCAGCGGTGCCAGGCACCTATCTCAGGCGCATTTGACGGTGCCAGGCTCCTCAATACGGAGCGGCACATCCCTTCCCCTGGAGCCCGCTGGAAAAAATCTATTGAACCCTATCTTCCCTGAGGACTCTGGGCAGAGATAATTTTATTACTCACAGAAGTGATGAATATCCTTCATTCCGCTGAACGCTCTACCGGAAAACATCTGCATAGTACTATTTTAGATATCATTTGACATTTAACTTAAAGTAATTATAGTGACTCCACCTCTTCGACGCGTCGAGTCTTACCCGCTTCCGGAACGGGTAGCACGCACCGGCAAGAGCCGGATTTTCCCTGACTTCCCTCCAGAGGAGGAATCCCCCATGCGTCATTCTCTTCGTTTCCTATTCATCCTCGCCGTTGCCGCTCTCCTACTCCCGATGAGCGCTGATGCGCAGCGCAGTGAAATCACCGTTGAGCTCCCGCCGTCGCTGCTCGGCAGCGACATCTCAGACACCACCGAAGCGCTCGCCATCGGCCGCTGCACTCTCCTGCACGAGATCTACCCCGAGTGGTGCAACTACTGGCATGTCGTAGCCGTTTTCCGGAGATTCGACAACACCCTGGTTGGATCTGAGATTTTCCTTGAGAACGATAAGGAATCGCTCTCGGGCACGATCACCGGCGTCTACCGTCAGTACCACCTAGACAATGGCAAGATCGTTGAGCGTGACCTCTCCAACGAAGGCGAGAGCCCGGTGGGAGAAGACTGGGGCGTGGTTAAACCCTATTCTCAGGAAGCTCTCACCGTCTTCTCCTGGACCGACAACAACAAGGATGGAGCGCTGGGAGACGGTGATTCCCTCGTCTTCTCCGACGGTACCAGCGCCGCGATCGAGACCAGCCGGATCGGCGTGAAGGTCTCAGACAACACCGTGAAGGGTGGCTAATCCTGAGCTAGCTCAGACCAAGACCTGAGAATCTTCGGGTTCTCGTCTCGTCTTGCGCCGGGCCTGCCCCCCTCAGGGGTGGCCCGGCGCCGTTCGTTGTGGTCAATCCATAGAAGCAAGCAAGGCATCCACGCAGCGCGACCCAAACGAGGATCACGGAACAATTCGTGCGGCAAGCACCGCACTTAAGTCCTCAGGAATTCTTCAACAGGAACCAATGGTGCCGTCCGGGCTCCTAGCCGCCGCCCTCTAGCTTTAGCTCTGGATCTGCGGTGAGTCAGGGAGTATCCCCGAGCTCTTCTTCCGCGGACGGCTCCGTCCATAGGTCAAAACCAGCCGCTTCCCACGCATCAATGCCGCCACGCAACCAGACAAGCTCTCGGTATCCCTCTCGAGCGGCCCAGATCGATGCTGTCTGAGAGCGAATGCAATCGAGGCCATAGCAATAGAAGAGCAGCGAAGAGCGCAGTGGATCAAAGCCTGCGCGTGACTCCAGCACCCCCTCGAGACGTTGCGGTAGTAGGCGAAGCGGAATCGACGAGGCTCCCGGGATCGCGCCCGACGCATAATCCCAGTCTTCCCTTAGGTCGATCACAACGGTGTCTTCACCTCGCTGCAACTCAGCAGCTTCCCTGGCACCGATCAAGCGCAGTCGTGCTCCGCCTGATTTGATCCAGCTTTTCCAACCTCCAAGAAGCACTACCACCTCAAGTCCTGCGGCCTTCAGCTGCTTTGCCGCCACCCAGGGATTAGGGTCGGATTCATCTCCGCCGTAGAGCACGAAGGTCACCGCCCTCGGCCGTACCGTAGTCGACGCCCGAGAGCCTAGGGTTTGTAGTCGAGCAAGTAGAGCTTCGTTCGTCAGCGGAACGCCCTCGGCGTCGCTAAACTTCTCGATCCCCATGGGATAAGCACCAGGGATATGGCCAGCGGCAAAAACCTCTGGGCTCTCTTCATATTGCCCTTCGAGCCAGCCCCCAATACCTCGAAGATCGACAACCACCCACCCCCCTTCCGCCAGAACTAGGCGAAGCTCCTTCGACGAGATCTCGGAAACTTCGATTGAAGCTTCCTCAGAGATCGCGGGATGGGCAAGCAGGGCGGAGATAAGTACGACTAATCCAAAAGTACGCATAATCTAAATTATACACACTCACCACCGTGGTCTTCGGCTGGGGCTTCGATCTATATCTCCGGCCTCGTCTCTACCGGCCCCGCTACGAGTTCCATTTACGGTCCCTGGCACCGAGATCAATACTCCGAGCTGAACGCCGCCGATGCGGTCCCTGGCACCCAAACGAAAGCTAATTACCAAGATCTAAATTACCTCCGGCGCCAAAAGCCCGCAGCAATTCGTAGGATCCGGTGTATTTTTCGACTTTCTCTGAAAGATCGGTCGACTCCAAGCCCTCTTGTAAAGGCATGGGAAGGCATGCTCGATACGTTCCCGAGGGCGGCGCCCTCGTCGAGATTTCCTGCCGGACGCTTCAAGGTCGCAAGCTATTTCGCCCCACCGAGGCCTTGCGCCGAATCGTCGTCGGCATCCTCTGCCGCGCAATGCGCAGACACCCCGACGTCCAGCTCCATGCTGTCGTCTTTCTCACCAATCATTACCATCTTCTACTCACAGTCCCTGATGCCATCCTCATGGCAAGCTTCATGACCTACTGCAACGGCCTCTTCGCCCGAAAATTAGGGCCTCTAGTCCGCTGGCGAGGACCGGTTTGGGCACGGCGCTATGACGCAGTCCTTGTAGCCGAAGAAGAGGCCAGCCAGGTTGCTCGTCTAAGGTATCTGCTAGCTCATGGGGTCAAGGAAGGGTTAGTCCTTACGCCCGAAGACTGGACAGGGCCTCATTGCGCTAGGGCCCTGCTTCGCGACGGGCGTCTTCAGGGCTCCTGGAACAAGGGCTGCAGCTCCGCTGCTCTCGATAAGCAGCGTAGAAAGACTCGTAGAGTATCCAGCGAGATTGAAGATCTCGAGTTACAGCTCAGCCCTCTTCCTTGCTGGGCTCACCTGCCTTGGGAAGAAATCGCAACGAGGGTACGGGCCTTGATCGACGGGATCATTGCCGAATTCAAAGGACTTAGATCTCAGCCCCTCGGAATGCGCAGGCTGCTAAGACAGAACCCTCATGCGCCAACTCCTCTCAAACAGCGGAACCCAAAACCTAACTTTCACGGTGTCACCCGAGCTGCAAGAGATGCACTCTTGTCCGCTCGATCGCTCTTCCTATCGACCTACCAAGAAGCCTCGAAGGAGTGGCGAAGAGGAAACTACAAGGCGCAATTTCCGTCTCGGTGTTTTCGCCCCTCGGGCGGCCCTACACCTAGGCTTAATGCAGCCTAGGGTCTGCCAAAACGTGACGAGTGGGCTGCTCTATGATGCCCCTCGCTCAACCAGAGAAATTTCACGGCAACCTCTAAGCCATCAGTGCGCCTACTCCCCCCTGCAAAGTGCGAAAGAGAAAACCGGACCGTACCGAGACTCGAAGGAAGGTTTAGAGTCCCTGGCACCGTCGATTCAGGGCACCGTCGATTTAGTAGCCTATCTCTTGACGGTAACTCCAGCTCACACGGAGCAACGAAAAGAAAGCCAGGTTCCAAAGTTAAGGTGCCTGGCACCGGGGGGTTAGCCGGTGAATTTGTAGCCCACGCGATGCACGGTCACGATCCATCGCGGCTCGGAAGGGTTGTCCTCGATCTTCTTCCGCAGCTTCGCGATATGCGTGTCCACCGTCCGGGTAAAGGGTATGTGGTCATAGCCCCACACCGAGTCGAGGAGCTCCTCCCGGGTCACCGCGTGCCCGCGGTGCGCAACTAAGTATTCCAAGAGCTGCACCTCTTTAGGCGACATCTCCAAGGGCTCGCCATCCTTGAGCACGACATGGGCCCGAAACTGCGCCAAGACGCTGCCAAATCGGTAGGTATCGAGCTGTCCCTCAGCGCTCTGACCACGGCGCAGCACCGCTTCTGCTCTAGCCATCAACTCCATGAAACTAAAGGGCTTAGTCACATAGTCATCGGCGCCGAGTTTGAGCCCTAGGACCTTGTCGATCTCCTGCCCCCTCGCCGTCAACATAATGATCGGCACCCGATCCCCATCGCGACGCAGCCGTTTGCATACTTCGAGTCCCGTCAGCCGGGGCAACATCACGTCCAGCACCAAGAGGTCCGGGGTCTCGGCCCGCGCCATCTCCAGCCCAGCCATACCGTCCCGAGCCGTCATCACCTCATAGCCCTCATAGCCAAAGCCATCTTGCAAAGCGACGGCCATCGCCTCGTCGTCCTCCACGATCAATACCTTCGATTTATCAATCATCCATCGCTCCTAAGGAAAGAATCTTGCCGGCATCAATTTTGGGGCGCCATTCTCGGGCCCTGGTCTCGAGCATCCCTGCCATAGCGCTGCGCTGAGCGCCCGTGCCGTACGCCTTCATCAACCGATCTCCTGAGGCTGCACCGGCAGCCCGGCCCCTTCACCCTCCGCCAGCCCCGGACCTGCAGAAGGTTGCAGCGGGAAATGCAGAGAGAACACCGAGCCTTCGCCAAGAGCACTCTCCACCTTCACCTTCCCGCCATGGGCGTGAATCACGTGAGCCACGATCGACAAACCCAACCCCGAGCCTTTGACGTCGTGGACTAGGCTGGACGCGGCTCGGTGAAAGCGCTCGAAGATCTTTCGCTGCTCCTGCCGAGAGATTCCGATCCCCCGGTCCTGCACCGATAGCACCGCATCGGCTCCCCGTCGTTCCAGGGAAACAACGATCTCCCGGCTCCCGTTGGAGTACTTCATCGCGTTATCCAGCAGATTGCACAGCGCCTGCCTCACCGCGCCAGGATCTAGTTCGAAGAGCGGCAGCGGGGTTGCCGGGCCTCGATACTCGAGCTCAAAGCCGCATTGCCTCAACCGCACTTCAAAGGTGCTGAGGGCTTTGCTCACCACCTCGCCGAGATCCGCCTCTTCGAAGTGATAGAGCTTCTCCCCCGATTCGATTCGGGAGAAGTCAAGAATGTTGTTGATCAAACCCGTCAAGCGACGGCTCTCTGTCTCGATGTACTCCCCGTACTCTCGGATCTTCTTCTCGTCATCCACCCTGCCGAGGCGGAGGAATTCTCCAAACACGCGAATCGACGCCAGCGGGGTTCGCAGCTCATGAGAGACGTTGGAGACAAAGTCGTGCTTCATCTGCGAGAGACGCATTTCCCGGGCCGCAGCCCGCAGCGCTAGGACGATCCCCCCAAGGAGCACGCCAGCCAACACCAGAGTGAGCGTGAGATTCGAAATGAAGTTAGCGCGAGCCCACTGCTCTGGGCGGGTATAGGAACCGTGCAGCTCGAGGCGCCAATCCTGGAAGACGAAGGTAGGGTGCAGCCGCGGTGGACCTTCCTCTTCTTCACCTAAACCCGCCGCCTTCGGCGGCAAATGCTTCGGCAGCTTCGCCTTACCGATCTGGTAACGGCGATTCCCGTCCTGATCTAGCACCACGAGACTCAGGCCGGGGTAATCCCGAGTCCGGTAGAGAATCTTCTTCTCCATGGAAGGCAGGAACTTCTCCACCAGGTAGTCCTCGTCCAGCACCAAGCCGGCCACCCCCACCGGCCGAGCCCCGCGATCGGTGATGGGATAGAGCAGCAGGCGATATCGCGAATCCCGTTCGTCGACCACCAGATCCCCAACGCCATCGATCACTTCCAGCTTTTCGCCGCGCTCAAAGAGCACTCGAAAAGGAGCCACCGCTACGATGATCGCCCTCACTTCCGGCGATCGCGAAGGCTGCACCATCGCAGCCTTCTGTGGATCGAAAATGCTCAGCCCGTCCCCCTTAGCGCGAAAATCCACCACGAAGGCGGTCCGGGCGAGGCTTAATTTCTGCTGAAACTTCTCGAAGTGAGCGGCCACCCAATCCTCTTCCCCCAGATCTCCGACATCCTTCTTCGACTGCAGGTACGAGGGGAGAGAGCGGCTCGGCAGGCTGAGAATCTTTCCTCCTGCGAGGCTGTATTGATAGCCCAAAGCCTCATCGATGAACTCCAGCTGCTGCGCCATGGATCGATGGCGGGCCGCCATCGACGTCTGCTCTAGCTCCTGTAGCCAGAGGTATTGCAGGCCCAGCAGCACGGCCAAGGGGAGCACCGCAGCGAAGAAGGAAATCCACAGAACTCGCTGCCGGCGGTCCTGCCCTCGCCCCGGAGAAGCGCTCTCCGCGACGCTGCGTTCGAGATGGGCCAGATCCCGGGCGCGAGGGCCATGACCGGCTTTCCCAATTCCAAAGCGGCTCAGAAGCTGGCGCAGCCGCAGCAGCGGACGACGACGAAGGGCGCTCATGGCGCGAAGGCCCGCGCTGAAGAATTCTGCAGAGAGAAGAAGTAGACATACATGATGAACGGCTCGCTGGTAGTGGGTACGCAGTCCGGCTCCAGAGGTTCCAACCTCAGAGCCCATCTCGGCACCCTGAAGGTATCTACCTTCCCCTGGTCTCGTCCCTCGAGTTCACAGATCCTTTACATCCTTCACAACTTATGACGATTCCTGGAGGACATTCACACCAGCGCTCCCTAGCATCGTCTCCATCGTGTTCGAGAGCTTCGAAACGGCCTCTCGACAACCTCGGTTCCCCTAACTCCCAGGAGACGAATGATGTTCAAGACCCTGCGCCTGTCCACCGCCCTCGCCGGTATCGCCGCCCTCGCTCTGGTATTTCTAACTCCCGGTAGCACCCTTCTTGCCGCCGAAGCCGCCACCGCGGCGCCCGGCGGAGACAAGGGGCATTACGCCAAGAAGGACAAGAGTCACGAGAAGAACCAGCACGGTGCCAGCCACTCGAAGGGACACTTCGATGAGAAGGCGATGGCCGCCAAGTATCGTTCCTATGGCTGGACTGGCCTGACCACCGAAAAGAACGAAGAGGGTCGCTACGCGGTCACCGAGGTTGCCAGCTCCAGCCCCGCCTACCAGGCCGGCCTGCGTTCCGGAGACGTGCTCCTGGCCCTCAACGGCATCCCGCTGAAGGCAAAGAACAAGAAGGAGCTCAAAGCCGCCAAGGCCAAGCTGTCGGTAGGCGACGAGGTGACCTACACCGTGCTCCGAGATGGCAACAAGAAGCAGGTCGCCGTCGCCCTGGCGCCGGTCCCCGAGGCTGTTCTCGCTCAGTGGCTGGAAAAGGCTCGCAGCAACTACGGCTCCGAAGGCACTCAGGTGGCCGAAAAGAACCGCTGATTTCAGCTCTGTTCTCGTGCTCTTTCCCAACCGGGGCCGATAGCCCCGGTTGTTGGTTTTAGGCCAACCGCCGCGACCGGCTCAACGGTCGGCTTCACCAAGAAAAAGGCCCGGAACGAGAACGGCCCGGCGCTGACCTCAGTCGGAGTCCGGGCGCCGAATTCCTAAGGCGCCGGCCTTCTGGTGGAGGTAGGTCCGCCGCAGCCCGAGATGTCGCGCGGCAGCAGCAAAATTCCAGCCGGTGTGCTCGAGCACCGACTCCAGATATTCCGCCTCCACTCGCCGCCGTAATTCCCGCAGATCCCAAGGCGGAAGCCCGGGCGGCAAACGCAGCAGGGAGCCTGTACCGGAGCCGAAGAGCCAGGGGTCTGATTCTTCAGAGGCTTCGGTGCCAGGCACCTGTTCTCCGGGCCCCTGTCCAGAGGCATAGGTGCCAGGCTCCTGCGAGGAGGCCCCGCGGAGGGAGCTCAACATCGCCCGCGGCAGCTGCTCGATATCGAGGGGATCTTCGCCAAACACCGTGAGGCGCTGCGCCAGGGACTGCAGCTCCCGGACGTTTCCCGGCCAGGGGTAGGTCGCCAAGGAGTCATAGAGTTCTGGATCCACCCGCAATCGCCGGGTGCCGTGGCGTCGACGGTAGAGGGCGAGAAAGTGGTCGAAGAGTAGAGGGATATCTCCCTCCCGCTCCCGCAGCGGCGGAATCTCGATCGGCAGATGGGCGAGGCGAAAGAAAAGGTCCTCGCGAAAATGGCCTTCCTGCACCCGAGCCTCGAGATCCTGATGGGTCGCGGCAATCAGGCGCACGTCCACCTGACGGTGCCGGGTCTCGCCGAGACGGCGCACCTGGCCGTCCTCCAGCACCCGCAGCAGCCGCCCCTGGAGCTCCAGCGGCATATCGCCGATCTCGTCGAGGAAGAGCGAGCCGCCGTGGGCTTCCTCGAAGAGCCCGGCCTTGTCTGCCCGAGCGTCGGTGAACGCGCCGCGAACGTGGCCGAAGAGCTCCCCCTCGACCATCGACGCCGGAATCGCCGCGCAGTTGATCTTGATCAAGGGTCCCTGGCACCGGTGACTGGCGACGTGGAGGGCGTCTGCCACCAGCTCCTTCCCGGTCCCGCTCTCGCCCCGGATCAGCACCCTGCCGTCGGTGGGCGCCGCCTTTGCCACCAGCTTGCGCAGTCTCGCCATCGCCGCGGAATCGCCCAGCAGCTCCCGCCCCAGCTCGGTTCGTAGATCCGTCACCTGGCGGCGCAGCGAATGCGCCTCCAAAGCGTTCGCCAGACTCTGCAGCAGACGCTCCTTGGTAAAGGGCTTCTCGATGAAATCGTGCACTCCTAGCCGCAGCGCTTCGACGGTCTCGGAGATCGAGGCCTCCCCGGAGAGGATCACCGTCGGCGGCAGCCGTTCTTCGGCGGTGAGCTGACGAACCAAGTCGAGGCCGCTCCTGCCGGGAAGGCGGACATCGAGCAGCAGCAGCTGGGGCGGCCCCGCCGAATCGAGGCGCCCCAGAACCGCTTCGGCGGACTCGAAAGCCGTCGGAGCGTAGCCTTCATCTCGCAGCTGAAAGAGGAGGTTGGCGCGGATCTTAGGATCGTCTTCGACCACGTAAACCTGAGTCATCGGGGCTCTCCAGGGCCGGATGCAACCAATGCCGCCTTTCGCGCGGAAGAGGCCCCCCCGCGGGAGCTCGCCTCCGCGGCAGAAGCCGGCGAATCCTCTCGGGGCAGGGTCAGCCGGAAGAGCGCTCCGCCCAGCTCACCGCGAGCGGAGAGGAGCTCCAGGTCACCGCCGTGATCCAGCAGAATCTTGCGACAGATCGCCAGGCCCAGCCCCATTCCCTCCCCTACCTGGCGGCTGGAAACATAGGGCTCGAAGAGGCGCGGCGCCAGCTCCTGCGCCACTCCCGGGCCGTCATCTTCCACCAAGATTCCCACCACCTTCTCTAGCCCGCCTTCGCCCACCGAGGAAAAGGAGATCACCACCCGCCCCGCCTCGCGCCGCATATCCTCCATCGCCCTCGCGCTGTTGTCGCAGAGATTGACGAAGACCTGCCGCAGCATCTCCCGATCGACCTTCGCCCAAGGGCCCTCGGCAGCCGACGACGGCCTCCTCAGCTCCAGCGAGAGCAGAGGCCACGCCTCGCCAAAGGTGGTGACGAATTCCTCCACCAGGGCTCCGAGGTCGACGAGCACCCGGCGGGGCTCCGGCAGGCGCGCGAAGGAGGTGAAAGCCCGGGTGAACTGACCCAGCCGCTGGAGCTCCTGCTCGGCACTGCGGGCCGCCGCCAGCGCCGTCTCGCCGGGCGGCTCTCGGCTCGTTTCCAGCGACGAGATCACTCGCCCCAGCTCGAGGGATGCTCCAGTGAGAGGGGTGCGCATCTCGTGGGCGTGCCGCCGCGCCGCCTCCTGCCACGAGGAGAGATTGTCGAGCGCAGCCAGCCGGCGGCGATCCCTCGCCATCACCTTCGACGTGCTCTCGATCATCGTAGCGATGCGGCCCAGGGTGCCACCGCCGACGGCCACCGGCTCGAGCTCCGTGCGCCCCACCGCCAGCGCTTCCAGCGCGCTTCGCAGCCGGGCGAGACGGGCCGCCTGTAGGCGATGCCTGGCTACCGCGGCGGCGGCCACCACGACGGCGGCGGCGAGAAAGAGAGCCCCTAGGATCTGCTGGTAGCGGCGCACCAAGTCCTGACGACTACGGGAGAGGATCTCCAGCCGGTTACGCAGCTGCTGAGTTTGCTCGAAGCGCTGGCGGTAGAGAGCCCGCTGTTCTGGGTCGAGGCGACCGAGGGTCTTGAGATCTTCCAGCGAATCGTCCAGCTGCTCGAGCACTTGGGGATGGGTGCCGAAGGTCAGCCACGAAGAGCTCAGCTGCTGCTGAAAGCCCAGCAGCAGCACGGCGGCGGTGGCCGCCAAGGCGAAAACCACCAGCGCAGAAACCCACGAGCTCCGGCTCATGAGAGATCTCCCACCGCAGCGAGCCGGCGCCTCAAGGTGGATCTCCCGCGGGTCTCGGAGGAGCGATCCGAGAGACCATCCACTCCTGGGAGAACACCGCCCGGCGCCGGATCGAGGTCGCCATCAGCACGTTGAAGACCTTCCCCAGGCTCTCTCCGCCCTCGAGATCCGCGCCGAGCTCCCGCGCCTCGTCCCCATCCGGCGCCATCGACGCCGTCAGCCAGCGGCGAGTGTCCTGTTCCTCCGCCTCCGAGAAGGGGACGAGATCCAGGCGAATCGCCGCCGGTAGATCCGCGGCGCCTTCCAGCACCGGGAGACGCAGCTCTCGCCACCATTGGGCGAGAGCCTCGAGGTCCGCTAGCTCCTGCCGCACCACGCCGCCATTCACCCCCACCGCCTGCGCCAGGTACACCTCGTCCCACAGCTCGTAGCGCACCTCGACCCGGGCGCCGCCGACCTCGCCCTCGGAGGGGGTCACGGTGAGAGCGAAAGTGGCGGTGAGGCCACTGTCCAGCTGGCGGCGAACCGGCGCCTCGTCGAGCACCGGCGGCAGGCCCACGAGCTCGATCCGCTGCCCGGCGGTCTCCAGTCGGAGCGGCTGCGCCGGCTGGGCTTGCAGAGCCTCATGGCTCCACAGCAACCCCAGCAGGGCCACCAGCAGCACGGCGAGAGACCGGCCCACTGAGCGCCGAGACTCCAGGATGTAGCGACGACCTATCATCGCAACACTCCCGTGAAGTCCTGATAGGCGAAGCCGAAGCGGAACAGGCCCCAGGAGCTGGATACCGCGAGGCCGGTCTCCAACGTCCAGCGCGCCTCCGGGCGCCCCCGCAGCGCGAGGTCGGGGGAGATCCCATCCCGCCGCCACAGCACGGAGGTTTCCCAACGCATCCGCCCCCAGGTGCGCGGCCGCTGAGTGTAGAGCTCCAGGGCGTGTCCCAAGCGCACGCTGGCCTGAGTGACGGTGATCGAATCGTCCACCAGCTCCAGCGCCGACACCGGCTCGTCGCGCTCCGGCGGACGCGGGTAGTCCCGCAGCTGGTTGCTTCCGATCCCCACCCGCAGCGCCGCGGAGAGCACGTGACGCTGACCCCGGGGCCAGAAGCGGCCGGCGGACGCGCTCAGCAGCCAGAGCTCCGTCTCGGTCCGCGGCAGCACTAAGATGTCTTCCGCCAGCGGGTCCACCGCCGGCGCCCCCGGTGCGGGGACGCCCGGTGCAGGGAAGCTTGGAGCCGGCAGGGTGAGGAAGGCGAAGCGGCGATAGGTCAGATCCGCCTCGAGACGACGCCAGGAGATCCCGGCGCTCAAGCGATCCCCCCGCCGGGGCATCACCGAATCGTCGGTGGTGTCCCGTACGACGTTGAGATCCACCCGCGAATGCTCGAGATCCTCGTAGCTGAAGCTATCGGTGGAGAAGATCGGGGAGACCACCCTCGCCCGATTGCCCTGCTCGCTGCTGCGCCAGCGCGCCGAGAGCCGCAGGCTGTCGTCTCGGCGCAGGGGCCAGCCGAGCTCCAGTCGCCAGGTCTCCGAATCGCCGGTGCCGAACCAGCGGGAGAGGCCGGGATCCAGGCTCTGGGAGAAGACCGTGCTGTAGCAGCCGTCCCCCAAGCCGAGCACTTCGCTATCCTGATCGCAGCGCTGCTCAGCCCACGAGAGATGAAGCAGGGCGCGCCGACCGAAGAGCCGATACCGAGTGTAGCCAAAGCCTGGTTCCGAGCCTCCGGCGGCAAAATGAAGCACGCCGTAATCGCCGACGAAGAAGCGCACGCCGGCGAGCAGCGCCGCCCTCGAGTCGCTGCTCTCGGTCTCCAGAGCCGACGTCACCACCGCCTCGTCGTAGAGACGCGCTACTAGATCCGCTCCGAAGAAGAAGCGACGGATCTCCTTCACCGTCACCACCAGCTGATAACGGCCCCGCTCGCTACCCTTGCGCAAGGCGAAATCCGCCTGCTGCACGAAGGGTAGGCGATCGACCCGAGAAGCCGCCCGCCGCAGCTCGGCCTCGCTGTAGACCCGTCCTCCCTCGAGATCCGCCTCGGAGATCAACAGCTCCGGGGTGACCCGCCGAGCCCCCTCGACGATCACCGACTCGATGAAGAATTGGGGAGAGTCGAAGCGCTCATTCCCGTCGGCCTTCTGCTGCGTCCCCTGATTCGACTGCTGAGCGGCGCTCAGCGAGCCTGCCGAAGAGGCAGCAGACGGCCCGCCCGAAACCCCTTCGCCGGCTTCTGCCGCAGCAGCGGCGGCGAAGAGCCAGAGCAGGACCACGAGGAGCGAGGGCCTAAGGAGCGAGAAGACCGGGAGCGAGAGCCCGCCGCCTCCAACCCACCGACCCAGACTGGTACCTAGACCATCCAGCCACGCTCCCCGCCCTCGGGACCAGCTAGCCAGCCGGCGCTCCTCGGGATCGCATATCGCCCCTACGCCGCCCCTTCTCCATCGCCAAGGACGGAGAGGTCGCAGGGCGGAGGCGCTGCTCGGGTTAGGTGCTCGTGAAGTCATCGTGGCTTGATTGAGGCAAGAGGCATGCCGACCCAGGGCACATCGTCCATCCAGCGACAGCCGCGGGCCGCTAAGCGCCGGCTAGCCAGGGTGGAAGCGACCTATGGGCGCCTCCTCGAGTCGGGAAGCAATAGCGAGGGCCTGGAACGCGGCAGATCGAAAGCGTTCGGAAAAGCATACAGGGCATCTCGAAGCTGCGTTCGTCAAATATGACGGCGCTCCTAGTCCTGCCGCTAGTACTGCCGCCAGCAAGGGGTATGGCTCTGTCTTCGCCTCGATCGCCGGAGGACCGTAAGCACCTAGACCTCTAGGATCGCGACACGCGCATCGGCTGCGCTTTGCTGTAAGTCAGACTGCGCCACAGCCACTCGAAGGGGCCGAAACGATAGCGACGGAGCCAGAGATGGGACGCGACGACCTGCACCACCCACAGCACCAACACAACCCCCAGCTGCCCGGCGCGATTCAGGACGGCAAAGAGGCCGAATCCGTGACCGTAGAAGAGCAGGGTGCAGATCAGCGTCTGGGCGAGGTAATTGGTCAAGGCCATTCTTCCCACCGGAGCCATCAGACGGCGGAAGAAGGAGCTGCGGAGGCTCAGCGACACGATCACGGCGATGTAGCCCAGCGCCACCAGCACGCTGCCCCAATAGTTGTATTGAAAACCAAAGAACACCGAGAAGTCATGATCGAAGCCCCGGGCGCGATTGTGCAGAATGCCAACCGTCACCAAGGGGAAGCCGAGCCCAAAACCGAATATCCCCAGGCGCCGAAGCCACTTCCCTTCGACCTCTCCGGAGAGCACTCCCCACCGAAAGAGCACGATGCCAAGAAACATCATCGCCATCACCCGCCACAGGGAGTAGAGGAAGAAGGCGTAGGTCTGGAGCGCGAAGGCAGCCGGAATTCGGAACTCCAGCTGCCCGAACCAGGAACCACGATAGGTCTCGATTTCCTCCACCACCTGCTCTGCCGTCGGCTCCCATTGCTGCACCGCCTCCCGATGAACCTCTTCAGGCCAAAAAGGAAGGGTTAAGCCCATCCCCGTCAAAAGCAGCGGACAAACGCACACCAAACCGGCGGCTAAGAGCAGCTGTACCCGCGGCTGAAGTTGGCGGAAAGGAAAGATCAGGGCGCCGCAAACGGCATAGGAGAAGAGAATGTCCCCCCACCAAAAAAGGTAAGCGTGCACCAAGCCGAAAAGGACCAGCCACATCATTCGCCGCAGATGAACCATCAGCGCCTGATCCCCCCTCGAGTCCGCCCTCTGGGTCATGAGATAGACCCCGGCGCCGAAAAGGATGGAGAAAACGCTGAGGAATTTCTGCTCGAAAAAGAGGTGGGTGAACACCCACACGCCAAATTGCAGGCCGACCAGCTCACCGAGAGCGTAGGGATTGGAATAGGCCGCCGCGACCTGGGAGAAGGCCTGGATATTCATCACCAGAATGCCCAGCACCGCCACGCCCCTCAACACATCGAGGCTGAGGATTCGCTCCCCTGCGTCCACCGGGCGAGCACTGGCGGAGCCCTGTGCACCCGGATCGATCTGTAGCACCGGATCTGCGCCGTCACCTCGCCCTTCTGGGGGAGCGTTCAGAGCATCCTGCTCGGATCTATCAGGGCTCGGCGATACGCCCATGGACACCTTTCTCCAATCCTCAATTCAGCAGCTAATGGAAGGGTTTCTACGTGCTGGAGGCTAGCAGGTTTCTGCTCGCCGCGACGCGATGGCTGCCGCAGCCAGGGGCCAAGAGCGAAGAGACTCGGCCTGAGGGCGGCGAGGCTCTCCCCCTAGTACTCACTCTGTGCGACGGTCGTCATGGATTGGGACCGGTGTTACGATAACCGACGGTCCGGCGCAGGCGTTCGAGAACGCGGACTTTTCCGCCGCTGGCTGACGCTATCCATCCCTTCCCTTACATCTAGAGATTCAGGAGATCTGCCTCGTCATGGAGATCTACGACAACATTTTGGCCACCCTGGGAAATACCCCTCTGGTGCGCCTGGACCGTTTCGCCCCCGGCGGCGCTCCCCTCACGGCCAAGATCGAATACTTCAATCCCGGTGGCAGCGTGAAAGATCGCATCGGCCCCGCGCTGATCGCTGCAGGGGAAGAGCAGGGCTTGCTCAAGGCCGGCGGCACCATCGTAGAGCCGACCTCCGGCAATACCGGCCTCGGCCTAGCGATGACCGCAAACCTCAAGGGATACAAGATGATCTGCACCGCCGCAGACAAGATTCCCAAGGAGAAGGTCGCTCTGCTGGAGGCTTTCGGCGCCGAAGTCATCCTCTGCCCCACCAACGTCGAGGCCGACGACCCTCGCTCCTACTACAAGGTGGCGGAGCGCCTGCGGGACGAGCAGGGCGCCTACCTGCCCTACCAGTACCACAATCAGGCCAACCCCGGAGCTCACGTCGTTTCCACCGGCCCCGAGCTGTGGCGACAGACCGAGGGCCGCATTACCCATTGGGTTGCCGGCATGGGCACCGGCGGAACCATCAGCGGCACCGCAAAGTACCTCAAGTCACAGAATCCAGACATCAAGGTCATCGGCGTCGATACCGTCGGCAGCATCTACGAGTACTACTTCCACCATCGGGAGCTGCCGCCAGCGGACGAGATTCACGGCTACCTCATCGACGGCATCGGCGAGGATTTCCTGCCGGGAACGGTATGGTGGGATTACATCGACGACGTCATCACCGTTGACGATAAGACCGCCTACGACGTCGCCTTCGAGCTCGCTCGCAAAGAGAGCATCTTCGTCGGCTCCTCCGCTGGCGCCGCCGCCGCCGGCGCCCGCCAGGTGAGCGCCGACGCCCCCGAGGACTCCCTGGTAGTCACCCTCTTCCCGGATTCCGGGGAGCGCTACCTCAGCAAGATGAACAAAGACTGGATGCGAGAGCAGGGTCTGCTGACGGACGACGACGCCTGATCCACGACGTTCTGATACCCGATGTCCTGATGTTCAATGCCGCCGGCAGAGGCGCGCAAAGCAAGATCTCACGAGGGTCGAGGAACACATCAGGCCAGGAGCCGAGGGGCCAGGAGCACGAAAGTGCTGCTGGCCCTTCTTTTTTGCTCCGCTTTATAGGCAACTCCCCTCGAGGAGCCAATGCAACGAAGTCGGTGGGGCGTGGCGACGGTAGATCCCCGCAACGAGGACCGCTGGCGATATTGGGCTAGCAATCTATGGCGCATGGAGCATAGACTCCCTTCGACACGTCACGATGTACAACCTAGCGCCGAAGTCTCGATCCTCAGCGACTCGTCGCGGGCAGCCTGTGCCTCTTCTGGCAAAGTATCCGGAGATGCCATCGAGCTGCCCTGATGCCGTCACTTCAGCGCCGCCTTTGCTCGTCAAGTTCTGGCCAACAGCCCAGCCGGCGGGCCACTTGCTGGACCAACCCATAGGCCAGCCTGTCGCCCAGCTGCCGAGCTTCTTTCCAGCTCGCTCCCGGCGAATTGCATATGCTACGATGACATAAGATGTCGCCATCCTCTCCTCGGTCCCCTTCGGACCTCTGACCTTGACCTCCGGCCGGCCCTCGTCGATGCGCCTGACCCCCTTGTTCCTGGCCGCTTCTCTTGCCGCCCTGCTGCTGACGATCTTCCCGACAGCGCTGAGGGCCGAGACCAGCGTTGGTTCCTGTGTCGCCTCCTGGAGCCTCCAGAGCTCCGGTGACTCCTGGAGGCTCCAACAGCCCGCTGCCGTCGATGCTCTGCCGCCGCAGGAAGAGCTCCAGGGCGAGGTCATCCTCTCTAGCGACCCTGGCCTCTCTAGCGACCCTGGCCTCTCCACCGCTGGCGGAACGACGGCGGCTAGCTCCGCGCGGCGCAGCGAGAGCTCTCCAGGAGACTTCTGGGCGCCTCGTCGGCGCCGTCCGGTGCCGGATATCGAGACCCTCGAACGAAGGGGCGCGGTGATCGGAGACATCGTGATTCGCGCCGGAGATATCTTCGACGCCGACAATCCCGAAGAAAACAACCGACTCTTCCTGCTCGCCAACCGCCTCCACCGGCGGACTCGAAACCACGTCATCGAGCGCCACCTCCTCTTCCAGCCGGGACAACCCTTTAACGCGTACCGGCTCGCAGAATCGGAGCGTATCCTTCGCAGTCAGGAATACCTCTACGACGCCCGCATCGAGCCGATCGCCTACGAAGACAACCGGGTCGACCTGGAGGTCATCACCCGCGATGTCTGGACCCTGAAGCTCGGGCTCTCCCTCAGCCGCAGCGGCGGCGAGAACAGCAGCAAATTCGAGCTTCAGGACACCAACTTCCTCGGCACCGGCAAAGAGGTCACCCTCAAGCAGCTGGAGAACGTAGATCGTACCTCCACCCTCGCGCGCTTCCGCGACCCCAATATTCTGGGGTCCCGCGCCGAGCTGGAGCTGGTCTACTCCGACAACAGTGACGGTCATTTCCAAAAAGTGGAGATCGATCGCCCCTTCTTCTCTCTCGAAAGCCGCTGGGCTGCCGGCGGCGAATGGGTGGAGAACGACCGCGTGGACAGCCTCTATCGCCTGGGCTCCATCAGCGGTCAATTCCGCCACGAAGAAACCTTCTTCCAAGTCGGGGGAGGAGTTTCCCGAGGTCTCGAGGACGGCCGCAGCCGCCGCCTTCTGGCGGGATTCACCTACGAGGAGCACCGCTTCGGCCTGCCGCTGGTGGGGGGCAACGGTGCACCGATGGTCAGTGGTCTGGAAGATCGCACCCTGGCCTATCCGTGGGTTGGCTTCGAGCTGGTGGATGATCATTTCCTCGAGACCAAGAACCTCAACCACATGAGCCGCACCGAGGATCTTCACCTCGGCCATCAGCTCCGCGCCCGGCTGGGCTTCTCCTCCCCTAGCTTCGGCGGCGACAAAGACTTAGGGATCCTCGAATCGCAGTACAGCTGGGCTCACCAAAGCGAGAATGACTCCCTTTGGGTCTTCGATTCTCACCTCAGCGGCCGCTGGAACGGTGATCACGAAGAGAACCTGATGATGGGAGCTCGACTGAGCTATTACCGGCGCACCTTTGGCAAGCATCTCCTCTACGCCAGCGCCGGCTTCGAGCTCGCCGAGGAGCTCGACCCGGAACGCCAGCTCCTGCTTGGCGGCGATAGCGGCCTGCGGGGCTACCCGCTGCGCTACCAGAGCGGGGACCGGCGCGCCCTGCTCACCTTGGAGCACCGCTTCTTCACCGACTGGCATCCCTTCCGCCTCGCCTACGTGGGAGCGGCTCTCTTCGTCGATGTCGGGGCCGCCTGGTTCACCGGCGAGAAGCTCGAGAGCGAGCTCGGGGTGTTGACGAATCTCGGTGTCGGTCTGCGGGTTAGCCCCAGCCGTAGCGGTTTCGGTTCCATGCTCCATATCGATGTTGCCTTTCCCCTGAGCGGTGACGCCTCCATCGATCGGGTGCAGTGGTTGGTTTCATCAAAAGAGAGTTTCTGATCACCAAGGTTGGGGCGAGGGGTGGATGGGGCTACAATTCAGCGTGAGTCTCGGCATCGGGACTCCCCATCTCTAGGCAATTCCCCGTGGCGGGCCATATCCCGCGCCGTCGCCACCTTCACTGAGGTCTTCCCATGAGCCGAACACCCACCGATGACCGCCCGCTGGTCTCCCGCCCCGCCTTGAAGGAGCACGGGGAAGTACATTTCGACACCCTAGCGGTCCACGGCGGTGTTGAGCTGGAACCGGTCACCGGCGCGGTGATGACTCCGATCTTCCAGACCTCTACCTATGCCCAGCACGATGTCGGCGACCACACCGGCTACGAGTACTCCCGTACCGACAACCCCACCCGCACCGCCCTCCAGCGCTCCGTCGCCGCCCTCGAAGGGGGGCACTACGGCCTCGCCTTCGCCTCCGGAATGGCCGCCATCGACAACCTGATGTCCACCTTTTCTCCAGGCGACCACATCCTCTGCGGCAATGATGTCTACGGCGGCACCTTTCGCCTCTTCGACAAGGTGCTCCGCCGCCGCGGGCTGGAATTCAGCTTCATCGACACCGGCGATCTCGACGCCCTGCGGGCCGCCCTGCGCCCCTCGACCCGCTTGATCTGGCTAGAAACGCCCACCAACCCTCTGCTGAAGCTGACGGACATCGCCGCCGCGGCGCAAATCGCCCGCGAAGCCGGGGTTTTGTTGGGGGTAGACAATACCTTCGCCTCCCCCGCCCTACAGCGCCCGCTGGAGCTCGGCGCCGATCTGGTAATCCACAGCACGACGAAATACATCGCCGGACACTCCGACGTAGTGGGAGGCGTGACCATCGTCAACGACGAGGCGCTGTGGCAGGAGCTCAAGTTTCTGCAGAATTCTGCTGGCGCCGTCCCCGGCCCGATGGATTGCTTCCTCACCCTGCGGGGCATCAAAACCCTGGCCCTGCGCATGGAGCGACATGTCGCCAACGCCACCCGGCTCGCCCACTTCCTGGAAGCTCATCCCAGCGTTCGCCAGGTGGTCTATCCCTTCCTCGACAGCCATCCTCAGAAGGAGCTGGCGCAGCGCCAGATGAGCGGCGGCGGCGGCATTGTGTCCTTCGTTCTCAAAGATGCGGAGACCGCTCGCAAGGTATCCAACGGCACTCACCTCTTTACCCTCGCCGAATCCCTCGGCGGCGTCGAGTCGCTGATCGAGGTCCCCGCCATCATGACTCATGCCTCGGTCGCCGAGTCGGACCTCGCGGTGGACCCTGGCTTGGTGAGGATCTCTGCCGGTATCGAGGCCATCGAGGATCTGGAGGCAGACCTCTCTCGGGCGCTCGAAGCGGCCTCCAAAGCCCTGCCCGAGCCGGCTCCCGTGGCGACCGTTAGTCGCTGAGGGCTCTTCGAGCATCAGCCCCGTCTCTCACGGAGCGCCCGCGGCTCCCGGCGAGAGATGCATCCATCAAACCGCAACACCCGGCCTCGGGAACCGCCTCTCTCCCCACCTTCAGCCTTCCTACACTGCAATCAGCTTGCAGGAGGCGCTGGTAGGGCTATCGTGCTCAGCAACTAGACCTGGCAACGAGCCGCTGGGCCGGGCGGCGACACCTAGTCACTGAAAGGGTGCACTTTCGAGGCCCGCCGCCTCGAGGGCCTCACTCTAGAAGCTTCAAGCCTTGGAAGCTTCAAACCGCAGCAGCCCCAATCCTGGAGTTTCAGTCCAGAAGCCCCAGTCCAGAAGCCCCAGTCCAGCAGCCCCAGTCCAGCAGCCCTGCGCCCCTGATTAGAAAGGCGCCGCTTCGTCTCGGGATCGCGGCTTCAGTGCGTTCTGCAGGCGCTCCAAGGGTCCCGACCAGCTGTGCTGCAGATTGTCTTCTGGAGCGAGGATCAGGGCATCCAGCTCATCGTCCAACCCGAGCAGGTTCTCGAAGTCCTGCAGCAGCTCCTCTGGCAGCTGCCCGCCTTTGCGCCGATTCCTCAGCACCCGGCGCCCGAGATCGATGAGCTGACGGTCGTGTTCTCGAAGCTCCTGACGATTGTTGATCTGCGACAGCAGGCCGGCAAAGCCGGTGAGATCCTGCCACAGGCGCTGCCCCTCTTCCCCATCCCGCGGGTCCTGGGATAGCCAATCGGCAATGCGCCGGGTCATGCGCTTCATCTGCACTCGATCATCGATGCGCAGCAGGGGGTAGAGATCGAGGGAGCGCAGATTGCGGAAGTGCTCCATCACCTGCGGGAAGCGGTCCACCAATTCGTCATCTTCCGGCACCGGGCCGAAGAGAATGTCCCGGCGAATCTTGCCGTAGATTTTGCGAATCTGCAGGGAGAGATCCAGGTCATACCAGACTCGGATCGGTCCCTTGCGGCTCTGGTACTCGTAGATCGAGGACTCCACCGAGATCAGCGCCTTGCGCATCCGGCGCAATCCGGTGTCACAGCGAGACGCCATGTGCCAGAAGTTGTTCTGCTTCTCCGCCGCTCCGAGCTCCTGGCGACAGCTCTTCAGCTCGCTGCGCGCCACGAAGGAGAGGTCTGCGAGGCTACGGGCCGCCAGCTCCGAGGAGATCAGCGCGCCGATATCCACCAGGGAGGAATCCTGTTCCCCCTTGTTACGATGAGCGTCGTCGGCCTCGAAATGCTCCTGAATCTCCCCGAGCAGATCGACCGCATCCTCTAGCAGCGACAGCACCGTCGGGACGAATTTCGCCGCCAAGGGGATCGCTACCGTGTCTTCCGATACCTGAAAGTCCACCTTCTCCACGCGAGAAAGGAGGGCATCCAGTTGACCCAAATAATCACTCATGCTGGCAACAGAAGCGCGTGAAGAGAAAGGAAAAGCCCGGATGTTACCGGGGCTCTGGGACGTCAGAGAGGCTGGAACGTCGAGACGGCTGGGGGCGTCGGGAGGAGGGGGCGCGCAACGCAGAGGGCGAAGGCGCGGTAGCCTCAGAGGGTGAAACGGGATTCTACACCCCTGGCCAAGCGGGTGCCAGGGACGGCTCGAGGATGCCCTCAGAACAACGCCACGGCGATGCCTGATGGAGTTGACCCGAGAGGCGAGAAGAATAGGGGATTGGGGGCGATGATGCCGAGACGGCGCTAGCGGAGATCGCGGCCACCGGAGCCCTGTCTCTCGCTAGCGCCGCGGAGCGCCTCGCCGACCGTGAGTCCTCAACCCTTGGGCTCTTCGGCAGTGCCGAAGAGGTGCTCCCAATAACCCAGCTCCTCTTTGAGATAGCGATCGAACCAGGCGATGATCGCCTGAGTCCAGAGCTTCTTCTGGTCGTAGGGGACGATGCGGTGGTCTTGCCCGTCGACCTCGAGGAATTCCACCTCACGGCCAAGAATGCGCAGCGCGACGTAGAGCTGCTCGCTCTCCCCCACCGGCACGTTGGTATCGGCGTCGCCGTGGGTCAGCAGCAGCGGGGTGTTGATCTTGTCCGCCGAGAACAGCGGACTCTGATCGACGTAGAGATCCGGTGCATCCCACGGGTAGCTCTCGGCGCTGGCGACCGCCTTGTACAGCCATCCCCAATAGCCCTCCCCCCAATAGCTCGAGAGCGAGGAGATGCCGGCGTGGGCGACGGCGGCGGAGAAGAGATCGGTCTGCGTCAGCAGGTACATGGTCATGAAGCCGCCGTAGGAGGCCCCCAGACATCCGACCCGATCGCCGTCCACAAAGGGGTGCTCGGCGATGAAGCGCTCGGTGCCCTCGATGATCTCACCGGCTACGGTGCGGCCCCAATTGTTGAGATGGCGGGCGGAGAACTCCTGCCCGTAGCCGGTAGCCCCGCTGGGCTGCACCACCAGCACCACGTAGCCCATGGAGGCCCAGAGATCCTTCGGATAGCGCCCGCCGAAGTCGATGGTCGAGGGCACCGTCCCGGAGTAGTAGTACACCAACAGGGGGTACTTCTGCCCGGGGTCGAAATCCGGCGGATAGGTGACGTGGGCGTCCAGCGTATCCCCCGCCTCGGTCTCGTAGCTCCAATTCTTCACCGTCCCGAGGCGCAGCTCCTCGCCCCGCGCCTCCAGCGGCACCAGCAGCTCCTGGGGCGAGCCCACCAGACGGCCGTCGCTGAGCTGCGCCGTCAGCACTCGCGCCGGCGTTGCGGCCCCCTCGCCGCTGATCACCACCCGGGACCCGTCGGCGGCGACGGCGGCGGAGCCCACGTTGTCGAGGCTCCCCTGCTCCAGATCCCACTCCAGCTGGGTGAAGCCGCCGTTGGCCCCGACCGTCGGGCGCCAGGCGAAGAGCTGAGAGCGCGGACCCACCTGAGCGCGGAAGATCAGCTCACCGGCGCCGCTCCAGCCCACCATGCCTTCCACTGCGGGATCCAGCTCGCGGCTCAGGGGCTGAATCTCCAGATCCGCTAGGTCCAGGCGATAGAGCTGGGTGTCGTAGAGGTTCGTCAGCTCTCCTTCGCCGAGAGTCGAGCCCTTGGACCCGAAGGCGGTGGGCGCCCCACTGACCACCGCGAAGGAGCCGTCGGGAGCGTAGATAGCGGAGTTGACCCAGGTGCCCTCGGCGATCTGGCGCGGCGAGAGAGTCGCGAGGTCCAGCTCGTAGAGGGTCTCGTAATTGAATGGGTAGACGTCATCCTGATAGCTGCCGATAGAGATCAGCAGCGCCTCTCCGTCGGGGCGAGCGTCGTGATACGACACGGAGTCTTCCCCGGCGGTGAGCCGCTGGTGGCTGCCGCTCTCGAGATCGAAGCGATAGAGGGAGGTCACGGCCCGATAGCTCGGCCAGCGATCGTTCGGTGACCGCAGCAGCTTGACTCCCCGGGAATCCGCCTCGGGAGTCTCGGATCGTCCGTAGATCAGAGCAGCCCCTGCCGGCGGCAGCCAATCGAGGAAGCTGAAGTCTTCGACTCCCTCCAGCACTCGCTGCGTGCCGCCGCCAACGCTGGCGATCCACACATCGGTGCCCGCCTCACCGCTGACGGTGTAGGCGTAGCGGTCCCCTTCGGGCGCCCATCGCACGGACGATTCCGATCCGTGGTGTACCCGTGCCACCTCGCCATCCGTGGCGGAGCGGATCTCGGTGCGGGTAATGGCGTCCTCCTTCGGCGCGCCGTGGTCCCGCACCCTCAGGGAGAGCCAATCCCCGCTGGCGGAAATTCCCACTCCCAGCACCGATTCGATATCCAGCAAATCGGCGAGACTCAGGCCGCGCTGGGCGTCGAGGGATACCCGCACCCGCTCCCCCAAGGCCTCCTCCACCTCGAGCTTCGCCTCGACCGCCCAGGGCGATCCGCCGGATGGATCGTAGACCGTCTCCACCAGCAGCAAACCCTTGCCCTGAAGCAGGGAGAGGTCCGCCGTCACCGCCTTCACCTCGTCGTCTTCCTCCCCCTTCGGAGCGGAAGCCGCGCTCTTGCGCTCCGCCACCGCTTCACCGTCCCAATAGGCGACGAAGGGCTGGGCACTGGTGAGGGAAAGGGTGGCCTCGGCGAAGCGATCCGCCTCGATGTAGGCCGCGAGCCAGGTGCGCGCCGGGGAATCCGTCGCCGGAGGCGCGGCGGCGGCGGTCCAGGCCGGGGCGTCCGCCTCTGCCCCCGCTGTCGTCGGCCGTAGCCCATCGGGATCCTGGGTGGGGAAATCCAGCAGGGAGCCCAGCTCCGGGGCCTTCTCGGAATCCTCCGCTGGCTCAGCAGCTGCTGAGCTGGAGAAGGCCGGCAGCGGCGCCGGCTGAGGATCCAGCACCCACCATTGATCCACCGCAATCTCCACCGTCGACTTCTCGGCGGCGCCCTCGGCCTCCTCGTCCGCGGCGGCAGTCGTCGGTAGGGCCAACGTCCACAGCAACCCGAGAACCGTCAATCCAAGAACCATCACCAGCGCGGCGCGAGAACGTCCCGAAGCGATGCTCCCTCGACGCAACCTAGCGTGGCTGCCGACAGATGGACGGAGCGCAGCTCCAGCGCTGGACGATGGACGAAGGTCAGAGGGTTCGGACATGGCTCGACTCCTTGGCGGGGATGCTCGGTAACGAGAAAGGGTGGGGCTAGAAGCTTTAGGACGCAGCTTTGAGGCGAAGCTCTCAGATGGGGCGCTCAGAAGAGGCACTCATTGAGTGGACGAACGCAACAACATAGGAACGCAGCGAGGTGAGAGATGAGTCTATCGGCGGGGATTTCTCGGGGCTGATCCCGGAGGTCCCGAGAACGCCTAAGGATGGCAGAGCTGTTGGATACGACACCTAGAGCAGAGACGGATTCGGCATCGTGAGCGGCATGAGCAGCAGGGAGCCTTCATTGTCGTCCAGCTGCCCTGCCTTGGGAACCGCCAGATCCTCAGGAACCAGCCCCTCAGGAAGCAGGGGATGAGCTCCCGGAAGCAGACTCTTCAGAGCGGGAGCCCTCGGGCTCCTCCCGCAGGATCGGATAGACCTGGAATTGGGCATCGTAATAGGGCGTTCGCCGGTAGAAGAAGTCGAGCCTCGCCCGAGGATCCGCGGCGAACTCCGCATCCGAGCGCAGGCGCTGCTGAAATTCCTCCGCCAGCGCCTCGTCGGCCTCGAGCATGCGGCGGGCGAGGGGCTCCACGACATAACTCTCGATGTACTCCGTGCGCTGCAAGACCGAGTGGAAGAAGCCCCACTGGAAGAAGGAGTCGGCGGCCTGAGGCTCCAGCAGCAGCATCGCCAGGGTGCCCAGCGGCTGATCCGTCGCCACTCGCCACGACCCGGCGGGGAGTAGAGCCCTGGCCGCTTCCCCCTCTACCGACGCGCTCACCCGCATGCGCCCTTCGAAGACGTCCGAATCGAGCTGAGGGTCGAGCAGACGATAGCGGGTGCCGGTCACCCAGCGATCCTCCGCGACGCGCTCCAGCTCCACGCCGTGGGCCCGCAGGCGCTCGGCGACCTCTCCCCATTGGGGAGGAATCCAGTAGGCCGCCGGCCTCGCCACCGAAAGGGAGGGCTCGGTGGTATCCAGCAACGGCACCGAGAGGGTCACCGGGCGACCGGTATAGCGCACCTCCGGGCGGCCGGTGATCGGCGAGAGCTCCACCCGGGATTCGACCCCGAGGAAATCCTCCGCCACCGGCGCCCAATCGCTGGCCTGCTGGAAACCCAGCGGCAGCGGATCTCGCAGCTCCCGCCGGTCTTCGGCGGTGGCCTGGCGCAAGGCGAGGCCCTCCTCTCCCAGCACCCGCAGCGAGGTGCGCAGCAGCACGTAGGTCCCCAACACCCGCTGCGGGTAGGGCTTCAGCGAGTGGTTCTCCACCAGCACCGTCGGGAGATGGCGAGCATCGCCGTAGCCGTTGGAGAAGCGAGGCCCGGCGGTCCAGCCGAAGTTGCCCCGGGAAGGATCGGCTTTGTCTACCAGGAAGACGAGGCGCCCGGGAATGTGTCCCTCCGACTCCAGATCCTCCGCGAGGGCCGGCTCCAGCACCTGCTGAATCCACGTCGCCCCTCCAGGAGACCAGCCGTGGGGACCGTTGGCGCCGTAGGTGATGTCGTATTGATAATCCGCCCCGTCGGTGACGTGAAGATCGAGATAGAGATCCGGCTTCCACTCGTTGACCACCTCCACCAGCGCCCGCACCTCCGCCGTATCCAGCTTGGCGAAGTCTCGGTTCAGATTGAGGTTGAGGGCGTTGGTTCTCCACCCCATCTCCTCTGGGCCGCGCTGATTGACTCGGTGGTACGGACCGGACCGCTCGTGGCCGTCGGGGTTGAGCACCGGGATGAAAAGGAGATGAGCCCGCTCCAGCAGGGCACCGGCACCGCTCCTCTCCGCCGCCACCGTCAGATCCCGCAACAGCATCAGGCCGGCGTCCTTGCCGTCTACCTCTCCGGAGTGGATGCCGCCGTGGGCGAGGAGAATAGGCTTGCCGGAAGCGGCCAACTCTCCAGGGGAGCTCAGCCCCTCGGCACTGACCACCGCCAGCCACAGAGTTCGGCCCTGGGGCGTTTTTCCGATAGGGAGCAGCTGGATCTGCGGCGACGCGGCGGCCAGCCGCTCGAGGTACGCCACGCTGTCGTCGTAGTCGGGAGTCACCAGAAGCTGATCCCGCTCCGCGGGGGTCACCCAGGGGTCCTCCGACCCCACCTTCCAGCGCTGACTGCGCCCGTCCCAGGGGAGCTCCGGGGGCAGCAGATCCTGGGGCAGCCAAAACCTCTCATCAATTCCTGAGGTGCCGCCTGGGGTGCCAGGCTCCGAGCTCTCCGCCACCGGCTGCTCCATGGCCGGCAACGCCATCGCGGGTGCGGCGGCCAGCCCCCAGCCCAGCATCAATGCCAGGAGCAGGGCTGGCATGAGCGCTGAGACTAGGAGGGCTGACCCCGGAGTCAGCGCCGGGGCAACAGGGCTTGCCTCCCCGGGCCGCGAGCTAGGCGAGGGGCGAAGCGCCCGCGGTCCCAAGGGTCGCTTCGAGAAGCAGGCACATTGGAGGAATGAGCTCGGATGATTCATTGCAGACCTCTTCATAGGGCTCTTCATAGGGCCAGCGGATGAGCCGCGGCGGCAGGCTCAGGCAGACACATCCTAGGAGGCATTCCAGGCGGCATTCGGTGCCACCCGCAGCACCCCTCTCAGGAGGGGAGGACGATCGCTGGAGCCGAAATTTCTTGGTGGGCAGGATCCCATCCCTTCGACGGCAGGCATCCCAAGGCTGAGATACGCAGCGGAAGAAATGGAGTTTCCCGGCGGCGCATTGTATCTCCTGGTAGAACGGCGCCTGTCAAACAATGCCGCCCTCGAAGAAGTTACCCCATCGGAGGACCGAACCTCTCCCTCGATCGCCGCAGGTTTCGGCAATGAGAAATCTCGGCAGGCACGATGTTCACCAAGAGGTTAGGGTCCACAAGAATTAGGGGCCCAAAACAGGAACGACAACGGTAGGGATGGCCTAGAGAAGAGGCTGACCACGACGGGGCGAGCTATGATGGCCAACGCCTTCGCCGGGCCTTCACCGCCATCGCGGCACCGCCTACCCCTCTGCTCTGGAGATGTCGTCATGCCCCGACTGCCGTTCCGAATTCCTCTCTCCGCCACTCCCTCCCCAGCGCCGTTCAAAAGCCTACTCTTTAAGGGCCTGCCCGTAGTCAGTCTGATTCTTGTCGCGACCCAGGCCTGTGCACCGGCGCCGTCGGAACAAAGCAGCTCGGGAGTAGCGGAGCCCGCGGCTACCACGAGCGCCGCCGAGACTGGAGAAGGATCCACCGCCGAGGGCGATTCCTGGACCGTCGCCCCGTCGCCGGAGCTGCCCCAGGATCGACCTCTGGTCGCCGGTTTCGTGGTCACCGACGGGGTCTACAACACGGAGCTCGCCGGCCCTTGGGACATCCTCCAGCACTCCGTCTACCAGATTCAGCCGGGCATCGTGACCGTAGCGATCAGCCCCGATGGCGAGCCCATCACCACCGCTGAAGGGCTCCGGCTGATCCCCGATCACGGCTTCGCCGATGCTCCAGCGCTGGACATCCTGGTGGTTCCCAGCGCCGAAGAGAGCCGCGGCGCCGATCGAGAGAACGATGCCCTCGTGGGCTTCATCGCCGAACGGGGACAGCAAGCCCGTTACGTCATGTCCCTGTGTTGGGGGGCCTTCCTGCTGGCCGAAGCGGGGCTGCTGGACGACCGTGCCGCCACCACCTTTCCTCCTGACCAGCCGGGCTTGGCGGACGCCTTCCCGCGAGTCGACGTGCGCCAGGGCATGAGCTTCGTCCACGATGGACCGGCCCTCACCTCTCAGGGAGGCGTGGAGAGCTACACCGCCGCGATGTACCTCCTCGACCATCTCTACGGCCCCGAGGTCGCCGCGGGAGTCGGCGGCGGTCTGCTGATCCCTTGGCCCCCGGAATCCGGCAGCGTCGAGGCGGTAGTGCTAACCCCAGAGGCTCGTGACGCCGCGGACTAGCGCAAAACCGCAGCCGCAGCTACGTCGAAGACTAGGTTGTGAGTACTCAGCCTCAGCCGTCCGCCCCAGAACTCAACGAGCACCAGTCCGGCGAGCACCAGTCCGACGAGCACCAGTCCGGCGAGCACCAGCTCGACCGTTCCCGAGGCTCCGATCTTTCCCTGCCGCCTGCCTCTCGGCACGCGCCGAAGACTAGCCCCCTCGGGCTGCGGATCACCGACGGCTGCCGGATCTTCATCACCGGCGCCACCGGCTACATCGGCGGTCGTCTGGTCCCCCACCTTCTCGACGCCGGGTACCGGATTCGCTGCTATGCCCGCTCCCCTCAGAAGCTGGAGGGGCGCCACTGGATCCACTCGCCCCAAGTTGAGGTAGTTGCCGGCGATCTCGACACCGCCTCCCCCTCCCAGCTGGCAGAGCTGATGGACGGCTGCTCGGCGGCCTACTATCTCGTTCACTCGATGATCACCGCCGGCGATGAGTACCGCGCCCGGGATCGCCGCATGGCCACCACCTTCGCCGCCGCCGCGGAAATCGCCGGTCTGCATCGCCTGGTCTATCTCGGCGGTCTCGGAGAGCTTGGAGACGACCTCTCGGAGCACCTCGCCTCGCGCCGCGAAGTCGGAGAGATCCTGGCCTCCGGCAAGGTGCCCTGCACCGAGCTGCGAGCGGCGATGATCATCGGCTCCGGATCGGCCTCCTTCGAAATTCTGCGCTACCTGGTGGAGCGCCTGCCGGTGATGATCACCCCCCGCTGGGTGAGCACCGAGTGCCAGCCCATCGCGATCCGCAACGTCTTGGAATATTTGGTGCGCTGTCTGCAGGTGCCGGAAACCGCTGGCCGCCACCTCGACATCGGTGGCCGAGACATCCACTCCTACGCCGACCTGATGCACATCATGGCCGCGGAGCGTGGGCTCAGCCGCCGCTGGATCCTGCCGGTGCCGGTGCTGACCCCGCGGCTCTCCAGCGCCTGGATCCATCTCGTCACGCCTCTCTCCCGAAGCATCGCTCGCCCCCTGGCAGAGGGCCTGCGCAACCGGGTGGTCGTGCGCAACGACAACGCTACCCGATGGATGCCTCAGCCGCTGCTCTCGGCCCGGGAAGCGATCCGCCTCGCCCTCGACAAAGTAGAGCAGCACCAGGTCGAGACCACGTGGTCGATGGCAGGGCCGATTCCCGGCGACCCCGACTGGGCCGGTGGAACCGCCTTCCGGGACCAGCGCACCACCACCATCGATGCCTCGGCGCAGCAGGTCTTTGCGGCGGTCTGCCGCGTGGGAGGAGGCCACGGCTGGTATGCGGCGGATTGGCTGTGGCGACTGCGAGGCTGGATGGATCGCCTGGTCGGCGGCCCCGGCCTACGGAGAGGCCGCCGGGACCCGGTGACCGTCGGCTATGGCGAAGCTCTCGATTTCTGGCGAGTCACCGGTCTCGAAGCCGACCGCCGCCTCGCCTTGAGAGCGGAAATGAAGCTTCCCGGAGAAGCCCTGCTGGAGTTTCGGCTCGAACCGGAGGGTTCCTCCCGCACCCGGCTGATCCAAACTGCGCTCTTCTTACCCAAGGGGCTGCTGGGCCTGCTCTATTGGTACGCCGTCGTCCCACTGCACCACGTCGTCTTTGCCGGCATGCTCGGCGGCATCCGGAGCGCCGCCGAAGAAGAAGGGTGACCAGAGCCGTGGCAGCGCGGCCTGCTCGAAACCAATTGGGGGCCGACCTGCTGAGCCTGTCTCCCTCCATCTTCGAGACCGCCAGGGAGCACCTAGAGACCGTAGCTAAACTCTGATAGAATAAGGGATTAATGGCATCCTCCTCATTTTCCAATGCGCCGTAGCTGCGAATTCTTGAATTGAAATGACCCCCAGGCCGGACATAGCTAAGAGAGATTTATTTCTCTCTGAGCCAGAAAACTTCTGTAAAATCAGAATTTCAATGGATCGACGATCCTATTGGATCGATCTTCACTATCGTGACCAGCTGTCCACATCATTCCTCACCCGCGCAATTGGGCGCGGCTCGTGAGTCCAGGAAGAGCAACCCGAGGGAAACTGCGAATGCCGTAGCCTCACCAGGAGACAACTCTCGGCAACGAAGCGCTTGGCGCCGGCCTCGCCTGCAGCGCTTTGGTGACCTGAGGTCCCTCTGCCTCGGCCCCTCCCCGGGCATCGGTGAGAGCGGGAATCCCGCGGTGCTGCAGGCCCAGGGACTCACCGGCCCCCTCAGTCTTCCCTTCCCCGGCGACACGAAGAGCCAAGGATGAGTCCCTCGGTGTCGCTCTCCGACCCGAAGTGGACGCCCTGGATCCCGTCCCTTCTACAGCGCCTCCGCGAAGGCGAGGCGGTGCTCCATGGCGCCGTCGTCTCCCCTCCAGCGGGTGAGCCTCAGCTGCGCTGGCCAAGCGCCGTAGCGCTGATCGGCCCTTCCGGCAGCGGGAAATCCACCGTCGCCCGCCGCTTGGTGCTGCAGGGCTGGACTCTCTTGGCGGATGACCTATCTACCTTAAGACTCTCCGCCGAGCCTACCGCTGCACCAGACCCTGGAGTGGGAATAGAGCCAGAGGAGGTAGGGCCAGGCGTGCAGTGGTGCGCCGACTTCCTCGCTACGACCGAGAGCACCACGACCGAGAGCACCACGACCGAGAGCACCACCGCCGCGGGCTCTCCCCGCCCCCTGGTAGCGTGCCTCGCTCTCGCCTCCACCGATAGCCCCTGGGCTCAGCCGAGCCCCAGCCGACTTCACGGAGCAGAAGCCCTAGCGACGGCCTTCGCCGCCCTTGCCGGAACCCGGGCGCTGACGCAGGAGGAGAGCTCCCTAGCCCTGGATGCGGCGGGCCGCATCGCTCACGCCGTGGCGATCTATCGCTGGGAGCTCCCCCGAGGGGGCTGCACCGCGGCAGCGGAACGCCTCGATTCCTCTTGGCACCAGCTCGCTCCGCGGCGACAGGGGGGATCCCCATGAGCCGCTGGGCCCTGATCCTGCGTCGAGACGGAGCTCCCGTGGGGGGCCGCGGCCTCGCCCGCATGGCTGCCGCCACCGCCACCGGCGCGCTGCGGCTGGTGGGTAGCGCCGGCTTTGCTGGCGACACCGTGAGCGACGTCACCGCCCGGCGCCTGGCCCTCTTCTCCGGTCGCCTGGACAACCGGGAGGAGCTGATTCGGGCTCTCTCACCGCAGCTAAAACCCCGCAGCGAAGGGGACGCGGCCCTCGCCCTTGCGGCCTTTCAGGCCTGGGGCGTGAGCGCCTTCGAGCGTTTTCTCGGCCCCTTCGCCCTGGCGATCTACGATCGGCGGCAGCAGCGGCTGTGGCTGACTCGCGACCGTCTAGGGCAGCGCCTGCTGAGCTATTGCTGCGATCGCCGACGCCTGGTGGCGGCCACCGACGACGAAATTCTGCTGCGCCACCCTCAGATCTCTCAGCGCCTGGATGATGAGCGCATCACCCATTTTCTGGCCCAGCGCGAAGCTCACGGCAGCTTCTTCCGGGAGCTCTCCCATGTCGAGCCCGGGGAGGTGGTGACGGTCGAACGAGATAGTGCGTCCCGCCGCAATCTCTTCGCCGTGACTCCAGAACCCCTGCTGCGGGAATCCGCCGAGGATCTCGCTCAGCGATTCCGCTTCACTCTGGAACAGGCAGTCCGCTCTCGCCTGCAGCCGGCCCGCGGCGAGGAGAGCGCGGCGGCTACTCGCTCCCCGGAGCCATCGGCGACCGCGACGGTGCTGCTTTCCGGCGGCCTCGACTCCAGCGCCATCACCGCCATCGCCGCCGCGTCGAAGGCCGGCGACGAAGAGCTGGTGACGGTCTCCTGGGACCTCAGCGGAACCCCAGGAGACGAGTCGCCCTTTCGCGATGATCTCCAGCAGCACCTGCTCACTCAGGGCCTGCGGACACGGCGCCGGGAGGTTCCCTGCGCCGCCGCTGGCCCGCTGAGCTGCGGAGCCGAGAGCTGGCCTCTATGGACCGAGACTCCGGAGCAAAGCGCCTATCGACTCTTCCATCAGCGGGTCTATCGCTGCGCCGGTGGCGATCAGCCACCGCGAGGAGGCGTCCTGCTCACCGGCTTCGGCGGGGACCAGCTCTACAGCGGCGCCGAGCGCTGGCTTCGGGACCTGCTGCGGCAGGGGCGACCCGGCGATGCGATGGCCTACCTCGGATGGCTCGCTTCCAGCGGAAAAATCCTCCGTCCGGGCGTCGCCCGGGCGGCGGCCTCCGCCCTCTTACCCCAAAGGGTGCTGCAATGGCGCCAGCGACGCCAGCAGCAGCCCCCGTGGCTCAGCCGGGAGAGCGCGGAAGGCCTGGCGGATCGAGAGCTGGACCGCGATCCCCGAGACCCGATGCATCCCCATCGGTACCTCGACTTCCATCGTCCGGAGCAGGCCCGCACCCTGCTCTCCCCCGCCCTCGGTCGGGGCTTCGCCCTCGAGGCCCGACAGGGAGAGCAGGCGGGGCTCACTCTGCGACATCCGTTTCGCGATCTTCGCTTGGTCCGTCTCTCTCTGCGGCTGCCGACGGATCAGCTCTTCTATCGCGGTGTACGGCGACCGATCCTGCGTCGCGCCCTCGCCGCAAAGCTCCCCCCATCGATCCTCGGGCGACGCTCTAAAGCGTCCTTCGAGTCGATCTTCCGCCGTGCCCTCGCCGCCCCCGCTGCCGACGCCCGCCGCCGACGCCTGGCGGATGCCGGTCGTCTCGACCGCTGGATTTGCCCCCAGTGGCTACGTAGCAGAAGCCGTGGCCCGTGGCCCGAGGGCCCGGAAGCCCTGGCGATGTGGCATTGTCTGATGCTGGATCTTTGGCTGGAGCGCCGCGACGGCGCCTCCGCGCAGCCCTCGCGACCGCCGCTTCGGCGGATTCTCCGGAGGTGATCAGATGTTTGGTGATCGGAACCATCCCGCCCTCTCTAGAGCCCAATCCGTGCTCTCCCCTCGCAGCGAGCCGCAACGCTCCGCGATCCCCAGGGCCCTTCAGAACCTAGCCGCCCGCAGTACCGCTCGCAGTGGTGCCCGCAGTGGTGCCGCTCGAGATGTCGCCCGCGTTGCCAGCGTCGCCCTCGGCCTGTTGATGGCCTGCGCCTCGAGCTCCGCAGCCACCGTCTATTCCTTCGACGACACCAGCTCCAGCACCATCGCCTTCACCAGCGCCACGGTGGATACCAACCCTCTGGGCCTCTGCGATACCGGCGGCCCCGGCACCATCGTCACGCGCACCTTCGACGTCGCCGAGAGCTTCACCATCACCGACGTCGGCCTCGGGCTGAACATCAGCCACACCAGCCGAGACGACATCGTCGTGGTGCTGGAATCCCCCGCCGCCACCCGGGTGGTGGTGCTCAACGACACTTCCGGCGACGGCGACGACAACTACGATCTGATCATGGTGGATAACGGCGAGCTCACCGATCCCGACGACGGCGACGACGACGACGTGGATGAACCCTTCTACCACCGAGAGATCGACAATAACGCCCTCAACGCCTTCGTCGGCGAAGACTCCATGGGCACCTGGACCGCCTTCATCTGCGACGACACTGCCGACACCGACGGCACCCTCAACGCCATCCGGCTGGTGCTGGAGTCCGGCGGCACCCTCAACGCCGCCTGTGGCGGCACCAGCACCTACGACTGGGGAGACAACGGCGACGCCGCCTTCACCTCCGCCACCGAAGGGGACGTGACCATCACGGAGACTCGCACTCGAGACGTCTACAGCACCGCCATAGCGGGCTCCAACTTCGAGACCGCTACCGGCCAGCAGGGTGCCGAGTTCGGCCACTACCAATTTGGCTTCGACTCCCCGGACGATGAATCCGGAGCCGTCATCGCCGAGTTCGAATTCGATCCTCCGGTCCACGACCTCACCCTCGCCCTGCTGGACATCGATCAGGGCAATTTCGAAGACATGGCCCGCATGCGAGGTCTCGATCCCAGCGGCACCGCCCTGCCCTTCGATACCGTCGAGGCGATCCCGGTCTTCCCGGATCTCTTCGGTGACACCTATGGCGGAGATGCCCCCGTGGTGCCCACCAACTCCTCCGACGGCAACGTCACCTACACCTTCGAGGGCCCGGTGGAAACACTCTTGGTCGAGTACTTCACCGGCTCCACACCGGAAGACCCGGGAAATCAATTCCTCGGCCTCAGCGATCCCGTCTTCTGCGCCTACGACTTCGGGGACGCTCCGGCCTCCTACGGCACCGACGGCGGCGCAGGACCTCGGCACACCCTGGGATCCCGACTGCTCTTCCTCGGCACCGAACAGGCGGACGGCGAGGCCGACGGCAGCCCCTCCGCCACCGCCGCCGGAGATGGATTCGACGAAGACGGGGTGGCCTCCTTCCCCAGCGGGGTGATTGCCGCCGGCGACACCTACGCCGTGTCCGTCTTCGTCACCAACCGCAGCGGCGCCAGCGCCAACCTCTGCGGCTGGGTCGACTTCGATCTCGACGGCGGCGCCGGGGACGGCACCTTCGAGAGCGACGAGGGATTCTGCGCCACCGTGCCCGCGGCGGGCTCCAGCAACGCCATCTGCACGGAATCCGCCATGATTTCCGGCGAGTTCACCTGCATCTTGAGCTTCACCGTGCCCGGTGACTTCACCTACGTCCCGGACGAGGCCACCTTCGCCCGCTTCCGCATCACCTCCGAGGCTCTCACCACCAGCAACATCAACACCGAGGTCAGCGACGGCGAGGTGGAAGACTTCCAAATCCCCGCCAACACCCTGCCGGTAACCCTCGCCTCCTTCGGCTCCGAGCTGCGGGGCGGCGTTCCGGAGCTGCGCTGGTCCAGCGCCAGCGAAATCCTGACCGTCGGCTATCGAATCTACGGCCTTTCCGGCGACCTGCCGGAGAGCTCCGTCGCTTCCCAGAGCCAGCTCCCCGAGACACAGGGGAAGCGCGCGACGACCGAGACGCCTCCCGTCTCCGTCGAAGAGCCGATGGAGGTTCCCGGCCCTGAGGCTCCCGACGCGGAGATCGGAGGCGAGGGCAAGCCCGCTGGAGGCTCCGGTGGCTCTGGAAACAACGGTCCCAGCGAGCCCGCAGGCCCCGCCGGCGAGAGCGACCAGGCTCCCGCTCCCGGCAACCCAGCGACCGATGGAGAGGATTCCGCGGACGGCGCTGGAGTGACTCCCGCCGAGCCCTCCAGCCCCTGGCGCCTGCTCACCTCTTGGGCCGCCAGCGGCGAGAGCGCTGGACGCCCCGGCGCCTTCGTGCCGGCCTCCTTCGGCGACCCCTTCGCTCCCCGCAGCTACCGGGTACAGCTGGATCCCGCCGAAGCGAGCCTCGACTGGGTGCTGCTGGCGGAGGTCGATCACTTCGGCCGCGAGCGCACCCACGGCCCCTTCCGCCTCGGCGAGAGCTACGGCAGCGAGCCCAGCCCGCAGATCATCGATTGGGCCCGGGTCGCCGCCGCCCAGGGAGCAGATTCCCTGGCCGCAGCGCCCTCCCGCTGGCGCGCCGCGGCGCTGAACGCCCGCTTCGGCGCCGGCGCCGGTCCCTCCCCCGACGGTGACCAGGAGACGGTGCCCAGCGCCTTCGTCGCCGTGAAGGCGGCGGGCATCTACCGCCTCACCCACGAGAACCTGCTGGCCTCGGGCGTGGATCTCAGCGGCGCCCCCGCCGAGGCCCTCGCCCTGTGGAGCGAGCAGCGCGGGCCGCAGCGCTTGTGGGTCCAGCCGGCCGCTGGCCCCTTCGGCCCCGGCAGCGTGCTGGAATTCTTCGCCCGGGGGGAGGAAGACAGCCTCCACACCCAGGAGCACGTCTTCGCCCTGGGCGTCGACGCCGCCCGAGCCATCCGCCCCCGGGAGGTCAACACCCCGCCGACGGCCTCTCCCTCCCCCAGCTACCTCGCCACCGAGGTCACCGACCGAAATCTCGCCTACACCTTCGCCGCTCCCAGCGACGACCCCTGGTACGAAACCTCGGTGCTGGCCTTCGGCGGCCTCGGGCAGCGAGAGCTCACCTTCCAGGTTGGCCCCCTCGACCCCGCCCGCTCCGGCGAGGCGGTGCTGGAGCTCACGATTTGGGGCATCACCAACTGGCCCGGCATCGCCCCGGACCATCACGTAGTGGTCGCCGTCAACGGCCAGGAGCTGGCGGCGGAACGCTTCGACGGTCTGGTGGAGCGCACCCTGCGCCTGGAGCTTCCCTCGGGTCTGCTGGAAGAGGGAGAAAACCGAATCCTGGTGCAGCTGCCCGGCGACACCGGCTACGACTTCGACCTGATCTACGTCGATCGCTACGCCATCACCTACCCGCGGCGCTTCGTCGCCGACGGCGACCAGCTCACCTTCGACGACAAGGGCCCCGCCTACTCGGTGAGCGAGCTGACCTCGCCAGAGGTTTCGGTATGGTCCAAGGAAGGCCGAGTGCGCCTCGACGGCCTGGTGGTGACCCCCGATGTCGGCGGCTACCAGGTCGCCTTCCGTCACCCGGGCTCCCAGCCGAAGAGCTTCCACGTCGCCGCCGGCGAAGGCCGCCTCACCCCCGCCGTCGGCCCCTGGCGCTCGCCGCCGGAGGATCTGCTGACCGGCGCCGCCGACTATCTGATCCTCACCCACCCGGCCTTCCGCGACGGCCTCGGCGACCTCGTCGCCGCCCGCCAGGCGGACGGCTATGCCGTCAAGGTGGTGGACATCTTCGACGTCTATGCCGCCTACAGCGGCCAGGGGATCGATCCCGAAGCGATCCGCGCCTACGTCGCCGACGCCTACGAGCAGCTGGGAGTGCGCTTCTTGCTGCTGGTGGGCGGCGACACCAGCGACCCGCTGGACCGTCTGGGCCTCGGCTCCATGAGCTTCCTGCCGACCCCCTACCGCGCCACCGACGCCCTCATCTCCTTCGCGCCGGTCGACCCCCTCTACGGTGACGTCGACGGCGACGGCATTCCCGAGGTCGCCGTCGGCCGCTTCCCGGTGCGCACCATAGAAGATCTACAGACGGTGATCGCCAAGACCCTGGCCTACCCAACCTCGCGGAATCACGCCGTGTTCCTCGCCGACGACACCCCCAGCGGGCTCTTCACCAACACTTCCGAGAGCTTCCGCACCAAGCTCGGCGAAGGCTTCACCAGCGAGGCCTACTACCTCGACGCCGTCGGCGTCGAAGCCGCCCGTCAGGGCCTCTTCGACGCCTTCGACACCGGCGCCCGCCTGATCCACTACCTCGGCCACTCCGGCCCCGCCTATTGGACCTTCGACGGCCTCTTCAACGCCGCCGACATCGATTCCCTCACCGCCACCGGTCAGCCGGCCGCGGTAGTGCAATGGGGCTGCTGGAACACGTACCACGTCAGCCCTCGCTACGACACCTTGGGCCACCGCCTGCTCCTCGCCGGCCCCCAGGGCGCCGCCGCCGTCCTCGGCGCCGCCACCCTCACCACCGTATCCTCCGACCGCGACCTCGGCGAGCGAGTGCTCGCTGCCCTCTCTGAGTCGGGCGTGCCCATCGGCACCGCCATCCTCCGAGCCAAGACCGAGCTGCACCGCGCCTACGGCGGCCAGCCGCCGCAGGACGTGATGTTGGGGTGGACCTTGTTGGGGGATCCGGCGCTGGTGGTGGCGCTGGAGTGATGTTGATTGGGCGGCAGGAAGAGACGAGAAGCTCCTCCTCCGCCCAAGAAATCACCCCCCTCGCCCCCCCACTCCTGACCAAGGCGTCAAGTGGGGGAAGCCACCGCTTGCCCCCAGCAAGGCAAGGAGCGAACCGAGAGCCAAGGGCACAGCGCTGGAGCATCCGGAGCCGAAGGCGACTATGCGACAAGCGAAGCCCTTCGGCCGAGGTGAGCGGCGCCTCAGAAGCAGCCTGCTTCTGGCATCCCTTTCGACAACCGTGAGGGAGTGCCTACTGCCTCACTCTCATAAGCTTAGGTTTTCGCGTCATCACAACCAGCTCGGCCTTCATCTTCATCAGCCAGGCCTGTCCTCGGAAGCGTTATCTTCTCCGGCTCAGTGGCGCAGACATTTCGCTCGCTTCCGCCAGAGATCAAAGTCTCAGTAATCTCGCCGATTCGAGTGTTTACCAGGCTCTGGAAGATGGTGAAGGATTCGTTCGCGTCCAGGCGTTCGGCAACTAGGTCGTGGACGGCCCGGCGACGCAATTCCAGAAGGTCATTAAGATTCTTGAGGTGTACTGCTGGCAGCGTGTCCTCACGGCTAGAAGCGGCCAGTTCTTCCACTTCAAGGTAATAGCGATCGATTCTGTTCTTGCGCGTTTGGCGGCGCCACTCGCGGAAAGGAAGCGTCGTGGAGGCGGCGGTAATGAGCAGCGTGAGTACTAGGCTCAGAGCCTCCGCATAGGCGACAAAGAATGGTGGATCATCCCGAGCATAGAACTTCGCGGCTCCACGATGAATCGGGAAACGTAGCTCTCGGCTGCTACGAAGCTCTCTCATCTCCGCCATCGCCCCATGGACCGTCGTCAGCTCATAGCGCTTTTCGAAGAGGAGCTTCGTCAAACGATGAACGACATGGTCGTCGATGTCCTGCCGCGTCACCAGGAGAGCACCCACCGCAATCGTACCTACAGCCTTAGGAGGCATATTGCCGTAGGTATGAGCAGGAATTACGGCAGGGCTCGTACCTGGTAGGACACGGCTGAGACCCTCGAGAGAAGAGCCTCTGCCATCATCTTCCGAAAGGGATAGAAGCTCAGCCTCCCCACCTTCGATCAATTGTCGCACCCAACTCGTGGGCATACCGGCCACAAAAACCGCAGCATCTACTTTGTCATCGTTGAACTGCTTTACCGCTTCTTTGAAGCCGAAGTCATACGCCTCGTAAGCATCGGCCTCAATACCGTAGTGCTCAAGCAGGGCAGTGGCCAATTGTTGGGTACCGCTACCCTTTCCACCTAGATTGATGCGATGACCAGCCAGGTCTTGGATGTTGGAGATTCCGAGACCACGGCGTACGACGATTTGAAGGGTCTCATCATAGAGCTCCGCAACGACCCGTAATTCATCACTACCCTCAACATCGTTCTGAATAAATGCAAACTGGATCTCCTCATCATTGAGCAAAAGGAGACGATTCACATTGCTCCCACCACTATTCCGAATACTAACCGTTGTTCCCTGATGCCTCTCTTGAAACAACTCGGAGATCTCGCGACCAACGGTGTCGTAAGTACCACCTTTCGACCCACTCGCAATAGTAATGATCGTGGGCAAAGGCCGCTCAAGGTAATAAATCGCAAGCCCAACAGCGAGCACCACCCCCGGCAAAGCAATGAGAAGTGGCAGCCGCAGCCGATGCAGCCAGCTCTCCCCCTGACGTGGATCTAGTCGAGAGTAGAATTCCTCTGCCTTCGCCCCGAACTCTTGATCCTTCTCCAAATTCATGCAGAACCTCACGACTTCCTAGCCACTTCCCAGCGACCAGAAAGGAAACAAATCAGGCATTCAAATTGAGCCAAATAGCTTGCCCTCAGTTTCTTTTACTGAGAGATATCTCGCTTCATGCGTAGCGACAGCCTCCCTCTTCAATCATCGCAGCTTCTTCTACCGGGAGGCAGTCAACTGCCTTGCCTCCTGCCATCCTTCGTCGATCTCCGCTCGGGCAACCTAACTTATCTAGAGCGCCCTCACTGATATCTAGATGTCTCGCAATCGGATTGACACTCTCCCCATTCTGCTGGACCAGCTAAACACTCTCAATCGATTTCTCTTCAGTAAGAAATCGAAGTCTGCAACGGTCTAGGAACTCCTCTTGGATATTCTCACGCCCTTACTCAGGTATCTACCGAAATTAAATGGATCAGAATAACGGGCCGCGAGCACTGAAAACATAAAACCTAAGGTTGCAGATGGCAAGGCTAGCCGGACAAGCCTTTCTTTCGTGAGCCCACCAACAACAATATAGTCAACAGATTGAGCAATATTCATACATAGAAAAAGCACACACAAGGACACAAGAGCAGCCACCAAGCTCGACCCCCAGGTCAAACTCCATGGTGAGCAGCGCTTCAAACCAAACCAACAACACAAAATCATGAGCACACAAAATAAGATAGTGCGGTAAAATCCACTCACATCAAGTTCGAAACCCCAGACGGAAACCGCTCCATTAAGTGAAGAGTCGCTCAAGTCCAGCGGAAGGTGAGCAGAGACCGGAGTTTTATACAGGTTAACACTAGCAATACGTGATGACCAACCTGGCTTAACTTCACCACACTCTTCCTCTAAACAATACACAAGGAAATGACCCGCAAACTTATCACCATCATTCAACAACAACGGCGCCAAGAAAGACTTATCGAGGGAAGACCTATACCATCGAGGATTTAAGTCGCCCGGAAACTTCTCACCCAAAGATAGATGAATCAACGCCCAAGGCTCGTTCACGCTGGCCTTCAACGACTCCGAAAAGCTCTCTGCAGAGATATCACGCCCACTAGTATTCTCAATCAGGTAGCTCAACGAGCGAATAGACCGAACCTCTACACCTTCAACGCTAAGCGCTACAGGAACCCTAGGCCCCCAACCCTCAACATCCAACAAATCCTTCAACTTATAACGAATCGACAGACCGGCCTTCTCAGAACCTTGAGCCTCATCTCCCTTGAACACCCAAAGATCAAACTCAGCCATCACAGAGAACAGAAATCCAAGCACTGTAAACAACAGACCAACTAAACTCCAATAAAAAACCACCCTACTGTTATTCCCATCCATAGCTGACAACTCTCCATAAGCAAGACAATTAACTGAACCCTACCCGTAAACACATTATCTGTAACATATGAGACCTAAGCTAAAGTTTACCAAAAAGCCCAAAGAGACTTCATCAACAGTGAGAGCGTTAAAAGGCCCAGAACAGCGGAATCAGGAAGGTGAGCATCACCAACAAGACGATGGTCAGCGGAGTGCCCACTTTGAGGTAGTCGGCGGAGCGGTAGCCGCCGGCGCCCATGACGAGGAGGTTGGCTTTGTGGCTGAAGGGGGTCATGAAGGCGGCGGAGGCGGCGAGGCTGATGCCCATCATCAGGGGGTAGGGGGAGATCCCCAGCTCTTCGCTCGCCTGGAGCACGACGGGGGTCAGCAGCACCACCGCCGGGGCGCCATCGAGACCCTGGGAGAGCACCGAGGCGAGGAGCAGCAGGGAGGCGAGGACGGCGTAGGGCCCCAGCGGGCCGGCGATCTCGGTAACGCTCTGGGCCATCAGGTCGGCGGCGCCGGTGCGCTCCATGGCGGTGCCTACGGGCAGCATCGCGGCGACCAGGAAGATCGCCCTCCACTCGATGGCGCGGTAGGCCTCCTCCATGGTCAGGGCGCCGCACAGCAGGGTGACGGTGGCGGCGGCGAAGGCGGCGACCTGGATCGGCTGATAGCCCGTCGCCACCAGCACGATCATCAAGGCCAGGGCGCCGATAGCCCAGGGAGCCCGGGCGGTGCGCCGCGGCGCGTGGACGTCCTGAGAGAGAAAGACGAAGTCTGGGTCGGAGATCAGCTGCTGAATCTTCGCCCGCGGCCCCTGGAGCAGCAGCGCGTCTCCCAGCCGCAGTCGCAGTCGCGCCATCCCCTCGTGAACGGATTCACCCTCCCGCCACAGCGCCAGCACCTGCAGGCCGTAGCGCTCGCGGAAATTCAGCTCCCGCAGCGTATGCCGGGCAAGGCTAGAGCGAGGCGCCAGGGCGACTTCCTCCACGCCCACCGTTTCGGACTCCAGCGAAAGGGTGGGCGTCTGGCTCTCCACCGCCACCTCACCGAGCTTGATCAGCGAGAGAATGCGGCTCGGCTCGCCGAGGGTGATCAGCTGATCCCCCGCCTCGATCTTCTCCTCCGCCAGCATCCCCAGCACCATCTTGCCGTTCCGCAGCACGCCGCCGATGGTCAAACCCACCAGCTCCCCCAGCCGGCTCTGCCCGAGGGTATTGCCGACGAGATGAGAGCCCTCGGGAATGCGCAGCAGAAAGACGTGCTCTTCCAGCTCGTTGACCGCCGAGAAGCCGATCTCCACGGTGACGAAGTCATCGTCTTGGTCCAGCGCCTCCAGCCGCTTGCGGGATCCCAGGCCCAGCAGCGCGTCCCCTACCTCCAGAGGCAGCTCTCCGAGGCGGTGGCGCAGCAGCTCGCCGCCGCGAGCGAGGCCCACCACCACCACGCCGTAGCGCTGCCGAAAATTCAGCTCCCGGAGAGTCTTGCCGATCATCGGCGATCCCTTTGCCAGGCTCAGGCGGATTCCTCCCACCCCCTGCTCCGGCAGCGGCAGACCGGCGCTTCCCGTCGCCCGTACTTCGACCCCCTGCATGTCGAAGAGCTGCTCCAGGTCGCTGCGCCGCCCCTCCACCACCAGCACATCCCCGCCACGGATCACCGACGCGGCCTCCGGCGCCAGGCTGCGATCACCGTCCCGCTCGATCCCCACCACCTTGACCCCCAGCGCGGTGCCGAGGCGAGTTTCCCCCAGGCTCCTGCCGGAGAGATGAGAACCCTCGGGAATGCGAATCGACAGCAGGCGATCCTCGAGGCCGTAGAGCCGCGAGAGATTCTGCCCCCCGGCGCCGTCCTCTTTCGCCACCGGCACCCGACTGGGCAGCAGCTTCTTGCCGATGGTGGTCATGTAGATCACGCCGAGAGCCAGGATGCAGAGCCCCAAGGGGGTGTAGTCGAAAAGCTGGAAGGGCTCGAGGCCGCTGTCTTCCAGCAGCGCGCCGGCGAGGATATTCGGCGGGGTACCGACCAGGGTGGTGGTACCGCCGAGAATCGCCCCGAAGGATAGGGGCATGAACAATCGCGAGGGCGAGAGCTTGGCGTGACGCGCCAGGGTCGCCACCGCCGGCATCATCACCGCCGCGGCGGCGATGTTGTTCATGAAGGCCGAGAGCACCCCCGCCACCACCATCACCACGATGATCAGGGTGATCTCCTTGCCTCCCACCAACTTATGCAATCGGCCGCCGATGAGATCCGCCACGCCGGTCTGCAACAGACCGGCGCTCACCACGAACACCGCCAGCATGGTGATCACCGCCGGAGACGAGAAGCCGACAAAGGCCTCCGAGGGCTCCAAAAAGCCGCCAAAAACCAGGATCACCAGGCCGGCGAAGGCGGTGAGATCCACGGGAATCTTCTCGGTGAGGAAGAGATACACCATCACCGCGAGAAGCAGGAAGAGCAGGCCGATTTGTAGAGTCATGTCCAAGAGAGTTTATACTCAGGGGAAGAGATTCGACTCGAACTATCGATGCAGGAGGCCCCCTTGCCAAACCCCCTGGCTCCCAAGGCTCCGTCGTCTCGGTCCGATCGTTCCGAGACTTCCCCCCGCAACCCCGCCTTCGAGTCCGCTTTCCACCCGCCTCGGCCCGCCCCGGTAACCCCCATCCGGCCTAACATGGAGGCAGAATCCATGATTACCGACGATCTCGACCGATTGATCGGAATCATGCCTCCGGCGGTCCGTGCCGCCCTCGAATCTCAGAACGACCTCGACGATCTCGTCGAGGTCGTTCTGGATTTAGGCAGGGAAGCGGAGGCTCGCTTCCCGGATCGCAACGAGATCCTCACCGAGGCCCCCCTCGAGAGGAGTGACCTCGCCCACGTGGTGAGCGAGATCGGCGAATTCGGCGCCGACAACCGCGCCGGGATCGAGCGCACCCTGCATCGCATCTCGGCGATGCGCAACCGCAACGGCGACGTCATCGGGCTCACCTGCCGGGTCGGCCGCTCGGTGGTGGGCACGGTGGATATCCTGCGGGACGTCATCGAAGCCGGGCAGTCGGTCCTGCTGCTGGGGCGCCCCGGCGTCGGCAAGACCACCCTGCTGCGAGAATCCGCCCGAGTGCTGGCGGACGAGCTCAACAAGCGAGTGGTGGTGGTGGATACCTCCAACGAGATCGCCGGCGATGGCGACGTGCCCCACCACGGCATCGGCCGCGCGCGACGGATGCAGGTGCCCTCTCCGGACCGCCAGCATTCCGTGATGATCGAGGCGGTGGAGAACCACATGCCGGAGGTCATCGTCATCGACGAGATCGGCACCCAGGCGGAAGCCCTCGCCGCCCGCACCATCGCGGAACGGGGCGTGATGCTCATCGCCACCGCCCACGGCAATACCTTGGACAACCTGATCCAAAACCCTACCCTCTCGGACCTCGTGGGAGGCATTCAGGCGGTCACCCTCTCCGACGAGGAGGCCCGCCGCCGCAACACCCAGAAGACCGTGCTGGAGCGCAAGGCGCCGGCCACCTTCGACGTGGTGGTCGAGATCCAGGCCCAGGACCGGCTGGCGGTGCACCACCCCCTCCAGGAAGTGGTGGACAAGATGCTGCGGGGCCTGGCCCTGCTGCCGCAGATTCGCACCCGCACCGAAGACGGCGAGGTGGAGATTCAGGAATCCCGAGTCGAAGCCCAGCTCACCATGCCGGAGCTGGAGCCCCTGCGCACCCCGGTGGGGCGACGGCGCCGCAAGCGGCTCAAGCTCTTCCCCTACGCCGTGAGCCGGGGCAAGCTGCAGCGGGCGGTGCGGGATCTGGGCATCCCGGTAATGCTGGTGGACCAGCTGCGGGACGCCGAGGTGATTCTCACCGTCAAGGGTCACGAGCGCCGTCAACCCCACCGCCTGCGCCAGGCGCGGGCTCGCGGCGTGCGTCTCGAGGTGATCAAGAGCAACACCCCTTTCCAGATCGAGCGCTTCCTGCGCGACGAGTTCCAGATCGAAGAGGGCGACCACCAAGAGCAAAGCGCCCTCGACCAGGTGCACCAGGCGGTGAACGAGGCCATAGAGGACGGCCGTCCGGTAGAGCTCGCCCCCCAGGACAACAAGATGCGCCGGCTGCAGCACGAAGCCGTGCAGGAAGCCGGCCTCAACAGTGCCAGTAAGGGCAAGGGCCCCTACCGCCGAGTGGTGGTCTACCCCAACTGAGCCGACCTCCGCAGCACCGAGCTGCAACACTGCCCCCTATGGCCTGCAATCAAGCCTGGGGCGGTGCTGATCGCGCAATCCTCCGCCTCCCTCTTTCCGGGCGCCATCATCCAGCACCCCGGGAGGGAGGCTCGGTGTGCCCGGCAGGCAATGGTTCGAAATTATGCGACCCGGCACCGAAGCTCGTTGCCGGCGAGCCCAGGCGACTGCGATTAACTTCACGCGGCCCGCAAGATGCCGTCTTGTGGGCCCTCGGCGTAGGTAGAGGGGCGCTGGAGGCAATCCCGGTGGGCGCTGGAGAGGTCCTAGAAGAGCTGGGTTGCGCCCTCAGAATCGGCGCACAAAACCAGGGGATCCAGCTGCCGGAAAAAAACCCGTCCCGATTCCGAAGCACCCCTTCACCTAAGGTAAGTGAAAGGACAAGGTCAAAGGCGCCCCCAACGCTAGCGACCAATTCGTCTGGAAACCCCGATGATCCACTTACACATCTCAAGGTTCGCACCGAATCCCATCTCGATCGCGCCCTCTCTGTCGGCGCCGCGCGCCTCGATCGAGCATCGGTTGGTTTCCGCACTCGAGGATTTACCGATCCACTCCCTCCTTGCATGGTTCTGCCCCGAAGAGCTAGGCCGTTCTTCGGTTCAGGGCATCGATCGAGGCGCGCTCTCCACTTCTCCCACCCCATCCGCTCCGGTCCTGCCGGTTGCGGTTTCTATGGCCGCTTCGGTGGCCTTTCTACTGGCTGCCATTCGGCAGCTCTCTTTCCGCTTCTCCAAGGTTCGACTTCCAAAGCTCGCTGAGCGCTTTACGGCCCTCGACGATCAAGCCGCGGTGACCGCACGCCTTGGGTTCCACTTGCCTCCCTTTCCCCTGTCGACGGCCTTCGGGCCGATTTCTTTCCCTGCGAAGATGCCTGCTCCCTGAGAGTTCCTGCAGGTCATCGACCCTTCAATGGATCCCCTGAGATCCCTTACGATCTCAACCCCGCGCCCGGACGCGGGGTTTCTTTTTTGCGCGAAGAAAATTCTGGATAGCAGTATTTTTACTCAGTGACGAAAATCGTCCCTTCGCTGAGCTTCTTGCCACTTTTCGACAGCCCGGCAATTTTCGACAGCCCGGCAATCAATCAGCGTCACCCCGCGTCACCAGCTGCAGCTAGATCCGCAGTAGAAGACGAGGCGCCGGCGACCGCTAAATCGCCAGACGCCCAATGATTGCTTACTTTAGGCAGCACCAGCAGCGATTCCATCGCGACCGGGGAGAGCTTTCCTAAAGCTGGCACGGGCGTTGCTTTATCTCTTGTTATTGACGCACCGCAGCTCTGCCTTCGCCCATCCCCAGGAAGCCGCTGAGTGGTTTCACGCGGAGCGCATTTTTTCCCTGAACATCCCATGACTTGGATCAAGGAGGCATCATGCATTTGCGATCCTACGGTGCCCGCTGGTTTGCCCTAGCGGCCGTAGTAGCTTCTGTCCTTCTTCTCGCCCCCCCAGTAAGCGCTCAATGCGCTTATTCAGCCCTTTCTGACTCGTTCCACAGCGGCGGCGACGACCACTCTCTCTGGCTGCCGGGCATCAGCACCGACCTGGTCTTCGTCGACGACGGCAGCTTTGTCGAGAGCTCCGACGGCACCGCCAGCCTCACCGGCCTGACCCTCGACCGCTACGACCTGAATCGCGGCTTCTATGTTCAGGTGGATCTCGGTGCCCGCACCGACGTCGCGCCTTCCGGCAGCCCGAAGAAAGAGCTTCGCTCCAACGCCTACGTAAACAACGGTGGCCCGGTAGACACCGCCACCTGGCGCTACTACGAGAACTTCTCCGGCATCCTCACCGGCTTCGGCTCCTGGTCTGGAGCGGTGATCGAGCTCACCCGCCGCGGCCCCGCCTTCCAGGTGGGCGATGGTGCCTCCGGTAAGAACGTCGGCTTCGGCGGCTCCGGCTGGCTCAACTACGCGGTGCTGCAGCAGCCCACCAGCGGCTCGGCCCTCCAGGGCAGCGGCCATGGTGACTTCAACCTGGATTTCGGAACCTGCTCGCCCCACGGCGGCTGCCCCGCGGACATCAGCTTCGAAGTGGACGGCAACGGCCAGGCCCTGGCCCTCGGCCAGATCCTCGATAGCGAGTGGAGCAACCTCGGCATTCAGTTCAGCACCGGCGACGTCGCCAACCATCCGGCGATGATCTTCGACACCTCGGCGCCCACCGGTGGAGACCCGGATCTGGGGACCCCCAACGAAGACTTCGGCGGCCCTGGCATCGGTTCCGGCGGTAGTGCCGGCAGCGTCGGTGAGAACTCCGTCGCCGAAGGCCTGATCGCGATCATTTCGGAAGACCGCGACAGCTCGGATCCCGATGACCGCGCCCGCGGCGGCGTGATCATCGCGACCTTCAGCCATGCCGTCACCCTCGACTCGGTGACGGTCATCGACATCGACGGTAACGAGGTTGGCTCCGCCCGCGCCTACGACGACGTCGGCACCCTGTTGGTGGACGCCACGCTAGCTTCTCTGGGCAACAACAGCACCCAAACGGTGCCGGTTCAGAGCCAGAACGTCTATCGCCTGGAGGTGCAATTCGCCAAGAGCGGCGGCCTCGCCAACATCGACTTCTGCGACGACGGCGACGTGCCTCCTCCACCCCCACCCGGGGACGACGACGATGATGACGACGACAACCCGCCTCCGCCGGGTGATGACGACGACGACGATGACGACGACGACAACCCGCCGACTTTCGCCAGCATCGGTGATCGGGTGTGGCTCGACGCCGACGGCAACGGCATCGACGACATCGGCGAAGCGGGCCTCGCGGGCGTGACCGTCGGCCTCTTCAACCTCGACAACAACCTGCTGGAGCAGACCACCACCGGAGCGGATGGCGAGTACGGCTTCTCCAATCTCGCCGCCGGCGACTATCAGGTAGCGGTGGATGCCACCACGCTACCCGACGCCTCTATCGCGACCTTCGACGCCGATGGCGTCGGCACCCTGTTCAGCGCCGCGGTGAGCGTCGCCGCTGGCCAGAGTGAGGACGGAGCGGACTTCGGCTTCACCACCGCAACGGAACCGGTCCGGCCGGTCCTGGAGTGCGTCGCCGATAACGGAGATGGTTCCTATACCGCTTACTTCGGTTACCTCAACGGCAACGCCGATCCGGTGATCATCCCCGTCGGCAATCGCAACAAATTCACTCCGAACCCTCAGGACCGCCAGCAGCCGGTGCTCTTCGAGCCGGGGCGCACGCCCTTCTGGCCGAACGCCGCCTTCTCCGTGGTCTTCGACGGCAACAACCTGGTGTGGACCCTGGACGGCCGTACTTCCACCGCCTCCAGCGGCTCGACGCCTTGTTCCGCCCACGTCTTCTTCGAGAAGAATTGGGTCGACGCCATCACCGGTGACCTCGTCGCTCCGCCGGCGGACCTCGCCGGCTTCCAGATCATCGCCACCAGCGACCTCGGTCAGGCGATTTGCACCTACGACGGACCGAACCTCAACTGCGTGTACGACAACGCTCCGCCGGCCCTGGACAACAACGGTCTATGGGTCCCGGTGGGTGGCGAGTACACGGTGACCGAGATCGGTCTGCCCAACGGCACCACCTCGCAGGACGGTGAGGGCGTCTACGCCGCCTTCAACGACTACTGCCTCAGCGGACGGGACGGAATCGAGAAGTTCTGCACCCATGCTCTGATCAACGCCGTCGCCACTCTGCCTCCGGGCGATGACGACGACGACGATGACGACGACAATCCGCCGCCGGGTGATGACGACGACGACGACGACAACCCGCCCCCGGGCGACGATGACGACGACGACAACCCACCGCCGCCCCCGGGCGACGATGATGATGACGACGACACTCCGCCGCCGGGCGATGACGACGACGACGACGACACCCCGCCGCCGCCGGGCGACGATGACGATGACGACACCCCACCGCCGCCGCCGGGCGACGATGACGACGACGACACCCCGCCGCCGGGCGACGATGACGATGACGACACCCCGCCGCCGCCGGGCGACGATGACGACGACGACACCCCACCGCCGCCGCCGGGCGACGATGACGACGACGACACCCCACCGCCGCCGCCGGGCGACGATGACGACGACGACACCCCACCGCCGCCGCCGGGCGACGATGACGACGACACCCCGCCCCCGCCGCCGGGTGACGACGACGACGCGCCCCCGGGCGATGGTGGTGACAACGACACGCCCCCGGGTGATACCGGCGACAATGACACGCCCCCGGGTGATGGTGGCGGCGACGCACCTCCGCCTCCCCCAGGTGGCGGTGGCGACGTGCCTCCGCCTCCCCCAGGTGGTGGTGGCGATGCGCCTCCACCGGGTGATACCGGCGATAACGACAATCCGCCGACACCTCCCTTCGCACCACCGGTCCAGCCTCCGGCCAATGGAGAGGGTGTCAGCCAGCTGAGTTTCTGGCGCGCCCATCCCCAGCACTGGCCGGTGGAAGACCTGACCATCGGTGGGGTCACCTACACCAAGACAGAGGCTCTGGACACCATCCGGGCTCGCTCCAACGGCGACCAGACCTACACCCTGTTCCGTAACCTCGCCGCTGCGCGCCTGAACAACCTCGCCGGCAACGGCGCCGGTTGCGTCGCCGCGGAGATCGAGGCGGCGGATCTCTGGCTAGCCCAGAATCCGGTGGGAAGCAACGTGCGCGGACGGGACAACGCCTGGCGTCGCGATGCCCGCGCCACCAACCAGCCGCTGGTGCAATACAGCAAGGGTGAGCTCTGCGTGCCCGCTCGGGTTCGCGTGCGTAACCCCAACTACTTCCAGCGCCATCAGGAAGCCTGGCCGGTAGATCGCCTCGCCATGGGCGACGCGGTGCAAACCCGTCAGGAAGTCGTCGACACCATGGCGGCTCCCCACGGCGGGGATCAGACCTTCAATCTCTACGACCAGCTGGTCGGCGCGAAGGTCAACCGCCTGCGGGGCACCAACGGTGGCTGCATCGACGCCACGATCCTGGCGGCGGACGCCTGGCTGACTCAGAACCCGGTGGGCAGCGACGTCCGCGGGCGAGACAACGCCTGGCGCCAGGGAGGCCGGGATCTGCGAGACACGCTGCGGAGCTACAACCGCGGCCAGCTCTGCGCACTGCCCTAAATCGACCGATCGCCCCCTCCTTCGAGGGGGCCTCGATCCGCCTACCCTGGGGCGGAGCCGGATCTGCCGGCTCCGCCCCTTTTTCTATCTGGACTGCTGCCCGTTCGCCCTCTTACCCATTTGGCAGAGCGCACCCCGGCGACCTTGATCAACCGGTGTTGCGCATACCGGCGGCGATGCCGTTGACGGTGATGGTGAAGGCCCGCACCAGCTCCGCCTCCTCTTCCGGGCTCAGCTCCTCTTGCTGCCGCAGCACCCGCAGACGCCGCAGCACCTCCGCCTGCACCACGTTGAGGGGGTCAACGTAGGGGTTGCGAACGTCGATGGAGCGGCGCAGCACCGGATTGCTGGCGAGCAGGCGATCCTCGCCGGTGATGTGCTGCAGCGCCTCCTCCGCAACGCCTAGTCGGCGGCGTAAGTCGACGCCCAGCGGGCGGCGGGAGTCGTCCACCAGCAGGCGGTCGTAATAGGCGGCGACGGGCGCCTCGGCCTTGGCCAGCACCATCTCCAGGAGAGCCAGCACGGAGCGGAAGGTACCCCACTCCCGGTACATGGTGCTCAGCAGCTCCCCCTCCCCCTCTTCCACCGCCTGATGCAGGGCCTCCCCGGTGCCCAGCCAGGAAGGCAAGAGCAGCCGGGTCTGAGTCCAGGCGAAAACCCACGGGATCGCCCGCAGGCTCTCCACGCCGCCGCCGGATCGGCGGCGGGCGGGACGGCTACCGATATTCAGCGCCCCCAGCTCCACCTCCGGCGTCGCCTGGCGAAAGTAGGGAACGAAGTCCGGATGCTCTCGAACCAGCTCGCGGTAGGAGCGCTGGGCGCGCTCCGCTAAGCGGTCCATGGCCTCCCGCCACTCCGGCTCCGGCGACGGCGGCGGCACCAGGGAGGTCTCCAAAATCGAGGTGAGGTAGACCTCTAAGGTGCGCACCGCGATGCCTTCGAGGCCGAATTTCGCCCGGATCATCTCGCCCTGTTCGGTGACCCGCAGGCGCCCGCCGACGGTACCCGGCGGAAGGCTCTTGACCGCCAGGGCGGTGGGACCGCCGCCGCGACCGACGCTGCCCCCGCGGCCATGGAAAAAGGAGATCTTTATCCCGTGGCGATTCGCCGCCGCGGCCATCGCCTCCTGAGCGGTATAGAGCCCCCAGGAGGCAGCGAAGCGACCGGCGTCCTTGGCGGAGTCGGAGTAGCCGATCATCACTTCCTGATGCTCGCCGAGATGGCGGCGGTAGGGCTCCACGGCGAGGAGCTGATGGATCGTCTCCCCCGCCGCCTCGAGATCGGCGCCGGTCTCGATGAGGGGCACCACCGGCAGGGCTCGCACCTCCTGCCCCGCTCCTTCACGGCCCTCTGCTTCACCACCCCCGCCGCTGGCCATCAGGCAGCGCAGCAGCAGCTCCACGATGAGCACATCGGACGCCGATTTCGCCATCGAGATGATGTAGCTGCCCAGCGGCTCGTTGCCGATGCCGCGGAGCGCCAGCATGGTGTCCACCACCTCCTGCTCGTCATCACCGAAGGGAATCTTTGCCAGCTCTTCCGGCCGCAGCCAGGGCAGCCCGCAATACTGTTCGGAGTCCAGCCACTGGGAGAGCGCGGCGCAGCGCTCCTGTTCGCTGCGGGAGGCGAAGTCCTGCTCCCCTCGGTGGGAGAGGATGCGCTCCATCACCGCCCGGTGGCGGCCGGCGTCCTGGCGGATATCCAGCCGTACCAGGGTCAAACCGAAGGCCGCCAGCCGCCGCAAGATGTCCCGCAGCCGGCCGTCGGCGATCTCGTCGCAGCCGCTCTCCCGCAGCGAGCGGTCGCAGAGCAGCAGAGGCTGCAGCAGCTGCTCTTTGCGCAGATAGAGCTGCTGCGGATCCAGCGTCTCGACGCTCTCCTGGCGCACCCGGCGACGCATCCACTCCTGGGTCACGGCGAGGCGCCGCACCACGCGCCGCAGCAGCGCGCGATAGGGCTCCTCCTCGGTCCCCACCTCGGTCTCCAGCTCCGGCGACCCCCGCTCCATGGAGAGCTCTCCCCGCAGCGCCTCGATCTCCTGCCGGAAGAGCAGCGCTCCTTCCCAGCGGGCCAGGGCGCAAACCCTCTCGGTGATCTCTGACGTCACGAAGGGATTGCCGTCGCGATCTCCCCCCATCCAGGAACCGAAGCGCACCGGTGCTCGATCCCAGGGCAGCGGTTCTCCCCCCACCTCCACCAGCGCCCGGTCGACCTGCCGCAGGAAGCGAGGATAAGCCTCCCACAGGCTTTTCTCGAAGGTCACCAACCCGGCCTGAGCCTCCTCCAAGGGGGTCGGGCGATCCCGCCGCGACTGACGGGTGTGCCAGATCGCGGCGATCTCCCGCCGCAGGCCCTCCAGGCGCTCGTTCTCTTCGTCCTGGGTGAGGTCCTCCCGGTCTCCTTGCTGCAGCAGGACGGCGATGCCCAGAAAGCGCTCCAGCAGGGTACGGCGCACGACCTCTGTCGGGTGGGCGGTGAGCACCAGCGAGATGTCCAGAGAATGCAGGCTCTTCTGCAGGGTCGAGAGGGGAACGCCGCGATCCAGCAGGCGGCGAAAGACCTCTTCGCAGGAACCGTGCTGGGGAGCCGCTCCCGCCCGGCGGTAGGCGCGGCGACGTCGGATGCGGTGATGCTGCTCGGCGACATTGGCGAGGTTCAAGAAGTGGGCGAAGGCCTGAGCCACCTGGGATGCCTCTTCCACCTTCAGCTGCGCCAGACGGTCCGCCAGCAGCTGGAAGCTGCCCTCGTCGCCATGCCGCGCCGCTTTCGACAAGCCGCGGATCTCTTCCACCGTATCGAAGACCCCTGAGCCCGCATGGCGCTGCAGCACCTCCCCCAGCAGGCTTCCCAACAGGCGGACATCGTCCCGCAGCGGCTGGAGCCGCTGGGAAACGCTCCCCAAAGTGGCGGAGGAAGCATTCCCTCCCCCTGTGCCGAGGGGCCGAGATTCGGCCGAGAACATCGGAGTTTCGTTGCGATCCCTTGAATTCATGCTTCCTCTTCCTCACGGTTGCGGTCTGCCGCCGAGTATCTCATTCCTCTCGTGGCTCCCGGTGGCAGCTCGGCTGCTAAGCTGGCGCTACGGAATTCCCCCCCAACCTCTGACATCGGCCGCTTGCACCGAGAAGGATTGAGACCACGATGGGCGTTGATTGGAATGCTTGGCTGCAACCCCTAGAGCCTTATTGGCAGCAGGTCGCCGGGCGGCCATGGCTGGAGATTCCCCTGCTGCTGATCCTCGGCTGGGTCTTCGGACGCCTGCTGGACTGGCTGATTCAGCGCCTGCTGCGGCAGGTCGTGGGCAAGACCGGAACCGACGTCGACGACAAGATCCTGGCGGCGCTGCACCGCCCGGTGATGCTCTCCGTCTTGATGGCGGTGCTCGCCCTGGTGACCGCGCGCCTCGAGCTGCCGGAACCTATCACCGTCATCACCTGGCGGGGATTGGCGACCGTCGCCCTCGCCCTCTGGTGGGGCTTCGCTCTCAAGGTCAGCAACCTTCTCCTGGACGCCGCGGCCCGCCACCAGGAGCGCCTACGCATCGTCGAGCAGCGCACCCTGCCTCTCTTCGAGATCCTCGCCAAGCTGCTGATCTTCGGCGGCGGCACCTACCTGATCCTGAAAATTTGGGACATCGACGCCGCCGCCTGGCTGGCCTCCGCTGGAGTCCTGGGTATCGCCATTGGCTTCGCCGCTAAGGACTCTCTCGCCAACCTCTTCTCCGGTGTCTTCATCATCGCCGACGCCCCCTACAAATTGGGGGACTTCGTGGTGCTGGATTCCGGCGAGCGGGGCCAGGTGACCCATGTGGGCCTGCGCAGCACCCGACTGCTGACCCGCGACGACCTGGAGATCATTTTGCCCAACGCGGTGATCGCCAACGCCAAGATCATCAACGAGAGCGGTGGGCCGTGGGAGAAGCGGCGGGTGCGCATCGCCGTCTCCGTGGCCTACGGCAGCGACATCGATCAGGTGCTGACGGTGCTGGGAGACATCGCCGAGCGCCACCCCGGCCTCGCCAAAGACCCAGCCGCCAGGGTTCGCCTGCGACGCTTCGGCGACTCCGGCCTGGAGCTGGAGCTATTGGCGTGGATCGACGAGCCGGTGGAGCGGGGCCTTCGAACCCATGAGCTGTTGCGGGAGGTCTATGTGCGCTTCGCCGCGGAGGGTATCGAGATTCCCTTCCCTCAGCAGGATCTGCGCTTCCGGGATGAGCTCTCCGTAAGGGTGCGGGACGAGAGTTCCGGCCCCAGCACAAAAGCCACCGACGGCGCCAAAAACGGCGCCAAAAGCGGCGCCAGCGACGGTGACAGCGACGCCCCCGCCTGAGCCCACCACGAACGCTCACTCCAGACCCCGCCGCCGAGCTGCTCGCGAGGCTCGCCCACGGTAATTCGGAGGGCACTGCGGAACGCCCCGCGGGGCATTGCGCCAAGGCCGCCCCTAGGCTGCCCCGAGACCGAGACCTGGTCGGAGATCTGTGCTAAAAATGGCAGTTACAGCCGCGACGCGACCGGCGCGAGCTTTCCCGCACCACCGCTCCCTCTCCTCGTCTCAAGCATCAGGAGCCCGCCTCCATGTTCATCGCCCGAGCCCCCCGGCGACCGGCGGCCGGATCCTTGTGGTTCCCCGTCTCCCCCGAAGCTCCTCCCAGCGCGCCTTCGCCCCCTTTCGCCGAAGACAAAGCCCCCCAAGATTCAGACCAGGAGTCCCCGATCCTGTCTTCCCCAATGCGCTCCCGGCTTCCCGCGATCCACTCCACAATGCGGCTTCTTCCCCTGCTCCTCGCCACCCTCCTGCTGCTTTCAGCGGCAGCCTGGGCCCAGACCGAAGCCCCCCCGGAAGTCCCTCCCCAAGCCCCCCCGGAGGCCCCCCTCGAGGGCGCTGAAGACAGCCAGACGTCATCCTCCGAGTCGATCGAAGGGGCCGCGGCAGACGGTGCTGCTACCAGCCCGCTGAACGAAGCCCAGTCGAACCCCGCAGGAAACCTCACGGACAGCACCATAGACAGCACCGTAAGAAGTGCCTCGGCAGCTCAGCCACCGCAGACGGCGGTCTCCCTCGGCGAGGCAGATCAGACGCTGCTGACCGGGCTGTCGTGGCGCTCCCTCGGCCCTCGGGTCGCAGGGGAGCTGCTCTCCCCAGGTCCTCTGGCGGTGAATTCCCGCTTCCCGGCCCGGCTCTTCGCCAGCTTCGCCGGCGCCGGTGGGCTCACCACTACGATCCCTCGCCTGGGAGATGACGCCGACCCCAGGTGGTATCTGGCGGTTCCCCTCACCCCGGGCCGGGCGGTGCCTTCGCAGCGCAATGACGAGCGAGTCTACGGCACCGCGGACAACGGCATCGTGCTGCGCTATGACTCCGATTCCGACGAGCTGAGGGCGGTGAGCGTGTGGCCCGACCTGCCGCTGGGACCCGAGGATGAAGTGCTCTACCGCTTCCACCCTCGCGCTCCTCTCTTCTTCTCTCCCCACGACGACGAGGTGCTCTACCTCGGCGGCAACCTGCTCTTCCAGACCACCGACGGCGGGCTCTCCTGGGCCGCCGTCAGCCCGGATCTGGCGCCTACCGGCGGCACCCTGACCACGGCCCTGGAGTCACCGCGACAGAGTGGCGTCTTCTGGACCGGCGGCAGCGACGGACGAGTGCACCTCTCCCAAGACTTCGGAGAGTCGTGGGAAGACCGCACGCCCCCTACCCTGCCCCCGGGCACAGAGATCCGCTCCATGGACCCCCACCCGATCCAGCGAGGAGGGCTCTACCTCACCGCTGGCGCCACCGGGGACCCCGAGGCCAGGGTGCTCCGCACTCGCGATTGGGGGCGCACCTGGGAAAGCGCTGGCCGCGGCCTAGACGGCCCGGCCTGGGTGGTGAGGGCCGACCCCCGCCGCACGGGGCTGCTCTTTGCCGGCGTCGCCCGAGGCGTGCGGGTCTCCTTCGATAACGGCGATTCTTGGCGCCCCTTGTCGGGCCTGCCGCAAGCCCCGGTGGTCGATCTCCAGATCGGCGCCGAGGGTCTGCTGGCGTCGGTGCAGGGGCAGGGGATCTGGCAGCTTCCGGACCTCGTCCCGCTGAGGCAGTGGACGCGATCCGTCGCCGCCTCGCCGGTCCACCTCTTCCAGCCGGCGCCGGCGATCCGGCGGCAGGGCCTGGAGCCCGGGGCCGCGGCCCTTTGGCTTTGGCTGCGCCAGAGCCCGACTTCCGAAGAGGCCCGGCTGGAGATTCTGGACGACAGCGGGCAGCCGGTGCGCTCCTTCAATGCCTCCCTCTTGCAGGGTGCTGCCCCAGGGAATGGCGCTGATCCCCAGATTCCGGCGAAGGGTGCCCCCTTCGCTCCCGCCCCCGGTCTAAGCCTCTTTCTTTGGGACCTGCGCTTTCCGGGGCCAACCCAGCTTCCGGGAGAGGAAGCGCCGCTGGGGCCCCCGGCCCCCCCAGGCAACTATCTGGTCCGGCTCACCGTAGGAAATAACTCGGTCACCGCTCAGCTGCCGGTCCTGGCGGATCCCCGCAGCACGGCACCGGCGGATGCTCAGCGGGCCGGCTTCAACTACCTGCTGGAGATCCGGAACCTGCGCTCGCGCCTCAGGGATACGGTGAGAACCATCCAGACCCTGCCGAGCGCTCTCCCCACCGAGCCCCAGCTCGACCTCCAGCCGCGCCGCGAAGCGAGAGCTCAGCTCGCGGCCATCGCCGGACAGCTGGAAGCTCCCCAGGCCGGTACCCTGCTGGGCCTCGATCGCAAGCTGGCGCACCTGGCGGCAGGCCACCAGGGAGTCCTGGACCGGCCGACGGATTCCGCTCTCGCGGTCCTCGACCGCTTGCAGGAGCGCAGCAGCGAGCTGTTATCGCAATGCTCTGAGCTACTCTCTCCCCAATCCGTTGCCGCGGTGCAAGAGAATCGCCGAGCCGATGGCGAGGACCTAAGGGAAGCTTCGGCCTCCTCGCCTGCTTCGGCGGCTGCCGACCCAGAAGCAGCACAAAATGACGCCTCCCAGGGCGAAGCGGCAGAGAATCAGCAGGCGGATCGACAGGCGAGAGGAGAAGGCGACAGCCTAGAAGTACGCTCCCTGCAGGAGCTGCCTCCCCCGGCCGCCCCTTCAGCCGCCGACGAGACGCCCGAGGACACCGACTCGAGCCTCCCTTCCTCCAACGCCAGCGCAGCCGATGAGCCCTCCGACGCTCAGCAGGCATCGCAGAGCAGCGAGGAGCAAGAAGCCCCCCCCACGGAACCCACGGAATCGAATTCGACATCCCCAAGATTTGACGCGACGGGAAGCGACGCTGGATGACTCGACGATGGCAACATCGCCCTGCGCCGCGTAAGGCCAGCGCCGCAATGGTGCTTCCGCCTCCCGTCTTCAGACCCCACCGCAGCGCCCAGAGCTGGGCGTGCCGCACCCCATGAAACGCCCGAGTGCTGCCGGCGATCACTTGTCGACACCTCAAGCCAATGACTCCCTTCGTTCTCTTGGAGTCCACTCAGTGCCGACGCACACCGCATCGAGCCAAGTCGACCTCTGAGGTCGCCGCGCCCGATGCACCGGGCCTACCCTTCGCGTTTTCGAGATTCAGCTGGAGCCACGATGATCACCACCGAACAAAATCAACTGCCGCCGAGCGCTCTGGAATCCAAAGGCTGGGACCTCTCTGAACTCTTGCCGGACTCCTCCGAGGAGACCGTCCGTCAGCGCCTCCTGGCCCTGGAAGAGGGCACCCAGGCCCTCGAACAACTCCGGGAGGAGCTCCACGCGGAGATGGCTCCGGAGGTTCTCCTGGACTTCCTGCGCCAATATGAAGCGCTGACCGAAGCCATGGTGCGGGTGGAGGCCTACGGTCATCTCTGGTTCTCGTCGAATACCCAGAGCGCCGACGCCCTGACCTGGCGCAATCGAGTCGGCCAAACCTTGACTCAGCTCGATAATCGTCTGATCTTCTTCACCCTTTGGTGGCAGGCCCTGAACGATTCGGACGCTCAGCGTCTCCTGCCGGTGGAAGACGAGCACTCGGACTACCGGCGCTATCTGGAAGACCTGCGCAGATTCCGGCCCCACACTCTCGAGGAGCGCTCGGAACAGGTCATCAACATCAAGGACGCCGACGGCATCGGCGGCATCGTCACCCTGTACTCGATGCTCACCAATCGACTGGAATTTCAGCTCGAGGTGGACGGCGAGATCCAGACGATGAACCGCGATCGCTTGATGAGCTTCGTCTACTCCCGCGATCCCGAGATGCGCGCCACCGCCTACCGCGAGCTCTACCGGGTGTACTCCGGGGAAAGCACCATCCTGGCGCAGATCTATACTTACCGGGTTCGCGACTGGCATAACGAGCACGTGGAGCTGCGCGGCTACTCGGAGCCCATCGCGGTGCGAAACCTCTACAACGACGTCTCCGGCGAGGCGGTACAAACTCTGCTGGAGGTGACCCAGGAACACCGCGGCCTCTTCCAGCGCTTCTTTCGGCTCAAGGCCCGCATGCTGGGCCTGGAGACCCTGCGCCGTTACGACATCTACGCTCCGGTAGGCGAGCCGTCTCGGGATATTCCCTGGCCGGAAGCCGTCAGCGAGGTTCTCGACACCTTTCATGCCTTTCACCCCCGCATCGGCCAGCTCGCCTCCCGGGTATTCGAAGACGATCACTTCGACTCCGAGATCCGCCACGGCAAGCGCGGTGGCGCCTTCTGCAGCACCGTTCTGCCGAGCCTCACCCCCTGGGTGTTGGTGAACTACACCGGTCGCCCTCGGGACGTCGCCTCGGTGGCCCACGAGCTGGGCCACGCGGTGCACAGCATGCTAGCCCAGCACCACTCCATCTTCACTCAGCATCCCAGCCTTCCGCTGGCGGAAACCGCCAGCGTCTTCGCCGAGATGTTGGTGACCGAAAGGCTGCTGGACCGAGAGCGGGATCCCGCCATGCGTCGCGAGCTGCTCTCCGCGGCGATCTCCGACATCTACGCCACGGTGATGCGTCAGGCCTACTTCGTGCGCTTCGAGCTCGATGCCCACCGCGCGATTCTCGAAGGCCGCTCCCTGGATCACCTCAACGAGCTCTACCTCGAGAACCTCCGCGAGCAATTCGGCGGCGCCGTCGAGGTGAGCGATGAGTTTCGCCATGAGTGGACCAGCATCAGCCACATCTTCCATACCCCCTTCTACTGCTACGCCTATTCCTTCGGCCAGCTGCTGGTGCTCGCCCTCTATCGCCGCTATCAAGAGCAGGGAGAGGCCTTCAAGCCGGGATATCTCCGTCTGCTCAGCTACGGCGGTTCGGCAGAACCGGAAGCGGTGCTGCGGGAAGCCGGCATCGATATCCACGACCGCGATTTCTGGCGCGGCGGCTTCGAGGTGGTGGAGGACATGATCGGCCAGCTGGAGCAGCTGCAATCGTGAGGTGGCGCCTGTCGGCGCTGCAGGATGGAGCCGCCGCGGTAGCGGCGGTGAGCGTGCTGCTCTCCCTCTTGGCCAGCGCCGGATTCGGCCCCCTCGGCAGCTTCGGCAACGTCGGCGCCGCTGTCGCCCACATTGTTTTATTCTTCCTCGGCTTTGCCTGTGGGCTGTTGGCGCGCTGGAGAATCGACGAGATCGAGGCGGCGCGCTGGCGCCACGTAGAGGATGAGCTCGCCACCCAGGGGGAGCGGGAGTACGCCCACAAAGAAGCGGAGCGGCAGCGCCGCACCGCCGGAACCCTTTTCCTCCTCGCCCCTACCTGCCTGGCCTTTTGGCTCGCTCAGGAGGCCCACTTGCCCGGCAAAGGAATCCGGCTATCGGACCTGCTCCTGGTCACTCCCCTCGTGGGCTTCTTCCTCACCTTTCTGGTGGCTCACCGACTGTGGACCCAACGATGAACGCAAAGAAGATCCTCTTCGGCCTCGCCTCGACCCTCCTGGCCTTGACCTCCGTCGCTCACCTGCTGGGACATTTCGCCACCGAAGCCGTGGGCAACAACCCGACGGAAAATCAGATCTACAGCCTGATCACCACCTACATCTGGAACGTCGCCGGCACCGAGCTGACCCTGTGGCAGCTATTCCGCGGCTACAGCCTCGTCTTTGCCGCCCTTCTCGCCTTCGTCGGCGTGCTGAACCTGGCGGTGCTCCCCGGCAGCACCCGCGGTCTGCTGAACCGCATCACCGCCGTAGATCTGGCTTTCCTGGGGCTGCTCCTGGGCATCTCCTTACGGCATTTCCCCACCCCGCCGACCTACGCCTTCGCCTTGATCATCACGCTCTACCTGCTGAGCTTGATGGTCGGCAACGGAGGCTCCCAAGAGTCCTAGGGCGGGGCAATAGAACAGGGCGGCAAGGAGACAGGGCAGCAAGGAAGACAGGGTAAAGATCAAGCTCTCTGCTCCTCTGCTTCGGAGGATTCCACCACCATTCCCGCGAATCCCTCCGACAACAGCCAGCGGCCGGCCGGCCGCGCGGCCACAACCTGCTCTACTGATTCATGCCTCCAGCCCTCTACGCTCTCCGGGCCTAGAGCGGGCTTCGCCTACCCTAAAGGCTTCTCTACCCAGCGCTCTTGCGGTCTATGAAGAGCTGGTTCCCGAAGCGCCAGCAATATTCTGCACCGGAGATCAAGGTCAGCACCATCGCCACCCACAGCGCGATGGTCGCCAGCAGCTGCAATGAGCCCAGCTGGTTGTAGAGGATCAGCAGAGAGATGGCGATCACCTGGGTCACCGTCTTCACCTTGCCCAGAGAGCTGGCGGCGATCACCACCTGCTCCGACGCGGCGAAGGAGCGCAGCGAACCGATGGCGAATTCCCGCGCGATGATCGCCACCACCATCCACGCCGGCGTCGCCTCGGGATTCATCTCCACCAAGGAGATCAGCGCTGCAGAAGTGAGGATCTTGTCCGCCGCTGGATCCAGCAGCTTGCCCAATCGCGTGATCTGCTGCCGGCGACGGGCGAGAAATCCGTCTAGAAAGTCGGTGAGGGCAGCCAGCAGAAAGAGGAAAAGACCAACGAATTCCTTGCCCGGGAACTTGGTCAACAAGACCACCACCAGGATCGGCACCAGCAGGATCCGAAAGATGGTGAGGAGATTGGGAAGGTTGAGCATAGGTGGTGGGTGGCCCTGAGGACCGCAAAGGCCTCGCCAACGAGAAGTCGTTAGCGAACCGAACCCCTGGGCCAGCACGAGAGATCGTTCGCCTACGGAAGGTCGGTAGAGGAAAGGGAAGCAGAGGTTGAAAGGTCCGGAGGAGAGAGGCTCCTCAACGCCCTCCCGGTGGCTCGGTGGAGAACACCAATCGATTGTTCTCATCGCGGCTTACGAAGATCTCAGGTCGGGGACCATCGTCCGAAGCGTCGAAGGCCGACGCGCTGCCGCCTTCGCTCTCGACCAACCCGAGCACCTTGGTGACGTATCGCTGAGTCTCCCGATAGGGCGGAATACCGCCGTAGCGATCCACCGCTGTGGGCCCTGCGTTGTAGGCCGCGAGGGCGAAGCGTAGATTTCCGTAACGATCCAGCAGAGAGCGGAGGTAGGCCGTCCCGCCCATCAAATTCTGCGCTGGATCGTAGGGATCTTCCACCGCTAGGGAACGGGCCGTCGCCGGCATCAGCTGCATCAGCCCCTGGGCCCCCTTCACCGATCGCGCCCGAGGGTTGTATCCCGACTCCACCTGCACGATGGCGCGCACCAGTCGCTCCTCCAGCCGATGCTGCTGCGCGTAATGGCGAATCAGTCGATCGAGCTCGTCGCTGGGCACCGCCATCAGGCGACCGGAGGTGCGGCGGGCTCGATGCTCTGGACGCTCGTTGTAGATGAAGATGGTGCCGTCGGGGCGGACGGTCATCTTGATTTCTGAAGCGTCGGCGGGGAGAGGAAACGAGAGCCCCAGAGCCATCGCCCATACGAGAGCCATAGAGAAGATCCAGCACCCGGCTCCACCCCATGAAAAGGGTGTCGGAAGGGGAAGGGTTCTTCGTCGGGGCTGGATCATGAGATGGCGGAATCTTGCGGTGCTTGGAGGCGGTGTAAGTATGCTTGGAACCTTATCAAATCACGCCCGGGGACAGTGCTGGGAGCAGATCCAGCGAGCGAGTGTCGATGCGAAGAGAAAGCCTAGGCTGAGGGAGCTTAGCCCTCCAGCTGTGCTCGCACCTCCGCCACGACGACGTCCAGGGCTTCCGGCAGGCGGGATTCGTCCTTGCCGCCAGCCTGGGCGAAATCCGGACGCCCTCCGCCTCCACCGCCGACCACGGCGGCGGCGGCCTTGACGATCTTGCCGGCGTGCACCTGACCCACGAGGTCTTCCGTCACCGCCACGAGAAGAGTCACTTTGCCGGACTCCGCGGCGCCCAGGGCCACCACTCCCGACCCCACCTTGGACCGCAGCGTATCCGCCATATTCCTCAGCTCGCCGGGGGGCGCCATGGGCACCTGCTGGAGGCGGACTTTGACCTCCCCTACGGTCTCCTCCCGGCTACCGGCATCGCTGGCAGCACCGGCCACCATCTCGAGACGAAGCCGGGAGAGCTCGTCTTCCAAACCCTGGATCTGCCCTTTCAGAGAGACGATCTCCGTCGCCGCCTGATCCGCTCCTACGCCGACGGCGCGGGCGACCTCGGCAAGGGCGCCGCGCTGCTGGCGCACCAGAGCGAGGGCGGCTTCGCCGGCGACGGCCTCCACCCGGCGTACGCCGGAGGCGATACCCTTCTCGCCGGTGAGGAGCACCATGCCGATCTCGCCGGTATTGCCGACGTGACAGCCACCGCAGAGCTCGAGGCTGGCATCGGCGATCTCCACGGTGCGCACCACGTCGCCGTATTTCTCTCCGAAGAGAGCCATCGCCCCTGCTGCCACCGCCTCTTCGTAGCTACGGTAGGCGGTGCGCAGCGGCAGAGCCTCCAGCACCCAGCCGTTAATGCGCGACTCCAGCTCGTCCAAGATCTCGGCGCTCACCGGCTCCGGATAGGTGAAGTCGAAGCGCAGGCGATCCGCCGCCACCAGCGATCCGGCCTGCCGCACTCCGCTTCCCAGGCGCTCCCGCAGGGCAGCGTGGAGAAGATGAGTCGCGGTGTGGTGCCGCTGGACCTCGCGGCGGGTTGCGGTCGTCACCTCGAGGGAAAGCTTCGCGCCGACCTGCAGCTGCCCTTCCTCTACCTCGAGGAAGTGGAAGAAGATGCCGCCGCCCTTGCGGGTATCGGTCACCCGGGCGCTGCCGCCCTCCCACCGCAGTCTGCCGACGTCCCCCACCTGGCCTCCGCCTTCGGCGTAGAAGACCGTGCGGTCGAGCACCACCGCTCCTTCCTGCCCCGCCGTCAAGGCCGTGGCGGCGAGGGCATCGCCGCCGCTGAGCACCGCCAGCCGCAGCACCTCGGCATCTTCCAGCTCCAGCTGGTCGTAGCCGAGGAATTCGGTCTCTTCGTCCGCCGCGCCGGCGAGGGCCGCGGTGAGGGCTCCCACCCGCTTCTGCCCTTCTCCAGTGGCGCGACGAGCACGCTCCCGCTGAGCCTCCAGCTCCGCCTCGAAGCCCTTCTCGTCAATGCCGAAGCGCTCCTCCTCGGCGATCTCTCGGATCACCTCCACCGGCAGGCCGTAGGTGTCATAAAGGCGAAAAACTCTCTCCCCCCCCAGCCGCTCGGCCCCTTCCCGGCGAGCGCCGTCGATCTCCTGCTGCAGCAGCCGGGCGCCGGTGGCCAGCGTCGAGAGGAATTTCTCTTCCTCCGCCCGCACCGTCGCCACGGTGGCCTCCCGGGTCTGAGCGAGCTGAGGGTAGGCGTCCCCCAGAACTTCCTCCAGCACCGGCACCAGGCGGTAGAGGAAGGGCTCCTCGAAGCCCAGGCCCATGCCGTGGCGCAGGGCCCGCCGCAGGATCCGCCGCAGCACATAGCCCCGCCCCTCGTTGCCCGGAATCACGCCGTCGGAGAGCAGGAAGGTCACCGCCCGCAGGTGATCGGCGATCACCCGCAGGGAGACCACGCCGTCCTCCACCTCACCCCGCAGCAGCTCTTCGCGTCGAGGGGAGATCTCGGTGGTGGCCTGAAGAATGGGCTGGAAGAGGTCGCTGTCGTAGTTGTTGCCCACTCCCTGAAGCACCGCCGCTAAGCGTTCCAGGCCCGCTCCGGTATCGATGGAGGGGTTCGGCAGCGGGCGTAGCTCGCCATCCTCGCCGCGCTGGAATTCCATGAACACCAGGTTCCAGATCTCTAGATAGCGCCCCGTCTCGCTGCCTTCTTCGAAATCGACGGAGGGCTCTTCAGGGCGGGTATCGACAAAGATCTCGGAGCAGGGGCCGCAGGGGCCGGTCTCCCCCATGGCCCAGAAATTATCCTTCGCACCACAGCGCAGAATTCGCTCTGGAGGCAGCGAGGAAAGCTGATTCCACAGCTCGTGGGCCTCGTCATCTTCTTCGAAAACGGTGGCGTAGAGGTGCTCCACCGGCAGACCCCAAACCTCCGTCACCAGCTCCCAGGCGTCGCGGATCGCCTGCTCTTTGAAGTAATCCCCGAAAGAGAAGTTCCCCAGCATCTCGAAGAAGGTGTGGTGCCGCGGGCTCGGACCAACGTTCTCCAGGTCGTTGTGCTTTCCGGAGACCCGCAGGCATTTCTGAGCCGTGGTCGCTCGCGGATGGGGAGCCTCTTCCAGCCCGAGAAAGACGTTCTTGAAGGGCACCATGCCGGCATTGGTGAAGAGCAGAGTGGCATCCCCATGGGGAACCAGGGGTCCACTCGCCAACACGCGGTGGTCGCGCTGAGCGAAGAAGTCGAGGAAGCTCTTACGAATGTCTTGGCTCTTCATCAGAATGCTCACGGCGGCGTCCGCAGCTCGGACGCCAGAAGTTAGGCAGGAGGGGAAAGCGCCGGTAGGGCAGGAAGCGAGGCTTCGAGGCGAGGAGGGGAACGCGAGCAGCAGGCAGGATGGTATCGGCCGGTGGTGTCGGTCGAGGGAGGCGGATGCCTTCCTGCCGACTCAGGGGAGATCGTCCTCCCAAAGCGCCAGATCGTCTTCCTCGACATTCTCCGAGGAAGCGGATTCCACCGCGCGCCGCAGCAGCTCGAGCGCCGCAACGATAGCACGGGGCGCGAAGCCCTTTCCCTGCAGATGCCGGGCCAGGGCAGCACGATCCCAGCGGCCGCGGCGGCGACGCATCCAGGCTCTCGCCGCCTCCTGCGCGGCGGGGGCTTCGTCCTCCGGCATCAGCTCGTCCAGCACCGCGGCGGCGATCTCCGAGGAAACCCCTCGCCGCCCCAGCTCCGCCTGCAGGCGGCGGCGGCCGGTGGGACCTCGGGCCAGGCGCTGGCGCACGAAGCTCCGCGCCGTCTCGCCATCGTCGACCCAGCCCTTCCCCTGCAGGGTCTCCAGGGTAGCCGCCACCTCTTCCTGCCCGTAGCCCCGCTTCAGCAGCTTGGAGCGCAGCTCCGCGGTGAAATGAGGCCGCCGGGCGATGAAGTCCAGGGCGCGATCGTGACAGGGCTTGGTGGGGGGCTTGGGGCCCTCCCTGGAAGCTGATCTCAAGAGAGTTTCTTCCGGCTTCGATCCATCGGGGTCATTGCGGCGATCCTCCTGACTTTCGCCCCAGCGACGCAGCGCGCCTCAGACAGCCCCCCCAAAGTCCTACAGCCCTTGCGACATCGAGCCACCGGCGACGGTCCTTGGGCGAGGGGCCTTAGGCGACGGCCCTGAAGCATTCTTGGGCGCTCGCCCTCAGGTGGTTTCGAGCTCGAACTCCAGGGAATCGCCGTCGCTGAGCAGATCGTCGCCGCCGGCGAAGTCCATCTCCAGGGAAGACTCCATCTCCTCTCGGGAGATATCCGCGGTGAACTGCACGCCCTCGACCTTGAGGCGGAACTCGTCCGGATTGGAGGCCCGCTTCATCGCTTCTTCCAGGGTGATGAGGCCACTCTTATAGAGCGTATACAGACTCTGATCGAAGGTCTGCATCCCGTACTGGCTGGTTCCGAGGGCGATCTGCTCGCGAATGAACTTGGTCTTCTCCTTGGCCTCGATGCACTCCCGGATATAGGGCGTGGTGATCATCACCTCCGTCGCCGGCACTCGTCCGATGCCGTCGGCGCGGGGCACCAGGCGCAGGGAGATCACCGCCCGCAGCACCTGGCCGAGCTGGATTCGGATCTGCTTCTGGTGATGCGGAGGGAACACCGAAATGATTCGGTTGATGGTCTCCGTGGCGTCCACCGTATGCAGGGTGGAAAACACCAAATGCCCCGTCTCCGCCGCCAGCAGAGCGGTTTCGATGGTCTCGAAATCACGCATCTCACCCACCAGCACGACATCCGGATCCTGACGCATGGCGGCGCGCAGGGCGGTGGCGAAACCGCGGGTGTCGACATCGATCTCGCGCTGGTTGAGCAGCGAGCGCTTATCCCGATGCAGAAACTCGATGGGATCCTCGACGGTGATGATGTGATCCGCCCGCTTGGCGTTGATGTAATCGATCATCGAAGCCAGGGTGGTGGACTTACCGGAACCGGTGGTTCCGGTGCACAACACCATGCCCCGGCGCTCTTCACAGATTTTCTCTAGCACCTTCGGCAGCATCAGCTCCCGAATCGAGTGAATGCGCGCGGGAATGACTCGCAGCACCAGGCCCACGGCGCCACGCTGCTGGAAGACGTTGACTCGAAAACGGCCGAGCCCCGGCACCGAATAGGAGATGTCGATCTCGAACTCTTCTTTGAAGCGCTGCTTCTGGCGCGCATTCATCATCGAGAAGGCCATCTGGATGGTGTCTTCCTGCATCAACCGCTTCATGTCGTTGAGCGGCGTGAGGTCACCATCGATTCGGCAGACCGGCTGGCTACCGACCTTGAGATGAATATCCGACGCCTTGCGGTCGACGGCCACTTTGAGCAGATCGTTGATATTCATAGGGCGTCTCGTTCCTCAGCGGCACGGTCTAGGGATAGCTCACGGTGATATCTCTCAGGGCAAAGATGCCGCGAGCGGGTCTTCCGAGGGGCCGGGGGGCTCGAATCAGGGGATCTTTCTCGGAGCTGGCATTCTGGAATTCTGGCGTTCGTCAAGCCTCAGGTCGCCACCGCATCGGCGGTGGGCACTCGCTCCAGCCAGCCGAAGGTATCTTCCGCGCGGCCGTTGGCGATGTCCAGGAAGCGACGCTGCAGCAGCTCGGTGATCGGTCCGCGGCGGCCAGAGCCCACCGTCAGCCGGTCGACGGAGCGAATCGGCGTGACCTCCGCCGCGGTGCCGGTGAAGAAGGCCTCGTCGCAGATATAGAGCAGCTCTCGCGGCAGGTTGCGCTCCACGATCTCGATGCCCTCTTCCCGGGCGAGGCTGAGCACCGAGTCTCGGGTGATGCCCGGCAACACCGAGGCGGTGAGCGGAGTGGTGAGCAGCTTGCCACCCTCGACGATGAAGAGGTTTTCCCCGGAGCCTTCCGAGAGATTGCCGTCGACGTCGAGGGCGATACCCTCGGCGTAGCCGTTGGCCATCGCCTCCATCTTGATCAGCTGGGAGGAGAGGTAGTTGCCGGTAGCCTTGGCGAGGGTAGGAAAGGTCGAGGGCGCCGCCCGCCGCCACGAGGAAACGCAAACGTCCACTCCGTTGGAGAGGGCTTCCTCACCGAGGTAAGCCCCCCACGACCAGGCGGCCACCGACACGTCCACCGGACAGTTCCCCGGGTACACCCCGAGGGTGCCGAGGCCGCGGTAGACCAGCGGGCGGATGTAGCAGGAATCCAGCTCGTTGGCGGCGATGGTCTCGTACACCGCAGCCCTCAGCTCATCGACGCTGAAGGGAACTTCCGTGCGGTAGATGGCGCAGCTTTTCACCAGGCGTTCGAGGTGCTCCTGGAGCCGGAAGATCGCCGGACCCTCGGGGGTCTCGTAACAGCGGATGCCCTCGAAGGCTCCCGAGCCGTAATGCAGGGCGTGAGCGAGAACATGAACCCGTGCGTCGTCGAACTCCACCAAGCGACCGTTCATCCAAATCCAACGGGCGCCCTCGAAGGGATTCGTCTCAGCCACAGCTTTCGCTCCTTTCCTATCGTCTCGTCGCCGCTCTCCGGCGGCCAACGATGCCTTGCATTTCAATGATGCTGCCCACAGTTTCGCCAAACAGCAGTGCTCTCGGTAGCGGCGAAGATAGGCAGACCCGGGCTCTCCATGGTAGGCCACTGACGGCCTCTTCGCAAGCTCTACGGCTCCGTTATGGCTGTCCTAGAGCACCGCGAAGAACCCCGACCAGCAAGGCCCGAGGAGCCGGTGAGAGCTCGGTAACCCATCCGCCGCCGACGCAGTGAAATCAAGCAAAGAGAAGCGATTCTCCGGCCCCTATCAACGAGGCTCAGGAGGAAATTAGCGCGCAAAGAGGGCCTTTCCTAGCAGCTCTTCGGCGAGCTCCTAGCGAATCCAGCGGACTCCCCCAGGCCGACTCTCTCGGCCTAGGCCCGCGGGCCTGAGCTTCCGAGGCCTGAACTCCCGGGGATTAGGTTCCTGAGGCTAGAGAGGAGAGGCTCAGAGCCGCCGCTACCGCGGTCTCCACCCGCAGGATTCTCGGCCCCAGGCTCAGCGGCCGGAAATCCGCCTCCCGCAGCTCTTCGATCTCCTGGGTGCTCCAGCCCCCCTCCGGCCCGATGGCCCACGCCACCGCCTGCGTCTCTCCCCACTCCTCGGGGCGCACCGGCTGGCCGGAGACCGCCGGATGCAGCAACACCCGATGCGGCACCTCGGCCCGCTGCGTTTCGGCGATCGCCCCGCCCAGAGAGAGGGGCCCCTCGAGCCGCGGCAAAGTCGCGCCATGGCACTGCTCCAGGGCCGCCACGGCGACCCGCTGCAGGCGCTGCAGCCATCCCTGACCTCCGCTGGGCTGGCTGCGCTCGGTGGCGAGAAAGAGGATTCTCTTCGCCCCCAGCTCCGTCGCCTTCTCCACCAGCCAGGAGGCTCGCTGCGAGCGTGGGGGCGCCACCAGCAGGGTCACCGGTCGTGACGGATCACCGCTGGGCGCTGGTCCCTCGAGGATCAGCATCGCGCTGCGGCGATCCACCGCCGACACCCGCCCCCAGCGGGCCTGCCCCTGCCCGTCCACCAGGCGCAGCGGCGCGTCCACCGGCAGGCGGCGGGCGCGAAAGAGATGGCGGTAGGCCTCTCCGGAAACCTCCACCTCCGTTCCCCGGAGCTGCTCCGGATCCATCACCAGGGTGACCCGAGGAGCTCCCCCTCGCAGCCCTTCAGCCTTCTCCCGCAGCGACGATCTCGGCTCGGGACCCTTCTTCATTGTTCGAGATCCTTCATCGTGGGGAGCTCCCCTCACCGCGCCCCTGGAGTCCCTCAACTCGAGCCTCAGCCCGCAGCCGGCAGAGCAATCCCACCCACTCTCCCTCGCGGTAGACCTTCCTTCGCTCCAGCCCGCGCTCCGAGAGAGCGGCCTCTACCTCTTCCTGGCGCTGCGCCAAGACTCCGGAGACCAAGGCCCGGGCCCCCGGTGCCAGGCACGGGCAGAGGGCGTCGAGATGGGGGCGAAGACGCTCCGGCAAGACGTTGACCAGGGCGAGGTTGAAGAGCCCACCGGCGGCCTGTCCGGACTCTCCATAGAAGGCTTGCCCCCTAGCCTGGCTGGAGGGAGGCTGGCCGGAGGGCTGACTGGAAGAGTGGCCGGGCGCCAGAGCCTCCAGGGTGCCAGCGAAGAAGGCCAGCCGGCGGCCGGCGAACGCCGGGGCGAGATGGGGGTTGTAGCCCCGGTTCTGCGCCGCCGCCACCGCCGCCGCCACGTCGATATCGAAACCCACCACCCTTGCAGCCCCCAGGCAGAGAGCGGCAAAGGCGAGGATGCCAGAGCCAGTACCGACATCCAGCACCTCGGTATCCCGCACCTCCTGATGCTCGAGGTCTTCCAGCATCTCCAGCATCAGGCGGGTCGTCTCATGACTCCCGGTACCGAAAGCTTGGCGGGCCGGGAGCCGAAGCCAGAAGCGCCCTCGGGGCACTTCCGGCGGCGCCTCGTCGACCTCTCTGGGGTCCACCAGAAAGCGCCCCCCCACCGGCAGCGGCTGAACGCTGGCGCGCCAGGCGCCCATCCAATCCTCGGCCTCGAAGCCGTCGTCCGCCAGTAGACGAATCCCTGCCAGCGGCTGTGGCGGGGTTTCCCCCTGGGCGAAATACACCTCGAGTCGCAGGGTGTCGGAATCCCGAGGAGGCAGCTCTCCGGGCTCGCCCCAGGGATCCGCTGGAGCGCTCTCCAAAGTTCGCCAGCCGAGGGAGCTAGCCAGGGACAGCCTCGCTTCCCAGAGCTCTTCCAGCGCCGCCGGGACCTCGTAGACCAAGCGACGATAGGGGGCGCTCATCGCAATTACCCGAAAAGGTCGCTCTTGATCTTCTCGAAGAAGCCTTGGCGCACCGGCTGACCGGAAAGATCCGCCATGGTCTTGAGCAGATCTAGCTGCTCCTCGTTCAGCTTCCGCGGATTGGGAATCTCGATCCCCACTTCGACCACGTGATCTCCCCTGCCGTTACGACCGAGGCGGTCGATCCCCTTGCCCCGCAGGCGAAAGATCTTGCCCGGCTGGGTATGGGCGGGAACCTCAAGAGTCTCCTCACCGTGCAGAGTCTCGACCTCCACGGAGGCGCCGAGCACCAGCTGCGGATAGCTCAGCAGCAGCCGCGAAAAGACGTCCGCGCCATCCCGCTGGAAGGTCTTATGAGCCGCTACTCGCAGCACCACGTAGAGATCTCCGGCACCGCCGCCGCGACGACCGTGCTCCCCTTCTCCGCTCAGGCGCAGACGAGAGCCGGTATCGACGCCGGCGGGGATCTTCACCTCCAGATCCCGCACCTGCTCCACTCGCCCTTCTCCGCGGCAGGTCGAGCAGGGCTTTTCGATCTTCTGTCCCTCACCGCGGCAATCCGGACAGGTGCGGGCGACGGCGAAGAAGCCCTGCTGAAAGCGCACCTGACCTTGCCCGCCGCAAGTCGAGCAGGTGGTCGATCCGGTCCCCGGAGAGGCGCCGGTGCCGCGGCAGATGTCGCAGGTCTCCAGACGAGGAATTCGCAGCGTCTTCTCGGTGCCGAAGGCGGCTTCCTCGAAGCTGATTTCGAGGTCGTAGCGCAGGTCCGCACCGCGTCCACCGCCGCCACCACCACGTCGACCGGCGCCGAAGCCACCGCCGAAGAGATCTCCCAGGATGTCCGAGAAGTCCACGAACGCCGAGGGGTCGAAACCTCCCCCTCCCATGCCCGAGACGCCTTGGTGGCCGAAGCGATCGTAGCGCTGACGCTTCTCCGTATCCGAGAGCACGGCATAGGCTTCCGCCGCCTCTTTGAATCGGGCCTCGGCCTCTGCATCCCCGGGATTCTTGTCGGGATGGTACTTCACCGCGAGCTTGCGGTAAGCGCTCTTGATCTGCTTGTCGTCGGCATCTCGAGAGACGCCCAGAACCTCGTAATAATCGCGTTGCGTGCTCATCGCTGAGAACTCTTTCGTCAGTACTCACTCGTGGGGAACCATCGCCGCGCCTTCCGGATCGAGAATGGGGCCGAAACGAGAAGGAGCCGAACCGAGGAGGGGCCGGACCGTAGAGGGTCCGCACCGAAGTGCTGCCCCGAGAGACCCCGCCGCCGACAGATCGGAGGTCTTCAGGGCTCCACCGGCAGGGCTTGAAGCGGGGAAATCGGATCGGGGATTCCGGAATCGGGGAGCCGAAACCGGGGAGCTGAAACCGAGGCTCAGCTAGCGGAGGGTAGGAAGAACCAAGGGCTAGCCTTAGCCGAGGCGATGGAAAGAAGGGGGGGAGGGGTCGGGCAGGCGACTATTTGCCGCTGTTGTTGAGCATCAGCTCAGAGAGGAAGCCCGACACGGTGGTCATGTCGTAGATGGAGGCTTCGATATCCGCCTGATCATCCGAGGACAGCGCCATGCGGCTCTTGAGCAGAGTGTCGTTGACGCGCTTGCGCTCGTCGTCCTTGAGCTTGGAGCGGAATTGCTCGAAGACTCGATCCGAAGTGTAGATCATGCCCTCTAGCCGGTTCTTCAAGCGGCGGACTTCGCGGCGGATCTCGTCCTCCGCGGCATATTTCTCCGCCTCCTCGACCAGGCGATCCACCTCTTCGGTGGAGAGGCCGCTGGCGGGGTTGATCTGGATCCCCTGGGAGGATCCGGTGGCCTTGTCCCGCGCCGAAACGTTGACGATACCGCTGGAGTCGATGGCGAAGGTGACCTCGATCTGGGGTACGCCGCGGGGAGCCGGCGGGATCCCCACCAGGGTGAACTTGCCCAAAGACTTGTTCTCCGAGGCGATCTCGCGCTCACCCTGCAGAGCGTGAATATCCACCGCCTCCTGGTTGTCGGAAACGGTGGTGAAGATCTGCGAATTCTTGGTCGGGATGGTGGAGTTTCGCTCGATGAGCTTGACGAAGAGCCCGCCGTGGGTCTCGATACCCAGCGAGAGGGGGGTGACGTCCAGCAGCACCAGATCCTTGATCTCACCGCCGAGAATACCGGCCTGCACGGCGGCTCCCATCGCCACCACCTCGTCCGGATTGATCTCGGTATTGGGCTCGCGGGCAAAGATCTTCTCCACCGTCTGCTTGACCAGGGGAGTGCGGGTCTGTCCGCCCACCAACAGGATCTCATCGATCTGATCGGCGTTGAGGTCCGCATCTCTCAGCGCTTCGCGACACGGCCCCTCGGTGGCGGCGATGAGATCCCCCACCAGCTCCTCGAAATGGGTGCGAGTAAGGGTGCGCGCCAGGTGGCGGGGGCCCTGAGCGTCGGCGGCGATGAAGGGCAGATTGATGGAGCTCTCCTCGTTGGTGGAGAGCTCACACTTGGCGCGCTCCGCCGCCTCCTTGAGACGCTGCAGCGCCATGCGATCGCTGCGCAGGTCGACTCCCGTCTCCTGCTGGAACTCGGAGATCAGCCAGTCCATGATCCGCTGATCCAGATCTTCGCCGCCGAGGAAGGTATCGCCGGAGGTGGAGCGCACTTCGAAGACCCCACGCTCGAGGCGCAGAATCGTAATATCGAAGGTGCCGCCGCCGAGATCGTAAACCGCGATGTTCTTGTCGACGTCGTCCTGATTCAGGCCGTAGGCGAGAGCGGCGGCGGTGGGCTCGTTGATGATGCGCAGCACTTCGAGGCCGGCGATGCGCCCGGCATCTTTGGTCGCCTGGCGCTGGGAGTCGTCGAAGTAGGCGGGAACGGTGATCACCGCCTCCTTGGCGTCGGAGCCCAAACCCTCTTCGACGAAGCGCTTGATCTCCTGGAGGATGAAGGCGGAGATTTCTTCCGGGCTGTAGCGCCGCTCACGAATCTCGACCTTGATATCGCCGTTGGGCGCCTCCACCAGGCGATAAGGCAAGACTTGAGACGCACGACGGACGTGCTCGTCCTCGTATTTACGTCCGATCAGGCGCTTGACGGCAAAGACCGTATTCTGGGGATTGGTGATCGCCTGCCGCTTCGCGATTTGCCCCACCAAGCGCTCGCCGTCCTCGGTGAAGGCGACGATGGATGCGGTGGTGCGGCTCCCTTCACGGTTGGGGAGCACCCGCGGTGCGGTCACCTCCACCACCGCAGCGCAGCTGTTGGTGGTCCCGAGGTCGATGCCGATGATCTTGGTCAAATCCTGAGTCTCCCGTGCCCGACGACGCTCAATTTCGCGCCTCGTAGGTCAGCGTGCTCACCGCTCCCGCGGAGCAGCTCAACCTTCGCCGTCGGCCTCCTCGATGACGGTCGCAGAATCGGCGGCCTCGGAGGACGAGCTATCAGCACTGCCCTCCGGGGCTCGAGGTAGCGGCAGCGCGACTTTCACCATCGCCGGTCGCACCAGGCGCTCGTGGAGTCGATAGCCGCGCTGGAATTCTTCCACCACCGTCGGCTCCTCCACCTCGTCGCTCTCTTCCCGCATCATCGCTTCATGGATGTTCGGGTCGAAGCGTTCCCCGACCGCCGCCACCGTCTCGATCTTATTTCGATTCAGCAGATCTACCATCTGTTTGTGGATCAGCTCCACCCCTACCCTGAGATCGTCGGAGGAACCGGAAGAGGCCGCTAGCGCCCGTTCCAGGTTGTCCATGATCGGCAGGAAATCGCGCATCGGTTCCACCATCGCGTAGCGATGCATCTCCGCCCGCTCTCGCTCGATCCGCTTGCGGTAGTTGTCGAAGTCCGCGAGGGTGCGAATCGAGGTTTCCCGAAGGCTCTTGATCTCCTCCTCTAGCCGGGCGACTTCGCCGCCCTCTTCATCGAAGTCTTCGTCTCCGAAGCTCTGCGCCTTCAGCTCATCCGCCGCCGAAACCTCGGCGGCCTGCTGGCTCTTGCGCTCCACCGCCTCCACTGCCTCCACTGCCTCCTTTACGGCGGCATCGAGAGCTTCGTCAGGGGAGATGGAAGGCTTGCCGTTCTCCATCGCGATCGATTCTCCTCGAGCGGCTAGCGACCCCAAGGGGCCTCAGGCCTCCACCTCAAAGGTGTTGGCCAATGCATCGCTCAGTCGTTCTCCAAGATAGTGGACCAGCGGTATGGTGCGCTGGTATTGCATTCGGGACGGTCCAAAGATGCCCAGGGTGCCAAGGGTGGTATCTCCCACACCGTAAGGAGCCGCCACTAGGCTGAAATCCAGCTCGGATGTCAGATCGCTGTCCTCACCGATCAACACCCGCACTCCCTTGCCGCGCATCAGCTCGGTGAGGATGTACACCAGCTGCGCCTTGTCGGCGAAGGTCTCCAACAGTCGACGGACCCGTTCCAGGTCCGCTAGCTCCGGCTGTCGCAGGACCTCGGTGGTTCCATCCAGCAACAGGGTCGGCAGATCTCCCATGGCGAGGCCGGCGCTAGCCAATCGGATGGTCAAGCCGAGCATCTGATCCATGCGGGCCCGCTCTTCATCCAGCAGGGTGAGCAGCCGCTCACGAATCTGCTGCAGCGTGCGCCCAGAAAAGTGCTCGTTGACGTAGTTGGAGATGCGCACCAACTCCCGCCGTGAGACCCGCTCGCGAGTCTGGATCACCTTGTTGTCGACAAAGCCCGCATCCGAGACCACCACGCAGAGCACTTTGGTATCGGTCAAGGGCACGAAGCTAATGGTGCGCAGCTTGGTCTGATCCAGGGCCGGGGTCAGCGCGATCCCAACGTGGTGGGAAAGGTCCGACAACAGACTAGAGGCGGAAGCCACCAGCTCGTCCGCGTCCCGGGTGTCGCTCAGAGCCTCATCGATGATCTGGCGCTCCGCGGAGGCGACCTCCGCACCGTCCATCATCGAACCGATGTAGAGGTGATAGGCCTTCGGGGTCGGTACCCGGCCGGCGGAAGTATGCGGCTGCGACAGATACCCGTGCTCCTCGAGATCCGCCATCACGTTGCGAATGCTCGCCGCCGACAGGCCGTGCTGGCTGTGCTTCGCAATGGCCCGCGAGCTCACCGGTTCCGCCCTCAAGATGTAGGTGACGATCACATCTTTGAGAATGGCTCGGTCCCGCTCGGAGAGCAGACTCGCGGCGGAGCTGACGGCCCGCGGAGGCGCTCCGGGAGAGATATCTCTGGATTCGGCCATGATGCTGACTCGAGGATGGAGGGGCGCGATGGGCCCCGCTAGCGGCGGGGTCTGCATGGCGCTGGCGAAAGCCTCTTCGATCGATGGGGATGAGCTGAGGATAAAGCGAAGGGGAGATTCGGATGAATCGACGAGAGACGCGCCGGCACGGCCCTAAAAACCCTTTAGCTCAGCGCGAAAGGATAGCCCCAACCGACCCCCGGTGTCAAAACCAAACCGTTGAAACGAAAGGTCTTTAGAACACCCGAGAGAATGCGGCGGGGAAGGTCCCCGAAAGGGCGTTGAGGGAGGGCTATCAACTCGAGAAGGACACCCTGGTTCGCTAACGCGCAGCTGCGATGGTCGATGGATTTTTCGTCCTTCCAGCACCAGAGGTGGTCTTCGCTCGTGTACTGTATCGCAGTCTTTCCCCTGTCCGCCCCCGAGAGCTGTGGACGGGAGGGTCAGATTGACCGTGTATAGACGCGATGCTATGCTCTCGGATCCCACCGCGGCTGAGGGGATTCCAGTGGTTTTCTTCAATTACAGCACGATGCAAATGGCCGCCAAGGTCGTCTACTACGGCCCTGGCCTCTGCGGCAAGACCACCAATTTGCATTACATCTACTCCCAGACTTCCGGCGAGTCTAGGGGAGAGATGGTGTCCCTCGAAACCGAGACGGACCGCACCCTTTTCTTCGATTTGCTGCCCATCGATGTGGGCACTATCGCCGGCTTCAGCACCCGGATCCAGCTCTACACTGTGCCTGGCCAGGTGTTTTACAACACCACCCGTAAGCTGGTGCTCAAGGGGGTCGACGGCGTGGTGTTCGTCGCCGATTCCCAGCGCCCGATGCTGCAGGCCAACATCGACTCGCTGGACAATCTGGCCGAGAACCTCGGCGAGCTGGGCATCTCCCTGCTCGAGGTTCCGCTGGTGCTGCAATTCAACAAGCGGGACCTCCCCTCCATCTGCTCGGTGGAGGAGATGAACGAGGCCCTGAACCGCAACAACTGGCCGCATTTCGAAGCCTCGGCGCTCAACGGTAACGGCGTCTTCGAGACCCTCAAAGGGGTCTCCCGCCTCACCCTGATGGCGCTGAAGAAGAAGCTCGCCCGCGGCAGCGATGACGAGGTGGACGAACCCGCCCCGGCGGCGGCACCGCCTCGTCCCGCGGCCCCCGCCGCGCCGGCAGCCCCGACTCCGAGCCGCGAGAGCTCCACTGCCCATGGGCAACCGCAGCCCCCACCGACCCCCGCCGCAGCCGAGACAGCGGCGACAGCAGAAACCACGGTGGAGGCCCCAGCAGCCCAAGCCGCGCCAGCGGATCCAGCGCCAGTAGAGGCGCCAGCTTCCTCGACGGCTCCCGCCCCACCCCGGCCCACAACCCCCGCCGCACCTCAAGCCAAGGCGAAGGCCAAGCCGTCGGGAACGCGGCGCAGCAGGCGCGCCAACGTCGACGTTCTAGGAGAGCTGGAAAAGCTCCGGCAGGAGGCCCGAGGCAAGCGCTCGACCCGCGCCTCGACGCCTCCCAAGGCCACCCCCCGCCCCACCCGGGCGAATCCCCCTGCATCGACCCCCGCCGAACCGGCTCCTCCCCCCGCCTCCACCAACGGGCACCACGAGGACCTCTCACGGCAGATTCGCATGACCCTGAACCGGGCAGACTTTGCCCGTCTGAAGCGCTTCTCCGTTCATCTCCAGCTGGAGGACGAGAACCACCAGGTGATGGACGCGGTGCGAGATTTCCACATCGACCTTCAAGGCAACCCCAGCAGCGACACGGTGCGGCTGCGTCTCGACATCGCCCTCGATCCAGAAGAATGAGCCGCAACGTTGCCTCGCCCCACCACAGGCTCCTCGGCTCCAAAGACAGAGCGCCGAAGTCTCCGCGGACCGAGCTATGAAATGCCCCTTCTGCGGTGAAAAGGACGATCGGGTCGTCGACTCCCGGGAGAGCCGCGATGGGGAGATCATTCGCCGCCGACGCCAATGCGTCACCTGCGATCGTCGCTTCACGTCCTACGAGCAGATCGAGGACATCCTCTACATGGTGGTGAAGAACGACGGCAGCCGGCAGGAGTTCAGCCGCAATAAATTGCTCGCCGGAATCCGCCGAGCCTGCGAGAAAAGACCGGTATCGCCAGCGCAGCTGGAGGCGATCGCCGACAAGGTGGAGAGCACCCTCCACCGCCAGCCGGAACGAGAGATGAGAACCGCCGACATCGGCGGCATCGTGATGGAGAGCCTCCACGCTCTGGATCAGGTCGCCTATATCCGCTTTGCCTCCGTCTACCGACGCTTCGAGGATGTAGAGTCCTTTGCCGCCATGGTGCAATCCCTGCCTAACCACCAGAGCGAAGCGCCGACAAGCTCTGACGAGGCGGCCCCAGCGGCCGTCGACAAGGGAGCCACGGGCTCCAGAGAAAGCAGCTCAAGCCCTACCGTCGAGCCCACCCCCTAAGGGACTTGCCCCGCCATGAGTGACCCCAACACGGCCGATCCCAACGATCGGAACGACATTCATATTCCTGACGTGCTCCCGGTGCTCCCGGTGCGGGACGCAGTGGTGTTCCCCTACATCCTGCTCCCCCTCTCGGTGCTCCACGACGGCAGTCTGAAGGCGGTGGAGAAGGCCCTCGCCGGCAGCCGGCTGCTGCTTCTGCTGGCGCAGCACGACGAGAGTGAGGAATCCCCGGACGAGGATGGGCTGCACCACCTCGGCACCGTCGCTTCCATCATGCGGATGCTCAAGCTCCCCGATGGACGGCTGAGAATTCTGGTGCAGGGCCTGGCGCGGGCACGGGCCACCCACCTCAATGATCAAGAGGGGCTCTTTCAGGCCCGGGTCGAGCTGTTGGACGACAGTGACGACCCGGAGATCAGCACTCAGGAGATCGACGCGCTGGTGCGCAGCGTGCGAGAGCGTTTCGAGCAGAGCGCGGCGCTAGGAAAGAACATCTCGCCGGACGTGCTCTCCCTCGCCGCTCAGCTGCCGGACGCCGGGCGCCTGGCGGATCTGGTGGCCAGCAACCTCGAGCTGCCGGTCTCCGACGCCCAGCACATCCTGGAGATCCTGCCGCCGGTAAAACGGCTGCGTACCGTATCCGATCTGCTCACCCGCGAGCTCCAGGTGCTCACCCTGCAGCACGAGCTGTCTTCGGAAGCGCGCAACGAGATGGATCGCAGCCAGCGGGAATACTTCCTGCGCCAGCAGCTGCGGGCGATTCAGCAGGAGCTGGGGGATACCAGCGAGCTGAGCGACGAGATCGCCGCCTACCGACGCAACGCCGAAGAGAAAGAGCTGCCGGAAGAAGCCCGGGAGGAGATGGAGCGGCAGATTCGCCGCCTCGAGCGCTCCCACCCGGACAGCGCCGAGTCCTCTATCCTGCGTACCCACCTGGAGTGGCTCACCGGCCTCCCCTGGGCGAAGGTCAGCTCAGATCATCTCGACCTGAAAGATGCCCGCGCCGTGCTCGATGAGGACCACTACGGCCTCGAAAAGGTAAAGCAGCGCATCCTCGAATTCCTCGCTGTCCGCAAGCTGAGGGGCGATGAGCGAGTGCGGGGACCGATCCTCTGCTTCGTTGGCCCCCCGGGCGTCGGCAAGACCTCCCTAGGGCGCTCTATCGCCCGCGCCATGGGGCGGGAGTTCGTGCGCATCTCCCTCGGCGGCGTGCGAGACGAGGCCGAGATCCGCGGGCATCGCAGAACCTATGTCGGCGCCCTCCCCGGGCGCATCCTCCAGGGCCTGCATCAGGCCGAGACCTCCAATCCCATCTTCATGCTGGACGAGATCGACAAGATCGGCGCCGATTACCGAGGCGACCCATCGGCGGCCCTGCTGGAGGTCCTGGACCCGGAGCAGAACTCGACCTTCCGAGACCACTATCTCGGCGTGCCCTACGACCTCTCGAAGGTGCTCTTCATCGCCACCGCTAATCTCCTGGACCCGATTCAGCCGGCTTTCCTCGACCGCATGGAGGTGCTGCGCCTCTCCGGCTACACGGAGCAGGAGAAATTGATCATCGCTCGCCGCCACCTGATCCCGAAGCAGCGGGAAGAGAACGGCCTCGCCGAGCACTCGTTGCACATCACGGATCCTGCCCTCAAGCGGGTGATCTCCCACTACACCCGAGAAGCCGGGCTGCGCAATCTGGAGCGAGAGATCGCCGCCCTTTTCCGCAAGCTGGCGATGCGCGTTGCCGACGGTGACGAGCGACCGGCGAAGGTCGGTCTGAAGCAGGTGGACCAACTCCTCGGCGCTGCCCGACACTTCCCGGAGGAGCTGCTGGATCAGGATCGGGTCGGCGTCGCCACCGGGCTCGCCTGGACCGCCAGCGGCGGAGATCTGCTCTTCATCGAGGTGATCGCCCTGCCCGGCAAGGGCAAGCTCACCCTCACCGGTCAGCTCGGGGACGTGATGAAGGAAAGCGCCCAGGCCGCCCTGTCCTATGTCAGGGCCTACGGTGAGCGCCGCGGTATCTCGGCGGACTACTTCACCAACCACGACCTGCACGTCCACGTGCCGGCGGGCTCGATCCCCAAGGACGGCCCCTCCGCCGGCATCACCATGGCGACGGCCATCGTCTCCCTCTTGGAGGGCCGGCCGGTCCACCGCGCCGTCGCGATGACCGGAGAGATCACCCTGCGCGGCGACGTGCTGCCCATCGGTGGTCTCAAAGAGAAGGTCCTGGCCGCCCGCAGCGCGGGGATCCAGCAGGTGATCATCCCTAAACTCAACTCGCGGGACCTCAAGGAAATCCCATCGGCCCTCACCCAGGGCCTGGAAGTCCATCTCGCAGAGCATCTGGACGAGGTGCTGGAACGAGCTCTGCTGCCGGAAGCTACCGAGCCGGCCGCCCCTGGCTCCGGGAAAGCCTCCTGAAGCAGCACACTGAACCACGGCCTCCGCGACGGCACCTTGGCTGAAGACGACCTCATCCGCTGGCTGCGGGAGCAAGACGAAGGCCTACGCCAAGCCCTCGGGGACGACGTGGCGACAACGCCTGCCCTCTCCCGCCCGGTGGCGACGGTAGATTCCCAGATCGCCGGGGTTCACTTTCCGCCGGAGCTCGATTCCGCCCACGTCGCCCGCCGACTGCTGGCGGTCAACCTCAGCGACCTGGCCGCCGCCGGAGCATCACCACGTTGGGGGCTGCTCTCCCTCGCCGCTCCGCCAGCCTTCGATCACCGCCGCTTCTTCCGCGCCTTCCTCGCCGCCTCGAAAGTCCACGGGCTGCAGCTCCTCGGCGGCGATCTGAGCAGCACAGAACAGCTCGTCGCCACCCTCACCGCGGTGGGGGAAGCGGGCGATAGCGGCCCCCTTTCCCGCCGCGGCGCCGCACCGGGACATCGACTCTGGGTCAGCGGCCCCTTAGGCCTGTCCGCGGCGGGCCGCCATCTGCTGAACGCCGGCGCCACCCTGAATCCTCCCCGAGAGCAGCAAGCGGAGAAAGAGCTCTCCGACGCGCAGATTCAGCTGCCGGCCAAACTCCCTCCGGAACTTCACGAGCTCGCCCGCCGCTGCGTCCTTCACCACCTCCTGCCCCGCCCTCATCTAGCCTTGGGGCAGGAGCTCGCCCACCTTTCTCAACTCGGGGAGGGCACGACGCTCGCCACCATGGACCTCAGTGACGGCCTCGCTCGGGATCTCCCCAGGATGGCCGCCGCTTCCGGAACCGGAGCTCAAATGGAGCTCGCCGCCCTGCGCCAGGCCTCCGGCGACGAGCTCTTCCACCAGCTCTGCCTATGGCTCCAGCGAGACCCCCTCGACTTGATCCTTCGTGGCGGCGAGGACTATTGCCTCCTCGCTGCCCTCCCCACAAGCTGGACCTTCCCTCGAGAGCTCTGCCCACCGGGCTGCGCACCGCTCGCCATCGGAACCTGTACCTCCGATCCCAAGCTCGTCCTAGCTTCGGCCGACGGCCACCACCGGCCCTGGCCCGACGGAGGGTGGGATCACCTCGGCCCCTGACCCCTCTGCCTCAGCACCCCGGATCCCCGCCAGCGGCCCAAGTATTGCTGGGAGGAGGGATTCCAGGGAGAAAAACAAAAATGCCCCGCGCCGTTCAACGGCCACGGGGCATTTCAGCGTTGAGGCTGACAGCTGGTCTTAAGGATCAGCGACCGGGAATGGTGAAGCGCAGCTTGAGATCCTTCGACAGACGCTTCTCCAAATCCTTCACTCGGCGTTCCAGTTCGTTGATTCGCTTCTTCAGTTCAGCGCCGCCGGCGCTAGCGGCCTTGCTGGTGCGCCGGGTGCTGGTAGCCGGAGCGCTCGCCTCGCTCTTCGGCTGAGCGGGTCGACGACCGCGAGAGCTCTTGCCTTCTTCATAGGCGCTCTGGAACGCCTGCACCGCGGCGGGATGGTAGCGACGACGGCGGCCTTCCCCAACGCTGGGGAAGCGATCCGGGTCCTGGCGAACGTAGCGCGAGAGGGTCGGATAGGAAATCCCGGTGCGCTCCTTGATCTCGGTCAAGGTCAAGAGATCCTGCTTCGAAGCTGTCGCTTCGCTAGCCTTGCGAGGAGCGCCCGTACCGGAGGCACGGCGACGCTCGCGGCGAGCCTTGGCCCGGCTCACCCGACGCTGCTTCGGCTTGGCCGCGGACTTCGCGTCGCCCCCGGAGGATTCCTTGCGCGGGCGTCCGCGACGGGCGATGTTCTCCGCTTTGATCTCTTCGAAAACTTCGAGAGCCGCCGCCGGATAGCGCTGCCGGCGCCCCTTACCTACGGTCGGTAGCCGATCCTGATAAGAACGCTTATATCGCTGCAGGGTCGGCATGGAAATTCCCGTCTTTGCCGACACCTCCGTCAGGGTGTACAGCGCCTCCCCCTGGCTTCCTCGCTTGGCCATCTGTTGCCTTCCTTCGCCTTCTGGACGATCTTTATTCGCGAAATCCCTCGATCGATCCATGCTCGGTCAACGTTGATGCAGCCGAACCTTCGATTCGTGATTTGCGCTTTTGAAAGTTTAATTTCCAATACCCAAGTTGGGCACGGTCATTATCGAGAGGCATCCCAATAAAGTCAACATCAATCGACACTTCCGACGGAAAAAATCCATTATTTATGAATTTTTCTCACTATTTCAACAGGCAAAAATCACTCAAAGGCAATGTATAGGGTTGTCATTCTCTAAGTTTCCCGGGGCTCTCGACACTAGGCATCGATCAGCCCTCTCCCTTGAAGACCCTGCGGGATCGAGGATTGAGGGTGTCGGCGAGGGAGTCCCCTAGGAAATTCAGGCCCAAAACCGTGAGCAAAATTGCTAAACCGGGGATCAAGGCGAGATGAGGGGCGTCCAAGAGGTGAGAGCGGCCAGCATTGATCATCGCTCCCCAGGAGGGCGTCGGCGGCTGAATTCCCAAGCCCAGGAACGAGAGCCCCGCCTCTGCGAGAATCGCCCCCGCCATTCCTAGGCTCGCCTGCACCGAGAGCACCGGCAGCACGCCCGGCAGCACGTGTCTCCACAGCACCCTCGGCGTCGCCACTCCGGCGCTGCGAGCAGCCAGAACGTAATCCTCCTCCCGCAGGCGCAGCACCTGCCCCCGCACCAAACGGGCATAACCCACCCAGCCGATGACCACCAGCGCCAGCACCACGTGCTCCAGCGCCGGCCCCAGCACCGCCACTAAGGCGATCGCCAGAAGAATGCCGGGAAAGGCGAGAAAGACATCGGCGATGCGCATCACCACGGCGTCCAGACGCCCCCGGAAATAGCCCGCTAAGGTGCCGATGAGGGTCCCCACGGCCCCGGCTCCGAACACCACCGCGAGACCAACACCGACGGAGATCCTCGCACCGTAGAGCATGCGGGAGGTGATATCGCGCCCTAATTCGTCGAGGCCCAGCCAATGACTCCAAGAAGGGGGCTCCAGACGACGCTCCAAGAATTGCTCCGCCGGATCGTAAGGAGCGAGCCAAGGGGCAGCGACAGCGGCGAGAAAGACGACGGAGAGAATCGTCACCCCGAGCCAGAAACCGAAGCCCCGCGGGGATGTAGTGCCGAAACTACTCATCGCCCCCCCTCCAAGACCATGGGGAAGGTCCTACCCCTCGGGCTTGAGGCAGGCTCGCTGATTCGAGCCGTTGCTTTGCGGCGAGCTGTCCTAGGGATCCTCTACTCACAACATCTCCTAAACCGAATCTCCTACACCGCGGTTCCTACACCGACGATGAGCGCCGAATGCGCGGATCGAGCACTGCGTAGAGCAGATCCGTCGCCAGATTCACCACCACATAGGTCACGGCGATGAGCAACACGCCGCCCTGGATCAACGGATAATCCCGCAGGCGAATCGCCTGGATCAGCAAGCGACCGATGCCCGGCCACGAGAAGATCGTCTCGGTGATGATGGCTCCGGTGAGCAGCGCGCCGAACTGCAGCCCCACCACCGTGACCACCGGGATCAGCGCGTTCTGCAGCGCATGCCGCAGCACCACCGCCGAAGCACCCAAACCCTTGGCCCGGGCGGTCGTCATATACGGCCGATCCAGCTCCTCCACCATCGACGAACGCACCATGCGGGTCAGCAGGCCGGAGAGCGCGGTGCCCAGGGTGACCGCCGGCAGCACCAGGGAGATCAAGCCGTCTCGTCCGGAGACCGGAAACCAATTCCAGTAGATCGAAAACACCAGAATCAGCATCGGTCCAAGCCAAAAATTAGGCATCGAAACGCCTAAGAGGGCGGTACCCCGAGAGAGATGATCGATCGGCCCATCTCGCCCTAACGCAGCAAAGATCCCCAACGGAAAGGAGATCAAGAGCGCCACCAGCAGGCTCGCCATCGCCAGCTCTAGAGTCGCCGGGTAGTGTTCCATCAAGATCGCGCTCACCGGCCGATCGTAGTGAATGGAGTCTCCGAGATCGCCCCGCAACAGACCGCTCATGAACTCCAAATATTGCTCTGTCAGAGGGCGATTCAGCCCCAATCGTTCCCTCAGAGCCTCTACATCAGCGGCCTGAGCACCTTCTCCCAACATGATCTCCACCGGATCCCCGGGAATCAGGTGGATGAGAGAAAACACCAGCGACGCCACCAGCAGCGCGATGGGAAGAGCCTGGAGCAAACGGGAAAGAAGGTGACGGAGCATGGATGATTTGGACTCAGTAAAGGTGAGGCGATCTGTTAGCGCCCCCTGGTAGCACGATTTCCCAGCGACGTGACTTCCCAGCGACGTGACTTCTCAGCGACTTGACTTCTCAGCGACGTAGCTTCGGACGCCCGAGCTCTCGGAGGAACATTCTCTCGGAGATCGAATCTCTCGGAGAGCAATACTTTCGGAAATCTGCTCCTCGGTAAGCGATCGATCAAAGATCGATCGCTGGATTCTCTCAGGTCGAAAAGTGCGAAGGGATCAATTTCAGCTGCTTGACCAGATAGGACAGCGCCTGGCGAGTGATTCCTAGGCGGCGGGCGGCCTCCGCCTGACGCCCCCCGGTAGCCTCCAGGGCTCCGAGGACCAGGCGGCGACGAAAGGCCTTCACCTGCTGATGATAATCCTCCGCTGCCGTCAACGGCGGCGGGGAGAGCTCCAAATGGCCCTCTTCCAGGGTTCCGCCAGCGGCGAGAGCGGTCGCCCGACGCAGGACATTCTCGAGCTCACGAACATTGCCTGGCCAAGAGTAGCGGCGCAGCGCTTCGCGCGCCGATGCCGAGAGCCGAGGAGGAGGCGAAGGCGCCGATTGGCGGATCAGAAGGTGTTCCGCAAGAAGCACTACATCCCCCTCCCGCTTCCTCAGTGGAGGCAGGGTGACACAAGCGCCAGCGAGACGATAGTAGAGATCTTGCCGAAAGGTTCCGGCAGCCACCATGGCGCTGAGATCTCGATGGGTCGCGGTCAGCACCCGCACGTCTACCGATCGGGCCTCGGACTCCCCCAGGCGTCGCACCTCCCCCTCCTGCAAGACTCTCAACAACATGCCCTGAGCTGGTGGCGGCAGATCTCCAATCTCGTCGAGGAAAACTACGCCGCCCTGGGCCGCCTCGAAGACTCCGGCGCGATCTTGATCCGCTCCGGTAAAGGCTCCCCGTCGGTGGCCGAAGAGATCGGAGAGCACCAGGGTTTCCGAAAGCGCAGCGCAATTCACCGGCAGGAAGGGGCCCTCCCGCCGCGGGCTGAGGGCGTGAACTCGCCTCGCCGCCAGCTCCTTTCCGGTACCGCTCTCCCCGAGGATCAGGATCTGGAGCTCTCCGGTGGCGAGACGATCGAGACGGGCGAGGGCGGAGAGCAGATCGGGAGACTCCCCCACCATCCCCACGGAGTCCACCACCGCCTTTGGCGGCGGGAGATCCCGAGCGGCGAGGGCCAGCAGGGTCTCTAGCACCTCATCGATCTCGCCGGCGCTGGCTTCCAGCACGCCGTAAGGGGTTTCCGTTCTCAAGACTTCTGAGCCTCCGCTGCCGCCGAAGAGTCGCCCCCCCTGCAGGCGCCCCCGGCCCCGACGCCAGCTCACCGCCACTTCCCCATAACCAGCGGCGGTGAAGAGCTGCGCCACTGCCCCGACATCCCGGCGATCCGAGGCGAGATAACTCTTCACCGCGCGCCACGGCTGCGGGCTCGAATGCCCTCCCCGAAGACGCTCGGCAAAACCCACCGCCCCAACCGCAGAGAGGGCCGCCGCAGCCCGCTGACGCACCGAGCCCGGCAGAGTTCCCGGCGAGACCGACTCGAGATCCAGCACCAGACGAGCGGATCGATAGGCGCCGAGCTCGTCCAGGGTGCCCAGCAGCTCAGCGTCAGCCCGCCGCCCCTCAAAAGCGGCCTCCCAAAGCCCATACCAGGAGCTGCCTTCGGCAGCCTCCAGCGCAGCCTCCCAGCGCCCCGCCAGGGCCGCTACCGAGGCGTGCTCCTCCAGCTCCAGCTCTCCGTAGCGAAACCCCGTCGACTCCAGCTCCCGGGCCGCCGCCTCCCGCTGGCCGAGCCAGCCGCGAGCCCGCGCCGCCAGCGCCCCGCGCTCGACGCTGCGCCAATCCTCCAGCCCCGTCGCCGCGGCGGCCTCCGCCGCCTGCCTCAGCCGCTCCAGGGCCAGGCGGGGCTGGCCCCGCACCAGCTCGAGACGGGCGGCGAGCTCGAGATCCTGGGCCAGTCCCCGCTGGTTCCCGCTCGCGCGATTGCTCTCCAGAGTGGCCGCCAAAACCGCTTCCACCCCCTTCAGCCGTCCTCTACGCAGACGGATCTCCGCTAGGTTGGCGAGCGCCAGGGTGGTTCTCTTCGGCCCCTGACAGCCGGCGAATAGGCGCTGGGCATGGAGGAAGGCACGCTCCGCCCCGGCCAGATCCCCGGTGGCCGCGCGGCCGAGACCGAGGTCGTTCCACAAACCCGCGGCGCGGAATCGAGAAAGCTGTCGACGGGCTAGCGAAAGGGCGCGGGATGCGTGCTCCACAACGGCGGCAGCCTCGTGGCGCTGCATTGCCGCGAGGGCGGCGGTCTGGTGCCAGCGCCAGGCGATGCGCGGATCCTCCCGCGCCGCCTCGCTCGCCCGCAGCAAGGCCTCGACCTGCTCTCTTCGGCCGCTATCCCAGGCCCCCCGAGCCCGCGCCAGCCGGACCTCTAGCACCAGGCTCTCCGAGGAACCCGGCGCCCCCTCCTCTAGGCGCGGCTCAAGGTCCCGTTCAAGGCGCCGCTCCAGGCCCCGCTCCAGGCGGCGCTCTAGCCGCCTCTCTAGGGAGACCAGCCGAGCCATCCACTGTTCCCGACGCTGAGGCTCGCCTCGCTGCCCGGCCCAGCGCAGAGCGACGCTCGCCAGATCCAGCTCCTGCCGCGGACTGAGGGAACGATCCTCGAGCCGCCGAATCCCCAACCCCGCGGCCCCCAGCTGCCCCAGGCGCAGCTGGCACCGCACCCGCAGCAGCGCCGCTTCCGGGCCTCGGATCCGGTGCAGCAGCGCCACGGCATCTTCGAAACGCCCCGCCTTGGCCACCACCCGAGCTAAGGAGCGTCGCTGCGAGGCATTGCGCAGCTCACCTTCGAGGTGCTCCACCCCGTCGGCAATGGCTCGCCGGGCTTGCTGTAGGGGATCATCTCCCGGCAGCAGCCACAGCTCTCGAGCCCGAGAAGAGGCCAGCAGCTCTTCCAGGCCCTCTCGATCCACCGTCCGCACCAGCAGGCGGCGGCGAAATACCCCTGGGCCAGCCACCCTCAGCCGGCACCGCCCTCTGCGCTGCACCTCGGCAACCAAAGCCTGGCGAGCTGAGGCCGAGGCTTCTCGCCACAGGAAAGGAGCCGCCCGCAACAGACGCTCGACGGCGATGTCCGGCGACTCCAACGTGAGCCTTTGGCGCCAGCTACGCTCCAGCTGCCGAGCGATTTTCCTCGCCTGTCCGCGCCCCGCCGGGACCCCGCCGAAAAGGGTCCGCAACATCTCTCCCAGCCGCTCCTGAGGCAACACCGGATCCTTCCCGGGCCGCCCTCCACAGCGCAAACCGTCGGGTCCGAGACGAGGCTCAGACCAATCCTCCGCCGGCCGCCAACCGGCAGCGTGGAGATGACTGAGCAGCGCGGCCCCTTCCAGCAGCAGGGCGATCCGCTGGCGATCCGTGAGGTGGGCCTCGGCCAGCGGGATGCCGCCCCCCGTCAGCGCACGATGGACTACATCGTCCGCCGTCATCCGCCGTTCTCGGGCCTCAGCCAGCTCTCCAGATCTCGCCAGAAACGAGGATAAGACTTAGCCACCACGGCGGGCTCCCGTATTTGCGTTCCGGGCCGCCGTAGCCCCGTCAGGGCCAGACTCATGGCGATGCGATGATCGTCCCAGGTGTCGACGGCCACCGGCGTCGGCGCACCGATGTCCCCAGAGGGCTTCGAAGAATCGACCGTCGAGCCGCCATCGGAGCTCCACACGCCGGGGATCACCAGCCCGTCCTCCAGCTCCTCCACCGTCGCCCCCAGCCGTCGCAGCTCGGTAGTCATGGCGGCGAGACGATCGCTCTCCTTGATCCGCAGATGGGCAACGTTCTCGATGTGGGTGACCCCGGCGGCGAAGGGAGCTAGGGCGGCGAGGGTCGGTACCTGGTCCGGGATATCGGAAAAGTCCTCCCGAACCGCCCGCAGATCCCCTCCCTGCACCTCCACCCACCCGTCTCCCCAGGTCACCAAAGCCCCCATTCGCTGCAATACCTCGAGAAATCGGCGATCCCCCTGAGGCGAATCGGGGTCGGTGCCGTGAATGCGCAACCGCCCTGCGGTGAGAGCGGCGGCCGCTGCCGGATAAGCCACGGCAGAAAAATCCGTCTCCACCACCAGCTGCCGCGGCACCGACAGCCCGGGCCAGACCACCAGATCCTCCCCCTGCTGCTCGACCCGGCCGCCGCAGCCGGTGATGACCTGCTTAGTGATCTCCAGATAGGGCGCCGAGGTCAGCGCCTTCACCCGAATCCGGCTCGACTCTCGGGCTCCGAGTCCAGCCAGCAGCAGAGCGGTGACGTATTGGCTGGACTCGCTGGCGTCCACCTCCGTCACGCCGCCCCGCAGGCTTCCGCCCTCGATCAGCAGGGGCAGATAGCCTTGGCGATCGAGGCAGCGGATCTGGGCCCCCAGGGGCTCGAGGGCTGCCAGCAGCGCCCCCAGGGGACGCTCCCGCAGCCGCGGGCTGCCGTCGAGGCGAAAGCGACCGGGCACCGCCGTCAGCACCGCGGTGAGAATTCGGCAGAGGGTTCCGGCATTGCCGCACAGAACCTCCGTCTCCGTCTCCGTCTCGGCCCCAGAGGATGCCCCGAAGAGGCCCTCCGGTCGGCGGACGTGGACCACCGATCGGTCGCCCCCCCCCTTCTCCAGCTCGATTTCCAGACCACAAGCCCGTAGCGCCCCGAGGGTCAACTGGGTGTCTTCCGCCAGCAGCGGACGCTCCAGGCTCCAGGGACCGGCATCGCCCCTCACCGCCGCTAGCAGAGCGAGGACCCCGTAGCGGTGGGTGATGCTCTTGGATGAAGGGGGATGAGCGTCCCCGCTGACCACACCCCCGCTGGGCACCTCGAGGAGATCGAGAGCCTCCTCGCTATCGCCCAGCAGAAACGACTCAGGGAAGGGAGAAAGAGAGTCCGTCATAACCAAATTCCATGCCCGGCGGCAGCTCGAAACGCGGCCAGCGATAATCAATATCGTGCGCCAAATGGGTGAAGATCGTGCGCCGAGCGCCGATGCGCTCCGAGGCAGCGATGGCCTCGTTGAGGCTGAAGTGGGTGCTGTGGGGATGATAGCGCAGCGCATCGAGAATCAAGACCTGCACCCCCTCCAGCAGGGCGAAGGTCGATTCCGGGATCTCGCTGCAGTCGGTGATGTAGGCCAGATCACCGCATCGATAGCCGAGGATGGGAAGACTGCCGTGGAATATCGGCAGCGGCGTGAACAGCCGACCTCCCAACTCGAAGGGAGTCGACACCGGGCAGAGGGAGAGCTTCGGCTTGCCGCCTCCCTCCTGGCTCTCCTCGAAAGCATAGGAGAAGACGTGCCGAATCGCCCGCAGCGTCTGCCCGTTGCCGTAGAGGGGAATCTCGCCCCCCTGCCGGAAGTTGAACACCCGCACGTCGTCCAGCCCCATGATGTGGTCGGCGTGGGCGTGGGTGAGCAGCACCGCGTCCAGCCTCGGCAGGCCGAAGGTCAGGGCCTGCTGCCGGAAGTCCGGCCCGACATCCACCACCGCCACAAACTCTGGCCCGCCCCCACCCTCGTCGCCGCCGGCTGCCTGTGGGCCCTGAGGCGCCCGCCAGCTGATCCTCAGGCTCGCCCGCAGGCGCCGATTCTTCGGATGGCCGCTGACGCAAACCGCGCAATCGCAGCCCACCACCGGGACCCCGGAAGAGGTGCCGCAGCCAAACATCAGGACGTCCATCATTCGTAGCGGAGCGACCCACCTCAGCGCAGGATTCGCACTTTCCGGGAAAGGAACCAGGCCTCCAACACCAGCGCCTGAATTCCCTCCAGGGGAAGTTTCTTCGGTTCCTTCGCCGAGGACCAATCCGCCGGCTGATCCTCCGGCCCAATTTCGCTCGGCTCACGCAGCGTCCCGAGACTCTCTAGGTTTCGACACTCCAGCCCTTTATGGAAGTGTCCCACGATCACCCCGTCATAGCCCTGCTGAATCTTGCGCTGAGCGAACTCCTGGATCCAGTGAAAGGGGATATCCCCCCGCTTCTTAAAGACCTGCAGAAGCCAATCCGCTCGCCCCGTCGCCCAATTGGCCGTGAAGGGGAGGAAGGTTGAGATGAACCAGAGGATGAAGCGCACGATGGGCCCCGCCAGCAGCCGCTCTCCGAACCCCGGCCCGCCCTCTTTCATACGATGACCGTGGGTGAGCAAGTAGCGCCGCCCGTCGATCTCCACCTCGGTGTCATAGCCCACCGAAGAGAACACCGTGACGTAGGGACTCTCGAGAAGAAAGTGATCTCGATTGCCGATCACGTAATCGATCCGCATCCCCGCTTCCCGCAAACGCCGCAACGCCGGAAGCACCGCCCGCACTTCGGGAGTTTCAAATTTGGGCTGGGCGACCCAGACCTGAAAGATGTCCCCCAGCAGGATCAGTCGATCGACTCCCTTCTCCGGCAGCTCTTCTAGCTGCTCCAGGAAGTGCCGGAGGTTGTGCTCCGCCCCCTCGAGGTGGAGATACCCCCCGAGATGGGAGTCCGCAATAACGGCAGTGCTCACAGGAATCGAAAAGACTGGGTTCAGGAGATGGTGAGCTGGGGCTCCGCCTGCGCCTGAGCGTCGACTTCCCGCACCACGGCCCGAGCGATGTTGCGAAACGCCTCAGCCACCGCGCCCTCGGGCTGCTGAACGACGATGGGCTCGCCGGAATCCCCTCCCCGCACGATGGACGGATCCAGGGGAATCTCTCCCAGCAGCCGCGCCCCCAGATCCTCTGCCGTGCGTCCCGCTCCGCCCTTCTTGAAGATGTCCGTCGCCTCTCCACACTTGGGGCAGACGAAGCCGGACATGTTCTCCACGATGCCGAGGATCGGCACCCGCACCTTACGAAACATATGAAAGCCCTTGCGGGCATCCACCAAGGCCACGTCTTGAGGGGTGGAGACCACCACCGCTCCCGCCATCGGAACCCGCTGGGAGAGGGTGAGCTGGGCGTCGCCGGTGCCCGGAGGCAGATCGAGAATCAGGTAATCCAGAGCACCCCACTCGACGTCTCCCAACAGCTGCTCGAGGGCCTTCATCACCATCGGGCCCCGCCAGATCACCGGCGTATCCCCGGAGAGCAGAAAGCCCAAGGACATCACCTTGACGCCATATTTCTGGAAGGGCTGGGCCTTCTCCCCCTGGAGCTTGGGGCGCGCCGCAATGCCGAAAAGAATCGGCACCGAGGGGCCATAGACGTCGGCATCCATCAACCCCACTCGATAACCTTCGGCGGCGAGGCTCACCGCCAGGTTCGACGCCACCGTCGATTTACCAACGCCGCCCTTGCCGCTAGCGACGGCGATCACGTGGCGCACCTCGGGGATCAGCTCACGATCCTGACTGACCGCCTTCTGCGCCCCTTGTGCCGGGTGCTTGGGAGCCTTGACTCCTACCTCAACGGCGACCCCGCCGACCCCCTCCACCGCCACGACGACGGCCTCCACGTCTCGCTTCAGCTGAGCCACCGCGTCTTCCTTGCGGGTGGCGATCTCCAGCGTCACCGCTACCAGAGAGCCTTCCAGCTCCACCGAACGGACGAAGCCAAAGGCGACGATATCCCGGCTCATGCGCTGGAAGCGCACCGTCTTGAGCGCGTCCCAGACGCGGCTTTCCAAAGTCGAACTCATGATGGGTCTATTCGATCTCCCAAGAACTGGAGACTCCGGGGGAGCCTCTTCGGAGGTGGCGTCTTAGCGCGGACAGATGCGGATAGGTACCGAGGGCAGATAAGTACAGGGACGGGTCCAAGCGGCGCGAGTCGGCCCCACGAGCCGGAGCATAGCAGCCCGTCGAGCCCGAGATGAGCCCCTCGGAAGCGATGAAATCAAGCGCGCCCCTTACACCCCTCAAGGGGACTCCCTTGAGACAGGCGTCGCATCTGCGACTGTACCTCAAACCACGAAGCGAGAAGCGACGGCGTGTACCCATAAAGAAAGGCACCGGGTCCGCCGACAACGAGATGCTTGCAGAAACACGCTGGGGATACGCCTCGACCACCTAACTCGGCGGCGCTTCGAGACCGGCCAACTCGGTGACCGCGGCGTGGGCATCGGCCACCAGACGGCGGCGCTCCCGCAGACCGTAGTCCTCCGCCTCGAGCGCCTCTCCGATGCGCACCACGATCGAAGTGGGCACCAGGCTCCAGGAAGTCCTGGGCAACCCTCGAAAGCTCCCCTCCACCCCGACCGGCACCACCGGCAGACGACTCTTCAAAGCCATCAAAAATGCCCCCCGCTGAAAGGGCAGCAGCGCTCCGTCGTAGGTCCGGGTGCCTTCGGGGAAGAAGAGCACCGAGCCCCCTTCGGCGAGATGCTCTCGCCCCGAGGCGAAGGTGTCGCGAGCCCGAGAGCGATCCTCTCGGTTCACCGGCAGAAAACCCCCGGCGCGCAGCGCGGCTCCGAAAAGGGGAATTCGAAACAGGCTGTCCTTGGCGGCGAATCGAACCGTCGGCGGTAGCGCCAGAATCAGCGCCGGAATATCCAGCCAGCTGGCGTGATTGGCCACGTAGACCGCCCCGCCGGCCGGCGCCTCGCCCTCGAACTTCCAGTCCATCCCGCTGGACCAAAGCCAGCACCTAGACCAAAAGCGGGAAAGGGCGATGAAGACCTTGTGAGTCCACCGCCGCGGCAGCAGCCAGGTGCAGCAAATTACGAAGGAGGCGCAGGCCACCGTGGTGATCACCAGCGTGGGCCACCCCAAGAGATTCGCCAAGAATCGACGAGGCCAGGAAACGCCTCTGGAGCGATGCTCCCCGAGACCAGGCCCCGCGGCGGCATCCGCCCGCGCGCCAACTCCGGAAGGAGCCCCGGTGCTAGCTCCGGAGCCAGGACCAGCGGGAGGAGTGGGATCAACAGCGCTCTTCGACATGGTGCCTGATCGTCTCACGGCCAAGGCTCCCCAGTCCAAAGCGACCCAGCCCAAGCCCCCCATCTCAAGGCATCTTGGCCAAGGCTCCCAGAGCACCGAAGGGACAAGCCCGCCCTGATACGCTCTGGGGCCATGGCCGCTAACACTCCATCTCCCCGCAGGCTCCGGGCTCCCCGCTTGTTGTCCGCCAGCCTCTACCTCGGCGCTCTCTACGACCTCTTCTTCGCCGGTCTAATGCTCATTGCGCCGCAGCTCCCCGCACGGCTGCTGGGCTTGCCCCTGCCGGGAGAGCCCTTCTATCTCCACCTGATGGCGGTCTTCCTCTGCATGCTCGCTTCCCTTTACCTGATCGCGGCGCGGGACGTGCGCCGTCATAGTGAGGTGGTTTTGGTAGCAGCCCTTGGACGCCTCGCCGGTGCGGCGGTCTTCGCCCTCGCCACCCTGGGCAGACCGGAGTTAGGGGGCCTTTGGGTCGTCGCGGCGGCGGATCTGGCCTTTGGCTTGGTCCACGGCCTCGGCTGGTGGCAGCTGCAACGGGGAGCTTCCCATTAAGGCTCCCTCTCGGGGCTCTCGATCGAAGATCCTTGTCGGAGATCCCTATCGAGGCGTTCCCTCGAATCCTGCCCTCGCACTCTTCCCCTCGCGCTCTATCCCTCGCTACCAGCGCCTCACGATTTCCTAGTTGCTGCTGGGCAACGATGACCAAGAACCGGAATACAGCAGCCGATACAGAAGCGGTTCAGTCGCACTACGGAGGCGGGGCGGCGCCCTCAGATTGGGGTGGATCGAGGCCTTGCGCTCCAAGATCTACTCGGGCTGCGACGATCGCTATGGTGGAGGCATGCCGCGATTCCGACACGGTCGCCAGATCCCTGCTGTGCAGAGCCACTTCCGGAACATCCTTCGGTTTGTATCCACCTGCTTTGTGAACTAACATCAAGGCCCACGTGCCGGCGGTGAGAGTCGCCTCTTCACGCCCCGAGATTCCCAAATATGAGCGCACATATTCTCGTTACCGGCGGTGCCGGATTCATCGGCTCCCACCTCAGCCGTCGCCTTCTGGGGCGCGGCGACCGGGTGACGGTGCTAGACAACTTCAACGACTTCTACGACCCCGCCCGCAAGCGCGCCAACATTGCGGCTTTTCTTCCCCTGGAGGCCTATCGCCTGGTGGAGGGAGATATTCGGGACGGGGCTCTGGTGGATCAACTCTTCGCCGCTGAGACATTCGACGCCGTGGTGCACCTCGCCGCCCGCGCCGGAGTGCGGCCGAGCCTCGAAGAGCCGGTGCTCTACGAAGACGTCAACTGCATCGGCACTCTACAGCTGCTCGAGGCAGCCCGCCGTCATGGCCCGGAAGTCTTCGTCTTCGGCTCCTCCTCCTCGGTCTACGGCATCAACGAGAAGGTGCCCTTCGCCGAGGAAGACGACATTTCCCAGCCCATCAGCCCCTACGCCACAACCAAGCGTAGCGGCGAGCTGATTTGCTACAACTACCACCATCTCTACGGGCTGAAGATTTCCTGCTTGCGCTTCTTTACCGTGTACGGCCCGGCCCAGAGGCCAGAGATGGCGATTCACAAATTCACCCATCGACTCGCCCAGGGGCTCACCGTTCCCCTCTTCGGCGATGGCTCGACCCGCAGGGATTACACCTACATCGACGACATCATCGACGGCGTGGTGGCGGCCCTCGATACCGCTCCAGGCTTCGAGATCTTCAATCTCGGAGGAGCCGAGACCACCGCCCTCAAAGACCTGGTGACGTGGATCGCCGGAGAGCTTGCCGTGGAAGCGGGCATCGAGTATCTTCCGCCCCAACCGGGGGATGTCCCCATCACCTACGCCGATGTCAGCAAAGCCCACCGACTCCTCGGCTACTCCCCCAAAGTCCCCATCCGGGAAGGTCTGCGCCGCTTCGTCTCCTGGTACAAAGCGGAGCACGCGCCGGCTCTCGCCGGCGGTGGCTCCAGCACCCGCTAGAGCTACGCCCTCGGTTCGCGCGACCTCTCGCGCATCGACTCCAGACCTCTCCTAGGTTCGAATCGACCTAGCCCCGGAGAGGTCCGGAGCCCAGCTCGGCCTCCCAGGCCTCTCATCCCAGAACCCAACTCAATCACACCCTCCCGAGAGCTCATGAATATCTGTGTCGTAGGCAGTGGCTACGTAGGCTTGGTGACCGGAGCCTGTCTGGCAGATTTCGGCGTCAACGTCACCAGCGTAGATAAGGATGTCGAGAAGATCGCGGCGCTGCAGCGCGGCGAGATCCCCATCTACGAGCCCGGGCTCCAAAGCCTGGTCGCGAAGAATCGGGAAGCCGGTCGACTCCACTTCACCACCGAGCTCGGCGACGCCATCGAGCAGTCCCTAGCGATCTTCATCGCCGTCGGCACGCCGCCCAAGGAAGACGGCACCGCGGACCTCAAATACGTCCGTCAGGTCGCCGAGAGCATCGCCCACCACCTCAACGGCTACAAGGTGATCATCACCAAGAGCACGGTTCCTACCGGCACCGGACAGCTGATCGAGGAAATCGTGCGCTCCATCGCCGGTGAGGATGCGGAATTCTCGGTGGTCTCCAATCCGGAGTTCCTGCGGGAAGGGTCCGCCATCGATGACTTCATGCACCCGGACCGGGTGGTGATCGGCTGCCGCGACCCCCGCGCCGAAGAGACTATGCTCGACATCTATGCTCCGCTGCGCAATCGCGGCGTGAGTTTCGTGGTCACCGATGTCGAGAGCGCGGAGCTGATCAAATACGCCTCCAACGGCTTTCTCGCCACCAAGATCTCCTTCATCAACGAGATCGCTCTACTCTGCGAGAGCCTCGGCGCCGACGTTCAGGTGGTCGCCAAGGGCATGGGCCTAGATGATCGTATCGGCCCCCGCTTCCTGCAGGCCGGACCGGGCTTCGGAGGTTCTTGTTTCCCCAAGGACACCCAGGCGGTTTCCCAAATCGCCCACGAGCAGGGCCTGGAGTTCCGCATTATCGACGCGGTACTGGAGGTCAACGACGCCACCAAGGCGCGAATGGTGGACAAGATCCGCCAGGCGGTGGGCCAGGAATCCCTCCGCGGCCTGACTTTCGGCGTGCTGGGCCTCTCCTTCAAGCCGGACACCGACGACATTCGTGAGTCCCCGGCTCTGCCTATCGTTCAGGGCCTGCTGGACGGCGGCGCGGCGGTGAGGGCCTACGATCCCGCCGCTATGGACGCCTGCCGGCCGGAATTGCCGGACGTCACCTACTGCTCCGACGCCTACGATGCGGCCCAGGGGGCTGATGCCCTGGTGATCCTCACCGAGTGGAACCAATTCCGCGCCCTCGAGCTGGATCGACTCCGGGAGCTGCTCACGCGCCCTCTGATCGTCGACCTGCGCAACATCTACGATCCCGAAAAGATCGCCGCGGAAGGCTTCCACTACGTCTCCGTCGGCCGTCGCGACGGGGTTCCGACTCCCTGAGCCGATCGCTGCCCCAGTTTGCGCTAGAGCTATATGAGCTTTCGCTAGACTAGCCAGCGACCTTGTCCATCACTCCAACTTTCGATTTCGCCCAATGAACCTATCTGCCCAGCTGAGGAGCCCAAGGCCGTGACCACCACCCTGATCACCGGCGGTGCCGGCTTCCTGGGCTCCCACCTCTGCGAGCGCTTCCTCGCAGAAGGCCACCGAGTCGTTTGCGTCGACAACCTGCTCACCGGCCGTTTGGCGAATCTCGAGGGATTCAAGGACAACGAGCGCTTCCGCTTCATCGAGCACGATGTCTCCAAGCCTTTCCTCATTGAGGAAGCGGTACACAACGTGCTCCACTTCGCCTCTCCGGCGAGCCCCATCGACTACCTGAAGCTGCCGATTCAGACCCTCAAGGTCGGCTCCCTCGGCACTCACAACACCCTGGGCCTCGCCCGAGCCCACGGCGCCCGCTATCTCCTGGCCTCCACTTCCGAGGTCTACGGAGATCCGCTGGAGCATCCGCAGTCGGAGAGCTATTGGGGCAACGTCAACCCGGTGGGGCCCCGAGGGGTTTACGACGAGGCGAAGCGATTTGCCGAAGCGATGGCTACCGCCTACCAGCGGGTCCACGGGGTGGAGGTGCGCATCGTGCGCATCTTCAACACCTATGGTCCGCGAATGCGGATGGGCGATGGGCGAGTGGTACCCGCCTTCGTGCAGCAGGCGCTGGAGGGCAAGCCGCTGACGGTCTTCGGCGACGGCAGCCAGACCCGTTCCTTCTGCTTCGTCACGGATCTGGTGGACGGTATTTTCCGCCTCCTCCACAGCGACGCGGAGAGCCCGGTCAATATCGGCAATCCCCGCGAGATGACGATTCTCCACTTCGCCGAAATCATTCGCCAGCTCACCGGCTCCCGAAGCGAGATCGCCTTCGAGCCGCTGCCGGTGGACGACCCCAAGACTCGTCAACCGGATATCTCCCTCGCCCGTTCCCTCCTGCAATGGGAACCGAAGGTGGAGCTGGAGGACGGTCTTCGGCAGACCGTGCAGGACTTCAAGCAGCGCCTGGAAGCGCAAGCGGTCCCCGCCGAGAGCTGATTCCACTCGAGCTGCTGCTGAGCTCCTAGCGTGTGAGTTCCAGCAGCGAGAGCGCCTCAACGAGGGTCCCGTGCTGGGCCGGTCTGCTCAAGGGAAGCACCCTTTGCTTCCATGGGCAAGGCAGGCACAGGGCCGGCGGCGAGGCGATGAGCCGAACCCCGCCGGAAGAATTCACTGTCGGCGCCCTTCGGCTGCCGGCGCAGGGAATCCTCTCTCCCTCCCGAGAGCAGCCACCTCCCACCAAAGCATCCAACGGCCGCCGCGGACCGAAGAATTGTCAGGAGCGCATCCGACGCGCTCCTCCATTCCCACAAGATGACCGCACCCCCTCGGTCACTCTTCAGGAAGCCAACTCATGACTGATGCCGCCCCCAGCTCCACCACTCTTCAATGTGCTCGCTGTGATCGCCAACAGCCGCCGATGGCAAGACCACCGATTCCCGGCCCCCAGGGCGCAGAGATCCTGCAGCGGGTTTGCAACGACTGCTGGGAAGAGTGGGAGCACCACGAAGTGATGGTGATCAACGAGCTGCGGCTCAACTTCATGGATCCCGAGGCCCAAACCATTCTCACCGGCCACATGCGTGAATTCCTCAAGCTAGACGGAGCCGGTGAGGAAGAAGACGCTGGGCACATGGATTCCTTCGCGCGGCGCAAAGCCGCGACGGAAGCGGCCACCGGCTCCGCTGAAACCCCAGCCACCGGTAGCGATGAAGACGGGCGTCCCCCCGCCGACTCCGCCTGACGACTCCATCGGATTTGCCCTTCTGACGACTCCGCCGGATTGGATCCGCCTGACAGCTCCATCTCATCAGCCGAGAATCGAAACGCTATGAGTGACCCTCAGCTTCCCAACCCGGCCGCTGACGACACCCCGGTCTCTACCCGAGCGGCGGTCGTCAAAGCGGGCCTCTTTCTGCTCGTGCTGGTAGCGGCAGGCCTGGCTCTGCGCTATACGCCCTTATCCCAGGTGCTGGACCGCGAATGGGTGGTCGCCCAGCTCAGCGGACTGCGGGAAGCCTGGTGGAGCCCCCTGGCGCTGATCGGCGCCTACGTCCTGCTGTGCCCTCTGGGCTCCGCCGCCACCCCCCTCTTCGCCGCCGGCGGAGTGGTCTTTGGCCCTCTCTGGGGCTCGCTCTACAACCTCATCGGCAGCTGGCTGGGCGCCGTCGCTAGCTACCTGCTGGCCCGCGGCCTGGGGCATGACTTTGTGGTGCGGATCTTCGGCGACAAGCTGCAGCGCTTCGAAAAACAGCTTTCCCGGCACGGCTTCTGGGCCCTCGCCCGCATTCGCTATCTGCCGATCCCCTTCCCGATGGTCAACTTCGGCTCCGCGCTGGTAGGCGTCAAGCCGAAGACCTTTGTCTTCAGCACCCTGGTAGGCCTGCTGCTGCCGGTGCCCATCTGGACCTACTTCTGGGCTACCGTCTTCAACGCCGCCGAGGGGGAGACCACCAGCGCGCTGCGCAATGTGTTCATCTCCCTTGCCGCCCTGCTCGCCCTGACCTTCATCCCCCGGCTGCTGATCGCCCGCAAGCGCCGCCGGCGCCTGCTGGAGCTGCGCGCCCTCAGGAGTCAGCGAATAGGCTCTGAGGGTCTTTGAAGGTCTTGAATTCCAGGGCATTGCCCGACGGATCGAATAAGAAGAAGGTCCCCTGCTCCCCGGGCTCACCGGCGAAGCGAGTGTAGGGCTCGATCAGAAAGTCGACGCCGGCCTCGCCTAGGCGCTGGGCGAGAGCCTGCCAGCGGTCCCAGTCCAGCACCGCCCCGAAGTGGCGCACCGGAACCCCCTTGCCGTCGACGGCGTTGGTCTCCGCCGCCCGCACCTCGTCGGGGGCCAGATGGGCGGTCACCTGATGGCCGAAGAAGTCGAAGTCGATCCAGCGCTCGCTGCGGCGGCCGATGGCACAGCCCAAGAGCCCGCCGAAGAAAGCTTCCGTCGCCTCGAGATCAGCGACCGGGAAGGCGAGGTGGAAGGGAGGGTGAGTAATCCAGGGATGTTCGCTCATGGGAGAGATCTCACGGAAAGGGCGCAGGTATTGGATGGGCGAAAGGGTGAGGAACCGAGAAGTTGAAGCTTGGAACGCCGCCATTGTAGTGGAAGCCGAGGAGGTCGATAAGATCGCGGCGATGACGGCGTATCCCTGATACCACTGCCCCCTCCGTAGACCCCTTGGGGCGGCCCCTCTGCCATGAGAGCCCATCTGCCATGAGAAATACTCTAAGCCCCCCATGCGATTGATCTCTGCCCCGATCCGTCAGCCCTCCCCCCGAACGAGCCCAGGACGAGCGCCCCGATGGCGCCTCGCCCGCCTCCGCCTTCTGCTCCTGCCCCTCCTCGGCACGGTCGCCCTCTCCCCTGCCCTGACAGCGCAGCAGAATTTTCAGCGCTGGAGCGTCGAGCTGCCGGCAGCGCCAGTGGCGGTAGTCGCGGCGGACGTCAACGAGGACGGCTGGCAGGACCTCACTATCGCCGTCGCCTTCACCCGCTGGGAGGAGTTGGGCATCGAGGAGAGCCGCAGCATCGACGAGATCGACGGGCTGGTGGAGGTGCTGACCATCGTCCCCGCCCTTCTCGATCGGCGCTCTCTCTATCTCTTCCTCGGCGGCGAAGACGGCTATCGCCAAGCCGGGGAGGCAATCGATCTCCCCCTGGACGTCGTCGGCCTCTTCCCCGGACCCGGCGCCCCCGGCCTCGGGGTGGTCGCCCTCACCGACTCGGGCCTCTCTCGGGTGGTGTGGGACGGTGCCCAGGCGGGCGAAGCCCTGGAAAACTCCACCGAGCCTACGAGCCAGCCCCAGAGTGGGCCCAGAGATGAGCCCAGAGGCGAACCTGGCGAAGAGCCCCTAACCCAGAGCGAAGCCGGCAGCCAGATCCCGGCAGCGGAGGAAAATTCAGCTCCCTCTCTGCGCCTCGAACCGGTCCTCGAAGAGCGATCGATCCTCGCCGGCACCGGCACTTTCCTGCCGAGCCTCACCCTGGTTCACGATCTCGACGGCGACCAGCGGCAAGACCTGCTGCTCCCCACCCGCCGAGGCCTGCGGCCCTACCTCGCTACCGAGGATGGCCTGGTGGCGGCTCCGGTGGTTCGAGTGCCGGAGGACGAGAGCTCCACCGGGCGACGGCTCTTCTACCCGCTACCGGAAGTCAGAGATCTCAGCGGGGACGGCCTGCCGGAGCTGATCTTCGCCGATCGACGGCGGCGCTGGCAGCAGCCGACGGTGATCCCCAATCTCGGCGCCGGGCGCTTCGCCCACGCCCTCTCGCCCCTGGCCCAGAACGTGCCCTGGGAGCCGTCGGCCGCGGTATCTCAAGATAGCGATGAGCCAGCAGCGGATGAAGGAGAAAGCCCTCCCCCCGAAGAGAACGCCGTCGCTCTGCTGGACCTCGACGGCGACGGCCGCGGTGAATACGTCACCGAGCAGAATTTCGAGACCTCCGGCGGCGGCCTGCGCCAGGAGCTGAAGGCCGCCCAGCGCCCCCGCAGCGTCTTTCGGGTCTACGGCAGCGGCACCCGCCTCGCCCCCTCCTCCCAGGCCCTCACCACCCTCGATGTCGAAGGCTATGCCTTCGGCGACGACGACGCCGGAGTGGGGGGCGGCTTCACCGATCTCGACGGCGACGGGCTTCAGGATCTGGTGACCATCACCCTCGACTTCTCCCTCTTCGAGGCGGTGCGGGTGATGGCGACCCAGAGGATTCACGTCGATCTCGACTTCCACGTCTACTGCCAGACCGCAGACGGCTCGGGGCCGCGCTTCCGACGGGTTCCGGACCTCGATCTCTCGGGCCGCTTCCGCCTCGACCTCGACAATCTCTCCATCGGCCGCATCGCCCAATTCGCCGGGGACTTCAACGGCGACGGCCGGGCCGATTTCGTGCAGATGGGGCGCGGGCGGGAGGTCACCGTCCATCTCGGCCGGGAGGGCTGTCGCTATCCCAGCCGCCCGGATCTCACTCTGCGACTGGACGAAGAGCCGGCGGATCTCTCGCTGGTGAAGGTCGACGACTACGACGCCGACGGCCTAGCGGACCTCTTGATCCTGGTACCCCGGCCGGCTCCCGAAGCGGGCGTCACTCCACCGGTTCGACTCGACCTCTACCGCAGCGGAGCATCGCAATGACGAGCCGTCGATCCCAACCTCTTCACCCGCTCCTGTTGATCCTCCTCACCCTGCTGCTCCTCCCCGCGGAGGCGTGGAGCCAGGATCGGAGCGCCAACCAAGAGACCGGAGAGACCGAGGAGCTGGTCTACCCCCTGGAGCCCCGGCTCGCCCGCACCTCCCTCCCCGGGGCGCTACGCCATGATCTGCTGCTGCCCGGTCCGTTAGTAGACATCGCCTTCCCGCGGCGGGCGGACGGCAGTCGGCGTCTCGTCCTGCTGGTGGCGGACGGCCCGCGCAGCGAAGATGGCGCGCCCCGCCCTCGGCAGCTGATGGAATGGATCCCGGGGGAGCCCCCGCGGCTTAACGCCCTGGCGACGGCCCTGCCGCCCCAGCTGGATCAGCTCGCCCTGCTGGCGGATCCCGCTGGGCCCGGAGATCTGCTGCTGGTCGGGGAAGATGAGCTCCTCTACCTGCTCGAGGAGCCCAACCCGGAGAAAGCCAGCGCCGACTCGACGCCGGTGCATCGCGCCCACCTGGTGCCGGTGCTCACCGCCGAACACGCCCGGCTAGACGCTCGCCCCTTCCCCGCCCTCGACGCTTCCCCCGCTGCCCATTTGAGCCTTCTCGACCTCGGTCGCCTGCTGCGCTACCGCCCAGGACCCGGCGACCTCATTCCCTTCGGTGCGCTCGATCTACCGATAAGCGCCGAGCCCGAGCGCGGCGGGCTGCTGCTCTCTTCGCCCCGGGTGACCGAGCTTGCCCGCCCCGGGCGCTCCCCCCTCTACCTGCTGGGACCGGAGCTCCAGGGCAAGCGCCGCTTGAGGGTACGTATCCTGGATCCTGAAGGCGATACGGCGGAAAGCCCTGAGACCTCCACGACGGGCTTCTCCCAGGGCCCCCAAACCGGGGAAGAAGGCGAGAACACCGAGTCGGGCACGGAAGCGGGAGCGCCCACCGCCTCCCTCGAAGAAGCCTGGTGCCTGCTGCCCAGCGCCGAGACCCCCGCCCTCTCCTGGTTCACCCTCCTGGGCGGCCTGCCCCACCTGGTGGTCACCACCTTCGAAGCGGATCAGCTGGGGATCTTCGACAAGCACCGGGTTCGCCTCTTTCCCCTGGTGGGCGACCGCACCCGTCGCGGCCGCACCGCGACCCTCGCCTTCCAGAGCGCCAGCCGCCGCTGGCAGCCGCTGCAGCCCTCGATTCAGGATTTCGACAGCGACGGCAACCAGGACTTCCTGCTGCTCCACGCCGAAGGCCTCTCGGGCTCGGACACCATCGCCGAAATCTACTACGGCAAACCCGACGGAAGCTTCCGCTCCTCCTCCCGCAAGGTCGACCTGGAAGCCCCCGCCGGCCCCTGGGCCCTCTCCTCGCTCACCGGCCCCAACCTCCTCGGCTCCCGTCACCCGGACCTCGCGGCGATCGCCGAAGGCGAGCTCCACCTCTACGCCGGCTCCGCGGCGAAGGATCGCCGCCAGCGCCCCTTCCCTCGCCGCCCCACCCTCGAGGTGCCCCTCGCCGACACCCCCAACGATATCGAGGTGGAAATCTTCGTCGCCCCCGACGGCTCCTCCAGCCGGCTCACCCTCGGCGCCACGCCCTTCATCCATGATCTCGACGGCGACGGCCGCGGAGAAGTGATCGTCAGCGAGTCCTTTCGCGACGGCCGAGGCATCGTGCAGGTGATCCAGATCACCGAGCCGGGCTCCTAGGCTGGGCCGGACCTTCAGCTCGGTCGAATCTTCAGCTGGATCGGACCGCGAGCTCGGTCAATCCCCCCGGACCGAGTCGAAATCTTCCAGGGCGTACTCTAGCCGGGCGGCTTCGCTGGACTCGCAGAGATAGGCCAGCAGGGCCGGAAGGCCGGCGGAAGTATCGGCGAAGAGCAGGCCGTTGAGGTAGAGAAAGTTCTCGTCTCGACCGAGGAAACCGCTGGAGGAGGCCAGCGGCGCCGCGGGATCGGTGAGCCGGACGGTGGTGTTTTCCGGCGCGTAGGTGAGGTTGCTCCTCTCCCCCTGGAGAGGCTGGAGCCGCAGCGCCAGCTGACGGGCGGGGGTCGCAGTTCCGGCGGGCTCCCAGAAGCCCGATTCGGTCATCGTAGGATCGGATGCCAGAGCCAGCCAGCGGGGAAAGAGCTGCACGATCTCCGGATCGAGCCGGTCTCCCTGCTGCGAAGCGTAGCGCTCGATGGCCTTGCTCTGCTTCTCCAGGGATTCTTCTTCCATCTGCTCCCAGGAATCCTCCGACGAGGCGCCTCGAATCAGGGTCCACAGGGTGCTGCCAACGCGGCCGCCGCCCATCGCCTCGAAGGCCTCGTCGGTGGCTACCTGGCTGAGCTCACGGAAGGTGCGTCGAGCTCGGCGGGCCTCGGGCGAAAGGGGAGCATCCGCCGCCCACGGGGGGCGGGGGAAGAAGTGCGGGGGGATCTCCAGGTAGTCCCGCAGATCGTCCAGCACCTCTTCCTTGGGCCACGGGCTCTTGACGCTCACGGAGATGGTGCGGTCGAGATAGAAGTGCTCCACCATCACCCGCTCCGCCCCTAGGGAGCGCAGCCCCTCGGCCCACGGCCGGGCCCGCCTCGAGGAAGTGGCGTAGGAGCGCAGGAGAACGAGATCTCCGAGGGTCGCCACCGCCTGTTCTGGCTCCGGGATCCCCTCGAGGGCGGTGGAGCGCAGCCGCAGAGATTCATCGCCGTCCGAGCCCAGGGCGGTGGTCAGCCACAGCACCTCCCGCTGGGAGGCATCGGAAGCGTCGCTGCTCTGGGAAGCTTCGGTCCCCGAACCCCCAAACCCCGAACCTTCAGCGGCTAGGTCCTTGCTCGTCAGCCCTCCGCTCTCCGACTCCACCAAGTCCATCTGCAGGCGCTCCAGGGCCCCGCGCACGTCCCGCGCCGCGGCGTTCGCCTGAGCCGGAGAAGAGAAGCGCGCCAGCACCCGAAAGCCCGGCATGTCCATGCCGGTGACCGCGGCCTCGGCGGCGACGACGGTCAACACCGCAGAATCCGCCACCGCCTGGGCCTGAGAGCTCTGGCGGCAGTTGAAGCCCTGCAGCGGTGCGTCCGCATAGAGCTCCTCCTGATACTCCGACGCCAGATCCTCCGCCTCCTGGAGCTGGTCCTGGCGAGCCGACGACGAGAGGGGGTTCCAAGGTTGGTCGAAGAACCAGTTGACCGCGAAGTAACTGACGAAGAAAACCACGATCCAGGCTAGGAGATTGCCCCGCCAATCGATCCGCGCCGGCACCTTCTCCTGGGTGCCGACGGCCTGAGGCCGCAGCCTCTCCACCTCCTTCGCCTTGGCGGGGCGATAGAAGCCCCGCTGGCTGTGAAAGCGGAACGATCGCTCCGAAAGATCCGTCAACACCGCCTCCACCCAGCTGCGGTCCAGGGGAGCGACGGCCTCCTGAGGCAGCTGGCCTACGCGCTGCTGATGCAGCGTGACCAGCTGCGCCACGTCCGCCCGCGGGTGGTGATCGACGTCGATGCTGGCATCGCTGAGGAGCTGGCGAGTGGCGTTGGTGGTCACGAAGTAGCGACCGTCCGCCAGAGAAGTGATCAGCGACACGTTGGTCTGCTGCTTACGGAACCCGGGGCTGCGGGCCTCGGCATCCGCCACCATCGCCAGGCTCTGCCCATCTTGGGCCAGGGCCGCAGCGCCCAGGGCCCGGCTGTTGGCGGATACCGAGGGCTCGCGATAGAGAAAGCAAAAGGCGATTCGCTGCTGCGCCAGAAGCTTCAGCTGATCGTAGATTCGGCGATAGGTCTGGGGCTCGATCTGCCCCGGCTCCACCTTGAGAATCCGCGGCGGATAGATGATCAGCTGCGAGATCGCCAGGGGCACCCGAATCAACTTGAGAAAGGCGGCGAGGCCGAAGGTAAAGGGATTCCTTCCGCTCATCCACCACAGCTCGCGGTAGGTAAGCCGGCGGATATCCACCGACCAGAACCTTGGCGTAGCGGCGGGGCTTTCCCCCGATGGTGCTCCGTGCCCGGGTCCTTGCTCTGCCGTCATGGAATCGATCCCTCCAAACCGTCCGTTCCGTCTTCCTCTTCCTCGAGACCGAGCACCGCGGCCACCCGTTCCCCGATAGCGTCGGCGGCGTTCTTCGAGGGCAGGCGGCTGATCAACACCAGCTCTTCGGCGGAGCGGGTGAGCAGCACCAGGTCGTAATACGAAAGCGCCCCCATTTGGGTATCCCCCTTGCGACTCTCGATCTGCTGAATCTCTTCTCTGCCCCGCTCTTCCTCGCTAGACCAGAAGAGCAGGGAACGCCGCCGCAGCACGCTGAAGCTGTCCACCGAGAGCTCCGTCCGCCGCAGCCAGCCGTCCACCAACGACCAGCTCCACAGCAGAAGCACCAAAATCATCACCGCGGAGAAAAGCCAGGGGGCCGAGAAATAGATCACCGCGGCCGTCGCCGCCAGCCACAATAGCCAACCGGCGGTATTCGTCAGCGCGTAACCGAGATTTCTCCCCGCCCCGAGCACCACCGAGAGTCGATCGCTGCCGACGGAGCGCACCACCGCTCCCGCCCGCTGCAATGCGGCCTCTCGATCCAGCGGTTCGAGATAAGTGGCGATCTTCTCTCGCGAGATGGGAGTGCCGGTGACCTCCGTACCCGCTGGGAAAACCGGGACCTCGAACTTGCCCTGATAATCCACCCCCGGCACCGCGGCGCTCACCGTCAATCGCCAGAAGACCCTGGTCTCCCCCGGCTCGTCGCTGCTGGGGCGCTCCTCCGAGGGCAGGTCGAAGTAGACCGGGATCGCCGTGCGGCTGCGGTCCGAGGCCAGCATGTCGCGGTTGATCACCTGCTCCGCTTCCCACACCGCCTTTTCAGCGGAGCTCTTCGACTTCCCGCCGCTCGAGCTTCGCCGCTGCTCCAGGCAGGCCAGGTGGATATGGAAACCCTCGGGGGGATCCAGCTGCTTGGAGATCTCCACGATGCCCCCGAAGGAAGATCCGAGAACCGCCGGGAAGGTGGCGAGGCGCAGCTCCGAGGTGCCGTATTTTCGGCGCCGCAGCAGGCTGTAGATCAAGGTCGCGATCATCAGCACGCCGACGAGGGGGAAGAGAAAGAACAGGGCCGCAATCGATTCGCCGTCCTCGAAGACCATCTTCGGCAGGAAGAAGGTCACCGGAAGCGAAATCGCGTTCCAAAAGAACGTGAAGAAGGCCAGCGCCCCGATGGAGCTCTGGGAGCGCAGCACCCCGCCGGCCCATTCCTCTTTCCACAGCCAGGGCTGATCCGGGTGACGCAGCTTGCGACCGGTCTCCTGCTGGAGGCGCCGGCTCCCCACCAGCACGGCGATCATCATGCCGAAGCCCACCCCGCCAAAGAGCAGGGAGAAGAGGCCGAGAAATCCCAAAGCCCCCCAGCGCAGATCGCGATAGATCACCGAAGATTCCGCATCCTCCGGATCCACCCAGGCCTCGACGGGCTCGCCGAGATCCACCGCCCTCTGCAACTCCTCATAGACGTCCTGATGGAAGCTGCCGAGGTTGTCGGCGCCGCCGTGCAGCCCGACCCGGGTGCCCTCGTAGCGCTGATCGTTCAACACGTACTCGTAGGTCGCGGTGGCCTCGTAGGTGGTGGAATCCTCGTCGGTGTAGACCTCCAGATTCGCCTCCAGCACCCGCGCCTCCACCGCAAGCCAGGACTGCATCTCTCGATGCTCCAGCACCGTGTTCACCACCATCCAGCCGGTCACCGCTCCGGCAGCGGCGAAGGGAAGGGCGAAGAGCAGCAGGCAGCCGAAGCCCGAGCGATTGGACGCAGAAGACTTCTTTCGCCGGCCGCCGGCGGCCTCGGAAGAACTCGCCGAGGCGTCTTGATCCAGCCCCTCTCCGGTTGGCTCCGCAGAGGCTCGCTGCCGCCTCCAGGCGCGGCGGGACGGCCGGTCACCGTCCTTGCGATTGCGATCGCCGGGGGGCAGATTGCGGGAAAAGCTCATCGTCGGGCTCCAATGCCCTCGCGGGAATCAGCTTCCCGGACCGGGCGTCCATCGAATGGGAGAGGAAAAGAACCCTCCCATTGTCCCACAGCCCCGACGCCAGCGGCGCCTCCAGGCCTCGCCTAATCCGAGTCCAGCACCAGCCTCGGACGCCACAGATGGCGCTTCAGATCCACCCTTTCACCGCGGAAGCGCACCCCCTCCTGCTCCAGCAGCCAGCGCTGGTGGTCCGCCCCGGGGCCACCGTCGGCCCGCTGACTCACCGCCCCTCGGGCGTTGAGCACGCGGTGCCACGGGACGTCTTCCGGAGGCCCTTCCTGAGCTCCCCCCGGAGCGTCTTCCCCTCCGTCCCCTAGCGGCCGTTCGTCTAGAGAAGCCATCGTCTTTCCCGCCAGCCGCGCCCGGCCCGGGAGCCCGGCGAGCTCCGCCACCTGACCATAGGTCGCCACTCGCCCTTCGGGAATGCGCAGCACCACCTGGACGATCCGCTCCTGGGCTTCAGACCAAGGCATCGAGTCTCTTCCTTATCGGTCAGAGGCCGTCGGGTTGGCCGGCTGCCGAACGGGGGAAAGCATGAAGCCCATGCAGGGAATCCTCGAAAGCAGAAACGTTGGTTGGGAGGGGGAGCAGATAGGCGGCACAGGTCGCCACAGCAGGCGGCTAAAGCAGTATAGAGAGTCTCTTTATTATGCCTCTAGGCCAGCTTCAGGTCATCTCGCCCTCGCGGAAGTCGTGGGGATCTCTCGATTCGCCGCATTATTGAGACCTTATTGCGTCTCAATAATGCGAGATTACGCACTGTATTAGTAGACAACCTGTTTCGAAAGCGCTTTGTTGCGCACCATTTCATGTGCATGACCCCAAACTCCCAGCTGGCGGAGCTTAGGTCGTACCTCCCATCCCTTGCTCTTGAGGAGACTTCATGCTTCATCTTCGTGTGCTCTCGGACCTCCGATCCATCCTTGGGCTGATGCTCTTCTTCTCTCTGGCCCTCGCCCTGCCGGCGGCAGCGCAGGTCGGCATTCCGCCAGTTTCGCCGGCACCGAACCAATTTGCTCCCTTCGTTGCTCCAACCTACGAGCTAGATAACGTCCAGGGAGAGATCGTCAACCTCGAGCCTCAGCTCATCGAGCCGATCCTCATCACCTCCGACGATCGCTTCGTGGTGGTGGCCAACGATCCGGACAACCGGGTGGTGGTCCTCGACCCGGCCCTGGGCGCCATCATCGCCGAGATCCCCGTCGGCCAGGGCATCGTCGCCATCGCCGAGCGGCCCACCTTCGCCCCCGTGGATGACGGACAGCTCCCGGGCTCCGACGACGCTGACACCGCGCCCCAAACGCCCCAGCGCATCCGTGGCGAGATCTGGGTTTCCCTACGCCATCAGAACGCCGTAGTGGTCATCAATTCCTCCACCTGGCGGGTGACCAACGTGCTGCGTCCCCCCATCACCACCACCGGCCAGGGCGCCGGCTCCGCGGCGACTCCCGGCGGCATCGCCTTCAACGACAGCGGCACCAAGGCCTACGTCGCCGCCAGCTCCACCGACGAGCTGCTGGTCTACAACACCGCCGCCAAGACCTTCCTCGGCGCCATCGCCCTCAGCCGCTCCCACAACGGCGCCAACGTGCGCCAGAACGATCCGATGGCGGTGGTGTCCGCCCGCGGCAGCATCTGGGTGGCCTCCCACCTCTCCGGTAACCAGACCATCGTCGACGCTCCCGGCGCCACGCTGCCGGGCACCTTCGGCCCCAACAACGTGATCATCACCGATCTCGTCGCCAGCGGCTCCTCGCTGCGGCTGCCAGACCTCGACATCGTGCAGGTCAACGCCACCACCGACACCGTGGTGAGCCACATCAGCGATGTCGGCACCGTGCTCTACGGCATCGACGCCCATCCCAACGGCAGCCTGGTGGTGGCCAACCTCGAGGCCCAGAACGGCACCTTCATCGGCGAAGCCAGCTTCCCCAACGGCCAGGTCACCTTCAACCGTCTGACCTACGCCACCACCGCGGGCCCCAACACCCACGTCACCACCGAGAACCTCGGCGGCGCCGGCACCCACATCGTGCAGCCGACGGACGTCTTGGTGGACAACACCGGGCAGGTCTTCGTCGCCGGCTATGCCTCCTCGAATATCGGCGTCTTCAACGGCGCCGGGACCTTCCTCGGCTCCATCACCTCACCTCTGGGGCCCCGCGGCCTGGCCTATTCCGCTCGCCTGAACCGTCTCTACAGCCTCAACGCGGCGGCTTCTTCGGTGTCCTGGTACGACCTCTCCGGCGGCCTGCCGGCAGGCCCTACCACCACTTTCTCCCTCACCGACCCGACCTTCCTCGACGTGTGGTTCGGCCGCCAAATATTCCTCGACCCCACCAACTCGGGCATGGGCACCACCGGCTGCTTCTCCTGCCACCCGGATCTGCGCAAGGACGGTCTCGGCTGGGACCTCAGCGCCTACTTCGACGTCGGCTCCGGCTTCACCAACGCTTCGCCGCCGAGCTTCTGGAAGGACCGCAAGGGCATCATGGTGACCCAGGATCTGCGCTCCCTGCCGGACGCTGCGCCCTACCACTGGCGCGGTGAGCAGAAGGATCTGGAGGACTTCAACGGCGCCTTCGAGGAGCTGCTTCACAGCAATAAGCTGTCGGACTTCGAGTTCTCGCTGATGAAGAACTTCATGTTCTCGTCGGTGTATCCGCCGAACCCCTTCCAGCCGATGAACCGCACCTATAGCAGCGTCGCGGGACGCGGCCTCTTCCACTACCTCAACACCAATTCCGACGGCATCGGGCCCTGCGAGACCTGCCACGCCCTACCTTCCGGTACCGACGACTCCATCACCGAGGGCCTCATCGGCCTGCCGGGCAGCCCGATCGCGATGAAGACCGCTCAACTGCGAGGCATGTGGACCAAGCTCAGCGATCTCACCGATATCGATCCCTCGGGAGTTACCAACACCTATCCCTCCACCGGCTTCGGCTTCGCCCACGAGGGCGTCTTCGACACCTTCGCGGAGTTCAATACCTTCTTCTTCACCGGCAGCCTCGGCGCCGCGGGAGTCACCGAAGTCACCCAGCTGCTGGACGAATTCGACAGCGGTCTGGCGCCCTGCACCGCGTGGTCGGAGCGCCTGGACATGGTCACCGTCGGCGCTTCTCAAGTCGGCACCTACCTGATTCCGCAAGCGGACCTGCTGCATTGCGACGCGGTGGCCAAGGGTCGACTCTTCATCAGCGGCGCCTGGCAGAACGTCGGTCTGGTGTGGAGCCCGCCACCCACCAACGCCTGGGTGCCGGATCTCACCACCCTCGGTAACTTCACCTGGCCGGCGCTGCAGGCGATGGCCGCCGCCGGACAGGCGGAGCTGCTGGTGCTCGGCGTGCCCCATTGGTCCGGCGAGCGCATCGGCGTCGACCGCGATCGCGACGGGGTCTTCGACGGCGACGAAGGCACCCTCGGCACCAACGCCACCAACCCGGATACCGACGGCGACGGTCTGTGGGATAGCTACGATCCCCAGCCTCTGGTCACCGGTCATCCGCTCCCCGCCGGCGCTCCCGGGGTGGTCCCCGGCAGCGTGAAGATCTGGCGCACCCCAGCGGGCGTCAGCACCGGCTTCGCCAACGCCATCAAGATCACCTACGAGACCGATACCTTCTCCCCGACCTACGTGGAGTTCGGCCCCACCACCAGCTACGGCTTCCTCACCGGGGATTTCTTCCCGCTGACCACCGGGCCGGGAACGACGAACCTCTGGAAGCGCCGCCATACCGCCTTCATCCGACCGCAGCCTTCCCAGAACCTGATCGCCCTGGATGACGGCGCCCTATTCAACTTCCGCATCATCACTCTGGGCCAGAACAACGTCTTCGGGGGAAGCTCCAACTTCACCGCCAACACTCGCGCAGACGCCCTCAGCCCCAACGGCCGCGTAGGCAATATCCAGCTCACCGGTACTCGCGCCGGAGCCATCGTCAACTGGGCCGCCACGGTCACGGTGGTCGACAACAACGGCGCGACGGTGCCGGCGGGCATTCAGGTCACCGGTCGCTTCACCCACTACCAGGGCGCGGTGGTTGCCGGACAGTCGACGCCCACGGGGCTCACCAACGCCTCCGGGCAGGTGACCTTCAACACCAGCTTCACCCAAAGCGTGGGAGACGACACCGTCTTCGACATTCCGATGACCATCGCCGGAGCGGCGAGCATCCAGCCCGCCAACCTGTTCCACTGGCCGGAAGGGCCGTCGATGGAGAAGCAGGCGGCGCCCTAGAGCTTCACCGGCTTGTTTTCATCTCTCGAGAGCCCCTCTCGTCCCAGCGACGGGCGGGGCTTTCTTCTCTAGAAATGCCTCGCAGCCTCCTACCTTCAGCCCTTTCCCCCCGCGACCCCGACCCCCTTCGAAGGGATCGCTCCTGGGATAAGATCCCGGCCATGAGCGACACCTCTTTTCTCCCCGAGCCGACCCTCGGCGACGCGCCGCAGAACGCCCTCCACGAACGCTACGCCAGCCGCGAGATGGCGGCCCTGTTCTCGCCGCGCTATCGCTATCTCACCTGGCGGCGATTGTGGATCGCTCTGGCCGAAAGCCAGCGGGAGCTGGGCCTGCCCTACACCGAGCGCCAGATCGAGGTGCTGAAGGCGGTGGCTCCCCAGCTGGACCTCCAGCGGGTGGCGGAGATCGAGGCCAAGACCCGCCACGACGTGGTGGCCCACGTCACTCATTTCAAGGAGCAGGCGGACGCCCTGGATCCGGGGAGCGGCGCCGGCGGCATCCTTCACGCTGGCGCCACCAGCGCCTTCATCACCGACAACACCGACGCTCTGCTCATCAGACAGGCGCTGGATCTGCTGGAGGGGCGCCTCGCCGCCACCCTCCATCACCTCGGTGCCTTCGCTCGCCGCTGGGCTCACCTCCCCTGCCTGGCCTACACCCACTTTCAGCCGGCCCAGCTCACCACCGTCGGCAAGCGGGCCAGCCTCTGGGCGCAGGACTGGATGGAGGACCTGCGGGCCCTCCAGGGGCTGCGCCGCCGCTGGCGCTGCCGCGGCGCCAAGGGCACCACCGGCACCCAGGCCAGCTACCTCACCCTCTTCGACGGCGACGACGACAAAGTGCGCGCCCTGGATCAGGCCATCGCCCGGCGCCTCGGCTTTTCCGAGAGCTTCCCCCTCACCGGCCAGACCTACCCCCGCAAGCAGGATAGTCAGGCCCTCGCCGTCCTCGCCGGCCTTGGCGAGAGCGCTCATAAGATGGGCACCGATCTGCGGCTGCTGCAGGGCGTCGGCGAGCTCTCGGAGCCCTTCGGCAAGAGTCAAGTGGGCTCCTCCGCTATGGCCTACAAGCGCAATCCGGTGCGCGCCGAGCGCATGTGCGCCCTCGCTCGCCGGCTGATCACCGACTCCCTCAACGGCCCCCTGACCGCCGCCGTCAACTGGCTGGAGCGCAGCCTCGACGATTCCGCCAATCGTCGGCTGGTGGTGCCGGACGCCTTCCTCTGCGCCGACGCGGTGGTGGGGCTGGCGGGCTACATCGCGGAAGGGCTGACGGTGCGGGAGAGCACCATCAGCGCCCGGGTGGAGCGGGAGCTTCCCTTCATGGCCACCGAGACCCTGCTGATGCGGGGCGTGCTCCAGGGGGGCGACCGTCAGGTGCTCCACGAGGTGATCCGCGTCGCCAGCCTGGAGGCCCAGGAGCGCCTCGCCGCCGGGGGCGAGAATTCCCTCATCGCCACTCTCGCCGATCATCCGGACTTTCCCTTGAGCCGCCAGGAGATCGAAGACGCCATCGACCCCTCGGCCTTCATCGGCCGCAGCCCAGAGCAGGTCGAGGATTTCTGGACCCAGCACCTGGAGCCGGCGCTGCAGGGAATCACTCTTCGCGGCGCCTCGGCACCGCGGGTTTGAGCTCGGCGGTACGCTTCGTGGTGATCCAGCAGAGCCCTCAACGGAGCTCCCGAAGGAGCGAGAGCCCACAAGGCCATCAACAGAGCGGAACCTGGCTTCCCCTCGCCGCCCTCCTTGCTCTCCTGCTGCTCCCCGCCGTCGGCTGCTCCTCCAATCTCGCCCCCTCTAGCGCCGGCGACCTCGCCAACGTCACCACCGTAGGCGAAGACGACCTCCCCACCGAGGTGACCTCCGCCCCCCGGGGTCAGCGGATCGAGCGCGGCATCGCCTCCTGGTACGGCCCGGGCTTCCACGGCAAGCGCACCGCCAACGGCGAGGTCTACGATATGGAGGCGATGACCGCCGCCCACAAAACCCTGCCCTTCGACACCTGGGTAGAGGTGGTCAACCTCGACAATGGCCTCAGCACCCGCTTGCGCATCAACGACCGCGGCCCCTTCATTCGCGGCCGGGTGATCGACCTCTCCAAGGCCGGCGCCCGGGTTCTCGGGGTCATCGGCCCGGGCATCGCCAACGTGGAGCTCTACCTGGTGGCGCCCTATCCCTCCGCCTCCGACGGGGGCAGCAATCCCTCTGGCGGCAGCGCCGATTCAGGCTCTAACCCGGGCCCCCGGGGAGCCTACACCGTGCAGCTGGGGGCCTTTCGCGACCGGGATCGGGCAGACGCCCTGCGACGACAATTGATCCGCCGCTTCCCCGCCACCGTGGTGGAGAGCGGACAGGACGGCCTGTATCGGGTGCGCATCGGCGCCTACCCCTACCGCGCCGACGCCGAGGCCCTGCTGCGGGAAGTGCGAGGCGAGGGTTTCGAGGCCTCCCTCGCCCGGCTGGCGCCCTCCGCCCCCTGAGACCTCTCCCCAAACACCGACGCCCCGCGCTGCGCACGCGGGGCGTCGACGAGCGAACCTTCTTCGAGGCTCTAAGCTAACGCTCTGGGATCACGCCGTGGGGCAGCACTGAAGCTACCCCCAACGGCGCGTTACAAAGAGGCGTTACGGACAGGTCGCGAAGGCGTTGGTGTCCTGGATCGGCTGGAATTGAGTTTGTAGCGGGTTGAGATAGGTCGCCGGCTGATCGGGATTCTCCGTATCCGTGACCACCAGCTCGACCTCGACGTTGGTGAGACCGCCGGCAAAGACCCAGTAGCGACTGGGGTTCAGCGCGCAGGCGTCCAGCACCTTGACCACCACCTCGACGTTGGTGTCGCGGAAGAACCAGAAATAGCCGGTGTCATCGGTGAGCTCCACGCCCTGACCGGTACCCTCGGAGCCGTCGGGGCGACGCCAGTTGGTGGTCACCCGGAAGCGGTTGTTGTTCAGGCACAGGGTCTGGGCGTCTGCCACACAGGGTCCGCTGGCCACCGGGTCCGAGAACACACCGCGCACCATCAGCGCGCGATAGTCCGTGTCTCCCGCCGGCGGGGTTCCCCACACGCCGGTGCCGCCGACCCGGCTATAGCCCGGCTGAATGCCGGTCCCGCTGTGGTCGGAGCAAAGGAAGAAGTCCTGCTCCACCGAGGGATCCCAGCGCGCTCCGATGAAGACCGTGGTGTCGCTGAAGGTAATGCCAAGGCTGGAGAGGTCGAAGTTGTAATAGGAGCCGGCGAGGTCGGTGCTCACGCCGTCCACCGTCGCCAACAGCGACTGCAGCAGCGTCCCCGGGGCGCCGGCGATGCCGTCGTCGTCGTAGACCACCAGGTCGAAGTCGAGGCTGGAATCAATGCCCAGGCGAGAGAAGCAGAGGGTGGCTTGATCCCATTCCAGCGGCGTACGGGGCAGCTGGAAAAGCTGCACCACCTCGTAGACGGTCGCGGTGCTCGCAGCACCGTAGCCGTTGTCCGCAACGCCGTCGTCATAGACCAATGTCACCGTGGCCTTATCGGGAGCATCCACGGCCCGGGGCTCTGCCTTGGTCGGAGCGCCCACCGCGGTGAGGGGCTGGCCGGCGAGGCGAGGCGAATCGGCGTCGGAACGCACCGAGCTCTGCTCGAGAAGCTCATTCGGCGAGCTCTCGACAACCAGGTCTCGGCGCTGAAGCTCTAAGGGCTCGCCGCTATCGGCAGCTTGCACGCTCGTCGCCGCCAAGGGCAGCACCAGAACCGCCGCCGCGGCGACCATCGCCGGGCGCCGGATGCAGGAAAAGGGGGATCGAAGATTCATGGTCGAAATTCTCCTCAGCAGGTGAATCGTCAAAACGGAGTCGCTCACCAACGGTATTGCAACCATCATACCTGGACACCGCCACGATCTTCCTTCGGATTTAGCTCATCTTTCCGCGATCAAAGAAAAAGTGAAGGGCGCAACCTGTCCACTTCAGGGGACGATCTCAATCCCAGGGGGAGACGCTCTGCCCCCGGCGACTTCCGGCTCCCCTAAGCTGTACGGGCACAAGGACCAGAAAGCACGCTGCATAGAAAGCCCTACCTGGAAAGCACCGTCTAGAAAGCCCGGTGACCAAAAGATCCATTCAAGAGCCCCGAGGACCGCTTCGCGCTTGCCAGCGCAGAGCCCCAGCGGGTAGGCTGATCCTCGAAGATCCCGGAGGCTCCCCAGCGGCCGCCAGCGTCTAGGCCATCCAACCCGCTGAAGCCATCACCGCTCTTCACCCCGCCGACCTTGCGCGGCAACGCCCCTCCCCATCCCAACAGATTCCCTGAGCCTGCAATTCAAGGCTTCACCCGCGCCCCTAGCGCTCGGAGTCCGCCATGAGTGAAGAATCCCGACGCCCTGACTCAGCGTCCCCCGAAAGCCCTGAAGAAAAACCGCAGGATACCTCTGCCTACGGTCTGGAGACCCGGCTGATCCACGGCAAGATGTTCAGCGGGCACTGGAATTACCAGGACCACATCATTCCCCCCATCAGTTCCTCCACCTCTTACCGGCTGGAGAGCGCTCAGCGGGGTGCGGCGGGGTTCCAGGAATTCGCCAACCCGGAGCTCAACCGAGATCGCCGCGCGCCGATCTACATCTACGATCGCCTGGACGAGCCCAGCCGGGGCATGCTGGAACACAACCTCCAGGAGGCCGAAGGGGGAGAGGCCTGCGTCACCTTCGCCACCGTCATGGCGGCGATCTCCGCCGCCCTCGGGGTGCTGCTCAAAACCGGCGACACGGTGGTCACCCACAAGACCATCTACGGCTGCACCTACTCCCTCTTCACCAACTGGTTCCCGCGCCTGGGGATTCGGGTCGAGACCGTAGACCTCACCGATCTAGAGGCCCTCGACCGAGTGCTGGAGCAGGACGAGAACGTGATGGTGGTCTATGGGGAGACTCCCTGTAACCCCAGCCTGGAGCTGCTGGACCTCGCCGCCATCGCCCAGCGGATCCAGGCCATCGGCGAGCAGCGCCCGCCGCGGCGACGCCCCTTTACGGTGATCGACAACACCTTCTCCACCCCCTACTGCCAGCGCCCCCTGGAGCACGGCATCGATATCGTGGTGCATAGCCTGACTAAGAATATCGGCGGCTTCGGCACCGATATGGGCGGCGCGGTGATCGCACCTCGGCTGCTGGAACCGGATCTGCTGCTCTACCGCAAGGATTTCGGAGGCGTGCTGTCGCCGAAAAGCGCGTGGCCAACGCTGGTTTATGGCCTGCCGACCCTGGCGATGCGCTGCCGTCGGCAGATGGAGACCGCCCTGGAAGTCGCCCGCTTCCTGGAGGGACACCCGGCCATCGCCGAGGTGGTGTTCCCGGGGCTGGAGAGCCATCCCCAGCACGCCCTCGCCCAGCGCCAGATGAAGGATTTCGAGGGCCGCTTCGCCCCGGGGTCGATGATCTACTTCCTGCTCGCCGGGGAGCCTGAAGAGGTCAAGAATCTCGGCGCCCGCTTCATGGACCGCCTGGCGGACGAAGCCCTGACCATCACCCTCGCCGTCTCCCTAGGCCAGATCCGAACCCTAGTGGAGCACCCCGCCTCGATGACCCACGCCCCGGTTCCGGCGGAACATCAGCAGGATGCCGGCATCGACCCCGGCGGCATTCGACTGTCCATCGGCCTCGAAGAGCCGGCGGATATCCTGCGGGATCTCGACGGTGCGCTGCGGGGCGCCCTCGACAACAGCACCTCCGCGGCCCCCGCTGACCCGCCCGCGGATCCCTGAACGGCCGGTCCCCCATGAGCGAGTCCCCAGAAGCAGCATCCACCGTCCAGCCGCTGATCGAGCGCATCCCCGAAGGGGGGGAGCGGGATCCGGATCAAATCCTCGAGATCTTCCTCAGCTGGGTGGAGGACATCGGTTTCTCCCTCTACGACGCCCAAGAGGAAGCCCTCCTGGAGATCATGGCCGGGCGCCACGTGATCCTCAACACGCCCACCGGCTCCGGCAAGAGCCTGGTGGCTATGGGGCTCCACTTCCGAGCCCTCTGCGAGGGCAAGCGCTCGTATTACACCTCTCCCATCAAGGCCCTGGCGAGCGAGAAGTTCTTCGCCCTCTGCGATGATTTCGGCGCCGAGAACGTCGGCATGATGACCGGCGATGCCAGCATCAACTCCGCAGCGCCGATCATCTGCTGCACCGCCGAGGTGCTCTCCAACATGGTGCTGCGGGAAGGGCGCAACAGCGATGCACCCTATGTAGTGATGGACGAGTTCCATTACTACTCGGACCGCGAGCGCGGGGTCGCCTGGCAGATCCCGTTGATCAGCCTGCCGACGACCCGCTTCCTGCTGATGTCCGCCACCCTCGGCAACACCGCCAAGATCGAGGAGTCCCTCAACGCCCAGACCCGATACGAGGCGGTGACGGTGCGCTCCTACGAGCGGCCGGTGCCGCTGGATTACGAATACCGCAGCACGCCCCTCCACGAGACGGTGCAATACCTTCTCGGCGGCAAACGGGCGCCCATCTACATCGTCAACTTCACCCAGAGAGAATGCGCCGAGCTGGCCCAAAGCCTCACCAGCATGCAGATCGCGGACCGCGAAGAGCGGCAAAAGATCCGCGCCGCGATGAAGGGCTTCCGCTTCGACAGCACCTACGGCAAGGACGTCCGGCGCTTTCTCTCCTTCGGCATCGGCATCCACCATGCCGGCCTGCTGCCGAAGTATCGGCGGCTGGTGGAGCAGCTCTCCCAGCAGGGTCTGCTGAAGGTGATCTGCGGCACCGATACCCTGGGGGTGGGCGTCAATATCCCCATCCGCACGGTGCTCTTTACCAAGCTGTGCAAATTCGACGGCACCAAGACCGACATTCTCTCGGTGCGGGACTTCCAGCAGATCGCCGGCCGCGCCGGGCGCAAGGGCTTCGATGACCGCGGCTCGGTGGTGGCCCAGGCGCCGGAACACGAGATCGAGAACGAACGTCAAAAGCAGAAGCTGGCGGCCCAGGGAAAGCTGCGTAAATTCCGCCGCAAGAAGCCTCCGGAGCGAGGCTTCGTCAACTGGGACGACAAGACCTTCAATCGGCTGATCCACAGCCCGCCGGAGACGCTTCAATCCCGTTTCCGCCTCAGCCACGACATGATCTTCAACCTGATCCAGCGGGATCAGGACACCGACAGCCTGGACGACAACTTCCAAAGTCTGCGCCAAATCATCGCTGCCTGCCATGAGCGCCCCGAGGTTCGCCAACAGCTGGTCTCGCAGGCGGCGGTATTGGTGCGTTCCCTGCACCGGGCGGGGATGATCAAGATGGTGAAGGACACCCGCACCGCCTACCGCTGGGTGGTGGTGGACGAGAGCCTGCAATGGGATTTCTCTCTCTTCCAGAACCTTTCCCTCTACCTGGTGGAGGCCATCGATCTGCTGGACGCCGAGGACATCGGCTACGCCCTCGCTCTGCTCAGCCTGGTGGAGGCGATTCTCGAGGATCCCAGAGTGGTACTGCGGGCACAGCAATCCCGCGCCCGGGGGCTGCTGGTGGAGCGTCTCAAGGCCGAAGGAGTGGGCTACGAAGAGCGCATGGAGAAGCTCGAGGAGGTCACTCATCCCAAGCCCAACGCCGAGTTCATCTACTCCACCTTCAACGCCTTTCGGGAGCTCCATCCGTGGATCCGCGGCGATGACGTCAAGCCCAAGGGCATCGGCCGCGAGCTCTACGAGGAATACCTATCCTTCGCTGACTTTGTGCGCCGCTACCGCCTGCAGCGCAGCGAAGGCCTGGTGCTGCGCTACCTCAGCCAGCTCTACAAAACCCTCGCCCAAAGCGTTCCGGAAACCGGAAAGACCGAGAGCGTCTACGATCTCCTGGGCTTCTATCGGGCAATGGTAGAGCGCGTCGATTCCTCGCTGCTGGCGGAATGGGAGAGCCTGATGCACCCGGAGATGGCCCTCTCCAGCACCGAGGAGCGCCAGAGCGCTCAGCGTCGGCTCAAGGCCTACGAGCTGATTCACGACGAGAAGATCTTCGCCGCGCGGGTGCGGGCAGAGATGCACCAGCTGGTGCGCGAGCTCGCCCGAGGGAATTGGGAAGAAGCCCAGCATTGCGTGCGGCCTTCAGAAGAGGATCCGTGGACGGCGGAGCGCTTCGAGCAGGCTCTGCTTCCCTTCTTGGCGGAATATCAACAGCTGATCTTCGACCCCGAAGCCCGCCAGAGTCACCACACCACCATCCGCTCCACCGGCGAACGCACCTGGGAAATCTTCCAAACCCTGGTAGATCCCAAGGAAGACCACTTCTGGCATGTCGACGCCACCGTCGACCTCACTCAGCCGGAGGCGCTGGACGGACCGATCATCAGCCTTCGGCGTATCGGCCCCTGAGCCCGCCGCCTCCCCCTTGCCAACCCAGCGGTTGCAGGCGAGCGCTCCCCAATCGGATTCCCGGGGTAGCGTTCCTCCACCGCCCCAAGGATGCCAGCTTCAGAGAGTTCAGGCCCAGAGATGACAGATCTAGAGACGCCGCAGCCAGAGATGCCAACCCCGGAGATGCCAACCCCGGAGATGCCAACCCCGGAGATGCCAACCCCGGAGATGCCAGCCCCCAGCTCTTCCTCGCCTTCCCCGCGCCCCCTCTTCACCGCCGGCCTTCTCGCCCTTCTCGCCCTCGGCGGGCTGCTCTTCTCCGGCGCCCTGGAGGCTCCTTTCCTCGCCCCCGGGACCTCCTTGCTGCAGGGAACCGAATGGCTCGAAGGGGTGCACCCGCTAGAAGCCGCCGCGGCAGCGCCAGAAGGCTCCTTCCTGGAGCGCTCGACCTTCGGCGCCGCCTCCTTTGTCCTCTCCCATCAGCTGGAGATTCGCAGCGCTTCAGGACACCGCACGGTCTCCCTCGTGCTGCATCTCCTGGCCGGTCTGCTGCTCGCTATCGCGTTACGGAACCTGCTGCAAATTCTGCTGGCTCCCGGGCAGCTTCCGGGAGCTGACCTCTGGGCTCTGCTGATCACCGCTCTGTGGCTGCTGCACCCGCTGACGACGCCTCTGGTGCTGCATCTGGAACATCGCTCCCTACTGCTCTCCATCCTCTTCGCCTGGCTCGCCCTGGTCATCGCCACGCTGCGCTGGAGCGGAGGGCAGCCGTGGCTCAGCTGGCTCGGCGCGGCGGCCTTCGGCGCGTCCCTGGTGGACAGCTCCCTGGCCCTTTTCCTCCCGCTCTTCCTACTCGCCGCGGACCCCCTCACCCGCATTCAGGGAGCTCGGGCAGCCCTTCGCGGTCATCGGGATCTCTACACCAGCTGGATTCTGGCCGCCGCGGCGGTCGGGGGCACCCGAGCCCTCGGCGCTCTCCCCACCGCTGGACCCAGCGGCGAGGCTCCTCTCTCCTTCTTCGCCTCCTTGGCGGCCCAAGGGCACGTCGCCGTGAGCTCCTTCTACCGCGCCCTCGTCTTCCCCCTGGAGCGCAGCGCCCAGCGCAGCCTCGAGCCCACTCTCGACGGAGTTCGAGGAGGCGGTCCCACCGCCGCCGTGGGGATTGTCCTGCTGCTGGCACTGCTCGTCGCTACCCTGCTCCTCGCCCGACGCCTGCTGCGCGCCCGTCCTGCGGGCCTCTCCTCTTCGGCGGACGGCGAGGAAGACCGCCAGAATGTGTCCTCCCTTGGACTACCCTCGCCGGGGCTGGATGGGCTCCGCCTGTTTTGGCTGGGGCTGCTGTGGTCGGGGGGAGCGGTCCTCAGCACGACCCTGCGCCTCGACTCGGCGGAGCCCGGGCTGGAGGCTCGCTCGGCGCTGCTGCTGGCGGGTCTGATCTCCCTCTTCGTCGTTGCCCTCGGCCACATTCCGCCGATCCGCCGAAGCCGAGGGATCGCGGTGGGAGTCGCCCTGCTGCTGCTCCTCGGCACCGGCGCCCTCGGCCTTCTGCGGCAGCAGGAATTCGACAGCCGCGAGACCCTCTGGCGCCAGGCGGTCACCGCCCAGCTGGAGCACCCGACGGCCCGTCTCGCCCTCGCCCGGGTGTATTCCGCGGAAGGACGCCGTTCCGAAGCCGAGCAAACCCTGCGCCGCTGGACGGAGGACAAGCCCGAGAATCCACGGGCGTGGATGGAGTGGGGGGTCTTCCAATCTCAGAACGGCGAGACCGACGCTGCCCTCATCGCCTTCGATGAAGCGCGAATGCTCGCTCCGGAAGATCCGCTGCTGTGGAACAACCTCGGCACTACCCTGCTCGCCCAGCAGAAGCCCGAGGAAGCGATGCGCGCCTACGAGACCGCCATCGAGCTCGGTCCGGAGGTCGCCGTCAGCCATTACCACCGCGCCAACGTGCTGCTGCAGCTGACTCGGCTCGAGGAGGCGGAAGCGGGCTACCGAGAGGCCCTCCGCCTCGCTCCAGAGCATAAGGACGCCGCCTACAACCTGGCGGTGATCCTGCTTCAGAGCCAGCGCCAGGAAGAGGCTCGCCCGATCCTCGATGATCTGGTGCAGCGCTTCCCCAGAGATCAGCGCATCACCACCGCCTACGTCACCCTGCGCTTCGCTTCCGGCACCGTGAGACCCGGCAGCGGCGCGGCCCCGGTCCCCGACTTCGATCAGCTCTTCCCCACCCCTCCCCCGATCTCCTCTTCCGGCGGCGGCTCGACGCCGCGCTGAGCAGGCGCTGCCGGGCAAACATAGCGGCCCTCGGCGCCACCGCTCCCAACACCTATGACCGCATCCTTTCGTTTCCGTCTGATCGCCGCCCTAGCAGCGGTCTACGTCGTTTGGGGCTCGACGTATTTAGCGATCCTCATCGCCATCGAAACCCTGCCGGGCTTTGCCATGGCCGGAGTCCGCTTCCTCAGCGCTGGAGCCCTGCTCTATGCGGCTCGGCGCTGGGCCGGCGATCCTCCCCCAACCCGAAGTCAATGGCAGGCTACGGCGATCATCGGTGGCCTATTGCTGATGGGGGGCAACGGCGGAGTGGTCTGGGCAGAGCATTACGTACCCTCCGGCATCGCCGCCGTGATCGTCGCCACCCTCCCGCTGTGGATGGCGCTGCTGCGCTGGCTGGTCTACAAGGAAGGTCCCCCGAACCGCCCCACCACCTGGGGTATCGCCATGGGCTTGGCTGGAGTCCTGCTCCTCGCGTGGCCTTCGCTTTTCCCCGCCGAGGGTATGGGCGAACAGGGACTCTACCTACCCGCCGTCGTGGTTCTGTTGGGAGCATGCCTCAGCTGGGCGATCGGCTCCCTCTACTCGCGAGAAGCGGATCTCCCCTCCTCGGCGTGGATGACCACCGCCGCCCAGATGCTCACCGGCGGAGCGATGCTGATGGTCCTGTCGACCGTCTCCGGGGAATGGCAGGACTTCGACGCCGAAGCCGTCTCCCTGCGATCGATACTCGCCCTCGGCTACCTCGTCATCTTCGGCGCCATCATCGCGTACAGCGCGTATATCTGGCTGCTGCGCAACGCCGACGCCACGCTGGCGTCGACCTATGCCTACGTCAACCCGGTGATCGCCCTCGCCCTCGGCTGGATGCTGGCGAACGAAACCCTGAGCGCGAGGGATGCCGTCGCGGCGAGCCTCATCGTCGCCGCCGTGGCACTGGTGTCGAGATCTAGCACCGCAGCGCCTTCCGAAGCTGAAGACGAGACATCGGTGGGCCAGACCTGAGGCAAGCCTTCCCTGAGAGGAGACAGCTGCCCCGGGCACCACCATCGGGGAACGCACCATTGGGGAGCGGAGCGAGAGGCTCTAGACACTCTCGCTAGCAAGCAAAAGCGCCCCGCCGAAGCGGGGCGCGAGAAAGTAAAGCAGAAGAGCGCGAGCGCTCAAATCATGGAATGTCTAGGGGCCCGGCTCTGAAAGCTCAGCGGGCGGACTGCAGGAAGGCGCTGAGCTCGTCCATCAGGTTCACCGAAGCGCTCTCCATGCGGGTCGCGTCGCGGAAGACCAAGAGGGCGGCGAGGAGCTGCTTCTCCATGTCCCGGCTCTGGAAGATGGGGAGCATCTCCTCCGCCAGCTGACGCATTTCGGTCGCTCGGCCCTGGCGGGCGTAGATCGTCGCCAGATCCAGCGAGACCAGCGCCGCGTCGTAGCCGATCTCCAGCTCGACGAACTCCATGCGCACCTCGGAGAAGGCCTCCTCGGCGTCGGCGATGCGATCCGCCAGAACCGAAATGCGGCCTTCCAGCCAGCGCATGCGAACCCGATCCAGATCGTGAGGCTCGCGGCGATGCACCTCCCAGGCGCGCTCGAGGAAGGTCTCGGCCTCCTCCAGGTTGCCCAGGTCGCAGTGGAGAACCGCCAGGTTCTGCAAGGCCGCCATGTACAGGCGCAGATCCTGCATCGGATCGACCAGCTGCAGACCCTCGTGGATGTGCTGCAGGGCCTCGTCGTTCCGCTCCAGACGATTGGCCAGACGACCGCGGTTGATCATCACCCGACCGCGCAGCTGATCGGCGCCAGCTCGGCGGTAGTGGGTATCGGCCTTGCCAAAGAGAGACTCGGCCTCGTCGTAGCGGTGCCGGTCCATGCACAGGGTCGCCTTGAGCTCCAGCAGCTGACCCTGCTCTACCGGGTCACCGCTGCCGCGCTCCATCAGCGAATCCGCCAGCTCGAAGGCTTTCTCGGCCCCTCGCAGATCCGAGGCGACGCGGCGAGCGTTCCCGAGATAGGACCAGGCGCGAGCCTTGAGGTCGCAGAGCAGCGGCTCGGGAACCTGGGCCTTGTCGATCTCGTAGCTCACCGAGACCGCGATCTCGGTCAGCTCCAGGGCCTCCGCGGGATCGCAGAGAGCGGCCTTCTGGGCACGATCCAGCAGCAGCTCGCACAGCGACCAGCTCTGGAAACGGGCATCGTTACAGACTTCCAGTCGCTGCTGGGAGAGAGGCATGGAAGTGAGCTCGCGGAAGAGAGCTTCCGACTCGTGCTCCTCTTCGTGGATCTCCCCCTCCCACTGATCTAGCCGGGCAACAACCCGGTGCCAAGAAGAATCGTAGGTCGACTCGCCGCTCACTTCGGCGGATTCGACGAATCCCACCGAAGTGGAGGAGGGAATCGCCTCGTCTTCAGCGCTGAGAGCGAGTAATGCGCGCACCGTCAGGCGCGCCTCGTCTGCCGGAAGCTCGTTGCGCTCCAGGTGGACGATCTGCTCACGATCGGGGCGATGGTGATTCATGGTTGTGGACTCCGTCGTTTCTCAACAGGCCTGAAGAGCCACTCGATGCGTCTCGGGATCTCTCGAGGAAGGGTAGAGGGTAGCCGGAGGTTTCCGGCGATGCCTGCCTCAAATCTTAGCAGCTAATTGACTTCTCTCGCGAGCAAGATCGAGCTGCAAAGAGGCCCTTTTTTGCTTCCCTCCAGCACCTTTCAGGGTTAGAGGGTGAAGACGGTGGAAAGCTGGGCCAGGAGAGCTTAGATGAGCAAGTGTGACTCGATGGCAATCTCAAACGAAAAGAAAAGGGGACGGTTCAACTGAGACCAAGAGGTCGATGGGGAGGGGGTAGGCCCTCGCGTTCTGTCGGGGGAGAAGGAGCGTGAGCTCGCGGCGGCCGGTAGCGGCTTCGGGCCCTAGGGCTCGTCAGCTGCAGGAGGTCACCCGTGGACGGCGACGCTAGAAATCACTCAAAGAAGCGCTCTGCTTCTGCGGAGTGCCTTTAACGAACAAGGTGTAGAGCGGGTCGAGAATGGGGACAAGAAAAATTGGGATCTTGAAATTCCATTCTCAGGACGGCGGCAGAAGCGAGATCCTAGCCACGGAAATCGCTGGGCAGGAGGCATCGCCGCAACCGTTCCCCAAGGCACTCTCTCAAGATCTTCCCTCGGGGGGTAAGGATGCCGGCAGCGGGATTCCCATCGCCTGCAGCTGCTCCTCGACCACCGGGGCCCAGCCGGCATTGGCCTTGGGGCTCGCGGGACTGGGATGGAGAATGGAGCGGATCTCGACGGGGAAGTCGCCCAGCACGCGGCGGGCGCGGGTCTCGGCGAAGCGGCCGACGCCCACCACCCTCGAGACCCCCAATGCTTTCACCGCCTCGCGGAGGGCTTCATCGCAGGCCTCGAAGAGAGGCTGGCGCTCCCCCGCCGGAAGGCGGTCGGGAGTGCGGTTGCGCCCGCTCTCTTCGAGGAAGACCAGCGGGCAGTAATTCCACACGAAGAAGCGCTGAAAGAAGGCTTCTGGAGTGCCGAAGCGTTCCTGCGCCCAGCCCCAGAGACGGCGGCCGCTGACTTCGCTCCGCGTGCAGTCAAAACCGGTGACCGGCCGCTTAGGATGCTCCCGGTCCGGCTTCCCTACGGAGGCCTCCAGCCCCAGCCAATCTCTCGCCGCGGCGATCTCCCCGAAGGGCACCCCGGTTTGAGACATCCCCCAGGGCCCCGGATTCATCCCCAAGAGCACCCCGTGCTCCGGGCTCCCGGCAAAGCGACGCAGATAGAGGGACCACGGTTCCCAGGCGTAGATCAGCGGGTTGTAGACGTGGGTGACCGGCTCTGCGAAGGTCAGCGGCTCGAGTCGACGGCTGAGATCTCGACAGATCTCTTCCAGTCGAGAAGCAACCTCTGTCGAGTCGGACTGGGATGAGGGGACGTCGATATTCATCGCCTTACCTTGTACATAGGTGGAACCATATCGCGACCGGCGCCTCGCTGCGCTCGGTAGAGCTCTGTGGAGCTCTGTGGAGCTCAGTAGCGGCGGCGAAGGATCAACACCGCTCCTTCCCGCTGGCATTCCGCCAATCGGTCGAGAACCTGAATGTACGGGCTAGAGCCCGCCGGCTCCCCGTTGATCTGCTCGATGCGTAAAGAGCGCCGCGGATGCACCGAGCGTCCCAGCAGGACGCTGAGAAAGCGCAGGCTCTCTTCGATGCGCGGATGTTCCGGGCCCAGCTGAAGGTCCAATTTCCGCCCCCGGGCCCGCGCCACCGTTACCAGACGAGGGCCGATGAAGGCGAGATAGGTGGTGGAGCGACGCGCCGGAAAGTGCCCCTTCCAGGCCTCGAGATCGAGACCGCAGGGAGAGGCCGGATCATCCGCCCGCATCCAATAGGCTTCGTCCTGAGGCAGGGATTGTCGCAATCGCCTCACCGCCGCCGGGCTAGCGAATTGAGGCCCTGGAAGATCGGCGAAGAAATGGCCCGTCACCAGCTCCCCGGAGAGCTCCATTAAGCGCAGGGTGCGAAACAGGGCCCGCCAGCGAAAGTCTGGAAGTTCCCGGGCGAGGCGCTGACGAAAGAGGATTCCGTAGCGATCCAGGAGCAATCGAACTCGATCCTTGCGGGCTTCTTCTTCCGCTAAAGGGTCCAGCTCCGAAGGCGCCGGCGGAATCCGGTGCCAAATGCCCGGCAGTGGGCTGCTGGAGCGCCAGCCACCGCGGTCCGGCCGCTGACGGCGGTGACCTCCGGCATAGTGACCCCGGGCATAGCGGGATCGCCTCGAAGTCGAGGAGGAAACAGACCGTCCTCCCCGAGAAGCTTCTGGCGCCGCCGACGGTCCCGCGGCGAGCCGGCGCCGCAGAGCGAAGAGCTGATCCCCAACCAGGCGACCTCCCCAAACCTGGCGCCAAAGGGCCGCCATTAGCTCCGCCTCCGAGGCGGCGCTCACCGGTGCCGGCGCGCGACGAGCGGCATTGCGCAGCTCCTCGAAGGTGAAGCGCTCCCCGAGGGGAGCCACGGCGGAGAGAAGCCATCCATCGAGGGCCGCCGCAACTCGGCCCTCCCCGGCCGTCGATCCTTCATCCGGCTGCGCCACCGCGGCTTCTGAAGCTCTTTGCTCTCCATCCGGCGCCGCGATGAGCTCCAAATCCGGACCGAAGACGAAAGTGATGCGCCGCCGTCCGCAGCCGGTCCACACCAGCTCCCCCTGGGCCAACAGGCTGTCGAGCCACGCGGGGTAGTAGGGGTCGAGGCGCGCCGGCAGGAAGGCTTGCTCCCACGCCGCCGCCGGCGCCGGAAAGGCGAACAGACTCTCCAAGCTCTGCTGCAGACCCTCAATTCCACCTCCCGAGGCCAGCAGCCCCTGATGCTCCGCGGTGAAGATCGGTAACTGATCCAGCGCTAGGGCCTGCAGCTCCGGACGCGCCCGGGCGCGGGCTATGCGCAGTAGACGCTCGACGTTCTCCGCATCGCAGATCTGCGCTTCACCGCTCTCCATCAGCAGCTCGTCCACCACCACCCTGCGGGCATCTTCTAGCTCCGCGATCCAGTCGCCCACCCGCCGCGGAGAAACTCCGAAGACCTCCGGCGGCGAGGCGAGGGGGAGAGGAGCATAGAAGCGCAGCCACTCGCCGAAGAGCAGAGCGGAGAGGCTGAGGCCGGCGGAGCTCTCCTCGGTACTCTCGTTCCCGGGACTCCCAGCCACCCCGTCAGCCGCGATGCCCTCAGCACCGCTAGCACCTTCGAACTCCCCAGCGCCGCGGCGAGTCGCCGTCCACTCCACCACTCGCGCCATCAGGTTCTCGGGAGGAGGACCGCCGTCCAGGGCCGTCAGCGGCGCCTCGTCGAGGGTTAGATCGAGCATCTCCAGGAGCTGCGGCAGCCGCGATGCGGCCACCACTGCCCCACGACCTTCTTCTTCCTGCTTCGAGAGTCGCAGCCGCAGCAGACGCTCGCCCCCGAGGCGACGCAGCTCGTCCATTCGCGATCGCGCTCGCTGGCGGTTGCCTTCCTCCAGCTCGAGGTCCCGCTCCACCGCCGCCAGCAGCCGCCCCCACTCCACCGGAGGAATCAGCAGCCGCTCTTCCACCAGCGCTACCAGCTCCGACACCTCGGTGGGCGCGTAGCCCTGCGCCAGGCGCTGCAGCTTGTCTTCCAGCTCCCGCGCTAGGGCCGGATCGATGAGAGGGCGCAGCCGAGAGGAGAACACCAGCTCCTGCAGCAGCTCGTCGGTGAGCGAGGAGCGCATCCCCCCTTCCGGGGTATCGTCCTCGTACATCAGACGGTTGGTCTCTTTCCACACCAGGTTGGCGGCGAAGGGCGAGGGCTGACGGGTCCAAACCTCCTCCACCGCGACCAGCCCGCTGGCGACCTCCTCCAGATGGCGGCGCAGCGTCGGCAGATCCAGCTCGTCCTTCAGGCAGGTGCGCCAGGTCTCCAGCAGGATCGGGAAGTCCTCGTAGGTTCCCACCGAGTCGAGCAATTTCTTCGCCTTCAGCCGCGATAACCAAAGCGGCGTGCGGCCGCGAAAGCCCGCCCGCGGCAGCAGCAGGGCCCGCGCCGCGTTGGTGCGGAAGCGGGCGCCGAAGAAACCCGTGCGCTCCAGGCGCTGGCGCAGCAGCGACTCCAGCTGCTGCGGGGCCACCAGCTGGAAGATCTCTTCTGCGCTCACCTCCTCGTCGCTCACCAGGTTGATGCAGTCGTCGTCCTGAACGATCTCCACCGGGGTGCCCCGGGCTTCTTCCCAGGCCGCCGCCAGGGCGATGGCGAAGGGGCGATTGACCTGACCTCCCCACAGCGTATGGATCAAAAGCTGGCGGCGGCTGGTGCCGTCGTAGGCGTCGCGATAGTGCTCCACCACGAGCCGATGGCGATGGGGTAGACCACAGCCGGTGATCTCCCGCTGACGGTGTAGGTAAGAGACTAGCTCTTGCGCCGCCGTGGGAGCCATGTGGTGTCGGCTCTGGAGCTCTTCGAGGAAGCTCTCCGAGCCTAGGCGACGATCCGCATCTTCGAGGAAGTCCGCCCGCCGCTGGGAGAGATGGGCGTCGCGGTCGCGCTCGTCCGCTCGCCAGAAGGGAGCCATCGGGGCGCTGCCCCGGGCCGGCACTACCAGAACGTCGTTGTGGGTGATCTGGGTGATACGCCAGCTCTGATTGCCGAGGGAGAAGGAATCCCCCACGGAGCGCTCCCAGACGAATTCTTCGTCTAGCTCCCCCAGCTTCGATCGGCTGTCGGCGAGGCGGAGAGCGAAGTAGCCGCGGTCGGGAATCGTGCCACCGCTGAGATAGAGCCAGCGCGCCGCCCCCTGCCGCCCGCGGACGGTACCGGCGACGGCGTCGATGCGCACCCGCGGCTCTAGCTCTCGAACCCGCACCTCCGCATAGCGGCCGGCGAGCATCTCGAGCACCAGATCGAAGGACCTGCGGGGCAGGTGACGATAGGGCCAGCTGCAGCGCACGGTGTGGAAGAGTCGATCGAGATCCCAGGCCTCGTGAGCCACCATCGAGAGCAGAATCTGGGCGAGCACGTCCAGCGGCGCCTCCACCGGGCGTACCGCCTCGATGTCCTGCTCCAGCACCGCCGGCACCATCACCGCCATGTCGAGGAAATCTCGGCCGTGGGTGGGCACCAGGCGGGCGCGACTCTCCTCCCCCACCCCGTGCCCCGATCGGCCGATGCGCTGCACCGCCGAGGAGACGGTGGGCGGCGCCTGCAGCAGCACCACCTCGTCGAGATCCCCAATGTCGATCCCCAGCTCGAGGGAGTTGGTCGCCACGATGGCGTCGAGCTCGCCATCCTTGAGCCGCCGCTCCACCACCTGGCGAATCTCTCTCGACAGCGAGCCGTGGTGGGAATAGGCGAGATCCCTCGGCTGGCCCTCGTTGATGTACCGACTGACTTTCTCGGTCATCCGCCGGCTGTTGGCGAAGATCAGAGTCGAGCGATTCTCCAGGATCCTCTCCCGCAGCAGCCGCGCCATCGCTGGCCAATAGGCATCCTCGCTGCTGCGACCCTCGGTGCGCTGCCGCTCCAGATCCCTGGTGAGGGAACCGGTGGAGCCCGGAACCGCCTCTTCCTGCTCAATGCCGCCGGCTTCGCCACCGCCGGCAGCGGCATCGTCAGCATCGTGGGCGAGCTCCGGCGGGAAGGTCACCTGCACGTGGTAGCGGCGTGCTCCGGTGGAGCGCAGCACCGCCACCGGCCGCGGCTGGTACACGGGCTCTCGTAAATCCCCCGTCAGCTCGTAGCCTCCCAAGAGCTCCGCGACCTTCTCCAAAGGCTGGACGGTGGCCGAAAGGCCGATGCGCTGCACCTCGCCGGTGTGCAGGGTGAGTCGCTCCACGGCGGAGAAGAGATGGGTTCCCCGCTTGGTCGACGCCACCGCGTGGATCTCGTCCAGGATTACCGTCTCCAGGCCGGTCAGTAGCTTACGCCCGCCCTGGGAGGTCAGCAGGATGTTGAGACTCTCCGGCGTGGTGATCAGAATCTCCGGCGGATGGGTGAGCATCCGCCGTCGCTGCGCCGGAGTGGTATCCCCGCTGCGGGTAGCCACCCTTACCGCCGCACCTCGCCCCGCCACCTCGAAGCGCTGCGAAAGCTCCTCCAGGGGCTGCTGCAGGTTGCGCTGGATGTCGTAGTTGAGAGCCTTCAGCGGCGAGATGTAGAGCACCCGCGGCCGGCCCCTTTCCCACTCGCCGGTGAGCAGACGATTCAGCGCCCAGAGAAAGGCCGTCAGCGTTTTGCCGCTACCGGTCGGCGCGGTGAGCAGGACGTGCCCCCCCTCGGCGATGCGGGGCCAGGCGAGATGCTGAATCTCCGTCGGCGATTCGAAGCTGTCTTCGAACCACGCTCTCACCAGCGGATCGAAGGGCTGCAGGGAGTCGAAGGACGGAGCGCTCATCGCCGCCTATTATGCCAATGGATGGACATCTCGGTGGGCGAGCACGTCAATGGAGAGGGGGCTATGGGGCCCCTGTTTCGGAGCACGCCTCGAACCGGTCCGGACAGGCCGACCTCAGCGCCCCCTACCCGCAGGGGCTCATTACGTGCTGGGCGAACTAAAGGCGATCCAGCGCCCGCTCCGCGCGATCCGCCTCGTCCCCACAGCCGAGGCGAACGAAGGCCTCATGGGCCTCGCGGAAGAAGTGAACCGCCAGCTCCGGGCTCCCCTCCGCCGCCGACACGCAGCCCTCGAGCCAAGCCAGACGGGCGGCGGCTTGTGCGGTGGGAGCCCCTTCCGACGCCAGCGAAGCGAGAAGGCGGCGGGCCTTCACCACGTCTCCCAGGGCGGCCACCGCCTCAGCGAGAGCACAGATCGCCTCGAAACGCTGCTGTCCCGCGGCATGCCGTAGCGCTCTTCTCAACTCCCAGGAAGCCTCCCCCGGTTGATGGGTATCCAGGAGCCAGCGTCCGTACAGCACTCTCAACGCCGTCTCGCCGTCTCTATCGGCGATCTCCTGCAGAATCTCCTCGGCGTCCCGTACCTTTTGAAACGCCTCCGGGTAGCGATAGCAGCGCGCCAGCCATCGAGCCTGGGTTACTAGTAGACGAGCTTCGAGCTCCGCATCTCCGCTCCCCAGGTGCTGGGCGTATTCCGCTCTGCGGAGCGTCGCCTGCGACTGCGCTAGTCGGCCGAGACGCTCCTGAGCGGACGCCAGCTCCACCAGCGCATAGCAGCGCAAATCGGCGATCAAACCGACGGAATAGCGCCGTGTCGATAACTTCGGCACCAATTCCAGAGCCAGCTGAGCCAAGGCCTGAGCCTGGGGGGCCTCGTCCTGTCGGCGGGCTCGATGCAGTAGCCCCAGCACCACCGCGGCGGTAGCGAATTGAGCCGAGTTGTCGATCAGCAGGGCCCGCTGCGCAGGGGAGACCGTCACCAGCTGAGCTAGCCGTTGAGGCGCCTCCTGATTCTCCTGGCGCCAGGTATTTGTCTGCTCCTCGACCCGATGGCAGGTGCGACGGAAAGCTCCGTCATAGCGCCCGGCCCCCACACCTAGGCTCTGGGTTCTGGAATTTTGGCTTCTGGAGTTTTGGCCTATAGCCGCCGGTCGCTCCAGCTCCTCGCTCCCAATCTCCCCGCTCCACGGCTTCGATGCGGGGTACTTCGATGCGGGGTACTTCGATGCGGGGTAGTAGCCAGATCCGCTTCCTCCTGCACTCGCCAAAGCGAGGGATTCGCCAGCGACTAGAGAATCCCCCCTCAAGAGGCCAGCCCCCAAGTTGCGGCGCCGGCGCCCTACGAGCCGAGCCCATAGCGCTTCCACTTCCACCTTCCAGCGCTTTGGCAAACTTACGAACCGCTTCCGCTCCTCGGAACTCACGGTATACCCCTAAACGATACGACGCCGTTCACCGAACTCTGCCGAGGGAGGGCAGAAGAGCGCCTAGCCCTCGGTGCTCACTCGATCCAGGCTTCTGGTTCCCGCACCAGGATCGATAATGAGCGAATCGAGTCAGTGATGATTGCGGCGAAATCTAATGGTGACGAAAGATCGATGCTCGATGCCGAGATTCCCCCTGGAATTCCGCCATCTGGTTGTCAAAGGAGTGTTCAAACGAAGAAGAAACGAGACACTCCGAGATCCTTTGAGCAGCCTTCAGGAGAAGAAATTTGTTCGCACAAGATTGACATTGATTTTCTTCCTAAAATACAAAACGACCTCTCCAAAATACCCGGTTTCCTCGTGGGGCGCCCGAGTCAGGAATCTGAGGTCACCCGCTCCCAGAGCTTCTCTGGGAGCAAAAATTCCACCGTAATTCCAGGACCGAAGCGCAGCTCGTCCCCGGAACGCAGCGGCATTCGCTGCGATGAGGCAAGGCGCTCGTCGTTATAGAAGGAACCGTTGGTGGAGCCGTGATCGGTGTACCCCCAACCCCCGTCGCCATGCATGAAATAGCCGTGCAGCTTGGAGATGGAATCGATGGAGATCACCACATCGTTGGTCACTGAGCGGCCTAGGGAGACGAATTGTGGAAAAGGGTTCCCCGGACGCTTGACCAAGAAGGCCACCCGATCCACGTAGCGCAAAACCTTGAGGCCACGATCCGTGATGGTCAGCAACTGGGGCGCCGTCTCGTCTCCAGGATCTTCGAGCACGCCGCTGGCCCCCAGCAGCCGAGGATCTTCGGCACCGACATCGGTGACGTGAAGAGCCGGAGCCGCGTAGGTGACCAAGAAGCGATCTCGGCCCAGGACTCGGGCCTGCCGCCGTAGCTCGGGCAAAGGCAAAAAGCCTTCGTCATTGATGCCAGGAATGGGAATGGTGGGCAGGGTCATGAATGAAGTCTCCTTGCGACGGCCGCCGCATGCTACCACGAGCACCGACGCTATACTCTGCGCCTTGCCCCCCTCACCCTGGCAATAGGAGGTCTCGTCATGAGCTCTTGGACCGTCGCCGGATTGCAGACGGAGATCGTTTGGGAAGATCCGCAGGCGAACTTTCGACACGTCGAAGCCCTCGCTCAGCGCGCCGTGGCCGCCGGAGCGAAGCTGCTGGTGCTGCCGGAAATGTTCGCCACCGGCTTCTCGATGCGCGGACGACACATCGCTCGCTGGAGCCAGGAGATTGAGGACTTCGCGTCTCACCTCGCCCGACAGTCAGGGGTTTGGGTCGCCGCGGGATACGCGGAACCAGGCCTTGCGGCGGATGAAGACGCCCTGCCGAGAAACGTCTGTGCGCTGCTCTCTCCACAGGGCGAAGTGGCGGCCAAGTACTCCAAGATTCACCCCTTCTCCCTCGCCGGGGAGCACGAGCAATTCGCTGGCGGTACAGAGTCCATCACCCTCGACCTCGGAGGGCTTCGGGTCACTCCCCTCATCTGCTACGACCTACGCTTCCCGGAAGTCTTCCGCTGCGCCGCCGGCGGCACGGACCTCTTCTTGGTGGTCGCCAACTGGCCGGATCCGCGAGTCGACGCCTGGTCTACCCTGCTGCGAGCCCGAGCGATCGAGAACCAGGCCTTTGTTCTCGGCGTCAACCGGGTCGGTAAAGACGCCAACGGGCTACCCCATTCCGGCTGCAGCGCTCTGCTCGACCCTCTAGGAAGACCTCGATCCACCGCTGCCGGCGCCCCGGGATTGGTGCTGGGGGAGGTCACCGCCGCCGAGGTCCAGCAGGTCCGCCAGCGTTTCGGCTTCCTGGACGACCGCCGCGAAGGAGTGTATTCCGCTCTGCAGGAAGAGCGCGCTGGCTCCTCCTGAGCACGCGAAGGGGGCGGAGGAAAGCAGATCCCTTGGGCATCGAGCCGGAAAGGATCTCGTCTTCACTGACTCAGAGTCGCCGCCTGCCCAGAGCTTTCACTGCCCTAGAGCGCTCCCTTCCTCAGAGCCCTAACTTGCTCAGAATAAAAAAAGGCCGATAGCGGTGAGGCTACCGGCAGAACCCTGAGGAGGGCCTCTTCGTTTGAGGATTTGCTAGGACGTACTCCTTTGGCCGGGAGTTCTGAAAATCTTGCGGAGGCGATCCTGATAGTCGCGCAGGCCGGTGATGTGCACCACGTCGGCAGCCTCCAGAGCTTGTTGGTAGCTGGTCGCCGCGCGGCCACCAGCGAGAATCGGAACCTCTTCGCCGACGAGTCGACGCAAGAGCGTGAGCTCGCGCTCCACCGTGGGATCCTCGGCGGGATAGCTCAGGCTGAGCACCACCGCGCCGACGTCACCGTCGAGGATCTCGATGGCGAGGTCATCCGCCATCACGTCGGCGCCGAGATAGAGCACCGGAATTCCGCAACCGGCGGCGCAGGCGCTGAGCAGGCTCGCTCCCGCCTCGTGAATCTGGCCGAGGGGAGCGGCGATCACCAGAGCGGGGCCTCGCGGCTCGACCCGGCACTGCTGGCACAGGCTGTCCACGAAGGAGCGAACCGCCGCCGCGGCGGTGTGCTCACAGGCCATGGAGAGCTCTCCCTCGGACGCGCTATCGACCACTTCGGCGAGCAGCGGAAGGAGGAGCTGTTCGAGCAGCTGGGTCCAGCCGAAGCGATGGAAGGCCGCTTCCAGCTGACGCTCCAGCCCGTGGGAGTCCATGCGCTGGACGGCGTCCATGCAGCGCTCCGAAATCACCCGCATCCGACGCGGCACTCGCTCCTTCTCGGGGTTGGGCTTGCCCTCCAGGCGAGCGTGATCCTTCGCCACCAGAGCGGCGAGATCGCCGGTCTCTAGGGCAGCCACTTTGCCGATGGATCGACCCACCTGAGTGGCCTGCTGCAGCAGCTGCAGGCGGAAGACATCAGCATCGGAAAATGCGCGCTGGTTGCCTGCGGTACGAGCGGGGGCGACCGCCCGATACCGTCGCTCCCACGCGCGAATGACGTCGGCCGTGAGGCCCGTCTTGTCACAAACCGTTCCCATGGAGTGCTCCGGAACCGTTTTCATAGTAGGGAGTTGCTGGCGGATGTCGTTGATGTCCATGGTCCAAAGATTAGACGCGACCTAGACACCAGTCAACATCATCAATGATGCATATATCGATACTAAAACAAGGATATTCCCGACAATTTTTCCTAAGAAAGTATCTTCAGCACTCTACGAGATGTATCCAAAGAGAGCCCCGAACGCTTCGACATGCGCCACTTTCGCCTCGACATGCGCCTCGACGTGTCCAGGACGGAGAAAAAACCCGAAACTTCTGTTTTCCACCCCCCATCACCCCCCTCTCTCCCCCGATCTTCCCCAATCTCAGCCCCGAGGCACTTCTCGGAGGATGTATCGCGCACCTCGCAACGTGTAAAGGGCGCGAATCCTCGCTTTTTTCTAGCGCAGAGACACCTCAGAGGGAGGAATCGTGCTTGCGTCGCTCGACCACCAGCCGGTTTCCGGAGGACCGATGCCGGCGATAGCCCAGGAGATGGAAGAGTTGTAGCGAATACCAGCGGGCCACTCGACGATCGATGGACAGGGCTTCCGAGAGCTCCGGATGACGCTCAACACCGGGCAGCCAGTGAATGATCGACTCCAGACCCAGCCGTCGCAGAGATGCAGAGATGGTCAGCCAAATGGGCTTGAATTCCCGCATGATGAAGAAGCCGTCTTCACCCTGCTTCTGATAGAGGGGCATCAGCACCCGCCCGCGCTCCCCGGCGCGGATCTCCCCATCGCGGTCGGTGGCGAGGAGCTGCCCCTTCTCGATTCGCTGAAAGCTCTGGAACCCCGGCTCCATGCGGAATTCGTCCTGCTCATCGATGGCGTGGCGGTAGCGCACCTCCAGCACTTCCGGAAAGCCTCGGCGGCAGGATTCCAGCAGCTCCCGGCTGCGCTCTACCTGCGGGAAGTCGGCAGCGTCGACTTGCCCACTGCTGGCCAACGCGATCCAAATCGCCGCCTCGCAGCGATCGGTGGAGAGGGGATCGTCGTGCTGCCCCCCCTCGAAGCCGATGGCCACATGCCCCAGCTCCTCGACGTATTCCGTCAGCGTCCCCTCCAGCTCTTCTTCCAGACCGAGGATCAGCGGCGAGGGAAATTGGAGGCCAAAGGATCGATTGAGCAGCGTATCGGCAACCAGGGCGAAGGCCGGGCTGCTGCCGGAGGTGGTGTGCAGGTCCATCACGTGCACCCTGCCCCGGGCGCGCTGGAAGGCGGAGCTCATGGCGATGCGCAGCTCGTCAAGCTCGACATCTTCGGGAACCGAGCTCGAACCCAGCAGCCCTTGACGGCTCGCCTCGATGCGCTGGGCGCTGAAGTGACGGTTGAGATCCGACGACAGGAAGCGAAGGCCGGCAAGAAAGGCGCGGCGGTTGCCCAGCAGGGCCAAAAATTCGCCCTTCAGCGGAGGGTTGTCTCCCCTCAACGCCTGGCAGACTCGCTCCAAAGCGCGGTACCCCGCGGGCTCGTTGCCGTGCATCGCCCCGACGCAAATCACCGTCGGACCGGGTTCTTCTCCTCGAATCCGACCGATCACCCGACGCGGCAGCTCTGGTGAATTTGAACGCATCTCGGGGCTCGACACGGAGATCTCCTCCACGGAGCGTTCGACGAGAGTAGGCAAAGCGCTGGGACCTCTCAATAGTTCATGGAGCGCGCTCTAGCAGCTAGCGCGCCCACCGGAAGGAATGGCATCGGATCGAGAAGAGGCTCGAGACGGTGTCGCCATCGGCGATGGATGGTCGACTTCCGCAGGGTAGATCCGAAGATACGGACCCGGGACCCCCACGGATACGCCAATCATAACGCAGTCTGTAGCCTTCGAGGCGCCTCGGCCAACGATCCCCCCCTCGTCGCTCTCAGCCCACCGAGAGCTCCAGGCCTTCCCCATCGTCGCGCACCGTCGCCCGCACCTTTCCCCCCGAGACCAGCTCGTCGAAGAGCAGCTTCTGGGTGAGGGGCACCTTCAGCGCCTCGTCGATGAGCCGAGACAGGGGGCGCGCCCCGAAATAGGGATCGTGGCCGCGCTCCGCCAGCCAGCGGCGGGCCCCATCGCTGAGCTCCAGACGAACGCCGCGAGCCTGAAGCTGGCCCCGCAGCTCCACCATCATCTTGTCGACGATTCGCTCCATCACGTCCCGCGACAGAGGCTGAAACGAGATCCGCGCGTCCAGGCGATTGCGAAACTCCGGCGTGAAGGCGCGCTCGTAGGCCCGCTCATCCAGGCCCGCCGCAGGGTTCCCCCCGAGGGTCGGGAAGCCCAGAGCACGGCCGCTGAGCTCTCGGGCCCCGACGTTGCTGGTCATCAACAGCAGGATGTGGCGAAAGTCCGCCTCCTTGCCGTTGGTGTCCGTCAGGGTGCCGTGATCCATCACCTGGAGCAGCATGTTGAAGACGTCCGGATGGGCCTTCTCGATCTCGTCCAGCAGGAGCACTCCGTGGGGGGTCTTGGCCACCGCCTCGGTGAGCAGACCGCCCTCATCGAATCCCACGTAGCCCGGCGGCGCGCCCACCAGCCGTGAGACGCTGTGGCGCTCCATGTACTCACTCATGTCGAAGCGCAGGAAGCCGATGCCCAGGATTTGCGCCAGCTGGCGGGCCGTTTCGGTCTTGCCCACCCCGGTGGGACCGGTGAGTAGAAAGGCCCCCAGCGGCTTGCTCGGATCCCGCAGGCCAGCCCGCGCTACCTTCACCGCCGCCGCGATGCGCTGAATCGCCGCATCTTGCCCGAAGATCACCGCCTTCAGCTCTTCTTCCAGCCGCGCTAGCCGCTGCCGATCGTCGCGGCGCACCTGCCGCTCCGGGATCCGCGCCACGGCGGCGAGCACCGCCTCCACCCGTCGCGCATCCACCCGCTTACGGCCGGCGAGGCGGGCCGCCGCTCCGGCCTCGTCGATCAGATCGATGGCCTTGTCCGGCAGCCGCTGATCCCGCAGATAGCGATCCGCCAGCTGAGCCGCCGCGCTGAGGGCCGTTCGGGTGTAGCTCACCTGATGGTGCTCCTCGTATCTGCCCTTGAGACCGTGGAGAATGCGCACCGTCTCGTCCACCGTGGGCTCCTGGACCTCCACCTTCTGAAAGCGCCGGGCGAGGGCTCGATCGCTCTCGAAGATCTGGCGATATTCCTTCCAGGTGGTGGCCCCGATGACCTGCAGCCGGCCCTGCTGCAGCGCCGGCTTGAGGAGATTAGAGGCGTCCATGGTGCTGTTCCCCGCCGCCCCGGCGCCGATCAGAGTATGGATCTCGTCGACGAAGAGAATGCCCTGGGGGCGCTCCTCGAGGGCCGCCAGCACCGCCTTGAGTCGCTTTTCGAAATCACCGCGAAACCGGGTGCCGGCCAGCAGGGCCCCGAGATCGAGGTGGAAAATCTCCGCATCCCGAAGAATCTCTGGAACCTTGCCCTCGGCAATGCGGGAGGCCAAGCCCTCCACCAAAGCGGTCTTCCCCACCCCCGGCTCCCCCACCAGCACCGGATTGTTCTTGCGCCGCCGCGCCAACACGTGGACGCAGCGGTTCAGCTCCGGCCCGCGCCCGATGAGCGGGTCCATTCGACCCTGGCGCGCCGCCTCCACCATTTCCCAGGCGTAGTGGCCGAGAGGGTCCGGCAGGGATTCTCCCCCCTCCTCGTCCTCGAAATCCTCCTGGCTGCGCCCCGGCAGCCGGCGCGGAGGAGCAAAGCCAGAATCGCTCTCCCCTTCGGTGATGGTGGTGACGAGACGCAGCCGGGTGACCCCCATCTGCTCGAGGAAATAGGTCGCGAAGCATTCCGGCTCTTCGAACATCGAAACCAGAACGTGATAGCCCCGCACCGTCTCTCGCCCCGCACCCTCCCGCTGAGCGACCGCCCGGGTCAACGCCCGCTGGAGCCCGAGGGTCGCCTGAGGCTCGAGCTCGACATCCTCCGGCAGAGTCTCGACCTCCTCGTCGAGGAAGGCTTCCAAGCTCTCCTGCAGCTGCGCCAGGTCAGCGCCCGACTCTTCCAGCACCGGCGTGGTCTCTTCGTCCACCGCCAGCGCCAGCAGCAGATGCTCGAGACTCGCCATCTCGTGTCCTCGGCGCCGAGCCTCGGTCATCGCCAGGGCAAGGGAGATCTGTAGATTCTTCGATAGCTTCATGGCTCAGCCCAAATCCTCATTCCGCCTCGATGGACAGGCGCAGCGGCATCCCCTGCTCTCGGGCATCGCGGGTCACCTGCGCGACCTTGGTTTCCGCTACGTCCCATGGGTAGACTCCCGCGATCCCCACTCCTTTGTGGTGAACCTCCAGAGCGATTCTCTGGGCGTCGAGGTCGCTGCGGTAGAAGTAGGTCTTCAATACCTGGATGACGAAGTCCATGCTGGTGTAGTCGTCATTGTGCAGCAGAACCTTGAATTTCCTCGGCCGCCGCACCCGGGTGCGCTCCCGGGTAGCGATCTGCTCTCCCAGATCATCTTCCGGGGCATCCCCCGGCGATCCCGACGAGGCTCGCCAAGCTAATCGCCGACCACCTCCCTCGGGGCCGGCGGCGAGAGCACCGACCGACAGCACCCAGGATCTCCAGGGCGCATCCACCGCCTCAACGGTCAGGAAGGAATCGGGCATCATCGGCACCAAATGTCTCATCGCGGCGACTCTAACAAAGCCTCGCCTCCCGGGAGAGGAAGAAGCAGTCCCCCGACGAGCTATCGACCACTGCTGCGTAAGCTCCAGGCCAGGCGCATCCCCACCACCGTCACCACCACCGCCATCAACGCCCAGGCCACCGCCCAGAAGCTCGGCGGCAGCCCGGTGAGCCTCGCCATATTCTGGGCGTCGGAGGCCTGCTCCCCCGGCAGTCGGTAGAGCACCCAGAGGTCATTGAACGCCGTCACCGCGCAGTAGAAGGCCGCTAGGTCCAGGGTGAAGGACAGCGCCAGCGGGCCACCCCGCAGCGCCACCGCGAGACCGACGCCCCCCATCCCCAAGCAGCTACCCAAGGTCCACAGACCAGGACCGAGCTCCCCCGCCAGAAGCGTAGGGAAGCCATAGCGCAGACCGAGCAGGAGGATCGCGCCGGAGAGGATGCCTAGAGTCCATCGCGAAGAGCGCCGGCCGCCCCCCAGCACCAGCAGCAGAGCGGCAAAGCAGGCCACCCCCAAATAGCCGGCGGCGGTCACCAGCGCCTGCCACCCCCCTTGGGTATAGGCGAGGCCGGATCCGTCGGGATACAGCACGAAGCGAACGAAGCGCCCCCCGGTGGCCAGGGCGCTGAGACCGTGGGCCATCTCGTGCACCACCGTCGCCAAGGCCCGCAGCGGCATGCTCGCCCAGGCCGGCGCCAGCCACAGCAGCAGGAAGAGAACCGCTAGAGCCGCCAGCGGGGCGGTCAGCGGCGATGGTTGGGGAGAAGAATCTCGATTCACCATAGGGAACATTCTCTCTCAATCTCCCGTAGGCTGAAGCGAACGAGGCTCCCGCCCCGGGAATGCCCGCCTTGGGCGCACCAGGCCTCCTCTGATCGATCCACTCGCTGTCCAAGCCCTTGATCCCTCGAATTTCCTGCTCAACCCCTCCACTTCATCGGAGCTGCTTCATGTCCTTTCATCGCTCCCGCTCTCAAGCCATGCTCGGCGGCGTCTGCGCCGGAATCGCCCGCTCCCTCGGCTGGTCTCCGCTGCGAGTACGCATCCTCTTTGTCCTCATCTCGGTACTCTCCGCCGCTTTCCCCGGCATCTTGGTCTACCTGCTGCTGTGGATCATCGTGCCGTCACGGTGAGCTCTCCCTCCGGCCCCTGAGCGGACTCTTCCATTCCATCCGCCCCACGAGGGGCTGAGCAGCGGCGAACGGCCTTCCGCAGGCACTGAGGCTAGTGCTACTCAGGCAGTGCTACTAAGGCAGGCACTGAAGCGGACATCGAGATCGACCCGGCGCCGAGGCCAGGTCGTCAGCCGAGCCGTGAACCGGGGGTGAGGGGCCCGCCCTCGAAGCTCGCCTCACGATAAGGTAAGCCGGTGATGCGCTCCTCCCTGCCCGCGCCCCGGATGCTCAGCGTTGGCGAGCCCGGACGCCTCGGTCGCTGCCCCGCCCCTGCCCCCAAGGCGAGGCGACGACCTCGAGTGGTAATTGCGGGGGCCTTCGATCGCTTCAACTACGGCGACCTGCTCTTCGCCCACACCGCCACCGCCGCACTGCGGGAGGCTGGCTTGAGTGAGGCGGAGGTAGAGATCCAATATGGCGCGCTGCGAGACGCCGATCTGCGCTCCGTCGGAGGAGTCGAGGCCTTCTCCCTGGATTCCATTTTGGCCGGCGCCCCGAAGCGCCCCACCGCCCTTGTGGTCGCTGGAGGCGAGGTTCTTCATGCCCGCTGGACCGACGCCTACAGCGCCCTCACCAGCGCTCCCCAAGCCATCGCCCTGAAGGTCGCTCACCGCCTCGGCGTCGGCAGCCTGGCGGATCGCTACAGCCGCCGCGCCCTATGCCCGGTGAGCACCAACCCGCGCCCGCTCCCCTGGATCCTCGAGCCCTCGACCCTGCAGGTCGAGATCCTCACGGTGGCCTACGCTGGCGTTGGAGGCTGCCGCCTGGACCAGCTACCGCCTCCCCTGCGGCAGCGCGCTCGGCGCGGTCTGGGCGCCGCCGGCTATCTCAGCGTTCGGGACGCAGCCACCGCGGAACACCTGAAGCGCTGGCAGCTACCCCATAGCCTGGCCCCGGATCCCGCCGGTCGTCTCACCGACCTCCTCCCCCCCAACCGCCTCTCTTCTCGCCTCTCCCCAGCCACCGCTCGCTGGCTCGAGCATCGCCAGCGAGGCTATCTGCTCTTCCAGGCTTCCCGCTATCTCGCCTGGGGCCACGAGCAGCAGATCGCCGACTCCCTGCTGGCGATCGCCCACGGCCAGGGTCTCGATATCGCTCTCCTCGCCCTCGGCCGAGCCAGCGCCCACGAGGACGATCACCTGCTGCGCCGAGTCGCGGCGAAGATCCGCTCCCGGGGAGGCATCTGCCACCAGCCCCCGGCCCCTGCCGTCGCCGACATCGCGGCGTTGATCGCAGGCTCGGCGCTCTACGCCGGCACCTCACTCCACGGCAACCTCACCGCCCTGGCCTACGCTCGCCCTCGAGTCGCCCTCAGTCCGCGAGTCCACAAGCTGACCGCCTTCCTCGCTAGCTGGGATCCAGCCCAGCCTGGAGGGCCTTACCCCTTCAGCGAGCTGACCGACCGGGCCCAGCGAGCCCTGGCTCAGGAACCCGGCAGGCTCCAGGCCATCGCCCAAAGCGTTCGGGACGCCGCCCGCGCCGATGCCGGCGCCCTCGGCGAGCACCTGGTGGCCGCCCTCGCCGCCTCCTAAGATCGACGCCCTGTCGCCCCTCCACGCTCCCCCACCACCTCTGGAAGCGAGCCCTCCCAGCAGCGCAGCAGATCAGTACGCCGCCGCCAGCAGCAGCTGCAAGTCCATCACGTTGGTTCCGGTAGGGCCGGAGACCACCAGATCCCCCAGGGTGCGAAAGAAGGTGTGGCTGTCGTTGTTGCGCAAAGCCCGCCTCGGATCGAGGCCACGGGCCAAGGCCCGATGAATGGTGTAGCCGTCGACGATCGCCCCGGCAGCATTGGTGGGGCCATCGATGCCGTCCGTCCCCGCCGAGAGCAGCACTACTCCCCCCTTGCCGGAGAGCTCCAGCGCCGCCGCCAGGGCTAGCTCCTGGTTCCTGCCGCCGACGCCGCTACCCCGCACGGTGACCGTCGTCTCGCCACCAGAAGCCAGGCAGGCGGGCAGCCTGCGACCGAGCTTTCCGCCCACCAGCCGGTGGGCGGCGGAAGCCAGCGTCGAGCCGACATCCCGCGCCTCGCCTACCAGGTCCACCGCGTAAAGGCCCGCGTCATAGCCGAGCCGGCTGGCCTCCGCCAGCGCTGCTTCCAGGGCCAGGAGGTTGTTCCCGACGACGTGGGCGGCGACCGATTCGAAGCAGGTGTGGTGCTGGCCGGGGGTATCGATCTCCTCTCCAGCCATGCCCTTGCGTAGGTGATCTCGCACGCTCATCGGCACTTCGGCCCAAAGCCGGAAGCGCTGCAACACCTCGACGGCGTCGAAGAAGGTGGTGGGATCCGGGCTCACCGGCCCGGAGGCGATGACGTCGAGGGAATCCCCCACCACGTCCGAGAGCATCAGCGCCTGCACCCGAGCGGGCGCCGCCGCCGCCGCTAACCTGCCCCCTTTGACGTAGTCCAGGTGCTTGCGGACGCAGTTGAGATCCTCTATACCGGCGCCGGCCCGAGCCAGCGCCTCCGAGGTCGCCGCGACGTCGTGCACCGGCACCGAAGACGGTGGCAGGGACAGCATTGCGGAGCCGCCGCCGGAGATCAGACACAACAGCAGATCCCGCTCGTCCATGAGCAGCGCTTGATCGCGAATTTCTCTACCGGCGGCGACGCTGCCGGAATCTGGGTCCGGATGCCCAGCACCGATCGCCACCAAACCGGCCGGCACTTCCCCCTCTTGACCATGGGGTAAGGCAACGACACCACCGGCCAGGCGCGAGCCCAGCACCTCCACCGCTCCCTGGGCCATCGCCGCTGCCGCCTTGCCCACCGATACCATGTGGATCTTCCCCAGCACCTCCATGGCGGCCTGATTCTCTCTCAGCCATTGGGCGACCAGGCGCCGGGGCGCACAGGCCCGCAGCGCAGCGTCCCAACAGGTCAGCGCGTCTTCGCGCAGACGATCTTCAACGGACAAGAGAATCGACTCCTGCACACGCACTCTCCAAGCTCTTTGGCGCGAGGTCCTAAGATCACCTCGACGGGACCTATCGCTGAGGCCCGACCGCGGCGATGGGTTGGAAAACTTTGAGGAGGATGAAACGCCGGTGTTAGTCTCGGCGCGAAGTCCTCGCGCTCCGATCTTCGGACTTTACTGCCTATCGACTCAGGCCCGCGCACACTGTCCATGATCACTCCCCGACGCTTTCATCGCCTCCGTCAAACGCTGCAGCACCGACAGCCGGACCTCACGGTCATTCTCGAACAGGTGCACAAAGGACACAATCTCGCCGCGATCCTGCGCACCTGCGACGCGGTGGGGATTCCCCTCGCCCACGCGGTGCCGACCCAGCGCCCCCATCGGGTCCGCCTGGTGCGCAGCCCCGGCTCTGGCGCCGGCGTCAACAAGTGGGTGAAGACCCGCCGGCACTCGAGCATCGAAGACGCCGCCGAGGAGATTCGGCGCACGATGCCCGGCGTCCGCATTCTCGCCGCTCATCTCTCGCCGCGAGCCTATTCCTACCTCGAGGTGGACTGGACCCAGCCGACCGCCCTGCTCTTGGGCCAGGAAAAAGACGGAGTCACCCCAGAAGGGTTGGCGATCGCCGATGGTGAGGTGATGATCCCCATGCACGGGCTTGTCGCCTCGCTCAATGTTTCCGTCGCCGCCGCGGTGATGCTCTATGAGGCCCGCCGCCAGCGCGAGGCCGCCGGCCTCTTCGCCGAAAGCCGCCTGAGCCCCGATGAATTTCGCAACACCCTCTTTCGCTGGGCCTATCCCCGCCTGGCGCAGCGCTGCAAGGAGCTCGGCATACCCTACCCAGCCCTGGGCGAATCGGGGGAGCTGCTGGGGGAGCTGCCCCGCGGTGGGGCGGCAGAGCGCGGTGAGGCTGCCGAAGCCAGCGGCGAGTGAACAGCCGCCGACTGGCGCAATCGCGGCTGCCCAGGGATGCAGGGCCCTACGATAGGCAGCCCGGCGATAGGCAACCCGGAAATCGGTAGCTCAACAAGAGCCACTCCCAAGATAGCCGGTCCATTGATAGCCAGTCCATTGATAGCCAATCCCAGAATTTAGCGCTGTCCGAGCCAGCGCATCACGCGAACCAGGAAATGCCCGTTCTCCGCTTCTGGATCGGTGATCGTGACGTGCACAGACTCCTGCCCGAAGCGATAGACGAAGTTGCGGAAGATCCCCTGATCGCCGGAGACGAAGACCTTCCCCGCTCCGTACGGGAAAGCCAAGGCCGCCGCGTAGTCGTCGCTCACCTCCCGGGCCATCGAAGTCCCCGGCCGCGGACTGAAGTTCACCGTCGCATCCGGTAGATCCAGCACCACGTCCTGCGGATAGCGCATCAGTGCGGCACCGCAAAGCCATCGCACCGCCGCCACCGGCAGGCCCTCCGCCGGCGTCGCCAGGATCGGGTGCTGCTGTCGTAGCAGCCCGTTCCCCTCGGTCATGGTGAACCAAGAGCACTGCCCCCCACCCAGCGAGGGGTGTTCTGGATGATGCACGAAGCCGTCGCGAAAACGCACCCCGAGGGCATCCAGCAGCGGCCGGGTTCCGCCACCGTTGGGGTAATGGCTGGCGAAGATCATCAGCGCGCCCCCCTTGCCGATCCAGCGACCCAACGCTTCGATCTCGGAGCGCTGCAGCGGCGAGCGGGTCAAGACGGTTTGCTCACCATCTTGGGCGGTATGCAGGAGCCCCGTCTCCACCGGCAGGCCGGCGAGAATGAAGAGATCGGCGGACTCCAACGCTTTGGTGTCGATAGGAGCGTCCAGGTACGAAATCTCAAAGCCCTCTCGCTCCATCAGCCGAAGCCAGATCTGCGCCGCGTGCTCGTCCTCCCCTCGCCCTGGCTCGCGGTGAAAGATGGTCTCGTGATGGCGATCGATCAGCACCCGCTGGCGCTGAGGCGCGCGGGCGGGCGGTGGAAAGCTTGGTTGATAGTCGGTCTTGAGCTCGCGTTCTAGGCGAGGCGAGCTCCTCGATTCCCCCTGCTGAGGGTCCGCGACGAGCAGCGAGGGAGCCAGAAAGAGGGCCGCTACCAGCAGCAGGAAGGAATGCGTACCAGGGCGCGTAACTGGGCATGTGACTGGGCATGTGACTGGGCGAGACGGAGTCGGGCAGCAGGGAGAGCCAGAGAGCGGGCGATCTTTGATCATCGGCGAGAATTCTCCTCGTTGAGTGCCAGCGGGGTCGACATCAGCTACGGTGAAGAAGCGACAAGGTTGAGCCCTTACGGCGGTCAATCAGCCAGCCGCATCGCTCGGCGAGCGATCTCCACACCGATCGCCAGAGACGCCGTCGCCGCGGGCGAGGGAGCATTGAGCACGTGGATCTGGCCTTCTCCCTCGATCAAGGCGAAGTCGTCCACCAGGCGACCATCGGGGCGTAGCGCCTGGGCCCGCACCCCGGCTCCGGCCCGCACCAGATCCTCCCGCCTGAGCTCCGGCATCAGGCGCTGCAGGGAACGGTGGAAGGCCCGTGAGCTCAGAGAGCGGGCCACCTCCATGATCCCCACTCGCCCGTAGCGCAGCGCTAGGCGCAGGAATCCTGGATAGAGCAAAGCCGAGGCCAGGTCCCGCCAGCTCACCCGACCCCAGGTATAGCCATCGCGGGCCAAAGCGAGCACGGCGTTAGGGCCCGCCTCCACACCGCCGCCCACCAGACGGGTGAAGTGCACGCCGAGGAAGGGGAAGCGAGGGTCGGGCACCGGATACACCAGATTCTTGACCAGGTCCTGGCAATGGGCCTTCAGCTCGTAGTACTCGCCGCGAAAGGGCACGATTCGCACCGCCGGCCTCAGCCCGGCGGCTCGCGCCAAACGATCGCTCCACAGGCCAGCGCAGGCCACCAGCAGCCGGCAGTCCACCTCCTCGACACCTCGTCCGGTGCGTACCTGCAGCCGGTTGATTCCCTCGCGGCGCTGCACCGACAGCACCCGGGCTCCGGTGCGCAGCTGCCCGCCGCCGGCCTCGACGTCCGCCGCGTAGGCCTCGGCGACGACGCGGTAGTCCACGATTCCCGTCTGCGGCACCCACAGCCCGGCAACGCCTCGAATCGCCGGCTCCCGGGCCCGAATCCCCGCCTCGTCGAGGCGCTCGATCCCGTCGAGCCCGTTGGCGACGCCCCTTCGATGCAGCTCCTCCAAAGCGGGGATCTCGGATTCATCCACCGCAACCACCAGCTTGCCGCAGCGCTCCACCGCGATCTCCCGCCGCTGGCAATAGCGGTAGAGAGCTTCGCGACCTTCAGCGCAGAGGCGAGCCTTGAGAGATCCCGGTTTGTAATAGAGCCCAGAGTGCACCACGCCGCTGTTGTGGCCACTCTGATGACTCGCCACACGCTGCTCCTGATCCAGCACCAGGAGGCGGAGATCTGTCGCCGGCGAGGCCTGAAGTGACGAAGGCTGACCTGACGAAGATTGATGCAACAGAGCCCTCGCGGTAGCGAGGCCCACCAGCCCGGCTCCCACCACCACGATGTCGTATTGGCTCTCTCCCATGACCTCACTCAACCCTTCCCCGAAACAGCCCCGCGCCAAGAGCAGCGCACCGCTCCGGCTTGCTCCAGGAGGCCGATTTCGGTTGTAGCTCGGCCAGGATCGCAGCTCAGTCCCGGCCCGAGCCCGGTCTCAATCGTGACGCAGCGCCACCGTCGGCTCCACCAGCACGGCGCGCCGCGCCGGCAGGTAGACCGCGAGGAAGGAGATTAAGGCCACCACCGAAACCGCCAGGCCGACCAAGACTGGATCCGGAGAGTCGCGGTTCGCCGGAACCAAATCCGCCAGGGCCGTGACCGAGTAGATCAGCGCCAGCCCGAGGGCCAGACCGACCCCCACCAGCGCCATCCCTCGCGCCACCACGGTGCTCATTACAGATCTTGCAGAGGCTCCCAAAGCCATGCGCACACCGAGCTCCGCGGTTCTCTGCCGCACTCCGTAAGCCAGGATTCCGTAGAGACCAATGGCCGCAACCAGGGCCGCAATGGTGGCGGAGAGACCGGTCACCACCGCCACAAACCAGCTGTCCGCCGCCTGATTCCTCAGCGCTTCCCGCAGCGTCGAGACCTCGTAGATGGGAACCGCCGGGTCCAGTCCGCCGATCACCTCCCGCAGCTGCGCCGAGATCCCGGTGGGCACCTCCGGCGTGTGCAGAACCAGGCTCGCCTGCCGCACCGGGTCCTGGTAGAGAGGGAAGTAAATATCCAGGTCGGCCCCCTGACCGAGATTCCGCACCCCCCGGTTGCGCGCCGTGCGCACCACGCCGACGACCTCCAGCCAGGGGAAGTCAGCATCGGGCTTTCCGCGATGGACGCGCTGCCCGAGGGCGCCGCCATCGGGCCACAGCAGGTCCGCCAGCGCTTCACTGAGCACCACCACCCCCGGGGAATCCAGAGTGTCGGAATCGCGGAACACGCGCCCCTCCACCAGGTCCAGCCCCAGGGTTTGGAAGTAGCCGGGGCTGACGTATTGGCGATACGCCCGCAGGCTGGCGTCGTCGATGGATTCCCCCAGGCGATCCTCGACGGTGATGTCGGTGTAGAAATTCACCTGCGGCGGAGCGTTCGGTCCCACCAGAGCGGCGGTCTCGACTCCCGGCAGCGCCTCCACGGCGACCTCCATCTGGGAGTACAGGCGAGCGACCTGATCCAGCTCTTCCGCGCTAGAGCTCTGCAGATCGACCCGCGCCGCCATCAGCTCATCCGCCGGGAAGCCGGGGTCCGCATCTCGCAGATCGGCGAAGGTCGAGAAGTTCTGGCCGGCGAAGAAGAGCAGCACCAAGGACAGCGCCACCTCGACGGTGATCATCGCGTTGAGGCCGAGACGGAAAGGCCGAGACAGGGTCTTCAAGCCGCTCTGACGCAGATGTCGATTAGGGTCCGCCGCCAGCGCCTGCACCAAAGCCGGCAGGCCGAAGACCAGGCCACAGACGACGCTCGCCCCGAGACCGAGAGCGAGGACATGGCTGTCGATGTAGTTCGGAGCGAAGCTCACCGGCGGAATCGTTCCCTCCGCCACCAGAGGCCCGATGAAGAGCTTGGCCAAAGCCAACCCCAACAGGCCTCCGAGAACTCCCAGGGTGACGCTCTCCATCTGTAGGTCGAAGACCAGCTGCCGCCGCTTTGCGCCCAGCGCACGGCGCACGGCGGTTTCGCGCATGCGGCGCACGCCGCGAATCAGCAGCAGCGCCGCGATGTTCACGCAGCAGAGCAGCAGCAGCACCAGCGCCCCGATCAAGGAGACCCAAAGATCCTGAGCGACATAATCGAAATACAGGGAGCGCATCGAATACACCGCGACGCGGTATCCACGGTTGGTGCTGGGATACAAGCGCTCCAGCTCTGTCGCTACGGAGTTCAGCGCCTCATGGGCCTGATCGAAGGTGGCATCATCCGCCAGACGGGCGACGGTCATATGCCAGTGGATGCCTCGATTCTCCAGGTAATCGGGCTTGAGGAAGAGCGGCGCCATGTGCATCGGCAGCCAGATCTCCACCTTCTCCCACATGATGCCGCGATAACTCGGCGCCATCACCCCCACGACCTGATGGGGAATGTGATTCAGCGAGACGGTGCGCTCGAGGATGTCGGGATCTCCGCCGAAGCGGCGTTGCCAATACTCATGACTCAGCACCACCACCGGATGGGTGCCGACGGTGCGATCCTCCTCAGCGAAAAAACCGCGTCCGCTGTGCAGCTGAAGCCCCAAAAGATCGAAATAGCCTGAGGAGACGAATTCTGCTCCCAGGAGCTCTGGCTGATCGCCATCCGTCAACACCACCGGCCGACGGTTCGATACCGCCTCAAACGCTTCGAAAACGCCGGTCTGCTCTCGCCAATCGAGGAAGTCCGCGTAGGAAACCGAAAGTCGATACGCGTCCCGCTGAGGCTGCGAAGAAACCACCATCGCAAGACGCTGAGGCTCCTCGAAGGTCGCCGAGATGAAGAGGGTCCAGCGAACAAAGCCGTAGATCACCGCCAACGCCCCTAAACCGAGCGCGAAGGTCACCACCGCCACGGCGGTGAAGCCGGGAGTCCGTCGATGGGCGCGGAGAGCTCTGCGAATGGCGCGGATCAGATCTTGGAGCACGGGAAATCCTAGAGCAGACTGCGGCAGCGGGTCACAAAATGGAGACGAAACAGCGATTGCTTGATTACAACGCTAATATTGTAGACAAGATCCATCTTCGCGCAAGTCTTTCGTGGATACGAAAATCTCTATAATCGCTGCTTATGGCGACCCCGAAAACTGTCGGGATCAGGAAAAGAGGAGGCGTTCTTCACTGAATCGCCCCCGTTTCCGTAGCGCGCAGCTGGCGTGCGTGGACGGAGTATAGCTCCCCGAAGACCGGATGCAGATCCGCCTTGACTCCTTCTTCCAATCGCTCCACCGCCCGGCGGTAGGCTTTCACCCCATCCTCGCCCCAGGGCGGCCAGCGGAGGGTCAGTCGGTAGAGGCCCGGCCTTAGCGAAGGGTCTTCGAGACACAGAATTTTTCGCCTCCAGCCGGAACCCACCGGAAACGCCCCAACTTCCCACTCTTCCCCCGCCGGCAGCTCCCGCCGCAGAAAGATCCGGCCCTCGGAAACCGCAGGGCGAGGTGCCCCCCCAGCGGTGGCATTCCAGGTGAGGATCGGCGGCGAAGGATCGGGACGGCGCGCTACGATCTTCAGCTCCACCCCTCCAACCGCCTGATCAGGGCTCATCTCGCGGAGAACCAAAGTCAAGGAGACCTTCGGCCAGGGGCAGCGCAGGGGCGCTCGGCTCGTTCGCTCCCGGGGAGCCATCGCCTCCGGGAAGAAGCGCTCCAGGGGCTCCCACAGGAAAGGGCGCCGGATCAGCTCTCTACCCTTTTCCCCCACGCCGAGCCGCTGCAGCAGCCGCCGCTGGAGCTCGCGGGCTCGCTCCGGCCGCAGCTCTTCCAGCACCTGGTAGATCGCCAGCCACAGATCTGAATCGAGGTGGTCCCACGCCCAGCCGTGCTGCAGCGTGAGGCCATGCTCCCTCGCCATCTGCCGGTCGTGGGCCAGGGTCAGCACCGCCTCGGCGCTGGCGGTGCGCGCCTCCAGCAGATCCTCCATCGCGTCCAGCGCCGCCGGGTGGGCGCTCACCGCCTCCCGCAGCCACGGCGACAACTGAGCCCGCTTGCTCGAGCCCAAGGGCAGAAGCCGATGGGCACTGTGCACCGCGGCCCCCAGCAGCGCCCGCGCCTCCACCTCGGGGGAGAGCTCCGGCAGCTGGATGAGCTCCCTACTTATGCTCGGAGACGGATCGCTCTCGAGGGAGGCTGTGGCTGTGGCTGTGGCTGTGGCTGTGGCTGTGGCTGAGGTCGACGCCTCTTCCAATTCTGGCTCTAGAGCTGGCGCCAAAGTTGCCGCCGTCGCCGCCATCACCCGCTGAATTCCTTCGCCGGAGAGGTGGCAGTAGTCGAGGAAGAAGCGCCGCCCGGGCACCGCCTCGATTCCCCGCAGCAGTCGAGGCACGTCCACGGTGAGAAAGCCCAGGCGCTCCGACTCTCGGCGCAGCAGATCCTGGAGCCGGGGAGTAATCCGCGGTGAGCCCAGGAAGCAGAGGGTGACGTAGCTCTCCGCCTCCACCTCCTGCTGACAGCGCCTCAGGGCCTCTTCCGTATCCCCCTTCAGCAAGGCGGCTTCCGCCGCCAGCCGGTGGGTAGCGGCGGCCATTCCGCCGTCCAGCTCCTCGAGCACGGCGACGAGCTCTTCCACCTCCTCCACGGCCCCCCGAGCCAGCGCCTCTTCTCCCGCCTCAAAGGCGGCATGCCAGCGCCCATTGGCGCTCCCCGGAAGCCACGGCGGCGGCTGCCGTGCGGACCAGTGGGCGAGATTCACCTCGGGGATCACCATCACCACCGGCCGCCCGGCGGCAACCCGAGCGACGGTATCCAGCGTTTTTCTCACCCGCGACTCCAGGCGACGCCAGGCGAGGCGCTTCGGCCCTTCCCAGCCCCGTTCCCGCAGCGCCCGGGCGAAGGTCTGCCGATCCGCAACGGTGGGCGCGTAGGCGGAAAGCTCCGGCGTCTCCAGGAGATTCCAGTTATTGCCGGTGAACACCACGAAGGCGTCCGGGGAGAGCTGCTCGCTCGCCTCGACCTTGCTCACCAACCCCGCGCAGGTCTCGTTGGTGCGCGCGAGGTCCACCACTTCGGCAGCCCCCTCCAGGCGCTCCCTCAACCCCGACTCCAGCACTTTCGCCGGGGTGTAGGCCGGAGCGTAGAGGTAGCCCGCCGCTACCGACTCGCCAAAGAAGACGACCCTCGGCACCCCGGCTTGGGGCCGAGCCGAGATTTCTCTCTGCTCGGCGTAATGATCCCCCAGGGGCGAGGGCGCTGGCCGCCGAAAGGCGCGCACTGACCGCGGAGCCGCTGCCGCCGCCGGCTCGCTAGCGTCTAGCACCGGTTGCCAAATGGAGATCGCTCGAGGCCGGCCCTCTTTGCTCCCCACACCTTCTCGACTCTCGGCGCCCGCTCCTCTGCTCTCATCGGTGCCGGAGCGAGACGCAGCGCCGACGAGATCCACCTGCTGCAGCAGGCGAACCGCCCGCGCTACCTTGGGGTCGGCCAGCAGCCGGCCGAGCTCACGGCTCTGCTGCTCTCGCGCCGACGGCGGTCGGCGGCGAGGACCGGCGGTCGCAGGGGGGGAAGCCTCGGCAGGCTCGCCTCGGCGGCTCATGGCTGAAGGGTGAAACTCATGGTTGAGACCCGGAGATTGATAGGGGTTCAGCGAAACTCTTGGGTGAACTGGGCCGAAACTACGTCAGCCCCTCCACCACGGGACAGCGAGAGCAAGTGAGGGCAAATGAGGGCAAATGAGGGCAAATGAAAGAGCCCTCTCTATACAAAGGTGTAGAGATTGCTGCGAAGTGGGTCACTGTCGGCGTCTCTCCATCGCTGCGGGGACGGCTGCCAGGCCGGCAGCATCGCCTGCCACCGCTCCGGAAGCATCCACCGCCGCAGCAGAAAAGACCCCAACGCCAGACCGTCGAAGCCGGCCCGAGCGAAGCACAGCAAAGCATCTTGCGGAGTACACACGATCGGCTCTCCGCGGACGTTGAGGGAGGTATTGAGGAGCACCGGGCACCCGGTCCGGCGCTGAAATGCCCGCAGCAGGCGGTAGAGCTCCGGCGCCCGCTGAGGGTCTACCGTCTGGGGACGAGCAGACCCGTTGACGTGGGTGATCGCCGGCAGCTCGAGGGCGGAGCGCACGGCGCAGGTCTCCAACATGTAGGGCGAGGGGCCGGAGAGCTCGAAATGCTCCGCGGCCTCCTCTTCCAGCACGGCGGGGGCGAAGGGACGAAAGTCTTCTCTCTGCTTCACTAGCCGATTGAGCCGGTCGCGAATCTCATCGCGCCTCGGGTCCGCCAACAGGCTGCGGCCACCGAGGGCCCGCGGACCGTGCTCCATAGCGCCCTGAAAAAAGCCGAGAATTTCCCCCTTATCGAGAGCGGCTGCCAGAGCCTCGTCGAGCTCCCCTCGGCGGTGCCGATAATCCGCCGCCTCGAAGACCTCTGGACCGAGGGTATCGGCCACCAGCTGGGCCACCTCCCCATCCTCGAAGGACGGACCGAGCCGAATATGGGGCAACGCCTCGCTACGCTCCCCTCGCTCCGCCCAGGCGAGGGCAGCGGCGCCGAGACAAGCGCCGGAGTCTCCCGCCGCCGGCTGAACAAAGAGCCGCTGAAATCCACCCTCGCGACGAATTCGGGCGTTGGCAACACAATTCAGCGCCACTCCCCCCGCCAGGCATAGATCCTGCGCCTGGGTTCTCGCCTGAAGGTAGCGCACCTTTTGCACTAACACCTCCTCCAACAGCAGCTGGATCGAGGCGGCCACATCGTGGTGAAACTCTTCGATCGGCGATTCCGGGCTACGGCGGGGCTGCCCGAGCAGGGCCTCCAGGGCTGGAGATTCCATCCGGCGGCCATCGATGTAGTCAAAGTAGCGCTGATCGATCACATAGCGCCCGTCCGGAGCGGTGCGCACCAACTGAGCGATCGAATCGAAAAAGCGCGGCTGCCCATAAGGGGCTAAGCCCATCACCTTGTACTCCCCGCCGTTGACCCGGAAACCGAGGTAGCTGGTGAAGGCGGAGTAGAGCAGCCCCAAGGAGTGGGGGAAGCGCACCGTCTCGAGGGTTTCTAAGCTCCCCCCGCGGCCATGAAAATAGCCCGTCGTATCCCACTCCCCTACCCCATCCGCCGTGAGCACCGCCGCCTCGGAAAAGTCGGAGAAGAAATAGGCGCTGGCGGCATGGGAGAGGTGGTGTGGGTAGCAGCGAATCTCGCCGTCATAGCCCAATTCTTCCCGCAGCGCCCGCAGCGGTGCCCGAGCATCTAGCCACGGGAGATCGGGACTTCCCCCAGCGGGAGGTCCACTCCATAGCTGGCGCCCTAGCTTTTCCTCTGGCTGCTCGTAATAGGCCAGAAGGTCGATCTCCGTGATGTCGAGGCCCGCCTGCTGAAGGCAGAAGCGAAACGCCTCTACCGGAAGGCGAGGATCATGCTTGCGGCGCGAAAACCTCTCCTCCGCTGCCGCCGCTACCAAACGCCCCCGCTGCAACAGGCAGCAGGCAGACTCATGGTAGAAGGCGCTGATCCCGACGATGTTCACGGCATCAGCGGGAAGTCATCAAGATCACCGGGCTATCGCTCCCCTCCGGCCCGGACCCATCCGCCCGAGGTCCTTCTCAGCCGGCAGAGCTGAGGGCAGCGGCGGAAGGAACCTGTAAGACCTGAACCCCGTCTCCCCGATCGCTGCCGAAAATCACCAGCTTCCTGACATCGTGGCGGGACTGCTGGCGGCTTTGGATCTTGTCGAGGATTCGATTCAGATCATCCCGCGAGAGCTCGGCTTCGGGGAAGTCCTCCGGAGCCAGCTGGCGGGCGGGCAGCTTCGCCACGTCCCTCTGCGGCCCGGAAGAGCCAGCCCCCGGAGCGGCGACGGGGACTAACTCAACCCGCTGCGCTAACTCCGCGATGGTGGGATGCTCGAAGAGCTGCTTGGAGGTCAGCTTGAGACCCTGGCGGTGGGCCTTGGCGACGATCCGAATACTGAGAATGGAGTCTCCGCCGAGATCGAAAAAATTATCCTCTACGCCGACGGCATCCAGGCCCAGAACCTGCTGCCAGATATCCGCTAGCTGACTCTCGATCTCATTTCTCGGCTGCAGCCGAGATTCCTGCTGCTGATCGAAGAACGCCAGACTGACCTCGAGATCCCCCAAGCGCTCCTCCAGCAGCTGCCGCTGGGCGGCCGTCAAGGATCGGATTCGATGGGCGAGAGAAGAGGTCTCGGGCGTGGGCGTAGAGCTGGAGCGCATCGGTACGTCTCCGTCTCGGGAAGCGAAATAAGTCACATCTTCCTCCTCGACTCGATGGTGAGGTGAAGGCAAGGGACGACAGTCCCTCGTAGAACACATGGAAGAGATTCCACGATGGCGCGGGCGCGGGGTCGTCCAGGATCGCTGATCATCGATGGTAGAAGGTCTTTAGACAATCTCAAGGAGGTGTCGAGCCCGTGGAGACGAAGCTCGGCGGCACGGATCAGAGCCCTCGCTGAATGTCGAGGGCTCGTCCCGCGGAGGGTAGCGGGCGAGTCGGAAGCGCCACTTGCCGAGGGGAGGCTCGCGGTTTCGGATCACGGCTCCAAATCTACAGTGCCGAAGGACCGTGCTAAATCACGATACCGAAGCCAACCTGCGCGAGGGCGTGACCAACTCAAGGCACCTCGCAACCCGTCAGTCGGGTGCTTCTTGAAACTTGTATGCAGCCAGGGGGAAGAAGCGGGACAGGAAGTTGAGGATATCGACTATCGAGGCCTCAGGTAAAGAGACTCGATACCTCCAACACTCCATGGAACGACCCTGGGGCCAACGAAAACCGCGACCCCAGGGTCTCAAGAGACAACAACAGAACCGAAGTACTCCCTCATTCCCCTCCGGGTGAGCGAAGCCCTCCTCCAAACTGCTGCGATGGTTGGGCGAACACCGAGGATGTTCCCATCGACAGCTTCATGGAGGGAGTGCGGCGGGCCCCAAGAATGGGACAGGGCGCGGAATAGCACAGAGCAGATGGAGACAGAGCATCAGCGCCGCCCCGAAGATTCCGCAAAGCGCTTCAGATAGTCGGCGAATCGCCGCCGAGGGGAGGCTGCGAGGAGAGGCGGATCAGAGGCCAACGGTAGCCCTCCAAGGGGCGCCTCAAAAAAATATCACCTAAGCGCACTCAACCGGGAATTTCTAAGCGGGCACTCAATGTTTGGCACATTTGATGGATGAAGACTAAAATCAGCCTTGAAGCTTCGAGGCCTCGATTCTTCGTCCCCTCGCCCCTGCTTCCGCTCAGATTGTTGACGCCCGAGCTGCCAACCCCCGGCTAGCAACCCTCAGACTGGCCCCCCTCAGACTGGCACCCCTCAGACTGGCAACGTCTAGGCCGAAAAGCTCCAACGACAAAGGCCTCGGCCCGAGCCCAACTCAAGCATCCAGACCCATCGAGCAGCCCATTGAGGAATCGATCTATGTCCGATATTCGTACTCTTCCTGTCCTTCCGCTGCGGGATGCGGTGGTCTTCCCCGGCGTCCCCACCCCGATCGCCGTCGGTCGCCCACGAAGCCTCCGTGCGGTGGAGAGCGCGGTGGCCAACACCGACAAAGAAATCTTCGTCCTGAGTCAACGGCGCAACGAAAACGAGGTATCGCCGGAAAATCTCTACACCATCGGCACCATCGCCCGAATCGAGCAGATTCAGCGCACCCTCTCCGGTATCCAGCTGGTTCTTCGCGGCACCGAGCGCGGCATCACCGTACGCCTCTCCCAGTCCAAGGGCGATAGTGAGGGCGGAACGGACACCGATAGCGGCTACCTCGAGGCCACCGTGCGCCCGGCCCAGGAGATGCTGCCGGTGGATTCCGAGGATCCCGGCTTCGCCGGGCTCTATCGCGAGGTCCGCAGCCGCGCCGCGGAGCTCGGCCAGAAATCCGGCCTGCCGCGGGATGCGGTGGAGCAGGTGCTCACCGGGCTCGACGCCCCCGGCCGCCTGGCGGACCTGGTGGCCAACTATCTGGAGATCCCCTCCATCGAGGCGCAGGAGCTGCTGGAGACCCTCTCCGTAGAGGAACGCCTACGCCGGGTGCTAGTCCACGTCCAGCGACAGATCGCGGTCCTCGACGCCCAAGAGACGATCAAGAACCAGGTGCAGGAAGAGCTCGGCGACCGCCAGCGGGAGATGCTGCTGCGAGAGCAGATCAAGGCGATCCGAAAGGAGCTGGGGGACGACGATCAGAGCGCGGAGCACGAAGAGCTCCGAGCGCGGCTGGAATCCCTCCAGCTGCCGGAGGATGCCCGCAAGGAGGTGGATCGAGAGCTCCGGCGCCTCGAGCGCCTAGGGCAGGAATCGATGGAATCCCAGGTGGTGCGCACCTTCCTCGAAACCGTCGCCGAGCTGCCCTGGAACGAACGCGACGAAGAGGAGCTCAGCCTCGATCGCGCGGCGCGGATCCTGACCGAAGACCACTACGGCCTCGACGAGGTCAAGGATCGAGTTCTGGAGTTCCTAGCGGTGCGCCAGCTCCACCTCGCCGCGGCAGCAGAGCGGACGGAGCCAGGATCCGAAGGCTCGGCGTCAGCGGACTCTGAAGCGGCGGATTCCGTGCTGACGGATGCCGTGCCTGCCGCCAGTCCCGAGGAAGCCCCCAGCCCAAGCTCCGCGGAGCCGGCCGCCAGCTCCATTCAACAGGACGAGGGCAGCTCGCCAGCCACCGCACGTCCCGTCGACGGGTCTGGCGAACAAGCCAGCAGCGAAGCCAACGACGAGCGTCGCAGCCCGATCCTGCTCTTCGTCGGCCCTCCCGGCGTCGGCAAGACCTCCATCGCCAAGTCCATTGCCCGAGCCATGGGCCGTACCTACGTGCGCATCGCCCTCGGCGGCACCCGGGACGAATCCGAGATCCGCGGCCACCGTCGCACCTACGTCGGCGCGATGCCCGGACGCATCGTGCAGAGCCTCAAGCAGGCCGGCGCCAAGAACCCGGTATTCCTGCTCGACGAGATCGACAAGCTGGGCGTCTCCTACCAGGGAGACCCCGCCAGCGCCCTGCTGGAGGTTCTGGATCCGGCCCAGAACGACACCTTCACCGATCACTACTTGGGCATTCCCTTCGATCTCTCCGAGGTGATGTTCATCGCCACCGCCAACTTCGTGCAGAACATCCCTGCACCGCTACTGGATCGCATGGAGGTGGTGGAATTCAGCGGCTACACCGAGGAAGAGAAACTGCATATCGCGAAGCGCTATTTGCTGCCTCGCCAGCTGCGCCGCAATGGCCTCAGCACTGCAGCAAGCCCACAAGCGACCGCGAGCACCGATCTCGAGGAAGCCAATCTCGAAGCAGCCAGCGGCACCGAGCAGGATGCCGCAACCATCCTGAATCCACGCCTTGAGCTGCAGGACGAAGCGCTGCAGGAGGTCATCACCTCCTACACCCGCGAAGCCGGAGTGCGCCAGCTGGAACGGGAGCTCGGCCGCCTTGCCCGCAAGGTGGCGCGCAAGGTCGCCACCGGGCAGGTCGAGAGCGCCAGCCTGCTGCGGAAAGACGTTCGCCCCCTCCTCGGCCGCCCGCGGATCCACCCCGAGCGCGCCGCCGGCGAAGATCAGCTGGGCGTCGCCACCGGGATGTACTACACCCCCTCCGGCGGCGACATCATGTTCGTGGAGGCCTCCACCATGCCCGGCAAGGGTGAGCTGGTGCTCACCGGTCAATTGGGGGACGTGATGAAGGAATCCGCCCGCGCCGCCTGGACTTACGCCCGCGCCCACCATCGCGCGCTGCGTCTGGAGCGGGATCAGCTGTCGGGCGTGGATGTCCACGTCCACGTCCCCGCCGGAGCGATCCCCAAAGATGGCCCCTCCGCCGGCATTACCCTGGCGACGGCCTTGATCTCCGCCCTGTCCTCGCGACCGGCCCGCCACGACATCGCGATGACCGGCGAGATCACCCTCACCGGGCGGGTGCTACCCATTGGAGGGGTGAAGGAGAAGATCCTGGGCGGGGTGCGAGCCGGGATTCGCCAATTCGTCCTGCCCCGGCAGAACGAGGCCGACCTGGAAGACCTTCCCGCCAGCGTCCGTGAGGAGATCCAGGTCCACCTGGTCTCGGAGCTAGGGGAAGTTCTCGCCCTCACCCTGCGCGACGCGAACTTCCTCGAGGGGCGCCTGCTCTTCGGCGACGAGGGGCCGGAGGACGTCATCCCGCTCTCCGAAAGCGCCCACTAAAGCCCTTTCGAGGGAGCCCACCAGCCCCCTCATCCATCGTTGCCGACGATCCCAGCGCCGGCCTTCCTAGCGGGAGGTCGGCGTAATTTGTTGACAGATCCACAGCAGTAGATGTCGGGTAAAGAGAAGCCATTCTTGCTTCTAGGGCAGACGTGGAGATAGTCTGCGGTCGGTCTTCTCACGAGATCACACTCATACTCTGCTCTTCGATTCGGGTCCGCTTCAAACGCGCCCTAGCCTTCTGATGGTCCTTTCCGCGATCGACTTCGCGCACCGCGTGCCCGCGCGGCGTTGGATGCTGTCCGCCGTCCTCGCCCTTTTTGTCGGCAGCACGAGCCTCGGTGCCCTCGACCCCCACCGGGCGATCACCCAATACCACGCCACCGCCTATGGCGAGCAAAGTGGCTTGGCGACCTCCGGTATCACTGCCCTGGCGGTGGATGGCGACGGTTTCCTTTGGGTGGGGAGCGGTCGTAGCCTGATGCGCTTCGACGGCCGGGGAACTCTGCCTGCAGCGTTTCCCCAAACTCCTCCAGGCCTGATCACCGAGATCCTCTCCACTCGCGACGGCAGACTGTGGGCCGGAACCCTCGAAGGGCTCTTCGTGTCGCAGCCGCACCAAAGAGCCCTGGTGCCCGTCGACCTTCCTCTCACTCGTCCCCCGGTCATTCACAGCCTGCTGGAAGACCCCGCCGGGAGGGTTTGGGTAGGCACCGACGAGGGACTCTTCGTCTACCGCGAGAATCGCTTCGAGCTGGTCACCGGGCAGTCCCGGCGCCCCTACGGTGCGGTCTACGCCCTCGCCATCACCCGGCGCCAAGGCACCCTGTGGGTAGGCACCGAGTGGGGTCTGTACTCCCTCGACATTCGGCACCTCCAAGGATCCCGCACCAGGGGCCCAGCGAATCTCACGCCCGCCGCCCCTTCCATCCTTCCGGCGCTCGCCGTGCGCAGCTTGGCTCTCAGCCATCAGGGGGAATCCCTGTGGGCGGGCTTCGCCGATGGCCAGCTGCTGCGCGTCGGCACGGAGCAGGATCTCGAAGTCTCGATGCGCCTCGATGTCGGCGTCGCCGTCACCGCTCTGCTGGAAGACCGGGACGGCCAGCTGTGGGCAGGAGCCGAGAGTCGAGGCCTGATGCGCTGGGCTGGCTCTGAAAGCTCCTGGCTAGATGAATCCTTGGGCCTCGAGGGAGACCACATCACCCACCTGGTGGAGGATCGTGCGGGCAACCTGTGGGTGGGTGCGGAAAACGGCGCTCTCCATCGCCTATCCAACGGTGAGGTCACCATTCTGGGTACCCGGGAAGGCCTCTCCAGCAACTTTCTCCGCAGCGTCGCCCTCACCGCCGACGGCGCCCTATGGATCGGCACCGAAAACAGCGGCCTGGACTACCGCATGGGCGATCAGGTCATCCAGCTGACCACCGCCGATGGCCTCGCCAGCAATGCCGTACTCGCCCTGGCGGCGGTGGGCGAGGATCTCTGGATCGGCACCACCGGCGGACTTCAGGTATTGCGACAGGGGCGCCCGAGCGCCAGCGCCCTACGCACCATTCCCCCGTCCCCGGGCTCGCCTCCTCCCGTCGTCCTCGCCCTCGAGCCGGCAAAGGCTGGCGGCCTCTGGGTCGGCACCACCAGCGGCCTGCTGCGCTACACCCCCGAGCAGGGGCTACGCGCAGCCCTCGACGCCCCCGACTGGAACGGTATCCCCATTCGCAGTCTCCTGGAATCCCCTTCCGGCGAGCTCTGGGTCGGAACCGAGGTTGGCCTACTCCAGCTGACGCCGACGGATCCACAGCAGCTCGACAGCGCCGAGAGCCTCCAGCTGAAGCTCCTCACCCGAAGCGAAGGGCTGGCCGGGGATTACGTTCTGGACCTGTACATGGATCCCGCGGGGGTCCTGTGGGTAGGCTCCATCGGGGGCCTCACGCGCGTTGCGCCCAGCGGCATCTACTCCTTTGGCGTCGAGGACGGCCTGCACAACGACGTGCTTCATACGGTGACGGAGGATCAGCTGGGCATCTTCTGGCTGTGCTCGAACCGAGGGCTCTTCCGAGTACCCCGGAATCAGCTGGAGGCCAAGGCCGCCGGAGCGCCGGACCGGGTCTCCAGCCGGGTAGTGCAGGGCACCCGGGATCGCAGCTGTGACGGCAACAATCACCCGACTCACCTCTGGAGGCCGGACGGCTCGCTGCTCCAAACCACCGCCGGTGGCCTCATCAGCCTCTACCCGCAGCGGGAAGAATCGCACCGCGCACCACCGGAGGTGATCATCGAATCGGTCTTGGCGGACGGCCTGCCCCAGGAGGTCACCCCCACCCTCGCTCTTCCGGTGGGCACCCGCGATGTCGAAGTGCAATTCGCCGCCCCCACCCTGAGCTATCCCCGGGGCACCCAATTCCTCTACCGCCTCGGCCAGCGTGACAAAGACTGGATCGAGACCTCCGAGCCCTACGCCACCTACACCAACTTCCCCCAGGGCTCCTTCCGACTCGAAGTGCTGGCGCGGGATGGCTCTGGGCTCACCAGCTCGCAGCCAGCGAACCTCAAGCTACTGCTCGCCCCGCCCACTCTGCTGCGCTCCAAGAACCTCGGCCTGATCTCTCTTTTCATCCTGGTGCTCGGGCGCGGCCTCTACCAGATCCGCTTCCGCCAGCTGCTGGAGCAAAACCGCAAGCTCGAGGACCGGGTGACCCGGCGCACCGCACAGATCATGGAGCAGCGAGACGACCTGGAGGCCGCCAACGGGCGACTCAAGGACGCCAACGACCAGCTCCAACGAGCCAATCGGGAGCTCTCCCTGCGCAACCGAGAAAACACCGAGCTGCTGTCCATGGCCGCCCACGACCTGCGGCGCCCGCTGCTCAACCTGCGGGTCTTCGCAGGCGAGATTCGCACCACCCTCGATCGCCTCGCCCAGCATCACCCACAGCTCGCCGAAGCGATGGATGAAGCGGCGGCGGGCGCCTATCGCCAGGCCTTCGAGAAGGACGCCCCGGAAGCCCTCTCCTACGTCGACACCTCCACCGAGCGAATGGATCAGCTGATTTCCGCCCTGCTCGCCCTCTCCCAGGTCGGGCGACAGCGGCTAGAGCATCAAGAGGTGGACCTGGACGAGCTGGTCGACGAGACCCTTCGCAGCCTCACGTACCAAATCTCCCGCGACAATGTGCAGATCCGTAAGGCTCCACTGCCGAAGATCTGGGCGGACCCCCAAGCTCTGAAGCAGGTCCTCGAAAATCTGCTCAACAATGCCGTCACCTACCTCTCACCGGAGCGCGACGGCGAGGTCTCCATCGAGGCGGAGGAATCCATCGACGAGATCATCGTCCACGTCCGCGACAACGGCCGCGGCATCGCCGACGGCGAACGCCACAAGGTATTCAAGATCTTCGGCCGTGCCGGCAGCCCCGACGTCCCCGGCGAAGGCCTCGGGCTGGCCTTCGTACGAACTCTCATCGAGCGCCACGGCGGCCGTATCTGGTTCACCTCCCAGCTCGGAGCAGGCACCACCTTCAGCTTCTGCCTACCCCAACGCCCGGAGAGCCCTCCGGATCTGATCAGCTCCTCCGCGAACCGAGAGGACATGGCGCTACCGTGACTCTTCTTCGAGCCTCGCGCACCCCCCAGCGGCACCGCCGCCAACGCCGGCGACGCCCGTCCCTGCGATCCAGCCTATGGTGCGCCTCCTGCGCCTTTCTCCTAAGCCTGCTCCATCCTCTAGAGCCGGCGAGGGCCCAAGCCCCCACCACGCCGCAAGGGGCGCTGAGCATCGACTCCTGGGACGCCGCCGACCAGCTCCCCCAGAACATCGTTCTCCATCTCGCCCAAGACAGCGAGGACTATCTGTGGATCGGCACCCAGGAAGGCATCGCACATTTTGACGGCTATCGCTTCACCGCTTTCGACAAACGCAATACGACCCAATTTCGGGACCACGTCATCGAGGGTCTGGCGTCAGACCCGGAGGGCGGCGTCTGGATCGCCACCGCGACCGATCTCATCTTCTACCGCAATCACCGCTTCTCCTCGGTGGACCTCGCGGAGCTCGGTAACGGCCGCCTCGCTCACGTCGCGGTAGATGCCCTCGGCGAGGTATGGGTCGCCACCAGCCAAGGCCTCTGCACGGTGCGGCGGGAGAGCCTGGGGCTAGCCTGCCCACAAGCGCTTCAGCTCCCGGTGAGCGCCGAGATCAACCGGGTTCGCGGGGACGATTCAGGAACCCTCTGGTTGGCCACCGCCGAGGGGTTGATCAGCTACCACCGAGAGCTCGGCTTCCGAGTCTGGGGAGAAGAGACGGACCTATCAGGAACCAGCATTCTGGGTACCGCGAACGTCGGAGATGAAGTGTGGCTCGCCACCCTCGGGCGGGGTATTTATGTCCTCAAGGACGGTGAGGTGACAGCGCCCCCGGAAGCCCTGCAGGACCTCGACAGTATCGTTTTCGATATCGAGGTCGCGGACGACGGGACGGTCTGGTTCGCTACCCGTAACGGCTTGTCCTCCTTCGATGGCGAGACCCTTCACCGCATCGGCGTCGAGCAGGGCCTTACCGCCTCCACCGTTCTATGCCTGCGCCACGACCGGCTAGGAGATCTCTGGATCGGCACCAACAAAGGGGGGCTGAATCGACTACGGCGGGGCTCCGACCCCTCTCTCCCGGACATCCCGGTGCCGCGAATCGAAAGCATCCAGGTCGGCCAGAGCCAGCTCTTCGCCGATGCCGGCACCCTGCGACCGGAACACCCGGGAGATCTCGAGATCCACTACACCGCGGTGGACCTGCGGTACCCCGACGAAGTGGTATTCCGCTACCTCCTCGACGGACGGGACCAATACTGGACCGAGAGCGGCAACCGTCGAGTGGCTCGCTATACCGGCCTGGATCCGGGCCAATACACCTTCCGTGTACGCGCCACCAACCCGAGAATCAAGACCGACGACGGCGAGCTAGAGGCGAGGGAAGCCAGCCTGGTGATCGTCATTCCGCCCCGCTTCTACGAGACCCAAGCGTTCCGCGGAACGGCCTTCCTGATGCTGTTGGCGATGATCCGCTACGTCTTCGTTCTGCGCACCCGCCGCATCCTCAACCGCCAGCAGCACCTCGAGCAGCTGGTAGACGAGCGCACCCGCGAGGTTCACCTCTCCAAGGAGAGCATCGCCCAGAGTCATCAGCGCCTGGAAAAGGCCCATAGTCAGCTCACCCGCACCAACCAAGAGCTACAGGCCCTGAATCGCGAGAAGTCCGAATTCCTCGCCATTGCGACCCATGATCTGCGCGCTCCGCTGGTCAACCTACGAGGCTTCAGCGGTGAGCTGCGCTATGCGCTGGACGATGGCCGCCGAGCCCTCGATCGAGCCTGGGACCGCATCGACCCCAACGTCGCTCGCCAACTCACCAGCGACCTCGACGAGAGCCTGCCGGAAGCCCTGTCCTTCATCGACACCTCCGCAGACCGCATGGAGCGCTTGATCCAGCCCATCCTCAAGCTATCTCGACTCACCCGCCGAGAGCTGGAGCCGACGGAACTCGCCGTCGCTCCCATCGTCCGACGGGTCCTCGCCGACTTCGAAGCCGTGGTCATCGACCGCAAGATCACCGTATTGGTCGGGCGCTTACCTACCATTCGAGCGGATCGCGCAGCGATCGATGAAGTATTCAGACAATTACTAGATAATGCTATTAGTTATCTTTCACTTAATCGTCCCGGTCGAATCGAAATCATTTCCAGAGAGACCGAAAATGAGTTCATGTTTCATATACGCGATAATGGTCGCGGAATTCCCGAAACTCATCGCAAAAAAGTATTCGGAATCTTTGGTCGAGTAGGCCTGGACGACCAGCCCGGCAAAGGGATGGGACTGGTCTATGTCCGCACCCTGATACAGCGTCATGGAGGCAGGGTGTGGTTTGATTCTGAACTCAATGGAGGCACCGAATTTTCTTTTTCGATACCGAAGTAAAGATACTTCTATATGCCTCACCAATCAATTTGTAAAAAAATATTTTTGACCGCGGCACAATAGATCTGATATAAAAATTAGACCAACTCAAGGAGGTGCCTATGTCCAACCCCATTGCTCAGTTTCTCATCGATCTGAGTCTGAACCCGTCTAAGCTGCGGAAGTTCAGATTAGATCCAGCAGCCTTTATCGATTCCGGCCTGTCGCCGGAACAGCTGAAGGCTCTCTCCAGCGGGGATTCCACCGAAGTTCGTCGCATCCTTACCGGTTCTTCGATCGGTGGTGCACCGGTGACGCTGGTGCGAGAGATTGTCCTCGAGCTCACCCTCGACGACTGATCTCCTGCCCGGGCCGCCGGCTCTACCGACCTGAATTCCTTCCAGCGTCGATGCTGCCAGGCTAGCCCTCACCTTCTCCGCCTGCTTCCCAGGCCTGATCCGCTTTAGCGTGGCGATGCTCTCATCGCCTAGTGAGCAGCTTCACCTGGACACCCCGCTCTGCGGGGTGTCGTTCTTTGGGGCGAGGTCCAGCAATTCCACCGGCCCGATCTAGCGTGAGCGACAGCCGACGACGACGCCCGAGACCCTAGCCCTGGAAGCGATCCGCTCCTCCTGAGGAGCGGATCTTGTCCACTTGTTCGCCTCTTCGCTCAGGAGGGAAATACTTTGAGCGGATCATTAACCGTTGTTGGAACGGGCATCTGCGCCGTCTCCCAGACCACCTTTGAAGCCCGGGCCCACATGGAGCAATGCGACAAGCTCTACTACCTTGTGGCCGACGACCTTACAGAAACCTGGATCCGCTCCCTCCACCCCACGGCCGAGTCCCTGTATGGCCTGTATTCAGAAGGCCAGCTACGGATCAACACTTACCACGCCATGGCGCAGACCCTGGTCGACGCGGCCCTCGAGGGAAAGGCTGTCTGCGCCGCTTTCTATGGCCACCCAGGGGTCTTCGTCCATCCTTCCCACGAAGCCATCGAGCTGGCTAGAGAAGCGGGCCTCAGCGCCAAGATGCTGCCGGGTATCTCCGCCGAAGATTGCCTCTTTGCTGATCTCGGCATCGATCCCGGTCAGCTCGGCTGCCAGAGCTTCGAAGCCACCGATTTCCTGGTGTACGACCGCCGCTACGATCCCCGATGTCACCTGGTGCTCTGGCAGGTTGGGGTCATCGGGGACCTGACCTTCGAAAAGCCGGAGGATTACCGCAATCTCGGCCTGCCGATCTTGGTAGAGACCCTGCTGCAGGAATACCCCGCGGATCACGAGGTCACCCTCTACACCGCCTCGCAATACGTGGTCTGCGACCCGGTGTTGGAGCGCATCCCCCTAGGGGAGCTCGCCAGCCTAGACCCCACCACCATCGTGACCCTCTACGTGCCGCCTCTCGATACCGGACCGCCGAACCGAGACATGGTGGATCGCCTTCGGCTGCCGGAGCAGCTACGCCCCCAGGCCAACTCCTAAGGGCCTCAACTCGCCCCCCATCGGCGGAATCCTCCGGCTGCTATCCATCAGCCCGTCAGAGGGTGCTATAAAGAGGTTCGCTACTCGGCATGCCCGCAGTAGCGAACCTTCACCCTATCCCACCGACCCAAGACATCCCGTCTTGCCCTCGACGCCGCAGCTTCCATTTGCCAGATCGCCTGCAGCACCGCAAGGTCATCGGCGGATCTTGGCCCAACCCATGGGCTGCGAGCCGCGTCGTTCCTGAGGAGGATTCATCGATGAAATCCCCTGTCCGCGTAGCCATTACCGGCGCCGCCGGCAATATCGGTTACGCCCTGGCCTTCCGAATCGCAGCTGGCGACATGCTGGGCCAGGATCAGCCGGTCATCCTGCAGCTGCTGGAAATCCCCCCCGCTCTCGACGCTCTCCGGGGAGTGGTCATGGAGCTGAACGACTGTGCCTTCCCTCTCCTTCATGGGGTGGTCGCCACGGCCGAAGCAGCGGAGGGTTTCGATGGCGCGCATTACGCTCTGCTGGTCGGAGCTCGGCCTCGGGGTCCAGGAATGGAGCGAAAGGACCTCATCGGGGCCAACGGCAAGATCTTCGGTCCCCAAGGCAAGGCCCTCTCGGATCAGGCGGACCAGGATGTTCGAGTACTGGTCGTCGGCAACCCCGCCAACACCAACGCCCTCATCGCCGCCGCTAACGCCCCGCGCCTGGATCGGCGTCAATTCACCGCCATGACCCGCCTCGATCACAACCGCGCGCTCTCCCAGCTTTCAGAGAAAACCGGCGTGCACAGCTCCGAAATCACCCGCATGACCATCTGGGGCAACCACTCGTCCACTCAATATCCGGATATCTCCCACGCCCTGGTGCAGGGCGAGGCGGCGACCGGCAAAGTGGACGACGCCTGGGTTCAGGATGACTTCATCCCCACGGTCCAGAAGCGTGGCGCCGCGATCATCAAGGCCCGCGGCGCTTCGTCCGCCGCCTCCGCGGCCTCCGCGGCTATCGACCACATGCACACCTGGACCTTCGGCAGCCGCGACGACGACTGGGTGAGCATGGCCGTGCCCTCCGACGGCAGCTACGGAGTGGCCGAAGGTGTGGTGTTCTCCTACCCCTGCGTCTGCCGCGACGGCGACTATCAAATCGTGCAGGATCTACCCATCGACGCCCGCAGCCAAGAGCGGCTGGACACCACCGATCAAGAGCTGCGGGAAGAGCGCAGCGCCGTTGAGGATCTGCTGAGCTAAGGCGAACCTCCTCGAGCGGCCCAGCCGCTAGCCGAGGCCGAGCATGTCTCCTAGAGACCTGCCGCCTCGGACCCGTCAAGTATCTTTCAGCGCCCCGCTTCGGGGCGCTTTTTCATTTTGCCCAGCCTTCCAGCAATGCTGCGGAGACATTTTTTCCGCGACATTGCAACCTCCGAATCGATCCTGAGTATTAACTTAAGACTATTCGCTCGATTTTGACCTCGCGATATTGCAGTTATGCTTTTAGAACATGATTGCGACCACCCCTAGAGGTCTTTACGGTCCCTAGTGACCGGCCTATTGTTCCCGGAGGAGCACCGAGGAAGGACCTCGGCGCCTAGGGAGAGCGTCTCTCACATCTCGGAAAGCACGGAGTCTCAAAGACTCCCGGCTTTCGTCAACGACCGCGCGCCGCCGCGCGCAGGAGGCACGAGTGTGAGCGAACGCATCCAGGACCTACTCACCGCCGCTTTCGTCTTGGCGGGCATCGTATGGCTCGCGATGGCCGGAGCCAATCGCCTGCAGCGCGCCCCGCTGCCGGCGGTGGATTACCCGGAATCGACTGCGGTGGACGTGGATCGCCTGCTGTCGCCGGCAAGCTTCCAATTCGAGGGCTCGTCCCCGTCGCTGGAGGGAGCTCCGGTCTTGGCCCTCTTTGTCCTTCACGCCCAGGTATGCCCCCCGTGCCTTCATGGGGTCGAGGAATACACCCATTTGCTGCAGGAGCTCGAGCCCGAGCTCGACGGGCAGCGTATCGAGGCTCTAGCCCTGGTCTTCGAGGAAGACCCGGAGCAGGCCCGGCGCTTCCTCGGAACCTCCGCCCTGCCCCTGCCGGGGGCCTTCGGCTACCCCGAGGACCTCGCGAAGATCCTGGGCCACTTCAGCAGCGATAACAAGCAGGCCCAAGAAGAGGCTCAGGAGGAGCCCCAGGAAGAAGTCTTGCAGCAGATGGTCTTCGTGGACACCGCAACGGGCACGCTCTTCTACCGCGCGCTGCTACCCAACGCAGTGACCCCCCCGGAGCATAAGAAGGAGGTCTTGGGCCGGGTGGCCCAAGCGCATCACGAGCTGCGCTCGTGAGCGATTTCCCACCCCTGCCCCAGCGCAGCTTCACTCGATGCAACGGGGCACCTAGCGAAAGCAAAAGGAGAACCTGTCGATGATCAAGAAAAAGACCCTACGCCTTGCCGTGGCCTGCGTCTTTGCCCTGTTGGCCTTCGTGGCCTTCCAGGCGGAGGAAGCCGCCGCCGGCTTCGGAGACTGTTGGTTCTGTATCAGCTACGACCTCTGTAAGCAGTCACCTCTCGGCTCCGAGGGCTGCACCGTGGTCGCCGGCGGCCATGGCTGCCAGTACCAGTGCCAGGAGATCGGTGACCCCTGCTTCCCCGGCGGAGGCTGGTAGGTCTCTGTGCCTCCGCGATGCCGGGCTCCGGCATCGCGGAGGTTTTCTTGTGCTTTGAGCTCTCCATCTCTCGAAAATCTACCAAGCCCACGATGAGCTCATCGCTGACCCTGAGCCACTCTCCCCAACATCAGGAAAAAGACTACGCAGCAGATGACTTTCGCTGAGATCGCACCCATCACGCTTTTCCACCGCTCGCTGCTGCCCTATGCGATGCCCTAACGGAGCACGAGAAGGCCAAATAAGCACGAGATGAAAAGTCTTGGGCCTAATGGCCCAGGCGCATCACGAGCTGTGCTCGTGAGCGGAACTCCACCCCTGCCCCGACACGACGGGGCGCTTTGTAAAAGCAAAAGGAGAACCTGTCGATGATGAAGAACAAGACCCTACGCCTCGCCGTAGCCTGCGTCTTCGCCCTATTGGCCTTCGTGGCCTTCCAGGCGGAAGCGGTTGCCGGCTCCGGCCCGTGCTGGTTCTGTATCAGTTACGACCTCTGTGAACAGTCCAACTTCGGCTCCGAAGGCTGCACCGTGGTCTCCGGTGGTCACGGCTGTGAGTACGAATGCCAGGAGATCGGTGACGATTGCTTCGCTGGAGGAGGCTGGTAAGCCCCTCGCCTGCCGCGGTGCCGGGCTCCGGCACCGCGGCCCTCTATTTGCCCCTAGGCCGCCGACCCCAAAAACTCCGGAGACTTAGCGATGATGATACGAACCCGTACCGATCGACCGGCCCCTCGATCTCTGCCCTCCTCTCGATCCCCAAGCGCGTGCCGAAACTCTCATCAGCGCTGGCGTGGGCAATCCCCATCACCACCAACACAGCAGCAGCCACCGCAGCAGCAGCAAGACCAGCCGAGCGGCGGGCCGCGGCGAATCCTCGGCGTCCTTGCCATCCTCAGCCTAGGAGCCTTCTTCGCCTCGTTTCAGGCCTGCAGTCCAGGGGCCTCCGCCGATCCTCAGCCCATCGGTCCACAGGTCAGCTTCAGCGAGGTCAAGCAACCCGCTACCACCCTCGAACTTCAGCTGAACCCAGAGCTCTATCTCGGCGGCCTCGACGATCAGGGCGAAGCCCTTCTCGGTCGGCCGGTGGGAGCGGCGACGGATTCCCGCGGGGAAGTCTACGTCCTCGACATCGCCTCCATGAGCTTCAAGGTCTATTCCCCTGCCGGCGGAGAGCTGCTGCGCACTCTCGGGGGCCGCGGTCGCGGGGAAGGAGAATTTCTCAACGTCTCGGCCTTCACCATCGACCGGCAGGACCGCCTGGTGGCGATCGACGGAACCTCGAGAAAGATCGTCGTGCTAGATCGCCAAGGGGAGCTGCTCGAGACCCACCCCATCGACACGATCTCTATGCTCTGGCCCCGCTGGCTGCAGCAGCTGCCCGATGGGCGCTTCCTCTTCCTCTACAAGATGCCCGAGGCCCACCCCAACGGTACCCAGCGCCCCGACGCTCCCTTCTTTCTCCACCTCTATTCCCAAGATCTCAGCACCAAGCTAGCCGCCTTCGCCTCGGAGGACGATTTCGGCCCGATGGACGATCTGCTCACCGACGCCTACGCCCAGGTGCGTCCCGGAAGCGTGGCCGTTCTGCAGGACGGATCGGTGCTCTTCGCTCCCTCCCTCTACCGCGGTCAGATTCATCGTTATCAGGAGCTCGACGGCCAGTGGCGACGTACCGAAACGATCTCCGGCTACGTTCCCCAGAATCCTCCGCTAGAGCAGGTCGAGGCGGATCAGGAGCATCACTACATGAATATGCAGGTCACCCGCCAGGGACGACGCTATGCCTCGCGGATCCGCAACGAGAGTCGCGGCCTTTTCCAGCGGGGGGACGGCAACCTGGTACACCTCTCGGTGCTCAGCGCAGGCGTCTACCCCAACGACCAGGTCTATTTCGGTGCCGAGATTTTCTCCCCCCAAGGAGAGCTACAGGGCTATGGAGTTCTCGATCAGCTCACCGACCACCACCACACCGAGCAGTTCTATCCAGACTGGATGGACTCTTCCGGTCGCCTCTATCTGCGAGAGGCTACCGATCGCTTCCTGCTGTGGATGGTCGACCTGGAGATCGGTTCAGAGACCTCTCCCGGCTACCTGCCGAACAAGCCGCGAGTCGATCACCACTCCGCAATCCCGGCAGGCCTAGGTTATGGCCCTGACGGCCGCGACCTGGTCACCCCGACCTTGGCCCACGCCCATCACCCTCCAGGGCACGGCCACGGCGGCGAGGCCTCCCACCCCTCCTCCACCCAGGATCACGGCACAGCCCAGGAACACGGCGCGGCTCACGGGCACGGCGCCGGAGAAGCGCACGGCGCAGCCACCGGGCACTAGTTCCAGCAAGCGCTAGGGACTCTACACTTGCCGGCCCGAGGTCGATCGCTGCCGCAACCGGGATTTCATTCGGAGGCGAGGGCTACCATCCGTAGCCCCTCGCCTCCTCTCAGCATTTCGCAACTCGGGCCTTCGCCCTTAGGCTCCCCAACGCCGCAGCACCAGGGCACCGTTGGTGCCGCCGAAGCCAAAGGAGTTGGTCAGCGCATACTCGAGATCCACCGAACGAGCTTCATGAGGCACAAAATCCAGATCGCAGCCCTCTCCGGGCTCATCTAGATTGAGGGTCGGCGGCAGCACCTGATCGTAGAGAGCCATCGCCAACACCCCCACCTCGTACCCCCCGGCAGCACCCAGCAGATGCCCCGTGGAGCTCTTCGTCGACGAGATCGCCAGCTCCTCCGTATGCTCCTGGAAAACCTGCTTGACCGCGTGAACCTCCGCCATATCACCGAGCCCGGTAGAGGTCCCGTGGGCGTTGATGTAGCCGATATCAGAGGGCTCTAGCTCGGCGTCGAGGAGAGCCGCGCTCATTACCCGAGCCGCACCATCCCCTTCCGGGTGAGGCGCGGAGATGTGGTGAGCGTCCGCACTCATTCCATACCCCAAGACCTCCGCATAGATCCGGGCACCGCGCTGCTGAGCGTGCTCCAGGGATTCGAGCACCACGATGCCAGATCCCTCGCCGATCACGAATCCGTCCCGATCCCGATCCCACGGTCGAGAGGCGCGGGTAGGATCATCGTTGCGCTTCGACAAGGCCTTCATGGCGCAAAAGCCGCCGAGACCGAGAGGGCCAACTTCGCCCTCTGTCCCGCCAGCGATCATCGCATCGGCAAAGCCAAATTGGATCTCCCGGAAGGCATCCCCTACGGCGTGGAGACCCGAGGTGCAGGCGGTACAGGGAGTGGAGTTGGGCCCCTTCGCCCCGAGCTGAATCGAGACTTGCCCAGCGGCCATATTGGAAATCAGGGCCGGAATGAAGAAGGGAGAGATTCGGCTCGGGCCACGCTCCAGGAGCAGGCTGTGCATCTTCTCCATCAGCGGAAGCCCGCCGATGCCCGAGCCGATCATCACGCCGACCCGCTCCGCCGCGGCATTGACCTCTAGACCCGCATCGTCCACCGCGAATTGGCTTGCAGCCACTGCAAAGTGGATAAAGCTATCTGCCTTCTTGACATCCTTCTTCGGCAGAAAGTCCTTCGGATCAAATTGATCCGGGACCTGCGCCGCGATCTGACTTGGAAAGTCAGAGGCGTCAAAGCGGGTGATGGGACCAACCGCGGAGCGCCCGTCCAGCAGACCACGCCAGTTGGCTTCCGTTCCAAGGCCAAGGCCCGAAACCAGGCCGATCCCGGTGATGACGACCCGTCGTGTCTCGATAGTTTTGCCCACGGGCGCTCCTTCGGGCCCGGCCGGGCCCGCATCGTCGAAAGATTGGGGGGGAGAAGCAGAGACGAGCGGTCCAGGGCTCTAGGGCCCCAGCAGAATCAGTCTTCGGAGAGGTTCTCCTGGATGTAGGACACCGCCTCGTTCACTCGGCTGATCTTCTCCGCCGCCTCGTCGGGGATCTCGATGTTGAACTCCTCCTCGAAGGCCATCACCAACTCGACGATGTCCAGGGAGTCAGCTCCCAGGTCGTCGGTGAAACTGGCGTTCTCGGTCACCTCATCGTTATCAACACCGAGCTGCTCGACGATGATCTCCTTGACCTTGTCATTCACCTTGATTTCGGACATAGCTGAGTCCTCCTTGAGAATATGGCCTTGGCGACGCCTGAAGTCTCAACGGACCTGACAGAACGCGGCCTGGCTCTGTTTGTCGTAATTCGCCCGCGGCACAAGGCCCGGGAAACAAGTTTTGGTTTGGAATTTGGTTTGTGTAGCGATGTCGGCCAGCAGAAACTCAACGGCCCCGATTCGGTAACCCAGAGCCAGTGACCCAGAGCCAGTGACCCAGAACCAGTGACCTGGAGCCAGCGGCTCAGATATAGAGACCGCCGGAGACATTGATCACCGTACCGGTGATGTAGGAGGCCTCGTCGCTGGCCAGGAAGATCGTCGGACCGACGATGTCTTCCACCTCGCCAAGGCGCTTGAGAATGATCGCGTCGGTGAGAGCCTTGCGGCCGGCCTCCGGGAGATCTTCGGTCATCGCCGTAGCGATGTACCCTGGCGCCACCACGTTACTGGTGATGTTGCGGCTTCCCAACTCCTTGGCCAGCGACTTACTGAAGCCCACCAGCCCTGCCTTAGCGGCAGCGTAGTTGATCTGCCCCGGATTTCCCATCAGGCCGACCACCGAGGAGATCGAAATGATCCTCCCGGCACGACGCCGCAGCATACCGCGCAATAGGCCTCGAGTGAGGGCAAAAGTACCCGTCAGATTGATATCCAACACCCGCTTCCATTCGTCCAGGCTCATTCGGGCAGCGAGATTGTCGGCGGTGATGCCGGCATTGTTGACCAGAATCTCCACGTCCGCGAAGTCCGCTGGAAGCTCCTTCAGGCGCTGCGGAATCGACTCCGGATCTCCAAGGTCGATGGCCAGGGGATGGGCCTGTCCACCAGCGCTGCGAATCTCATCGGCCAACGCCTCGAGCTTGTCTACGGAGCGCGCTGCCAAGATCACCGCGGCTCCTTGGGACGCAAACCCGCGGGCGATGGCGGCACCGATCCCTTGGGAAGCTCCAGATACCAGGGCAATCTTGCCGTCGAGTCGAAACATGGGATGTCCTCTCGGGAAGGATAGGAAATGAGGAAGGATATTTTTTTTTGGGGGGGGAGAGTGCAGGCCAGCCGCAGCCTCTGCTCTCGAAGCCACGCTGCGACCGGGCTTGATCTTATCCTTTCCGCTTCAACCTTGCTGAGCGGCGATCTTCTCTAGGTAAGCCTCGATAGTGCCCGGTGCATTGAACTGGTAGAACTTCGAGCCTCGGGCAATCCGGCGATTGAGCCCCGTCAGCACCTTGCCAGGGCCGACCTCGATGAAGGTTCCGGCGCCAAAACCTTGATGAATCCAGCCGACGCTCTCGGTCCAGCGCACGGCGGAGTCTACCTGACGCACCAGAGCGTCCCGCACCTGCTGCGCGGTGGTTGCGGCGGCCGCATCGACGTTGGTTACCACCGGCACCCGGGGATCTCGAAAGGTCGTCTCCGCCAGCTGCGGCTCCAGCCCCTCGCGGGCCGGCGCCATCAACGGCGAATGGAAGGGTGCCGAGACCTCCAGCAACACCGCCTTGCGGGCACCGCGGGCCTTGGCCAGCTCCACCGCTCGCTCCACCGCTGGCAGATGTCCGGCGAGAACCGTCTGACCTTCGCAGTTGTAATTAGCAGGAGTGCAGACCTCTTCGGCCTCGCTCACCTCTTCGGCGACCTCCCGCACCGCATCGTCGTCCAGCGCGAGAATCGCCGCCATGCCGCCGAGACCGACCGGCACGGCTTCCTGCATCAGGCGTCCCCGCTCCCGCACCAGGCGCAAGGCATCACCGAAATCCAGGGCCTCCGCGGCTACCAAGGCGCTGTACTCCCCCAGGCTATGGCCGGCGAGCACCGCGGCATCGACCCCCGCCGCCCGCGCCGCCCGATAGAAGGCCACGGAGGTCGCCAACAGCGCCGGCTGAGTGTTCACCGTCAGCTGAAGATCTTCCGCCGGCCCTTCCCAGCACAGCGCCGAAAGAGCGAAGCCGAGAGCCTCGTCGGCCTCCTCGAAGGTTTCGCGAACCACCGCCGAAGTCTCTGCCCATTCCTTGCCCATCCCCACCTTTTGGGAACCCTGGCCCGGAAAGGTAAAGGCAACGACGGCCGGATCTGGAGCGGTAGTGGAATCGGTGCTGGCATCAGTCATCGGAAGGCTCCCTGATACGAAGGGGATCTGAGCTCGGTATTAGGAGGGACGAAGAGCTGGCGCAAGCGCCCAGATCGAGACCGAGGCGGGATCGCCGAGGGCGGGCCGGAACGAGCCATGATCGCGGCGAGAGGGGGTTCGAGAAGCCCACCGCCCCGACCGGGCGCCCCTCAACGGCTCCGCGGAAGCCGGTATAGCGCCTCCGGATTCGGCGATCGAGACTCGGGACTGAAGATGGGGAATTTGGCCAGAGTCAGGCGCTGGACGTCGCGGAACGCGGGCCGGAATCGTCGTAGGTGGCTCCGCTTCGCAACTGCGACACCTTCTGGCGAATTTTAATATGAACCTGAGTCTCGGCAAATTCCGCGGCCCGAAGGATCGAGGAGCGAATCGCCGTAGCGTTGGAGCGGCCGTGAGCGATGAAGCAGCCCCCATTGAGGCCCAGCATTGGCCCCGCCCCGTACTCTCGATAATCGATGCGGCGGGAGAGACGATCGAAAGCCGGCTGAGCCAGCATGGCTCCAAGCCGAGTCCTCGCCGTTCTCTCCAATTCCTGGTTCAGCATCGTCGCCACCAGCTCCGCCACCTCTTCCGCTCCCTTCAGCAGCACGTTGCCGACGAAGCCGTCACACACCACCACGTCCACCTTGCCGTTGAAGACGTCCCGCCCCTCCACATTCCCTACGAAATGCAGGCCGGTCCCCCGCAGCACCCGGCTGACCTCACGGGTCAACCCGGTGCCCTTGGAGTCCTCCTCACCAATGGACATCAGGCCGATCCGGGGCTCCGCCACGTGCCTCACCAGCTGGGTGTAGAAGTGCCCCATGATGGCGAATTGCTGCAGATGAGAGGCGCGAGTGGCGACGTTCGCCCCGACATCCAGCACCAGAGTGCGCCCATGGGGATTGGGCATCTCCGCCGCCAAAGCGGGGCGGTCGACGCCCTGGATGGTGCCGAGCACCACCTTAGCGGCGACCAGCGCCGCTCCGGTATTGCCCGCGGTCACCATCGACCCGGCACGACGGTGGTGCACCAACTCGGCGCACACCCTCACCGAAGACCCCTTCTTACGCCGCACCGAGGTGGTTGGCGGCTCGTCCATCCCCACCACCTCGTCGCTGTGGACGATCTCGAAGAAGTCGCGTCGCGAATCTTTTTCCGGCGCCCCCAGGCGCCGCAACTCGCTCTCGATGCGCGTCGCCTGGCCGACCAGCAGCAGCGGAACCGGCCGTTCCTGCACCGCCTCCAATGCTCCCGCAACCACCGCCCCAGGGGCGTGGTCTCCTCCCATCACGTCGACCGCGACGGCCTTGGAGGAAAGCGAGGAGGGGTAGGCGGTCAGAGGGTCTCTCGCGCCTCGATCACCTCACGACCACGGTAGTGGCCGCACTCAGCGCAAGCACGATGAGGCAGCTTCACCTCACCGCAGTTCTCGCAGGTGGCAGCCATCGGCCGCTTGAGAGCATCGTGGGCGCGACGCTTGTCGCGGCGGGCCTTGGAAACACGTCGCTTCGGATTAGGCATGGAAATTCCTCGGACTGAGATAGCGATCGGAGGAGCGCCTTCGATGGCGCTCCTGCCGTTGTGGTTGATGAAGAAGGTCTAGGTTTGAGTCAGTTCGAATCGCGCGGCGCTAGCGGTCTGATGGACGAAAGTCTGGTGGGCGAGAAGCCGGGACCGGGATTGGATTCCCCCTGGCCTTGAGTCAATCTTCCGCCAGGCGTCGCTTCAGGCCCTCGAGGCCAGACCATCGAGGGTCGGTGGCGGAAGCAGCGCAATCGCATTCGCCGTCGTTGCGGTCGAGGCCGCATTCAGAGCAAAGGCCGGCGCAGTTGTCGCGGCAGAGGGGCTTCATCGGCAGGCTGAGGTCGAGCATCTCCAGCAGCAATGGCTCAGAATCTAGGTCTTCCCCCTCGGGGATATGAAGAACTCCGAAGTCCCGCTCTTCTAGCTCCAGCTCAGCGGCTAGCGGCGCGCCCGCCTGGGGAAGTACGAGTAGGGAGAGGCGATCCTTCACCTCCTGCTCCAATTCCTTCAGGCAGCGGTCGCACGCCAACACCAAGCGAGTGGCCAGACTAGTCTCGAGGAGAAAGCCAGCTTCGACCCGGGTGACCAACCCGGCCCACTCGACGGGGTCCATGCGGAGAAGCTCCGATGACTCCGAAAAGCGGTCGGCGAGGTCTAAAGTCACCTGCCAGCGAAAGGGATCGTCACCGATCTGTTGAAGCGGGATGCGCATAGTTGAGCCTCCCAGAGATCGTTATGAGCCCTCTAGAGACAAGTCGCTAGCCTACGTCAGGCACCTGCACGAGTCAATCCGTCGTCCGGATCCGCTCCACTGGCCCTTCCCGTTGGCCCCTGCCCGCAAGCGCTTCACCCGCTGGCAACGGCAAGCTGAGGAGCGGCTAGGGACTACGGGCTAGGGGCGATCCTCGACGGCGGCCTGCAGCCGCAGCCGATAGGTGACGGGATTGTCGGAGACGGTGACGGTCGCCTGAGGATAGAGGGCCAAGGGACGTAATACTCGCCTCAGGGCCCGCAGCCGTACCGCCGACTCCCGGCTCGCCGGCTGCAGAGCATCGAGGGAGCCCTGCAGCTCTTCCAGGGCCCGCAGCGTCGCCGTAGGTCGAGCGACCAGGGCAAAGCGAGGGCGCTGGCCGCTGCCGGCAACCTCGGTGAGCCAGCTGGCGAAAAGCGGAACCTGAAGGCCCCCACGCTGGAAGTTCTCTCGTCCACTGGCCATCACGTACCATCCGCTGGCCTGCCCAGAGTAGCCGTCCTCTCCCAGCAGCACCGCGAGCCCCAAACCCTGGAGGGGACGCCGGCGCGCCGGCCGCGCGTTGAGCAGGGCAAAGCCGGCCCCTTCGTTCGGCGGAGCAAAGAGAATGAAGGCGTGGAGCTGCCCCTCACCGGGGGCTCCGGCGCCGAGACCGGCGAGAGCTCCGGGAGCTTCGACGAGGGCTGGCGGCAGCGGAGGCAGCTGCGGCGCCAGGGCCTCGGTGGAGAGGCGATCCACCAGCAGATCTCCCGTAGCGACCCCCGAGGCCTCCTCGGCGTAGAGCCGATAGAGCCCGGCAGGCAAGGAAGCCTGCTCTCGACCGTTGCGAAAGAGGGCCAAGGCGGAATTCTCGAAAGCGCTGGCCAGCAGCTCCGGAGCCGGCGGCGGCACCCGCTCCGGCCCCTGCTGCTGCGAGCTGGCGGCTTCTGCCTCACTTTGCTCTTCGTCTTCCTCCCCCTCCCTTGGCGGCCGCAGCGGGCTGTCCTGCTCCACCGGCTCCATCTCCGCAATCCAAACGCCGGCTTCCCAGCGCACCTGGGCGCGGCGGTCCCGCAGGTCCACCTCTCCACCGGTGAGCCAAGGGTTATCCGCCAGTCGCCCCGAGAGGCGCGCCAGCCAGGCCACCGGCGGCAGCACCCGGGCCGCTACTACCGCGCGACCGCTATCGCTGTCGGCGGCGAGCACCAGCTCCCGAGCCGGCGGTAAAGAAAAGAAGCCAAAGGAGGGCAGCGAGGGCACCGGTGCATCCGCCAGCACCGCTCCGGCGGCCAGCCAATCCCGCAGGGGGCCGGTGGCGTCCTCGGCGATTCCTAGATTCTGATGAGGCCAGGGAATCCACAACGCGTAGTCGAAGGCCGGATTCACCAGCAGGGAAGCCGGAAAAGTCGCCACGTCCGGGGCCTCGGGGCGCACCCTCGGGGCGTAATCCTGCCGCCACTCCAGCCATCCGAGCCCCAGCAGCACCAGCGAGACGAGGGCGAGGGCGAGACGCCGCAGCTGGCGAGCGCGGGGACTCGGAGAGTCCGGCAACGCGGGCGGGCCGGAGCCACGGCGGATCGAGCCGGTGGAATCGAGAGCTGAGCCAGCGGGACGAGAGCCAGTGGGGCGGGAGCCAGAGCCAGTGGGGCGGGAGCCAGGGCCAGTCATGGCGCTATGTTGCCGCCTCCGCCTCGGGGTAGCAAGGCCTGCGAGGGTCTCCCTCACCGGCATTGCGCAGGAAACGCTATGATCTGCGCCGTCATGAGCGTCGACACTCCACCCCGGTCCCAGATCCCAGAACCCTCCGGCCCCCGCGGGCCCTGGCAGCGCGCCCGCTACTACGCCAGCCGGCTGCGTCCCCGGCGCGTCGCCGCCACCATCGCCTGGGCCTGGAACATCCTGAGGCAGATCTGGAGGCGACGGCGCATGCGCGGCGGGTCGAGACTCACGGTGGCGGTGGACGCTGCGGCCCTGTGGGGCAACCTCACCGGTATCGGCTGGTATCTCTACCGGGTCCTGGAGCACCTATCGCACCATCCCGAGCTCCACTTGCGCCTCTACGGGCCGCGCCTCGCCCAGGCGCCGCAAGACCCCCGTCCCCCCGTCCCCCTCCCCCAGGGACCGGCGATCGAATGGGTCCACGTCGAATGCCCAGAGGAGCTCACCCTGCCCCCCTGGCGACTGGCGGAGCTGGTGGAGCGGGTGCGGCCCCTGCTGGCGGCGGCGGACGGCAACGAGGTGCTCTTCCTGCCAAATTTCTTGCTGCCGGGCACCCTTCGGCTTACCCGCCAGCCTCGACTCGTGACCCTCCATGATCTCGCCTTCCGGCTCCATCCCGAAACCCTGAGGACCGCGACCCTAGACGACCTCACCAGCCACCTGCCCCGCACCCTGAGCCGCGCGCGCCGCATCGTCACCCCCACAGCGACGGTGGCCCAAGAGGTACGCCAGGTGGGCCTCGCGCCGGGAATTGATGTTGGCGAGATCCTCCACGGCCCGGGCCAGCTGGCCAGTCAGCCGGGCGCGGAGCGCGCCGATGCCCCAGCAGACGCAGAAGAGCTTCCGGCGGCGGTGCCCGACGCCTTCGTGCTGCATGTCGGCACCGTCGAGCCAAGAAAAAACCTCCAGGTGCTCTTCGACGCCTGGAGACTGCTGCGGGAACGAGGCTTCAGCCCGCCGCCCCTGGTTTTAGTAGGCGGCGACGGCTGGAAGCTGGAGCAGTTGGCGAGCCAAATCGCCGAGGGGCAGCAGCAGGGCTGGCTGATCCGCCCCGGCTACGTCACCAACCCTGAGCTCGCGACCCTCTATCGCCGAGCCCGAGCGGTGGTATTCCCCACCCTCTACGAGGGCTTCGGTCTGCCTGCGGTGGAGACCCAGAGCGCCGGCACGCCGCTGCTGGCGAGCGATATCCCGGTGCTTCGAGAGGTCGCCGGCGAGGGGGCGTTGTACTGCCCACCGCGGGATGCGGAGGCCTGGGGCCAGGCCCTGGAACGGCTCCTCACTTCACCGCAGCTGGCCCAGGACCTGATCGTCGCGGGCCACCGCAACATCCAGCGCTTCAGCTGGCAGCGCAGCGCCGAGCTCCACGGCCAGGCGCTCCTCACCCTCGCCGGGAGAGACCCCTCCGCCACTGAAGGCTCCTAGCTTCAAACCCCTACACCCAGCCGAGAGTCGGCCCGGCTTATCAGCCCGAGCCGTCAATCCCAGCCTAGAAAGACACCCAAGTAGCGCAGATCCTGACTCTGGGGATCCCGCCGCTGGGGCACCATGCCGTCGCTGACCTTCAGCCGAATCCGGTAGTAGCGTTCCGGGCCATCGAAGACGAAGTTGTCTAGATCTCGGGCCACCGGCTCTCCTAGGGGGATCTCCACTGGAGTGCCCTGCCGCTTCTCTTCAGTATCGAAGCGCACCCGCACCGTGCCGGCCTCGGTTTCGAAGGTCACGACGTTCTTGGCGGACAGGGATTGCAGACGCAGCGAGATGCTTTCCCGCTCGCCTCGGCTCACCAGGATGATGTCGGAGTCCGAAGCGCCCCGCACCCAGACCCCGTCGGGATGCTTTTCCCGCGCGAAGAAATTCTGCCGCGGCGTGATCCACGTGCCGCCGGGCCAGCCGCGGATCCAGTAGCCGGGAATCATCCCCCCCCGCAGCAGCGTCAGCTCCAGGGGCAGCGCCTGGAAGGTCGAGCTGCGGGTATGCACCTGGAGCCCGAATTCCCCAGCGATCTGCTGCACCGGCACGGCGATCACCGACACCGTCCACAGGGCCGCCGCGACGCAGGGCACCAGCAGAGCCTTGCGCACCCGCAGCGCCGCCGGCAAGAAGAGGAACGCGGGGTAAATGCTGACCAAATAACGATTGCCGAGGAAGCCCGCTCCGCCGTGGTAGTTGTGGGATCTCACCAAGAAGAGCAGCAGACAATATCCGCCGATGGAGAACAACAACATCCATCGGAAGCGATCCCGAGGCCCGAAAGCGAAGAGCGCCAGGGCGAAGAGGGCAAAGGGCATGTAGGGCAGCAGGCCGGTATGCCGGCCGAAGATGAAGTAGCCAGCGTTGCGACTCAGCACCCGCGGGTTGGTCTCGAAGGGCAGACGATTCCACGAACCAAAGGAAGTGCCCTTGTAGAGAGCCCACGGATCCCCGGCCATCTCTAGGGGGTAGCTATTCTCGAAGGAGCGCCGCTGCACGTCTCGGTACGGGCTCCAGCGCTCGGTCTCCTTGACCTGAAAGCCCACCAGCGCCACCAGGGTGAGCAGCGAGCCCAGAGCCAGCGGCAGCAGGCCCGACCAGCGCCGGCGCAGCATCAAGTCCCCGGCGATGGGGGCTCCCATCAGCACCGTCGGCTCCTTGGAGACGAAGGCGCAGGCCAGGCAGGCACCGGCCAGCGCCAACAGCACGTGCTCTTTCCAGGTCCAGTGTTCCTTGCGGCGGATCTCCAGCCAGATCGCCAAGGGAAAAAAGACGCAGGCCATGTTGAGCACTTCCGGCTGCATCCAGAAGACATAGCTGTAGATCACCGAGAGGAAGAAGAAGCCTCCCACCCACAGCAGCACCCAGCCGCGCTCCCGCCGCAGCACCCACCAGGCCGTCGCCACCATCGCCAACAACAGCACCATATTCAGCACGATCAGCCCCTGGGCGCCGAAGAGCGCGTAGAAGGGCACCGCCGCCAGCCCATAGACGTAGGGCTTGCCGTAGAACATGGTGTCGCCACCGTTGGTGGTGAAGAGAATCATCCCGTGGGGGCCGTGATCCCACAGCTGATAGGCGCGCTCGAGATCCTGGGCCTCGTATTGCAGATCCAGGTCGTGCCACAGGCTCTGGGCCATCATCACGTAAGTCGCCTCGTCCGCCACCGGCCCCGGGGGGAAGTGAATCTTGTAGAGGGTCAGGGACAGCCCCAGCAGCACCAGAGCCGCGGCGAGGGCGCCGAATCGAACTTGGGCGGAGAGGGGACGGGGAAGGTCGGTCTCGTCGATGGGGGCAGCGCTCATGGGGCGGAATCTAGCACGGCAACCGCCCCATCCCGGGGGTTCACCTTCGCCTCGACCGCTTTGAATCTCAGCATCCCCAACCGGTAGAGTGTGCGCGCCAATGTCCTCTCCTCTGAACGCCCGCCAACCTCCGCCACTGTGACTTCTAGACAGAGTGACTTCAAAGACAGAGTCACTCCAAGAGACGGTGGCTCCACGATGAAGTCAGAAAGATGAAGCCGCAACGATGAAGTCGGACTACGGACGCAAGTTCTACGACGAGCGGCACCAGAAGACCATCGACTCCGCCCGCGCGATCCTCTCCATCGCCCTCGATGTGCTGCCACCGGTGACGTCGGCGGTGGATTTCGGCTGCGGAGTAGGAACCTGGCTCGCCGTGCTGCAGGCGGGGGGAGCCGAGCAGATCCAGGGCCTCGACGGCCCCTGGGTCGAACAAGATCTGCTCGAAATTCCCCGAGAGAGCTTCCGCGAGGTGAACTTCGAGCGCCCCATCCCCCTCGAGCAGCGCTACGACCTCGCCATCTCCTTGGAGGTCGCCGAACATCTCCCCGCCGGAGCCGCCGAGACCTTCGTCAGCTCCCTCACGGCGGCGTCCGACTTCGTGCTCTTCTCCGCCGCTATCCCCCACCAGGGGGGCATCGGTCACGTCAACGAACAGTGGCCCGCCTATTGGATCGATCACTTCGCCCAGCGCGGCTACCGGGCCTCGAACTTCGTTCGTCGGCAGGTTTGGACCAATCCCCAGGTGCTGCCCTGGTACCGACAGAACGTGATTCTCTTCGTCCGGCACGAGCGGGCACCGGAGGTCGGCATTCCGCACCTCGGCGCCCCGGGACACGACGAGGTCCTCCCCCTGGTGCTGCCGGAGATCTACCTGCCGAAGGCGGAGCAGATGCGAAGCGTGCACGGCAACTTCAAGAGCCTGCTGCGCTCGATCCGCCGAGGCCTGGGATGGAAGCGAGGAAGATCCTGAGGCTTCGCTGCCCCGGAGACTCCTTCCGCTCTTCAGTCACAATCCGCGACCCGCGGTAGGATGCGGCGCCATGAGCCGCCCCTCGCAGTCGTCAAACCATCGCCCCCGAATCGCCGTCGACGCTCGGGCGTTGGTTCCCGAGGCCACCGGGATCGGGGTGTATACCCGCTCCCTGCTCCACGCCCTTACCCAGCGAGGAGCGGGTCGCTACGTGGCGATGGCTCACCGGCCGCCGCGGAGAGCCGATGAGCTGCGCCAGCAGGGCATCGAGGTGGAGGTTCAAGGCGCGTCTCTAGGAGTGCTCTGGCAGCAGCTGCGCCTGCCTCGGCGACTGCGTCGGGGCGATATCGACGTGCTCTTCTCGCCGCTGATGACCCTTCCCTGCTTCCCGGGCCCCTGGGCCTCGAGAATCCCCTCGGTGGTCACCGTTCATGACCTCACCGTGCTGCTGACGCCCCAGGCCCACACCCTCAAGGTGCGCGCTAGTCTGCTGCCCTTCCTGCGCCCCAGCCTGCGGCGGGCCGCCGCGGTGGTGGCGATCTCCGAGGCCACCGCCGAAGACCTCCGGCGACTGCTGCCGGGACCCTGGATCGAGCGCCTCCACGTGGTCCACAACGGCATCGACGACGTCTTCCGCCCCGCCGCCGACGGCGACCGAGGCGCCCTGGACCGGATCGCTGCGCTGCGCCGGGAGCTGGAGGCTCCGGACGGCTACCTGCTGGCGGTGGGCACCCTGGAGCCGCGCAAGAACCTGCTGCGACTGGTGGAGGCCTGGCATGCGCTGCGGGAGCGGGCTCAGCAGAAGGGGCGGGAAGACATCCCTCCTCTGGTCCTAGCCGGGGCCTCCGGCTGGCGCAACCAGGAGCTGCTACAGCGGCTGGAGGACCTGCGCCCCCACGGGCTGAGGCTCCTCGGCCACGTCTCCCGCCAGCGACTGGTGGACCTCTATCGAGGAGCCCGCGCCTTCGCCTATCCCTCCCTCTACGAGGGCTTCGGCCTGCCGCCGGCGGAGGCCATGGCCTGCGGAACGCCGGTGGTGGTGTCCAACGTCTCCAGCCTGCCGGAAGTTGTGGGGGACGCCGGCCTCCAGGTCGACCCGCTGGACGTCTCCGCCCTCGAGGCGGCCCTCGAAGCCCTCCTCACCCGCCCCGAGCTCGCCACCGAGCTCGCCGCCGCGGGGCTCCAGCGGGTGCGCCGCTTCACCTGGGACGCCACCGCCGAGGCGATGGAGAGGCTCTTTCTGGACGCCGCCGCGAAGCGCCCTTAGGCTGCTAAACTGCTGACTCCGAGGCGCCTCGAATCTCCCCATCTCCCCTCTGAGCCTCTCTCCCTTCCCCCTATGGCCCACACCATCGGCATCGACGCGCGCAAGCTCCAGGATTTCGGCATCGGCACCTATGTTCGGCAGCTGATCACCAATCTGGCGGAGATCGATCAGGAGAATCGCTACGTCCTGCTGACCGCGCCCCAGCACCGGGACGCCCTGGCGGACCTGCCGGAGAATTTCCGCGCCGTCACCGAGCGCTCCAAGGTCTACTCCCTGGGGGAGTTCTTCCAGCTCACCTGGAAGCTTTATCGACTCAAGCTGGATCTTTACCACGCCACCCACTACGTCCTGCCGGCGATCTGCCCCTGCAAGGTAGTGGTGACCATTCACGACATCATTCACCTGCTCTACCCGGAGTACCTGCCGAACCGCTTCGCGTTCTTCTACGCCCAGCGAATGATTCGCCATAGCCTGAGTCAGGGCGACCGAATCATCACCGTGTCGAAGAATACGCGGCGAGACCTGCAGCGCTATTACTCGGTCTCCGATCAGAAGATCCAGGTGATCTACAACGGCGTGGAAGACGACTTCCGTCGCTCCCTAGACGAAGAGCAGCGGCAGAGCGTGCGCCAGCGCCTCGACCTGGAGCGCCCGTACATTCTCTTTGTCGGCAATCCAAAGCCCCACAAGAACCTGCCGAACGTGCTGCGGGCCTACGCCCGGGCGCGGGAGCTCGGGGAGATGGAGGCGCAGCTGGTGGTGGCGGGAGATAAAGACGGCAGCAGCGACGGGCTGAAGCGGCAGGCGGAATTCTTGCGCATCTCCGAGCACGTGCGCTTCCTCGGCCACGTCGACCAGGAAGATCTGCCGGCCCTCTACCAGAACGCCGAGCTCTTCCTCTACCCGACCCTCTACGAAGGCTTCGGCCTGCCGGTGATCGAGGCCATGGCCTCGGGGGTGGCGGTGATCACCTCCGACACCTCCGCGCTCAAAGAGATCGCCGAGGGCTACGCTCACCTAGTGAGCCCGCTGGACGTCGAGGAGATGGCCCGCGCTATCGCCCACTGCATGCGCGACGGGGAGCATCGCGGCGCCCTGGCGAAGCTCGGGCGACGGCGCTCGGCGGATTTCCGCTGGCAGCGCTGCGCCAAGAAGACGTTGGAGATCTACCGCAGCGTGCTGGAGCCGGAGCGCCAGCCCAACGGCAGCGAATCCCCCAGCGAGCCCGGCAAGCGCAAGATGGTGACCTCCGCCACCGGCAGCTATTCCTTCACCACCCCCGGCGGCGAGGGCCGCGCGCAAACGGTGGAGGAAGACGACGCTCAGCAGGCCCAGGGGAAGGCTCCTTGAGCCCGACGGAACACCTGAGGGAAGAGGAGCCCTCCCAGAAGAGCCCGCCCCCCGCCGAGCCGCGCATCGCCCTGGTGCACGATTGGCTCACCGGCATGCGGGGCGGGGAGAAAGTGCTGGAAGCGATCGCCACGCTGACCCCCGGCGCCCCGATCCACACCCTCTTCCACTTCCCCGGCAGCGTCAGCCAAGCCCTCGAGAGCCACCTCATCCACACCAGCTTCCTGCAGCGGGCGCCGGGACTGCGACGCTATTACCGGCACTATCTCCCCCTCTTTCCGGCGGCGGTGGAGGATCTCGACCTCCGCGGCTACGACCTGGTGGTGAGCACCAGCCATTGCGTAGCCAAGGGAGTGATCCCCGATCCCCACGCCCATCACCTCTGCTACGTACACACACCGATGCGTTATGCGTGGGATCAAGAGCGCGCCTACTTCCCCCGCCGCCGCGGGCTGATTCCTCGCCTGCGGGGTCTGGCCCTCAACCGACTGCGGCAGTGGGATGTCAGCACCTGCCCCCGGGTCGACACCTTCCTCGCTAATTCGAGCTTCGTCGCCCGGCGCATCGAGCGCTATTACGGCCGCCGGGCGGAGGTTCTGCCTCCTCCGGTGGATACCGAGACCTTCTCCCCTGCCCCCGAGGGCAAGTCCCCCTCCCCCGCCGGCGAGAAGCCCTTCGTCTTGGCGGTCTGCGCCTTGGCGCCCTATAAGAAGCTCGACATCGCCATCCAGGCCTGCCAGCGCCTCGGCCTCGAGCTGCGCATCGTCGGCAGCGGGCCGGGTCACGACGAGCTCGCCCGCCTCGCTGGCCCCAGCACTCGGCTGCTGGGACGAGTCAGCGGCGAGGAGCTGCTCGATCTGTACCGCGGTGCCCTCTGCCTAGTGCAGCCGGGAGTGGAGGATTTCGGCATCGCCCCGGTGGAGGCGCTGGCCTGCGGCACGCCGGTAGTGGCCCAGGGTCGAGGCGGGGTCCTCGACATCGTTGAGCCGGGAGTTCACGGCGTGCTCTACTCCATCTCGGAGGAACGAGGGGATCTCGAGGTCGAAGCTCTCTGCCGAGCGATTGACAAAGTCCGTCAGATTCGATTCAATCTTTTGGACCTCCGCCGGAGGGCCGAATACTTCTCTACCCCGCAGTTTCTCAAGCGCTTCCGCGCCTTTCTCGCCCAAGGCCTTCAGCAAGGCCCTGAGCCCATCTCGTCGAGCCGTGCACCGGCTCCGAATGAAGGCGCGCCAACGACCCGCCCGTAATGACGGCGATCTGGAGGCCGAGACCGAAATATGCTCCACAAACGACATGGTGAGACCGCCGCCCTACTGCTGACCGGCGATCTGATCTCCATCGTGGCGGCCTTCTTTGCCGCCTGGGCCCTGCGCTTCGAGATTCAAATCATCCCGATGAAGCTGCAGGCTCCAGACTTCGAGCCCTATCTTCACCTCTTGCCGGTAGTGCTGCTGGTATGGCCGGTGGTGTTCTACTCCCACGGTCTCTATCAAGTCGGGCGCTCCCGCAGCCGGGTGGACGAGGCGCTCACCGTGCTCCTCGCCGTGCTGCTGGCCTCGGTGCTGCTGCTCGCCTTCACCGCCGGCTACCGTCCGACGATGGCCGACAGCGAAGGCTACGTCACCTTCAGCCGCGCCTTCCTCGCCCTCTTCGCGGCGGTGAGCCTGTTCTTGATCACCGCCGTGCGGATGGTGGTCAAGGGCATCCTGCGTTCCCGCCGCGCCGCCGGCCACGGCACCGAGCACATCTTGGTGGTAGGCGCCGGCAATCTCGGCAAAGAGATCACCCAGAAGATTCTCGCCCATCGAGAGTTCGGCTTCCGGGTAGTGGGCTTCCTGGACGACGACCCCGGCAAGGGCTCCAAATCCTTCTACGGCGCCCCGGTGCTCGGCACCCTGGGAGACGTCGACAAGGTGCTGGAAGAGCACCGCATCGACCAGGTCTTCATCACTCTGCCGCTGGACGCCTACAAAAAGACTCTTCGCCTCGTGCAGCGCTTCAGCCTCGAATGCACCGAGATCAAGCTGGTTCCGGACATCCTCCAATACGCCACCCTCAACGCCGCGATGGAGGATGTCGGCGGCAGCCCGGTGATCAACCTCTCCCAGGTGCCGATGCGGGGCTGGCACAGCCTCGCCAAGCGAGGCATGGATATCGCCATCGCCGCCGCCGCGATCTTGGTGCTGCTGCCCTTCCTGCCGCTGATGGCGGCGCTGATCTGGCTAGAGGACCACGGGCCGATCTTCTACAGCCAGGAGCGCATGGGCCTCGACGGCCAGAGCTTCATGATCTGGAAGCTGCGCACCATGCGGGTCAACGCCGAGGCCAGCACCGGCCCGGTGTGGGCGGTCAAGGACGACCCCCGCCGCACCCGCCTCGGCAGCTTCCTGCGGGCGACTTCCATCGACGAGCTTCCGCAGCTGTGGAACGTGCTCCAGGGCGATATGTCCATCGTCGGCCCGCGCCCGGAGCGCCCGGCCTTCGTCCACGAGTTCAAGCACAAGATCCCGCAGTACATGATGCGCCACCGGGTCAAGGCCGGCATGACCGGCTGGGCCCAGGTCCACGGCTGGCGGGGCAATACCTCGATCAAGAAGCGCATCCAATACGATCTCTACTACATCCAGAATTGGTCTCTTCTGCTGGATGTCAAGATCCTGTGGATGACCTTCCGCACTAGCGCCTGGCGTAACGCCCACTGAAACGCCTGGCGTATCCGCCTACTGAACCCTCAGCCCCGCGCTACGCGGCGAAGCTAGGTTTACCTGGCGCTGCTCATCCCAGATCGAGCCCCTCGAAGTTCTTCTCGAGGGGCTTTTGAGTATTTGGAGGGATCTCCGCCCATGGCAACACCTGCCTGCTTGAGGGGCTGAGCAGAGACTCCTTGCTTCTGTAGGGGGAGTCCGCCGGTGAGGGAGGCCGGGCCGACTAGCTCAGAGGCCGTGGGCCGCCCTCAGGGTGCGCAGCAGATCGATGTTGTCCCGGTGACCGGTGCGCTGGGCGGTGACCTTGCCCCGCAGCGGATAGCCCAGCAGGTAGAGATCCCCAATGATGTCGAGAATCTTGTGGCGGGCGAATTCATCCGGGAAGCGCAGCTCAGTATTGAGGACGTTGTCCTCCCCCACCAGGATGAAGTTGTCCAGACGGCCGCCGGAGCCGAGACCCAGCTCGTTGAGCATCTTCAGGTCCCGCATGAAGCCGAAGGTACGGGCGGGAGCGATCTCCTCGCGGTAGGAATCCCAGTCGCCGAGCTGAAAGCTGTAGGTCTGATCCCCCACCGGCGGCGGGTAGGACAGGTGGTACGAGACCTCGAAGCCTTCCCCCGGCTCGATGCGGAGGAATTTCTCCCCCTCCCCTACCTGGTAGACCCGGTCGATGACGATCTCCTGGCGCGGCGCCGCCTGATCCACCACGCCCACCTCGTCCAGCCGGTCGCAGAACTCCCGGGAGGAGCCGTCGAGAATCGGGAACTCCCCGTGCACCTTGATCAGCAGATTGGTGATGCCGACGGCGTGGAGGGCAGAGAGCAGATGCTCGATGGTGCGGATCGCCTCTCCTTCCCGCTGCAGGGTGGTGGCGTAATCCGTATCCGCCACCGAATCCACCGTCACCGCAATCTCCACGCCGTTGGGCACCGTGAGCACGTGGAGCCCGCTATCCGGCGGCAGCGGCTGCAGCACCATGCCGGTGCGGCGGCCGGAATGCAGGCCGTGGCCGTAGATCACCGTATTGCTCTCGATGGTGCGCTGGGGCAGCTCGCCGACCTGGTTCAGCGGCAGCGGCGGCGGCGCCTGCAGCGCCCGCTTCGGGTGCACGATCCCCGCCTTGATGCGGAAGATTCCCGTCGTCGGCCCCTCCTTCTGCTCCAGAGCGTCGGTCACCGCCCGCAGCACCCGCTCGTAGGACAGCGGCTTCTCCAGATAATCCGCTGCCCCCATCTTGATCGCCTTCACCGCCGTCGAAGTGGTGCCATGGCCGGAGATCATCACCACCGCCGCCTGGCTATCCAGGCCCTTGATCGCCTGCAGGGTCTCCAGCCCGTCGCGATCCGGCAGCCAGATATCCAGCAGCACCACGTCCGGCCGCTCGCTCTGGTAGATCTCCAGCGCCTGCTCGCCGCTAGCGGTGCACACCGTCTCGAAGCCCTCGTCCTCCAAAACGCTCTTCAGCGTCGCCAGAATATTCGGCTGATCATCGACGATGAGAACTTGGCGGGCCATGGTGGAAGACCTCTGAGGCTGGATTTCAGGTGCGCAGAGTGAAGCGGATCAACGCTCGGGAAGCACATGGGGAGTACGAAGGGATTGGCGCCTAGGAAGCGCGATCCCGATGATAGCCCATGGCCTTCACCGAGTATCCGCAAAACCCCAGGTCCAGGCCCGAGCCGGGAAGGCTCCTTGCTGAAAAGGGAAAGGCAATCCAGCCGGGACCGACTCTCCCCTCAGGCGGGCTCGGCAGCCGGAGCTCCCGCCGCGGGCTCTTCCGCCGCTTCCAGGGGGGACACCCGCTCGGCTTCTTCCTCCGCCACGCTCTGCCGCTGGGGCGCGGTGAGCAGGCTGTACATCGCCGGCACCACGTAGAGGGTGAGCAGGGAGCCCAGCATCAAACCGCCAATCACCGCGATGCCCATGGAGGCTCGGCTTTCGGCGCCGGCGCCGAGGGCGAGGGCCAGGGGCAGGATGCCGAGGATGGTGGAGGTGGAGGTCATCAGCACCGGGCGGAAGCGAGCCACCGCGGCGCGGCGCACGGCTTCCAGCACCGAGGCGTCCCGGGCCTTGCGCTGATTGGCGAATTCGACGATCAGGATGCCGTTCTTGGTGACCAGGCCGATGAGCATGATGAGGCCGATCTCGGAAAAGACATTGAGGGTCTCGCCGGTCCAATACAGCGCCAGCAGGGCGCCGCATACCGCCAGCGGCACCGTGAGCATGATGGTGAGGGGATCGCGGAAGCTCTCGAATTGAGCGCACAGCACCAGGTAGATCAGGATCAGCGCGAGGAGAAAGACGAAGAGCAGGCTGGAGGAGCTCTCGGCGAAGTCCAGGGAGGCTCCGGAGAGGGCGGTGGAGAAGGAATCGTCCAGCACCTCGGCGGCGACGGCGTCCATCGCCTCGATGCCGTCGCCGAGGGTGTAGCCCGGCGCCAGACCGGCGGAGACGGTGGCGGAGACGTAGCGGTTGAAGCGATAGAGCTGGGGCGGGCTGATGGCCTCCTCCACCTGCACCACGTTGTCCAGCTGCACCAGGCGACCGTCCGCCGCCCGCACGAAGAGGGAGCGCAGATCCAGCGGCTCGTCCCGATTCTCGGCGCTCAGCTGGCCGATCACCTGATACTGCCGGCCGCCGCGCACGAAGTAGCCGAAGCGCTGCCCGGAGAGGGCGGCGGAGAGGGTTTCCGCCACGTCTCGCACCGAAATCCCCAGAGCGCGGGCCCGCTGGCGATCGATGGAGACCTGCAGCTCCGGCTTGTTGAATTTGAGGTTTGGATCCACCACCGACAGCGCCGGATGCTGCTCCGCCCGCTGAACGAAAACCGGCAGCACCTCCCGCAGGCGCTCGAAGCTCGGCGCCTGGAGCACGTATTCCACCGGCAGGCCGCGGCGGCGGGAACCGATGGACTGCTGCTGGGTGGCGAAGACCCGAGCGCCGGTGATCTCGCCGAGATTCTCTTCGATGGTGGCGGCCACCTGCTGCTGGGAGATCTCCCGCTGATCCTGATCCGTCAACACCACGGTCACGAAGCCGGAGTTCACCGACGAAGCCGCCCCGAAGCCGGGGGAGGTGACGGAGACCTGGGCCTTGAGGCTGTCCTCCGGCACCACTCGGGAAACCAGCGCCACCAGCTCGTCGATGTAGGCGTCCATGTACTCGTAAGAGGCCCCCTCCGGCGCCGTCGCCACCAGACGTACGGAGTTGCGGTCTTCCATCGGCGCCAGCTCCTGGGGCAGCTGACTCGCCAGCCAGGCGCTGCCGCCGCCGCACAGCAGCAGGATCGGCAGCGCCAGCCAGCGCTGACTCAGGAAGAGGGAGAGGCTGGCCTCGTAGGCGTTGGTGAGGCGCCGGAAGAGGGGCTCGGACCAGCGATAGACCGCCGGCTGAACCTCCCGCTTTTTCAGCAGGCGAGTGGCGATCATCGGCGTCAGGGTAAGGGCGACGAAGGAGGAGATCACCACCGCCCCGGCGAGGGTCACGCCGAATTCCCGGAACAGGCGGCCGGTGAGGCCGCCGAGGAAGAGGATCGGCAAGAACACCGCCACCAGCGCCAGGGTGGTGGAGATCACCGCGAAGAAGATCTCCCGGGTGCCCTCAATCCCGGCGCGGTGGGGCTCCATGCCGTCCTCGATCTTGGCGTAGATGTTCTCCAGCACCACGATGGCGTCGTCCACCACCAGGCCGATGGCCAGCACCAGACCCAGGAGGGTGAGGACATTGATCGAGAAGCCCGCGGCGAAGAGGATGAAGAAAGCCCCCACCAGGGAGACCGGGATCACCACCACGGGAATCAGGGTGGTGCGCCAATCCCGCAGGAAGGCGAAGATGATCAGGATCACCAGCAGGAAGGCGATGAAGATCGTCTGCTGCACTTCGGAGACGGATTCTCGGATGTAGCGGCTGCTGTCGAAGCCGATGCCGTAGCGCAGATCCTTCGGCAGATCTTTTTGGATCAGGGCCACGCGGCGGTAGAACTCGTCGACAATCTCTACCTGATTGGCCCCCGGCTGGGGCCTCAGCACCACCCCCACCATCGGCACGCCGTCGCGCTTGAGCACCGTGCGCAGATTCTCCGGCCCCAGCTCCGCCACGCCGACGTCCGCAAAGCGCACCGTGCGCCCTCCGTCCTCCTTGAGGATCAGCGCGCTGAATTCCTCCGGCGTCGAGAGTCGGCCCAGGGTGCGCACCGTGAGCTCCACGTCCCGCCCCTCGATGCGTCCGGAGGGCAGCTCGACGTTCTCCCGCTGCAGCGCCTGGCGCACCTCCACCGGGGTCAGGCCGTAGGCGGCGAGGCGCTTCGGGTCCATCCACAGCCGCATCGCCGGCCGCTTGGAGCCCCAAATATCCACCTCGCTCACGCCGGGGATGGTCTGCAGGCGCTCCTTGAAATCGTTCTCTGCGATGGCGGTGAGCTCCAGCAGGCTCCGCAGGTCGCTCTGAATGTTGAGAAAGATGATCGGCGGAGAGTCCGCATCGGCCTTGGACACCGCTGGGGGATTGGCCTCCGGCGGCAGCTGGCGAACGGCGCGGGCCACTCGATCCCGCACGTCGTTGGCGGCGGCCTCCAGGTCGACGCCGATCTCGAACTCCACTCGCAGAGTGCTGCGACCCTCTCTGGAGATGGAAGTCAGGGTGCGCACTCCCGGCACCGAGTTGACCTCCTCCTCCAGCGGCTGGGTGACCTGAGACTCGATCACCTCGGCGTTGGCGCCGGTGTAGGAGGTGGTGACGGTAATCACTGGAGGCGCCACCGAGGGATATTCCCGCACCCCGAGGTTCTGGAAACCGAGAATGCCGAAGAGCAGGATGGCCAGCGACATCACCACCGCCAGCACCGGCCGACGGATCGACAGCGAGTACAGGCTCATGACGACCCTCCGGCCTCGGCGGAGCCGAGCTCCGACACCAGCACGCCGGGACTCACCCGCTCCAGACCGCTGACCACCACCCGCTCCCCGATCTCCAGCCCCGACACGATCTCCACTCGATCCTCGGTGCGCACGCCGGTGCGCACCACCCGAGGCTGTGCCCGATCCTCTGCCGTCACCACGTAGACGGAGACCGAATCCATCGCCGGCACCAGAGCGATGGAGGGGATCATCACCGCATCTTCCGCGGTCTCCAGCACCAGCTCCACCCGGGCGAAGGCCCCCGGCAGCAGGCGCTGTCCGGGATTCGGGCTGCGGGCCCTCAGAGTGAGGGTGCGAGTCTCGGGGTCGATGGTGGGCTCCACCGCATAGACCTCCCCACGCACCGCCTCACCGCCGCCCTCCACGGTGAAGCTCACGTCGATGCCGGGGCCAACCCGCGACGAGTACTTCTCCGGCACGGCGAAGTCCAGCTTGATGGGCTCCAGACTCTGGAGCCGGGCGATGGGGCTCCCCGGCGTCACGTAGGAGCCGAGACTGACGTTGCGCAGGCCGACCACGCCGGCAAAAGGGGCCCGCACCTCCGTATCGAGTATCTGCACCTCCAGCAGGTCGATATCCGAATCCAGCACCTCGAGGCCGGTGGAGGCCTCTTCGTAGAGCTCCTGGCTGATGGTCTGCTCTTCCAGCAGCACCCGAGCCCGCTGCTCTCGCTTGCGGGCCAGGTCCCGCTCCGCCCTCGCCCGCTGCAGCCGCGCCTGGAGGTCACGATCGTCGATCTTCACTAGCAGATCTCCCCTCCCCACCCGCTGCCCTTCTCGAAAGTGGATCGCCGCGACCTTCCCGGAGACCTCGGCGCTCAGGTCCACCGCCTCGTTGGGCCGCAGCTCGCCGGTGGCCAAGACCCGCTCTCGCAGCTGGGAAGTGACGACTCGGTGCATTCGAACCTGGACCGCCGGAGGCTCCGCCGTCGGCGCCGCAGAGGAGCTCCCAGCCGGGGAGGTGACCGTGGCCTCAGATGGGGCCCCGGAAGCAGCCTCGGAAGCCTCCGCAGGAACCGCGCTGGGGGCACCGAAATGAGCTCCCAGAAACCAAGAGAGGGCAGCGACAACAACGAGAGCCGTCAGAAAGATGGGTGCATTCAACTTCATGGAGAGAATCTACTATGGTCGTAGGAGGATGAGAAGAGGCAGGCTCTTGGACCCGAGAGCTGCTCAGCGAGAAGATCCGGCAGCTCTTGGTGGACGCCGCGAGGGCAGGAACAGAAAAGGAGAAGGTTGGGGGACCCTGACGGAGAAGACAGCCGGGGTGCGGGGAGGAAAAGGTCCAGAAGGAAAAAGCGTACCCTCTGTGGACAGTTACGTACGGCCCCGAGGAGCGGATGTTGCTCTCCACCCGCTGAACTCAAAGCCAGCCTGCGGTGGGCGAGGGCAGGAAACCGAAGGGAGAGCTAGGGCAGCGGGCCGACCTCGAACCCGCGGTCCCGGCAGGCTTCCAGCACCCGCTGGCAGAGCTCCGCCGGCACATCCACCGAGCTTGCTCCATCGCCGCTGGAGCTCGAAGATCCCGCGGTATCCGTCTCCCGCGAATAGCTCCGCCCGTCGTGCACCAGCAGGATGTCTCCGCCGCTGAGACCCCGCAGCAGGCGTTCGCTCACCCGCTCCAAGTCCCGGTCCACGGCGTCGAAGCCGCGGCGAGTCCACGAGGCGAGGCGCAGACCGCGGGGGGCCAGCAGGGGCTCCAGCAGCGGGCTGCGGATCCCCGCCGGGGCCCGAAAGTACGTCGGCGCTCGCTCCGCCAGCTCAGCGATGGTCTCCTGGGCGCGGTCGATTTGCCTCGCCAGGGCCCAGGGCGAGTAGAAGCCGAAAGCGTGGGGATGACTCCAGCTATGGTTCTCCAGGCGATGCCCTCGGGCGGCGATCTCCCGGGTCAGCTCCGGCCAGCGCCGCGCCCGCTCGCCGATGACGAAGAAGGTAGCCCTCACCTCGAAGCGTTCCAGCACCTCCAGCACCGGCGGCGTGCGCCGCGGGTCCGGCCCGTCGTCCAGGGTCAGCGCCACCCGGCCCTCCCCGCCGGGAAGACGAGAGAGATTGGGGCCGAGCCAATCGCATTGGGGGCGCAGACCTGCCGCCACCGCCACGCCGTGGTCCACCGCCCAGAAGCCCGCCGTCCACGGCCAAAGGGAAGGTTCCACCACCGCCGCGGCGACGGAGGCCATGGATCCCGCCATCGACCACTGCAGGAAAGGCGTCGGTCGCCAACGTTTGGGACCAGTGGGGAGACTCAAGACTCGTTGGCCCCAGGAACTCCCCGCGGCGCAGCGAGAGGCGCTGAGCCTAGCGTCGTGGATTTCAGTCCCGGAGATTCCGCCTTAGGAGATTCCATTCTGGGCGAGCCCGTCGACCCCAAACCTGGAGCTCTCAGCGCCGCGCGATCGATCTTGCCCCGGGGGGTGCGCGGCAGGCGCTCCACCAGCACCAGCGAGCGGGGGACCTTATGCTGCGCGAGGTGCTCCCGGCAGTGTCGACGCACCTCCTCGTCCCGCAGCGTCCCGGGGCGACAGGCCACCACCGCCCGCACCAGCTGACCGCCACCGGAGCGCTCCACTCCCAGAGCCACCGCCTCTTCGACTCCTTCGAGGCGCAGCAGCACCGACTCCACCTCCCGCGGGTAGACCTTCTTGCCGCGGATATTGATCAGATCGTCGGAGCGCCCTAAGAGCTCCAGCCGGCAGCCCTGAAAGCGCCCCAGGTCACTGCTGCGGAAGCGTCCGGGCACCAGCCGACGATCGCCGGAGGGGGCGGCGCCACCGTCCGCCGCCGGCTCCAAATAGCCCAGCGCCAGGGCCGGCCCGCTCACCGCTACCAAATCCCCCACCCCATCCGGCGCGGGCTCCAGGGCTATCGCGATGCCCTCCATGGCGCCGCCGACGCTCCCCTCCTCCCCACCTCGGCCATCGCGATCGAAGCACACTCCGCCGCACTCGCTGGCACCGTAGAGGACGTGCACCGACCGACCGTAGCGCTGCCGAAAGCGCCGCGCGGTAACCGGGTCCATGGGAGCGCCGGAGGTGATCACCAGGCGCAGGGAAGGCGCCAGGGGAGGCGGGTCGGCGAGCTCTACCAGCGCCCGGACATAGGCCGGGGCGGTGGGCAGGAAGCTCGCCTCGAGGCGCTCCGCAGCGGCCCAGGCGGCGAGGGGGCCGCCGTCTTCCGGCGGCAAGAGCAGAGTGCAGCCCCGGGACAGCGCCGGCACCGTGACGCAGGCCAAACCGTAGCTGTGCCCCATGGGCACCACCGTGAGGATGCGGTCCTCGTCCACCAGCCCCATCGACTCCACCCCCGCCTGATCATCGGCGATCAGGGCCGCGCTGGTGACCATCACGCCGCGGGCCACTCCGGTGGACCCGGAGGTCAGCTTCACCGCTTCCACCGCCTCCGGCAGTCGGGCTTCCGCCTCCCCTCGCCGCCGTAGCGGCCGCCAGCGGAAGTCTTCAGGACCCCGCGGCCAGCGCTCCTCGCACTCCAGCACGCCCCGCGCTCCGAGAGCCTGGGCACGAGCGGTCCCTCCCCCCTCCAGCGGCAGTACCGCCGCCCCCAGATGGCGCAGCGCCAGCCAGCCGGCAAGGAAGGCCGCCCCGTTAGGGGCCCTTAGCGCGGCAAGGGTATGGGCTTCCGGTCGCAGGACAGCGTTCTCAGGGCCGGCGGCCTCCGAATCCGTACCCGGTAGCTGTCCCAGCTGATCCGCCACTCGGCACCCCAGCGCCGCCACTTCCCCGCGGTTCATCGTCCTGTAGCCATCGGTCACCAGGGGGCTCTCGGGAGAGCGTTGGACGAGGTGCGCGAAGCGCTGCAGCAGAGGGTCGGCCATGAAGCAGATTCCGGGTTACGACCTCTGGAGGATCCTCCTGGAGAACCGGGCCTTTAGTATACTGCCGCGGTTGGTCCGTAGCTCCGCAGAATCACACCCACCGGACCCCACCTCAGGCGCCGACTGTCCGTCGGCCTTCCGGAGCTCGGGATCGCAGCCTTGGAGGATAGTGAATGTCAGCGAGTCCCTCGTTGGTCGAGGAAATCAAGAAGATATTGATCGATAGTCTCCATTTGGAAGGAATGCAGCCCGGGGAGATCGGCGAGGCCGATCCTCTCTTCGCGGAGCAGGGCCTCGGCCTCGACTCCGTGGACGCTCTCGAGCTGGTGGTTGCCCTGGAGAAGCGCTTCGACATTCGCATCCACAGCGACGACATCGGCCGCGAGTCTTTCGAGACCATCCGCAGCCTGGCAAACCTGGTGCATCGACTCCAGGCCGCCTGAGCCGCGATGACGGCAAGGGCAGCAACCCCTGAGCTTCCCGGCGGCGGGGCTTCCACCTCTTCTTCCCGCCGCGGCGAAGCCGAGATTTGGATCACCGGCATCGGCGCGGTGAGCGCCTTTGGCTGGGGCCGGGAGGCCCTGTGGCAGGGCCTCGTCTCGCCTCCCGCGGGCGGAGTGATCCGCCGCGGCGAGCGCTTCGACGTTCGCGGGCAGCGCACGGAGCTGGTGGCGGAAGTTCCGCCGGAGCCCGCCGCGAGCACGGCGACTTCACTCCCGGAACCGCCTTCGCGGCCCCCACGATTCCCTCTCCGTCGGCGCCGCCGCAGCCGCGCCGACGACTTCGCCGTCGACGCCGCCCGAGAGGCCCTAGGTCTCGCCCGATGGAGCACCGACGACGGCGGCCGCTTCCGGCCCCTCGGGCCCCGCAGCGGCGTATTCTTCGGCACCAGTACCGCCGGCATGCCGGAGGGCGAAGAGGTCTTCGACCGGCTCCTCGACCGCCCCGGCTCGGCGCCGCGGCTGGGCTCCGTGGTCAGCCACCAGATGAATGGCCCCGGCGACGAGGTCGCCCGCACCTTCGGTATTCAGGGCGCCGTGGAGACTCTCTCCTCCGCCTGCGCCGCCGCCGCCCTGGCCCTCGGCGAGGCCCTCGACGCCCTGCAGCAGGGAGAGATCGATGTCGCCCTCGCCGGCGGCTCCGACGTCCTCTGCCAGCTCACCTACTCGGGCTTCAACGCCCTGCGGGCGATGGACGAAAGCCCCTGTCGCCCCTTTCGCGGCGACCGCGCCGGCCTCTCCTTGGGAGAAGGCGCCGGAGTGCTGGTGCTCGAAAGATCGGACTTCGCCGCCCGCCGCGGCGCCCGACCCCTGGCCCGCCTGCTGGGAGCCGGGGCGAGCTGCGACGCCCACCACATGACCGCCCCACATCCCGAGGGCGAGGGGGCCGAGAGGGCGATTCGGGCGGCGCTGACAAATGCCGCGGTCTCCCCGAGCTCCATCACCCTGGTCAACGCCCACGGCACCGGAACTCCCCATAACGACAGCGCCGAAGCCCTCGCCCTAGGGCGCCTCTTCCAGCAGGCTCCGGAAGGCCCTCCGGTGACCTCCACCAAGGGAGCGGTGGGGCATCTTCTCGGAGCCTCCGGCGCCCTAGAGGCGGTGGCGACGGTGCTCTGCCTCCACCATCGTCAGGCTCATCCGACCCCCGGCAGCGAGGCGGGAGCGGAAGAGGAGCTCGCCGTCGACCTCGTCACCCGCTCCCCTCGGCCTCTGCCGGAATCGAGCCACGCTCTGTCTTCCAGCTTCGCCTTCGGCGGCGCCAACGCCGCGCTGATCTTCGCCTCGCCGGAGAGAGCAGCGAAGACGGGGACGAAGACAAAGACCAGGACGGGCTCTTCCCGATGAGGCCTCAGCCTGGAGATCAGCCCGAGGTCGTGATCACCGGCCTCGGCTTCGTCGGCGCCGCCGGCCTCGGCCGCGCCGCCCTGGAGAAGACTCTGACTGAGGGACCGGCCGCCAGCCTTCTCGAAGCGGTGCAGATTCCGGAGCAGGCCGTCCTCCAGCCTCGTCAGGAAGATCCCCGGGCTCTACTGGTGGGCGCTCCCGATCTCTCCCCGTGGGTCCATCCCCGCGCCGCCCGCCGCCTCAGTCGCCCCTCCCGCTTCGCTGTCGCCGCCGCCCGCATGGCCCTGGAAGACGCAAACCTCGATCCCAAAGACTGTGAGGCACCGCGAGTCGAGGGAGAGGCCCCGCGAGACGGCGAAGACGTACCCCAGCGCACCGGCATCTACTCCGCCACCACCTTCGGCCCCTCGGACCTCACCGAGCGCCTGTTGCGGCAGATTCGAGACGACGGCCCCCAGGGGGCCTCCCCCTTCTACTTCACCGAGTCGGTGGCCAACGCCCCGGCGGCCCAGGTCGCCCTCGCCTGCCGCGCCCGCGGCCCCAACCTCACCCTCACCCAGCGGGAGGCCGGCCCCCTCCTCGCCCTCGCCCAGGCGGCGACGGCGCTGCGCCGTCGGCGGATTCAGCGCGCCCTGGTGATCGTGACCGAAGAGGTCACCCCCCTGCTCTTCGCCTTCCTGGACCACTTCCACGCCCTCAGCCGGTCGCCCGACGGCGGCGCCCGCCCCTTCCACCGCCGCCGGGACGGCTTCCTGCTGGCGGAAGGCGCCCTCGCCCTGGTGCTGGAGAGCTCCGACAGCTCCACCGCCCCCAGACAGCTCGCCCGAGTGCTGGCGGGGGCTCGGGGCTTCGACCCCACCGCCCCCCGCTACCGCCACGGCGACGGCGCAGAGGCCCTCGGCGAGAGCCTCCTTGCCAGCCTGAAATCCCAGGGCGAGGAGCTGCGAGAGATCGACCAGGTGGTCTCCGGCGCCTCGGGCTCCCGCGCCGGAGACGCCCTAGAGGCCTCGGTGCTGCGCTTCGTCTTTCCCCAGGAGGCCCTTCCCCCCGTCGTCACCCCCAAGGCGGCCCTCGGCGAGTACGCCGGTGGCCATCTCGGCGCCGCGGTGCTCGCCGCCGCCGGTCGCCCCTCGGCCCCCGTAGAAGACTTCGGGCCCGACCCAGCTCTCGCCATCACGCCCCACTCGGGGTCGCCCCTCTCCCCTCCCCACCGGGTCCTCGCCACCGCCCTCGCGGCCGGCGGAGCCGCTGCGTGGACCCTTTTCGCCGCACCCCGAATTGACGGCGAGAGCGACGGATGAAGGTCGCCGCCACCATTCCCGCCTACCAGGCGGAGCCCTGGATCGCCGACGTGGTGCACCGTACCCTCGCCCACCTTCCCCAAGTCGTGGTGGTGGACGACGGCTCCAGCGACGCCACCGCAGCCGCGGCGAAAGAGGCCGGCGGCGAGGTCTTGGTGCACCCTCAAAATCTCGGCAAGGGAGCGGCGCTACGCAGCGCCTTCGATCACCTCTTCCCCAACTACGACGCGGTGCTCACCCTCGACGCCGACGGCCAGCACCTGCCGGAGGAGATCCCCCGACTGCTGGCAGTGCCGGAGGCGGACCTCGTGCTCGGCACTCGAGACCACCTCTTCGAGGCCATGAGCTCGGTGCGGCGCACCAGCAACCAGCTCTCCTCCCGCGCCATCTCCTGGGCCGCCGGCGAGATGCTCAGCGACGTGCAGACCGGTTTTCGCCTCTACACCCGCCGACTCATCGACGCCGTGGGCTTTCCGGAAGACCGCTTCGAGGCCGAGAGCGCGGTGGTGGTGCGAGCCTGCCGAGGGGGCTTTCAGGTGGTGGCGGTACCGGTAGCCATGGCCGAAGTAGACGGCCGCGGCACCAGCCACTTTCGCCCCGTCACCGACAGCCTGCGCATCGCCGGCGCCGTCGCCAAGGCGCGGATGGAGGATCCCTGCCCCTGCATCCTGTCGGCGAACTCCCTCGAAGGCGCCGTCGAGGTGCCGTCTTCAGAGCGTTCCCCAGAGCCTGCCTCGAGCCCTGCAGGCCTGCCCAAGTCTTCCCGCGCGCCTCACAAGGCCTGAGTCTGCCCCGTGGCGCCTCCCTCTACCAGCGGCCCCAGCTCCGTCGGCTCTTCTTTTCCGAAACCTCCTCAGGAAGAGACCTCCACCGTTCACGGCCCCGAGCACGAAGCCCAAGAGCAAGAGCAGGGGCAAGAGCAGGGGCAAGAGCAGGGGCAAGGGCAAGGGCAGGACCAGGGCCTCCGCGGCGCCCGCTGGCACCGCCTCCTCGCCTGGCTGGCGAGGAATACCCCCGGCTGGCTGCTGCTGCCGCTGATCCACTGCTCCATCCTGCTCCTCTATCCCTTCGGCGGCCGCGGTCGCCGCGACCTCCAGCGTGCCCAGGATGCCGCCCTCGGCCCCGCCCCGGCCTGGAAGCGCCATCTGCGGGCCTACCGCACCTTCGTTCAATTCGGCTGGTGCCTGATCGAGCGCTTCGAGCTGCTAGCCCCTGGAAATTCCAGCTCCGAAGACGAAGCCCCGCTGGTGGACCACACCATCGAGGGCCTGGAGGCTTGGAAGGACTTGGCGAGGAGCGAGACCGGCTTTCTGCTGATCACCGCCCACCTCGGCCTGTGGGAAGCCGGCTCCCTCCTCGCCCCCGCCTTCGGCCAGCGGGTGGTGCACATCGTTCGCGAGGCCGAGCCCGACCCGGAAGTACAGGCCGCCAACCGCCGCCTCTTCGACGAGCTCGGCGAGCGCACCGGCGGCAGCTACTTCGTCCACTTCGCCGACGGCGACCCGGCCCTCGGCGTCACCCTGCTCCAGGCCCTGCGGGCCGGAGAGGTCGTCGCCCTGCAGGGGGACCGCCCGCGCCAGGAAGGGCGCCCCCTCACCACCACCCTCTTCGACCAGCCCTACCGCCTTCCCTCCGGCCCCTTCGCCCTCGCCCGCAGCAGCGGCTGCCCTCTGGTGCCCCTCTTCGTGCTGCGAGACGGCCGCCGCCGCGCCCGCGTGATCCTGCGTCCGCCGATCTTCGTTCCCCCTCGCCAGCGCCGCGCCCCCCGGGGCGAAGACCCCGGCCTGCAGAGCGCCGCCGCCACCCTCGCCACCGAGCTGGAGACCGTCATCCGCCGCGCCCCCCATCAGTGGTTCTGCTTCCACAACTCCTTCGCAGACCCCCCCGGGGGGGCTCGCGGCTAGAGGGGTAAAGTCCCTGGCACCGTGCAAAGTCCCTGGCACCTGCGCCGCCAGGACAACAGGAAGGTCCCTGGCACCTGCGCCGCCAGGACAAAAGGAAGGTCCCTGACACCTGCGCCGCCAGGACAACAGGAAGGTCCCTGGCACCTGCGCCGCCAGGACAAAAGGAAGGTCCCTGGCACCCGGAGCGCCACGGCGTCATACTGCTCTGCGATGACTTCTCCCACTCCTGCCATGGAAGCCACCCCGGCTCTCGAGGCCCGCGCCGTCGAGCGAATCTACGCTGGCGGGGTCCGCGCCCTGGACGGCGTCGACCTCGCCGTCGCCGCGGGGGAGACGGTGGTGCTGGTGGGCGAGAGCGGCTCCGGGAAGACCACCCTGCTGCGCCTCTTCAACCGCATGGTGGACCCCAGCGCGGGCGAGGTGTGGGTCGAGGGCCGCCCCGTCGACGAGCTGCCCGCTACCGCCCTGCGCCGCCACCTCGGCTACGTCCAGCAGGAGGGCGGCCTGCTGCCCCACTGGACGGTGGAGGCCAACGTCGCCCTGGTCCCCCGGCTGCTGGGCTGGGACCGGCTTCGTCGCCAGCAGCGTGCCCACGAGATGCTGGCGCTCACCGGCCTCGAGCCTGGCCGCTTCGCCACGCGCTACCCCGGCGAGCTCTCCGGCGGCCAGCGCCAGCGGGTGGCCCTAGCCCGCGCTCTGGCGGCGGATCCCCCGATCATCCTGCTGGACGAGCCCTTCGGCGCCCTCGACGCTCTCACCCGTCGCCGTCTCCAGCGGGAGGTGCGGGATCTGCTCCAGCGCCTCGGCAAGACCGCCCTGCTGGTGACCCACGATCTCCAGGAGGCGGAGCTCTTCGCCTACCGGGTGGCGGTGCTGCGCAACGGTCGAATCGAGCAGATCGGCGCGATGGACGAGCTGCGTAGCGCCCCCGCGACGGAATACGTCGCCCGGCTGCTGGGAGACGAGGGCCGTCTACAGGGAGACGAGAAATGAGTCGCCGCTCCTTCTCTATCGTTGGCCGCTGGCTGGCTTCGCGCTCCCCTCTGCGCTCCCTGCCTCTAGCAGCCCTAGTGATCACCCTCCTCGCCTCGTCGCTGCTGACGCTCGCCTCCTTCGCCGTAGTGACCGCTCCTCCTGCACCCTCCGAAGGGGCCGACGACGCCCCGGTCGAACCCATCGTGGTGGCCTCCAAGAACTTCGCCGAGAGCCGGCTGCTGGCGGAGCTCTTCGCCCAGCTCCTCGAAGAGCACGCCGATCTGCCGGTGGAGCGACGCCTAGGCCTCGCCAGCACCCAGGTCTGCTTCGAGGCGCTGCGCGGCGGGGCGGTAGACATGTACCCGGAGTACACCGGCACCGGCCTGGTGAGCCTGCTGGGGATGGAATCCTCCGGCAGCGCCGCCGCCGCCCTGGCCACCGTGCGTCGCCAATTCCTCCAGCGCTGGGATCTCCACTGGCTCGCTCCCCTGGGCTTCGAGAACGCCTACGAGCTCGCCGTCCCCCGGGCCCTCGCCGAGGAGCGCGGCCTCGCCCGCATTTCCGATCTGGTGGCCGTCGGGCCGGAGCTCACCGCCGGTTTCGGCTATGAATTCGGCCAGCGCCCCGACGGCCTCCCGGGCCTCGAGACCACCTACGGGCTGCGTTTCGGTGAGGTGCGGGCACTGCAGCAGGGGATCAAATACCGCGCCGCCGCCGAAGGCGAAGTGCAGGTGCTGGACGTCTACACCACCGACGGGCGCCTGCTGACCTACGACCTGGTGGTGCTGGAAGACGACCGCGACTTCTTCCCGCCCTACCAGGCCGTACCCCTGGTGCGCGGCGACACCCTCCGCCAGCACCCGCAGATCGCCGCCGCTCTGGATCTCGTCGCCGGAGTGCTGGACGAAGACACCATGCGGCAGCTCAACCTCCAGCTCCAGGAGGAAGGCGCCACCGAGGCCTCCGTCGCCCGCTCTGTGCTGCTGGACCTCGGCCTCGTCGACGCCGGAGCCTTCACCGCCGAGGCGGCCAGCACCACCCCCGGCGACTTCCTCACCTACCTCTGGAGCCAGCGCGCCCCGCTCCTCCAGCGCACCCTCGAGCACCTCACCCTCACCGCCGCCGGCCTCGCCCTAGGCCTCCTCGTCGCCATTCCCCTAGGCCTTCTCCTCGAGCGCCGCCGCCCCCTTGCCGAGCCGGTGATCCGCCTCATCGCCATCACCCAAACCATTCCCTCCATCGCCCTGCTGGCCTTCATGATCCCCCTCTTCGGCATCGGCACCCTCCCCGCCGTCGTCGCCCTGTGGATCTACTCCCTCTTCCCCATCCTGCGGAATACCTACACCGGCGTCCGCGACGCCAGCCCCGCCGCCGTCGACTCCGGCCGCGCCCTGGGCATGACCGAATCCCAGATCCTCCGCTGGATCCGACTCCCCCTCGCCCTCCCCACCATCCTCGCCGGAGTCCGCACCGCCGCCGTCCTCACCGTCGGCACCGCCACCCTCGCCGCCTTCATCGGCGCCGGCGGCCTCGGCGAGCCCATCGTCACCGGCCTCCAGCTCGTCGACACCCGCCGCATCCTCTCCGGCGCCCTGCCGGCGGCCCTGCTGGCGGTGCTCGTCGATCTAGGCTTGGGAATGCTCGAGAATCGCCTGCGCCCCAAGGGGCGCTGAGCTAGAGCGCAGCTCGGCGCATTGATCAGCGGCCGCCCGCAATTCCTCACGCCTCTCTCCTGAGGCCTGAAACACCAGACCTGCGCCCTACATAAGCCTATCCAGCCTCGAAGCAGACGTCTTCGAGGCTTACTTCACCGTCTGCTGAGCCGGTCTCGATCGCTGGGTCCTCCTCCAACCGATCCCCTTGGCCCGCTTTCGCGATGGCACAGACCTTCGCCCCTGATGACCCTGACGCGGCATTTGAGTTGCTGCATCCACGACAATGAATACAAAAACTCCTCGCTATCATGAAATCGATGCGCTCCGTGTGATCGCGCTGGCGATGCTGATCATCTATCACATTTTCATTTCCTATCAGCCCTTCGCGAACACCCTATTCTTCCTTCAATATAATCAACTGCTGGAGAATTATTGGTTCCTCGGCGAGTTGATGAATATCTGGCGGATTCCCGTTCTCTTCGTGATTTCGGGCCTCGCTGTCGGTTTCCTATTGAAGCGTCGCACCGTGAAGGCCGTTGTGATCGATCGCATGATGCGGCTCGTCCCTCCATTGGTCTTCGGTTGGTTGATCATCTGCCCGATCTTTCCGGCGATCTATGCCGCCTATCATGGAGAAGACCTGGGCTATTGGCCCAACGTCGGTCATTTATGGTTCCTGGTGAACCTCTCCTCCTACACGATTCTGCTGCTCCCGCTGCTTGCTCTAGTGAAGAAGAGTCCCGAGAACAGTCTGATCAGGGGGATGCGCAGGGTCCTGCCGCTCACCCTGATCGTGGCGTTTCCGCTTTTCCTTGGCCTAGAGACGGCCTTGTCGCAACCGCCAGGCTTTTCCTACTTCCCGATCCGGTACTGGTATGGGCTGATCTGCTACGCGGCCGGCTTTCTCTTCCTGAGCACGGGAGACGCCTTCTGGACGACCCTTCGCAAGGTATGTCACGTGGCGCTACCGGCAGCGTTTCTTCTCTACTTAGGCCGCATGGGCGTGATCGAATGGTGGCTCCTCCAGGCGAATCACTGGACCACCAGCTTTGAATCCGGCTTTTGGATGCTCGCTTTCTTGGGCTACGGCTCCCTGCTCCTGAATCAGCCAGTAGCGTCCTTCGCGTACCTGAATAAAGCAGTATTTCCGATCTACATTCTTCATATGCCCGTGCAGCAGATTGTCGCTGCGCAGATTTTCCCTTGGGGATTGGGACCGGAAATCACGTTCTTGCTCCACGCCCTCTTTACTCTAGCCATCTGCGGCCTGCTCTACGAATTCGTGGTTCGTAACATCAAGCTTTTGTATCCAGTGATGGGACTCAAGGCGGCGAAGCCTATACCCCCGAAACCCATGCCCCTGCCAGCTTCGCCGGCCCTTCAACCAGCCGCGCCTGCCCTTGGCCCTCGGATCGGCCAGATCCTGACGATCTATGTACTTGCGCCCCTGGTCGTATTGCCCTCCATCGTTGGAGCCGTTGCGCTGAGCCTCGCAGGAGGAATGAGCTCCGGAATTCCAGAGAACCCAAATCGCGTACCGCTGTCTACAGAACCGACGGCGTTTCGAGGACATCAATACCAGGTATTTGAAACGGAAGAACCGATTGCATGGGCGGATGCCAAGGCACGCTGCGAAGCCATGGGCGGCCACCTCGTCATCATCGACAACCAAGAAGAAAACGACTTTCTTACCAGCATTGCTGTAGGCAACGGGTTTTACCATCTTGGAGCGACCGATCAGCAAAACGAGGGGGAGTGGCTGTGGGTGGACGGCACACCGGTCCAATTTACGAATTGGAACCCAGGGGAACCCAACAACCATGATGGGGATGAAGATTATTTGAATGCGTTTTTCGATTTGTGGCCGCAATGGAACGATGGTCCAGAATTCGCCAACGGGTTCGTCTGCGAATGGAATGCGGTGCCGGGCGCTGGACAGAAGCCGCTGCAAGGAACTGGCAGCTAAACGTTTCCGGAGATCTCCGGCGCAGACAGAAGTTTTCCTGAAGCTGCAGGAAAAGGTCCATTCCACTAAAAGCTGGCACTTTTGTGGGGATCGCGTTCGTGACCGGTGTATTTAGCCTTGAGGGGATCGTTACCGGACTCCTAGGCGGAGGCCCCGAAGGGGTAGAAGTGGTGCTCCCCGGTCTCGATGGCGTTGGTGGGCGCGCCGGAGGAGATCAGCCGTAGGCTACCGAGGTGGTCGCAGTGGAGGTAGCGACGGTAACCGTTGGCGGCGCGGCGGCCGAAGAGCCCCTCGGCGCCGCGGACGTAGTCGTGGGTGTATTTCCAGCCGGCGCTGGCGCCCCAAATCCGTTACCGAGCCAGGGCCTGTTAACGCTAATCAAAATATCAGCGATTAGGGCGAAATTGATGAAAGCCAGGTACATCACATCAAGCTTCTCGAATCGGGAGAAGACCCGTC
>JBCCXL010000008.1:0-273953 GCA_039191605.1 Acidobacteriota bacterium | reverse complement strand
GGAGGACTTCAACCCCGCCATGGAGGGCGGCCTGGACCTCGACACCAACGACGACGGCACCCTGGACATCACCCCCTGGAGCCGCATCGTCGACGCGGTGGGCATCAGCGACGGCGGCGGCTCCGACGCCACCTACGGCGTCCCCGAGCTCACCGCCGGCTTCGACGGCGGCTCCTTCACCGTCGGCGGCGCCTCGCGCATCCCCAACGGCACCGACACCGACACCGCTGCCGACTGGACCCGCAACGACTTCGACGGTGACGGCCTGCCCTGCTGCGTCGCCACCGCCGATCCAGGAGAGGCCATCAACACTCCGCTGGCGGTCAACCAGGTCGCCGTGGCGGTGGCCAACGACCCGTTGATCAACGAGTTCGTCGCCAACCACGACGGCACCGACAGCAGCGAGTTCATCGAGGTGGCGGGCGATCCGAGCACCGACTACTCCGCGTTCTCGGTGATCGCCATCGAGGGCGACAGCACCTCCCCCACCGGCACCATCGATCGGGTCTACAGCGTCGGTACCACCAGCGCCGACGGCTATTGGACCACCGGCTTCGTCAACAACCAGCTGGAGAACGGCACCACCTCCTTCCTGCTGGTGGAAGGATTCACCGGTTCCGCCGGCGATGACGTCGACACCAACGACGACGGCGCCTTCGACACCACGCCGTGGACTCGAATCGTCGATGACGTCGCCGTCACCGACGGCGGAGGCAGCGATCTGACCTACGCCACCGTCGTGCTCACTTCGGGCTTCGACGGCGGCTCCTTCACCGTCGGCGGCGCTTCCCGCATCCCCGATGCGACGGATACCGACGCTACCGGCGACTGGACCCGCAACGACTTCGACGGTGACGGCCTGCCCTGCTGCGTCGGCGCCACCGCCGAAGGCGGCGAGGCCATCAACACCCCCGATGCCACCAACCGGGTGGCCATCGATAGCGACCTGATCATCAACGAGGTGGACGCCGACACCCCCAGCAGCGACACCGAGGAGTTCATCGAGCTCTTCGATGGCGGCACCGGCAACACCTCTCTAAACGGCCTGGTGGTGGTGCTCTACAACGGCAACGGAGACGTGTCCTACAACGTCTTCGACCTCACCGGCCAGAGCACCGACGCCAACGGCTACTTCGTTCTCGGCAACGCCGCGGTGAGCCCCGATCTGGTGATCCCCAACGACGGGATCCAGAACGGCGCCGATGCCGTCGCGCTCTACGCCGGGACTCCCGGGGACTTCCCCAACGGCACCGCCGTCACCCTGATCAACCTCATCGACGCCCTGGTCTACGGCACCGGCGACGCCGATGACGCCGGCCTGCTGGTGTTGCTCAACGCCGGTCAGGCGCAGGTGGACGAAGCCGGCGGCACCGGATCCGCCACGGAATCCAACCAGCGCTGCCCCAACGGCGCCGGTGGAGCCCTCAATACCGATACCTACACCCAGGCCACTCCCACCGTCGGCAGCGTCAACAACTGCGTGCTGCCGTCGTCGGAGATCTGGGAGATCCAGGGCAGCGGCGACGCCTCGCCGGTAGCCAACACCATCGTCAACACCGAGGACAACATCGTCACCGCGGTGGGTCCGGAGGGCTTCTTCATGCAGACGCCCACCGCCCGCAGCGACGGCGATCCGGCGACCTCCGACGGCATCTACGTCTTCACCGGCGCGGTGGCCACCGGAGTGGCCGTCGGCGATCAGGTGGACGTGGTCGGTGAGGTGGTCGAGTTCTTCGACTTCACCGAGTTCACCAACAACAACCAGCCGGTGACGGTGACCGTCGATAGCTCCGGCAACCCGTTGCCGCCGGCCATCGTCTTCGATGCCGCCACCCCCTCGCCGGACCCCAACACCCCCAGCTGCCCGACCAACAACTTCGAATGCTTCGAGGGCATGTTGGTGACGGTCGCCAACGGTGCGGTCTCCGGCCCCAACCAGAGCTTCGGCTCCGATCCCAACGCCGAGATCTACGCCGTCGCCGATGCCACTCGCGCCTTCCGCGAGACCGGCATTGAGTTCCCCGGCATCGCCGGTCTCCCGGTGTGGGACGGCAACCCCGAGGTCTTCGAGGTCGATCCGGACAAGCTCGGCCTGCCCGACGACCGCATTCCGGCGGGCTCGACCTACAGCGCCACCGGCGGTCTGGGCTTCGAGTTCGGCGGCTACGAGATCTGGCCCTCCTCCTTCTCCTTCACCCCCGCTACGCTGCCGCTGGCGGTGGCCCTGAGGGATTCCGGAGAGTTCACCATCGCCTCACTGAACTTCTTCCGACTCTTCGACGACGTCGATGATCCGGGAAACCAGGACAACGGCCAGACGCCTCCCACCGCGGAGTACCAGGGCCGCCTGGACAAGTTCAGCGCCTACATCCGAGATCTGCTGGATTCGCCGGACGTGCTGGCGGTGCAGGAGGTCGAGAAGCTCGGCGTGCTGCAGGATCTCGCGGCCCGTATCCAGTCGGATGACGCCTCGGTGATCTATACCGCTCACCTGATCGAGGGCAACGACGTCGGCGGCATCGACGTCGGCTACCTCACCCGGGACACCATCAGCGTCACCGCCGTCACCCAGCTGGGGGCCGGGGAGATTCTGACCTTCGATGGGTCCCTGCTCCACGATCGGCCGCCGCTGCTGCTGGAGGCCGACTTCGTCGGCAACGGCGCGCCCTTCTCCTTCGCGGTGCTCAACAACCACACCCGTTCCCTGAGCGGCATCGACGATGCCGGCAGCGGGCCGCGGGTGCGCCAGAAGCGCCTCGAGCAGGCCCAGTCCATCGCCCAGAAGGCGCAGGACTTCCAGACCGCCAACCCGGACACTCCGCTGACGGTGGTGGGCGATCTCAACGCCTTCCAGTTCACCGACGGCTACGTCGACGTGGTGGGCCAGATCGCCGGTGACTTCGTCGCCGCCGACAACCTGCTCTCGGGCCCCGACCTGGTGGATCCGAACCTCACCATTCAGGTCAACAACCTGGCGCCGGAGGAGCAATACTCCTTCATCTTCGGCGGCAGCGCCCAGGTGCTGGATCACGCTCTGACCAGTCAGAGCATGGATCCCTGGATCCGCGGCTACCAATACCCCCGCGGCAACGCGGACGCGGCCCTGATCCTGCTGGACGACTACACGACGCCGCTGCGCTCTTCGGATCACGACGGCCTCGTGCTCTTCCTGATGAGTGACTTCGACGCCGACGGGGTGCCGGACGACACCGACAACTGCCCCTTCGACGCCAACGCCGATCAGGCGGACAACGACATGGACGGCACCGGCGACGCCTGTGACGGTGATTCCGACGGCGACACCATTCCCGACGGCACCGAGGATCAGGCGCCCAACGGCGGTGACGGCAACGGCGACGGAGTCCTGGACAGCACTCAGCCGATGGTGACCTCCCTGCCGGGCTCCGACGGGGAGTTCATCACCGCCTTGACGCCGCCGGGCTGCGACGTGCTGGCGATGATCGCCGTCGACCCCACCACCCTACCGGTGGATCCGGAGGGCTTCACCCTGCCCTCCGGCATGCTGGAATTCGAGCTCGACTGCGCTAGCGCGGTGGTGGAGCTCCTGTTCCACGGCGCCCCCCCGCTGGGCGGCGCCAGCTACCGCAAATACGGTCCGGAACCGACCGACCCCAGCCTCCACTGGTATGACCTGGCGGGGGCCGTCTTCGGCTCCACCATGGTGGGCGCCGCGGAGGTTCCGACGGCCACCCTCACCCTCACCGACGGCGGCCAGGGGGACTCCATCCTGACCCCCGACGGGCGAATCCTCGATCCCGGCGGCCCGGGCTTCATCTCCGGCACTCCCGCGGTGGAGATCCCCACCGCTTCCGAGGTGGGCCTGATCGCCATCGCCCTGCTGCTGGCGATCGCCGCCGTGCGCCGCCTGCGCCACACTTGATGACCACCCCGACGGACGGTCCCCTGGAGCTCCTCTGGTGATCTCCTAACCACCGCCCGTCACCGCTTCTGCGGATGTTTCGATACGACAATGCGCCCCTCCCTGCGGAGGGGCGCATTGTCTTTATGGGGTATCCCGAAACGGAGCTCTCTGAGCGGAAAGTGAGCCTCGAGTTCCCCCGCCTCGACGGCCGTCAGCCCCTGTGGCGAGCAGCTCTTCGAGACCGCTGAACCATTCCTCTCCCAACAAGCCGAGCTGGATCCCCTCCGCCATCGGGGTGCAGCTCCCGGCTCAGGCCCTCTCCCGCTAGACCGCGTTCCAGCCTAAGACCTGCTGTCGAGAAACGAGGCCCGAGAGCGGTAGAGCCTTAGGGAGCTAGTTCCCGTAAATCGATTCACCTTGTATAGTAAAAATATTCATTCAAATTATTAGATAGCTATACAGGTTCAATAGGAGGCCCCCCCATGAGGTTCTTCCCCCCTCTCTCCTTCACGATGGCAGACGCCCGACGACTCGTGACTCGAGCCTCGAGACGCCCTCTCAACCACCGCGGGGCGGCCCTCACCCCGGTTCTACTGCCGGCCCTGCTGGTTGGCCTACTCTTGGCCATGACCCTCGCCTGCGGCTCCAGCAATGGCGGTTCCGGGGTCGATGACACGACCGGGAATACTCCCGTCAACGGCGGCAACGGGGAGGGCGGCGCCACCGAGGGAGACGGCGATCCGGAAGGCGACGTTGGGGGCGATATAGGGGACGACACGGGGGACGACACAGGCAGCGACGCCGAAGGCGATACGGGGGAAGACAACGGCGAGAATCAGGTCTGGACTCGCCCGGAGATCAACTCGCTAGATCCTAATGGTCCGGAGATCGCGGCCCTACGGGAGGGCGTGCGAGTGATGAAGCAGCGTGATCCCGCCGACCCCACCAGCTGGATCTATCAGGCCAATATCCACGGGGTCGCGGCGAGCGCCGGCGAAGCCCCCGCATGGCGCACCTGCCAGCATCGATCCTTCTACTTTCTCTCCTGGCATCGCATTTACCTGTATTACTTCGAGCGCATCCTGCGGGATGCCTCCGGGGACGACAGCCTCGCGCTCCCCTTTTGGGATTATGAGCGGGGGAACGCGAGCCGCGCTCTGCCCCTGCCGCTGCGACAACCCGCCAGCGCCGACAATCCGCTCTTCGAGACCCAACGCCGCCAGGGGATCAACGCCGGTGCTCTGATTCCCGAGAGCTGGATAGACTCTAGCGAGACTCTCCTCAAGCCCGACTTCACCGCCTTCCCCCCCGGGGATTCCTCCCGGGACTTCTTCGGCGGCGCCTTCATGGCTCAACCGGCCCACTTCGGTATCGGCAGCGGCGCCCTCGAGCTCCAGCCCCACAACAACGTCCACAACGCCGTCGGCGGCCTGATGAGCGATCCAGACACCGCTGCCCGGGACATCGTGTTCTGGCTGCACCACTGCAACATCGATCGCCTGTGGGAAGCCTGGCTCCAGGACCCGGAGCACCAAAACCCCATCGATGACCCAGTGTGGCTGGACACCGAGTTCACCTTCTTCGACGAGACCGCAGCGCAGGTCGTGCTCACCGGCCGCGAGATTCTCGATACCGCTTCCCAGCTGAGCTACCGATACCCGGATCTAGAGCCAGGCCAGGGAGGCAGCGCTGACGACGGAGGCGATCCCGTGCCGGAAACTCCCACTCACCAGCCTCCCAGCGAGCCTCAGATCATCGCCGAGAGCGAAGAGGACGAGTACCGCCTCGCCGCCGCTCCCCTCTCGGTAGCGGTGGAGTTCACCAACCTCGAAACCCCCTTTGACGCCACCGCCCTGGAGCTGGTGATCGAGGGCCTCGAGATCAGTCAGGGCGGCGAGGTCTACCAGGTGTACCTCAACCTGCCGGCCGACGAAGAGCCCAGCCCCGACAGCCTCCACTTCGTCGGCAATCTCTCCCTCTTCGGACACGCCGGCCACGGACCGCCAGAGAACCGGGTCTACGATGTCGGCGAGCTGGCCCAGCGGCTGGAAGCCTCCGGCGCCTTCGTCGATGGGCTCGAGGTCACCATCATCCGCGGCACCCTGGAAGCACCGCCGGGGGCAGAGCCGATTCTCGAAGCTCCGGTATCCAACGCCACCCGCATCACCTTTGAGCGAGTGAGTCTGCGGGTCAAACCCTAGTTCCGCAGCCCAACCTGATCGGTTCCCTACGGGGCCCTCCCTCTCTGCCCGCCATCGGCGCATCCGCTCCCGGGCAGATGGCGTATGCTTGGACGACGCACAGACCTTTCCTCCTCGACCCCATGGAGAGTTGCCATGAAGATTCCTAACGCCTCCTCCATCCCCTCCACGTTGGCCTCCACGCTGGCCCTCCTTTGCCTGCTGGCCCTCACCCTCGCCGCCCCGGCCCTCGCCGCCGGCTCGAAGAAGGCCGATCCCGTCGACGAGGCCGCCAAGGCTTATAACAAGGGCGTCGAGCAGCTGGCGGACGGTAACCTCGACCGCGCCCGGAAGTCTTTCGAGAAGGCCCTCGACAAGCGGGAAGACTTCGCCGAAGCCCACAACAACCTCGGCTACGCCCTGCGCAAGCTCGGCGAAGAGAATTGGGATGCCGCCGAGGAGCACTACAACCGCGCCCTGGAGCTCAACCCTGAGCTCGCCCAGGCCTACCACTACCGCGGCGTGCTCCACGTGCTGCGGGGCGACGAAGCCGCCGCCAAGGCGGACCACGCCAAGCTCAGCGAGCTCAAGCCCGAGCTCGCCGATCAGCTGATGGAGGTTCTGGCCACCGGTAGCGAGCCGGCGGACGGAGCCGGGGTTGCCGGCGAATGGTCTCCCTGAATTGATGCCGGCCTTGGCCCGGTGGAGGGGCTCCGCCCTCGCCGGGCTGTCTCTAGTCTTTTTGGCGCTGCTGGCCCTTTCAGCCCTCGTCTCCCTCCATAGCTCCGCCGAAGCGGGCCTCGGGACGCCGAAAGCCGAAAGACCGTCCCTCAGCGATTCGCCTACGGCGACCGCCATCTCCTGGCCCCAGGGCTTCCCGCCACCACCGCCGGAGGTCGCCGCCAAGCTTGCCGGCCCCGAGGGAGCAGCGCGCATCGAGCTGGGACGAAAGCTCTTCTTCGAGCCGCGCCTGGCGGTCGACGGACGCACTTCCTGCGCTCAATGCCACCAGCCGCGCCTCGCCTTCACCGACGGGCTGCCCCAGGCGGTAGGCGCCACCGGCGAGAGCCACCCCCGCAATTCGCCCAGCCTGGTCAATCTCGCCTGGGCGCCGACGCTGACCTGGGATGACCCGACGATCGTCTCTCTGGCGCAGCATGCCCGTACTCCGCTGCTGGCGGAGCATCCGGTGGAGATGGGCCTCGAAGGCCGCTGGGGGCAGGTGCGCCGGCAGCTCGCCGCGGACCCACGCTACCGGCAGCTGCATCGCCGGGCCTTTCCGACTTCCGTTGGCGGGGACGATGAAGCGCTCACCCTAGACCAGGTGACCACCGCCCTGGAGGCCTTTCAGCTCACCCTGATCAGCGCCGATTCCCCCTACGATCGCTGGACTCGAGGCGGCGAAGAAGCTCTCTCCCCCGCCGCCCGCCGCGGCCTCGCCCTCTTTTTTTCGGCCCGGGTGGGCTGCGCCCGCTGCCACCGAGGCTTTACCTTCGGCGGTCCCGCCGCCTGGGACGGCGCGCCGCTCTTCCTCGGCGAACGCCGCCGCGCCGCCTACCGCAATACCGGCCTCTACGACATCGACGGCCGCGGATCCTACCCCGCCTCCAACCCCGGCCTGATCCGCCATACCGGTCAGCAGAGCGACCGCGGGCGCTTTCGTATTCCCACCCTGCGCAACGTTGCCGTCACCGCTCCGTATATGCATGACGGCAGCCTGGAGACCCTCGAGGCGGTGATCGATCACTACGCCGCCGGCGGTCGAGTTGCGCAGCGAGGCTGGCCTAGCGCCGCGGTGGACGAGGAGATGAATCCCTTCCAGCTGTCCACGACGGAGCGCCAGGACCTCCTGGCCTTCCTCCACAGCCTGACGGACGAGAGCTTCCTCGCCGCCCACCAGCAGCCCGAGACCGGAGCCTCGGCACAGCCGGGACCAGCCCCGGGACGCTGAATCCGGCCCCCCGGATCGCGGGCCACACATCCACCGGCGCCGCGGCGGCGTACTTCAACATGACGGCTATTGCAGGCCGACTGAGCCTTACCCTCTCTCGAACGCTCGCCACTCCCTGCTCCCTACCTTTCGGAGATCCCCTCTCCACCTAGCCTCCCTGCAAATGGTCTCTCTGCGACAGTCCGTCGCACGCCTTCTTCGGCTCCTCGCTTAATCCCCTCCCTTCTCACTCCTGCATCCCACTGCCGATGAACTGGAACACCTCGTCCCTTCATCATCGCTCGTTCTGCCGCCAGGCTGCCCGTCGGTGGTCCATGCTCCTGTGGCTGCCGCTCCTCATCTTCTTCGGAGCCTTCTCAGGGGCCGTAGACCTTCAAGCCGCGCAGAGCGAAGCGATCTCCACTCCCCGCACCACGGTGCGGCTGGTTACCGATTCCGACATCGCTATTCCCGGCTCGAGCCTCGGCGCCGGCCTCGATTTTGAGCTCGCTCAGGGATGGCACGTCTACTGGCGCAATCCTGGAGATTCGGGACTGCCGCCGAAGCTGAATTGGAATCTGGAGGATGGATGGAGCGCCGGCGGCATCGCCTGGCCGGTGCCGGAGCGAATTCCCGTCGGCCCCTTCGTCAATTTCGGCTACAGCGATCGAGTGCTCATCGCCGATCGACTCCAGGTTCCCGCCAATGCCGTCCTCGGCGACTCCGTCACCCTGCGCCTCGACGCCGAGTGGCTGGTTTGTGAAGAGGAGTGCATCCCGGAGGAAGGCTCCTTCGAGCTTCAGCTGCCCATCGCCTCCGCGGCCTTCGCCGCCGCCCAGGAGGCGAAGCATTTCCGCGCCACTGAAGACCTTCTGCCACGAGAGATCCCCGGCATCGAGGCTTCCCTGAAGTCGATGGACGACGGGCGCCTGGAAGTCAGAATTGAGCTGCCCACGGCGCTACCGCTGGATCCTGAGCAGATCTTCCTCTTCCCGGCGACGGAGAGCGTCGTCGAGCCCTCGGCGCCGCAGCAGGTTCGCCTCGACGGCAGCACTCTCGTTTTCGACCTGCAGCGCTCGGCCTACGCCGCCAAGACGCTGGAGGGCCTCGAAGGTCTCATCGTGGCCGAGGCAGCCAAGGAGACCCAGGAAGGTGTACAGGAAGGTGAGGAGCAGCCCCTCGCCTTTTCCATCACCGCCGCTGCGGCAGACGCCGCCTCGGAAGGGCCCGCCGCCCAATCCCTCAGCCCCAACGAAGGGAGAGAGTCCGGGGGCGGTCTCCCCCTCAGCCTGCCCGCGGCCCTGGCCTTCGCCTTCGTCGGCGGCCTGCTGCTGAATCTGATGCCCTGCGTCTTCCCGGTGATCTCCATCAAGGTGCTCTCCTTCTTGGAGGGCGCGGAGAACAGCGCCCGCAGTCGTCGCCATAGCTGGCTCTTCGCCCTCGGCGTGCTGCTGAGCTTCCAGCTCCTCGCCGCCCTGCTTCTCGTTCTGCGGGGAGCGGGAGAAGAGATCGGCTGGGGCTTCCACCTCCAATCCCCACCGGTCCTCGGCCTGCTCTCGCTGCTCTTCTTCCTCGCCGGCCTGTCTTTCCTCGGAGTGTTCGAAGTGGGAGCTCTGGTCGCTGGTCGCGCCGCCCGACTCTCCTCAGGAGCCGGACTCTCCTCAGGAGGTAGTGGGGCCTGGAGCGCCTTCGGCTCCGGTGCGCTGGCGACGGTCGTCGCCACCCCCTGCACGGCCCCCTTCATGGGACCGGCCCTCGGTCTGGCCCTGGTGCTCTCTCCGCTGCAGGCCCTGGCCATCTTCAGCGCCCTCGGCGCCGGCATGGCCGCTCCCTACCTGCTGCTCGCCCATCTACCGCAGCTCGCCCAGCGCCTGCCGGCCCCCGGCCCCTGGATGGAGACCCTGAAGCAGGTCCTCGCCTTCCCCCTCTTCGCCACCGTGGTCTGGCTGGCCTGGGTGCTGGCCGGCATCAGCGGCCCCACCGGCATCCTGGGCCTGCTCATCGCCCTGCTGCTGGCGGGCTTCGGGGCCTGGTTCCTGGGCCGCTTCGGCGCCGTCACGGCGCCCCCCCGGCGCCGGCGCTGGGTCTTCGCCGGAGCTATCGCCACCGTCGCCCTGGCGGTCGCCAGCGTGATCCCTGGAGTCATCCTTCCCGCCACCGCCGCGACCACCACTGTCGGCACCGCCGCGGTGGGAGAAGGCGAGCTGTCCTGGCTCGACTTCCGCCCCGGCCTCGTCGAAGAGCTGCGGGCCGAGGGGCGGGCGGTCTACGTGGACTTCACCGCCGCCTGGTGCCTCACCTGCCAGGTGAACAAGACGGTGGTGTTCTCCTCGGACGAAGTGAAAGAGACCTTCCAGCAGCGAGATATCGCCCTGGTGCGGGCCGACTGGACTCGCCGCAACCCAGACATCACCCGCGCCCTCTCCGCCTTTGGCCGCAGCGGCGTGCCCCTCAACGTCTACTACCCGCCGCAGCAAGATATGTCCTCCGAGGTGCCCCCCAAGGTGCTGCCCACGGTGCTCACTCCCGGCCTGGTGCTCGCGGCGGTGGCGCCGACACAGGATGCCTCCTAGCCGCAGAAGCGAGCCCTCGGGCCGGCCCCTGCCCGGTCTGCCCAGTCAGATCATCTAGCCCGGCCTGTCCAGCTTGATAGTCCAGCCTGATAGTCCAGCCTGATATCCCAACTCGATCGATCCAACCCAACCGACAACACGATACTCCTTAGGAGCTTGCCTCTCATGAAGATGAAAATGACCCTCATCGCCCTCGCCGTCTTTGCCCTGATCGCCGCTCCGGCCTCCGCCAAGCTCGAAATCGGCCAGGCCGCCCCCGCCTTCACCGTCGTAGACGCCGCGGGCAACACCCACTCTCTCTCGGACTTCGCCGGCAAGACCGTCGTCCTCGAGTGGTGGAACCACGAATGCCCCTTCGTCGAGAAGCATTACGATGCCAACAACATGCAGCAGCTGCAGAAGGAGTACACCGGCCAGGAGGTCGTGTGGCTGGCGGTCAACTCCTCCGCCGAGGGCAAGCAGGGGCACACCCCCGGCCCCGAAGCCACCGCGCTGATGGCTAGCGCCAACGCCGCCCCCACCGCCGTCCTGCTGGATCATGACGGCACCATCGGTCAAGCCTACAGCGCCCGCACCACCCCCCACATGTACATCATCAACGGCGACGGTGAGCTGGTCTATCAGGGCGCCATCGACGATCGCCCCACCGCCAACCCCGCCGACATCGAGGGCTCCACCAACTACGTCAGCGCCGCTCTGACCCAGCTCTTCGCCGGTGAGGACATCGCCGTGGCGAGCACCAAGCCCTACGGCTGCTCCGTGAAGTACTGAGCTAGATCGAAGATTTGAAGCTTCTAGTAGCCCCCGCCTCCGGCGGGGGCTCTGCGTTAGGGCTGCTCCGTGAACTACTGAGCTAGATCGAAGACTTGAAGCTTCTAGTAGCCCCCGCCTCCGGCGGGGGCTCTGCGTTAGGGCTGCTCCGTGAACTACTGAGCTAGCCCGGGCCTCGGTGCCCGAGTCAACTCCCGGCTTAGGCCGGCCCCAAACCCCGCCCGCGGCCGGGGCTTTTGCATTCTGCTCTTTGGCAGCCACGGCAGGTATTGTTTGATTCCCTGCTGACCGCTGCCACCGCGGAAGCAAAGAGATCTCAGGGAGCTATCGACGCGACCGCGGCCGGGTCGACGCAGCGCAACTTAATTCGCCCTTTGTGGCTGCTTCGTTCCGCTACCTGAAGCTCCTTCAGCTCAGCGAAGCGGTGGGGCGCGGCGCTACCGAAGGGTAGATGGACCCGCTGCTCGACAACCAGATGCCCGCTCTGGTTCGTCGCAACTTGGTGAAGCACGCTTCCCAGCTCGTTGGTGATGCTCTCTTCAGCAGGCTCCGGCGGGCACCACCCCGCCGGCAGCTGCAGCTGCCAACGAGTGGAATGAGTCCCCAGGGCCAGGGATACCGAGGTCCTGCGCCCCTCCACCTCTCTCGAGCCCGGCAGGGCCTCGAGACCTCCGACCCTCAACCATCGGCGCCCAGAACTTCCGCGCACAGCCCGGGGCCAAGAAAAGGTCATCTGAGCCCTGAAGCGCGGGATCTCGTCGGTGACGATTTCCCAGGCCGACTCCAGTACCGAGGCCCGAGGTGCAGCACTTTGCAAGAGCAGCGTCAGATCCTCGAGAGTTCGCTCCGAAGCTTTACGCTGAGCATCTCGGACCCAAATCGCCGCCACAGAGCCTGATAATTCGAGATCCATCCGGCCAAGGATCGAGCCGTCCTCCTGCACTCGCCCCTCGATCCTCAGCTGCCGATCCTCCAGCTCCCCTCTGCTGGGAGAAGAGAGCAGCCCCTGAGTGCCTGCATCCACAACCAGAAAAGCTCGCTCCTGAACCCAGGGCGGAAGCCAGCGAGGTCCAGCATCGTTCACCGTTGGATCCAGCAGCCACCATCCGTCGACCACCGGGTCTTCGGATACCGCCCCCGCCGCCGCGGCATCGACAGCGGCAATCGCATGGTTGAATTGGAAGGGTGAAGCGAGGGAAGCGTCGATGGGCTGGCCGTATCCTGACCGAATCAGCGCCAGGTGGCCGGAAATCCCCACCGCCTCCAGCAGGCCGAGAAGAAGGTGGGATTTGTCTTTGCAGTCGCCCCAGCCGCGTTCGAGAGTCTCCGCCGCCGCCGTCGGTCGCCATCCCCCTTCGCCGATCTGCACCGACTCGTAGCGTACGCGGCGAGAGGCGTAGTCAAAGAGGGCGGCCACCTTTTCTCGCGGCGTCCCGAGGCCCGCCGTGAGGCGGCGAGCGAGCGCTTCGACGCTCTCGCCTCGACGCGATGAGGCATCCATGAAATCCGCCGCCCAGCCAGCGATACCGGGCCACCCCTCGTCGGCTCCCCACACGAGCTGAAGTCGTGGAGGGTATTGAGTGCCGTCGGCGGAGAAAGCATCGATGCCCTCCCCGACCAACTCCAGACGGCCGTCCTGTGCCGAGACAACGCGGTAGCTTTCCTCGGGAGCTTCGAGAGAGAAGCGAAGCTGCGCTCCTTCGACGATAATGCGCAGAGACTCCTGCGGATCCGACATCGCCAACCTGAGGCGAGTGGCCGGATAAGGCACCCGATGATCTACCGTGCTCTCGATCTCGATCACCCGGCCGAGAGCGAGCTCCTCGAAGGGCAGCAAGACAGCTCGGGATGAGGTGTAGAGGCCCTGCCCTACGGAATCGACCTCCTGATGATCCCGTCGGCGCACCCGATGCACCACCTCTCCCCCTTGATCCCGCACTCGCGCCTGAAGCTCCACCACCTCATCCTGGAGATCGAGGATCACCGGATATCGCGCCCATCGCCGCAGATCCCGAGCGTCGTCCACGCGCACCCTCAACCGCTCCTGAAGCCGATACTCGTGCTCTGCCTGAGCTCGCACGTGGACGCTGCGCTCCAGAATCGTCGCCGCCTGGGCCGCGGAGGTCGCGAGAGTGGTGCTTGCCGCGAGCAGCGCCATGAGCAGCACCGCGAGGCGCGGGAGACGCACAATGCTCGCAGGCTCTACCCAGCTCACTCCCCCGCCCCAGCGTCACCGGCGACCAGAACCACCTCCTCCGAGTCGCTGGCGGTGGCCGTGGCGTAGAGGCGACGCAGATGATCGTAGGCTTCCCGACCGATGAGCTCTGGAGTCTTCAGCGAGAACTCCCGCTGCACGCTGAGCCATCGCTCCTCCATCGACCCATCCACCTGATAGAGAACGTGCCCCACGGGAGTGTTCAGACTCTTGGGTTGCGGAACGCCTTCCGGAGACCAGCCCGACGGCCAGCTGACTCGAACTTCGCTGACGTCGCGCAGCGCGAAGGCCATCTGCACCGGCGTCAGCCGAAGCTCCGTCGGAAGGGAAAAAGGATTGCTCTCCAATCTGAGGGGAGCCGCGATCCCCAGCAGGGCTTCCTCGCCGAGCACTTCTTCCTCTCGCAGCTGGAGCGACCAGCGCACGATGATCGCTCCTTTTTCGAGTCGCTCCTCAGCCTTGACCTCCGAGACGTCGAAACCCGGATAGCTGGACTCCAACCACCCTCTCCAATGAGCCTCCACCTCCTGCGCTGACCGACGTCCGTCGAGATGATTCCAGGCGGCATGGCCAGTCAATTCCAGACTCCCCTTGCCTGCCACGCCGCCCTCTGCCCCGACCTTCAGCTCCACCCTCGAGGTCTGCTGGCTGGCGGTAGGCTCCGAGAACGGGATCTCGAACCACTCGGGCTTCTTGGCGAGCCGCAGCGCCTGGACCCCCTCGAGCCAGGGAGAAAGGGCTCCAAAGGCAATGTCGGGATCCCCGGGATGTAGCAGGTACAAACGTCCTTCGAGGTCCGCCTCGACGAGCAAATGCTCGAATTGGAAAGGGTTCGGCAGGTTCGGCTGCGCTCGCCCGCTATTGCGGGATCTCACCCAAACGAGAGTGGAGTCGATCTTCGCCGCGTCGAGCATGAAGTGCAGCAGAAGGCTCTTCTCCGCAAAATCACCTCGCCCCGCCTTGATCAAATCGTCGCAATCGATCTCCCCAACACCTACCCCGAAATAAAACTCGGTAGAGATCTCATCTCGCACGAAACGGAAGATCGCCTGCGCCGCGGCGAGAGACGAGCCAGCCTCTGCTCTGAGCGCTCTCGCCTTCCGCTTCGCGTCACCGCAATCGCTCTTGAACCCTGTGTATCCGTAGGAGCTATCGCCTTCCACGAGAGCCTGCGCGCTCTCCCAATCATCGAAGAGGGGAAAGGTTCGACCGCTGAAGAATCGAGAGCGCGGCAAGAAGGTGACCTGTGCCGCGAGGTCCGAATAGGGAAAACGGCGCACCTCGTCGGGCACCGGGGGAAGGTCTTTGCCAACGTAGGTCACGATGGTGAAATTGGCGCCCCGCTGGGAGGTATGAGTGATGTCCAAGCCGGCAGGCACCATGGGGAGGTGCGCGAAGCCCAACGCCCCCGGAATCTCGTACACGATCTCGGAGTAGAGCACCGGCAGCCGGCCCTGGAAAAACCACGGGTCCGAGAAAGCCCAGGAATCGAAGAAGATCTGGTATCGATACTCAATGATCGCGCCAGGCTGCACCTCTGGCATCGCGAAGGAGAGCACCTCGGTGCTGTAGTACTGATCGAAGCTCTTCTCGAACTTCGCCTCCTCGGTGAGCTCCACCACTCGGCCGTCGGGGGTATGAGTGCGCCCTTCGAGGTTCCGCATGCGGTAGAAGGAACCCGCGAAGAGACTGACCGTGCCCAGGTCCACTCCGGCTTCGTTCAGCACCTTCACCCGCTCGAAGATCTCGAGATAAGAGGACACTCCCCGATCGTCGATCACTAGGCGCCCGCGCTTTTGCAGCACTACCGCATCGGCGTCGGGATAGTCGTCCAGAGCCGAGAGCTGTCGTTCCTGCTCACTGACCTCCGGCCAATTCGAGGCCGAGGCGAACCCGGGAGCGCACAGCGCGAAAACCAAGCAAACGACCAAAGTCAAAACGACTGGGAGATGCGGAGCGGACGCGCTGCGCCAGCGATTCAGCATAGATGACCTCCGAGAGACCGATTGAAAAGACTGGTTGGAGAAGAGGTGGAATCGTTTCCCGATACGAGAGGGCAAGAGTGTGATCCTACCTCATTGCGCCCTCGTCGAGAGCCTACTCCTCCTTCCTCTCGGAGGTTGCGATCACCGCCTCCCCCACCGCCCGCGCCAGCAGCTGGTTGCCGAAGCCGTTGAGGTGACAGCAGGTATCGACATAGATAGGCTCATCCACCGTCTCGAAGAGCATCGAGAGGTCGGTGAAGCGCACTCCGGAACGGCGTAGAGCCTCTCCTCGTTGGCGCAGCAGCGGATAGCCGAGGCGCACCGGGTCCCGGTAGGGGTGCTGGGGGCGGAAGGCGCGGCGGCGCTCGGCGGCGGTGAGGGGTTTGGAGCCCGGGACGTATTGGTTGGGCTGAAGAAAGTGGTGAAACTCAGCGCCGTGGCCCGCGGCGAGGTGATGCATAGCGAGGGAGGCGTTGGCCCAATCCGAAGCCAAAGCCTGGTAGAGGGCCTCGCCGCCCGGCAACGCCTCGTCCGCGACGGGACCGGTGGCCTGAAAGCCTCGGGCTGCGGGCTCCAGCGCAGCCAGCTCCTGTCGTCGGGACTCCACCCGCCGCGCCGCGGCGCCATCCAGCCCCCGCCATGCGAGGGCCGCCACAGCGCTCCAGCGCAGCGGGCGGACATCGAAGCTCTCGGCGAGGGAGCCGCGACGCTGCCGGGCGGCGGTGAGCGCCGCCAGCCGCCCCAGGCGATCCGGCGTCGGCTGCCCCGCAACCCTCGCTTCCCAATGCCGCGGGTACTCCGTGGCCACCCCTGCCCCGACGTTGTGTACCGGCGGCAGAGCGATCTCGTTGAAGCCGTCCACCAGAATCACCAGGTCGAAGCGCTCCCCCTGGGAGAGGCGATAGGCCAGAGTGAGCAGGGCCTGGGGCTGCTTGTAGCCGCCGAGGCCGTAATTCACCACCCGTAGCGGTCTTCCCTCAAGGCTCGGGTGCCGAGCGAGGAGGCTCAGCAGCTCCGCCTCGCCGGCAAAGCCCATCACCATGGCGACGGAGCCGCCGAAGATTCCTACCACCGCCTCATCGCCCGCTTCTTCGCCTCGCTCCGGTACCGGCTTCCTCTCCGAGCCTCGCCGCTGAAAGAAGCCCTGAGGCGAGATCTCCAGATGAGCGTTCTGCCGCGCCGGATCCTGATTGATCACCGGGTCGAAGACGAAGCCGAGGTAGGGATGGAGGACGGTGCGTTCGTCGACCTGAACCGCTGCCGCCAGGGTGCGTGCTTCCGAATCGCTTCCCGGCTCAGAGCTCGTGCCCCTCGCAAAGGCCCCCTCCCCCGCTGCCACCGGCCCTCCATCGCCCTGTCCAGGTGCTTCGCCCGGGGGCGACTCTCCCACGACTCCGGCGCTCGAGGTCGCCGCCTGCCGCAATTGCGCCCAGCGCCCCGGGGTGAAGAGCTCCCCCTCCAGCCCCCACCAGCCGAAGATCGCCAGAAGCTCCGCCAGCCCCCAGCCGAGGGCGACTGCGATCGCCGCGAAAGCTCGGCGACGGGCAGCGCCCCGAGCCTTCGACAGTGTCTGCCGTTTCTCGGTCTGCCGATTCTCGATCTGCTCCTTCTCGACCTGCCCCTGCGCGCTCTCACTCGATCTCTTCATGGAGGCATTCTCCCCATACGATAGACTTGGGGCAATCATCAGTTCTCCAGCTCCCTCGTCCCCATGAGAAAAAATTCTCGTCCCCATTTGGTCCCTATCGAGCACCCATGCTGGTGTGAGGGGTACAATCCACAGCCGAACCCGGCCCTCGATGGCAATGAACGAGAGAGCTCCAGGCCCTAGGCAGGAGGACTCTTCTTCTACGCCCCCCGAGGACTTCGACTTCCCCCCCTCGTCGCATCGACGCTCCCCCGCGTCTGCGCTGTCCGAAGCGAAATATGCTGCGACCCCCCAGCCCGTACCCCCTCTCTTCGTCACCCCATGGGTGGGTCCGGCAGAGCGACGAGCGAAGGAGAACTGGATGACCGATCCAGCCGAGGTGACCATCTTGTTGGTGGAGGACGATCCGGGCCACGCCCGGCTCATCGAAAGAAATCTCCGCCGCAACGAGGTCACCAACACCATCGTTCAGCTGGCCGACGGCCAGTCGGCGGTGGACTATCTTTTTAGTGACGGTGATTACTCCGGTCAGCGCCGGCCAGATCGCCTGATGATGCTTTTGGACCTCAACCTCCCGGGCCTCGACGGCTACCAGGTACTGCGCCGAGTCAAGCACGATCCGTCGACGCAGAACATTCCGGTCGTGGTGCTGACCACGACGGAAGACGCCCGCGAGGTGAATCGCTGCTACGAGCTCGGATGCTCCATGTTTGTCACCAAGCCGGTCAACTACGACGAATTCACCGAGACCCTGCGCCGGCTCGGCCAGCTTCTGTCCATCGTCAAAGTCCCCCAGGGCAACTGATCGGAGATCCGCCCACGTGAGATCCAGCCTGGATCCCGCGGCCCGCCGCAACCCCAACGATCCCGCCGTCCGCGTTCTCTACATGGAGGACGACGCCGGCCTCGCGCGCCTGTTCCAGAAGCACCTGCAGCGCGCGGGCTACGCCGTGGATCTCGCCCCCGACGGCAACGCGGGCCTGGAGAAATTCGCCGAGGGCAGTCACGACATTCTGGTGGTGGACTACAAGATGCCCGGGCGGGATGGCCTCGAGGTGATCAACACCCTCGCGGCGAGCAAAGACATGCCGCCGCTGATCATGCTCACCGCCAACGGCGACGAAGCCCTGGCGGTGGACGCGCTGCAGCGGGGCGCCGGCGACTACATCGTCAAGGACACCGCCGCGGCCTATATCCGGCTGCTGCCCTCGAGAATCGAGCAGCTGCTGGAGAAGCATCGGCTCCAGGAGGCCAAGCGACTCGCCCAGGAGGCCCTGCGCAGCAGCGAGGAACGCCTGCGGGAGATCACCGAATCCGCCAGTGATGCCATCGTCAGCTTCGACGAGGCGAGGCATATCGTGCTGTGGAATCAGGCGGCGGAGGCGATCCTCGGCTACCGTGCCGAGGAGATGCAGGGCCAGCCCCTGGCGCGCATCATCCCCCAGCGCCACCGCGGCCTGGTGGACGAGGAGATGGAGCGGGTCCACCGCGGCGACGGCGGCAGGCATGCCCTGGAGATGGAGGTGCTGCGCATCGACAAGCAGGAGATCAGCGTAGAGGCCTCCTTCTCCGCCTCGGAGACCAAGGACGGCCGCCTCTACACCACCATCCTGCGAGACATCACCGATCGCCGTCGCACCCAAAACGCTCTCCAGGAAGCCGCCCGTCTGGAGGCCACCGCGACCCTCGCCAGCGGCCTCGCCCACCAATTCAACAATCTGCTCTTCGGCGTTCGGGTCTCCACCGAGCTGCTGCAGATGCGTCTGGAAGACCGCCCCGACGCCATCGGCCGCCTGGAGATGATCTCCCAGCAGGCGGAGAAGGCCAGCGAGCTGGTGCAGCAGATGCTCGCCTTCACCCGCAGCGGCCACTACCAGCCGGTGGTAATGAGCTTCAACGACAGCGTGCGAGAGGCTCTCCAATCCCTCGGCGTCGACGCCAGCGACCGCGCCCGCCTGGTGCGGCGCACCGACGCCTCGCTGTGGAAGATTTCCGCCGATCCCACCCAAATGGTGCAGCTGGTGGCCAACCTCCTCACCAACGCCCTGGAAGCCATCGACGGCGAGGGGACGGTGGTGGTGGCGACCTCCAACCTGCGCATCGACTCGGAATCCTCCGAGCAGGGCCTAGAGCCGGGGCTTTACGTCTGCCTGGAAGTTTCGGACGACGGCGTCGGCATGTCGCCGGAGGTTCTCAACAAGATCTACACGCCCTTCTTCACCACCAAATTCCAGGGCCGAGGACTCGGCATGTCGGCGGTCTGGGGCACGGTGAAGCACCACAGCGGACAAATCGAGGTCTCCAGTCAGCCCGGTTCCGGCACCATCGTCAAGGTCTACCTACCGGCCATCGACTCCGAGGTGCGCCGTCGCCCCCGTAGCAGCGGCCTGGGCTCCGCCCCTCGAGGCAGTGAAACCGTGCTGCTCATCGACGAAGAGGACGTCTTCCTCTCCGTCGCCCGGGAGCTACTGGAATTCCTCGGCTATCGGGTGCTGCTGGCCCATACCGGGGCCGAGGCGGTGGCCATCGCCCGGGAGCACCGGGGCACCCTGCATCTGGTGCTGATGGAGATCTCCTCGTCGCTGGCAGAGCCGGTGAAGACCTACGCGGATCTGGTGGACGCCCGACCCGACCTGCGCTTCATCCTGTGCTCCAGCAGTGAGCGGGGTGCTCTCGCGGAGCGCCTGCTGGAGGCCGGCGCCAGCTCCTTCCTGCGCAAGCCCTTCGGGCTCGAGGTGCTGGGCCTGGAGATTCGCCGCGTCCTCGACGGCTTCTAATCAGGCCCCGTCCCCTCACACCGAGACGCGCGCCGGTTTCCCGGCGCGCTTTTTTGCTGCTAGGGCGCTGTTCTCGGAGCGTGAGGCTCCAGAGCCCAAGACTCAAGAGAACAAGACTTAAAAAAACCCAGTTCAGCCCTTCTTCGGCTTCAGCTGCGCCAGCATGCCCTTCACGTGATCTCGCGGGATGTCGGTAAAGCTGGAGAATTCCTGACCGCTGTGGAGCCATTCTCCGCCGTCGATGACCACGCATTCGCCGGTGATGTAGGCTCCCGCCGGGGACATCAAGAAGGCCGCCAGCTCCGCCAGCTCCCAGGGCTCACCGAAACGCCGCACGGGTATGCGCTGCTTGGCCTCCTCCACCATCTGCGGAGGCATCAAGCGGGAGAAGGCTCCTTCGGTAGGGAAGGGACCCGGTGCGATGGCGTTGGAGCGCACGCCGTAGGTCGCCCACTCCACCGCCAGGGAGCGAGTCATCGCCAAAACCCCCGCCTTGGCGCAAGCGCTGGGCAAGACGAAGGGTGAGCCCATCCACGCATAGGTGGTCACGATAGAGAGCAGCGAGCCGCCCTCCCCGCGCTCGATCCACCGCCGCCCAAGCTCCCGGGTGGCGTTGAAGGTGCCGTAGAGAACGATCTGCACCACCGAATCGAAGGCGTTGTCGGAGAGATCCTCGGAAGCGGCGAGAAAGTTGCCGGCGGCGTTATTCACCAGGCCGGTCACCGGACCGAGCTCCGCCTCGATCGCATCCACCGCCTCGGCTACGGCCCCGGCGTTCCGCACGTCGGTGCTCGCCCAGGCCGCCTTGCCTCCGGCCTGGCGAATCGCCTCCGCCGTCTCCTCGAGAGGGCCGGTGCGGCGACCGAGGACTCCTACCGAAGCCCCGAGGGCGCCGAAGCGCTCCGCCATTCCGCGACCGAGGCCACTGCCCCCACCGGTCACCAGCAGGGTTTGTCCTTCCAAGCATCCTTCCTTGAGCATCTTCTTCTCCATTGATCGACAGGACCGGCATCCGCCGGGAGCGGATGTCGCGGTAATGAACTGATCCCGCGGGGGTCGGCAAAAGGCTTCGACGGATGGGCATCTTATCTCGCTCCCGAGATTGCGGGACTAGCAGACCGTGTTGAAAGTCAGGCGCCAGCGAGAGTGAGATTTTTTCCGCCGAATCAAGGCCGAAAGACGCAGGCGATGCGGGAATCGTCGAGGCTTTCGAACGAAGATTCGGTGGAAAAAGGCCGCTCGCAGCGCGAGCTCGACTCTTACCACGGGCTGCTAGGGTAAACTGCCCATCCGACGGCACTGCTGATCGATCAGCACTGGTTCTTCAGCAGCACTGACCGGCCTTCCTCACCGACAGCACACCAGCTAACGCAGTAGCCTTCGGCCCGGCCTCGTCAGTAGATGCCGCTTCGGCCCACGTCTCGCCATCCACCGCCCCTTAATCCACCAGCTCTTCATCTCACTCCTCTGCAGACGAGTGGCCTTCCATGACCGCGATTCTCGGTATCAGCGCCTTCTACCACGACTCCGCCGCCGCCCTGGTGGTCGATGGGCGCATCGCCGCCGCCGCTCAAGAGGAGCGCTTCAGCCGCATCAAACACGATGCCGCCTTTCCTCATCAGGCGACCCAATGGTGTTTGCAGCACGCTGGCCTCACGGCTGGTGACCTGGACTACGTCGCCTTCTACGACAAGCCGCTGCTGAAATTCGATCGCCTGCTGGAGACCTATCTCGCCTTCGCACCAGCGGGTCTGGCCTCGTTCTCCCAGGCCATGCCCCTGTGGCTGCACAAGAAGCTGCATCTACCCCGGGAGATGCGCGCCGCCCTCGGTGGCGACTACCGGCGACGCTTCGTCTTTCCGGAGCATCATGAGAGTCACGCCGCTAGCGCGTTCTTTCCTTCCCCCTTCCAGGACGCGGCGATTCTCACCCTCGACGGGGTCGGCGAATGGGCCACCGCCATCTGCGGCCACGGCCAGGGCAACCGGCTGGAGATCAGCCACGAGCTGCGCTTCCCCCATTCCCTCGGCCTGCTCTACTCCGCCTTCACCTACTTCTGCGGCTTCCGAGTCAACTCCGGCGAATACAAGCTCATGGGCCTCGCCCCCTACGGGGACCCCAAATACGTCCAAACCATCCTCGACCATGTGGTGGACCTGAAGGAAGACGGCTCCCTACGCCTGGACCTCTCTTACTTCCAGTACTGCCAGGGCCTGCGCATGACCTCGAAGCGCATGGACGGGCTCTTCGACGGGCCCCCTCGCGCCCCCGAGTCCCCCATCACTCAGCGAGAGATGGACCTCGCCGCCTCGATCCAGCGGGTCACCGAAGAGGCGATGCTGCGCAGCGCCCGTCACCTCCACCGCATCACCGGCTCGAAGAATCTCTGCCTCGCCGGTGGCGTCGCCCTCAACTGCGTCGGCAACGGCCGTATTCTTCGCGAGGGCCCCTTCGAGAAGGTGTGGATCCAGCCGGCGGCGGGAGACGCCGGCGGCGCCCTGGGGGCGGCGCTCTTCGTCTGGCATCAGCTGCTGGACCAGCCGCGCACCGCCGAGCCCCTGGACTCGATGGCCGGCGCCCGTCTCGGCCCCTCCTACGGCGACGACGAGATCGCCCAGGTGCTGGACTCGGAGGGCGCCCGCTACACCACCTATGAAGACGATGAGGCTCTCTGCCAGCGGGTCGCCGAGCTGCTAGAGCAGGGCCGAGTGGTGGGCTGGTTTCAGGGCGCCATGGAGTTCGGTCCCCGCGCCCTCGGCTGCCGCAGCATCTTGGGAGACGCCCGCAGCTCCAAGATGCAGGCGGTGATGAACCTGAAGATCAAATTTCGCGAATCCTTCCGTCCCTTCGCGCCGGTGGTTCTGGAGGAGCACGCCCATCGCTGGTTCGACCTTCAGCCCGAGGAAAACAGCCCCTACATGCTGCTGGTAGCCCCGGTACGGGAGGAGCGGCGCCAGGGCGGCGAAACCCTCGAGAAGGCGAAGCAAGGCGAAGGTCCCAGTGGCCCAGCGGAGCTCCCCCCCGCCGCCCGCGAGCGGCTGCGGCAGGTGCGAGGGCAAATTCCGGCCGTCACCCATGTCGACTTCTCCGCCCGGGTGCAGACCGTCGACGCCCACCGCCATGGCCGCTTCCACACGCTACTGAACGCCTTCCATCAGCGCACCGACTGCCCGGTGCTCATCAACACCAGCTTCAACGTCCGCGGGGAGCCCATCGTGGAGAGCCCAGAGCAGGCCTACCGCTGCTTTCGCGCCACCGGCATGGACGTGCTGGTGCTCGAGCATCACGTGCTGCTCGAAGAAGATCAGGCGGATGCCAAAGTGGATCGCGAAGCCTACCTCGCCCAATTCCACCTCGACTGACCTCCCGCTTACCGCTTCCGTTCCTCAACCGTCATGAGCCTGATCCCCATCGATCGCAATCCCAAGCCGCGCCAGCTGGCGGTCTTCGGCACCTTATGGCTCCTGGTGTTCGGCACCCTAGGGGCCCTCGGCCTGCGCCGCCACGGGGGGCTGGAGGCCCTCGAAGCGGGTAAGCCCGCCGCCCTCGTGTGGACCACCCTGCTGGTCCTCGCCGTGCTGATTCCGGCACTGGGATGGATCTGGCGGGAGGTGCTGCGACGAGCCTACGTAGCTCTCACGGTGCTCACCTGGCCCATCGGCTGGGTGATCTCGAGGCTGCTGTTGGCCATCGCCTACTACCTCGTGCTCACTCCCGTAGGCCTCGCCCTAAAACTGCGGGGCCGGGACGCCATGCAGCGGCGCCTCGACCCGGACGCCGAGAGCTATTGGCAACCGAAGCGGCCGACGGCCCAGGCCAAACGCTACTACCGACAATTCTGAGCCCACCAAACGTGAGCCTGCCAACCGTGCACCCGGGATCCCTGATGCCGAACCCGCGCCGAGGACTATTCCGTTCCCCGCGCTCCAGCCGCTGCTGAGGAAGCTCCATGTCGATCTCCACTCCCCCATCGCAGGATCCGGAACATCAAAAATCCCAGGCGCCCGCCAATCCAGGCGTCGAGGACTCCGCCTTCGCCCAGGCGGCCGAAGAGGAGCAGCCCTCCTTCCTCGCCGAGCTCTGGGCCTTTCTCGCAGAGAGCAAGAAGTGGTGGCTCACCCCCATCCTTCTGGTGCTGCTGCTGATGGCCGCCCTCATCCTGCTCTCCAGCACCGGCGCCGCGCCCTTTATCTACACCCTCTTCTGATCCCCTGAGGCTCACGGACGGCCTCCCAAGAGTTCTCCCCGGACCGTGGGAGCTCCTGATCATCCCGAGGCGCCCACGGGCCGCGTAGGCGCTACGGAGCGTCTTGCGGACAGGGGCTATCGCTGGCTCCCGGTTCCGGGAGCCAGTCTCTCACCCGCCTCGCTTGATACCGATTGCCCGATACCGAGCCGCCCAGAGATTAAGTCCGGTATGCCCGCTATCGAGCGCCTTCAGCTGGTCAAAGATGAGCTCGGAGGCTGCTCCCCTTGATCGCTGGAGTTGTCGGATTTGTAGACGATAATGGAGTTCTCTTCTTCTACCTGGTCCAGCACCGCACGAGCGGCGCGCTGCACCTGGCCGATGGATCGGCGCACCGGTGCCAAAGCCTTGTAGACCGCGGTTACGAATGCCTTCATCACAATTCGGTCAAGAAAATGTCGGTGGCTCAGAGTTGAATTAGCAGGGTCATCGCTGAAACTGTCTTTCATTGAGCACGGTGTAGGGCTTGCTCAGAAGCGGGACGACTTTTTCTTGCTTTGACGCGGAATTGTTTCCGTATTGACAGTACCGCTTCCCAAACCTTGCCTCCCCATCGAAGACATCTCTCCCGCCAATGGCCGCCACAGGCTGGATGACATAGTGTCGTCATGGCGCCGTGGTAGGCTCTTTCCCTTGCAGTTTTCCCGGCGCTTCCACCGCCGGTTGACTCCCATAACCAACGTACCGTTGGCGCATAGCGTACCCATCAGACTCAGCTCCCCGCGGGCATCCACCGTGGGCAAGAGCTGCCGAGAAAAGGCCCCCGAGGAGGCTTCCGAAGAGGAAACCTCTGCAAGTTTTTTTTCGCGCATTTCTTCCGCGCACTTTCTTCCGCACTGGGCCTTTCCGAGATCAATCGGCAGCAGCCCGCAAGGGCTCAGCCCCAGCACGAGTCGGTATCCAAGCCTTCGCCCAGCCTTGAAGCATCGAGCTCAGGCATCGAAGCGAGGCCATCGAGGAGAAGTGCGCTTGGCATCATCGCGCCCGAGGAGAATCGAATGAGCGTCGAAATCAATGCCATCCCCCATCACGTGCTGACGCGGCTGGGAGCCCGTCGGGCGGTGCTGATGACCGACGCTCACCTCGGGGAGCGAGTGCTGGCGTCCACCAGCATGCGCCCCACCGAGCTCCACGAGGTCCAGGATCTCGACCCTCTGTGGCAGCTGCGCGAGAAGGAGGGGGTCTTCTCCATCACCCTGACGGTCCTGCGACTGGACCGAGAGCTGATCGAGGAATGCACCGAATTCATCGACAACCGCTATCGCATCATGAGCGAGCTGGACACCCTGTACCAGTACCAGCGGGATGTCTACGTGGTCTATGCCATCACCCACTACAACCCTGACCAGCGCCCCTTCGGCCCCCTGACGGTGAATATCGGCGGAGATTGCTACCGCACCGGAAACTCCATCAAGGATCTCTCCTCGATCCTGGTGCGCACCCGTGACCTCGCCAACGCGATGATCAAGAAGTCGGTGATGATCTTCCCCGACATCCCCGCTCTCCACGGCGGCAAGAAGGGCGAGTGGATCATCCTGGACCGCAAGGGAGAGAAGCTCTACGGCCTCTCGGAAGAAGCGATCATCGCCCTCGGCTCGGCGATCATTCCCCGCGGCATCAGCTTCCTCAACCTCTACAAGGAGGAGCGGGCGCGCCAGCTGGGAATCTTCGCTGACTTCCCCGAGCAGGGCTATATCCAGCCGGATACGGCATCACCGGACGTGCTCTCTGGCGTGTATTGGCGCGGTGAGCGCAAGGATAAGTACATCAACATGTGCGACGCCTGGCATCGCCGCGGTGAAAACATGAGCCAGGTCACCTGCCTGCCGGCGAATCTCGGCGGCACCGCCGACCCTTCTGCCCGCCCCACCGGCTACGGCGTCGCCACCACCACCGTCGAGCTCGCCAAGGCTTACTTCGAGCCCCGGGGCAAGTCGCTTCAAGAAGTGCGCTTCCTGCTGGAAGCTGCCGGCGGCGTCGGCCGCAACACCGTCGAGTCCCTGATTCAGGTCCACGGCGTTCCGCCGGAGAACATCACCGTCTTCGACGTCCACGAGCCCGCCGCGACCTTCGTCGCGGAGAAGTTTCGGGTGCGGGGCATCCCCCTGCGCACCAGCGACTTCTACCATGTGCGCCTGCTCGACGAAATCCGGCGCGGTGCCGGCTTTGATGTGTGGATCAACAATGGCGAGGGAGACAACACCCGCCCGCAGGAGGTTCAGCACCTCCTCGATGCGGGCGTACGCCTCTTCACCGGCGGCGCCAACAACATTCTGCATCTCAGGACCCGAGACCAGTCGATGAAGGCGATCTTCGACGCCGACGGCTGGATTTGGCCCGACGAAGCCACCAGCGGCGGCGGCTGGACCCTCGCAGTGATCGGCATCCTCACCCGCAGCCAGGGCGCCCAGGCCAATACCGAGGAGATCCGCGAGCGGATCCTCCAGATCATCAATACCCGCAACGCCCGCCTGGTCCAGGCGGTGCTGGAGGGCCTGCCGGCTCAGCCCAGTGGTCAGCAGCTGTGGACGGAGGTCAACCGCCTGATCGAGGAGCGAGTCCAGCGCACCCTGGCGATGAATCCCAGCCCGGAAGAGGTCTTCGCGGGAGCGGATACCCGCAACTGGGATCTCTCCTGAGCACCCACCCCGCTCAGATCGATGCTGTAGAGCAGAGCAGCACAGCCACAACATAAGAGAGGGGCCCCGGTGGGGCCCCTCTCTCGTGAGGGCATATTCACTAGGTCGAGTGCCCCCGACCTCACTTAGGCTGCTGCACCCGACTCCAGTTGCTCAGGTTCCCGAGCTCGAAGCCGTCGCCGAAGACGTCGCTTCCCAGCTCGCAGCTGCCGGGCACCCGCACCGAGGTCAGGGTGATGTCGTCCACGTACCAGCCTTCGAGGGTGAGCCCGCCGTCGGTGGAGAAGAGGAAACGAACCAGAACCTCCTGCCCCGCGAAGGCGCTCAGATCGATGCTGTAAGGCGTGAAGGTCAAGGCCGTACCGGTGAAGGAGGGGTCTCCGGCGAGGAATCCGCAGGCATCCGTCGAAGAACGGAAGTTTCCGGGATAGCCGCCGTTGGGGGTGAGCAGAGACCAGGTATCGCCACCGTCGGTGGAGATCTCCACCACTCCCCCATCCCACTCGTCCTCGATCTCGTAGGCGGTGGTGAAGCTCATGGTGGTCGAGGCGCCCGGCGCCAGCTGCAGCGGCGGCGTGATCATCGCCGAGCATTGACCGTTGGAATAGGTCGAGAAGAAGGACCGCTTGCCGCTGTTGAAGCGCGCGGTGGAGGGCTCCCAACCGACGTGCTCGTTCACCGTCGCATAGGTCATCGCCGGCTCTCCGATCTCGCCACCGGTAATCCAGGTGCCTTCTTCCAGCCCGGCCGTGGGCTGTGCCTCCAGGCGCTTGAGATTCCCGTCCTCGGTAGTGCTGCCGTCATCGGTGGCCCGCACCACGTAATAGGAGAGGCCATCGGGAGAAGCCCCGAGATCCTGCCAGGAGGTGGTGGTCAGGCCGTTGGCCACGCGATTGCCCGCCCCCGGGGTGAAGTCCGGAGTAATGTCTCGATACACGGAGTAGGTCACCCCACTGCCGCAGCTGGGCACCCCCGCGTCCCATTCGACTTCCACCGCGCAGACGGCGCCAGGCTCGGTTTCTACCGCCGAGGCTCCACCGAAGATCGGCGGCGCAACGCAGGCGCCGGTGGTCTGAGCATCAGCGCAGGTGGAGGCTACCGAAGGACAGTAGCCGGTCTCCTCCACCGCCCGCACCATGTAGCTGTAATCCACCTGACCGGAGACGTCGGTATCGGTCCAGGAGAGCTCCGTGAGCCCCGAGGCGACCTGCTCGAAGCTCAACACCTCACCGCAGCCACCGAGTCCCCGGTAGACGTCATAGGTTTCACCGGCAGCGCCGCTGCCGTTCCAGGAGACCTCGATCTCCCCCTCCCCGACGGACGCCGCCGCTACCGTGGTCGGCGCCGCTGGCGCGGTGCACAGCGAGGGCCAGAGGACGAAGAGCCCCTGCTCGATGCCGCTCACCACCACCGTGCCGCTGGGAAAGAAGGGGTAGACGCTCCAGGCCCCGGAGAAGCCCGCATTGTTGCTGCTGGGCACGATGTCGAAGTGGGCCACCTCGGTGAGCTGGCCGCTATCTACCGCCGTCAGGTCGAGAATGCGAAGGCCGGCACGGTAGTTGGCCTGATAGGCGTATTGACCGCGGATGTAGAGATTGTGGTCCGTCGCCCGAGAATCGCCCTCGTGGATGTTGATCATCACCGGAGCATCCAGATCTTCGACGTTCCACACGTAGGTGCGGGTGTTGTGGCCCTGGTTCAGCTCGTCCACCTCGTCGTCCAGCAGCAGCCGTCGATGATCTTCCGTCAGCCAGCCCTGGTGGGTGTAGCCGCGGCCGGCATAGCCGGTGCGGGAGATCTGCACCGGATTGGCGGCGTCGGTCACGTCGACGATGGTCAGGGTGTCTTCGTTGTAGGCGAAGCACAGCTCCTGCCCCTGCCAGTCGGTGTCCGGGCCGTCGTAGATCACGCATTGCGCATCATGGGTGTAGCCGTCGTCGCCATAGCAGCCGAGGAAGGTGGGATCCACCGGATCCGTCAGGTCGAGAATATGCAGGCCGCCGCTGCAGTTCTCGAAGGGCGCGTCGGTCTGCACCGAACCGACGGCGTAGCCGCGAGCGCTGGCCTCGTTGATCACGAAGTTGTGGGCGCGGCCGAAGCCGTCGTAGTGAGCGGTCTCGGTAAAGGCCGCCGGAGGCGTGGCGCTCTCCAGCTGGGTCATATCGAAGATCTGCAGGCCGTGATCCGTCGCCTCGCTGACGATGTAGGCGTAGTTGCCGTAGGTCTTGGCATCTCGCCAATCGGAGTTGCCGGTATGAGTGGGCAGGTTGCCAATGTACACGCTGGCGTGGTGGGCCGAGATGCGCACGAAGGCGGTGCCGTTGGAGCGGGTCATGATGGCGTATTCCTTATCCGTCACTGGATCAGTCCAGCCCCAGATATCGGAACCTTCGCCGCCGCCGATGGTGTTCAAGGCCATGTGGGCCAGCAGGTCGACGCGTTCACAGGGATAGCCCTCCGCCGTGCCATCGACACAGGCGGTGCCGTGCTCTTGAGGGCCGCCGGCGGCCGCCAGAGGCCCCGCCGTCAGCACCATGGAGAACATCACCGCAAGGGCCACCAGAGTAAGGGGCACAGCAAGAGGCATCATGAAGAGCTTCGCGAGGGGGCGAAGAGCCTCCCTTCGAGCCCGAGATGGAGAGGGAAACAGGACACAGGAAGTCTTACGCACGCTGAGACTAGACATGGATGAGAAACTCCTCGGTGAAAGGACAGGTAGAACTTTAGAAGTATACCCACATCACGAAGCAACTGCGATGGCGCCAGAGCTTCCATCTCTTCGAGCTTTCGGGAGCACCCTCTCGGCACAAGACAGAATCCATCCCTGAGAGCAGCCGGCGGCGATCAAGAATCGCCGATCGTTTCCTTCTCCCTGAACTCTTCAGCCTCCCCCTCCCCCAGCGATCGCCTCGGTTTGCGGAGCTACGGTTCTATTACGGGACCCGAGTCGAGTCGGATTCCAAGGGCTCGATTCCAGCCTTGGCCTCCAGCCACCGCAGCACCTGATCAAAGACGCTATCCCCCGCCACCGCCGACATCTCCCCCTCGCCGGCAGGCCAGGGCGTTACCGTCTCTTCGGTGGTAAAGGCGAGGTGGGCGCCGCGCTGGATCCAGCCCACGCTGAGCTGCGGCGACCGGGCTCTCATGCGCTCTAGAACCGGAGCCACCACTCGAGCCGGCACCATGGGGTCGTCGAGACTTCCCATCCACAGCGATGGCAGCCTCAGCTGGTGGAGCCGAGGAGCAGCGCTAGCGCGCCGATAGTAGTCCTCTTCATCATCGAAGCCATGGCGGGGGGCGACCACCCGCCGATCCCACTCCCTCAGGGTTCCTATCTCCCGCGCCTCTGGCAAAGAGACGGGCACCCGCCGAGTGCCCACCGCCCCCGAGTGACGGCGCGTGACGGCGCCGTAGAGACTGCTCAAACAGCTCAAAATATAGCGCCGGTAGAGCCAGGTGCCGGGACCCTCGAAGGCCCGGCTGCCGGTAGAGAGCTCCAGCGGGGCGCACAGCCCCGCCACCGCCGCCGCTCCGGGCTTCGGGGAGCTGCCGCCGGCCCCCTCTCCAGCACCGTCTTCATGGCCCAGCTCTCGGGCGTCGCTGGCGGACCACCGTAAGGCCAAATGGCCGCCGAGGGAAAAACCCGCGACGATCACCGGAGCCCCTTCGCTGAGCTCTTCGGCAGAACGCACCGCGGCTTCGAGATCCGCCACCATCCCCGCGTGGTAGAAGTCCTCTCCACTGCGGTCCGCGCCCCGCAGGTTAAGGGCGAGGACGTCGAGCCCTCGATTCACCGCCTCCACCGCGGATCTCACCATGTAGGGGCTGGCGACGCAGCCGCCGAGACCGTGCACCGTGACCAAGAGACCACGGCGGGAGGCCAGCGGCGGACGGGCGCGGTACAGGGCCCCGCTGAGGCGCACCTTCCCCGTCACCGGGTCCTCTAAGGTGGTGCCCCAGGGCGCAGCCCCCGGCGGCGGGGTTGGCGGCCGCAGGGCGCTGCGCAGGCGCCAGCCTACGGTACGCCCGTGGCCTAGCCACAGCTGCGGGGCGCTGGGCCGGGGAATCGACGTCCTCGTCCCGCCGGATTCAGAGAACTCCATCACGGCGGCTTCAGCGCACCGTTCCGCTGCGCACGGTAAAGGTGATCGGCAGCTCCAGCTCTTCACCGTCTCTCACCACCACCGCGGTGGTCTGATCTCCAGGCTGGGCGCGGCGCAGCACGAACATCATGTCGTAGAGGTCACCGATCTCCGTCTCTCCGACTCGAATCAGGCGATCTCCGCGCTGCATGCCGGCCTTCTCCGCTGCGCCTCCCGGTGTCACCCCGGCGAGGGTCACTCCCGACTTGCTGTCGTCCTCCAGAGCCGCGTAGTCGGGAACCGTGCCCAGGGAGGCGCCGAAAGAGCGAGTATCCCCGCCCCCCCGCTCCGGCGGCGTCGCCGCGCGATAGGTCAGCGGAAGATCGATCCGGGAGAGCTGAGAGGCCAGCTCTGCCACCGCCGCCGAGATGCGGGCACCGCCGGCGGCATTGATTCGGCCGACGTCGTCGCTGGGCCGATGGTAGTGATCGTGGGTTCCGGTGAAGAAGTGCAGCACCGGCACCTGGGCAGCGTAGAAGGGGGTGTGATCGGAAGCACCGTAGCCGCTGCCGCTGAGAGCGCAGCCGAGCCTCAGGTTCTCGCAGATGGGCGGCACCAACACCTCCCATTCCTTCGCCGAGCCTTCCCCCAGCACCGAAACGACGTTGTTGCGCAGGTGGCCGATCATGTCCATGTTGAGCATCGCGTAGACCCCGTTGTCCTCGAGGGTTTCCGCGGAGCGCTCGACGAAGGCGGTGGAGCCCAGCAAGCCGCGCTCCTCGCCGGAAAAGGCCACCAGGTAGATATCCCGGCGCAGACGCTCCTGCTGCGGCAGCAGCAGTCGGGAGACCTCCAGCAGGCCGGCGGTTCCGGAGGCGTTGTCGTCGGCGCCGTTGTGGGGCTCGTTGGCTCCTGGCGCCAGCGAGCCGCTGCCGCCATAGCCCAGGTGATCGTAATGAGCTCCGATCACCAGAGCCCCCGGCAGGGGCTCCTTCGTCCCCGCCGGAATCTTCGCCACCACGTTGTAGGTGGTGGCCTGCTCTTTGGACAGGGTGACCTTCAGGGTCACCTCGTCGCCCTCGTCCCCGAGCTCCGGCCGCTCTCCCAGCAGCCGCTGAATCACCTCCCGCCGCACCGCCATAGCGGGCACTCCGGCGTCGCCGCGGCGCACCACCCGCAGCCTCGGTAACTCGGCCTCCTCCGGCAGGCGCAGACCGTCCGCCACCTGCGGAATATCTACGATCAACACTCCGACAGCGCCGCGCTCCCGGGCGTTGAAGGCCTTGTAGCGCATCCCGCTGTAGCGAGCCTGGGCGGTGGAGCTCTCGAAGGCCTCGGTTTCCGGCGCAAAGCGCCGCACCACCACCACCTTGCCCTCGACGTCCAGGCCTTCGTAGTCGTCATAGTCCAGATCGATGGCGCTGATGCCATAGCCGGCGAAGATCACCGGCGCGGTGACCTCGCTCTGCCCCGAGAAGGAGGCGGGAATGAAGTCTTCCGGCGCGATGCTCTCTCCGCCCACCAGCAGCTCGGTACCCTCCGCTACCTCTACCGAAACGGTAGCCCGGAAGCCCTGGCGATAGCCACCCTCCTCCCCCGCCGGCTCCAGACCCAGGGCGCTGAAGCGATCCGCCAGCCACACCGCCGAGGCCTCCAGCCCTGGGGTGCCCAAACCGCGGCCGCCGCGGGCATCGTCCGCCAGCCAGGCGACATCATCGAGGAAGCGCTCCGCCGGAGCTTTCCCCTCATCCCACCGCCATCGAGCGACGTAGACGTCCGTCTCCCCGGGCTTGCCCTGATTGCGGCTGGAGGCAAAAGCCAGATGGCGCCCATCGGGGGAAAACATCGGGAAACCGTCAAAGCCCGGAGCGTAGGTGATGCGCTTGAGCCCCGTGCCATCTACGTTCACCGCCCAGAGGTCGAGCTCCCGGGGATTCTGCTGTCCGTAATTGGTCGAGAAGATCACCCTCTCCCCGCCGGGGAAAAAGTGAGGAGCAAAGCTTCCGGAGTCCAGGTAGGTGATCTGCCGGGCCTCGGAGCCGTCGGCGTTGGCCACCATGATCTCCAGAGTATCGGGGCGCACCATGTGCTGATCCAGCAGCTCCCGGTAGGTATCCAGCTCCCTGCCCTCCCGCGGGCGAGAGGCCCGCCACACGATTCTCGAGCAATCCTGGGAGAAAAAGGCTCCGCCGTCATAGCCCGGGCGCTCGGTGATCCGCCGTACGTCGCTGCCGTCGGCGTTCATTCGGTAGAGCTCGAGATCCCCGTCGCGATCCGAGGTGAAGAGGATCGAGCCATCCACCGGGCAGACCGCCGACTCCGCGTTGTAGGACTCCGGATCCTGCGTGAGCGCCACCGCATTCGAGCCATCGCGATTCGCCCGATAGATCTCGAAGCTCGGGGCGACGATCCACTCATCGCCCTGAGCCTCATCCGGCGACGCGGGGCAGCCAGAATCCGCAACGTGGGTAGAGGCATAGATAATGCCCTCACCACCAGCAGCGTAATATCCGCGGGTCGAGCGCCCCGCGCCGCTAGAGACCAGCGTCGCCTCGCCGCTAGCCAGCGTCAGCCGAAAGATCTGATCGCATGGATGGGGCGCCCGGGTGGACTGGAAGATCAGCTCCTTGCCGTCGGGAGACCAAGAGGCCTCCGCGTTCTCGCCGCCGGAAGTGAATTGCCACACCTCGCCGAAATGCACCTCCCGCGGATCGTGGAGCCGGCCGGAGGCCTCGAATTGCTCCTCCGGCGAGGCGGCATCCTGCGCTTGCGCCGTTCCAGGATAGCCCCAGGCGATGGCGAGCATCAGCCCGCCCACCGCGGCGTATCGACGAAGCCCGGCGGGCGTCTCCAGCCTCCGGCCTGCCATCACAGCCCCTTCCGCAGCAGGAAGTGGGCGAAGTCCACCAGACGGGCGGAATAGCCCCATTCGTTGTCGTACCAGGACAGCACCTTCACCATGCGCTCGCCGAGGGCCATGGTGCTCTCCGCATCGATGATCGAGGAGTGGGTATCGCCGATGATGTCCCGGGAGACGAGGGCCTCATCGGTGACCCGCAGGATCCCCATCAATCCCTCTTCCTCGGCAGCCTGGCGCAGCGCGTCGTTCACCGACTCTTCGGTGGCGTCCGCCTTCAGGGTGGCGACGATGTCCGTCAGCGAACCGTCCGGCACCGGCACTCGCACCGCCATGCCGTCCATTCGCCCATCCAGCTCGGGGATCACCACGCCGGTGGCCTTGGCGGCGCCGGTGGTGGTGGGGATGATCGACACCGCGGCAGAGCGGCCGCGGCGGCGCTTGCGCATCGGGGTGTCCATCAGGGCCTGGCTGGAGGTGTAGGCGTGAATGGTGGTGATCATCAGGTGATCGACGCCGAAAGTGTCGTTGAGCACCTTCGCCACCGGCGCCAGGCAGTTGGTGGTGCAGGAAGCCATGGACACCACGTCGTGGGCCGCGGGATCGTAGATCTCGTCGTTGACCCCGAGCACGATCATCGAGTCAGCGTTGGACGACGGCGCCGAGATCACCACCTTCTTGGCTCCCGCCGCCAGGTGGCGAGCCGCCGCGTCGCGATCGCGAAACACGCCGGTGGCCTCGATCACCACGTCCACCCCGAGCTCCCCCCAGGGGATCTCCTCCGGGTTGCGGTGGTGGAAGAAGGGAATCTCCTGCCCGTCCACTACCAGGTGCTGGTCGTCGTGATCCACCTTGCGGGGATACCAGCCGTGAACCGAGTCGTACTTCAGCAGGTAGGCGAGATCCCCGAGATCCGCCAGGTCGTTGACCCCCACCACCGAAACGCCGGGGCGATCGATGATCTGCTTGAACGCGCAGCGTCCAATGCGCCCGAAGCCGTTGATACCAATACGAAGCTCGCTCATGGTGACGATAGCTCCCTGCCGGCTGCGCTTCCCACCAAGAGATGGCGCGCAGCGAGTGTCGATGAGGTCGAGAAGGAGGCTGTAGCCGCGAGGTGCAGCTCTCACACAGAGGATGCGTGCTACAGCTCAGAAGAAGGATCACTCGAAAAGTCTCGCCGCGCGCGCGGCGATCCGCGGGAGTTTATCAACGGGAGAGAACCCCCGCGCACCGCTCGTCGGCAGATTCTTGGACAATACCGGGACACACAGGGCTGGTTGAATTCTCGTCAAAGATGACGAGCGATCCCGAGAAGCCATCGAGAGGCCATCGAGAGGTCTCTAAACGATATGATCAGGTTTCCTATCGCCCCCGACCTCGGGCCCTCCCGCGGCCCCCTTCCATTCCACCAACGACGAGGAACGCAGCGTGCTCAACGTCATCGACGCCGTTCGTAAAGCCCGGGAATACTTCTCTGCCCTGCACGAAGACGAGGTGGTTACCGAGCTCCACACCGCCGAGGTGGAGCGCTCCTCCGACGGCAGCCGGTGGGCCGTCACCCTCTCCTACGGGGACGACGACGTCAGCGCCATCTCCAAGCACAAGGTGGTGGAGGTCGATGCCGAGACCGGCGATTTTGTCTCCATGAAGCTGCGTACCCTCTGACCCCCCTCGCCTCTTCGCTCTTCTTACTTTTCTTCGCTGCGCCCGATTCCCCATCCGATCGCGCCAGGAGCCTGCGCCATGACCACCCCCTTCACCCAGGACACCTTCTCCCCTCTCGTCGGCAAGAGCCTGCCGACCACGGTGGGCGAGCTGAGCTTCGATCTCAAGGTTCTCGAGGTCACCGCCGCCGGAGGAACCCCTCGGGAAGGTCAGCAGCCCTTCTCGGTGATTTTCGAGGCCCCGGCGGGCACCTTGATCGAGCAGCAGATCGTCTCGGTGCAGCACCCCGAGCTCGGCGAGCTCGGTCTCTTCCTGGTCCCGCTTCAGTCGGACGAGCAGGGAGTGCAATACGAGGCGGTCTTCACCTGACGCTGTGGAGTCTCCGGCCAGCCAGACCAGCCCCGCGCTACTCCCCCCAGATCAGCACTCCAGCACTCCAGATCAGTGCTCCAGCTCAGCCCCCCAGCTCCCCCAGGGGCGACCACTCCATCAGGAAATACACCCCCTGATCCTCCACGTCGGTGAAGCCCAGGCGCCGGTAGAGACGCAGCGCCGGGTTGTTGCGCTCGACGTGAATTCGCACCGGCACGCCCCGCCCGCGGGCCTCGGCGATGAGGTCCTCCAGCAGCTGCCCCCCGATGCCCCGATTGCGGGTCTCCGGGGCCAGCGCGATGTCGATGAGGCGAATCTCCTCCTCCCGGCGATCGACGTAGAGGCGCCCGGCGGGCTCACCGTCCAGCAGGATCAGCTCGAACACAGCCTGCTGGAATTGCTGCTGATAGAAGGTGTGCTGGGCGTGGAATTGCTGTTCTAGAAAGCGAGAGATCTCTTCCTCCGGCCATTGAGTGAGGGCCATCTCCTCTTCCCGGGTGGAGCGATAGAGCCGCCGCAGGAAGGGAAGATCGTCATCGTCAATGGGCCGAAAGCTCACCCCTTCGAGGGTTGGGTGAGGGCGGGGGGACGTGCTCATCGAGCTCTCCTTGTTTCACTCACTAGCTTCAGCTCCTGCGGTCTTCGCTCAGCTGCCCTTGCTCAGCAACCTTCGCTCAGGAGCGAAACCCAGGTCGATGCCTCGACGGGCCCTACTCAGCTACCCAAAGACACAGAGCGGCGGGCCGAAGCACGGCGCCGCCGCTCTCGAATCAGCGGGTTGATCCATCTCCGATCAGATCACCAGCTGACGCCAAGCCCTCCTCGGCCTTAGCCGCGGGAGGGGTACAGCCCCTGCAAAGCGATGATGAAATTCATCGCGATGAAGGGCTGCAGGTTGTTGTGAGCCTGGGATCCACCGGTATTCGGCACGCATTGATCCGCCATATTCACCAGGTTGGTGGTGGCGGTGTTGTAGGTAAAGCCGCCGATCACCCGCGCCGGCGCCCGCTTGACGGGGTCTGCCGAGTTGGCGTCGCTCGAGGTCGCGATCAGCTGGTGGGTGTGGTTCGGCATCTGCGCCTCAGAGAGGGTGACCGTCTCGATTCCGCCCCGCTGACCGAGGCGGCGAGAGGTCAGCCCCGGGCCGCGGCCCGGGTGCATCGGCACTCGGCCCTGGAGGTCCGGCAGAGCCGTGGTGCTGCGTCCATCGCCGCCGTAGGTGGTGCCGATGAGCGAGAAGAGAGCGGTGTTCTGGGAGATCGGGAGCAGCTGACCGTCACAGAACGCCCAGCTCCGAGGAGCGAAGTTGCCGGCAAAGATGCGGATCTCTGCGATGAAGGGTTCCGACATGGTGAAAACCTTTCGTAGTGAGTCCGCTCAGTGGCGGCTGGGGTAAATGCCAAAGAGGGCGATGACGAAGTGGATGCAGAGGAAGGGCTGGAGGTTCGTGTGGCTTCGAGAGCCTCCAACACTGGTCACCGCCGCGGTGTTCATATTGGCGCTCAGCGCTGCCTGACGGAAACTATCGACCGTCAAATTCCTTGCCAGCGCGTGGTCTTGAGGGCTCGCCTGCTGCGCCAGCTCTTCGGTGACCTGCAGGTTATGGGTATGGCTGGGCAGCTGGTTGACCGTGAGGGTCACGTTTTCCGCTCCCCCCTTGGCGCCGAGACGGCGGGGCGAGAGCCCGGGGCCAGAGCCCGGGTGGATCGGAATGCGACCGCGAAGGTCCGGCAGCCCGAAGGTCGTTCGACCGTCGCCACCGTAGATCGTTCCCAGCAGGGAGAAGAGAGCATCGTTCTGCGAAACCGCCAGCAGCTGACCGTCGCAGAAGGCCCAGCCGCGGGGCGCAAAGTTGCCCGCAAACATGCGGACTTCACCAACAAAAGGTTCCGACATTTGGGATCTCCTCGCTTAGTTGCGGCTCGGGAAGAGGCCTTGAAGGGCGATACAGAAATTGATCGCCAGGTAAGGCATCATGTTTTCGTGGGCCTGACCGCCGCCAACGTTGGCGATCACGCCGTCCTGGGCACTCTGCATCGAAACCGGAGCCCGATAGGCGCCAGCCGGCACGTTGGCGAAGAAGCCACCGTTGGGCACCGGGGAGTTGGCGGGGTTGTTCGAGCCCTTGAGCACGTGATCGTGCTGCGGCATCTCGTTGCCGGCCAGGGTGTGGGTCTCCTCCCCTGATTTCTGACCTTCGCGGTGGCCGTTGCCGACATGCATCGGGACCCGGCCCCGCATATCCGGCAGCGCAAAGCTGGTGCGGCCGTCCCCACCATAGGTCGTTCCCAATAGGGAATAGAGGCTCTGGTTCTGGTTGATGGGCAAAATCTGCCCATCACAGAAAGCCCAGCCTCTGGGGGCGAAATTGAAGCCGACGATCCGTACCTCGGCGAGGAAGGGTTCCGACATGATCAGCTACCTCCAGGGTCAGTGGACAGTGGAATGTCGATGATGGATCCGACAAGAGCGAGCCGCCGGCCAGGGCCGGCGGCTCCATCTGAGGGGTGGTTCAAGGGGTGGCGCAATTGTTCGCGGTGTAGTTGACCACCACGCCGAAGCCGGCGGGGCTCACGCGGCCGTTGCCGCTGGTGTTCTCGCTGGCTAGGTGAGCCGCCACCTGCCCCGCGTTGCCGGCGGCTCCCGCATAGGACTGGATTTGGAAGGTGGTGTTGGCGAATTGCTCCACGAAGTAGCCTTCCCGCCCGGCACCGCCAGCGCTGGTGTTGTTCTCGTAGTGGATGCAAAGGCGGTTGGTTTCGCCAGCATCACCGTTGCCGGCGATGGCCACGATGCCGTCATTGCTGAAGCCCTGAGGCGTAATGGTGTTGTTCCGCACCGTGACGTCGAGGCTGCCGCCGCCGGCTCGGGACTGGAGATCGATACCGCGGCCGAAGTCATGGCCGCTGATGGTGTTGTTGTCGATCAGCAAGACGCCCTGACTGTTGCCCTCGAAGACCGCCCGTACGCCGGATCCGTTGCCGCTCCCGTTCATGTTGGAGTTATCGGCGACGGTTCCGGTGATCTGTGCGGTATCAAAGGCGATGATGTTGACGTGGTGGCTAGCGGTGCTGGTGAATTGGGTGTTGTTGGTGACGTCGAAGGTCACCGCGGAGCTTTGGGTCGCTCCGATGGATAGACCCACATCCTGAGCCCCGGAGGTATTCACGAAGCTGCTGGTGGTCACATCTACGTCGAGTAGCGCTCCCAGCCCCGCCTGGGCATTGAGACCGATGCCCCGGTTGGCGTTGAAGGTCGAGCCGCTGACGTCCAGCCTCAGGTTGCCGTCATCCCGGGACTCGAAGAGCAGACCGTTGGTGCCGTTGGGCGCCGACAGGCTGCGCACCGTGCTGTTGACGAACTCCACGACGTCGGGAGAGGCCGCGACCCCGGTGCTGGTGGCGTTGTTGTTGCTGATGAAAATGTTGTGGTTGTTGGAGTTGAAGACGGTGACGTTCTCGAAGCGGTTGGTGTCGCCGTCCGCCGCTCGACCGAAGAGATCTCGCAGGTAGATGCCGTGCTCGTTGAGGGCATTGCCGGCGTTCTGCACGGTGGTGTTCGAGAGGTCGAAGTTGGTCACCTGGAAGCCGTTGATGCCGACTTCCGCAGTGCCGTTGATGGCGAAGTTATCCACCACCACGTCGCTCACCTGCTGCATCTTCAGCGCCGCGCGACAGGCCGCGTTGGTGATGCCGTCGCAGACGCCCGCTCCGCCGGCGTCGCTGGTGTTGGCGTTGGTGAGGTTCATGTAGGCCAGGGAGATGCTCTCGGCCTGCTGCAGGCGGATGCCGTTATTGGTGATGTTCTGGATCGTGCCGCCGGTGCCCGCGGCACCGGTGCCGGTGACCGTCAAGCCACCCTGAGTGCCGGTGTTCTCGATCACCACGCCCTCGATGGCCCCGCTGGAGCTCAGGGAGCGGAAGGTCAGATCATTGGCGGTGATCGCCGCATCCACCACCCGCAGGGCCGTGGCGTTGGTCGAGCCCACCACGTTGGCGGCGCCGGAGGACTCCACCGAGCCGGCGTCCGTCACCTCGAGACCGACCCCGCCGGTGGTGGTGATATCCACCCCGGCGAGAGCCTTGAGCCCCGAGCTATTGCGGAAGGACATGCCCAGCCCCGCGCCGTTGGTGACATCCGCGGTGGTGAAGCTGGCCGTCAGCCCGATGTTCGAGACATCGGCACCGATGCCGCTGGTGACGTCGAGGGCGATCTGCAGCGGGCTAGGCACGCTGCCGCTGCCGATGGTGCCGGCGTTGGTGGCCAAAATGCCCGTCGCGCCGCTGGTGCGAATGGACAGCGGGTTGGAGGTGAAGAGCACCTCCGATTGGGCATCACCGCCGTGGTCCACCGAGAGACCGGTGCCGCCGAGGGCCGTGGTCTGGCCCAGGGAGACGGTGCCGTTGAAGGTCACCCGGTGATCCCCGGTGACGCCGCCGATGCGAATGCCGGAGGCGCCGGCGCCGTTGGAGGAAACGGCTCCGCCGATGGTGGTCTCGACGAAGTCGCCGTTGACGCCGCGCCCCTGAATGTCCACCGCCAGGCCGGTGCCGTTGATGATGCCGCCCCCGAAGTTGACGTCACTGTTGCCGCCGATGACCTCGAAGGCGGTGCCGGTGGCCCCGTTGACGGCGCCGCTGCTGATGCTCACCGAGCCGTCGACGTCCCGGATGCTGATACCAACCCCCGGGCTGTTGATGGACGACACCGTATTGAGGGTCAGGGCCGCGGTGAGGGGATCGATGTCCAGCGCAGCTCCGCCGGTAGCGAGAATGTTGCCGGTGGTGCTGGAGATCACCGTCTGCGCCGCCGTTCCGGCTCCCACCACCTTGACTCCGAAGCCGTTGGCGACAAAGGAGTTGAGGGTGCCGAAGCTAACCTCGCCCAAGATGTTGTTGAGCTCGATGCCGGAGAGGCCGATGGGATCGACGTTGGTGCCGACGATCAGGTCGCCGCCGCTCACCGCATCGATGGCGGGGGTGCTGGGATCGGCGTCGAAGGTCACCCCGTCCAGCAGGATGCCCCGACCGATGCTGGCCGGGTCGACGTTGGTCGACCCGAGATTGGTGACGAAGAGATCGCCGGTGCCGCCGTTGACGGCCCGCAGCGCCGAGGCCGCGGCGTTGGTGGACTCGACGTCGTTGGCGCCGAGATCGAGGTTGAGGGTCGCGGTCCCGCTGGTCACCGCCTCCAGGGCGTGGCTGGTGCCGCCGGTGAGGACGTTGTCCGCCACCGTCACGGTGGAGGTGCCGACGCTGGCGTTGACCTGCACCGCGTGGGTGGTTCCGCTGATCTCCAGACCGCGGATTTGCGCTCCGTCGGCGTTGGTAACGGTGACGCCGCCGCCGGCGCCGTGACCGATCGCCGGGCGGTTGGCGGCGCTGCCGCTGAACAGGGTTTCGAGGCCCACCACCAGATCCACGCCCTCTCCGAGGAGGCTCTCCCCAGCGCCGAGAGCGAAGCCCACGTCGTGGTTGGTGTCGCTGCCGTCCCCTTCGAAGACGTAGATGATGTGGTTGGCCAGAGACGGCGTCTCGGCGTTGGTCAGCGCATCGAAGGGATCCGTCGAGCGGCCGTCACCCCCCGCGGGGTTTTGCGCGTCGTTCTGGTTGTCGACGTACCACACTATGTCCGCCACGGTGACCGAGACCGTCGCTGAGCGACCGCTATCCACCGTGTAGTCGAAGGTATCCACCCCGGTGAAGCCGGCCTGCGGAACGTAGGTCATGGAGCCGTCGGCGAACACCGTCACGTTCCCCAGGGGCGCATCGGAGCCGCCGAAGCCGGTCACCATCAGCGTTGGCGTAGTGGAGACCAGACTGTTGGTGTCTTCGAGCGACACCACGCCGGCGGCGCTGGCGGTGCCTGCCGGGAAGACCACCAGCTCGGTGTTGCCGATGGCGTTGTAGGCGCGGTTCTCCGGTACGTCGCGAATGGTCACGGTGAAGTTCTGGCTTCCGGAGGTATCGGCACCACCGTTGGCGGTACCGCCGTCATCCTGGAGGGTGACGGTGATCATCGACGTCCCCACCGCCGTACCGCTAGGAGTAAACGAGAGAACTCCGGTAGAGCTGATCGCCGGGCCGGCAGAGAACAACCCTGGAACGGTGTTTCCGGTGACGTTGAAGCCCACCGTCTGTCCCGCCTCATCCGCTGGGCCAGGACTGATGGTCAGCGCCCAACCAGCGATCGCCTGGGCTCCCGCATCCTCGTCCAGAGCGACGGCGCCTGCGGAGAGGGTGAAGCTCGGGGCATCGTTCACCGCGGTCACCGTGATGGTGAAGTCCTGAGTCGGCGAGGTATCCACGCCGCCGTTGGCGGTGCCGCCGTCGTCCATCAATTCCACCGTGATGGTCGCCGAACCGTTAGCGTTCGCCGCCGGGGTGTAGCTCAGAACACCCGCCGGGCTGATGGCCGGACCGGCAGAGAACAAGCCCGCATTGGTGTTGTTGGTGATGTTGAAGCTCAGCGTCTGGCCGCCGCCGTCACCGTCATCCAGAGCCGTCGCCCACGGGCTCACCACCTGGGCGCCAGCATCCTCCAGCACGGAGGGGTTGGGGCCGACAGTGAAGCTCGGAGCGTCGTTCACCGAATTCACCGTGATGGTGAAGTCCTGAGTTGGCGAGGTGTCCACGCCGCCGTTGGCGGTGCCGCCGTCGTCCATCAGCTCCACCGTGATCGTCGCCGACCCGCTGGTGGCGGCCGTCGGCGTGTAGCTCAGCACGCCCGTCGGGCTGATGGCCGGTCCGGCGGAGAACAAGCCCGGGTTGGTGTTGTTGGTGATGTTGAAGCTCAGCGTCTGGCCGCCGCCATCGCCATCATCCAACGCCGTCGCCCAGGGATCGATGATCTGAGCTCCGGCATCTTCAGCGACGGATTGGTTCGGTCCGATGGTGAAGCTCGGAGCATCGTTGACCGAATTCACCGTGATGGTGAAGTCCTGAGTCGGTGACGTATCCACGCCGCCGTTGGCGGTGCCGCCGTCGTCCATCAGCTCCACCGTGATCGTCGCCGCGCCGCTAGCGCCGGCCGCCGGGGTGTAGCTCAAGACGCCCGCCGCGCTCACCGCCGGGCCGGCGGAGAAGAGCGCCGCGTTGGTGTTGTTGGTGACGTTGAAGCTCAGCGTCTGACCGCCGCCATCGCCGTCGTCCACCGCCGTCGCCCACGGGTTCACCACCTGAGCGCCGGAATCCTCCGCCACCGTCTGGTTGGGCCCGATGGTGAAGCTCGGCGCGTCATTCACCGAATTCACCGTGATGGTGAAGTCCTGAGTCGGCGAGGTGTCCACGCCGCCGTTGGCGGTACCGCCGTCATCCATGATCTCCACGGTGATGGTGGCCGTGCCGCTGGCGTTGGCGGCTGGGGTGTAGCTGAGATCACCGGAAGCGTCCACCGTCGGGCCGGCGGAGAACAGCGCCGCGTTGGTGTTGTTGGTGATGTTGAAGCTCAGCGTCTGGCCGCCGCCATCGCCGTCGTCCAGCGCCGTCGCCCACGGGCTCACCGCCTGGGCGCCGGAATCCTCGTTGACCGACTGATCAGGGCCGATGGTGAAGCTCGGAGCGTCGTTGACGGCGTCGACGGTGATGGTCGCGGTGGCCGAGGCCTGCAGGCCACCGTTGTCTTCGATGGTGTAGTCGAAGGCGTCTCCCCCGCTGGTACCGGCCACCGGATCGTAGGTGAAGGTGCCGTCGCTGTTGGGGGTCAGGGTGGCGCCGGACGGCAGCGCCAAGGGAGCGCCGTCGGCGAAGGCGGCGGCGTTGATCTCCACCACCGTGAGGGCCCCGCCGTCGGGATCGTTATCGGCGCCGGAGCCGTTATCCGCCAGCACGTCGCCGGCCCCCTGAGTGTCCTCGAAGAAGAGGAAGGCATCCGGCTGCGCCACCGGCGTGGCGTTGCCGTCGAGGTCGGTGCGCAGGAAGAGCAGCCCCGCCGGCAGATCCACCGAGGCGAAGGCGGCGAAGAGATCGGCGCCCGCCGGAGCGTCAGCGCTGGGATCCGTCGCCGGCACCGCCGGGATGGTGTCCCAATCCGCCGGATCGCCGTCCAGGGTCACCATCGCCCAGGCGGTTCCCACCGCCACCGTCGCCAGGAAGGCGGCAGCGATCACCCCCGCGGCGCTCCGGCGGCGGCGCAGCAGAATCAGCGCCGCGGCGCCGAGCCCGAGGGCCAGCACCAGCAGCAGCTGAGGACTGAGGGTCGGGATCTCCAGAATCGTGCGGCAGTCGACGACGATGGGCGCGCCGCCGAAGGTGCCGTCGGTGCTCAGCAGAGCATCCGTGCCGGCGCCGCCGATGGCCTCAAAGCCCAGGCGAATGCGCTGGCACTCCCCCGCCGGCAGCGGGAAGTAAGTCTCCACCACGTCCCCACCACCGATCCCGAGGCCGTCTCCCACCGGCCACGGCGGCGCCACCGGAGTGTCCACCGTGATCGGAGCACCGAAGGTATCCGTCGCCGGATCGGTACACTCCTGCCGCTCGACGCTATCTACGACTCCCACCCCGAGAGTGGTCGTCAGGAGCTGCTCGACACCGTCGAAATTACCGTCGGCGGTAGCGACGGTACAGCCGGTGGACGAGTCGTCGTCGAGATCCAGCAGGACCCGAGTCTGAGTTTGCGCCGAGGCGGGAGACCAGGCTCCGGCGATCAGGCAGAGCCCGAGAGCCAGCGCCAGCCCGAGAGTGCGCAGGGTGGCGCGACTCGATCCATTGTCAGCAGTGGGACGGTCGGCAGCAGAAACGAAAACGTGGCGAACGTTCATGGCGTCGTGGGGACTCCCTCAGATTCTTATTGATCTAGGCCGGGAAGAGGGGCTCGTCCGTTCGAGCACAACTCCGCCTCAATTTCCGTGAGTAGTAAGGGCCTTTTTGATTGGCGTTGGGTTTCCCCAAATCGTTACAGGGCAATTCGCGAAAAGTTGCGCTGTGCAAAAACTCGCCGTCGTGATCGAAGGCCCCCTGGATCTATCCTTGCCCCTCCGAGACTTCCGCCGTCTGAGCTTTCCGCCTTCCGAAATCTCTGGCAGAAGCCCGAACGCGCTGCGCGAAACTCCTTCTTTCGAGTGTCCTTGAGATCCGGCGCTCAGCGCTCCAGATCGTCGAACGAAGGAAACGGAAAGGCACCATGCCGAGACCGACTAGGGAGCCCAGGCATCCGCCTTCGATCTTGCCCAGCCGCGGGGCGGCGCTGGGGAGCCAAGACCGAGAAAGGCAATTCAAATCCTCTACTGCGATGACGGAATGCTAGCACAGGCGAGGACCTCCAAAGGCGCGATACTCCTCGGCTTCGAGCTTGACGAATCGCCCAAAAAAGCAAACGCGCCCCGGAGTCACCGGGGCGCGCAGGAAGGCCGATTCGATGTCGCGGTGAGGGGCTAGCGAATGCCGCCCATCAGCCTGCGAATCGCCGGAGAGAGCAGCAGCAGCACGAAGCCAACTCCCGCCGTGGTGGCGGTCACCGCACCGAAGATCTGCGCCAGGGGCAGAGATTCGAAGAGGCCGCCGATCTGCCCGGCGATGACGTTACCGAGGGCCGAGGCGGTGAACCAAATGCCCATCACCTGGCCGGTGAAGCGTTCCGGCGAGAGTTTGGTCATCGTCGAGAGGCCGACGGGACTGAGACAGAGCTCACCCCAGGTATGGAGCAGGTAGGTGATGATGATCCACGACATGCCGACTCGGTTGTAGTCGGAGCCTTCCCCGCTGTAGCCAGTGGCGAGAGAGGCGAAGACCATCACCACGAAGCCGCCGCCGAGGAGAATCAAGCCGAGGGAGAACTTCACCGGGCTCGAAGGTTGACGGTGGGCCAGCACCGTCCACAACCAGGCGAAGACCGGCGCGAAGATGATGATGAAGGCGGGGTTGAAGAATTGGAACCAGGCGGTGGGCATCTCCCAGCCGAAGATCGAGGTATCGGTGAGGCGCTCGGTGAACAGGGTGAGGGAGGTTCCCGCCTGCTCGAAGCCAGACCAGAAGAGGGCCGCGGCAACGAAGAGCACGGCGATGGCTCCAACCCGTTTCCGCTCTTCCTGGGTCACCCCACTGAAGAAGGCCATATAACTGAGATAGCCCGCCGCCGCGGCAATGATGACGCCGGTCATATAGCTGGCGAGCAGCGAAAGGTCCGGTACCCACTTTCCGCTAGCGATCAGGTAGCCCACCACCACGATCACCAAGAAGGCTACCGAGGTCACACCGACGAGCAGATTCCGATCCTTGGCCCGCTTCACCGGATCGCCGGTGAACTTGCCCGCCTCGCCGAGGTGGCGCCAGCCGACGACGTATTGAATCAGGCCGAGCACCATGCCGATGCCCGCAGCACCGAAGCCATAATGCCAGTTGACCTCCTCACCGAGGTAGCCACAGACCAGCGGCGCCGACAGGGCTCCGATGTTGATGCCCATGTAGAAGATCGAGAAGCCCGCATCGCGACGAGTGTCGTCCTTGGAATAGAGACTGCCGACGATGGCGCTGATGTTGGGCTTCAGCAGACCGGTGCCGACGATGATCAGCAGCAGGCCGATGAAGAAGGTGGTGTTGCCAGGGATGGCCATGGAGAAATGGCCGGCGGCGATGATGATGCCGCCGACGAGCACCGCGTGCCGCTGACCCATGACTCGATCCGCTACCCAGCCTCCAGGCAGGGAAAGCAGGTAGACCAATCCGGTGTAGAGGCCGTAGATCGCTCCGGCGGCCTTGTCGTCGAGGTCCATGCCCGGGTTCTCGCCCTGCATGGTCTTGACCATGTACAGCACGAGGATGGCGCGCATACCGTAGTAGGAGAAACGCTCCCATAGCTCGGTAAAGAAGAGAGTAGATAGGCCTCTGGGATGGCCGAAGAAGCCGCGATCTAGATCGGGGCTCGCAGTCTCAGACTGGCTCATGGCAAAAACGTTCCTCGCTCAAAGAGGAGCGCGACATCCTAGATAGGGATGATCGCGGTCCAACGTCGGATGAATCCCGGCTCCGCATCACCGGGATCTCCCGTGGCAGGTGCAGAGCCCATGCGCAAACGCCCAAACGGGGAGAGCCCTCGGGCTCACCGGGCGGCGCTGGGAAAAGCGGTTCGGCGCGGCATCGCGGGTCGCTGAAGACAGATCATCAGCAAAGCGCGCGCCAGCTCAAAGGTCTGAAAGCCTGAGTATGGTACCCCGTCGCCTCAAAGGGCGCCAAGGGAGCCTGCGACGCCAGCCCCGCACCACGCTCCCTTGGTCCCCCTGTCTTGGTCACCGGGAGGCATCATTCTTGATCACCGGGAGGCACCGCCGGCAAGCACCTCTCAAGAGGCCACCGGAGAGTGCCGAAGAAATCGCCGAAAGTACTGCCTGTGCTAGCATTTGAGCCTAACCAAGGCCTCCCCCAGCCCTTCACCCACGGAATCATTGAGCCCCACCGTGCCCGACCACAAGCGACTGAAACGCAAAGTGTTGCGCCAAGCCGTGGAGGAGAACCTAGAGGAGCTCCAGGGGCAGCCTCGGGGTACCTTGAGGGCCAAACGGCAGCGGCGCCGTACGCGCCTGCGCAGGCTGGCCTTGCTCACCGGTCTGCCGGCCCTGACTTTGGGAATCGCCACTCTGGTGCTCACCCACTCCCCAGTGAGCGGAGATCCCATCGCCCGCTTCACCGCGGCCAACGCCCCAGCGTCTCAGACAGACGCGAATTCCGGACCAGGAGGCGCCCCCTCAGACAGCGGAGCCCCCGCTGCCGAGCTCGGACTGGATCCCTCCTTCGATCCCGCTCTGCTGTCGGAAGAAGCGCTGCGCCTGCCGGCACCGGAGACCATGGAGGCTTCGGTGTTTTCCCTCGGCGTGCGGCGAATCGTCCTCGATCCAGGACATGGGGGTGAGAATTTGGGGACAGTCGCCCCCGGCGGGCTGCAGGAGAAAGATCTCACCCTCGACATCTCGCTGCGCGCCGCGGAGCTGCTGGAAGAGAGCGGCGTCGAGGTCTTGATGACCCGCATCAGCGACGAATCCATGGGCTTGCGCGACCGCACCGCCCTGGCCAACGAGGCCGAGGCGGACCTCTTCGTCTCGGTGCACGTCAACTGGATCGAGCAGCGGGAGGTGCGCGGCGTCGAGACCTTCTATCTCGGCCCTACCAACGACCCCTATCTTGCGGAGCTGGCGGCCAGCGAGAACCGCGGCACGGATTACACCCTCGCCGACTTCCGACGACTCCTCCAGGGGGTTTATGCCGGCGTGAGGCAGCAGGAATCCAGGTCTTTGGCCAGCTCGATTCAGGCTTCGCTGCTGCGCTCTCTGCGTCAGGTCAATCCAGGCCTGCGGGATCGCGGCGTGAAGACGGCTCCCTTCGTGGTCCTGGTGACTTCCGACATGCCCGCAGTTCTGGTCGAGGTGGCCTGCCTCTCGAACCAAGAAGAAGCCCGCCTGTTGTCCAAGCCCTACTACCGCCAGTTCATCGCCCGCGCCCTGGCGCAGGGTATTCTCGATTATTCTCAGTCCCTCAGCCCCGAGGATGCCGGTAGGGGGCCGCAAGACACCACTCGCGCCAGCGCCGCCGGCGCAGCCTCCTCGATCCAGCAACCCGGCGCCCGCTGAGCCACCCTCACCGTTCCCTCTCAACTTGCCAACGCCTCGCACCACGCTCGCCGCATCCCCTCGCCATTGCGGGATCCTCGAGCGCTTCGTTCAGGAGAGTCATTCGCTATGAGCCAATCCGAGGACAAGACCTTCTACGTCGGCATCGACCTCGGCACCTCCCGCTCCTCCATCGCTAGCTCCCAGGGAGACCGCCACGTCATCGATAGCTACGTCGGCTGGCCGGTGGACATGGTCGCCCGCAAGGTCCTCAAACGCGATGTCTTGATCGGCTCCGAGGCGCTGGACAATCGCCCGATGCTGGACCTCCATCGACCGCTGGAACGCGGTCTCATCAAGGAGGGATCCGAGGGCGATGAGCGCGCCGTCCAGGTGCTGCTGCGGCATCTGCTCTCGCTGGTGGGTATCGACGAAGAGACCCGATCGAATCGCCAAGTGCGAGCGGTGGTCGGAGTCCCCGCGGAGGCCCTGCGGGTCAACAAGCAGGCGCTGCGGGAAGCCATGGCCGGGCAGGTAGACGACCTGCTGATCGTCTCGGAGCCCTTCGCCGTGGCCTACGGCATCGAAGAGCTGCTGCACTCCCTGGTGGTAGACATCGGCGCCGGCACCACCGACTTCTGCGTGATGAACGGCCGCTACCCCACCGAAGAGGATCAGCGTACCCTCACCAGCGCGGGGGATTCGGTAGACGAGCAGCTGTCCAAGATGATCACCGATCACCATCCCGACGCCCGCTTTTCCATCCACATGGTGCGGGATTGGAAAGAGCAGCATAGCTTCGTCGGCAGCCCGAAGAAGCCGGTCAAGGTGGAGGTTCCGGTAAAGGGTAAGCCCACCGAGCTGGATATCACCGAAGAGATGCGCATCGCCTGCGAGAGCCTGCTGGCGCCGGTCTCCGAGACCATGGTGGACCTGATCACTCGAGTGGAGCCGGAGTACCAGAGCAAGGTCCGCAGCAACGTCATCCTCTCCGGCGGTTCAGCCCTGATCCACGGTCTTGGCGCCCGACTCCAGGAAGCCCTTCAGGACATCGGCGGTGGCCGCGTCCGAGTGGTCAAGGACCCCATCTTCGTCGGCGCCGATGGCGGTCTCGCCATCGCCCGGGACGCCCCCGAGAGTGATTGGGTGCGTCTGGCGGGCTAAGGCCCGTATCGCTCCCCTCCTCCGGCGCCAGCACCGTAGGAGCAGACACCGCATCGATAAGCAAAAAAGGCGAGCCCTCAGGCTCGCCTTTTTCTCACTCTCCGTGAATCACCCATCGCCGAAGGATGGGGCCGGGAGCTTAGAAAATGGTCGGGGCGAGAGGATTCGAACCTCCGGCCTCACGCTCCCGAAGCGTGCGCTCTACCAGGCTGAGCTACGCCCCGACTCGGATCTGCGCGGCACGGCGACCAGCGCAGAGCCGGGAGAATACAGCTATCCTGCCCTGACGGTCAACCCTGATTCGCTTCTACAATTTTGGCCTCGACTCATCCGTTCAGAGAGCCATCGGCTTCCGCGGACCACAGAGCGGCGCTTCTCCTCGCCAATGAGCTACCGCGCCGGAGCTAACCCGTCCTAGATGACTCCGAGCCGCCTTTGGAAGCTCAGAGATCGAGGCTTCCGAATCCGGAGCTCGAGGTCTCCGTTTCGCCGCAGCCGAGCCCACCAAAACCCAGTGTTCGCAAGCCCGAGTCCTTCTCTATCATCCCTCCAAACCCACAACGTTCCGGATCTACAAGGTGGCCCCTCGGATGAAACCCTCCCTGCCAGCTCCATTGCATCCCCTGAACCCCTTGCGCTCTCGAAGGCTAGCGAGCCCTCGCGGTCTCCTCGGGCTACGCATCGTCGCAAGCCTGGCGCTCTTGCTGTCGATCACTGGGTGCCGCTCCGGGGTCGAAGTTCCAGACCTGCTGGGAATCTACGACCAGGTCGCCAAGTATCACGACCAGCACCGCAATCCAGTCGTCGTGATCCCGGGCATTCTCGGCACGAAGCTAGTCCACGAGAACAGCGGTCAAATCGTTTGGGGGGCCTTCGGGGGCTCCGCCGTGGACCCTCGGGAGGCGGACGGAGCTCGAATCTTCAGCCTGCCGATGGAAACCGGCAGCGAGCTGAGGGAGCTGACGGACGAGGTCGTCACCGATGGCGTGCTGGAAAAGATCGAGGTTCGCCTCGCAGGCCTCCCCATCGAGCTTCAGGCCTACGTCGAAATCCTCGCCACCCTCGGCGCTGGCGGCTACCGGGATCAAGACTTCCGCGGCACGGTCGTGGACTATGGCGACGACCACTTCACCTGTTTCCAATACCCCTACGATTGGCGCCGGGACAATGTCGAGAGCGCCCAGAATCTCTACCGATTCCTGCGCGAGAGGCAAGCCTACGTCACCGAGGAACGACGCAAGCGCTGGGGTGAAGATCAGGATCCGGTGCGCTTCGACGTCATCGCCCACTCCATGGGGGGGCTGGTGTTGCGCTACATGCTGCGCTACGGCGACGCGGACCTTCCGGCGGACGGGTCGATGCCGGAGCTCACCTGGGCGGGGGCTGAGCTGGTCGGCCGGGCAATTCTCGTCGGCACGCCCAACGCAGGGGCCATCGACGCCCTAGCGCAGCTCATCGAAGGGCGTAAATTCGGTCCCTTCACGCCGCGCTTCGAGCCCGCCCTCATCGGCACCCTGCCCTCCCTCTACCAGCTCCTACCGAGGCCGCGCCACGGAGCGCTGCTGGATTCCAGCGGCGAAACGGTGGATTTCCTCCAGCCGGCCCTATGGCGCGAACGCGGCTGGGGTCTGGCAAATCCAGGGCAGGACGAGATTCTCGCTCAGCTACTGCCGCAGCTCTCCCCTAGCGCGCGACGGACCGTCGCTCTGGAACATCTGGACAAGAGCCTGCGCCGCGCCCGCCAATTCCACGGCGCTCTGGACCTTCCGGCGACGCCTCCCCAGGGCACCCGCCTGATGCTCTTCGCCGGAGATGCCGAGTTGACGTCCTCCGCCGCTCGATTCGACGCTGACCGGCACCGCCTGAGCTTCCTCGCCACTGCCCCTGGAGACGGGACCGTGCTGCGCACCAGCGCGCTGATGGACGAGCGCCTCGACCCCAGCGTGCCGAAGGCGGGGCTCAGCTCGCCGATCCACTGGTCCCAGGTGAGCTTTATCTTCTCCGATCACCTAGGGATTACCTCCGCCCCCGAATTCAGCGACAACGTGCTCTATCTGCTGCTGGAAGAGCCCCGATAAAACAATCAACCCGCCGGATCTGACAGCCAGCAGCCCGATTCCGAGGCGGGGCTCAAACCATCTGCAAGGGCTGGGTTTGACGCACTCGATTGCGCCCCTGACGCTTGGCCTCGTAAAGGGAGAGGTCCGCGGCGGCGATGAGCTCCTCGGCGCTGGGTGCGGTGGAGCGATTGAAATCCTCCAGCTGGGAGAGGCCGATGCTGAGGGTCACCTGGATCTTCTCCTCTCCCTCGGTGAGCAGAGCGAGGCCCTCCACCATGCGGCGAATCTTCTCCGAGACCTCAGCGGCCCCCACCAGTCGGGTCTCCGGCATCACCAGCAGAAATTCTTCTCCGCCGTAGCGGCCCAGGGAGTCGGTGCGCCGCACGTTGCGCTGCAGCACCTGGGCGACTCGCTTCAACAGAGCGTCCCCCATCAGGTGACCGAAGCGATCGTTGACCCGCTTGAAGTGATCGAGATCGATCATCGCCACCGACAGCGGGCGACGATAGCGTAGCGAGCGATCCAGCTCCTCCGTCAGCCGCTCGAGAATCGCCTCTCGGCGCAGCAGCCCAGTGAGCCCCTCGACGGTCGCAGATTCGAAGAGCCGAGCGTTCTCGAAGGTAGTGGCGGTATGCCGAGCGAAGAGGCTGAGCACCTCTAGCTCCTCCGGCTGGAAGGCCTCCGACCCTCGCCCCAACAAGAGCAGGCCCACCACGTGATCGCGATTGATCAAGGGCACCGCAAGGCGCGCCTCGAAGGCGTGGAGACGATGGGCCAACGCCGGGCTCACCCCCGCCAGGCGACGGGCGGAAAGCGGCCCACCGACCTCCAGCAGCAGATCGAGGGCGGGATCTTCCTGAGAGAGCAGAAAGCTCTCGGCGAAGTCTTCCTCAGCGTCCAGGAGGGTCGAGGCCGAGGTGATCAACAATCCGGTGCGCGGTGCGGTGAGCAGCAGAGTGGCCGATTCCAGGTGCAGAGCCTCGGAGATCTTGTCGACCAAATAGCGGCTCATCTTCGGCACTTCCCGCCGCTGCGGAAGATCCGAGGCCAGCTCCGTCAGCTGCTTCGACAAGGCCGCCTGCTCCGGAAAGAAGCGCCGTTCCAGGGCCCGCTGAATCGCGGTGCGCAAAGGCGAAAAGGTCAATCCCAGCAGGAGCGTAGCCCCGGAGATCACCCAAACCGAGTCATTTCCAAGCTCCAGCGCCTGGAGCATCACGATCCCTAACGTGCCCAGAGCGAGATAGAACACCAACAGCACCGCTACCGCCAGCAGGCTATAGACGAAGGAGCGGGCGGTTCCCGCCCTTACGTCCAGCAGGCGGTAGCGGAAGATGGCGACAAAGAGGGCGATGGGAAAGGGCAGAACCACAATGTTGGTTAAATCCAGCGCCCAATCCGCAAGTGGAAAACCAAAGAGGTCAACGGAAGAGATATAGACGCTGTAAATCACCCAAGGCAGCGCGCCCGCCAGCACCCACGAAGCCTTCATTCGGCCGTGGGGATCCTCGTGGAAGAGGGATTGGTTCAGCAGCAGAAGCGCTACCGCCAGAGCCCAAGGCAAAATGATCGCGTTATTGAAGAAGAAGGCGATCGTATCCACGCTCCAGGGCAAAGCGATCCCCCGGGCGGTGGCGAGCTCGGTGGTCGCAGCCAGCGCCGCCGCCGCAAAACCGAGAGCGTAGACTGCGGGAATGATCCACGGATAGCGCCGCGCCCAGCGATGAGGCTCCGGGATACGAGAGATCAGATGGACTTCCGTTCCGAGCTGCAGCCCGCTGAGCAAATAGCTGAAGGCCAGAAGCACCGGGAGATCGATCAGCGCGGCGGTGGACAAAGGCAGCGCCAGCTCCAGAGAGATCGCCAAACACAGCAGGAAGAGCAGCCTCGATCGCTTGCTCTCCGCCGAAGCGAGGAGCGCCGTCAGCGCCAGCACCAAGAAGGAGAGACAGGCCAACACCGTAGAGAGGAAGCCCCACAGCGGGAAAGGGCTTCCCGGAACCACCAGCAGGTCTATCTCGCGGCCGTTGCGCCACAGCGTCCAGTGCAGATCGTTGCGCGAAAAGTCGGGGTCGATCCTCTCGTCGAGGATCTCTCCATAGCGATCGAGATCCGCTACCGGCTGACGGTCGACGGCCATCAGCACATCACCAGCTCGGATTCCTGCTCGGTGTGCCGCCAGCCCCACCTCTACCCGCTCGATCCGCAAACCCGGCTCTGGATCGACCTCTACGGCGCTGAGAGGCACCTCGGGCCCGAAGAAAATACCGACTCGTTGCGCAGCCTCCTTGCGCAGAGCGAGGCCTTGAAGCGCAAGCACGAAGACCACCGCACCTGACACGGCGACGGAGATCAGGGTCTTCAACAAGTGGCGTTGGCGCAAAGCGACGGTCTCGGTGAGATTCGGCCGACGACGGACATAGATACCGTCAAACCGAAAATTAAATGCCCATGATCATGTCTTCCTCGCAGGATAACAGAGATCGCCTATGAAGATACGCGAAAGCGCCACTGAGATAGGCCCCAACAGCAAGATGCGGCAATGCGATAGAAGTTACCTCTAGGGGCAACATCCAGTCAAAAAATACATCCCCTCCACACCGAGCTCCGAAGCCTTACTCCCGATCCCCCTGCCCCCCACCGAGCCCTTCGGCGAGCCCAGCAAACCCAGAGACCTTCGGCGGACTCCGCAAGCCCCAAAGCCAAAGCCGAGGCCTGTCGCCTAGGGCACCTCGACCGGCAGCTGCTGAAGGCCATCCATCAGCTGTTGAGCGAGAGTCGGATCCAGCTGCCTTAGCGCCGGCAGCTGCTCTTCGGCCTTCGCCGGCCGCCCGGCGGCGAGCTCCACCATCGCCAGCAGGAAGCGCCACTGGGCATTCTGTGGCTGCCGGGCCACCAGATCACCGTAGGCCGCCGCCGCTTCCTCCCAGCGCTGGCTTCGGGCCAAGATCTGAGCTCGATTCTCGCGCACTCCTGAAAGCTCCGGGGCTAGCTCCAGAGCCCTCTGGTAGTGGCCGAGGGCTTCCTCTAGGCGTCCCTGCCCAGCGACGACGTTGCCTAGATCTCGATGCGCGTCGGCATCCTCGGGAAAGCGCCGCAGCAGCTCCCCCAGCTGCTCTTGCGCCGGCTCCCACCGGCCGAGGTCGATCAGAGTGAGAGCCAGAGCGCGACGGGCTTCCAGCGCGTCCGGGTCGATTTCTAGCGCCTCCCCATAGGCCGCCAAGGCCTGCCGCGGACGGCCCAGGGTCCCGAGGACGTTCCCCAGGTTCGATCGAGCCTCGGCATCCGCCGGATCCAGGGCCGCCGCCCGCCCAAAGGCCTCCGCCGCCTCCCCAGCCCGCTGCTGCCGCGACAGGCTCACGCCGAGGTTATTCCACGCATCGGCAAAGCCAGGCTTGATCCCCACTGCTCTGCGCAGCTCCTGCTCCGCTTCCTCCAGGCGCTCCGCAGACAACAGGGTGACGCCCAATACGTTGTGGATGCGGTGATTGTCTTGCGTCACCGTAAGAGCGTGACGAAAGACCGCTTCACTGCTGCTCCAGGTGGTGACCTGCCCTCGCGCCAGCCAGGCCAAGAGCGCCACCAGCAGGAGCGATGACAGCGCCGCGCCGCGCCGCAACGCGGTCGATGGGCTCTTTCGGATGCGCTCCTCCGCCCATCCGACGGCGAGCAAGAAGATCCCGGTGAGGGGGATGTAGGTGTAGCGGTCGGCGTAGGCCTGAGCGCCCACCTGCACCAAACCGATCACCGGTACCAGGGTGCCGAAATAGAAGAGCCAGCCGACAAGGCCCCTCCCCTGACCGCGCCAGGGCCCCAGGAAGAGGTAGGTCAAGCCCGCCAAGAGGATCGCCGAGATGGCAGTGAGCCACGGCTCGGGATACCCCGGGTGAGGGTAGAGCAGAGCGAGATCTACCGGCCACAGCATCTTGCCCAGGTACACGGCGTAGGCCACCGCCGCGTTGGCCATGCGCGCCACGGTTGGAACGTGCTCCAGAGTCGAGACCGCCCCCCCGGCGCGCTGCACGAAGAAGGTCACCGCGCTGGAGAGCGCCACCAGGGCAAAAAAAGGCAGCTTCTCCACCACCAGCGGCCGCCACCGGCCGAGCCACGCCGCCTGCGCCCACGGCCGCTCACTCCAGGTCGGCAGCGAGGCCCGGCGCAGCGGCCAAAGGTCGAGCAAAAAGAGGGTGAAGGGCCAGGTCACCAGCATCGGCTTCGACATCAACCCCGCCGCAAACAGGAGCGCCGCGAGGCCATAGCGGCGGCGGGAGGGGCGAGCCACATACTCCACCCAGGCCCAGGTCGCCGCCCACCAGAACACCGCCGACAGAACATCCTTGCGCTCAGCGATCCACGCCACGGACTCCACATGAAGAGGGTGAAGAGCGAAGAGGGCCGCCACCAGGCCGCTGGTCCACGGCCTCCCCAACAGCCGCAGCAGCAGCACGAAGAGAAGCACCGTCGCCACTGCGTGGAGCAGAAGGTTGGTGCCGTGCATCGCCCCTGGATCGACGCCAAAGAGCTCGACGTCGAGCATCAACGAGAGCCAGGTCAAAGGGTGCCAGTTGCTGGCGTGGCCGGTGGTCAGAGCCCATTGCACCCCCTCCACCGTGAGGCCGCCGCGCACCATCGGGTTGTCCTCGACATAGGCCGGGTCGTCCCAGTTGACGAAGCCGTAGTCCGTCACCGGCAGATAAACCCAAAGAGTCGCGGCAAGAAGCGCCGCGGTGATGCCTATTAGCTGGCTCCAAGCCGGAAGAGGAGATAGCGACCAGCTGGGAAGGCGCGCTCCCCTACGCCCCCCCTGGTAGGACTCTCCGGTGACGGAAGCGGCTTGGGACACCTTCGGTAGCGGGCTCGAGGACTTGGCCATGATGGGACTTATTGTAGGAGACCTTATCGAGGACCGCAGAGAGTCGCGGCAAGCCTGCCCGAACCAGCACGCTGGAGGATTCGCCAGGCAATCAAGCGGCACCACAAGAGCATTTCTTCTAGAACAGGTGCTTGAAAGCAGATCAGGGACAGTTTTCCACCCGAGATAGGCCACTTCACTCTAAACAGGAGCGCAAAAGACCCATAAAAAGGTCTAAAAAAAGATCAAATTGGACTAACTATGATAATATCCAGAAGTGGAAAATAAAAAAACTAAGACACCTAGATCCCACGAGGAATCAACGGAGCCCTCCTCTCAAGACCGTGCTTCCCAATCGAGCCGTCCTGCAGAAACGGCGACCTCATCCTCTGCTCAGCCCTCCGCACTGGAACCGCCCTACGACGGGCACCCAGCACGTTATATCGAGGCAGCTGAGACAGCCGCCAAGCCTGGGCTCTACCGATCTCCAGATCATCCGCCCCCGAGTCAACACCAAGACATCAAGATGCGCCTTCCCCATTCCCTAGAACCTGGCTCTCCCACCTCTCGTCAGGTGCCGCGACAGCTGGTGGCCACCTCGCCTACGGTACTGCCGGTATCGGAGCTCAAAGGGCAGCTAGCGGCCATCTTGGAGAGAGTTCGGATCAGCGGTCAGGAAATCTTAGTCACACGACATGGTCGCCCTCTGGTGCGCATTCTGCCGCCAGTCGATTCGCCGGCAATCACCACCGGAGCCTTTGGAGCTCTCGCCCACACCCTGCGGGAAGAAGGGGATCTACTCACCCCTCTCGATGAAGGTGATTGGGAAGCTCTCGAATAAAGACTCTTGGGAGCAAATACTGAGCCCAATTTTGAGGGTTTAGATCGTCAAGTAGGTATCCACAGCCGGGAGATTCGGCCCTCTGCAGGTGTTCTCTCTCCTCCGCTCTTGCGCTCCTCATTCCGGACCTTTGGTCGATGGCATTACTGCTCGATACTCATATTTGGCTCTGGTACCTCCTGGGCTCGGAGCGCCTCCCCCCCTCCGCTCGGGAGCTCATCACGGGAGCATCATCGGATCTATGGCTATCCCCGATCTCCGTCTGGGAAGCTTCCCTGTTGGTCCAGCGCCGTCGCCTTCATCTCGACCGTAGTTTCGATGCCTGGCTGCCCCTGGCCCTACAACAACTGCCAATCCGTGACGCGCCCCTCACTCGGGAAGTCTCCCGCCTTCCCTACGGTCTCCCACTACCCCACCGGGATCCTGCGGATCGTTTTCTAGCCGCTACTGCCCTGACCTACGGCCTGACTCTCGTCACCGTGGACCAACGGCTTCAAGAGGCCACCTGGCTACGGACCGCCTCCTAAACGGCGTATTGTCAGCTCCAAAAAGCGCAGCTTTCTCGCTGGTCGCGAGCAATCGAAACGGATACCTCGGTAGCAGATGACAACGAGCAAATGCCTGCCGCCGTAGAATCATCGCCGTCGCATAGATGAGCAGACAGTCTTCCATAAGACTCTCTAACGGCTGTTCCCGGCGCCCCTCCTATGACTCACTTCCAAACCATCCCACCCCACGAAGCCGAGGGGGTGATCAAATTCGCCGCCGAGCACGAGCATCGAGCTCTCGAGGTACGGCGCTACGGGGATGCCGCCAGCTCTCTGGTGGCCTGGCGCCAGATCCTGCGCCACACCGCGCTGGTGGGTCAGGATCCGGCCCGCTACGGCGGCTATGGCTACGGCAACGTCTCCACCCGGGTAGGGCCGCCTTCCGCCGGCCGCGGGCGCCGCTCGTTCTTGGTCAGCGGCACCCAGACCTCGGGCATCGTCGACGCCAGCCTAGAGCATTTCTGTCTGGTGGAAAGCTACGACGTAGGGCGCAATCGGGTGCTCAGCCGAGGCCTGGTGAAGCCCTCCTCCGAATCCCTCACCCACGCCGCGGTCTACGACCTCGGCCCGCAGATCCGCTTCGTCTTCCACGCCCACAGCTCGGTGCTGTGGCGGGCGGCGCGAGCTCTGCGGCTGCCCACTACGAACCCTCAGGTGAGCTATGGAACACCGGAGATGGCGGCGGAGGTGCAGCGCCTCTATCGCTCCACCGCTCTGGCAGAGAGTCGGCTGCTGGTGATGGGCGGGCACGAAGACGGATTCGTCGCCTTCGGGCGAACCGCCGAAGAGGCGGGCCAGACGCTGCTCAGCGCCCTAGCGCAGGCCTATGAGATCGACTCCCGAAAGCAGCACGGCCTCGAAACGCGGCGCTGAGGTCGTTGATCTAGCCTCTGGCCACCCTCAATAGGCGAAGGTCTTGTAGCCGTCCCACAGCAGCTCCCCGGCCTCGACGGCGATGGGAAGCTTGGCCTCCGGTCGCGCCAGTGGGCAGGTGGCATAGGGGGAGAAGGTGCAGGGCGGGCTGTAGGTGCGGTTGAAGTCCAGAACGATCCAGCCGTCCTGCGGCGGGCCGGCGTAGAGGAAGCGTCCACCGCCGTAGGTGCTCTTGCCGTTGGTCGTGTCCCCAAAGACGAAGAAGAGCTCGTCGTCGGGAGAGCCCGTAGGCTCCAGGCGATACTCCTGCCCGTCAATTTCGAACACCGCGGCTCCGGGGGAGCTCTCCTCGAATACACCGCCGAGAACGTTGGGGATCTCCAGCGTCTTGGGCTCCTCGAAGGCCTCCCAGCGGGCCACGATGCGCCATTGGGGATCCATGGGAAAACGCGGAATCCCGTCGAAGACATCGAAGATCTCGCGCTCCCGATTCTTCAGCCGCACTCCCAACTGCCCTTCGCGATCGATGACAAAGAAGCGCAGTGGCCCCAGAGCCACCGTCGTCGCTTCTTCAGCGGCGTCGGAGGCCAGAGTGACGGGCTCTGTCACCACCTCCCCATCGATGGTCAGGGCTGCTGCCTGCTCTCCCTCCTCCCCGGAGCTCCCTTCCGCTGGGGGGATCAGAGTGACCTCCCCCGCCTCCAGGCGCAGGCTACCGGCAAGCTCCGGAGCCACCGCGGGGAATTTCAGCGCCGCCTCCTCCCCGGAGCCAAAGCTGTGCTCTCCCTCCTGGAGCCAGAAGAGACCGGCCAGCGAAAGCCAGCCCTCTCGATCCTCGAGACGCTGGATTCGATCCTGATGCCAGGCCTCGACCTCCACCTTCCACTCTCCGAGATTGACCACGGCTAGCTCCTCCGGCGCGATGGGCGCCCCATCTCCACAGGCAATCCCCATCACCCCCAAGGTGGCGACCATCCACAGCACGAGGATCTGCCGAGTGGGCACCTTCGAAGGCTGCCCCTTCCGAGAGAGCCACGCCGTAGATCGCCGGGGGAAGAATGCCTGCAACGAAAGGTCGAGGCGAGAGGGGGATGCCTTGTGCTGCTTCATTTTGATCTCCATTCGATGCCCTTTCACCGCCGCGGTGGTCCTTCGCTCAGTATCCCTGCGGCGGGAGAGGGTCGGTTCGTCAGGGTACCAGAGCACGGTAGGATGATGCTCATGACCCACTCCAAGCTGCGCTCGATACCCTTCGCCTCCGCCACTTCGCGACTGGTCTCCTGCGAGACCACCGTAACGCTTCGAGCCCCCCATCCAACACCCTGTCGAATCCCTTACCAAGCCTCAATGCAGGCCTTGTGGGGGCGCTGCTGCCGCTCGCTGCTGCCGGCCCTGCTGCCGGTCCTGCTGCTGGTGATGGCAGCACTGCTCGCCCCCCCGGTGCTGAGCCAGGAAGAAGCGGCGGTTCTCGATGACGCGGCGGTGGACGCCTTCGATCAGCGCTTCACCGGCGCCACCCTACGCTTCGATTACTTCCACTCGGGCACCGCCGAGCAGGAGGCCATCAGCCTGGATGCGCTGCGGGTCGAGGGCCCCTGGCCCGGCAGCCGGCACCAGCTCATCGACAACACCGGCCTGGGCAAGTACCTCTTTGAGGTTCGCGACCTCAAGACCCAGGAGGTGCTGTGGAGTCGAGGCTTCGCGAGCATCTACGGGGAGTGGGAAACCACCGTCGAAGCGAGGCGGCAGTGGCGCACCTTCCATGAATCCCAGCGCTTCCCGGAGCCCCGGGCCCCGGTCCAGCTGGCCTTGCGCAAGCGGGTCCCGGAGGGCGGCTTTATGGAGATCGCCTCCCTCACCGTCGACCCCGGGCACCGCAGCGTCAACCGCAGCCCCCTCCCAACGCTGCAGGAAGGTCGCGTAGAGGTGTGGAGTCTCCAGCAGACCGGTCCCACCGAAGACAAATTGGACCTGCTGATCCTCGGCGATGGTTACACCGCCGAGGATCTCGCCGAGCTGTGGCAGCACGCGGAAGCCGCTACCGAAGCCCTCTTCGCCGTCGAGCCCTTTCGCACCCACCGCCAGCGCTTCAACGTTCGAGTGGTCGCCGCCGCGTCGCGGGATCGCGGCATCACCAACCCCCGAGCTGGGGAGTGGAAAAACACCGCCCTGGGCCTTTCCTACGACAGCTTCGGATCCGAGCGCTACGTCCTGACCTTGGAGAATCGCCGCCTCCGGGAGCTCGCCGCCCTGGCCCCCTACGACGCCCTGCTGCTGCTCGCCAACTCGCAGAAATACGGCGGAGGAGGAATCTACAACCTATGGACCACCGCGGCGGCGAAGAGCGGACAGGCGGACTATCTGGTGGCCCACGAGATGGGGCATTCCTTCGCCGGGTTGGGCGATGAGTACTACACCTCCTCGGTGGCCTATGAGGACTTCACCGCTCCCGGCTCGGAGCCTTGGGAGCCGAACATCACCGCCCTCCTGGACCCCGAAGCCCTGAAGTGGAAAGACCTGGTCGCCGCCGACACTCCTCTCCCCACTCCGTGGGATCAGGAAACCTACGACGCCGTATCCCGCGACTTCCAGCAGCGGCGGGGCGAGCTGCGAGCCGGCGGCGCCGACGAGGCCGCCATGGAGGCCTATTTCGCCGAGGTCAAAGCCACCACCGAACCGATGCTCCAGGGCGAGCCTCACTACGGCTCCATCGGTGCCTTCGAGGGGGCCGGGTATCAGGCCAAGGGCCTCTATCGCCCCGCCGCCGACTGCATCATGTTCACCCGCAATCCGGACTTTTTCTGCCCGGTGTGCGCCCGCGGCGTCGAGGCGGTGATCGATCTCTACGCCGCCCCCTAGAGGCTCCTGGGTCTCTGGCTCCCCGGGTCTCTAGTTCCTCAATCTGCAGCGACCCGGTCGTCAGCCTCTCCGTCGGCAGCTGACGAATTGCCCGCGGCCGGCTCTCCGTGGAAGCCGGCGGCGCTCAGCTGGCCCAAGGCCTGGCGCAGGGCTCGATCCTCCGGAGTCCGCCGCAGCGCCTGCGCCAGAGCCCGCGCCGCCCCGGCAAAATCGCCGGCGGCGTAGCGCCACTGCGCCAACAGTCTCCAGGTGGAGGCATCCGCCACGGGCCGGCCATCCGGCCCCCGAGATGCCCCCTCCGCCAGCGCCAAGGCGCGCTCCTGGAGCTCCACTACCGCCGGATCCGCGGGATCTTCGCTGCGGGCGAGAGTCGACAAGTGCAGGGCCACCAGGCGCAGGGATTCCAGCCGCTGCGCCTCCGGCTGCTGCGGGTCTAGAGTCAGAGCCCGCTGCAGCCACAGCGTGCCCTCCTCCTGGCGGCCGCTGCCCAAGGCCACCGCGGCCGCTCCGGCAAAGGCCTCGGCCCGCTGCTCCTCGGAAGCCCCGGCAGCGCCCTCCGCCACGCCGAGAAAGAGGGTCTCCGCCCCTCGCCCCTCCCCCGCCGCCAGCAGCGCTCGGGCGTGGGCAAGATCCGTCGAGGGAGAGTCCGCAACCCAGAAAGAAGCGAGGCTCACCACCGCCCAGGCCCCGAGGAGAGCCCCCGTCGCCGCCCTCGCCGCGTCTCCCCACCGCCCCACCCAGGAGAGTCCCAGGGGCACCAGCGCCACCAGCGCTCCGGATACCGGCAGCAGGTAGAAAGCCTTGGCCTGGGCGTAGGACGGTATCTGCCAGGTCGCCACCAATAGCGCGAAGATCCCGCTGAGCAGGGTGACGAAGATCAGCAGTCGCTGGGCGCTGCGCGCCGAGTCCGCGCCCCCAGCATCGTGATGCTGAGGTGTTGCAACCTGAGACTGTGTACTCCGGGATGTCGTGCCCCTCAGACTATTGATCAACATCTTCACCAGGGCGGCGAGCCCCAGCAACAGCAGCAGGCTCGGAATCAAGGCGAGCAGGGAGGAGGCCGACTGCAGCTGCCAATTCCACGGCGGTCCGGCGGCAACGCTGCGCTGACCACCGGCCAGCCCATCGGCCCACAGGGTGCCCCAGAAGCCGTCCGGCACCGAGGCGAAGCCAGCAAAGAAGGGATCCGTGAGAGCCCGCCCCGTCGGCAGGTAGTCCGCGAGCTGTCGCCAACCCGGATCCTGCCACCAGCGAAATCCCAGCTGCGGCGACCAGTTGCCCACCAGGGGAGAGCCGAAGTCCCGGGTCAGGCGAAAGTAGTGGAATCCACCCACCGCTAGCGCCGAGGCGCCGAAGGCCGCAGCAGCAGGAACGCTCCTCCGCAGCCAGGGGCCATCCGGGCCGAACTCCCGCCGCTGGCACCACCAGCGCCAGCCAAAGGCCACCGCCAGCCCCGGAGCCAGCATCAGCGTCGAGACCTTCGTCGCCAGCGCCAGACCCCAGACCCCGCCGAGGGCCGCGGCGCCCTTCCAGCTCAGCGTCGGCGCCGCCAGCAGCCTCGCCGCCAGCGCCAGGGTCGCCAACGCCAAGACTCCCGCTAAGGGCTCGTTGCTGACGTAGGCGAAGGGATACCGGTGAACCGGCAGAGCCAGGGCGAAGAGCAGAGTGAGCCCCAGAAGCCAGCGACGATGCGGAGTGGGGCCCATTACCCAGGCGGCCAGCAGCAGGCTCAGGCCAACCTGCAGGGCCGAGAGCAAGGCGCCGAGCCAGCGCAGCGTCGCCGCGGCCGGCGCCGTCGGCAGCTCTTCCCCCAGCTTGGGCTCCATACCGAAACTACCCAGCACCATGGCGGCGAGGCCGTGGTAGAGGGGCGGGTGGTACATCTGCCAGCCTTGATCCGCCCGCGGCAGAGAGCCCTCTCGCAGCAGATGATCGACGTACTCCCAATGCCCCTCGGCGTCGAAGCCCATCGTCGGCGCGAGGTGAGGGATCGAGCTGCCGGCTAGCCCAAGAGAAACCAGAAGAATCACGGCTGCCGCCAGGAGTACACCCTTCCGGCCCCCGCTCGAGTCATCGGCATTTTCGATTTCGGAGCTCTCGTCGCCGCTTCTGGTCTGTCGATTGCCCCACCATCCCCAAAGGGCACCGATCAACAGCCCGAGGAGCAACCACGGGCCGACGGCAGCCCAAACGCCCTCCACTCCGGGAAATGCCGCCGTCGGCAGCGCCGGCCTCGACGCTCGCCGCGCCGGCGCCGGGGCCAGGCCATCGAGGCTCGCCCAGATCGCCCCGGCGGGATTCCCGGCAGGCTCTTCCCGCGAGTCATCGCCGCCTCTCTGGGCCAGAGTCGCTCCCCGCAGCTCCAGATAAAGAAGCGGCGGGCCTCCGGCGCGGGTCACAGCGATCTCCAGCTGGCGGAATCCCTCGGTCCACCGGCCCAGCGAAACTTCTTCTCCGTCACCGCAGGGCGACGGACTCCCAGGCCTTGGGCTCTCGCCCCTTGGCCCCTCGAGGCGCTGCCCGTCCAGCCGGATCTCAAAGCTGCCGCGGCAGCGGATCCGCAGCTTCACGGCCTCTTCTGCAGGAGCTAGCCCCTCTGCAGGAAGTATTGAGCCCGCCCTGGCGATCTGCGCCGAGTAGATCACCGTCAGCGGGTCGACGGACCGGCCGCCGACTCGAGCCTCGAGAGGGTAGGCCAGCCACTCGCCGAGCCCCGCGGATGCCCCTGAAGGGCCGTCGGCGGCGAGACTGGTGCTCCACGAGCCGCAGAGACAGGCCAAGAGCAAGACGAAACGGTAGATCACTGCTTTATCGAGCTTCGGAGCGAATCTAGAGTTCAAGCCTGGCCCCTTCGAGACCCTCTGCCCTTGCTCCCGAGCCCCGTCCGGCGAATCCCCAACTCATCGCGAGCCGTCTTGGGAAGAAACGCCCTGAGCAGAGGAAAGAGCCAGCGGGTACACGAGGAAAGAGCCGGTGCGCGCCACCTCGTCCCACAGAGCGAGCACCACGTCGTGCTGGCCTGGCGGGAGACTGAGCACCAGAGGCTGGGCAAAGAGCCCCTGGGGTTGGTCGCGCAGCTCCTGGGCCGGCAGGGAGAGGGGCAGATCGTAGCGCTGCAGCTCGCCCCGACGTCCTCGATCATCTCGGTGGAGCACCACGAGCCGAAGGTTGCCCTGCAGCAGCTCCCCATCCGTCGCAGGGAGAAGGGTGAGATTTTGCAGCGGCACGCGGAGGTCGAAGGTAACCCGCAGCAGGTCGTCCTCGGCGGCTTCGATCTGCGGGCTCCCGGCGACGAAGGCCTCGAGGGGGTTACTCTCGGCCCCGAAGCTCTGGGGCCCGAAGCTCAGCGCCGCCTCGATTCTCGACAGCAGCTGCTGGTCCGCCTCCGGCACCACCACTCGACGGCGGTGTCGCACCTCCACCCGTTCTCGACTGACCTCCACCTTCACCGGCAGGCTCTCTCCGGAGGCCCCCTGCGGGGCGGCGAAGGCCAGAGAATAGCCGGAATCTAGATCTTCTAGCGCCCGCTGCAAGAGCAGGCTGGGTTCGGCCCCTCCGACCTGGCAGCGCCCACCGGTCGTCTCCGAAGGCAAGCAGGCACCGGCCCGCGCATCCGCGTCCCGCGCCGAGCGCACCCGGGTGCGCAGCAGCGGCGAGCTACTGCCGGAGGCCATCGCTACGTCCAGGGAGGTATCGCCGCGGCTGCCGGCGCTCAGCACGTAGAGCAGCAGCTCCTGGGCGCTAGCCTGCCGCGCCAGGGCCTCGATCTCCGACTCCAGACTCTGTACCTGAAGGCGGCTTTCCAGCCGGCCGATCTCAAAATCGCTGAGATCGAGAAACTCCAGGGCGGCCAGGTGCTCCGAAGCCGGCTGGAGCCCCAGCCGATCGCCGATGTAAAGCAGCGCCTTGCGCCCCGGCAGCGCTCCGAGACTCCTCACCAGGCCCTGCAGCTCTGCCAGAGTCGACTGCCCCTGCTGATTCTGCTGGACGGCGTAGGCCTCCATCTCGAGCAGCAGGGCATCGCGATCGGCGTGGGCGATGGCGATATCGACGGGGTCGTTTCTCCTCCGCGCCAGCTCGATCTGGCTGGAGACGAGGGCCATGCGGTTCAGCAGGCGGGCGCGCTCCCCTTCCGTGACGTTGGGCTGCACCCTCTCCTCCAGAGCGGAGATGGCCCGCAGTAGATCCTCACGACTGCGAGTGAAGGGCTGGATCTGCTCGACGCGGCGGTCGTGCCCCAAGACCATCACCCTCGCCGGCAGCTGTTGCGACGCCAGGACCTCTCCCAATCCCTCGACGAGGCGCTGGCGCAAACCCGGCAGCGCCTGCCGCAGATCCGAGAGCACCACCAGAGAGAGCTCGTCGGCGACATCCACCTCGGCGTCACGGTCGTCTCCAGCAGCACTTGCATCCCCCGTAGCACCGTCATCCCCGGCAGCACCGTCATCCCCGGCAGCGAGAGTCCGCAGTGACGCCACCCGCGGCGCCTCGAAGGAAGTCAGAGTCACCACCTCGCCATCGATCTCCACTCGGAAGTCCTCGGCCTGAAGATCCGTGATCGGCCGATCCTCCGAATCCCGAACGAAGACATCCAGGGTGACCCACGAAACGTCGACGAAATCGCCGAAGGCGGCGGCTGGATTGGAGGCCGAGGCGTCCCCGGACTCTGAAACTCGCGGGTCGAGAGCCTGGATCTCTCCCTGCAGCGCCGCTCCAGGCTCCGGAAGATCCCCAACATCCGACAGCACCCCTGGCTCCGCCTCCTCTGCGGCAGCTCGTGCAGTAGAGGGGCCTGCCCCTGATGCCCTACCGTCTTCCGATCCAGCCGACTCCGACAGCTCGGGCGGGGAGGTCACCGCCAGCGCGATTCCCGCCTCCTGGCCCTCGGCGGTGAGCACCAGGTCCTGCGGCAGATGACGCCCCTCCACCCACAGGATCGCCTGGCGATCGAGGTCCCGCCGCAGCTCCTGCACCGCGGTGCTCAGCTTCGGCGCGGTAGAGATATCGCGGGCCGCCCCCCAGGGGCCGAGAGTCCCCCCCTGGGGATCCCACACCACCACCGGTACCCGCAGCGCCTCCAGCAGAGCGAGAGCCTGAGCGGGGCCATAGGCGCTGGAGTCCGGTGATCCCTGATTCGCTACCAGCACCACCACTCGCCGGCGCCCTCCCGACGTCGCCGCCAGCCCGGAGACCGCCAGGGCGTCCGAGAGGCGCTGAGGAGAGTCGTCGAGGCGATCCTCCAAATCCGACTCGAAGCGCATCGGATTGACCACCAGCTGAGTCAGGCCACCGGCTAGATTGCCAAGGTTCCGAGTGATCGGAAAGAAAGAAGCCGGCAGCTCGCGCTCCGAGTCGACCTCAGCGCCCTTCGGCGGCGCTCCCGGAAGCACCATCCGCAGTCGATCGCCCACTCTCACGCCGGAGAGGGCAAAGCCCTCCCGCAGCCGCTGGAGCAGCTGAGTCACCCCGCCAAGGGTGCGCATCGAGCGCCGCAGCACCGGATCCCGGTCGTGGATCAACACCAGATCCGCCGCCGCCGCCTCTACCGCGGAGACCCGCAAGGGCTCGCCGTCTCGGTGGGCTACCCAGCGGGAGGCCAGCTCCGCCGCAGGGCTCCCTTCCCCGTCTGCCGGCAGAGGCTGAGGCAGGATCACCGGAAGAGCGGTGAGCTCGGAAGACGAGGTGCTGCCGAAGTCCGCCCCCAGGGCAACCTCGGAACGCACCACCTCGCCGCCGAAGCGAAGCTCTGCCGCGAGCAGATGTACGCTCCCGGGCGGCTCATCCTCGGGCGGCGGGGGGAGGCTCAGCACGGTACCGGGAGCCAGCTCCAGGGGCACGCCGTCGTAGGTGATGGTGATTTCGTCCGGCGGCTGCCGATCCACCGAGGCCCACAGCAGGCGCACGTGGCGCTCCCCGCCCTCGTTCCCCTCTACCACCACCGAGAGAGCGCTGCGCCCTCGGGGCAGATTGATCCACTGCTCGACCCGCTGCACCTCACGGCCTTCGGCGTCTAGGGCTACCGCCTCCAGGTGATGGGGCAAAAGATCCTCGCCGAAATCTACTTCGCTTCCCCACGGCGCTTCGTCCCGCACCGCGACGGTCTGCCCATCGAGGCGAAATTCCACCCGCGCCACTGCCCCCTGGGCTCCACCGCCGTCGATGGTCGCCCCATCCAGCACCGTCACCTCCACCCATTGAGGGCCGGAGACCAGGCTCAGGAAGACGGTGAGAAAGGCCAATGCGCTCATAGTCTCAGTGCGCTCAAAGTTTCACTGCACTCAAAGTAACAGCGAGCTCAAAGCTTCAGGCGAAAGGCGTCGATGGGTCGACTCAAACCCTTGAGCTGGAACTCACCGAGGGCTTCCGTGACCACCTCCTGCCCCAGCACCGCCCGAGTGGCGCTGCCGAGCACCACATCCCCGGGGCGAGCGACGGAGGATTCGAGGCGAGCGGCCACGTTCACGGTGTTGCCCAACACGGTGTAGTCGACGCGGCGATTGCTGCCGATGTCCCCCACCACCACCGGTCCGGAATTGATCGCGATGCGGGCCGCCATCTCCGGCTTGCCGCTGCTGCCGCGGTGGCGATTGTGGCGATCCACCGCCCGCAGAATCGAGCGCGCCGCGCTCACCGCCCGCTGAGCGTGATCGGGCTGCGCCATCGGGGCGCCAAAGAAGGCCATCACGCAATCGCCGATGAATTTATCCAAGGTTCCCCCAGCTTCGAAGATCGCTTCTACCGCGTCGGTAAAGAAGCTCTCCAAGAGCCCCGCCACCTCTTCCGGAGCGAGCTGCTCCGAGAGGCTGGTGAAGCCCACGAGGTCGGCAAAGAGCACCGACACCTCCGCCTTGCGCAAGCGGCCGAGGGAGGAATCCGGGGCGCTCTCCCGGGCCAAAACGTCTTCGATGACTCCTGGGGAGTGATAGCGCTCTAGCCGGGAACGCAATTCCTTCTCCCGCAGCGCCCGTTCTTCGTAGCGCACCCGCTCCACCGCCACCGCCGCGTAATTCGATACGGTGGTCAGCAGGTCCAAATCCCGCTGGGAGAGGCGCGCCGCGAGGTTCTTCGAGTCCACCTGCAGCACTCCGATGATCCGTTCCCCGGACCACAGAGGCGCACACAGAGCCGAGCGGATTTGGTGCAGCCGAATCGAGTCCCCGCTCATCAGGCGGGCGTCGCTCTGGGCATCGTAGGTCAACAGGGCGACCCGATCCTCGATCACCGTGCGCATGATGGTGCGCGAAACCGGCACCGGGCCCTGGGGCAGCACCTCTACCTCGTCCCCCTCCCGAGCGAGGCGGCAGCGCAGGGTGCCGTCGTCATCCTTCAGCAGAATGAAGCCCCGATCCACCGGCAGCGCCTCAAAGGCGATATCCATCACCTTGCGCAGCACGGCGTCCACCGACTCGGCGGCGATCAGAACCCGCGCCAGGCGGGCGAGATAGCCTACCGCCCGCGCCGCGAAGGCCGCATCCCGGGGCGGAGCCTCGGCCCGCTGCTCTGCAGCGCTCGGCGGCACTATGGTGCGCACCGTCGGCTCATCGTCCCCGGGGCCTTCGCCGTGGGTGGCGTCCAGCTGCGCCGCCAGGCCGTATTCCGCGGTGAATTGGGACAGCGGCCTCACCACCGCCACCTTGGAGAGCTCCTGCTGGCGGGTCAGCTCGTCTTCCCCCTCCACCGGAGTCGCCAGCAGCACCGGCTCCTCTTCGGGCTCGGCCAGCACCGACTCCATCTGCTCCGAGAGCTCCACCGCGAGGGTAAAGATCCCCACCTCGAGCTCATCGCCCTGCTGTAGAGGGTATTCCCGCACCCGCTCCCCGTTGACCACCACGCCGTTGGTGCTCATCAGGTCATAGAGCACCCAGCCCCCGGCACCACCGCCTTCGCCGCGACCGCGCTCCCGCCGCAACACGGCGTGATACCGGGAGACAGAGAAGTCTCCCAGCACGATGTCGTTATCTACCGCCCGACCGAGGCGGATCTCCCGCCCGGTGAGGGGAAAGTGAGTCAGCGCGCCGTCCAGGTGGGTAGCCAGCTGGACGACGGCTTGGGAGGGCTCAGATGGGGTGCTCACGGTTGGGGGCTCAAGGGGCGGGATCTCATGGATCCCGCCATCTTACCGCGGCTCCCCGAGGCGGAAGACCAAGCCCGCGGTCTTCGACACTGAAAGGATCAGGCCGCGAGGATCAGAGAGTGAGAATCAGGACCCGAGAATCAGGATGCCGCCATCAGATCGACCATCACGGCCTTCTGCACATGAAGGCGATTCTCCGCCTCGTCGAAGATGCGGCTGCGGGGTCCGTCCGCCACCTCTGCCGAGACCTCCTCACCGCGATGGCAGGGCAGGCAGTGAAGGAACACGCCGTCCGCCGCCGCCGCTGCCATCACCTCCTCGGTGACCGTCCAGCCGGCGAAGGCCGCGAGGCGCTCCTTGCGCTCCTCCTCCTGGCCCATGGAGGCCCAGACGTCGGTGTACACGCAGCTGGCTCCCTCCACCGCTTCCCGGGGGTCGGTGGTGGTGATCACGCTGGTGCCCGCCTGCGCCGCATCCTGCTGCGCGAGGGCCAGATAGTGAGGATCGCACTCGTAGCCGTCGGGGGTGGCGATGGCGATGTCCATCCCCACCTTGGACGCGCCGAGTGTCAGGGAATGGGCCATGTTGTTGCCGTCGCCAATGTAGGCGATCTTGCGTCCGGAGAGATCGCCGAAGATCTCCCACAGAGTGAAGTAGTCCGCCAGCACCTGGCAGGGATGGAGATCGTTGGTGAGGCCGTTGATCACCGGGATCGAGCCGAACCCCGCCAGGTCCAGCACGTCTTGGTGGGCGAAGGTGCGGGCCATGATGCCGTCGACGTAGCGGGAGAGCACCTCCGCGGTGTCGGAGACCGTCTCACCGCGGCCGAGCTGGATATCCCTCGACGAGAGAAAGAGAGCGTGACCGCCGAGCTGGAACATGCCGACCTCGAAGCTCACCCGGGTGCGGGTCGAAGACTTCTGGAAGATCATGCCGAGGGTCTGCCCCTGCAATGCGGTGCGGAAGGCCTCGGGCTCGGTCTTGATGCGGTGGGTGAGCTCAAAGAGCGCCTTGAACTCCTCCGCGCTGCGATCGCGAACGGTGATCAGGTGGGCGGCGGGATCGTAGGCGGGAGTCGGCGTGGCGGGGGAAGAGGCAGAATCGGCCATGGCCAGGTGTCCTCGAAAACGATGGGTTGTAGGGAGAGGGCGGAATTCAGCGCACCCTGAGGCACGGATCCGCGGCAAGCGGGTCGAAAAGCGAGGCGGAAGCCAAAATGCTCGAGACGGTCTAGAAGGTTGACCGAAGAGTGACGAGACCGGAAAGCACGAGGCGAGGAAGCGTGAGACGGGAGCCCGAAGGGCTTTGGCGAAATCAGAGAACCTAGCGCTAGAGCGTTTCGGCGCGAGAGCGCCGGGCTGGCGGTGGCACACCGCCAGCTAGCTCAAATCGAAGCAGAAATCAGTGAGCGGAAGCGAGACTCAGGGAACCGGATCCCGCTGCAGCGGCATGGTCATGCAATGGGGACCGCCGCGGGCGCGAGATAGCTCGCTGGCGGCCAGGGTGACCACCGTCGGCCCCTGCCCGAGGATCTCCACCGAGTCTTCCAGCGCCTCGGTCTCCGAGATCACCCGGAAGCCGCGGCGCGCCAACTCCTCGATGGTTCGGCGGTTGCGCACGTAGAGCGTGATGACCCCCGGTTCCAGGGTGAAGCTATTGGCGCCGTCGGTCCACTGCTCCCGCTGTTGATAAAGCCGGTCGTCGGGCCCGCCGCAGGCAATCAGCTCCACCTCCCGGCCGAGGCGTGCGAGAGCGTCTGACAGGGAGCCCCGGGGGGTGAAGGAGACCTCCTCGCGGGTGAGATCCACCTCGTACACCCTCGCTGACTCCGGCCCCCCCGCCTCGATGACCGGGGAATAGGCCAGGCATTGGCGCTCGTCGACGTAGGTGAAGACCGTATCCAGATGCATGTAGGAGCGCTGTGGGGGCAGCAGAGCCATCAGCAGATATTTGAAGGGGGCGCCATTGGCGCGAAGGGCGCTCGCCAGCCGCTCCGCTCCCTGCATGTTGGTGCGCTGGCTGACTCCCACCAGCAGAACTTCCTCGTCCGCTACCAGCACATCCCCACCCTCGATCTCCGGTGCCGGAAAATCTTCTTCACGCCCGTCGTCGGCGTCGCGGGTCTCCATAGGAATCAGACCGCCGTGCCCTGCGAGGGCCGGATGGTGGCGGAAGATCAGCTCCGAGAGGAGAGGCTCCCGCTCCCGGGCACCGGTAGCCATCGCCGAGAGCACCACGTGGCGACCGAGGACAAATTGGGGATCCCGCTGGAAGAAATAATTCGGCAGGGGGCCGAGGGAGAAGAGGCGCCGCTCCCCGTTGACCAAGGGGTAGCCTTCGGTACGAACCCCGCGGATCAGCACCGCGGCCAGCTCTGCTGGCTCTAGATCCGCCAGCCTCTCTCGCGGCAATAACGAGCTATCCCAGGAACACACCGCATATTCCAGCTGATCCAGGGCCCACTGCCGCACGCTGTCCTCTGCGAGGACATCCGCAGCGAGGTCTTCCGGATCCAGCACCTCGATGCCGGCCTTCTCCAGCACCAGCCGGAAACGATCGTGCTCTCCCCGCGCCAGCTGGCCGTCGAGAATGTCGTCGAAGAGAAGGCGCTCCATCATCGAAGGCGTCATGTAGTCGATCGCCCGGCCGGGACGGTGCACGAGCACGCTACGGAGGCGTCCGATCTCGGAGAAGACTTCGACGGTCATAAGCAATTCCTAGGTCGGGGAAGGAAGGGATAGAGCCTGGGCGTGATGAGCGGCGAGAGCATAACAGAGGGGCCCTCTCCAACCCCAGCAAGATACGGTCCTAGCGAGATCCGATCTCAGCCAGACTCCACACGATCCAACCACCGCCCCCATCCGCCCCGTCGTCAGTCAGGGTCGCCGAGCTGACGCGCCTCGAGCTCCGCGCGGGCCAGCACCGCGACGGTGCGAGCGTGCCCCCAGCCGGCCCCCAGTCGCTCGGAGCGATAGAGGGCCCAGCCCCCGGGGGTCGAATCGTGCTCTGGGTCCCGGCGCGCGGCGTCGCGGGAGAGCAGCCATTGGGCGGACTCCGCCTTGCCTTCCCACGCCGCCCAGTGGAGCACCGTCGAGTTGCGCACCAAGGAGTGCAGATCCACCCCGCGCTGTAGAAAGTAGCTCATCACCTCCAGGCGCTCCCCCACCACCGCGCAGCGGAAGGCGTCCAGCACCTCGGGCTCCTCCGATCCTCGCTGTCCCCAGAGCTCCTCCACCGACTCCAGATCTCCGGTGCCGGCCGCCAGCCGCAGCGATCCGCGCCAGGCGCCGCGGGCGACGAGGAGATCGGCCACCGCCACCATGCCGAATTCCACGGCAAAACCTAGCGGCGTGCCGTGGGGCACTCCGGGGTATTGAGCGCGGGCTTCGAGATCAGCTCCGGCGTCCAGCAGGACCTCCGCAACGCCCGCCTGCCCCAGGCTCGCGGCTCCGTGGAGGGGCGTCTCCCGTCCTCCCGCACCCTCGATCAGGGCCCCGGCCTTCACCAGCACCCGCGCCACCGCTGCGGGATCATCGCCGCGGAAGAGACGATGGAAGACGGCATCACTGACGTAATGCAGCGGATCGCTCAAGTGCGGATCCTGCTGCTCGCCGCCCTCGACTCCTACCGGACCCCAGGGAATCGCCTGCCGGACGAGATCGGGGCTTGCCTCCCGACGCTCTTCCAGCCATCCCGCGAGGGCCTCGGCATCTCCGTTGTCGATTCGCTCTCGCAGCTCGAGAATCAATGGGTCCGGGATGGAGGCGGCCATGCGATCTCCTCAGGGTTCTCTATCAGCTGTTGGCGGCCTAGCGGCGGCTTATCGGCTAGTCGCGCCATGGAGTCCGCTATCGAGCCTCGGCCCCCTCGACCGGGCTCTGAAACGAGATACGGCGCGGGACTGGCTGGTGTTTCCTCCGGCGAGGCTCCCGAAGAGATGGAGCTGGGATCACCAATGGGGGCCGCCGCCCACCGCTCCGTCCTGCAGCCAGGGAGCAGAGCGGGCCCAGCGCCGCAGGGCTGCCGGCTCGTTCTCCAACCTCTGGAGCCCTTGCTCCACCGGCAGGCATCGCCCCATCCATCGCTGCGCCGCCGCCAGCCGGCGCCGGAAGGTCGCTGCATCCATTCTCGGCGCCGGCAGCGGGCACGGAACTCCCTGGCCCAGCAGCAGGACGTCGCGGCCGTAATCTCCCCACAGCGAGTCGAAGCGCAGAGTGTGGGGGCTGTAGGCCAGGGGCCCTCGCTGCTGAAAGAGGGCCACCGACTCTTCGGCCCCGGCGAGATCCACCTCCTCCCGACAGGCGCGCCAAAAGGCTGTATCCAACCGCCGGTTGAATCGAAAGTGGAGGGCGAGGAAGCCCCGCAGGTCATCCCAGAACTGACCCAGAAAAGCGTTCGCCTGCCGCTGGTTTGCCGTCTGCTGGTTTGCGGACACCGAAAGACCATCCCCTTCCACTCCCTCTTCTCCAGGCCAGTGGCGAATCAGCAGCTGAATGGAAACCACCAGCATGTGCAGCGCGGTGGACTCGAGGGGCTCGACGAAGCCGTAGGCGTTGCCCAGGGCCGCGACGTTGCCGCGCCAGAAGTTGGCGCGGCGCCCTGGCGCGAAGGTCACCAATCGGACCTCCCCCAAACCCGGCAGACGGCGATGCATCTCTGCCAGGGCGGCTTCCGGCTCGAGGAAGCTCCGCGAAAATACGTAGCCTCGGTGGTCATCCTCCCGGGTGGGGGTATTCCAGCACCAGCCCGCATCCCAGGTCTCCGCCTCGGTGTAGGGCACCGGCGGCGCCCCGGGGGCACGCTCCACCGCAGCCACCCAGGCGGCATCGGTGAAGAGGCTGGAGCGAAAGTCGAGGAAAGGCTCGTCCAAAGCCTCTCCCAGCAGCAGCGACCGGAAGCCGGTGCAGTCGAGGTAGAGATCGAAGCTCGCCCTGGATCCATCCTGCAGCCGCAGATGATCGAGGCCCGTGCCGTCGACGCGAGGCAGCGCCGCGGAGACCGTCACCTCCCGCCGCCGCACCCCGGCGGCGAGGGCCGCATCTCGAAGAAAGGCGACGAAGCGACGATTCTCCAGGTGGTAGGCCCAGGGGTGCGGCAACAGGCCGAGGCGCCCCCCGGTCTCCATCACGGGCATGCGGCCAGCGGCCATCAGCAGCGCCGGCAGGCTCGCCGATTCCAGGTCGCCGCGATGAGCCCAGGATTCCACCAGAGCCCCGCGGACAAAGGGATAGGAAAAGGATTCCGGGCCCTCCTCAGGTCCCCAAACAAAGCGAATCCCCAATTTCGGCGTGGGCTGTACCCGACGCCAAAAATCCACCGGATCGATGCCGAGAGTGCCGTGGAGAAAGGCCGGCAGCAGCGGGGTCGTAGCCTCCCCAACTCCGATCACCGGGATCTCTGGAGACTCCAGCAGGGTGACCTCCACCGCCGGCAGTTTGCGCCGCAGAGCGAGGGCCGCCAGGTAGCCCGCGGTGCCGCCGCCGAGGATGCCGACCCGACGCGGCCCTCCCCTGGCCCACCGCCGCGGACGCGGTTCAGGAAAGCTCCAATCCGCTACGACTCCGTCCGCCACCGACTGCCACCGTCCATCGATGGGCTCCGTCGGCGGCGCCAGGGGGGATGCCCCCACCGATCCGTCCGCCTGCACTCGCAGCACTGAATCCGCCTGCTTCGGTCGTCGCCCCGAAAGCACCCGGCGGGCTTCCCTCGCGGCCGCCACCGCGGCGCGGCGCAGGGCGAGCTCGAGCTCCGCTCCCGGCACCTCGCTCCCGCCATGGTGCCACCAATGCTCCCGCAGCTCGGCGGAGGCTCCCGGCGCAAAGAGCAGACGCCGGCTCGCCTTGAGGGGAGCTTCCCCCTGAACCGATTGCTCACCGCCCACCATCCGCAAACGCCGCGGCAGCAGCAAGGGCCCCACCCAAAGCGCCCCCGCCTCACAGCTCACCGGCAGGCAAGGCAGGGCAGCGGCCTCCACCGCCGAAGCTAATTGGGTGAGCCAGCGATAGGACGCCTGGTCTGGAGCCAGCACCACCAAGGACGCATCCCGGGGTACCGAAGGCACCCCTTGCGACTCCATCAGCAGCCGCCGAGGCGCCAGGACCTGGGCGCTGCGCAGCGCTTCCACCACCTCCCGAGCCACCTTCCCCTCTCCGCTTCCCCACACCGCCACCGGCCCTAAGCCCCCAGGCTCGATGGACGGCCAGTCCAGCACCAGGCCATCGAGAGCCTCCAGGGCCTCCAGAACGGCATGCTCCAACGCGGACGGGCTCTCTCGCCGAGGAGAGTTCTCCAGCCCGGGGGAGTTCCTCGGCGAAGAGGCGGGAGGGTCGCCGCCGGGCTTCTCCCGAACCGTCTCCTCTCGCCGTGAGCCCTCCAGCTCTCGCGCTACCGCCGCCGCATCGCGACGACCGTCGCAGGCGGCGAGGAGCGCTTCCAGCTGGTCGGCTCTCAGCAGCGCTAGGGAGCGCACCCGTCCCTCCACGGTGACCAGCGCCCCACCAGCCCTCTCCCCTACCACCCTCACCCCAGGGCGACGCCGCGGAATCCAGCTTCGTCTCGGATCCGTCATTCAGCCCGTCCTGAGCTCGCTACCGGCCAACGCGATGGCGTCACCGCTGAGGTCTCCCCCTCGATCTTCATCCAAAGACTCCCTCAGCGTCTCAGCCTGTGGCCCCATTGCCGCCGCCGTCGGCGCCAGCGGCCGCGCGCCAGACCCGAGGGCTGGCGGCGAGGCCGGCCAGAGCCGGCCAGGAATGGGTCACCAGGGCGACGGGGATCGATTCCACGTAGGAGCGGAATCGCCCCTTCGCTAGGTAGCGCTGCAGGAAGAGGGCAAGCTCGAAGCGCTCTCCGAGGCGGGGAATCACGCCGCCGGCCAGGTACACGCCGCCGCGGGCGCCCAGGGTCAGGGCGAGATCCCCGGCGAAGGCCCCCAATTGAGCGGCAAAGATTCTCAGGGTTTCGCGAGCCCTGGCATCCCGGTCGCTGACCGCCACCACCGCCGCCGCGTCATCCGCTACCGCCGCCTCCCCGTCGATCTCGCACAGGGCCTGATAGAGGTACACCATGCCGGTCCCCGAAACCACCCGCTCCACCGAGACTCGCCCGAAGCGTCTCGCCAACACCTGATGCACCGCCCATTCCCGCTCGGTGATGGCGGCGAAGTCCCGATGTCCGCCCTCCGTCGCCACCGGGGTTGGTTCCTCGCCATCATCCCCGGGAATCAGCGCCGAAACTCCCAGTCCCGTCCCGGGGCCGAGGATCACCCGCGGAGCCGACGGGTCCCCCGTCGCCGAATGCAGGCTGCGCAGGTGCTCCGCCCCTAGGTAGGGAAGGGCCAGCGCCAGGGCCGTGAAGTCGTTGATCACGGTGAGGTGATCCAGCCCCAGTCGCCGCTGGAGCTGGCGGGTCGAGAAGGACCACTCCCGATTGGTGAGACGAACCCGATCACCGGTGATGGGGGTCGCTACCGCGAAGGCAGCGCGGCGCGGCGCGGGGGAAGGGGCGACTTCCCGCAAATAGGCCTCCGCCGCCTCCCCGAGCCCGGAATAGTCGGCGTTGGCCAGCGAGAGAGCGTGCGCGAGACCCCCGGCCTCGTCCACCAGAGCGAAGCGGGATCGAGTGCCGCCAACATCCGCCACCAGTCGCCAATCCCCACCGATGGAGACCGCAGCACCGGTGCTCCTAAAGCTCTTTTCCTTTCCCATAGGACGAGAATACCCCCCCAGCAGAAACCTTGCTAGGGCATCCACGGAGCTCGTTCACGCTGCGAACTTCCCGCCTTCGAAGGCCTCAGGTTCCCAGGAGCATGATAGGTTTTCGAGTGCTTCTCGCGAAGATTATCTCGCCCCCAATCCAGGGCGCGCTCTACCGTTTTCATCGGCGCTGAGAGATTCCGAGTCATGGCCCCCGACCCGTCCTCCCCCGACCTACTGCCAGGGCGCCTCGGGCCCTGCCGTCCGGACGCCCTCCTGGGCACCGGCAGCTATGGTTCGGTGTATCGAGGCAAGCTGATAAAGGACCGCCCCTACGCCGCCGCCGGCACCTCCGTGGCGGTCAAAGTGCTGCGTCCGGAACGGGTCGATTCCGCCACGCTGATGCGCTTTCAGCGGGAGGGAGAGCTGGGGCAGGTGGTGGATCACCCCGCGGTGGTGCGAACCTTCGAGCTCGGCACCGCCACCGTAGAGGGCGTGTCCCAGCACTTCCTGGTGATGGAATACGTCGAGGGCCGCACCCTGAGACAGGTGATGAACCGTCTCGGCCCCGTTCCGGAGCCGCTGCTTCGCGCCCTGGCGGGGCAGATCGCCGAGGCCCTGGAGGCGGTCCATCGAGCGGGGGCGGTACACCGCGATCTGAAGCCCACCAACATCCTGCTGACGCCGGACTATCAGGTGAAATTGATGGATCTGGGCATCGCCGGCCTGATCGGCGGCGGCGGTCGCTTGACCCAAACCGGCTACTTCGTCGGCACTCTGGACTACGCCTCTCCGGAACAGATCACCGGTGCCGAAGTCGGCCCCATCTCCGATCTCTATTCCCTCGGCGTGGTGCTCTACGAGGCGGCGACCGCGTCTCAGCCCTTCGCCGTCGGCGATCCCAAGGCGGTGGTGGGGCGTCACCTCAACACCGTCCCGGATCCCATCAGCCAGCTGCGCCCGGAGATCTCCCTGTTCCTCGAGGCGGTGATCACCTGCCTGCTGGAGAAGGCGCCGGAGGATCGCTTCGTCACCGCCGCGGATCTTGCCCGGGCCCTCGACGACGGGGAGAGCTCCCGATGGTGGGCCGGCCGGCGCCCCGCCACGGAGGGCACCAGCACCGATCGCTTGGCGGTTCCCGAGGTCAGCCGGGATACCCCTTTCCAGGGCCGCCACGACGAGCTCACCCTGCTCCAAGAGCTGTGGCACGGGGCCCGTGCCGGGCGTGGATCGGTGCTGCTGATCGAAGGTGAGGCGGGAGTCGGCAAGAGTCGGCTGATGCACGAGCTCACCCAACGGCTGCGCCAGCGCTCCCGCCAGGACGCGCCACGGGTGCTCTACGGCTCCAATACCCCGGGAGATCGCCACGGCCCAGGAGCCCTCGCCGACTCTCTCATTACCTATCTCGGTGGGCCGGACGTCGAGCAGCAGCTGATCCAGCTGCTGCCCCAAACTCCCCAACTAGCACCGGCCTTCGCCGCCCTGCTGGCGGGCCTCCCCCCTCCCACCGGCAGCGAGCCTCTGTCGCCGGACGCCGTCCACGCCCTGTTCCGTCAGCTCGCCCGCTCCCTGAGCTCCGACGGCCCCATCCTGTGGCTGTTGGACGATCTCCACTTCGCCGGAGCCGCCGCCCGCGCCCGACTCGCCTCCGTCGCCGCGGTGGTCGGAGAGCTACCGATCCTGCTGGTGGTGAGCGCTCGTCCGGGGCTGCCGCCGGAGGATCTGGAGCCTTTTCTCGATCTGCGCCATGGGCGCCGCCTCAGTCTCGAGCGGCTCGCGGTGGAGGAAGTCCAGCGCATGGTTCACGAAGCCCTCGGGGGCCTCACCGGCAGCCATCGCCTGGCCAAACGAATCGCGGTGCAGTCCGACGGCAACCCCCTCTTTGTCGCCGAGATGCTGAGAGAGCTGGCGGAACAGCGCCAGAATCCCACCGCCGCCGAGCCGCTGCAGGCCGTCATCGCCACCCCGCCCCCCTCCTCGAGCACCGGCACCGTCCCCCTCCCGGGCTCGGTCCGCGGCCTGCTGGAGGCGCGACTGCGAGATCTCGACTCAGAAGATCGCGCGGTGCTCGACGCCGCGGCGGTCTACGGCTTCCGCTTCGACCCCGAGATCATCGCCAAGGTGAGAGATATCTCTCCCATCGGTCTGCTGGAGCGCTTGGTGAACCTAGAGCGCCGCACCGGCCTGGTGCGCAGCAGCGGTCGCCTCGGCCACTTCGACCACCATCTGCTGCAGGAGCTGCTCTACACCAGCCTCCCCCCAATCCTCCGTCGCGCCTACCACGCGCGCCTAGCGGAAGTGCTCCTCGCTCGCCACGGCGACGTCAACGACGGGGAGCTGGCGGTGGATCTCTGCCGCCACTTCCTGCGGGGAGACCGCCCGGAGGAAGGGATGCGCTACGCCGTCCCGGCGGTGGACCATCTCGCCGCCAGCTACGATTGGGAGGCGCTTCTCGATCTCTCCGACCTCGCCCTGGAAGCCGAGGTCGGTGGCTCCGAGAGCGGCCGTCAGCGCCGCTGCGAGCTGCTGCTGAAGCGCTGCGATTGCTTCTTTGTCCTCGGCCGACGAGAAGAAGAGGCGGAAGCTGCCGCTGCTGCCGCGGTGATCGCCGACGAGTTAGGGCATGAGCTCCTCGGAGCCCAGGCCCGGCTCTACCAGGGCCGTCATCTGCTGGAGACCGGCAGCGCCGAAGCCACCGATCGACTGCAGGAAGCCCTACAGCTCGCCGGAGCGGCCTCGAAGTCAGGGGAAGAGCAAGCCGAAGCGGTGGAGGCGGAGGTGCTGGGCCTCCTGGGGCACTCCGCCCTGAGGGCCGGGGACTTCGCTAGCGCCCGCACCCACTCCCTCCAACAGCTGGAGCTCTGCCGTGCTCTAGGGGATGACGACGGCACCGCCGATGCAGCCTGCGCCCTCGGCGCCGCCCAACTCGGCCTCGATCAGCCCTCGGAGGCCCTTCGCTACCTGGAAGAAGGCATCCGCCTCGCCGGCCAACGAGGCCTCGAGCGCACCCGAGCCCGAGCTTTAGCGGATCTCGCCCTGGCTCACTATCTGCTTTCGGACTTCCCCGCAGCCCGCTCCTCCTACGAGTCAGCGCTGGCGCTAGCCCGGGATCTAGGCTTCCTCGAAGCCGAGGCCCTCGCTCTCGGCAATTTCTGCCTGCTTTGCCTCGCGGAAGGCGCGGTGGAGCAAGCTGAGGAGCTGGACCGTCAGCTACGAGACGTGCACCGCGCCCTCGGCTCTCCCTTTCACACCGCCTTTGGACATTTCGGCACCGCCGAAATCCTCCGCGCCCGGCGCCGGCTAGACGAAGCCCGTCGGCAGATCGAAAAGGGGCTGGCCGCCTGTAGGGAGTTGGGCGCCGCCTACGGCGTGCTGGAGGGCACCACCGCCCTCGCTCGAGTGGCCTATGAGCAGGGCGACCCAGAGAGCAGCGGTGAGGCGGTGCAGCAGGCCCTCCAGCTGATCGCAGAAACCGGTATCGACGCCCACCGCCCGCTGCTGGACGCCTACCTCGCAGCCCTCGGTAAGCTCCCGCCGAAACAGGTGGAGCTCCCCACCGGAGGGCTCGTAGCCACCCGTGCGGAGATCTGCTGGCTGCTGGCCCAGGCCGGCCGGGAAGGCGCTCTGACCTGCTGTCGAGAGATGCTCGACACCCTCTCCCGACACCTCACCGGAGACGCGCTGCGCAGCTTCTGGGCTCATCAGCCCATCGCCCGGGCCTTCGCCACCGCCACCGAGATCCCCGACGCCGACAGCGCTCTGTGGTCTTCCGCCGTGCTCCCCGAGGCGCCCGCGGACCTCGATACTCCCACCCTCGATCAGCTCAGCGCCCCCACCCTGGTACAGCCCAGCGTCGCCAAGCCTGTCGCTGCCGGAACCGATGATTCGTCGTCCTCGTCATCCCAATCGAATCTCTTGAAGGAGGATTCCTGATGCTCGACCTCGCACCGGTCACCATCGTGGGCCGCCGACCTACCGTCACCCGCTGCCAAATCTTCGACTTCGCTGCTGCCCGGAGAATCAGTCCTCTTCTGCTGATTCTAGGCCTAGCGGCGATGCTGGTGATTCCCGCCGCCGAGATCCACGCCCAGACCACCATCGACATCGAGGAGCTGGTGAGCGAGGTGAAGGATCCCAACGATCTGGCCGACGTGCTGCGACTCTCCGCGGAGCGCCTGCTGACCACCGGCCGCGGCCCCGCAACCCTGGCCTGGGACATGTTCATTCACGTCAACTCCCCCGCGAAGGCGGCCCCCGACCGCAGAGAGTGGGAGACCTGGGCGGATGTCGAGGCGGTTTTCGGCAACCCGAACTGTCAGCCCACCTGGCCGACGCCGGAGGAGGTCGAGGTCTTCGATGATCAGCTGCTCCAGCAGCAGATGCTGCGAGAGTTTGCCTCCGATAATTTCAGCGAGCGCGCCCAGCAGCAGCTCGAGGAAGAGCTCGACGGGGTCAATGACCACATGATCTCGGAGGTCCACCTCAACCGCCCCGCCTTCAACTGGCTGCTGGTTCAGGAGCTGTGGAATCTCAACGGCCAGGAAAAGCTCTACGATCGCTATCGAAACAATCGGTCGGCGGATCCAGGATTCCCCGGCGGCTCCTTCTTCATCAAGGCCGCCTGGCAGCGGGTTTCGGAGGAAGACGCCAGCAGGTACCACACCCGGATGGTGGACGGTCAGCGCCTCGGCCTGGTGGCTTTCCACATCATGGCCAAGGTGCTGCCGCAATGGTTTTGGGCCACCTGGGAGCACGTCGACAATCCCAATCGCGAGCTCGTGACGCTGCAACGAGATCGCTACGGCATCGAGGCGGGCACCGATCAGCCCTCCAACGCGCTCCTCAAGTCCTTCAAGCGCAACGGCCTGGATCCGGACATCTGGAGCCAGTACCGGCTCAACGGCACTCAGGCGACCTTCGTCGACGGGCAGGGGCGGCCTATCATTTTGGCCAATTCGGTGATCGAAGCCGGCATGACCGCACGATCCTCGTGCATGACCTGCCACGCCCGCACCACCATTGGGGAAAACGGCGATCGTCTCTCCTTCGCCCCCGTCGTCGGGTCACCGCGGGAGAGCTGGTTCTCGATCTCCTCGTCGCCGGTTTCCCGCATCTACCTGCAGCTCGACTTCGCCGCCTCCCAGGCCCGCGCCAAGGCTCCTACGGGCCCCTGTGAAGCCGAAGAGTCGACCGCTGAGGAAGCGGCTACCCAAGAGACGACAGCCCAGAAGTCGGCCGAGGAATCAGAGTCGATTTCGGCCCCAGCCTCAGAATAAGCGCATCCCCGCGTCGCTCGTGCTCTCCGCTGCAAAGACGGTCGAGCCGCGAGCCCGGGGAGCAGAACGCCTCTCACCCTTGAGCTAGCCGGCCACACTGCGCAGCCTCCAGCCTCAGGGCTGCGCCAGGGCTTACACCGCGAAGCCTCAGGGCTGCGCTAGGGCTTCCAGTCGCCGGCGCCGCGCCTCATTGGGCTCACCGGTGGCCAGGGGCGGCACGTAGAGCGTCGACTTTGCCGTCGGCCTCGAGCGCGGCAGATCCTCGATCCGCACTTTTTCTCGCCGGGGCTCGACCACCGGCAGCTCCTGCGCCTCGTAGATCACCGCTTGATGCCCCCGGGGATAATGCTCCAGCAGGGCTTCCGCCAGCAGCTCCAGGGCTCCGAGATCGTAGTCGTTGTCCGGCCGAAAGATGCGATTGCCGATCACCCCCACCTGCCACAGCACCAGCGCGCTGCGAGGGTCGAAGCGCCGCTCGTGGAGCAGGAAATCGTTCGCCTCGAAGCTCTGGCACCCGACCTGCGCTGGGTCGACTCCCAGGTCGGCAAATAAACAATCCTCCGCGCTCACCCCCGGCAGCATCACCGCTCGATGCCCTTCCGCCACCGCCCGTCGCACCAGCTCATGGCCGGGGCGCACGAAGACTCCCGGATGGCCGTAGAAGGCTACCGCCACCTGCTCCCCTTCCCGCACCGGCTGCAGCACTCGCTCTACGATCTCCTCGTAGGTCTGCAGCCGCTCTTTGCCCGCAGCGTAGCTATCCGCCAACGACACGGCGTCGGGACGCAGCGCCTGAATCCACCGCCTCCCCACCACATCGTTGAGCAGGTAGAAGACCCGCGAGGCCGAGCTGAGAGCGGATCGGGCTTCGCCGGTGATCTGTAGGGCCGGGGCGATCCCCGTTCCTACGACCCAAAGCGTACCGCTCGCGGCCCCGCGGGCACCTTCGGTCATCGCGTCACCAGATGATGATCATGCTGGCGAGCTTGTTGGGATCACGCCCGGTATCCCCGGAGAGCTCGTTGACCGAGCCCTTGGTCAGCATGTCCTGCTCTGACTGGCTCAGTCCGGAATTGGAGAGCACCTCCTGCGGCTGAGTGCGCAGCTGAGCCCATTTGTCGGGGTCGTTAACCAGATCGTCGATGAAGTTGTTGACGTTGCTGCCGCTGGCGCTCATTTTGCTATCAAGCCTCCTGAAACGTGGGGTGGACCGCGATGGTGCACCGGGGGTTGGTGTCGACCGCAGAGGAGCGGACGCTGACCGCCGCAAGGCAACGCCCACCTAGAGAGCTCCTACCTTCGTATGTCGGAGGCAGCAGGCAAGGCGAGCCTTTCGGCTGATAACCCGAGGGGCACCACTGAATGATGAGGCTTGAAAGCATACCACGCTGCCGCTTCCTCCCTTGACCGGGATGAGATAACCTCCCGCCGGATCGCCTGCCGGCGAACCGCCCTTGCTTCCCACCACTCTCTCTCCCTCTACGAGCTCTCCACCTTCCCTATCTGCCGTTCACGGCAACGAGAGGAAACGCAACGCCATGGCCGAGCAATTCGTTTACGTCATGAAAGGCCTGCGAAAGGTCTATCCGCCGAATCGGGAGGTGCTCCGCGATATCTGGCTCTCCTTCCTACCCGGCGCCAAGATCGGCGTGCTCGGCCTCAATGGCGCGGGTAAGTCCACTCTGCTGAAAATCATGGCCGGGCAGATCACCGACTTCGAAGGCGAGGCCTGGGCAGCGCCGGGGGTGAAGGTGGGCTACCTATCCCAGGAGCCCCAGCTCAACCCCGAGAAGGACGTGCGCGGCAACATCGAGGAAGGCCTCGGAGAGGTCCAGGAGCTACTCACCCGCTTCGACGAAATCTCGTTGAAGATGGGGGAAGAGATGAGCGACGACGAAATGACCGCCCTGCTGGAAGAGCAGGGACAGGTTCAGGACGCCATCGACGCGGTCAACGGCTGGGAGCTGGATCGCACTCTGGAAATCGCCATGGACGCCCTGCGGGTGCCGCCGGGGGATTCCTCCGTAGAGCACCTCTCCGGCGGTGAGCGGCGCCGAGTCGCCCTCTGCCGACTGCTGCTCTCGAAGCCCGATCTGCTGCTGCTGGACGAGCCCACCAACCACCTCGATGCGGAATCCGTCGCCTGGCTGGAGCAGCACCTCGCCGAGTACCAGGGCACCGTGGTGGCAATCACCCATGATCGCTACTTCCTCGACAACGTCGCCGGCTGGGTCCTCGAGCTGGATCGCGGCCACGGGATTCCCTGGAAGGGAAATTACTCCTCCTGGCTGGAACAGAAGGAGCAGCGCCTCGGCCAAGAAGAGAAGCAGCGCTCCTCCCGCCGCCGCGAGCTGCAGAAGGAGCTGGAGTGGGTGCGCATGTCCCCCAAGGGCCGCCGCGCCAAGGGCAAAGCCCGACTCAACGCCTACGAGGAGCTGCTGGAGAAGGATCGCCGGGCCGATGGCGCCGCTAGCGCCGGGGAGATCTACATTCCCCCGGGGCCTCGCCTCGGCGACACGGTGCTGGAAACCAAGGATCTCTCCAAGGGCTTCGGCGATCGTCTGCTCATCGACGACCTCTCCTTCCAGCTGCCCCCCGCCGGCATCGTCGGGATCATCGGCCCCAACGGTGCCGGTAAGTCCACCCTCTTTCGCATGATCGTCGGCACCGAAAAACCCGACGATGGCTCTCTACGCCTCGGCGAGACGGTGGAGCTGGCCTACGTCGACCAAAGCCGTGACGATCTCGACGGCGAGGCCCAGGTGTGGTCCGCCATCTCCGACGGCCAGGACCTAGTGCAGCTCGGCCGCCGCGAGATCTCCGCCCGAGCCTACGCCGGCGCCTTCAACTTCAAGGGCTCGGACCAGCAGAAATTCGTCAAGAATCTCTCCGGCGGTGAGCGCAACCGAGTGCACCTCGCCCGTACCCTCAAGGCCGGCGGCAACCTGCTGCTCCTCGATGAGCCCACCAACGACCTCGACGTCGACACCCTGCGCGCCCTGGAACAGGCGCTGATGCAATTCCCCGGCTGCGCCGTGATCATCTCCCATGATCGCTGGTTCCTCGACCGCCTCGCCACCCACATCCTCGCCTTCGAGGGCGACTCCCACGTCGAGTGGTTCGAGGGCAACTACCAGGCCTACGAAGAAGATCGCCGCCGCCGCCTCGGCGCTGCAGCCGATCAGCCCCACCGCATCAAGTACAAGAAGCTGACCCACGACTGACGGGGGTAGGCCGGGATGCGGGCGAGAACTGCAGGCCAGCAGAGCATCGAGCTCAAAACCCACGACGCCGAACGGCAGGTGATCCTCGAAGGCGTTGAGCTATTTAACGCCTCCAGCGGACGCGCGACCCTAGTCGTCCACTCCAGCGGGCTTCAATGCCGCCGCGACTTCGCTTTCGACAACCTAGAGGAATTCCTCGCCTCTCTGCAGCGAATCGAGGCCGGTATTCAGGACGAAGCAGTCCTCGGAGAAAACTACTCCGACGAGCATCTGACCCTTCGGCTTCTGAGCCTTGGGCACATCGAGGTGACCGGCCAGATCATCGACCATGGCGATGTTCTCCAAACCCTGAGCTTCGGGTTCCGCACGGACCAAACCATCCTCGGTCCGCTGACTCAGGCCCTCGAGGCGATCGTTGGGGAAAGCCGGAAGTAGGGCGGGGCGGCAAATAGGAAGGCTTTTCACGGTCCTTCCTATTCGAGTGCCTTAGCCACCTGATCCGGCGGCTGAAGAAAAGCCTCTCCTCCAGGGCTGAGGTGCACCTCCTCACAGCCGAAGAACTGAGAATTGTCGGCAGTCCACCAGCAGGCTTGATAGGTAGCGGACTCGAGCTGGGGGATTGGCCAGAGGCCGTCAACAGTAGGCTTGCTGCCATGTGCCTGAGCCCATCGGCGCAGTAGACTGCTCGTGATCGGCACGCCATCGAGACTGACCTGGAGGCCGGCAGCGACGAAGTCCTCGGGAAGATAGAGAGTTCCGCCTTGCCCCTCTGTCTGGAGAGTGATGGGGTGAGCCATAGAGCGTCCTACCGAATCACTATCGGCCGACGGCACCCGCAGCGTGCGCAATGTCAGCGCCTGACCGGGAGCCAACAGGAAGAGCTTTAGCTCCGAGGCGTTCTCGCCAACATTCAGCTCGAATCGACCGTCCAACGAAGTTGTCGCGTTCACCGAACCGGGAACATACTGACATTCCTCGCCGTCAGCGCAGGACTTGGGTAGTCCAATCAACTGCGCTCCGAGAAGCGGTTTGCCCTGCGGATCCACAAGCCGCCCATGGAGAATCGTTCGGCCAGGAAGCTCGAGACGCTCCCGATGCTCCGATCCCTCGATCCGCACTCGGGCGCGGACGGCAGCTCGAGACATCGCTCTCGCGACCAGCCGGTGCTCTCCCTCCCGCAGAAAGCTCATCCTCGCCAAACCCTCGCGATCGGTTCGCACCTGGATCGGTTGAGCGTTGAGATCGTTCCCTTCCATAGAGAGCCGCAGGTCAGCACCGGGAATCGGCTGTCCCTCAGAGTCGACAACCTCCACTAGGAGACTTCCGGAGGGAACGCGAAGCGTCAAGCGCTGCGCCTGTCCTCCATCCTGAGGCTGGACCTCAACCGGCTCGAAGTGAACCCACTCTCCCAGAGCGGGAAGACGGAGCTTGGGGTACCAGCGCCCCGCTTGCGCCAGGACGCCCGTGAAGGACAAACCATCTTCCGCGCTTCCGTCATGAGCCTCGAGATCCATTTGAGCCCGATTCCGGTCTCGCCTGGTCCCCGTCAGCCACAGGCTGGCATCGGCAAAGGGTCCCCGAGCTCCGCGCCAGCCGCGATCCCCGAGGACTTCGAGAGCCTCTCGAGGCCACTCGACAACACCTTCGACCTCATAAAAAGGTAGGTCGAGGAAATGTGTCTGCTTCCCGGGCGATAGCTCCACCTTTTCCTGCTTCCACTGCGCCCATCCCGAACTTCGAACCGCGACGTAATGACGACCGGGCGAAAGTGGCGGGCTGAGCCAAGACCCGTCACTTCTCAACGGGTAAACCGTTCGCTCCTCTTCTCCACTCAGGCTCTTTCCCCACCACTCGATCTCCAGCGGCAGGCCCCGCGGGTCGAGCCCCGGAGTCACCACCAACTCCAGCTGAGCTGGAGCCTGGAGCTCTACTGGCTGAGGCAGCAGGGTCTCGGCCTGCTCGAGGATTTGGACCCCACCGACCACCGCATTGGCGAAACCAGCGGCTCCAGCGACCAGACGGTAGCGCCCCGGCTCGAGGCCTCGGAGCTGGAAGAAGCCGCGATCTGTGACGTCCCCCTCCACTAGGCGCCGATCGAGGCGCTCCTCTAGACCAAACACAGTCACCTCTCCAATACGTTCCGGCAGCGCTTCGACCCAGACATCCCTCGGCAGCTTGCGCACCTCGGCCACCCGCAGCCAACCTGCCAAGGTCGCTTCTCGCTGTAGCCTGAGGGCCGCCAGCTTCCATTTGTCTCCTCTCGGCGGCTCCTGGTCCCACCGATAGACCGGAGCAAAACCGGCCGCTCCGAAGCGCAGGTCGAGTGTCGCTCGGGGAACGAGGCAGCTCCAACGGTCTTCACCATCGGCGCTTTCGCTTCTCACCACCCTGCAAGAGACCTTGGACGGAGGGACTCGAATCGATGCCGCTCCTCCACGGGAAAGCCCCTTCGTTCCGACACTCGACGGAGGGCTCTCGAGGCCTAGAGTGAGCGTTGCAGGATTCTGCTCCTGATCGGGACTCGAAGCGCTCTCCGCCCGAAGCTCGCCGCTGAGCGTCGCCGCCGGCCAGATCGGGAGCACCACCTCTCGACCGGCGCCCGGCACAAGCGAGAGCTCGGGAGTCCAGCAGCTGGAGCTCTCAGCAGTCAGCCGCCCTTCCTGCCGTAGCTCCGGCCACGGCCAGGCCAGAGTCGTCTCAGCCGCCGGAACGATGACCTCCAAGGTCACACTCGAGGGAGAGGCGACCGGCGAAGAGTCCGCGGGCGTAAAACTGAGAGTCAGGGGGCTGCAGGGAAGACCCTCGGGAGAGCTCCCAACGATCTCCTCCCCAGCCCATCGCAGATGAATCTCCTGCACTCCCGATTCGATCGCAAAGCTCCGGGAAGTCGCGTTCAGGCGGTCAGAGGCCGCAACAAGAAGCGTGGGAAGAAGCGCCGAGACAAGAACGATGGACGCGCGCGCCATGGCTGCCCCCTCAGGCTTGCTGGACCACGCAAAGTGCGCCCGATAACCAACAGTCTCCGTCTGAGTTGTCACTACAATCCTTGCGAAATGGTCCTGGAAGCGATGCATTAACACATTGGAGAATTAGTCGAGTAGCACCATCTACCCAGACGGGCTCGGGCTCACAATTCTGACAAATTCCGGAGCTTCCTCCATCGCCTGGCCAACTAAACCCACCCGGCTCACAGAAGGGATCATCAGGTCCGAGGCAAGTATCCCCAGGATCCTGGTGAAATTGCGCTTCGGCCACCCCGGAACCCACCGTGGGGGCCAAAGCTAATAAGGCGAGGCAAAGTACGAAAGACAAACATATAAATGCGAGTCGGTTCATGGATCGAGTCTCCAGCGGAGTTCAATAGATCATGGTTCGTCACGACAAGACTCTTTCAGAGTAGCACTAAATAAGAAATCGAAGAAAGTTTGTCTTCCGACGCGGGCTCTAGCTCAATGACGGGTCATCGAGCTTCAAATCAACCGGTATTCCCTATCTTCTCAGCTGTCAGTCAGCTCTCGTAGCTTCCCTATTTGGAAGCGCTCCTCATCTCCGTTTGCACCGGACCGAAGCTTGACGAGCGCCCAGGCAGCTCTCCCAAACGAAGCGAGCCCCACGTCGCGACAACTCTTAAACAGGGGCTCGAACGATTCAGGCCTTCTGACCCCAAAAGCTAAGGCAGAAGATACCTCGTCTATCCCTGTGGCAAGCCTGGTGGCAGGGTGCTCGTCATGTCGCAGCGACTGCGTACGAAGACCGCTTAGGGCCACCGCCTACCTCAAGCAGCAGCGCCATGACGAAGTAGCTGAACTCACTTCTTCATCGCCCGACTCCATCCTCTTCCACCTCAATCTCCAGGACCGCCTCTCCCCCAATGGAGAGGTTTGCCTCTCCACAGCCCAGAAGCCGTGAGAAGTCGGGACTACGGCGACAGCCGCGGTACGCCCCGGGCGGCAGATGTGGGATCGGCAAGTAGCCTTCGGGAGAGAACACCGAGCCATGGGCTTCAGCCCACTGGCACAAGATGACGGCCCCGAGGGGAACCCCATCTAGAGCGATGCTCCCTCCCAAGGTGAAGAGAGAATGGGGAGCGAGGAGAGTACCTCCACTGGCTTCAGTAGCAAGTACCAAGGGATTGACCAAGGACGATCCAGGCGCCTCGGGACTGACTCCAACCTGAACCCTCTGCCGTGTCAGTGTTTGTCCCGGAGCCAGGAGAATGAAGTCTGCAGCGACTACTTCGGTACTCATATGGAGGTCAAAACGACCGTCCTCCCCCGTAGTCGCTTTTTCGACGCTCTGTCCAGGACCGCAGGATCCTGAGCGGCATGCTCTGGGCCAGGCAAAGACTCGTGCTCCCAGCAAAGGAGTACCGGTCGCATCGAGGAGCCGCCCATAGATCGAGCGATACTCTGGCAGCGTAAGTCGAAGATGATACCTTCCCTCCCCAACTTCAAGAATCTCACCAGCCCTCGCATGACCCAACGCAGTCGCCTCCACCAGGTAGCTTTGGGGACGGAGTAATGCGAGCTGAACCTTGCCGTCTTCGTTGGTGCGCTGAGTCAAGGAGACAGCGTGCGGATCCTCGTCCTCAACTCGTATCTCGACCTTAGCCCCGGGCACGGGGCTGCCAGCGGCATCCACGACTTCCACCTCAGCGGAGCCGGTAGGAACCTGCAGGCGAAGCTCCTCCGCTCCCTCGCCCGCCTGGCGCTCGATTTGAATCGTGTCAAATTGCACCCACTGACCGATCTCCGGTAAGTAGAGGCGCGGATACCAAGTGCCTTCAGAAGCCAATACACCATCGAAGGAAGTACCGGATTCAGAAGATGAGCTCGGGGGGCTCCTCCACTCCATCCGCACGCGGTTTCGGTCTCGCTTGGTGCCCGTCAGCCAAAGGCTCGCCCCATCGAGAAGCTCCGAGGCCTGCATCGGGCTCTCGGTAGCCGTGCTCAGAGCCTCCAGGGCTTCGGCAGGGGGCCATTCCACAACGCCTTCTACTGAAAAAAACGGAACTTCGGCGAAGACCTGCTGTTCACCGGAGACAACCTCTACTTCCTCCTGCGACCACTGAGCCCAGCCCGGACTTCGCAGAGCCATCAGGTGAGAGCCCGGCGCCAGGGGCGGGCCATACCAGGTGCCGTCGTCGTTCACCGAAGCTGAGGTTCGAAGCCATTCGCCGTCGATTCCGGGACCACTCCACAGAATCTCTAAAGGTAGGCCTCTAGGATCCGTCGGCGTGCTCACGACGACGACCACCTGAGCTGGAGGCTCTAGGTCCACCGGGTTGGACAACAAGCTCTCGGCCCGAGGCAGCACGTCGATACCGCTGACGGAGACGCTCGCTAAATTCGGCCCCCCAGCGGTGAGTCGGTAGGTTCCGGGAGCAAGCCCTCGCAGCTGGAAAAAGCCACGATCGGTGATCTTCGCCCTGACACGGCGACGGTCCAGGCGCTCCTGAAGCCCGAACTCCGTCGCGTGTCCAAAGTCCTGGGGCAGAGCCTCGACCCACAGCCCCGGCGGAATCTTCTGAGCCTCGCGAACCCGAACCCAGCCGGCGAGGGTGGACTCCGTGCGCAGCACCACCGGAGCCAAGGAAGAGGTCTCTCCGGCAACGAGTCTCTGATCCCATCGATAGACCGGCGCCATGCCCCTGGCTACGATCCGAAGATCCAAGGCCGTAGCAGGTGCCGTGCAGGTCCAGGCACCTGTCGCTGCCACCGAACAATGAATCTCGGTCTGCGGTACCCGCTCTTTCTCATCTACCGGAGCAAACTCCGTGTACGGTGGCGGGCTCTCCAGGCGAAGAGTCAGCTCTTGCGGCATTTCGGTATCCGCAGCTACCTGGACCAGACCTCCAAGAGCCGCAGCGGGCCATAGAGGGATCTCTATCACCTCGGGAAGTGGTTTCGGTATGTGCACTCTCGGCGCCCAGCAGCTACTGCTCTTTACCGAAAGCCAACCGGCCTGGTCGGTCGGCCATGGCCAGGAGGTGTAGCTTCCTACCTCCAGGGATATTCCTCTCGAAGCCTCTCCTCCTGAGAGCTCTTCTGAAGACACCCCTCCAGCCACTGCGCTATCCGAGTCTAGCTCTTCCGAATCAGGCTCCCAGTGAATCCCTACTTCACCGCATTCCACCTGAGATTCACCAGCGAATCCCACTCTTGTCAGCTCGAGTCGAGTGCCTTCGCTCAGAGTGACCATGGCGTTAGCCGACAGGGCGATCAAGGCCAAGAAGGGTAGCGGGGAGATCACCAGGCACAGAAGCCACTTTGAAGTGTGCAAAACCAGCGGGCGCATACCGAAAACCTAATTCAGGCCTGCTGAATGATGCAGGCCCCTCCCATCTCATCGCATAGGCCATCGGGCTGCATCTCACACTCGGTGGACCAACTACCTGGCGTCTGTCGCTCAACGCAACGCCCAAACTCAAAGGTGTGGCCATTGATCGTTCTTTCGAAGACCTTGCATTCCTTACAGCTGAAAGAGCCCCCCGCTGCGCCTCCACCTCCTCCGGTGTCTCCAGAACCGCTGTTGCAGAAGGGATCATCAGGCCCGAGGCAAGTGTCCCCCGGATCCTGATGGAATTGCGCCTGAGCCACTCCAGAATCCACCGCGGGGGCTAGGGTTAATAAGGCGAGGCAAATCATGAAGGCGAGAGAAATAAATGCAAGCCGGTTCATGGATCGAGCCTCCCAAGGGGTTCATAGATCATGGTTCATCACGACAATAATTATTCAGCGTAGCATCAAACAAGAGGTCGAAGAAAGCCTGTCTTCCGACGCAGGCTCTGGTCCGATGAAAGGTCATCGAGCTTCGTATCGACCAGTAAGCCCCTTCTCTTGACTGTCCATCAGCTCTCGCAGCACGCAAATTTGGAAGCGCTCTTCATCTTCTTTTGCACCTGAGCGGATCTCGACGGGGCGCCCGGTCAGCTCCCCCATAAACGAAAAAAGCCCCCGCCGAGACGACTCTCAACGGGGGCTCTTCCGATTCGGGTCTGCTGACCCGGAAGACTAGATGCAGGGGGTTATTCGCCCCCCTCCTCTTCGTCCTCTGCCTCGGCCCAACCGAAGGCCTTATCCCAGTCGCCTTCCAGCGCCGCCTCGTAGTTCAGCGGGTAGGCCGGGGCATCGCCCCCTTCGCCCTGGAGGTAGTGGACGAACCAGCGCAGCTGACGCAGGCTGTAGTCGTAGCGACCGGCGGACTTCTGGTTGCCGTGACCCTCGCCAGGGTAGCGAATGTGGCGCACCGGCACCTTGCCCAGAACCTTCAGAGCGCGGTAGAGCTCGAGGCTCTGGCTGGGGCTGACTCGGGTGTCTTCCTTGCCGTGGAGGATCAGGATCGGAGTGCGCGCCTGCTCCACGTAGTAGATCGGGCTGCGCTCGAGGAAGAACTGCCAGTCCTCCCAGATGTAGATCCGCTGATGGACCAGAACGATCTCGTTGGGGATGTCGGTGGTGCCGAACTTCGAGATCTGATCGCTGATTCCGACGTTCATCACCGAGGCGGCGTAGTGCTCGGTGTGGGCGGTAGCGCCCCAGGCGCTGGCGAAGCCGCCGTAGGAGCCGCCGGTGATGCCCACCTTGGCCTTGTCCGCGACGCCGGCCTTTACCAGGTGATCGACGGCGTCCACCAGATCATCGAATTCCTTGCCGGCGGGATCCTGCTGGTGCTGCTTGGCCCAATCGGTGCCGCGACCGGTGCTGCCGCGGTAGTTGGGGTACACCACGGCGAAGCCGAAGGCGGCGCCGGTCTGCCCGGGGTTGGAGTAGGTGTTGTTCCAGCCGTTGCAGTAGTGGGCCTCGGGGCCGCCATGAACGTTGACGATGAGCGGGGTCGGGCCCTCGCCCTTATCGAGGGGGTGGATCAGCAGCGCCTCTACAGTGGCGCCGTCGCGGGCGGTGTAGCGCAACACCTCCTGGCGGCCGAGGCGACGATCTTCCAGCCAGTCGTTGCTGGTGGAGACCCGCTCCAGCCCCGAGCCCGCCTTGCCGCGGTAGACCTCCTCCGGATGGGAGGGGGTGTGGGCCACGGCCACGTAGCTGCCGTCGGCAGCCAGAACGAAGCTATTGAGGCAGGCCTGGCCGGGGGCCTCCACCACGGAGAACTCGCCGGCGAGGCTGATGCGCTGGAGGCTGTCTTCCACCCCCTGGGCAACCTTGGCCAACAGGGTCTCGTTATCCAGCCACTCGATGGCTTCTACGTCACCCTCGAAGTCGTTGGTCAGGTGCTGGAGGCTCGCCTCCCCGCTGGTGGAGGCGATGGCCAGTCGTCCGGCGATGGGGTCGTGGATGTCCTCACCCACCAGCAGGGCCAGGCGCTTCCCGTCTGGACTCCAGCGCAGTGCATCGAGCTTGCCGGAATTCGGCAGCACCAGCTGCACTTCTCCACTGGCGGCGTCCACCACGTTCACCTGGCGGGCCATGTAGCGATCGTCGATGGAGGGGGTGGGCTGCAGGGCGACGGCGATGCGGGTGCCCTCGGGGCTCCAATGCAGCTCGGAGGCGGAACCCTCGAGCTCCAGCTGCCGCGGCTCGCCACCCTCTTCGAGATCCTGCACGTAGACCCGGGTAAAGCCCCAATCCTCCTCGTAGACTTCCTGGTTGAAGCCATCGTCCGCGAGATCCTCCACCGCTTCGTCTTCTGGCTCAGAGGCGAGGAAGGCGACCCAGCGGCCGTCGGGACTGAAGGTGTATTCGGAAACTGAAGTCTCGAAATCCACCAGTTTCCGCGCTTCACCACCGGCGAGGGGAATCACCCACAGATCGCGGTTGTCGTCATCCCCACGCTTGGAAACGAAGGTGATGCCGTCCCCCTCGTTGGTGAAGCCGATCCCACCCACCGACGTCTCGCCGGTGATGAAGGGACGAGAGTTGCCCTCCCCGTCGATGACGTGAAGCTCGGTCCAGCTGCGTCCGCTCTCCTGGTCAAAGAGGGTGCGAGGCACTCGCAGGGTGTAAGCCACCGTCTCGCCTCCCGGAGCTACCGCTACGTCCCCGACGGAGCGCAACTCAGCCAGGTCGTTAGGAGTCAGGCCACCCTCGGCGACGGTCACACCGGCCTCGAGGGCACCGGCGGGAAGGAGAAGAATCAGAGCGAGAACCGCTAGCCAAGGCACGGTTCGAAAGGGACGAATCATGGGTCAACCTCCAAAGGTCTGCCGTTTTCGCCAGCGGGCGACGGTCGGATCGCGGTCGTCGAAGCCGGGAGTCGGCGCGCTGCGCCGTGGCGATTCCTGCCGAGCCGGCCCGGTGGGTAGAGTTCTGGAAAGGTGTACGTGGGGAGCATCCGAAAGCGATGTAAAAAACCCACGTTCACCACGCGGAAATGCGACGCGGCCAGCGATGCCGCAGCGTCCGCTCATGGTGGGCCCGAGGACTGTACCACAGCTGTAGGAGGCTGCTGCGGCGGTCCTCAGCGCTACGCTGAAGCTTCCTCGAAGCTCCGCGCTGGACTCCCTCTGGGCTTCCTTCCGGACTGCTCTCCGAACTCCCTCCAGGCTCCACTCTGGACTCAACTCTGGACTCAACTCTGGACTCAACAGTGAGCTCCCGGTAGGCGGCGGATGAAACGAAAACTCTTGCCAATCGCCTCACTCTACAACCCTACCCAACGCCAACGTCCAAGGTAGACCTCACCGCTAGCGGTCGTGGTGCTCCCCCCGAGAACAACGGAAACCAGCTTCCCGAAGGCGATTGACGAGCCCAACGGCGAGCGATACCTCGAAGCCACGTTTCAAATCCCGTGCAATCTCTTGTTTGTCTGTTGAGACAAGTCGATTTCGCGGCGTCGTTGCGGATCCCTCGAGCTAGTCTTCGTGTGTCCGAGTCTCGGAGGTGCTCATCCTTCGGCCCGCTAGGCAACCCGTATCGTTCGGGAACCCACCACGCCGGCCCCTCACCTTCTGATCGCAGGAGTATCCTCATGACAAACATCATCGAAGCCAAACTCGAATCCACCGCCGTCATCACCGAGCTGGCGCTCAAATTCGAGCGCGATACCCACTTTGCCAACCTGGTCGAAACCTCCCTTTTGATCGCCCAGGAGACCGCCGCGGAAGAGCTCGATCGCGGTCTTTACCTCGCTCTCGACTGGCCGCTGAATCTCGACGCCTACCTCTCCTACCTCGAGCAATTCTCCCACTGGATCCCGCAGCAGAGCCCGAACCCGGTGTGGCTCGACCCCGGGACTCCGGAGCACCAAGAGGTCTACGATCGGCTCTGCCACTTCTACTACCTCATCGATCAGCCAGTGGGGCCCTTCGGCCTGGTGGCTCAGGACATCCCGTGGTTCAGCGACTGGCTGGTGCGCTACGCCAACGCCTGGGGCGACTTCTTGAACACCCCCCAGAGCTTCAACGACCGAGTCCTCGAGAGCTTCATCAAATATTCCCCGAAGTATCGAGTGCAGGACTCGATGATCGACGGCCAGCCCAACAACCCCAGCGGCTGGCTGACCTTCAATCAATTCTTCGCCCGGGAGCTCAACCCGGGACTGCGGCCCATCGCCGATCCCGGCGACAACACCACGGTGGTATGCCCGGCGGATTGCACCTTCAAGGCAAAATACGACATCGACCAGAACTCCCAGATCCCCGAGATCACCCTCAAGGGGACCCACCGCTTCGCCAGCATCCCCCAGCTGCTGGAAGGCAGCGCCTATGCCGATGCCTTCGCCGGCGGCCAATTCGTACACTACTTCTTGGGCCCCTACTCCTACCATCGCTTCCACGCGCCGGTGAGCGGCGTGGTGAAGGAGTGTTACCCGATCCACGGCAAGACCTATCTCGAGGTCAACCTCTCCGACGGCCAATTCGACGCTCCGGATAGCTCCGAAGGAGGCTATGAGTTCTTCCAGGCCCGCGGCGTCTACATCATCGACACCACCGGCTCTCCCCACGGCGATGTCGGCGTGATCGCCGTGGTGCCCGTCGGCATGTGCCAGGTCTCCTCTGTGCACATGCTCGCCACCGTCGACCGCGGTGCTCTCAAGGGCGATGAATTCGGCTACTTCCTCTTCGGCGGCTCAGACATCATCGTCCTCTTCCAAGAGGGCGCCAACGCAGAGATCGGCACCGGCACCGACTACCGCCACTACGGAAGCCCTATCGCCAACGTCACTCGGCAGGGCTGAGAGCATTGGGCTCTGAGTTCTAGGCTCTGGACATCGAAGTCTCTGGCGCTGGGCATGCAGCGCAGCGCCGGAGAGCCTCAGCTCTTGCGGGGAATCTGGGTCAATCCGGCGCCCAGGAGGTCGGCGGCAGCACCAGGGGTTCGCCCTCTGGGAGCAGGAAGCTGGCCTCCACCTCGACCCTCACATCCCCTTGGCGGCGGATCTCGATGGGTCCGCTGACAACCTCCGCCCCGGGCTCCAGCACCGGCATGTAGAGCTGCAGCAGCTTGGCGTCTCGCAGGGTGGCGCGGGTCGAGCCGCTGCGATCCCGCAGCAGGATCGCGTAGCGGTAGAAATCGCCCTGACTGGCGTCCCAGATGGATCCTCCGCTGACCTCCAGCTGCAGGTAATTGCCCTCCAGATAGACCAGCTCGGAGGAGCGATAGCCCGGATTGCGCAAGGCAACCCGCAGGATCACGCTATTGCGATCTTGACGCACGGCGCGCAGCTCTACCTCCAGCGGCGGCACCTGGGGTGAGGGGCCGAGGGCATCGAGAAGGGCGTCGAGACTGGGGCCAAGCCCCTCTCCCTGCTGGGGAAGGCGATAGAAGACCTCCCCCAGGTAACCGGAAAGCTCCCGAGCGGCGGCGCGGCGGCGCAGCTCTCGGAGGTAGTGGCTCGAAGTGCTCTGCACCTGAATTCGCTGCCGCGGGCCGACCCGCCAACGACCGAAGCGGGCCGTCCCCCGAGCCTCGAAGTCATAGCGCCGGGCGTCGACGCCCAAGACTTCGAAATTCGGCTGTAGCTCGAAGGCGCGGTCGAGGGCCAAATCTGCAAGGCGCCCCTGATGGGTAATCCCGAGGCGTTCCCCGGAGGCGCTGAGGTGCAGAGCCGTTCCGAGGGTCACCACGCCGACCTTGTAGGGGGTCCCGAGGGCTTCCAGCTGATCCAGCGAGCTGTCGAAGGTAGAAAGTTTCCAGGCTTCCGGATCCGCTAACCGGCCCGGCCGCTCGCCGTAGAGCCAGGCGACGTAATAATCCACCGCCGCCGCCAGACGCTCCAGCTCGGGATCCTCCAGCCAGGCCCGCTGGATGCTCACCGAGAGCAGACGACCCCCGGTGAGGGTCGCGGCGACCTCCTCCACGGCGGTGGCGAAGGTCTCTAAGTCCCGCCCTGCGGCGACGTCCAGGTGGAATCCCACCACCCGAAGACCACCGCCCTCGGCCCGTCCAGCGAGACGCTGCAGCCGTGCCGCCAGCGCCTGACCGGCGCCGCCGCCATCACCCTCGGGGCGCCAGGGGCCGCGCACTACCAGCACCACCGCCGAGCGGGCCGGGAGATCCCACAGAGGCTGAGGTTCGAAGGTCGGCTTGCCCTCATCCCAGCGCAGCTGAGCGGCCTCGACGAAGAGCTCCTGGATATCTACGCCTTCGAGCTCCAGCAGATCCCCCGGCAGCAGCTCTCCCGGCCGGCGCAACTCCTCTTCCACCAGCTCCGCCTCCCCCTCTTCGCCCTCTCCGGCGGCTTCACCCTGTCCGGCGGGAGCGCCGTCGGACTCCGCTCCCTCGTCATCGAGAGACGCTAGCAGCTCGTCCGCCACCGCTAGCGGTCGATCCGGTGGGGGCGCCTCCGGAAGCCACAGGGCCGAGCCAGGAGGCACGTCCTTCTTGCCGAGAATCTCGTTACACCCGCCAGCTAAGAACGGCAGGGCGACGAGCAGCACCAGAGCAAGAAGCCAACGGGCGCTTCGCGGAGATGAAGAAGAGGAGTCGGCAGCGGAGCGAAGGGAGGAATTAGAAGAGAGCATGATCGAATCCAAAGGTCGAAGGGAGCGATAGTAAGGGAAAGACGTGTACCTAGATGACGCGTATTTAGATCATATCTCCCCTCGAGGGGCTCATCACCGAGGAATGGTGATCGTCACCTCGAGACCGCGTCTCGAGCGGTTGCGGGCGGAGAGACTGCCGCCGTGAGCCTCCACCACCCGCCGAGCGATGGGCAAGCCGAGACCGGTACCGCTATCGTGGGTTGAGAAGTAGGGGTCGAAGATCCGAGGCAGGTGATCCGCCTCTACCCCGGGGCCGGTGTCCTGGACGATCAGCGCGATTTCCTCGCCCTGCAGGGCGACCCGCAACACCACGTCCCCTCCATCGCCGCTGGCTCGTACCGCGTTCTCCATCAGGTTGCGCACCGCACGGCTCATCAGACGATCGTCGAATCGAGTCTCTAGCTCGTCCAGATCGCTCTCGAAGCGTACTTCTACCCCCGGCGGCGGCGCGGCGCGATAGCTCTCCACCAATTCCCGGGCCGCCGCCACCAAATCGCCTCGGCTCGGCTCGATGGTCAGAATCGAGCTGTAGGTGGAGAACTCGGTGGCGATCTCTCTCAGCTCCTCCACCTGCCGCAGAATGTTGTGGACGCAGCGCTCGAAGACGGCGTCGAATTGCTCTGGGGACTCCTGCTTCACCAGGCTCATATGCTCTGCCGAGAGGCGGATTGGGGTTAGAGGATTCTTGATCTCGTGGGCGATGATGCGGGCCATTTCCGCCCACGCCTGGAGACGCTGGGAGCGCAGCACTTCGGTCGCGTCCTCCACCACCAGCAGCGCCGAGGGCTCGCCATCTCCCGGAACCGGTACCCAGATCAGCGACCATTCCTGTCCCTCTCCTCCGTCCGCCGGCAAGAGGTTGACGGTCGCCTGGTGAGGACGCCGAGGGGCCCGCCGCACCGTGCTGAGGAAGCGACCGATGGGGGCTAGATCCAGGCTGCCGTCCGCTTCGCCCTCGGCCTCCATCGGCGGCTCTGCCACCGGCTGGATCACCGACGGATCCACCGCCAGCGGCGCTATAGCTGAAGACTCCACAGCTGATACCCGCTCGGCACCCGGCACCTCGATCGATGCCTGCCGCGATGCCCCCGCCGTCTCCGAGCTGCCGTGAGCGCTCAGCGCTCGGTGCAGCGATTCCCCCACCTCCACCCCCAACATGTCCTGAGCCACGCGATTGCCCATCAATACCCGGCCCTCCGCGTCCAGCGACACCACCCCGGAGGTGATGTGCTCCACGATCCGCTCCACCACGTGCTTTTCCCGCAGCAGGCGGCGGCGCCCCTGATCGATACGGCGGGCCATCTCGTCGATGGCCCGGGCCAGATCCGCCAGCTCGAGGTCTCTCGGCTCCACCTCGAGGGAAGCTTCCCCCTGGGCGATGCGTCGAGTCCCCGCCACCAACTCGGTGATGGGAGCCGCAAACCCTCGAGCCAGGCGCGCCGAGAGGGTCATCAAAAGGGTAAAGAGCAGGGCGGTGATGAGGAAAGACTGGCGGCGCAAGCCACCCAGCTGAGCCGCCAGCTCCTGCTCCTGAGCGAGCAGCGGCAGTGAGACGAAGAGCTGAGGCGGCGCCGCCGCGCTAGCCCCCGGCAGGCTCACCGGAGCGTAGAGCTCGAGATAGGGAACGCCGTCCACCTCGTTGGTGCGGGAGCTCTGGTTGTAGCGCTCCAATACCAGGCGCGAATACACCGGTCCGGGCATTCGCTTCGGCAGCAGGCCCGCGGTGAAGAGCTCCGGCCGGCTCGAGGCGATCTCGGTCTCCACCCCTCCCCAATAAAGATTGACGTCGTGACTCACCAAAGCGGCGAGGTCGCCGAGGGCGGTTTCGAAGGTGCTGGCCTCGACGGCGATGCCCGCCCTAAGGTCTGCAGTGAAGTCGCCGACGTAGCGCTGAGCCGCCGCCAGGGCCGCCTCTCCGCTATCTCTCTGCTGACGCTGCAGGCGATCCTTCACGCCCTGAAGCAGGGCGATGTTGATCAGCGGCAAGGGCACCAGCAGGAAGACCGTATAGGCCACCAAAAGTCGGGTGGAATAGGTCCGTAAGCCACGCCCGAGGAGCTCTCGAAAGCCCTGCCGCGGCAGCGCCAGGCCAAGGGCCAGAAGAGCGAAGAGGGTGAGCACCAGCAGGCTCCCCAGAGCGTGGCTTCCCACTCGATCCAGAGATTCCAGAATCGTCGGCCGGGGAAGGTAGAGCACCGTGGTCACCTCCCCGTCACTGCGAGCGAAGGCCCGCGCCTGCCCCAGGGGAGTCGAGACTTTGGATTCTCCGCTGGTCGCCCCGCTGACCGCCTCATTCGTCGTCCCACCGGTGCCGGGTGGCGACGCGCGGAGCAAGGGCGTCAGCGGTGGGGCTTCGTCCCAGGGCTTGACGAGGGGAAATCCGTCGGCGTCATAAAGAGCATAGATCGCCCGCGGAGGAAGCCCCTCCACCCGGCCACCGACCGCCGTCTCTCCCTGCAACAGATCGAGGGCCAACCCTCCTCCACGGCGAGAGGAGTCGAGCACGAAACCCGGGCGGGGGCGCACCCAATAGTGCACCAGCCCCCACCGCACCCCGTCGAGGCTCACCACCTGCTCTCCACGGAACTCCAGTCGATCCCACGGCCCCAATCCCGTCAGACCACCGTCCACCAACGCCCGCGGAGGCCGCACGGAAGCAGAATAACCGAAGGCGAAGAGCGCGGGGCGAGCAAGATCCGGCTGCAGCACCAGGGCAGACACCGTATTGCGACGAGCCAGCGGTGAGTCACGCCAGACGCGGTAAGCCAGATCCTGGGTCTGCAGACCCTCCAGCGGTCGCGGCATCAAAGTGCCTAAATCGAGGGTTTGGAAGTAGTCATCCACGTCCCGACGCAGGTCGGTCTGGAGCTCTTCCGAGGGCAGAGCCAGCCCCGGCAGGATCTCCCCCCGGGCGGTGCGCAGCTGCTGGCTTTGATAGACCGTCTCCCACGCTGCCGCCGAGAGCACCGTCACCAGCAGCAGCGCAATAGGCAGCGCAGACCAGCTCGCCCCCTCTTCCTCTCGCCCTACATCCCGCCCCGCCCCCCAGAACGCAGCGAAGGCGAAGGCAAGCGCCAGGATCGGCAGGGCGGCCCACAGGATCGGCGAGAGAGCAGCGGCGAGGATCGCCAAGGTCACGGCACCGAGGGCCGCGACCGTTGGCCGCAGGACTGCTAGGGCGAATCGACTCCTCCGTACGCCACTGGTCTTTCCTGCTCTGGCTTTTCCACCGCTGGCCTTTCCATCGCTGAAGCGGGAAGGGCCTCGTTCTCGCCCTTCTTCTCGCCAAGGCGGCGCGAGCCAGCGCCGCAGCCAGCGCACCGTGGTGAGCAGCAGCCCCAGCACCGCCAAGGCCAACGCGAGGCGCAGCACCACCGCCGCTGGGGAATCGAAAAGCCCCGACCCGATATCGAAAGGCAGCTCCGCCGAGGAGTCCAGCGTCGTGGTCGCCAGGCGCCACGACCTGGAAGAGGGGGGGATCCAGGGAGCTACCGTGAACGCTGCCCAGGCAAGGGCGAAGAGTCCCGCGCCACCGAGCATCGCCACCGCGGCGAAGACCCCCAAGAATCCATCGCCGCGGGCCGCTGGCTCGCGGCGAGACGACGAAGCGGGAGCTACCTCGATCTGCCCATCACCTTCCTCTTCCACCGCCACCGAAGTGCTGAACAGGCTCGCGGCACACCAACCCAGGCCAGCCAGCAGCAGCCCCGCCAACATCGCGGATCCGGTCACCGCCAGGCTGCCGGCGGCCACCCCCGCGAGGGTGAGCATCACCAGAGAGGCATTCGACCAGAGCGAGGGGCCGACCCAGCGACCGACCCCCCGCAGCACCGCGAGCCCCAGCAACCCTACCCCGAGGACGAAGGCAGCGCCGCGCCGCGGCCCCAGAGGCGGAGTAGCGGGCTGAGCACGCCACGCCAACAGGGCGGGCACCTTTCCCAAGCCCTCCCCACGATCTGCCGCTGGCGTCACGACATAGGCATCCCCTGCAGCAGCTTCGGCTGAGGAGATCGAAGTGGCGGAATCAAAAGACTGAGAGCCACGGGAGGAGGTCTGCGATTCAGCCGGCGAGATCACCGACCATCGCCAGTGGCTACCGTCGCCGCCGGGAGCGATAAAGGGCAACCGATCTGCCGCCAGAGTCCTCGCCGCCACCAGCCGCCAAGGTAGGGTCCCGGAGCTCGTCGGCAATACCACCAACAGGCTGGTTTTAGCGAAGCTGGCGCGGAAGGTGTACCCCTCCAGCGGCAGGTCCCGACCCTCCAGCTCGTGGAGCAATCCCGGACCCGCCCAGGCCACCACCGAGCCCGCGGAGTCCACCAACAGGAGCGTCACCCCATCGGTGGTGCCGCCGAGCTCCTGAAAGGCCTTCTGTCGAGCCTCCCCCGCCGCCATCTCCGCTAGAGCGGCCGGCGTCGGCAGCCGCTGGGGCGAGCTGCCCATGGCGGAGAGCAGGCGCTCTCGCCCTTCCCGCCCCTCGACCTCCAGCGTACGCCAGAGCTCCAGCCACGGCACCTCCGCCTGACGCTCCCAATGCGCCGGGTCTCCGTGGCGCAGCTCTTCCATCCGCCAGCCCAGGAGCAGCAGCACCACCGTGATCGCCACCGCGCTTCCGGTGACCGCCACCTCTCGCCACGGCGGGCGCCGCAGGCCGAGCCACAGCAGCCCCGCGGCGGCGGTGGCGAGGGCCGCCCAGGCGAAGGAAGGCACCAGCGCCAGAGCCAGAGCGGCCAGCAGGAGCGGCGCCTCCGCCGCCAGCGATCGTAGGCCAGGCGCCACGTCAGCCGTCGCCTCTACCTACTTCGACGCCGCGCCGCCACCGACCATCGGCAAATCCACTCCGCGCTCCTCGGCACAGTGCAGGGCTTCGTCATAGCCGGCATCGGCGTGGCGCACCACGCCCATCCCCGGATCCCCGGTGAGCACCCGCCGCAGTCGGGCCGAAGCCTCCTCGGTGCCGTCCGCCACCGACACCATGCCGGCATGGAGGGAATAGCCGATGCCGACTCCTCCACCGTGATGCACCGACACCCAGGTCGCCCCGTTGACGGCGTTGAGCATGGCGTTGAGGATCGGCCAGTCGCCGATAGCGTCGGAGCCGTCCTTCATCCCCTCGGTCTCCCGATTCGGCGACGCCACCGAGCCGCAGTCCAGATGGTCGCGGCCGATGACGATGGGCGCGGATACCTTGCCCTCCGCCACCAGGCGATTGAAGACTTCCCCGGCCTTCGCCCGCTCGCCATAGCCGAGCCAGCAGATGCGCGAAGGCAGACCCTGGAAGGCCACCCGCTCGGCGGCCATCTTGATCCAGCGGTGCAGGCTCTCATCCTCCGGGAAGGCCTCCAGCAGGGCGGCGTCGGTCACCGCGAGGTCCTGCGGATCTCCAGACAGCACCACCCAGCGGAAGGGGCCCTTGCCCTCACAGAAGAGCGGGCGAATGAAGCGAGGCACGAAGCCCTCGATGTCAAAGGCGTCCGTCACCCCCCGCTCCAGCGCCTGACCGCGAAGGTTGTTGCCGTAATCGAAGGTCTGCGCCCCGCGCTTCTGGAGCTCCAGCATCAGCCGCACGTGGGTCGCCATGGTCTCGAGGGAGCGGTCGACGAAGGCTTCGGGATCCTCCCTGCGCATGCGCAGAGCGGCGGCGAAGGGCAGGCTGTGGGGGAAGTACCCCTCCAGCGCGTCGTGGGCGGAGGTTTGATCGGTGAGGATGTCCGGGGTGATGTCCTGGTGCGCGAGGAATTGCAGCAGATCCACCGCGTTCGCCTCGACGCCGATGGACACCGCCTCTCCGGCCTCCTTGGCCTCTAGAGCCCGAATGACTCCCTGGCGCAGAGTGGGCGCCTGCTCGTCGAGATAGCGGGTCTGGAGACGGCGGCGGATGCTCTCCGGGTCGACGTCCGCCACCAGACAGACGCCCTCGTTCATCGTCACCGCCAGAGGCTGGGCGCCGCCCATGCCGCCGAGGCCCGCGGTCACCGTGAGGGTGCCCCGCAAGCTGCCGCCGAAATGCTGTCGGGCACATTCCGCCAGCGTCTCGTAGGTGCCCTGAAGGATGCCCTGGGTGCCGATATAGATCCAGGAGCCGGCGGTCATCTGTCCATACATGGTGAGTCCCAGCCCCTCCAGCCGGCGGAACTCGTCGGCGGTCGCCCATTTCGGCACCAGCAGGGAATTGGCGATCAGCACCCGAGGAGCGTCAGCGTGGGTCTTGAACACCGCCACCGGCTTGCCGCTCTGCACCAGCAGGGTCTCGTCCCCCTGCAGCCGCCGCAGAGTGGAGAGGATCGCCTCCAAACACTGCCAATTGCGCGCCGCCCGGCCCGACCCTCCGTAGACCACCAAATCCTCCGGCCGCTCGGCGACCTCCGGATCGAGGTTGTTGAGCAGCATGCGAAGGGCCGCTTCCTGCTGCCAGCCAAGGCAAGAGATCTCCGTTCCCCGCGGAGCCCGCAGGGTGCGGGGCTGCGGCTCTGTGGCGACGGTGGGCGCAGTAGGCGAGGTAGTGGAGGGAGGGGTCATGATGGAAATTCCTCTTGGTGATTTGCCGAGATCAGCACAGGGAGCGAGGAGCCGAGATCGGCGTAGGAAGCGAAGAGTCGAGTTCGAACCTGGGCATATCGCGATGGTGGCCTCGTAAGAACGGAGCCATCCGAGCAGGGTCCGGAACAGGGGCGCCCAGGCAATTGAGTGGGTTCAGATTGGGCAGTTTCATCTAGGCGGCGTTCTTTCCAGAGCGAGGCATCAGCGCAGCAGGCCGAGGCGCTGAATCTTCATCGACAGCCCGTTGCGGGAGAGGCCCAGATCCCGGGCCGCCTGGCTCTTATTTCCCCGGCTGCGGCGCAGCGCTTCGCGGATCGCGGCGCGCTCACAATCCGCCACCAGAGTCTCCAAATGCAGATCGGTGGTCTCGTCGACCCGGGAAGCGGCCCGCACCGGGCTGGTGCGCACCCTCTCCGGCAGCAGCTGAACATCGATCGGCTGGCCCGAAGGGCAGAGGTACACCAGCTGACGGGCGATGTTCTCCAGCTCCGGCAGGTTGCCCGGAAAATCGTAGGACAGCAGAGCCTTCAGCGCCTTCACGGCAATGCCCTGCACTCGCTTGCCGGTCTCGTGGCAGAAGCGGTTGATGTGACTCTGGATCAGCAGAGGAAGATCCTCCCGCCGCTGCCTCAGGGGAGGCACGTCCAGCGCCACCTGGGAAAGTCGATAGGCCAGGTCCACTCGCACCAGATCGCGGGCCACCAAGGGCTCCAAATCCCCGGTGCTGGAGGCGATGAGACGCACGTCCACGGTCTCCGCCGTCACCCCTCCTCGGGGCTCCACTTCGCCGGAGCGCAGGAAGCGCACCAGCCTCGCCTGCAGGGAGAGGGGCAGTCGATCCACCCCGTCGAGGTAGAGGGTGCCGCCGTGGGCGAGCTGGAGCTTGCCCTGACGGCGCACCACGTCTTCTTTGCCGGGGATCTCGGCGCCGAAGATCTCCGCCTCCAGCTGGGCGGCGGTGGCGCCGACGGCGGTGACGGTGACGAAGGGGCCGTGGCGGCGGCCGCTGGACAGGTGCAGGGAGCGGGCCAGCAGCTCTTTGCCGACCCCCACCTCGCCCCGCAGCAGCACCTGGGAGGGCTCGCCGTCGGCGGGCTCCACCGCCGCCTCCAGCTGCTCCATAAGCTCCCGCATTACCTGACTCTCCCCCACCACCAGTCCCGGGGCGACGGTGAGATTGCGCCGCCCGCGACGCCCCGGCAGGATCGGCTCGTAATGCCCCACGTGGTGTACCAGGCCGAGAATCAGCAGATCCCCCACGGTGCGCAGGCCGGCGGAGGGAGTCCAGGAGCTCGCCGCAGGATTCGGATAGGGGTTCGGATTCGGGGTGTCGCCACTGCCCTCGGCGCCCTGGGGGCGATAGCGGGGGAAGGCCGTCACCAGGTAGTAGATGCGATCGAGGGCGCGGTAGCGATGATGGCAAATCCATGCCCCCAGCCCCGCCAGCTGCCCGTCGAAGGCGTCGCTGCGCAAGGCGTCGGGATCGCCGTCCAACGTCCCGTCCAAAGTGCCGTCCAAGGTTCCGGCGGAATCCGGTAACGAGGCTCCCAGACGCTCCACCATCTGCTCCAGGATCTCGTCCGCCGCCCCCACCCAGGCGGCATCGCTGGCCACCGCCAGCTTCACCCCGCAGGCGTCCAGCTCTCCCTGCAGCAGGTAGAGAGCGCCGCCACCGAAGTGCTTCAGCATCTCTCCTACCAGCGATTCCAGGGTGGTGCGGCTCTCCGCATCCGCCAGCACCCAGTCGGAGAGGCGACTGAGATGCTCCAGCATGCGCCTCGGCCCCATCGAGGCCACCGGCGTCGGCGCCGGTTCCGGGGGCGCCGCCGGCGCCTGGGGCAGCACGTCCTCCACCAGCAGGGTCACGCCACCGACTCGGATCTCGTCCAGCACCTCGAGGCTCGCTTCTCGCACCCGCTTGCCGCTGACCATCAGGCCGCGGCGGCTACCGAGATCCTCGATGCGCAGCTCTTCGCCGCGCCGCACCAATCGAGCGTGCTGCTGCGCCACGCCGGTGTAGGGCAACACCACGTCGCAGCCGGGCTCGCTGCCGATGACCAGCTCATCCCGCACTACGGGAAAGCGGCGCACCCCATCGGGGGCGTAGGCAACCAGACGATACATGGTTCAGATGGTACCTCAGCCCCGACTTCTAGCGGAACGTTTCCACCGCTCGACGCGACAGGATCGAGCCTTCTCCCTCTGCTAAACTCCCGGCCCTAATGAACGCACCAGCCCCCAACCTTCGTTTTCTTCGCGCCTGCCGACGTCAGTCGGTGGATCGACCCCCGGTTTGGATGATGCGCCAGGCGGGTCGTCACCTCCCGGAATACCGAGAGATCCTCGCTACCCGCACCTTTCTCGAGGTGTGCTCCACGCCGGAGCTCGCCGCCGAGGTCACCCTCCAGCCGGTGCGCCGCTACCGGGTCGACGCGGCGATTCTCTTCGCCGACATTCTGCTGATCCTCGACGCCATGGGAGCCGGGCTCACCTTTGCCAAGGGCGTCGGGCCGAGGATCGCCCGGCCGGTGCGGCGACGCCAGGACCTCGAGAATCTCCAGCAGCCGGACGTGGAAGCCACCCTCGGCTACGTCTTCGACGCCCTGCGGGAAGTCGCCCGAGGGCTGAAGACCGAAGGCCTGCACGACACCACCCTGGTGGGCTTCGCCGGCACCCCGTGGACGGTGGCCGCCTATCTGGTGGAGGGCGGCACCTCGAAGTATCACGACAACCTGCTGGGCTGGAGCTATCGCGACCCGGCGGGTCTGCGGGAGCTGCTGGATCGCCTGGCGGACGTCACCATCGAATATCTGCTGGGGCAGATCGACGCCGGAGCCCAGGCGCTCCAGCTCTTCGACTCCTGGGGAGCCCTGCTGGACGAAGAGCGCTGGCAGCAGGTCGCCCGTCCCTCGGTGGAGCGCATCCTCGACGCCCTCGGCGACAAGGTCCCCACCCTCTTCTACATCCGCCACGGCGCCCATCTTCTGAATACCCTGAAGCAGCTGCCGGTGAACGCCCTCTCGGTGGACTGGCGCCAGCCCCTCTCCGCCGTGCGGAAGGTGGTGGGCGACAAGCCCCTGCAGGGCAATCTCGATCCCGGCGCGCTGCTGAGCACGCCGGAGGAAGTGCGCTCCCGAGTCAAGACCCTGCTCCAGGAAGGCCAGGGCGGCGCCCACATCGTCAACCTCGGCCATGGCGTACTGCCGATGACCCCGGTGGAGAACGCCTCCGCCTTCGTCCGCGCCGTCGCTGAGCTCGGCCAGCCCTTCCCCGGCGACGACTGAAACCGGCGCCCAAGCCAAGCGCTAGCTCACCGAAAGTCCGTCCATGAGCGGCGATCCAGGTCTCGAAAGTTCCGCCCAGAGAGACAGCACCGCTACTAGAGATCGCTCTGCGGTCGTCATCGGTGCCGGTCTCACCGGTCTGGCGGCCGCGTGGAGGCTGCTCTCAGAGGGCTGGCAGACCACCCTGGTAGAGGCCTCCAGCCGCCTCGGCGGCTGCATGGAGACGGTGGAGCTCGAGGGCTATCGCATCGAGACCGGCCCCAACACGGTGATCGCCGATCCCATCTTCGATCGCCTGCGAGAAATCGCCGCCCCCTTTGCGCCGGCCAACGCCTTCCGGCCGCTGGAAGAGCCGATCCTCGCCGCCGCCGCGGCCCGCCGCCGCTGGGTGGTGTTCCAGGGCCGGCTCCAGGCCCTGCCGGCCAGTCCCCCGGCGCTGATCACTAGTCCCCTGCTCTCCACCGGCGCCAAGCTCCGCCTCGCCGGGGAGCCCTGGAGACGGGGTCCTGACGCCCATTCCGGCCCCGATTCTGGCCCGGATCCCCAAGAGAGCGTCGCCTCCTTCTTCGACCGCCGCCTCGGACCCCAGGTGCGCCACCGCATCGGCGACGCCATGGTCACCGGCATCTACGCCGGCGATCCCGAAGAGCTCGCCATCGGCGCCGCCTTTCCCAAGATCCATCAGCTAGAAAAAGAAGCCGGCAGCCTGATCCGGGGCATGCTCGCCCGCCGCAGAGCCGCCAAGCGTAGCGGTAACCCCCTACCCAAGCGACGCATCCTCGGCTTCCCCAGCGGCTTCGGCCCCTGGGCCGAAGCCCTCGGCGACGCCTTCCAGCGCGCCGGCGGCACCCTGCTGCGGGAGCGGCCCGTCCGCGGCCTCCACAAGCTCCCTTCGGGCGCAGGCGACGCCCCCCGCTTCGAGGTTCAGCTCGACGAAGGCGATCCCCTCCCCGCCCACCAAGTCATCCTCGCTCTGCCCCAGGAGTCCAGCCGCAATCTTCTTCAAAGCGTGAACCAGCAGGCAGGCCTCTCTCCACTGCCGGAGCTACTGCCCAATGCCCCCGTCGCCGTCCTCAGCCTCGGCGTCCCCACCTCTGCCATCGAAGTTCCCCTCAACGGCTTCGGCTTCCTCGCTCCCCACCAAGAGCAGCGCAACATCCTCGGCTGCCTCGTCTCCTCCGCCCTCTTCGCTGGCCGCGCCCCCGAAGGCCGCACCCTCCTCACCGTGATGATCGGCGGACGGCGCCGCCCGGGCCTCGTCCAGCGCCCGGACGACGAGCTGCTGAAGCTCGTCCGCGACGAGCTGGAAGCCCTCCTCGGCCTCTCCACCGGCGCTCCCCACGACTTCGCCCTGCTGCGCCGCTGGCTCCCCGGCATCCCCCAGCCCACTGCCGACTGGTTCGCCCACGGCGAGGCCTACGGCCAGCTCGAGGAGAAGCTCCCCGGTCTGACCATCCTCGGCGGCTGGCGCCACGGCGTCAGCCTGCCGGATTGTGCACGGCACGGGTGGGCGCTCGGGAGCGACGCCTAGTCTTAGGAAATCTTGGCCTCAGGGTGATCCGCGTTGCGCTCCAAGATGAGCTTCAGCAGACCAACCTGAGCGATCGCTGCATCCTCGCCCCCGAGCGGCTAAAATCAGGCCTAGCGCTCCTCGGATTTTGGAAAACCACGGTGATTCAGCGGCGACCAGCGCCGCGGCCCGCGGCACCGACGAGGGAGCCTCAGGAGATCGACGATGCAGACAGCCACTTCACTTCAGCGCAGATTAGCCACTAGCGGCGTTTTCCTTCTCGCCGCCTGGGCAGCTCTGCCGGCGCTGGCCCATGTGAAGTGGTTCACCGACTTCAGCTACCTCACGCCACCGCTGGAGGTCCACGAGGTCGCCACCCCTCTCTACTTTGGTTTGGTGGTGCTCAGCATGTTGGTGATCGCCGGCCTGGTGCTGGTGGAGCAGCAGCTGGAGGGTCTCGAGAGGGTCAAGCAGCTCAATGAATGGCTAGTCTCCCGCCGCCGCAATAGCGTCACGGTGATGCGCCTGGCGATGGCGGCGGTGCTGCTCATCAACTGGTCCTCCGACGCCGTGCTGGCTCCAGAGCTGAAGTCGAGCCTACCGCTCCTGGTGTGGCTGCAATTCATCGTCGCCCTGCTGCTCTTCTTCTCCCGCACCTTCCCCGTCGGCGGCGCCGGCCTGCTGCTGATCTACCTCGGCTCAGTCTTCGAGTTCGGCCTCTTCCACATGCTGGACTATCTGCACTTCCTCGGCATCGGCCTCTTTCTGCTGGTGCGCCAATTCGAGGATGTGAAGATCCGCGGCCTCGGCCTGCCGGCCCTCTACGCCACCATCGGCTTCTCCCTCATCTGGCTGGCCTACGAGAAGCTCTTCTACCCCAGCTGGGCTCTCTATCTGCTGGAGCAGAACCCGCAGCTGGCCCTCGGCTTCCCGCCGGAATTCTTCCTCCAGGGCGCCGCCTTCATCGAGATCAGCCTCGGCTTCCTGCTGCTCCTGGGCCTGCTGGAGCGCCCCCTCGCGGCCTTCATCACCATGGTCTTCTTCGGCACCACGCTGATCTTCGGCAAGGTGGAGGTGATCGGCCACACGCCGATCCATGCCGCTCTGATCGTCTTCCTCCTCAGCGGCACCGACGGCACCATCTACAAGCCGCCCATCGCCCTCGCCAAGACTCTCCCCTGGCGAATCATCTTCTCCGTCGCCAGCTTCGCCGCGGTGGTCACCGTCTTCCTCTTCGCCTATTCCTGGACCGCCCACCGCCAATTCGACCAGGCCTACGAGGACGCCCTCACCCAGCGCCACGGGGTCCACGTCTTCAACCTGAGCGATCAAGAGGCGGTCCCCGAGTTCCGACTCATCGAGGTCGTCGAAGAAACCCCCGGCAGCTACGACCTCCACGTGCGTATCGACAACTGGACCTTCACCCCCGAAAAGACCGGGCAGGCCTCCGTCGCCAACGAAGGTCACGGCCACATCTTCGTCAACGGCATCAAAGTCGGCCGCCTGTACAGCGAGTGGTTCCACCTCGGAGAGCTAGAGCCTGGCCAGTACCAGATCATCATCACCCTCAACGGCAATGATCACAGCGACTTCATGGTGGACGGGCGATTGGTGCAGGGGGAGAGAATCGTGACCCTCACTAAAACTGGCTCCACTGAATCTCAGCACCAGAACATACCGCACTAGCCAGCATCTTCAGCGCTGGGCCTTTAGAGCGGGGCCTTCAGCTCAGGAACTTCAGCTCAGGACCTTGTTCAGGGCTGTCAGCCCGTGGCCCGGGCGAGGCCACCGAGCTTCGAGACCAAATCCTCCGCCCCCACGGCGAGCTGGGCTTCTTCTCCGCTGAGCTGCACTTTGTAGCCCACCACCGGCGGCGGGTTGGTGGCCATGCGCTGGTTGGGTACGGCGATGGGCAGCAGGATGTCGCGGGCGGGCAGGATGTTGCCCTCGGCGTCGCGGGCGGTGACCAGGAGCTGGACCTGGCCGCGGTGGGCGTCGGCTTGGGGAATGAGGGTGAGCTTGTCGAGGGGCAGGATGATGATCAGCTCGCCGCTGCCGGGGGGACGCTGGAGGGTGAGGCCTAGGGGATTGTCGAGCTCGCGATCGAATTGCAGGGCGGCGAGGGTGCGGTCGGCTAGCCGGGTGTTGCGGGCTTTGTCCATGTAGCCGGCGCGGTGCTGGGCGCGCAGGCCGCGGCCTTTGACTTTGACCTCCAGCTGATGGAACTCGCCGTCGGCTTCGCGATCCGGGGAGAAGGCGAGGGAGTAGGAGGTGGTGAGCCAGGAGCCGACTTGCTCGAGGCCGCCGTCGAAGTTGAGGGTGTTGGTGACGGCGAAGCCGCCGGTGTCGTCCGCCAGCTGCTGGAGCACTCGACGGCGCTCACCGGTGAGGTTGCCGCTGAGGGGAGAGTCGGGGCTGAATTCGAGGTTCGGTGTTTCCGGATCCGGGGGCCCGGAGGGGCCCTGGCCGTCGAGGGAGTAGAAGGTCACGCCGGAGGCGTTGGCGGCAGCGGTGATGCGCTGTAGGGCGACGAGGGAGTTGTTGTTCATCCCGAAGCCGTCGCTCAGGTAGAGCACCGCCTTGCGCCCCGGCAGGCCGGCGAGGCCGGTGGTGAAGCGGGCCAGGGCATCGAGGCCAATGAGGATGTCCTCGTCCCGGGCGTTGCGGAACATCTCCGCCTGGATCGTCGCGTCGCTGCCGGTGTTGTCGTCGGCGCGGGCGATCTCGCTGGCCACCCGCTCGCTCTCGGAGGCCTCCAGCATCGAGCGCGAGGTGCGCCGCTGCAGCGGCTCCATGGCGGCGATGAGCGCGGAGCGATCTTCGGTAAAAGGCTGGGTGACCTCCAGGGAGCCGTCGGAAACCACCAGCATTACTGGATCCTGGGGCCGCAGCTGCCGCTCGAGGAAGGACTCCACCGCCGGCAGCAGGCGATTGCGGTTGCGGGGCATCAGGTTGCGGTTGTCGACGTAGACCACCAGGTGCAGGGGAGGCGGAGGCTCCGCCTCGACAGCCACCTCTACCTTGGGCTCTCCCGAAGCGGAGGTCTCCTGGGAGGATGCAGCTCCTCCGTCGACGACGGCGAAGTTGGTGATCTCCACCCGGTCTCCGTCCTCGTAGAGCTCGAAGTCTTCCCGAGTGAGCCCGCGCACCACCTCCCCACGGCGGTTGGTGACCACCACATCGACGTTGACGATGTGCACGTCCACCGAATCCACCAGGGGCTCGAGAGCGGTGCCGGCGCGGCGGTCGGAGTCCCGGCTCTGCGCCCGTGCTTCGGCCTGAGCCGGCAGCACCACTAGCGGAAGGAGCAGGGCGAGTAGCAGAGGCAGTGTGAGTAGCAGAGGTAAGGCGAGCGGCAGGCGCCTAGAGAGCCCTCCCCGTCTGTTGCGGGAGAGGGCAGCGCTGGCAAGATCGGCACGACGACAGTGACCGAAGAGGCGGCGTAGGAAGAGGGAAGGGCGCATCGAGCTCTCCTAGTACGCAGACGTCTGGAGGAATAGAGGGCGTCGACCCTTTACCCTACCAGCGTCCGCCTGAGAGCTGCTGAGGGCGCTTCACTCTCTCCGCGGGAAATACTGCAGAGAGCAAAGCACGGCCCACCGTAATGCGCCCTGGGGCAAACCCCATGAGGCACCATCGCGGTGGGCTATTCGTCGTGAGCCCTGTGAGGGGCTATCGCTGAGCCTGTCTTCGCTCTCTGTCTTTGCGACGAAACGGATAGTCTCTACGCCGCCGAGGAGCACCTCAGAGGAGCGCCTCAGTCGCCCTCGAAGACCACCTTCACCTCGGCGTCCTCCGCCAGCTTCACCCCCGGCGCCCCGGCGAGGGCTTCCCGCAGAGCGGAGACGGAGGTCGGGGCGTTGGACATCAGGCGGCGAGCGGCGGCGCCGTCTTCCAGCAGGGCGTCGAGGTCCAGGGCGAAGAGGGTGATGGTGCGTCCCTCGACGTGGGGGGTGTTGGCCTCCACCACCTTGCCGGGCACTTCCAGGGAGAGGTCCATCGACAGGCCCTGGAGCAGCGGCCGCAGAGCGTCGATCTCCTCCGGAGTCATCGGGCTACCCTCCTGCACCGAGGAGAGGTCCGCCTCCGGGAAGCGGATGGTCACCACCTCCTGGCCCTTCTTTCCCTTCTCGCGGGTGAAGAGCACGGTGTCTTCCCCAGATTCGTCACCGCTGCTGGTGGGCGAGAGGTTGTCTGCCCGCAGGTCGGCGAGGCTCTCGAAGCGATAGATGGCGCGGGCGCCGACGGCGCTCTCCTCCTCGATCTTCTCGTGCTCCACCAGGGTCACGCCCGGTCCGAGGCGAGAGCCGAGGGAGGCGAGGGTCTCCTCCGAGAAGAGATCCTGCGAACCGCCCTCTCCCGGCACCGTCGCTCCGAGGCCTGCCAGCATCAGCTGGATGTTGGCGACGAAGGCCCGCTGCACCCTCACCTCCTGCTCGATGGTGCCGCCCTCCCCTTGCGGGTCGAGCTTCAGCAGCAGCGACAGAGAAACGCAGCCGGTGGACGAGACCATCAGCAGCACCCCCAGGGCCAGAGGCATCAGGCGCCGCAGCCAGGAGGCTCGACGGGACGAAGGCAGGGATCGAGGCGAATCCGAAGAGGAGAGGCTCATAGCGGGGCTCCTGTGAGGGGTTTCAGCGGGACAAGGCAGCGAGAACCGGCTGGACGGCCTAAAAGACTCATCGCGGGCACGCCCCTGAACAAGGGGCTGCTCCCATGAGATAGGCGCTCTCAAGACATACGCTCTCGACAGCAGTTCCGTTTCTAGGGAAGCCGTTTCTGTGGCGTGCAGCCTCGCGGGGCTGCGCGGCCTCAGACTCCCGCGCCGTGGCGCCGATACCACTCCACCGTCTTGCCGAGACCGGCTTCCAGAGAGATCGGCGTCGGCAGAGCGAGATCCCCATGCGCCTTGGCGGGATCGATGGAGGACCGCCGCTGCTCTCCTGCCTTGGCGGGACCATAGGTCGGCTCGTCGTCGCAGCCGACGGCCTTCGCTAGCTCGCGATAGATAGTGTTCACCGAGGCTTCGATGCCGGTGCCGACGTTGTAGATCTGGAATCCCTGCTTGCCGAGGCAGGCGCGATTCGCCGCCACCACATCTTCGATGTAGATGTAGTCGCGGGTCTGCTCGCCGTCGCCGTGAATCACGCAGGGAAGATCCGCCAGCAGGCGCTCGAGGAAGATCGCCACCACTCCCGCCTCGCCCTTGGGGTTCTGCCTCGGCCCGTAGACGTTGGCGTAGCGCAGGCAGGTGACGTTGAGGTCGAAAACCTGGTGATAGACGTAGAGGTAGCTCTCGCAGGCGAGCTTCGCCGCACCGTAGGGCGAGAGGGGGCTGGTGGGATGCTCCTCGCTGGCCGGGAAGTGATCCTGCTCGCCGTAGATGGCGCCACCGGTGGAGGCGAAGAGAATCTGCTCCACGCCGCCTCGGCGGGCGGCCTCGAAGAGGTTGAGGCTGCCGAGGACGTTGACCTCGGCATCGAAGAGCACGTCATCCACCGAGCGGCGGATATTCATCTGCGCCGCCTGGTGCACCAGCACGTCGACACCGGTGGTCTCCACCAGACGTGCCGCCTGCTGGGAGCCGATATCGAGGATATGGAGCTCGACCCCCGGGGGTAGATTTCCCGTCTGGCCAGTGGACAGGTCGTCGATCACCAGAACACGGTGACCGTCTTTCAGCCAGGCGTCCACCAGGTGAGATCCGATAAACCCGGCACCGCCGGTCACACAGATCGTACGAGGGCGCTGGGGCTCTTCTTTTCGCTCCACGGGGTCTTCGGTATGCATGCTCTCGTTTGGGCTTTCTCGATCTCGTTGCGGGTCTATCCAAGCTCCGGCCCGCGAGATTACCACCGCTGTGACGCCGCCGCCACTAAGCCGCAAAGCCGAACATCACTACGCCTGAAGGCCAAGTCTCACTGCTTCAGAAACCGGGCATTAGAGCCTGTTCGCTCCCGGGAGCATAAAAAAACGCGGCCCCTCCGTGGAGGCCGCGAGGAGATTGGGAGTAGCAACAGACTAGGAGAGCTTCGATCTAGAAATCGGCGGGAGAGGAGGCCCCTGGAGATCGTCGGTACCCCCTCCCCCGCCTCTGAAACTATCGAACCTCGGCGCCAGGAGACGAAGAGGCTCGAAAGGCAAACTGACTGCTAAAGATCAGGAACCAGAGGCCAGAGATCAGGGACTAGAGCTCAGCGCTCCGCCGTCACCGTCTCAGCAGCCGGCAGCGGCGTGCCGATGCGCACCACTTCCGAACCGGTGCGCACCAGGAAGGCGCCGGGTACCGCGGCAACGCCGTACACCGTGTCCTCCGTCGGCAGCTTGTTCTCCTGCACCACGGTGGCCTCGGAGGCCCCGGGAAGCAGAACCGTGGTCAGCCCACGGCGAGTGAAGTAGTAAACGTAGTCACCGGCGGCGATGGGCGAGGCCCAGCTGGACTCGCCGACTCGCTGACGCCAGCGCACCTCTCCGCTGGTGCGGTCGATGCAGGCGACGACGCCAGCCTTGTTGGCCAGCAGCGCACAATCCCCGTGCAGCAGCGGCGAGCCGAATCCAGAGGTGATGTCTTCAGTGACCCAAACCTCTTCGAGAGCGGCCTGGTCCCGATCCCAGCGCAGAGCCCGGCTCTGCCCCGGCTTCGAGCTGGCGGCGATCAGCAGATCACCGTCCACCACCACCGACGGAATGTTGTTGCCGTCGATGCCCTCCAGCTCCGAGCTGACGGTTCCGGTGGCGCCATCCAGCACCTCCACCCGACCACCACCGCTGGTGACGATGTACTCGCTCTCACCGTGGGCGACGACGAGCGGCGTCGACCAGGCGGTCTTGGTCGGTCGATCGACCTTCCAGTGGATCTCTCCGCTGGTCTTGTCCAGCGCCAGTAGATAAGACGGGCCGCTATGGGCAACCTGCAGGACCACCGAATCGGCGGTGAGCACCGGGGAAGACCCGATGCCATGGTTGCCCGCAAAGTCACCGTAATCGGCTACCAGATCCCGCCGCCAGAGGGTCTCGCCCTGATGATCGAGGGCGACGACATCACCGCTCTCGAAAAAGACGTAAACCCCTCGCTCGTCCGCAACCGGGGTGGGTGCGCTGTGACTGCGCATATCATCGGCGGTTTCCGGGTGGCTGGAGGGGAAGCGACGGCGCCAGGTCACCTCACCGGTGGCGAGATCCAGAGCGCTGATCACCAGAGCTTCCTTCTCTTCGCCGACGATCGAGGTGACGTAGGCGTGGGTTCCCCAGGCGATGGGAGCGCTCTGGCCGTAGCCGGGGAGCTCCCGCCGCCAGGCGATGTTGGAATCCTCGGACCACACCGTCGGTAGCGCTCCGAAATCCGCCTGGCCGTTGCCGTGACCGCGGAATCCGGGCCATGCATCCCCCGCGTCCGCCGTCGCTTCGGCGGTCGCATACTTCGAATCCGCTTTCTTCTCTTCCTGCTCCGCAGCCTTCGCCGCCAGATCTACCGCGCCCGGCTTGAGAGCGGCGACGGCCAGAGTCTCGACGGAGTCCAGATGCCCCTGGGAAGAGGCTCCACCGACAAAGAGCAGACGATCGGCGTGAGGCAGCAGACGGTGAAAGAAGCGCGGCGTGCTGAGCCTGCCAAGACCCAGCAGCCAGCGATCCTCCGTCTCCCCCTCGTCCCGGCCCAGAGCGTGCACCGTGCCGTCGGCGCCAGAGACGTAGAGCCGGTCGGCTACGCCGAAGGCGGAGAGGCCGAAGCCCTTGAGCCGGCCCGCCTGAGATGGAAGCTCCTGGCCTTCACGCCACTCGCTCGCCTGCGGATCGAAGACATCCACCCGCTGGCTGGTGCCGTTCTGACCGAGACCGCCCATGGCGTAGAGCTCGCCACGGTACGCGGCGGCCGACAGAGCCCGCCGCTGGAAGGGCTGCGGTACCGAAACCCAGGCGGGCTCGGCAGCGCTCAGATCCAAAATCTCCAGGGTCTCGAGCCAGACAGCCTCTTGATCCTTGCCCCGTAGCTGCCAGCCGCCGACGGCGAAGATCCGCTGCCCGTCCACTGCAACGTCGTGAGAAGAGCGAGGCACCGGCAAATCCGGCAGCGCGCGCCAGCTCTGACGCTCAGGGTGGTAACAGGCAACCTCAGCGATGGAGTGAAGGTCTTCCTCCTCCCCCTTCGCGTTGTGGGCCGTCAGACCGCCGACCCGGCAAACTTCATCACCTACGGCCACCAGCGGCAGCCCCTGCAGACCGGGAACTTCGCCCAGGTCTTCCCATTGCGCCCCCTCGACGGTGAGGGGAAGGCGATAGAAGCGATGGGAGAGGTTGTCCACCGAGTGTTGGTGGGTACGGCCGATGTGGCCACCGTAGACGTAGAGGTGGTCACCCAAGACGGCGCCGCCGAAGCTCGCCACCGCGGCTGGAACCGGGGGCAGCTCCGTAGCGGGAGCCGCGGCTACCGGAACAGCGGCAGAGAGGATGCAGCAAGCGAGTAGGGAAAGAGGGGCGAGGCGCACGGCGCCTCGCCCAAGATCTCGAATCAGGGTCATCGTGAAAACCTCAGATGGGGCCTAGAATCGGACCCGAACCTGTCCACCGAAAGTGGTGCCCGGCGCGGAGTAGCGATCGATGGTCGTCGAGGTCGCACTGCGCCCGCGCACCTGGGGCCAGATCCAGTAGGTCTCGTCGGTCAGATTCCAGGCGTTCACGGAGAGAGTGATGCGGTTGGTCAGGGCATACCAGGCGCTGAGATCGAAGACCTCGGCGCTCGGCGGCCGGAACTGGGTCGAGTCCGAAGGCAGATCGCTCGCACTCTTGCTGGAGTGGAAGGTTCCGATCAGCTGGAAGCCCCAGCGCTGGGTAGCGGGAGCATAGCGCAGGCCGGTCACCAGCCGCGCCGGCTCGATGGACTCCAGCGGCTCGTTGCTGTCGCGATTCTCGCCCTCGATGTCAGCGTAGGCGAAGCGCGAGGACCAATCCCGGGACCACTGAATCTGACCGCCCAGCTCGAAGCCGGAGATCTGCACATCGGTGATGTTCTGGGGCTGGAACTCCACCAGGCCGACGAAGGGGTTGAAGCCCAGGAAGACGGTCTCGATGAAGTCGTCGTAGCGGTTGTCGAAGTAAGTCAGCGTGAAGCTGACCTTGTCCAGCTGAGTGCGGATCCCGAACTCGTAATTGTCGCTGGTCTCCGGCTCCAGGTCACCGTTGGGCAGGGTGCGGTAGCCGCCCGCCTGGTTGGTGAAGCCATTGTTCACGGCGCTCATCGGCGGCGCCCGGAATCCCTGAGCGTATTGAGCGAAGAAGGAGAACTTATCGCTCGCCGCCACCACCGCGCCAAGGCGCGGGGAGACCGAATCCTCAGACAGGTCGATGGGCGCCGCCTGACCGGGATTGCCGTTGAGGAAGATCTGGTCGTTCTCATCGGCATCGAGGTCGTAGCGGTCGTAGCGCACGCCCGGCAGCAGCTGCACGCGGCCGTCGAGGAGACTGAGCTCGGTCTGGGCGAAGATGCCCAGCTCTTCCGTCTCGCTATCCGGGAAGTACTTGGTGGGGAAGATCAGAGAGGTGGGCACCGGAGCGCCGCTGGAGATCAGGAATTCGGTGCGATCGCGGAACTGCTCGAAGCTATCGAAGCGATAGTTGGCGCCGTAGGTGAGCACCGAGCTGGAGCTGCCGAGCTCGACGGCGGCCTCGAGGTTGGCGCCGTAGCTGGACTGATCGAAGGAGAGAGAGCCGTCGCGCTGCGACTCGCCGGCAAAGCCGAGTCGAGTCTCGTCCGTCAGCTGCGCCGTTTCGGCCTCCTGGAAGTAGCCCCGAACCAGCAGGGAGTCGGCGATAGAGCTGGTCCCGATTCGCTGGACGTAGGCGCTGATGCGCTGACGCTCCTGGGTGTCCACGGCGTCGTTGTCCAGCACCGCCGAAGCGAAGGGCGACGCCGGGGCGCGGGAGGTGAAGACCTCAGTGTTGGCTTCGCCGTCGAAGAGCTCTACGGAGAGGCCGAACTCACCGCTGGGGTTCGCAGTATTGGTGAGCTTGAGCAGAGCATTGTCGCTGCGGCGATCGATGGGGTTCGCCACGGTGCGGTTTCGATCCGGCGTATCGATGGTGCCCTGGTTCTCCAGCTCCCCGCCATCGCGGAAGGTGTAGACCAGAGAACCCTGCCAGGTGTCGCCGCCCCGGGCGTAGGTGGCGGAGCCAGAGAACTCTTCGGCACGGCTGTCATAGCCGGCCCGCAGGCGCGCCGCCTGGTCCTTGCCCAGGAGGTAATCCCGCGGGCTCTGGGTGACCAGGGAAACCACGCCGCCGATGGCGTCGCTGCCGTAGAGGGCAGAGCCGGCGCTGCGCACCACTTCGAGGCTGTCGATGGATTCCACGTCAACACCGAAGCGCTGCACCGAGAAGGGACCGAAGTCGAAGCGCTCCGCCGTGGGAACGCCGTCCACCAGGGTCAGCACTCGGTTGCCGCCGATGCCGCGGATGCTGAAGCCACCAAAGCCGAGGCGGTCGAGGTCACCTTCTACCGTCACGCCCGGCAGGAAGGTCACCAGATCCTGAACGTTGGTGTAACCCAGCTCCTGAATTTCGCTGCTACCCACCAGATCGATCTGTCCGGGGGTGTCCATCAGGGAGCGCTCGCTGAGGGTGGAGGCGACGTTCACCGCGTCGAGAAAGACGGAGGAGGTCGCAACGTTTTGATCGTCTTCATCAGCGGCTTCGCTGTCGTCAGCCTCGCTGCCATCGCTGGCTTCTTCCTCGTCTACGGGCGCTGCGTCAGCGGCGGGCGCCTCGTCGGCGAGAACGGAGGAGTGAACGCTAGAGAAGATCGGGAACACTAGGAGAGCGAAGGCCAGACCCAGGATGGCGAATAGTCGCCGAGATAGGCCGAAGCCGGGGTAGGGAGCCATGTGTCATTCCTCGATGATTTGGGAGCCTGCGAGCGCTAGCCTCCCGATTCATGGACGACGACAGTCTGCGTTTTCGTCAACGCACCGGATTGCCGTCTTTAAGTTTTTTGATTTTCTTGAGAAGCCTTGGGGCCCTGGTTCGCGCCAGAAAGAACGAGCGATAGGAAGGTCTCTTACTGACCCCGCGTCCTTGTTGAGACAAAATCTCAATTAGGATACCTAATACTGTACTTTTTTGGTCCTCTTTGTCAACCCGTTCCGCTTCACTATCGAACCCGGGTCGAAGCCCTTGCCGATGTCCGCCCTCCGACTCTGCAAACAACGCCACCGGTGGACTGCTAGGGTATGCTCTCTAGCTATCCTCGCCTCCCACCCTCCATGATCCCTCCTTCGCCTAACGACACCGCCGAGCACTCGAAGATGCCGTCTTCCCGGTGGCACTTCGTGCTCGTGGTGCTCGCCGTCTGCGTTCCCATTCTCGCCCCGTACGCGACGTATCGACTGCCCTACGATCAAAGCCTTCCTCTACAGGCTCTCGCGATCCTGCTTGCCGTCTGCGCTCTATTGCTCGGCGCCTGGCCACTCACAGGAATCCCGAGCCCCTCCCAGCGTCCGGTCGAGACCTCGGGAGCCCCAGAAGCCGAATCCACCGGCGGGGGCCTGATTACCAAAGCTCGGAGTCGCTGGAATGCTCTCTGGACTTTGCTCTACCGGCGCACGGCCCGCTCTCTGCGCTGGAGCCTCGCCCTCTACGCTGCTGCCGCTTTGTGGGCCGGCGCCATCGGTCTCGCCAGCGGCCACTCTTTGCCCCGAGTCGCAGGACAGCTGCTATCTATGGGTCTGCTCCCTTTGGCAGCCCTCGCCGGTCTTGGCCTGCCCCGCCACCAGCTGCGCCTCGGCGCCGGCGTCGTCGTGCTCGCCACCGGTCTCCCGGTTCTCGGTCACGCCATCTTCAGCGCGTTCCGGGTCCTGGCTACCGGCGAGCCGCAGCGCCTCTATCTCCCCGGCGGCGTCTCGGTGACCGCCTCGGCGCTGCTCGCCCTGACCTTGGTTCTCGCCTTCGCCGACGAATCGCATCGCCTGCGCCGCCTCGGCGGCTGGCTCATCGCCGCTCTGCTCCTGCTCTCCATCGCCGGCAGCGGCGTTCGCGGCCTGTGGCTGGTCACCGTACCGACCCTGATCCTCGCCACGCTGCTGGCCGCCCCAGCGACGGCTCGACGGCGGCGGATGCTCGGCCTGGGGGTCGCGGGACTGCTCGGCCTCGCCGTCGCGGCGGGGGCCTGGAGCGCGATCCAGCACCGACTCCACCAGCCCTCCACCAACCTGCTCCCAGGGCGCTACGGCACCACCACCCTCCAGCGGCTGCCCCCCGCCGGCCTGGAATGGGTCAGCAGCCCAGTGCCCGGCGCCCAGCTGCGCAAGCTCGCTACCTGGAGCGGCAGTCACTCGGTGAACGATGGCTACGGCATTCCCCTGCCGGGGCCCGGCCTCTACCGCCTCTCCGCTACCGCCCACGCTCCGGCGGGGGCCCCGGGGCTGCTGGCGGCCCGCTGGCATGACGTTTGGGGCCGCCCGCTGCGCTACCCGCCGCCGGAGCTGGTGCTGCAGATTCCCCCGGGCGCCGGCTGGCGCGACGTGGAGGCCTTCGCCCTCGCTCCCCCCGGCACCGCCAGCGCGCAGCTGCGCCTCGGAGGCACCGGAGACGAAGACAAGCCCCGCCTGCTGCGGCGGGTCAGCCTCGAGCGCATCGCCGATCCAGAGCTCGGAGGTGTGCTTGTGCAGGGCCTCTACTTTCGGGAGCGCCTCGCCACCATCGTCAATCCCTTCGGCGCCGGCTCCAAGGCGATGCGCTCCTCGGTCTCCTTCCGCGCCGAGGAAAGCCGGGCGCTGCTGCGGGCGATCCGCGATGCCCCCTGGTGGCGCCAGCTGGCGGGCCACGGCCTCGGGGCGACCTTCTCCATCGACACCTCCGTCGCCCGCCCCCTCTCTCCCCTCCTCGACCCGAACAAGCTGCACTACATCCACAACTTCTACCTCTTCCTACCCTTCAAGCTGGGTCTGATCTTCGGCCTCCTGGCCGCCTGGGCGCTGGTCGCCTGGCTGCCCGCGGGCCTGCGCCGCCAGCAGCGGCTGCCGGCGGGCCTCGATCGCCGACTCTGCGCTGCGGTGCTCGCCAGCTGGATCGGCTACCTGGCGTGGAGTCTGACCTCGCCGGAGATCCTCTCCTTCCGCATGGCTCCCCTCTGGGGCCTGATGCTGGCCCTGGTTGCTCGCCTGAGCGCGGGGGAGGACGATTCAGCGGAAGCGACATCGCGATGAGCTCCCCGCCTCCCACTCGAGAGACCGGCGGCCGCCCAAAAGATCCTAGGGGCAATCCGGGAGGCGGGTCAGCAGCGACTCGAGAGCGATACCCCCTGCCCCCTCTCTTCCAAGCCCGCTGGTTCCAGGCCCTGGTCTTTCTTATCGCTCTGGCGGCGGCCCTCCTCGCCCACCGCGAGACCTTCCAAAGCCCCTGGGTGGTGAACAACGACGCCACCCAGCACACCTTCTGGATGCACCGCTTCCAGCAGCCGGAGCTCTTCCCCGACGACCTGCTGGCCCTGTACTCGGAGAACTACCAGTCCTGGGGCTGGATCGCCCTCTATCGCGGCCTGCACTGGGGCCTCGGTCAAGGCGCCGAGCTACTCGAGACATCCGGCATCGCCGGGCTCAGCGCCCCCAGCCCGGTGGATATCGGCCGCGGCCTGGGCCCCCTGCTTTGGGCTTTCTCCGTTCTGCTGGTGATGCGGGTCGCTGGACGGGCGGGGGGCCCGCGCGCGGCCTTCTTTGCCGTCCTGCTCTTTGCCCTCTCCCCCTTCTTCCTTCAGAAGATGGCGGGAGGGCATCCCCGGGCCTTCGCCACGCCGCTGCTGCTCCTCACCCTCGACCGGCTGCTGGCAGGCCGCTATCGGCAGCTCGCTCTACTGCTGCCGGCGGCGAGCCTCCTCTACCCGATGGCCTTCCTGCTGATGGCGGGAACCGCCGGGCTCAGCCTGCTGCGCTGGCCGCCGGCTCTCTCCCCGCGGCGAATCCGCCTCGCCCACTACCTTCCTCCAGCAGCGGCCATCGTGACTCTGCTGGGAATCTTCCTCGGCGGTGCTCTGCTGCTCCTGCGCCACGAGATTCACTGGGCTCCGGAGATCGGCTCCATGGTCTCCGCCCAGGAGGCCGAAGAGAACCCCGCCTGGTACCGAATCGGTCGAGCTAATCACCTACCGACCCCCAACCCCCTCGCCGCCACTTGGGAAACTCTGGGGCGAGCTCTGCCGGATCCCCGCCACGCTCTGCTCAGCGCTGGCCTCACCACCTCCGTACCCGGGCCCATCCCCAGAATTCCCCTGGCCTTGATCTGCGCTGGGCTCCTCCTAGCCGCCGGGGGCATCTACTACCGCCGGCTGCGTTGGGCCAAGCCCCTGAGCGCTCTCCTCTTCGCCAGCTACGGCCTCTACCTGCTCTCCTGGGCGATCTTTCCGACCCTTTTCCTGCCGCGACGATACGTCATGTACTCCCTCGCCCTGCTGGCGGTATTCGCCCTCGCCGTTCTCCTCGACGCCGTCCTCCAGAGCCTGCGGCCCCGCCCTCAGCGGGCAGCGGTCGGCCTGCTGACGCTCGCCCTCCTCTCCACCGCCAGCGGCCTCGACGGCGTCGGCCTCGACGATTACGGCGAGCATCGCGAGCTCTACGCCTTCGCCGCCAGCCTGCCGCAGGACGCCCTGCTGGCTCCCTTCCCGACCCTGGGAGACGGCATTCCCCTCTTCGCTCAGCGCTCCGTATGGATGACCTACGAGCACTCCAACCCCTATTTCGGCACCTATTGGAACACCGTCCAGCGGCGCCTCGGCGACTTCTTCACCGCCTATTACGCCGCCGAAGAGGACGCCGCCGCCCAATTCTGCCGACGCCACGGCATCGATGCCCTGGTGATCTGGGTTCCCGCCTTTGCTGAGGAGCGCATCCACCATCGCCGGGGGGCCTATTTCGCTCCCTTCTCCCAGTCCATCGTAGGGCTCAGCCACCAGGCTGCCGCTCGCACCAAAGACAAGATCGTCCCCGGCGAAACTTTCGCCCTGGATCGCATCGCCCCCGATCGCAGGCTGTGGACCTCCAGCGATGGCCAGACCTACGCCGTGGCCTGTGGGGAGCTGAGCCCCGTCAGCGAACAGAAACTAGGGCCCTGACCCTCCTGCTGCGGAGGACGAGAATCGATCAGCCGACGACCGCCTGGGCCACCGAGCGAGTGGGCCGACCGCTGCGGATCTCCTCCGCAGCCGGCGAGATCTCTCCGTCAGCAGAATGCTTGGGCGCCTCGTAGGTCGGTACCAGCTGCCGCAAATGCTGCAGCACGCCCTCCGCATCCTCCGCATCGGCGGCGGCGAAGAGAGGAGCCAGTCGATCCTTCAAATCCGTGGGCGGCGGCGGGCTGTCGGCGACGAAGATCTTCCGATCGATGCGATGGGTTTGATCTTCCTCTTCCGTCAGCAGCTCCTCGTAGAGCTTCTCCCCCGGCCGCAGCCCGACGATCTCGATAGGAATGTCGACGTCCGGCGCCTGACCGGTCATGGTGATCATGTGGCGGGCGAGGTCGAGGATCTTGATCTGCTCCCCCATCTCCAGCACGCACAGCTCGCCGTACTCTCCATAGGCCGCCTGGAGCACTAGACCCACCGCCTCGGAGATGGTCATGAAGAAGCGGCGCACGTCCGGGTGAGTCACCGTCACCGGACCGCCGTCAGCGATCTGCTCGCGGAAGAGGGGAACCACCGAGCCAGCGGAATCCAGCACGTTGCCGAAGCGCACGGCGCAGAAATGGGTGGACGAACGACGGGCCAGGTCTCGCACCACCATCTCCCCGACCCGCTTCGTGGTGCCCATCACGCTGGTGGGCCGCACCGCCTTGTCGGTGGAGATAAAGACGAAGCGATCCGCGCCGGCAGCGTCCGCCGCCTCTGCCACGTGCATCGTGCCTCGGATATTGTTCTTCACCGCCTCCCCCGGAGCAGACTCCATCAGCGGCACGTGCTTGTGGGCCGCGGCGTGGAACACATCCTCCGGACGATAGGTCTCAAACAGGCTCTGGATTCGCCGCTGCTCCCGCACGTCCCCCACTTCCGGAATCACTTCCGCCTCCGGGTGGGCGCGCTGGAAGCGACGCTTCAGCACATAGAGCCCGTTCTCGTTCATATCCACCATCACCAGCCGGACAAGGCCGGCGGACAGCAGCTGCTCGCAGATCTCGCCGCCGATGGAGCCCGCGGCGCCGGTCACCAGCGCCGTGCGGCCGGCGATGGCGGCGTGGCCGCCGCCGGTGAAGAGCACCTGGTCTCGGGGCAGGAGGTCTTCCGGCGAAAGATCCTGCAGCCGGGCGGAGGCCCCCTGCTCCTGGAGGTAGACGAAGGAGACCGGGAGAATCTTGAACCGAATCTTGAGGTCGGCACAGAGCGAGAGGATCTCTCGAATGCGCTTCGCCGGCAGGCGAGGGATAGCGAGCAGCACCTTGCCGATGTTGTGCTTGGGCACCAGCTTCGGCAGGTCGTCGATGGCTCCCAGCACCGGCTGGCCCCCAACGATGGTGCCGTGCTTGATGGTGTCGTCATCCACGAAGCCGGCAATGCGGTAGGCGTGCTCGTCGGAGCGCAGCAGATCCCGCAGCAGCATCTCCCCCGCCGCTCCGGCGCCGACGATCAAAATCCGCACCGAATCCGAGCGCCGTGCTCGAGCGCGATCGGCGCGATACATCCACGCCAGTCTCGGTAAAAATCGCAGGCTGGCCATCGCCGCCGTGCTCAGCAGCAGCTCCAGCACCACCACCGAACGGGGCGGGCCATCGAGGCGCAGGAAGTAAAACGCCGACATGAACAGAAACGAACCAGCGCCCCCGGCCAAAGCCACCCGCGCGCCATCCGGCAGACTGGAGAAGAGGAAAGACCAGCGGTGGAGGCCGAAGAAGACGTTCGACCCCAGCCGGCAGGCGATCAGCAGGGTAAAGAGAACCGGCAGATCCCGAGTCCAGCGCTCCGGCACTTCCCCCTCGAAGCGCAGCAGATACGCCGCCCACAGCGACACCGCCGCCAGACCACCATCAAGCGCCAGAATCGACACCCGCCGCACCAGGCGCTTCCAGGGATTCCCCTTCGCGCGCTCGCTGCGCTCCTCCGCGAGAGCATCAACACTCTGCTCTTCGGCGGAGCTAGCCTTCGGTAAATCGAAGGGAGACGGAGACTGGGAAGACGAATGGCTCATGGTGATGGGGGCGAAGAGGAAGACCCAATGGTCACCGCAACGCCCGGTATAGGCATCTCGGGTGCAGCTACCAAGGCGACCACTGGTCGAAAATTCGACGTAGAGGTCGCGCTATCGATGAAGCAAGAAGTAGCGGACGGATGGCGAGAAAAACTCTGATCCTGACGATACTTGTCGCAGACTACCACTCCCGCCCAAAGCCCCACAACTGAGCCCTTCGCGCCCCAATGAAGAAGCCCCCCGCCTCTACCGCGGCCGCAGTAAAAGGTGGGGGGCATCAAGGATGGGTCAATTGGTGAACGAAGTTGGTCGATGGTGGCTGCCTCCGGGGCTCACGCCCCTCGGCAGCCACCAGGACCTCAATGAACCGTCACCTCGCAGCGAGAGCTACCGCTACTCTTGGCGGAGGCGATCAGCGCCCCTCCTACCGAAAGCGCGCCGGGATCGTCCGCCACTCGATCGTGAACATAGAGACTGGTGCAGCTGCCGCCGGTGCTGCAGGCCGCCGGAGGATCGATGATCCGCCAGCCAGCGTGCTCGACCCTAGCGATGGCGTTCCGCACCGACTCGTCCTGCAGCAGCTCGAGAAGCAAGCCTCGGTCGTCCTCACTCAGCGCGAAGCCCGGGGGCTGGCTGAGGATGGTCTGGAAGGCTTCCTTGTCTCGAGTCACCGCCGCGCTCTGCAGCGCGTCCCGGAAGGGCCGATCGACGATCGAAAGGCCGATGACCTGCCACACCGCGGGGTTCTCGGGGGTACCGCCCCACAGCTCCTCGACTCGCGCCGAGATCACCGTCATCGGGCCTCCCTGATCCCCCACCGAAATTGCGTCGGTTTCACCGACAGAGCCCAGCGGCGCCAGCAGCACCGCGTTGAGCTCCATCACTTCGTATCGAGTCATCGGATACCCCTCCCGAGGCTCCGGACCCTCCATCCCAGGGTCAGCCAAGAATCCGTGCAAAGCGCTCGCGTCCACCATATCCGCTGCCTTTGGAGCCGCGTTTTCACGCAGCGAGCGACGGTAAGCATCCTGAGCACAGGCGCGGCCAAGAACGGTCCAAAAGGGATGTGCCATGAGAAATCTCCTTCAATCCAGGGTCTCCGGTTACTTTGCCGGAGAGAGTGTTCGGTCTCCCCCTGCCGGGTTGCTTCGGGCTAGCCGGCGGGGCGCGTTGGAGCGCGCTCAGAGGGGGAGACGAACGGGGAGGAGAAATTCCTAAGGAGTCACGACTTTTCTAGTTCTAGCTATTACTCGCCAGCCAGTTATTTCTATCCTGGTTAGAGATCTTCAAAGCTCGTATACCTTGCTTCGATCTCATCCAAGCTAACTCTTGGTGAACGAAGAAGCTCCTTGATTCCCTCTTCTGAGAGCCCAGAACTTCTATCTAGCGCAATTACCTGCTCGGGGAGCGACCTTAAAGCATCATTCACAGTTATCGCAGAGAAGACAATACTTTGCACATCTTGTTCGGTAGCAACCTTGTAATCATCTGCCGACAAGGCAGTAGAAGACTCACAACCCTTCAGAGATTGTGTAGGGGAGGTTAGATCAATAATCCTCCAAAGATTAATATCTACAAGCTTAACAAGGTCATCCACGACATTATTGGTAACGACACCCTTTATCTGCTCTTCAAAACCCAGATCATCTAAAGAAACATCAATAATACTATCAACATACTTCGCGAGCGGCTTCCCAGCCACAACTCGCGTATCGAGCGTATCCAGCATCTTAAGATCTACACAAAGATAGCCAATCAAGACCTGGAAATCACGTTCCGCCAGAACATCTTTTGGATCTGGAGCCGTAGATCCTGAAGGGAGGGCATCAATAATAGCCCTCCTAAGCCTAGGAATAATGCCATCTTCCCCAAAAGCTTCCTCCCCTTGCACACTCACCCACAGGCAGCGGTTAAACGTAACCAGTGATCGCCTATCGATATGGGGTGCAATTATATCATTAACCTCCCCCCTAAGCTTAACGAGAACGCTTGGACTAGTTGGAGGCTTTTGCCTGGTACCCCTCCGGAGCCCAAGCAATTTTTCACAAAATTTTTTATCACAAACAGCTGCACCTAACGCACACCAAAAAGCTTTACTCATGACGTCTTCCTTTCAAGACTGCTTCCCTTCCCTCGACATGCACCGAGGGAAGAAGTTCGAAGTTAGAAGCTATAGTGATCAGCGGGCTAGACACATGTCCAGCTCAACACAATTAGACCGACGTGCACTCCAAACTTCCCCAGAAAATCCTCAATCACTCAACACAGTGCTATCGGTATTAACCTCACAGGAGGAATTTTGTCATTAATTTAATTTTAAAAATATATTACACTTCAATAACAACTATAACCTGACACGCCAAAGCCCAACAGGACTGACAAGGGCTCGTCCTGAATATAACTCGCACAACCCTCGGCAATATTGACCTCTTCACCTTCCAACAGGAAAGAATCACCATCCGACCTCCAAAGATCAGCTTTAGTAAAACTTAAGAGTACACCCTCAAAACCATACAACGATGCTATCTCGAGGGAATAACGGGCAGCATCCACATCGCCTGCCGCAAGAGCAAGTTCAGCATCGATTTGGCAAATCATAGTTGCCACTAATGGGGGAATGTTTTCATCAGTAGCCGAAATCGCGTCTTCGTAGCTACAATCCCCCCAAATACTAACCATCAGATCTCTTATTTCAACAGCACGATCATAACTATCTAGCCGCGTGTAAGACATAGCAATACTTCGCACGCGCCGAGCAAAAATCGGTAGATGAGCCGCTTCCCTAAGTGCCTCCAATAACTCTGCTTCAACCAACGCATTCCTCCCACCTGCGACAGGCTCAAAGTAGAGGAATTGCAGTTTCCTGAGGCGAGCACCAATACGCTCCTTGCGAAGGTCCGATCGCTGCTCATTGCTCAGTTCGAATACAGCAGCATCGTGTTGATCATACGCATATAGAGCTTGAGCCAACAAGAAAGATCCCTTACTTGAAAACTGAGGATCTTCCTTCATCTTTCTAAATGAGATAATCGCTTCCTGCAGTCTTCCTAGGCGAAAGTTAGCTACCCCCCGAGGCCACTCAAGGTAAGTCAAGTCTTCATCTTCCTTACCGTAGGCCCGCAATTCTTCATTTGCCATCTGTAGATGATCTAGCGCACCCTTTGGATCCGAGTATGACAAGATTAGTCCATGAACTCCTTGCGTTACTACATCATCCCTTCCATTCTCCAGCGCTCGAGAGGAAGAGCTAAGAGCAGCCTCAAGGTTCCCCTCCACAAGATAGGCCATAGCTAGATTCCTAAGAACCCAATCAGATTCAAGATTGACAGCTGCACCTTTCTCGAGAGCATCTAGGGCCTTACCAAAATCACCTCGCTGCAAATGATATTGATAGTCAATATAGATAGGAACCTCAGAAGAGGTAGTAAACCACTTAATGTGCTTCGCAGTCGCTGACGCCTCAAGCGCCTCTGCAGCATTCCCAACGGAGCTATGCAGATCAGCGAGAGTAGACCAGGCACTCGGAATGTATGGCCATCGCTCTAACTCCGACTCAATTCTGTCAATCGTAAAATCAACCTGTACATCAGTAGTGCCATAGTAGTCTCCAGCTGCCTTTTCTATCCTCCATGTGACATCTAGCACCCAAACAACCAGCCCGGCAAGAATCAGCGAAAAACTTATTAAACAACGATGGAACAACGACAGACGGGATCTATCACCATAACTTCTTAAACCTTCGGCTGAGACCTCCGCATCTGGCCTCGAGCTTGGGTCAAAGAATAAGCAACGCCTAACGACCTCCCTTAGCTGAAGAGGAAACCTAGCTACTAATTCTTCTTGATAGTTGCCCTGCCGAGACATTCGATCTCGAAGATCACTTAGCGATTCCGCCTCAATCGGGTGCCGTCCCGTCAGCAGAAAGTAGACCAGTACCCCTAGGCTATACACATCCGCCGGAGGCCCTGGAGGCTGGCCGTTGAGCACTTCAGGAGCGAGGTAGAGAGGGGTCCCTGCAGGTCGGCCGACGGTCGTGACGGCCCGGCCAATACCAAAGTCGACGAGAACGACCCGATCGGTGCCTTCTTCGATCAGGACGTTGGCGGCTTTGACGTCACAATGGACGAGGCCGGCTTCGTGGACGGTGGCGAGGGCGGAGGCCAGATCGGCGCCGATGCGCGCGGCGGCTTTGGGCGAAAAAGGGCCTTGGCGATCGACTCGCTGGGCGAGGGTCTCACCGCGAATGAGCTCCATCCAGAGGCCGACTCTGGGACCAGCGGGGAGAGCTTCGGGCTCAGCAGCGATCTGATCTAGAGCTTGATCGGTATCGCCATCAATGCTCGAACCGATGGAGTCGAAGAGCTCCAGGGGATGAGTGTTGGTTCCGAAGACGGTGGCGATGTGAGGATGATCGAGCTGAGCGAGGAGTCGGCCCTCTTCCATTGCCTTGGGCCCCTCCCCCACCGCCAGGAGCTTGAGGGCCACCTCGCGATCGAGGGGCAGCTCTCGGGCGCGATAGACCTGAGCGGAAGTTCCAGCGCCGAGGGGCTCTAGAAGCTGATGAGGACCCCAAGTGCCGATAATCTCGAGGCGGGGCTTGGATAACTCTTCCAGCGGCGAGGCTCCACGCTGAACGGCGCGATGGGCGAGAGCAATGCGAGCGACCTGAGATTGCGCGCTTTCGAGGGAAAGTTCAGCTTCTGAAGAGCCGGCCTGACCTTTAGTAGATGCCTTATCCTCCTCCTGAGAGGGCCCCAGCCCCCCCTCCTTATCCACCAGATCCCCGTCCGCGATGCGCGCCGCAAAGGCCAGCAGCTCCGGCGACAGGTCGTCGTGATCATCGTCCTGCGGATCGTCTACGAGCCGATCAGGGGAATCCGTCATGACTCCGGCTCGTTGCTCCCACTACTATCCACTCCATCCTGTCCCTCTACTGGGCCCTGGAGGCGGTGAATGGCCTGAACCAGCCGCGCCATCGCTCGAACCACCACCATCCTGGCAGCATCCGCAGACGACTTGCCCAAGGCGGAAGCAATCTCTTCGTAGGGCAGCCTTAGCTCTAATCGGGCAACGATCGCTTCTTGATCCCTTGGCCGAAGGGTCTTCAGGGCTTCTTCATAATGCATTTGCAGCTCCTGTCCGATTGCTTCTTTTAGAGGGGATAGCTCTTCCCCTATCAGCGACGAAACCGTCTCTTCCCTTAGATGTTGGCGCAAAGGCTCCCGGTGGCGACGGCGAATCTCGTCCTGAATACGATTCTTCACCCCTCGGTACACGTAGGCGTCGAAAGCACTGCTGAATCTGCCCTCGAAATTTGGTAGCTGTCGCAGAGTCCTCAGCAAGGCTTCCTCCACTAGGTCGTCAACCTCAACTAAATCTCGGACAGAGGAGGGCAATCGCCCGTGGGCCCAGCGTTTGAGGAGCGGCAAATAGCGACGGACGAGACGATCCATCGCATCGGAATCACCGCCGCGCATCAGTTCGAGTAGCTCAACCGTGGACTCACCGGTATAAGACTCAGCATCTTGGGCTTGCGATTCGCCGACAGATCCAGATGGAGTCTTCGCGGTTGAGCTCTTCTCTTGTTGACAGAGTCTCAGCCACCTCTCCTCATCCACCGGATCCCCGTCCGCGATGCGCGCCGCAAAGGCCAGCAACTCCGGGGACAGATCTTCGTGATCGTCGTCCTGCGGATCATCTACGGGCCAATCAGGAGAATCCGTCATGCCTCCGGAACCTTGTCCCCATTACCGTTGACGCTACCTAGACCTACTCTCGACTTCTGCAGGCGCTCAATGGCCTGAACCAGCCGCGCAATAGCCCGAGTGACCGCCATGCGGGCGGCATCCGGAGACGGCTTGTCTAGGGCGAGGGCGATGTCGGCGTAGGGCAGCACGAGCTCTAGCCGGGCGACGATCGCCTCTTGGTCCATGGGCCGCAGGGTCTGTAGAGCTTCTTGGTAGAGCCCATGGAGATCCCGACCAATGGCTTCTTCGAGGGGAGAGAGGGCTTCGGACACCAGAGGCGGAGCTTTCTCTTCGCTCAGGTACTGCCCCCGGGGCTCCCGGTGACGGCGGCGGATCTCGTCGTGAATTCGGTTCTTCACCCCTCGGCACATGTAGGCGTGAAAGGCACCGTTGAAGCGGTACTCAAAGCTCGGCAGCTGGCGGAGGGTGCCCAGCAGGGCTTCCTGCACCAGGTCGTCGGTCTCGACGAGATCCCGGGCGTAGGAGGGCAGTCGCCCGTGGGCCCAGCGTTTGAGGATCGGTAAATAGCGAAGAAAGAGGCGATCCATGGCGTCGGAATCGCCCCCGCGCATCATCTCGAGCAGCTCGACGGTGGATTCACCGGAGAAAGTACGCGTCAATTCGGTCGGTTGCATCGGCGCCTCGAAATAAAGAACTGGTTGTGAGGGGAATTCATTGTAAGGCAACAAAACAGCTAATTTCGAGATTCCGGAAATTTGTCTGTTCGCTTTGGCGACGGAGGTCGTTGGTCCCGTTAAGGCCGACAAATTCTCAACCTTGGCAGCCATTCGCTGCCTCCGTCACCAAGGAGCTCCGCCATGTCGATGCCCGCCCAAGCCCTTCTCAACTCGCGCCGCCCGACCGCATCGCCCACTTCCCGTATCTCGCAGCAAGGCGCTGCCACCCCTACGCTGCTGGAAGAGAACCTTCCGCTGATCCAGCAGCGGATCGACCTCATCATCCGCCGCCGCTCGCTGAGCTGGGACGAAGCCGATGAGTTCCGCTCCTGGTGCATGGTGAAGCTGCTCGAAAACGACTGCCACATCCTGCGATCCTTTCGCGGCAAGAGCTCTTTGAAGACCTACCTCACCATCGTGACTTCCCGCCTCTTCCTGGACTTCCGCGACCACCGCTGGGGCCGCTTCCGCCCCAGCGCGGAGGCCAAGCGCTTCGGCAAGGTCGGCATCCTGCTGGAGGAGCTGGTGGTGCGAGACCGCTTCGACCTGGAGACCGCCCTTCGCTGGATCACCGCGCACTTTGATCCCAGCGCCGATGTAGAAGCGCTGCGGAGCCTCGCGGCCCGCCTGCCGATCCGTCATCGCCTGCTGCGACCCGCCACGCTGGAAGCGGCCCAGCATCACCGTTCCTTAGAACACACCGACGAACTCACGCTGCATCGAGAGTCCGAAGACCAGCGTCAGCAGATTCTCCAGGCCCTCCACCTCGCCCTCGAGGCGCTGCCCCAAGAGGATCGGACCCTGCTCCAGATGCGCTTCGATGAAGGGGCAACCATGAAGGAGGTAGCCCAGCGCCTCGAGACGGAGTCCAAGCCTCTGTACCGCCGGGTCTACAAGCTGCTGCGAGAGCTGAAGAGGAGCCTTCAGGCGGAGGGGGTCCAGCAGGAGGACGTAGCCCTACTCTTCGGAGCCTCCTGAGCGCTCCCGATGGATGCCCAAAGGCCCTGTCCCGGTGCCTCCGGCCGACTGCCCCTTACTTCTTGCTCCATGCTCCTTGCCCCTAGTGGGGGCTATGGGCGTCGCGACTGCGGGGGCCGGACGGAGTCTCACCCAGCCTGGAGAAAACGAGCGAGGGAGACTCAGGAGCTCGCCAGGGCTCGGCCGAGGGCCTCGCTGACTCGATCCACCTGGTCTTCCGTCATCCGGTTGTGGAAGGGCAGGGCGATGGTGCGACGGGCGAGGGATTCGGTGCGGGGCAGGTCGGCGGAGAGATCGCCGAAGCGCTCGAGGATGAAGGGCTGGCGGTGGATGGGGGAGAAATAGGCCCGGGAGGGCACCCCCTCCTCCGCCAGTGCCCGGATCACCGCATCGCGATCTCGGCCTTCTTCCAGCTGGATGACGTAGACAAACCAGCTCATGGTTACCCCGGGGCGGGCCTGGGGTGGACGCAGGCCGGAGATCCCCTGGAGTCGCTGGTGGTAGAGATCCGCTACCCGCTGGCGCTGCTGGAGGAATTGGGGCAGACGGGCCAGCTGGGTACAGCCGAGGGCGGCGGCAAGCTCGCTCATGCGGTAGTTGTAGCCCAGGCGCTCATGGGCCAGCCATTGGCCCATGGCGCTGCGGCCCTGGTTGCGCAGACTGCGGCAGGCGATCGCTAGGTCATCGTCGTCGGTGACCAGGATCCCTCCCTCCCCGGTGGTCATCTGCTTGTTGGCGTAGAAGGCGAAGGCGCCGGCGGCGCCGAGGGAACCCAGGGGACGGTCGCCGTAGCGCGCCCCGAGGGCCTCGCAGCAGTCGTCCAGCAGCAGCAGATCGTGCTCCGCGGCGAGGGCCTCCAGCTGGGTCCAGGGGGCCGGATGGCCGAAGGCGTCCACCACCATGATCGCCTTGGTGCGAGGGGTGATGTGACGAGCGCAATCGACGGGGTCTAAGTTGCAGGTGTCGTCCTCCACGTCCACGAAGACCGGCGTCGCGCCTTCGAAGAGGATCGGCGTCACGCTGGCGACGAAGGTGAAGGAAGGCACCAGCACCTCGTCGCCGGGGCCGATCCCCAGCCCCCTCACCATCAGATGCAGCGCCGCCGTGCCGGAGCTCACCGCCACCGCGTGGCGGACGCCCGCGAACTCCGCCATCGCCTCCTCGAAGGCCTCCTGGCGAGGTCCTAGCGAGAGCCGCCCGGAGCGCAGCACCTCCACCACCGCGGCGATATCCGTCTCGTCGATATCCGGGAAGGACATGGTGAGCGGTGCTGAGGCAGTAGTGGATTGGCTCATGGAGGCTCCGAGGGAAAAGGACGGAAAGCAGGAAGAGCGGCAAGGGAACGGAGAGCGGGCGGACTGGCGAAGCAAAAGGGAAGCAGCAGCAGATCGGGCTAGCGGGTCTCGTGGCGACGGAGAGGAGTGACTCCTCCCGTCTCAGCGGCCGAGAACGGTCTGCAGAATGTAGCCGAGATCCTTGCTCCAGCGGTAGGAATCGATGTACTCGAGGTTGAGCTTCACCTTCCGCGGCCAGATCACCTCGCGATTGTAGCGCTCAGGATCCGCCTGTTCCGCCAGCAGGGTCTCTTCGTCACGAAAGGCCAGGGTCGCCGGCCCGGTGATCCCCGGCCGCAGCGCTAGCAGCCGCCGGTCGGAGCCCTCGAGGCGGTCCGCAAAGCCCGGAACATCGGGGCGAGGGCCGACAAAACTCATCTGCCCGGCGATGATGTTGAAGAGCTGAGGCAGCTCATCGATCTTGGTGCGCCGAAAGAGGCGGCCGAGGGGAGTGATGCGGGGATCCAGGCCGGTGGTGACGGTGGTGGTGGTGCGCTGATCCGGCCTCATGGTGCGGATCTTGATCACCTTGAACAAACGCCCTCGGCGCCCCACTCGGCGCTGGGTGAAGAAGCCGTTTTGCCGAGTATCGAGGGTCGCCGCAAGCCAGGCGAGAGCGATGAGCCAGCTCAGGGCCAGCGCTCCTCCCGTCGCTACCGCCAGGTCGAAGCCCCGCTTGCCCCAGCGCTGGACGGGGGTGAGCGCCGGCTCGAAGGCGGGATCCACAGCAGGGTCGCCGCTGCTTTGCGCCGAGGCTTCCCCGGAGGGGACCCCCGTCACTCGCCGGCCCCTTCGGAGTCTGCCTCTCCAGGCTGGAGGTATCCCAGATCTTCCAGCACCGGCCGCAGGATCTCGCTCACCGCCCCTTGGTCCTCCTCCGCCAGCCCTCGCCCATGGCCGACTCGGTCGCCCCTCACCCGCTGCGCCGCGGTACTCACCGCCGACTCCGGCACCTCGCCGGCAGCGAAGCGCGCCACCGCTCCCAGCTGTCCTGCGGGGTCCGCAACGAACTCCTCGTAGCGCAGCCGCAGCACCCGCTCCGGGGCGATCAGCGCGAGATCACGATGGCTGTTCTCGACGCAGCGGCGCCACTGCAGAGCGCAAACCTCCGCCAAAGAGCGGGAGGTGACGGCGTCCTGAATGCCGATAAAGCGCGGCCCCCAGCTGGCCAGGCGACCGTCGGCGCTGCCGCGGCGGGAGAGGCGATTTTTCAACCACCGCCAACCGAGGCGGGGCAGATCCGTCCACGGCACGAAGCGCGCCTTGCGCAGGGTGTAGGCCAGCTCCGTCGGCGCCTTCCACCGCTTCATAGCGGAGGCCACAGCGTCGCGACCGTCGCGCTCGATGAGCACGTAGCGAGCGTCGGGAAAGGCCCGATCGACGAAGGCGACCCGCAGGGTGTTGGCGCAGGTCTTCTCCACCAGCACCCGCGCCCCGTCGTGCACGCCCCGGCGCCGAAAGGTGCGGCGCAGGAAGCGCACCACCGCCGGCCGGGCGTGCTCCGCGGTCAGCTCATCGTGGTCGACGTCCAGGTTGCCGTGGCGCCACACCGGATTGATCTCGTCGCAGGGCCAGGTGCTGAAGCCCGGCAGCGCGGTGAGGCAATCCCGCAACACGTTGGTGCCGCTGCGGGCGGCGCCGAGGATCACCAGCGGAGCGAAGGGAAGGGGATCGAGCCCCTGCTCCTGGGCGCAGGCCGCAGGATCGAAATCCGACGCCGACGGGCTGGACGGAGGGGCGGCCGGGGACGAGCTCATGGCGGCGAGTTTACCGCGAGGAGGGCTTCGCCGAGTCTCCTTCCAGCCAACTGGGAACCTCTTTCTCACTCACCTCTTCCAGATGCTCGATCCAGCGCTGCGCGAGCTCCTCCTGGCTCCAGCCATAGACCGCAGAGAAGTCTTCACCCCGGTACACGCGGAGGTAGCGGTCGAGGCCGTGCTCCTCGATCAGAAATCGGGTCACCGCACCTTCCTGAAGATAGGCGAGCTGTAGCAGATCGGAGCCATTGAGGCGCTGACGGGTGGGCTCCACTCTGTCGAGGGGAAGTAGCCCCCCGACCTCCTCGGCCACAGCGAGGGTCTGGGCGTAAAGATCCCGTCCGAAATCGGGGAAGGACGAGGCGGTGCCTAGCTTCCACTGGAGATAGACGGCGAGGCCGTCGTCATAGAAGCGATCCGGACGATAAGCGCTGGCCGCCACCACGTGGACGACTTCGTGCACCATCGAAATGCCGTAACCGCTATCGTCCTGCTTCAGGCGCCGCGCGGGGACCCAGATGATTCGGCCGGTCTGGCTGGGCACGAAGTGACGGTCGCTAATGTCGATGAGAATGGGGCTCTCGAAGTCAAAGCCCTCGGCCTCGGGATCGAAATTCTCGGCGGTCTCGAAGAAGGCTCGAACGTCCCTCAGCGCCTGATGGGCGCGAGGCAGCACTTCTTGACGGGCGAGCTCCCGGTCTACGTCCCGGGCGATCATCTCGAAGGAGCCGGAGCCCACCACGGCGCTGCGACCACGCCCGGTCACCAGGTAGGTAGCGAAGCTGCCGAGCCAGTGGCCGCCCTCGTAATGCTCGCCGGTGACCGCATCGACTCCCGCCAGACGATGCGCCCGAGCGTTGAGCAAGAGAGCGTTGAGTCGCGGATCGTAAACCGGCAGGCCGGAGGCGATGCCCTCGAGCATCCAGGCCCGGCTGAGGTTGAGCCCGTCGAGATGGGCTAGCTTCGGATCCTCGGGATTCGTCACCACCGCCGGCGCCAGCCAGGCCGTGGGGTCCGGCTGCTCTCCTCGAGCGTGGCGGGGAATCTGAGGTAAGAAGGCACCGAGCCAGGCGGAAAAGCTGGTGGGCCGCATCAAGCGACGCATCAAATCCGCTTCCGCCAGGCAGGGAGAGAGGAAGTCGTGACCGGAAGGCTCGTAGGCCAGGGGACACGCTTTATCGTCGCCGTAGAAGCGATAGCTGGCGCCGCGCACGATGCTGCGGAGCTCGCGGTCGCCGCTGGCCAAAGTCCAGTCGTAGATCAGGCCGAAGGCGAAAGCGGTTTGGGAATGCTCGCCGCCGCGAATGGGGTCGCTGAGTTTGGGGATCCAGTCCGCTAGCCGCTGCGCCGCCAGGGCCTCCAGTGGCTCCAGGTTCTGCGCCCAGCGCTGGGCGTCCTCGTCCCGCCAGGTGCGCAGCTCCGCCGCCAGCTGCAGCAGCCAGGCCAGACCGTAGGGACGCTCGAAGGAAACCCTGCCGGCACCCTCGAGATAGCGCACCTCCACTTCGATGTTCTCCGCCGTCAGGCTGCGCTCCAGCGCCGCCCGAGCCGGCGCCGCCAGCGGACTGTCGGGAACGAGATGAGCCAGCCGCGCCAGCAGCCAGTGGCCGTGCACCGAGGAATGCCAGTCGTAGCAGCCGTAGAAGGCCGGAGTCAGCTCTCGCGGTGGCAGGGCGTCTTCGTCCCCCTGCAGGACGTGGGCGATCTTGTTGGGGTATTCCTGATGGACGCAGGCCAGCGCCAGCTGCCCAAAGCGCTCGGCGAGGGTCTCCATATTGTTCTCTGCCGTTGAGGCTTGCGCAGGCTCTGTCTCGGCCTGAGCACCCGCTGGTTGCCCTCCCATCAGGCAGGCGACGAGCAGCAGAGCGATGAGAGCAAGTCGGGCAAGACATGAACTGGCCAGTCTTGAATTGGCCAGTCTTGAATTGGCCAGGCCTGATCCGGTCAGGGCTGATCCTCTTTGAGGGACTCCGGCAATCGACGAGCTGTGGCGAATCAGGTACTTCGAAGGCATGGCTGACTTCCTCTTCCAATCCGGCGCCTGCAACAAGGCGCACTGCAGTACGGGGCCTTCCATTGGTTCCCTTCCAATGGGCTTCGTTCCGGCAGCGACAAAGTAGGGGATGCTAGCTACTACGTCCAGAACCGGAGAAACACCCAAGGCAAGAGGAACTCTCCCTATCGCCTACCGAACGACGTACCGGGCAACGTACTGGGCCTTGGCCTCCGCAGGTCCCCGTCGACAGCCCAGGACTCAGGACTCAGGCGGAGTCAGCAGACGGGAGAGAAACTCCCCATCGCTGAAGCCTCCACCCCCGGAGCCCCGGGTCGCCTGCCGCACCACCACTAGGCCCTGAGACTGGATCACGTAGAGGCGCTGCTTGCCCGCTCCGGCGGCCATCACCACCCCGCTCCCTACTTCATTGGAGCTCGCCAGGTCCGTCGCTCCGTTCAGCTGAGGAACGCTCTCCAGCACCTCGGCGCTGACCTCCCCCCCGAGCCACCAGGTCAGCCCGTAGGCGGGATTCGCCTCGGTGCCGAAGAAGCATTGGGCCACTCGACGCGGATCTAGCACCTGCTTTTCCTTCCCGTCTCCCTGGCCCACTCGCCCCTGGCGACGGATCAGCTCTCCGTAGGCCGCCCAATCGCGGGCGGTGAAGGATGCTCCAGCGTTCAGATGAGGCAGCCCGTCCCTGCCGTGGCGCCACTGAGCCGGCTCGACGCCCACGGAATCCAGCACTCGCCACTGGAGGTAATCCACCGGGCTCGGCTCCCAGCCCGCCGCTACCAGCTTGCGGCGCAGCACTTCACCGAAAATCTGGAAGGGCTCGGCGCCGTATTGGAAGGTAGTGCCAGGCTCGTTCACTACCGCCACCGCAACGGCGTTTTCGTAGCTCGGCGCTAGCCCCACCTTGGCATCGACCCCCGAGGTGAGGGTGAGCAGCTGGCGGAGAGTAATTTCTTCCTTGCTCGAGCCATCCCGCCACTCTTCTAGGGTCGCCGAGACCTTCTCGTCGAGATGCAGCAGGTCGTCCTCCGCGGCGGCCGCCACCAGGGCACAGGAGAAGCTCTTGGTGCCGCTAGCTAGGGCGTGGGCTTGCTTCGCTCCGCCGCCGTTGGGGTAGTCCTCGAAGATCCGCTCCCCCTCTCGAAGCACCACCATGGAAACCCCGCGGAATTGAGCTGAGTACTCCGCCGCGGCCCGCAGGCGCTGCGCCTCGTCCGCCGAGAGCCCCTCGGCGAGGAAAGTCTCTCTCGGCGCGTCAGAGCTCCCATCGGCCGCGATGCCTTGACGCCGGGCCCCCGCCCCGGGCTCTCCCCGCAACTCTCGTAGCTTCGTCAGCTGCTCTTCGGTGAGAATTTCCGCCAGCGCCTCGCCCATGCGCTCCCGCATTTGCTCCGGCGGCAGCCCGCGAAGCTCCTGCCGCATTCCCATCAACGCCCTACGCTGCTCGGGGGTGAGGTCCAGCTGCCGCATGACGTTGCGCATCTCACCCTGTCCCCGCCCCTGAGCCTCGGCAGGCTCCTGCCACAGGCCAGCCAGGAGGCAAAGGGCGGCGACCGCCATGACGGCGAGGATTCGGATCGGTAGTAGACCAAGGCTCAGCCTGGATTCGAGCATCGAGAGTCTCCTCTTATGGGATCGGCAAGGGGGAGACGAGCAGCCATCGGCGACCGCCCATCACAGGCTCCTCGAAGAGCTTTATCTCCTGCAACCCGCAAACGCCGAGAAACCTGCGGCGGCAGCCCTTCCTCGTAAAAAAAAGGCCCGGAAAGGCCCGACCCGCCGAAGCGAGCCAGGCCCTTCCGGGGCCGGAAGCGAAGCCGTGAGTTCGAAAGAGCTAGAAGGGGGCTCAGGGAGAGAGCAGGCCGTGCTGGATATCCAGGTTGCCGAAGCCCCCGGCGCAGGCGTTGTCCTGGCTCCAGTACAGGCGCAGCAGCCAGCCGTCGTTGATCGGCGAGGGAAAGCCGACGCTGGAGCGGCCGCGGCGCGGGAGCGGGGAGCTGGAAACGGTGGAGGCCAGGGGCTGGGGGCTGCCAAAGCTGGTGGGCACCCCGGAGCTGTCGAAGGTCACGGTGCGGAACTTCATCGTGCTGCCCTCGCTCAGGCCGGAGCACACCGGCCCGCTGGCGGAGGGCGTCGCCTCCTTGTAGAAGAGCAGCCAGGTGGGGCCCTTCTTGAGCACGCGATTGATCTCGATCTCGCCGAGGCCGCCTACGGCGCCGAGAGGAAAGTTGATCTTTCGATTCGCCGGCAGCGTGGTGTAGCCGCCGAAGTCGTTCCGCACGCTCACGGTGTAGTCGTTCCACACCGGCTTGCCGCCGCTCATCGCGAAGTCGATGAACATGTGCCCCTGCTTCACATTGGTGAAGTCGGTGTTGGCGTAGCGAAAAAAGACTCCGACTCGGTAGCTGCTCACCGGGTAAATCACCGGATCGATGATGATCTTTTGGATCGGCGAGCTATCGGCGAAGAGGAAAGGCCCGGACTGCCACTGGGTGAGATTTGTCGAAGACAAAGGCGCCAAGTAGAAGCGAAACTTGCCGGTGTCATCACCGCTGGTGGAGTGGTCGTAGGTGGTCAGGTATTGGCCGCCATATTCGATGACCTCCCCCATCCCCCACAGGGTGTTGGGGTCGCAGGTGGTGAGGTGGCCAACCTGAGAGAAGCCGCTGGTAGGGCTCAGGGAGCGGTAGACCAGCACCTGGTCTCCGGGGAAGACGCCGCCGATGGGCGAGCAGCCGGCCTCGATCCAGCCGGTGTGGACGAAGAGGTAATAGGCCCCGTTGGTCTTCAGCGCCGAGGCGTTGTAGTAGGTCCCCGCCACCGGGTTGTTGTCGATCACGGCGGTCGAGCTGGTGAGCTTCTGATTGGGAATGCTGCCAATCTGGGCAGATACCGCCGCAGGCAGCAGGCTGACCACCAGGGCAGCGGTGGCGAAGAGAGTGAGGCAGACAGGACGAATGCGCATCGAAAGATCTCCAGGTTCAGGGGTGATGAAAGGAGACGGGAACAGAAGAACCCGGAGCCGGCTGGAGCTCGCGGCGCAGCCACGCGCAGCCCCCCCGCCAGTCCCGGGTTACGGTGGCTGGGGCGACGCCCAGCGCGGTGGCGGTCTCGCTCAGGGTGAGACCGAATTGAGCTCTCAGCAGCAGCACCCGCGCCGCTCTACGGTGAGAGCAGCGGCGGGAGCGACGCAGGCGTTGAAAGGCCTGATGAAGGTCGAGATGACTCGGGCACGGAGTCGAGGAGCTCTGCTCTGCCGGCGCGGGAATCGACTCCCAATCCGTCGCCGGAAGATCCGCTCGACGCAGCGCTCCTCCCCGACGCTGCGCCGCCGCTCTCCTCGACCGGTCCACCAGGTGACGCCGCATCAGAAGAGCCACCACGGCAAAGAAGTGACCCTCTCCTCGCCAGCGAGGAGAGCGCCGCCGAGCGAGCTGCAGATAGACCTCATGAACCAGCGCTTCTGGCTCGAGGCCGCGGCAGAGAGGCTCCGACCGCAGCAGATTGCGCGCGATGCGGCACATCGCGTCATAGACCTGAGGCAGCAAAGCCTCCAAACTCTGGGCTTCTCCACTACGCCAGCGGGCGAGGAGCTCCTCGATGGAGGGCTCTACAGATCGGGAGTCGGCGGCGTGGGGTGCGGGCTCGTTCATCACGCCCCGAAGGCTAGAGAGCGTGAGGAGATGAAACCTGAAGGAGAGCTGAAGACGGGATGAAGAAAAGGTGAAGGGTCTTGTGAACGCTTCCGGGCATGCTTCCCGGCAACTCAGTCGCGCAACGGGATCCCTGGAGTTAGGATCAGCGGGTCACCGCACAACGGGCCTTCTCGCCGAACGGCCTTGAAGGGCTGCACCATGAAGCTCGCCGAGGGCGTCCCGATACCATTCCGAAAGCACACAATTCCCATGACAGAGCCCCCGCTCCCCTCACCCCCATCTACCTTGCGTATCGCCGGCGCCCTCGTGGAGCCCTCCCTGTTGCGCATTCGTCGCGGCGGCGAGACCTACCTGGTGGAGCCTCGGGTGATGAGCGTGCTGATGGTCCTGGCGGCCTCGCCGGGGCAGGTGGTGAGCCGCGAGGAGCTCACCGCCGAGGTGTGGGGAGATACCGCCGTCTCCGACAACTCCCTCACCCAGGCGATCTCGGAATTGCGCCGACTACTGGGAGACGACCCTCGCTCCCCGAAGGTCATCGAGACCATCCGCAAGCGGGGATATCGACTGGTGGCCGAGGTAGAGGAGCTGGCTAACCCTTCCGTACCGGCGTCCCCAGAACCGCCAGCCGCGGCTTCTGCATCATCTACCTCAGCTTCCACCGCTCCCCTACGGCCTTCTGCGGCCTCGCCCTCTCTCCGCCCGGGCTGGCCGCTGGCCCTGCTGATGGCCACCGCCGCCTTCGGCATCGCCCTGTGGCTATCCTCTTCGGGGCCCGACCCCCGATCCGAAGAGGCCTCCGCGCCACCGATCGAGGCTGGCCGCTGGATCACCTCGCTGCAGGGGCGAGAGGTGGACCCGGCCCTCTCTCCAGACGGCCGACACCTGGCCTTCGTTCACTACCTGGGTCCCGACGTACCCACCGACCTCTGGCATCGAGAGATCGGCGGCGCCCCTACCACCCCGCTCGCCGAAACCCCAGGGTGGGAGCTCTCCCCGACCTTCTCTCCCGACGGTGAGCGTATCGCCTACGTCTACACCCCCGAGCCCGGCACTAGCCAACTCCAAATCCTGCCCCTGGTGGGCGGCGAACCAGAGATCCTGCACGAATTCCACAACGAGGGTTTCGCCTGGGTGGACTGGTCTCCGGACGGTCGCTACCTGGCGTACTCCTACTCGCCACCGGATCGAGGCTCTCTATTGCGCCTCTTCGACCTCTCGACCCGCGAAGACAGCGCCTTATTGCCGAAGCGCCCGGACTACGACGGCAACCTGGCGCCGAAGTGGAGTCCCGACGGCGAGCACATCGCCTTCATACGGCTGGAAAATCGCTTGCAGGACCTCTACGTGATGCGCTGGCGCGACCGCTCGGTGCGCCGCCTCACGACGGACGGCGCCGCCATCACCGACATCACCTGGCTGGGCAACGACACCGTGCTCTTCGCCTCGTTTCGCAGCGATACCCCGGCGGTGTGGCAATTCGATCTCAACGATCTGCCCTCAGACCCACAGCTCCCGGCACCGGAGCCCACCCCCTTCCAGCCCACCGCCGGATCGCCCGAGATCACCAGCGTGCTGGCCTTCCAAGACGGTAGCGCCCTGATCTATGAGAAGCGCCAACGGCGGGTCTCCACCCACATCTACCCACTGCCCGACGGGGATGAGCCGAGCACCGAGCCCCAAGGGGCCGAGCTCTTCCCCTCGAGCCGACAGCAGTCGGCCATGCGCCCGTCGCCTACCAGCAGCGCATGGGCCTTCCTCTCCGACCGCGACGGAGAGTGGGGCCTGTGGATCGCCGACAGCCGTGACGCCGAACCCCGCAGGGTCGAAGGCCTGGACGGGATATCCGCAGGGTCCTCCCCCCGCTGGTCTCCGGATGGCCGCTACTTAGCCCTCTCCGCCGAAGGAGACAAGGAATACGACATCTGGGTGGTGCGGGTAGACAACGGCCGCCTCCAGCAGCTCACCAACGACATCGATGTCGACCTCGCCCCCATCTGGTCCGCCGACGGCCGTAGCGTGATTTTCGCCTCCCAGCGCAAGAGCGACGGCCAGTGGCGGATCTGGGAACAACAGCTCACCGCCGCCGAGCCCGTTCTGCGGGTCGACGCGCCCGCCTTCCGCGCCGAAGAGCTGGAGGATGGCACCCTCTTCTACCTTCCCCCGGACGCCCGGGGTCTGTGGCGCTTGCCTCCCAGCGATGCCGACGCCCCGAACGGCGAGACGGCAGAACCCCAGTGGCTGGATCTGGATATTGCCCTCTCCGGCTGGGGCAATTGGTCGGTGGTAGACGACGCGGTCTACTTCATGCCCAACCGGCGCCCCTCGATGGTTCAGCGCTACGATCTGACCCGCGGGGAAACCGAGACCGTGGTGGTCACCGGGAAGGCGATTCTCAATCACAGCGTCGCGGTGCTCCCCGGCGCCCGCGAGATCGCCATCGCCACCCTGGAGGCCGACGAGGGGGACCTGGTCATGCTGCGACTGGAGGGGGCGACGGCCCACCACCCGTGACCGCAGGTGAGGGTGGGAGCGCCGATACTGAAGCTTTCGCCAGAACCAGCCGCTCATCGCCGGGCTCGGCGTCGGGCAGGACATCGGGTGGACTCGACGTAAGTCTCAGGAGCCCTCACCAGGGTTGCCGAGGCTCAGCAGCCGGGCCAAAGACACCGGCAGCTCGCCGGTCAATAAGCCCGAAGTGAGCTTGAAGATCAGAATATTCACCGAGAGATTCGTTTCGGCCTGGACGCAGCGCTCTGGATCCAGGGGCGGCTCACTGTCTCGGATCGACAGCTCCTCAACGTGTTCCCACAGAAGATAGAGGCGAACCACCGGGTCTTGTTTCTCATACAGGTTCCGCAGAACGTTCTCGCAGGCGATGCGCCATTTCAGCCCGATGAGCTGAGCGGGAAGGATCACTAGCCAACGACATGGCGAGGGATCTTGCTCAAAGGATTCGAGGACGGTCAGCGGTGGACCCGCGCTGGGGGGCGGCACTGAGGGCTTCGGGCGCGTCCCTTGGCTCTGGCCCGCAAGCGGTGTGGCCGTCGCCGCGAGGCTCCGTGGCCTCATCGATGGCTCGCCGTCCGGGTCGAAGGCCTCGCCCGCCATCGCCTGCAGGGGGGCCTGCAGGGGGTCCCCCGTATCCCCGTCTTCAGCGCCTTGGGGCGGCGCCTTGTCGGTCTCGATGGGCGAGCCCGCGTCGCCGAAGAATCCGTGGGCCAACTGCGTGAGGCCATGCCTCGCGAGCGTGTAGGAACGACTCTCGAATCGCTCCTTATGGCGCCTCAAAGCCGACTCGGAGAGCGCCTGCCGCTGAAACGCTTCATCTTGCGATACCGTCGCCCCCGCTTCGCTGGCGGCGGCCGACTGGGCATCGAGCATCGCCAGCGCGGCGCAGAGATCGAAGACATCAAAGTTCATCGCCTGAAGATGTTGCACCAAGCGATGCAGCGTCAGGGCCGACAGATGATCTTCCAGCTCGGCGATGGCCGAGGCCCGAGACCCCAGGGCGGCGGCCAGCTGCTCCCGGCTCAGGTTCCGAGACCGGCGGAGCCAGCGCAGGGCCAGCGGAAGGCGAAAGAACATGGGCTGGGGATGAGGCTGGGGATGGGGCATGTGAGGATCGACCTCCGGGGCGTCTCGGCGGGACGGCGGGTTGGCGGTTAGCAGGCCGTGGTGAAGGTCAGGCGCCAGCGAGAGCGAGGAACGTTCCCGCCGAATCAAGGCAGAGAACCGTAGGCGAACCGGTGATCGGCGAGGCTTTCGAACGAAGATGCGGCGAACGAGGGCTGCTCGTAGCGCCGCTCGACTTTCCCACGGACTGCTCGTCAGCGGCTGGAAGCTTGGCTATTCGTGAAGCCCTGTTCGAGGGCGCACCTCGGGGGCGCTGGTCAAGGGCGCGACGTTTTGCGGCTCCTCTTGCATCGCATCGAGCAACGCTTCGCCTACCGCCACCAGCGTGCGCAGCAGCGCACCGCGCTGCATCGGGCGATCTTGGAAGGCCAAGGCGTAGCGGTGCATCACCTGATCCAGGTGGTTCTCGGCGCCAAATTCGAGCAGCGGCGGAACCTCTCCTCGCACCGCCGCCAGAGTCTCCCCCAGCTCCCGAACGCTCACCTCGAGGGCGTTGAGCAGTCTCTGCAGCGACACGAGGGAGGGCAGATTCGCACCGCGTTCATAGTTGCTGATCATCGGCGGCGTCAGCTGACACAACTCGGCCAGACGGGTTTGCGATAGGCCCCGAAGTGTCCGCAGCCGGCGCAGCGCCGGCCCGAGGTGCTGCGGCAGGTCGTGGTGGCCCGCGATCGCCTCGCCTACGGGCGGATCGGGGCAGGCCTCCTGAGGGCGAGCGGCGCTCATCGCCGCCCCTCTGCCGAAGAACGGGTCCCTTCGCCGCTCTCCATGACGGTGACTAGGACCGCGAGCAACGCCCCGTGCAGCAATCCTTTCTTGCCTCGAAAGTTCGCCGGGGGCAGATTCTCCCATCGCTGCGGCTGCCTTCGGCGCCACGCCTCCAGAGCCGCGGCGCGATGCTCCGCCACGCGCTCCATCAGCAGCAGGGCTCCGCAGAAGTCGTCCAGATTACAGTCGAGCCCAACGATCAAGCGCGCCAGGGTATCGAGCCGAGGCACCACGCGGCCGGCTTCGTAAAGGGTGATCTTGTCTCTGCCCACGTCGCACTCCCTGGCCAGCTCCCCCTGACTCAAGCCTCGAAGCTCCCGCAGGAACCACAAGGCCTGCCCAAGATGATCGAACGGGTAGCCGGGGGGTCGAGACATGGGCTGCTTCCTCTCACAGGTGCCATGGGCCGAGGCGGCCACGGGCTGGATAGTGCTTCAGGCTTTTCGTACTGCGCTCCACCAGCCTACAAGGCGTTTGAAATTTGACGTTTTTACGAAAGTGATCATGATTCAGCGCTCCCCTTCCGTCCTGTCGATACTTTTCCGGCGTGTGCTAGAGGCCTGGCGCCCCAGCCCGCCGGCACCAAGACAGGCGCCTCCCGCTGGAGATCCCCAGCGGGAGGCCCTCGATTCGCCGAATGATTGTGCTGCCGACTAGCAGACCGAGCGACCGTTAGGATCGATCACCGGGCCATTCAGTTGTTCCATGAGGTCCGTACCCAGGTGAGCCCCCCAGGCGATGAAGAGACCTTTGAGCAGAAGAGTAGGAATCAAGATGCGAGTGAACATGGCAATGTCCTCCCAGCACGGCTCCGCCGCAAGGCGATATGCCTAGGGGGTCCGAGCTGGGCCCAGCTTTGGTGAGCAGCGGCAAGAATGCAATAAACCCCGCGACGGGGTGAGACCGCCGCGGGGTGGCATACCCGTTCATCAATCGGCACGCCCTTCACCCATCGGGATCGATCAACGGTCCGCGGTCGGGCTTGACGTTGCCGCCGAGAATGTAAACGAGGAAATCCAGCAGATCGATGGCACTGTAAAGCTGCATGAGAGGCTCCTTTTGCCACGGTCAATCCGCGGCGGAAGCTGGTTTCGTGGGATGGCTGGACATCACGGCAACGAACCCCGCGGCGGAGCATGGGCCCACCGCGGGGAACTGCGACGTCAGCCAAAGCGGCCATTGGGGTCGATAAGGGGGCCTTTCGACCACCCCGAGATAGCCAAGGGAAAAGCCGACAGGAACGAGGCGAGGCAGTTCGCGATCTGTAGGGTCATGGTGGATACACCTCCCAGCACGGATCCAAAGAGATGCTCCATGCATCTCTGGGCCGCACTGAGGCTCAGCTTCTGTGAGCAAGGGGGAATAACGCAACAAGCCCCACGGCGGAGTGTTCCCCACCGCGGGAGCACCGCGGAACTAACGGATCTCAGACCGAGCGACCGTTGGGATCGACCACCGGGCCGTGGATAAATTCCAACAAGCCCGACCCTAAGGCGAAGAGATCGGTAGAGAGCAAGCCTTCGAACAGCAGAGTGGAGACTGAGATGCGAGTGAACATGGGAATGTCCTCCCAGCACGGCTCCGCCACAAGGCGACATGCCTCGGGGGTCCGGGCTGGGACCCAGCTTTGGTGAGCGGCGCCAAGAATGCAATAAACCCCGCGACGGGGTGAGACCGCCGCGGGGTGGCATACCCGTTCACCAATCGGCACGCCCTTCATCCATTGGGATCGATCGACGGCCCGCGGTCGGGCTCGACATCGCCACCAAGAATGTAAACGAGGAAATCCAGCAGATCGTTGACGCTGTAGGGCTGCATGAGAGGCTCCTTTCGCCACGATCAATCCGCGGCGGAAGCTGGTTTCGTGAGATAGCTGGACATCACGGCAACGAATCCCGCGGCGGAGCGTGGGCCCACCGCGGGGAACCGCGACGTCAGCCGAAGCGGCCATTCGGGTCGATAAGGGGGCCTTTCGACCACCCCGAGATAGCCAAGGGAAAAGCCGACAGGAACGAGGCGAGGCAGTTCGCGATCTGTAGGGTCATAGTGGATACACCTCCAAGCACGGATCCAAAGAGATGCTCCATGCATCTCTGGGCCGCACTGAGGCTCAGCTTCTGTGAGCAGGGGGAAGGACGCAACAAGCCCCGCGGCGGGGTAATTCCTACCGCGGGGCTCCGCAAAACTACCGGATCTCAGACCGAGCGACCGTTAGGATCGATCACCGGGCCATTCAGTTGTTCCATGAGGTCCGTACCCAGGTGAGCCCCCCAGGCGATGAAGAGACCTTTGAGCGGAAGAGTGGGAATCAAGATGCGAGTGAACATGGGAATGTCCTCCCAGCACGGCTCCGCCGCAAGGCGATATGCCTAGGGGGTCCGAGCTGGGGCCCAGCTTCGTTGATCTGCTCGTGCTACGCAACGCGACGAACACTCGCTCCTACTGAACACCGACCTAGCGTCAGGGTGAGCCAGCATACTCCTTCAAACGCTGGCTCAGCAGCTGAATCTGTGGGCCTGATAGCTGACGAGACTCAGTAGTCTCCACCAGTAGGCGCGTAACCTCAGTCGCCTCGGGCCGAAATGTTTGCTGTTTGAGTAGTTGAGCTGCCTGCTTGGCCATGGTGAAGAACTCGTCTGTCGGGGGTGATACCTCTTCAAAGAGCAGGCGAGCGAGATCCAAGAGCACCAGCGCCTCATTGAATGGAATCTGCCGGTTCCTAAAAATATCCAGCGCCTGCAGTAGAAGCACCCGAGCCTCGTCAAATGAGTGCTTAGCCAGCTGTATTCTGGCCAGCTGCCAGATACGGTAGCCGTGATACATCGAGCCTCGAGGCACCCCCAACTCCTCGAGAGGGGGCAGCAGCGAGCAGCATTTGAGGGCGGAGTCCAGATCTCCGAGTTCGAGGTAGCAGGCGGCGGAGTTGAAGCTACTCATCGAGGCGAGGGCTGGCTCGCGCCATTCATCGATAGTGGTCAAGGCCCGGAGGTTCGCGTCGATAGCTTGTTGGAAGCGATGTTGAAAGAACAGCACCGTACCCCGATTCAACAAGACCTTCGCCACATCCACCTTGTTGCCCATTTCATCGTAGAGCTCCTGGGCGATCACCAGATCTTCGAGGGCCTCATCGTATTGGCGCCGATCTTTGCGCAGCGACGCCCGCAGGGAATGCAGGCGAGCGACGACTCGGGGGATTCCGGTGCCGGCCGGGTAGCGTTCGAAAGCTTTCGTCATCTTCTCTTCGGCCAGGCCCCACCAACAGCCGATCCGCGCGGCATTGGCCATTTGGGCCAGGCCCAGCGCCTGATAGTCGGTATACACGAGAGGGCAGCCGACCCTCGGGTCATAGCCACTGATGCGCTCCGCCACCACGAGCACCAGGCGGGCCAGCTCATAGCTCTGGAGAGCGTTTCGAAAGCCCATCTTGTGACTTGCCTGCAGCAGCATCTCGGCCACGGCGGGGGTGCGCAGATGCTGGGTCGCGCGGCGAATGCACCTCTCCCGGTCCTCTGGCTCTTCCCGCATCATTCTCTCGAAATGCTTCGTCGCCTCCCGCCACTCGCTTTCGATTCGCTGCTCGATGTCGCGCTGCTTGCGCAGCCCGTCGGTCGCCATGATCGTTCCACCTCCATGCTGCATAGAAGGCAGCCACCCCCCTACGAGAGGAGGCTACCGAAGCGTAGGTGGACCTTGGGTAGAAGAAAAAAAGCGATGGAGAGGCCGAGGGCCTCCGGAAACCCGAGAGCGTTGCATGCCAAGGCATCAGGCTAGGGACCGGCGCCTTCGTCGAATCTATGGCTTACAGCGCCTGCAATACGGGATTCATCGCCTAGATAGGCATCATGGCACATTCAAATTTATATCGTAAAAGCATAACTACCCTCAGAGCTTCTACTTATGCACTATTCATTTTCCATCAGGACCGATCGACCAGCTAGCCTGGCCCACGGCGCCGGCTTCAGTCGCTGCCCAAGCCGGAGCCACGAAAGAAAGCGCCCGAGGCCATACGACCTCGGGCGCTTTGTTTTCAAACGCTAACGCGCCGTTCTTACCTCAGCGCGCGGTAATGCAGATCCCCTCAGCGAAGCACCGAGCAGATCTTGCGGGTCATCTTGCAAGGGTCGACTGTGATCCCCGTGCCGGGAACCTCGATGTCCCGGGGGATCTTGATTCCCCAGTCGTCGAGACTTCCTGGGATTGCGCAGCCAATGCCATCTAGACCTGCGCAGAGATCTATCACCGTGTCGCAATCGACGCCCAAGGGCACCATCGGATCGTTGAATCCGCAGTTCGGCGGTGGATCGCAGGATTCAAATCGGGGATCGCAACCGGAGGCTGCGGGATTTTCCTCCTTGTCCCCTTCCTCTTCAGAGACCTCTCCACCGGCGTCCGGATCCGCTCCGCCTTCGCCATCTCCAGGAAGGTCGATGCCGCCGGGGAGGTCGGGTTCCGGAAAGTCGAAGCCGCCGGGACCATCGCCGAAGGGATGGGCGCCGCCGCCGTTGCCGCCGAAGCGGCGGGGGAAGCTACCGGGCAGCCGCGGAATCTCTGGCAGCTCGCCGACGACATCGATCTCCTCACTGAACCCTGGGTTGGAGGGCTCGTCCGATTCCTCTCCAGAGGGCGAGAAGCCTGTCGGATCGTAGTAGCGAACGGGGCTGTTGAGCACATAGGCGTAGCGATTCAGGCTCTGGGGAGAAGCCGAAGAACCCTGCCGTGGGTCGACGCCCAGGAAGCGCCCGAGCTCGGCCAGGTAATGGCGAGCGTGCATGTAGTCGGCGCCGGTGGAGAAATCCCGCTCATGACCGGAGAGCTTTCGATTGCTCACTAGGCTGGAGTACACCTCCTGGCCGAAGGGCAGGATCGTCGGCTGATCCGCCACCTGCCCGGTGCTGGAGGTGATGAGCCGCGCCGTGCCCAGATGATCTCCGTGGAAGTGCAGAGTGGAGGGCCCGTTGGGATTGAGCGCCACCAGGCGATTTCCCGCGTAGACGGAGTCTTCCATTCGGGTATAGCTGGTGCCGTTGCGCAGCAGCTTGGACAGCAGCCGACCCTTGAGATCCCGCACGTGCAGCTCCAGGGTGACCACCCCGCCGGTATCGACGGGCACCGTACCGGCCCGCTCCCCCAGGGCATCGTAGATGTAGCGCAGATGGTTTTGGCGCACCACCTGATCATCGACGTTGTACTCCCAGGAGTTACCGCCCCAGGAGGTGATGTTGCCAACACCGTCGTAGATCGCTCCGCCGACCCGGTTGGTGGCGGAATCCACGGCGTAGTTCTGATAGCCGGGGGTGTAGGACTCGCTCAAATTGCCGAAGGCATCGTAGGAGTAGGAGGTCGGCAAAACCGCCCCGACGACCTGAGCCTCGGTCAACCGCCCCGCCTTATCGTAGGCGTAGAGCTCGAGCCCCTGCCGCACGATGTTGCCGGCGCCGTCGAAGGCATAGTCCCCGGAGTCGTAGTTGCTGCCCGAACCCTGAACTCCGGTGGTGAAGAACTTCGTCGTGCGGCCCTTGCGGAAGAGGCCCACCGAGTAGTTGTCGGTCACGCCGTTGGCGTGCTGGATGCTCTCCAGCAAATCACTGGGGTGATAGTCGATATCCGTGACCACTCCGGGAATCGAGGTGAGACGACCATTGGTATAGACCATGGTGAGGGCGAAGGAGGTCTCCGCCGGCTGGCCGGCACAGGGCGCCGAGAGGCAGCGGGGATAGGTGATCCGGTCCAGGTTGCGATCCTGATCGTAGCGATACTCCGTTCGCACCATCTCAAAGCTGCCGCTGGGATAGATGTACATCGTGTCCCGGGTATTTGTCTCACCGCCGATGGCGTTGTAGCTGTAGTTCTGCTGCACCAGCAGCGCCTTCTCGTCGGTAGACGCATCCCAGGGCATATCGAAGTAGTTGTAGCGACCGGCCTTCCAGATCTTGCCCATGCCGCGACCGGACGCTCCGTCATAGACGAATCGATGGGTGATGCGGTTGGCTTTGTTGAGATCCCGGGTTGCAGTGATACGGCCCATGAAGTCGTATTCATAGAGCAGGCGGTGGGGACCATCGAAGGCCGCATGGGGCCTTCCGAGGGAGTCATAGCCGGTGTAGGTCATGGTGCCATTGCCCGAAGCCCCCTTCTCTGGGTGGGTTTCCGTCAGCAGGAAGCCGCGGTTGTCGTAGGTGAAGGAGCGAGTCTGCTGAAGCACCCCGGCGGTGGACAGAATCTCCGTCAGTCGTCCGCCGACGTCGTAGCGATGGCTCAGGGTCATCTGACTACCGAAGGAGCCAGCGGGTTCCTCCGTGGTGCGCAGTCGACCATGGGCATCCCGCTCCCAGGTCCGAGTCGAGGCCTGCAAGGCTCCACTGATGGAGGTCTTCACCTGCTCGGTACGCTCGCTGCGCCGCACGCCCTGATGACTCCAGGTGACGTCGTGCACCGCTCCTTCCGGAGGTCGCACGATGCTCGGCCGCCCAAAGGGATCGAAATTCAGGTATTCGGTCTTGCGGAAAAGCACGCCCCATTCCGAGCGCGAGAGCTTCCAGCCGCGGGCGTTGCGCAGGGTTTCCCGCTGCGACCAGCTGCCGTCGGGCATCAGCCGCCGCTCCAGCCGAAGTCGACCGAAGTCGTCGAAGACCACCTGCTCCGAGGAAGTGATGTTCTGGGTCCCCGGCACCTTGGTGCTCACCGTCAGCGTCCGCCCTTGGCCGAAGGCGGCCGGAGCGTAGGCGTAATCGGTGTGGTTGCCCTGCTGAGGCTGGATCGAGGTCACTCGCCCCATCGAGTCGTACTCATAATCGATCTCGAAACCGGAGGCATCCCGGGAAGTCGTCACCCACCCGGTGTTGGGATCCACATCGACGTCATAGGTCAGGAAAGGACCGTTCGCGCCATTGGGCTCCTTGGGTCGGGTCGAGATCCTCGTGCCGTGAGCGTAGGTGTGACGAGTCCAGAACTCCGGCTGAGTCGGCAAATCACCACAGTCGGCTCCGGTGGTGGGAATCGTCCACCAATCTCCGCCGTAGCGCTTTTCGTCGGTGAGCTGACCGATGCCGTCGTAGCCATAGGTCAGAATCAGGTCCTTGTCGCCGCGGCTGGTGCCGCTGCGCAGAATGCGGCTGCACAGCAGCGCGCCGCTGGCGTCGTCGAAGCGAGTCTCGATACGCTGGGAAGCCTCGCCTAGGGCGTCCGCTTCGGAGGCCTCGATGGAATCGAAGACCCGCAGAGTCCAGGGCGTCGATCCGCTGATGGGAGTGAAAGTCCCCGGGTAAAGCCCCGTGGATCGACTGTAGTCAATGGTGGTTTCCCGACGCTCGTTGTTGGAGGATCCCGACCAGAGGTTGCCGGTGGCTACCTGGCGGCGGAAGTTGCCCAGGCCGTCGAACTCGCTGAACTCGATGTCCGTCCACTTATCGCCATCGTCGTGGAATACGGTGCGGGAGGCCTCTAGGGTGCGATTGGTGTCGTACCACTGGTTCAGCGGCGCCGTGCCGGTGCCGGGGATGGCATCACGGCGATAACGCACGAAGTGGCTGCGCACCTTGGTACCGGCGCAGGAGCCGTTGGCTGCGTGGTCGTCATAGACCTCGACGGAGAGATATTTCCCCCCGGCGCTCTGCAGATAGCTAAAGGGCAGGCCGTATTCCCAGCCCTGCCCTACAGAAGGCGTCTGGTAGTAGCGAGCGTTGAAGTAATGCTTGCGACAGTCCCCCTCCGGCAGAGCGACGACCTCGGTGCGTACTTCAGGATCGGTGGTGGAAGTTCCTCCGAGATTGGTGGTGCGGTAGGTCCAGCTGCCGAGCACCGTGCCGTCGGCCTTCACCATTTCGCGAGTCGCGACGCCGGTAGCGCTGTTGAAGGGAGAAGCGTTGGTGCCCGGGGGGAAGACGTAATTCTGGTAGGTGTAGCGCAGCACGCCGCCGGTGGGAAGCTCCATGCGGGTCAGCGAGCCCGGCAGGTCGTCCATCGCTCCCTGGCAGTTGTTGGCGTAGCTGGGAACACCGCCCTGCTCCATCGAGTACGCCGTGCCGTCCGGCAGCTGTACTCGGGTGAGGTGGGGCAAGCGCATCCGCGGACCGAAGGCCGACGAGGTGTTCTTGCAGGAGAGGTCCACCTGAATATTGCGGTAGCTCAGCTGGTAGATCGCCCGGGTACCGCCCTCTGCCTCGAGATCGATCTCGGTCACCGCCCTGACCATCCAGGCCAATTGGGCACCATCGAGGATGTCGTCGGTCTTCGCCAGACGCACGTAATGGGTGCGGCCGAAGCGATCGGTGAGGGTGCGCTCGGTATCGTCGGCGTTGTAGCTCACGGTGAGGTCGGGGCTGGACTCCGACGCGAAGCCGCTCCAGCTCTTCACCAGGCGATAAGCATCTACCGGGCCTCCTTTGACGAAGCGGCGGGTCGAGCCATCGGGAAATTCGATTTCCCAGGTGGAGCCGGAGATGATCTTGCGCAATCGAAGGTAGCTGCCATCGCGGGTGTAGTAGATGTCGGGCTCCCCATCGACTTCGCCGCGGTGGAGCTCGGTATAGAAGTGGTGCCGGCTGCCGTCATCGCCGACGTAGAGCCACAGGCCCTGATCGGAATCGTTGTACCAATGGCTAGGCTCATAGAGCTCGCCCCAGCCGAGGTGCCAGCCGAGGCCAGCGGAGTTCAGACGGTCAGGGGTCGCCTGAATCTTCGGCTGCCCCCCCTCGATGACGTTCTCGTAGCGCCAAACGTTGTTGGTGTAGACCAGCTGAAAGGGACCGACCGGCAGCGTCGCGGACAGCCGGCCGGAGAATAGATCGACGTGATCCGGCATACCCGGAACCGTGTGGTACGAGCGCTCGTTGCCGAAGCCCTGGGGCTGGTTGGGGTTGTAGGCGAACGCGGAGGCCGTGGTGAGCAAGAGCCCACACAGCGAGTAGAGAAGCACTGCCGCGAAGTTTGGGGTGGCGCGGCAGCGCCCAAGAGAAGATCGATGCATGATTCGAAATCTCCTTGAAGCATCGAGATGCCCGGCAAGATCGGCCGGGGGGCGATGAAGACCTCCCGTGGGTCTTCATTCGCTGCAGCGCTCTCTCGAAGAGATTTCGATCAAATATTTTTTTTAGCGCCGCCGAGCGCATCAGGGCGACGGCCGGGCTCCCAGCTCGCCGTAGAGATCGAGCTGACGGCGCAGGATGTCCCGAAGATCGAAACTCTCCTCGATGCGCCGTCGGCCGGCGGTACCGAATTGCCGGCGCAGCTCCTCGTCCGCCAGCAGCTGGCCCAAGGCCTGCGCGAGAGCTCCAGAATCCCGAGGCGGGACCCGCAGACCGGTCACCCCCTCCTCTACCGTCTCCCGGGTTCCTGGCGCGTCCGCCACCACCAGCGCCGCGCCGCAGGCCGCCGCCTCTAGGGCGGTGCGGGGCACCCCCTCGCGGTAATAGGAGGGCAGAACGAAGATCGAGGTCTCGGCGAGATCCAGCTCCAGCTGCCGACGATAGCCGAGGATCTCCACCACCCCCTCCGCCGAGGCGCGGCTCAGCACCGCCTCCGGCACCGACTCGGGGTGATGTTCGTCTCGCTCCCCGGCAAGCTGGAAACGAGCCTGGGGAAAGCGCTCCTTGAGCTGCCGGGCCGCCTCCAGGAACTCCTCCACTCCCTTGGACTTCAGCCACCGCGCCACCATCAGCACCCGCGGGCGCTCGCGGTGTCGGCGCTGATCCAGCTCCGGATCTGCCGGCAGGCGAAAGCGCTCCAGGTCCACCCCCGAAGAGACGATCAGCCTCGCCTGCTGTGAGGTGAGCAAGCGCCGCTGCAGGAAGAAGTCGCGGTCGTCGGGATTCTGGAACACCACCGCGTCGTAGGCCGGCAGGCTCACCCGATACCCCGCCAGGGCCAGCTGACGGGCTAGGGCACTGCGCTCGAAGGCCTGCCCCAGGCCGGTCACCGTGCCCACCAGGACTCTCTTCTCTGCTTCCTTCCCTGGCTCCTTCCCTGCCACTTTTCTCGGCCTCACCCAGCGCGCCGCCAGCCCGCCCAGGAGCATCGGCTTGGCGTGGAAGAGATGCATCAGCCCCGGCCGCTCTTGCCGCAGCAGCTTCACCATTGCCCGCAGCGCCGCCGCGTCCGCCCGCGGGCTCAGGCCCGAGCGCGCAAAGCGCACCTCCACTAGATCCGCTCCCAGCTCCGCGAGCTTCTGGGCCCATTCGTCCGCCGCCGTCGCCACGATCACCCGCCAGCCCGCCGCCAGCAGCCCCTCCACGATTCCCCGCCGCGAGCTCCACAGCGCCCATCCACGGTTGGCGGCGAGTAGAGCGGTGGGCTGGGAAGGAGGAGGCTTTCGCATCAGCGCACTTTAGCTTAGCTGCCCTGCATTGCGGCTGGAAAAGCCTCTTGTTAGAATATTATAATTATCAATACAAAGGAGACTCTATGAAATCCATTGCTGTGCTCTCAACGCTTTTCCTGGTTGCCGTCTTCGCCGTCCCTGCTTCGGGGCAAATGGACCAGACGGATGTTCCCTGCAACGACGATCCCCCGCAGGTGGTCTTGGTTTGCGGGCAGAAATGCGAGCCTCAATGGGAAACACAGCCAGACGGAAGCCTTGAGTCTACCCCTACCTGCGTCAACGGCACCGCTGACGATCCAGGCTCCACTACGTGCACCTCTAACGGCTCGGTGTGCGAAGAATCTGGCGGAGTGGCTCGTTGCGTCTTTGTTTGATTTTCCTCTGCCTCTCCTTGAGCCTGCCCGCGGCGGCCTTCAGCGCAGAAATAAGGACCGAGCCGAGATACGAATCGAAACAACTCGAGATTCTTCCGGCCTCGGTGTACGAAGCCCTCAAGATCCTGGCGCTTTGCGGGGAGCGAAGTCAGGCGCTCGAAGCCAAGGCCGGATCGATCATCCAGCTGCCCCCCTGTGATTCGGGAGTAGAGCAGCGGCTCGAGCTCCATGGGGAATCCTGGTTTCCTGTCCTCCAGCCCGTGGATCCCCAGAAATCGGGTCGCATGATCTGGCAACTGCTGCCCGCGGCACCGGTCGATTTCAAGCTGCGGCTCCCTCGACACGCTGAATTCCCCGAAGAGCCAGCGATGATCACCCTCGAGCCCGCCGCGATGCCCGAGGAGAGCGACCGAGGGACGGCGAGCGAAGCCATCCTGCAGAGCCAGCTTACGGGTCCTTGCCAACCGGTGGATGGCGAGCCGTCTCACCTCGCGGCGGAAGAGCGCTCCGCCGATTTCGCCGTCGTCCGCTGCCGCGCTCCCGTCGGGACCTACCATCTTCGTCTGAAGGTCCCGGGCTTCGCTTCACTCTTCCTCTGGAATCAGCAGCTTCCAGGCTCCCTAAAAGCCTTGGGCCAATTCTCCCTCATTCCTGGATCCTCTCTCGTCGGACGAGCTCAGCTTGAAGCGAGCACGGACTGCGGCCAGCTTCGCTGCGAAGTCGAGATCGAGCCTCTCACCTTCGCCGTCCTCGACGACCGTGAGGAGGGGGCCCCGACGCTGCAGCGAAGCCGTTACGCCGTCCAGCCAAACGGCTTCTTTCAGCTCACCGGCCTGTCACCGGGTCAGGCGCGCCTGCGGGTGAGAGCTGAAGGCTTCGCCCCGGCTCCCCCGCTGACTGTGGAGCTGCGCCCCGGCCTCGAGACAACTCTGCTGGATCCCGTGGTTCTGAGGCCCCCGGTGACGACTCCATTCGCGGTGTCGCCGACTCTCAGCCCGAAGGGACGCCCCTGGACTCTGCATTTGCGATCCCTGGAAGACAGGAGGGAGGCTCCGCGAAGCGCTGAGACAGACGTCGAAGGTTCTGCTGTCTTTAGAGATCTGCCGGCGGGCCGGTACCGCTACTCGGTGGAGAGCGACAGCGACCGCTGGGCTCACGGCGAGATCGAGCTCCAAGCGGGCGGCGAGCCCGTCGAGATCGAGGTTCCCTGGATATTCGTCGAGGGCACCGTCACCAGCGAAGACGAGCCCGTCCACGCGAAGCTGTGGTTCGGCCGGCGCAATGCCCCGCTGCGGCATTTTGTCGATACCGGCGACGACGGAACCTATCGAATCGCGCTGTCCCGCGCGGGCCTCTGGCCCGTGACGGTAGAGCTTCCCCACCTCAGGGTTCGAGGCGCACCGACCACCTTCAGCACGCGGTCCATCGAAGTGCCCTGGGTGCCGCCGGGGGAGACCACGGGCCTCGACATCGGGTTGCCCAGTGGACGGCTCGTAGGCCGCGTCCTCGGCCCAAGGGAGCGCATCGTGGACTGCGACGTCAACCTCCAACGCGACGTCCTCGGCGAGTTCGCCCCCTCCGATGCCGCCGCCCTGCGACCCGCCACGGCGAGCGCCCGCACCAACCCGGACGGCGAGTTCCAGCTGGAACACCTCACCACCGGCAGCGCACGGATCACCGCCCGCTGCCCAACAGGCTCGACGAGCACCGCGGAGGTCGAGATCGTCGACGGCGAGACGAAGGGCCCCGTGCTGCTGGAGCTACCGCTGAAGGGAGGCCTCAGTGGGCAAGTTGTCGGTCCTCTGGGGCCAGTCGCTGGCGCCAGAGTCTTCGTTTGGCCGAGAAGCACGGAGGGGACCCCCCGACCTACGACTATGGAATATCAACGAACCACGGATCTCGAGGGACGCTTTCAGTTCTCACCGGTAGCCGGCATCGAAGGTTACACCCTCACAGCGATGGCTCCTGGCCTTGCCGCGCGTCTTCTCGAGGCTCCAATATCCGGCGAAATCTCCATCTCTCTCAACGGCGAGGGAGGACGGCTGATTCTAGAGATGCCCGAGAATCAGCGACCCTGGCTGAAGCACCAAAGTAGCAGCACCCCTGCTCAAGTCTTCCTCCTGAGCCCCTCTACAGGTGGTATTCGAGAACGAATCGATCCTCCTGAGATCGATTCAGGCAGCGCTGCGGACAACAGAAGCAGGCAGCGCTGGACAATTCCTAGCCTCACCACTGGAAGCTACGAGGTCTGCTTTGGCCCTAAAGAGTTGACAAATTGCAGATCGATTTTCATCACTCCCGGCTCTACCACTACGCTGATCTACTGACCCTGAGCCAGCTGGAACTAAACCAACTTGCCCTGAGCTACCCAACCTGCTCCCCAGACGCTAAGCTACAGACTCAGCGCCCCCACTCCTCCCACCACTGCTGGAAGATCAGCACGTCCCAGAGGTAGTACTGCCAGTTGCGCTGGCCGGCGAGGTGCTCGTCCCAGCGGGCGCGGATCAGGGTGGGGTCGAGGAAGCCTTCGCGGCGTAGGCGATCCTCCGACAGCAGGTCTTCGGCCCAGTCCCGTAGCTCGTCCCGCAGCCAATCGCCGATGGGGACGCCGAAGCCCATCTTCGGGCGATCCATCATCTCTTTCGGCACCCGGCGGTAGAGCAGCTGTCGCAGCAGGTGCTTGCCTTCGCCGCCTCGGATCTTGAGGCTCAGGGGCAGGCTCCAGGCGAAGCGCACGACGTCCGGCTGCAGCAGGGGGATGCGAGTCTCGAGGGCGACGGCCATGGCGGCGCGGTCGACTTTGGCGAGGATGTCGTCCGGCAGATAGGCGATCTGGTCGAAGTACATCATGCGCTCTTCGAGGCTGGGTAAATCAGCGCGGCGGTCGGGATCGCTGAGGGCATGGAGAGGCTCTTTGGCGCCGAGCACCACGGCGGCGGGGTCTTTCCAGTCGGAGACCAGGCGCAGGTAGATCTCCTCCGGCTGCCGGGCGGTGGCGATCTCCGCCAGCTTGTGGAGCTTGTCGCCGACGGAGCGGGAGGTGCCCCAGCGGGCGAGGCTGGGACCGAGCCAGCCGAGGGTGCGATCCAGCAGGCGCACCGGAGTCGCGGCGAGGGCGGCGGCGGCGGCGCGGCGGGCGGGATAGGGCAGGGCGCCGACCCGGCGCCACAGGCGACGCATCAAGAAGTAGCGCTTATAGCCGCCGAAGAGCTCGTCGCCGCCGTCACCGGAGAGGGCCACGGTGACGTGCTCCCGCGCCATCCTCGAGACCAGATGGGTGGGGATCTGGGAAGGATCGCTGAAAGGCTCGTCGTAGAGGCGAGGCAGCTGGGGAATCACCTCCCGGGCCTCTCGCGGCGTGACGTAGAGCTCGGTGTGGTCGGTGCCCAAATGCTCTGCGATCTGGCGGGCGAAGGGAGCTTCGTCGAAGGCCTCGCTATGGAAACCGATGGAGAAGGTGCGCACCGGGCGGCGGCTGGCCTCCTGCATCAGGGCGACGATGGTTGACGAATCGATGCCGCCGGAAAGGAAAGCCCCGAGAGGCACGTCCGAGACCATGCACTGAGTCACGGAATGGGAGAGGCGACTCTCCAGCTCCGCCAGCGCTTCCGCTTCGGAGAGATCACGGCGATTTCGGATCCCCTCCTCCGCCACGTCCCGCACCGACCAATAGGCCACCGGGCTCACCGGAGGCTCTAGCGTCGGCTCCGTCGGTAGGGTCTCCAGCTGCTCCGCGCTGAGGCGCAGCACCGAGCCCGGCGGCAGCTTCCACACCCCGCGGTAGATGCTGTAGGGGGCCGGGATGTAGGCGAAGCGCAGCAACAGAGCGAGGGCATCCCGCTGTACCTCGGCGCGAAAGCCCGGGTGCCGGTGAAAGGCCTTCAATTCCGACGAGAAGAGCCAGGCGCCGGCGGCGCGGGAGGAGCTGTCCACTCGGCCGTAGTAGAGGGGCTTTTCCCCCATGCGATCCCGCGCCAGCCACAGCTCCCGCTCCTGCCGATCCCAGAGGATGATGGCGTACATCCCCTCCATCCGCCGCAGGGATTCCTCGACTCCCCACTCCTCCACCGCCGCCAACAGCACCTCGGTGTCGGAGGTGCCGGGGAATTGGTGTCCCGCCGCCTCTAGCTCGGGGCGCAGGGTGCGGAAGTTGTAGACCTCACCGTTGAAGCTCAGAATCCAGCGGCCGCTGGCGCTGGGCTTCGGCTGGTGGCCGAGGGGCGAGAGGTCGAGAATCGACAGCCGCCGGTGGACCAGGCCGATGCCCGCCTCGGCGTCGCTCCACACTCCGGCGTTGTCCGGACCCCGATGGGCGAGGCAGGTATGGAGCTCCTCGAGCATCGGATCCCAAGTCTCTGCCGAGCGCCCGGGCTCCAGCAGTCCGGCTATGCCACACATAAATTCGTCACCACACCTGCTCTTTGGTCTTGGCGAAGACCAGATCCGGCCATTCCTGCTGGGCGGTATCCAGATGCCAGGAGTTGCGGGCCAGGAACACCGGGTCGCCGTTGTGGTCCTCCGCGATGGAGGCCCGCTCGGCGTCACGGAATTGGCGCATCAGGCGATGATCTTCCGTCTGCACCCAGCGCACCGCGTGCACCGAGGTGTGAACGAAGCGGACCTCGAGGTCGTATTCCGTGCGCACCCGGTCGGCGAGGACGTCGAATTGCAGCGCCCCCGCCACGCCCACCAGCCATTGGGTTCCGGTGGAGGGCTTGAAGACCTGCGCCGCGCCTTCCTCCGCCAGCTGGGTGAGGGCCTTGCCCAGGTGCTTGGCCTTCAGCGGATCTTCCGTCCGCACCGCCTGCAGCAGCTCCGGGGCGAAGCTGGGAATGCCGGTGAAGTGCAGCTCCTCGCCCTGGGTCAGCCCGTCCCCGATGCGCAGGTTGCCGTGGTTGGGAATGCCCAGAATGTCGCCGGCGTAGGCCTCCTCCGCCAATTCCCGATCCGAGGCCAGGAAGAGCTGGGGATTGTGAATCGCCAGGGTCTTGCCGGTACGCACGTGGCGCATCTTCATCCCGCGCTGGAAACGGCCGGAGGCCAGCCGGAAAAAGGCGATGCGGTCGCGGTGGCGAGGATCCATATTCGCCTGGATCTTGAACACGAAGCCGCTCACCGATTCTTCTTCGGGATCCACCGAGCGCTCCGCCGTGGGCTGCGGCAGCGGCGCAGGGGCGACCTCCACCAGGCCGTCCAGCAGATCCTGCACGCCGAAGTTGTAGAGGGCGGAGCCGAAGTACACCGGGGTGAGGTTGCCCGCCCGGTAGGCCTCGAGATCGAAGGGCGGGCACAGCCCTCGGGCCATCTCCGCCTCTTCTCGCAGCTGGGCCACCGCCGACTCCGGCAGCAGCTCGTCGAGGCGCGGGTCGTCCAGCCCTTCTAGAACCTTGGCCTCCGGCGCCCGCTCGCTGCGGCCGCGATCCATCAGCAGCAGACGATCCTGGATCAGGTCGTAGCAGCCGAGGAAATCCCGTCCCATGCCGATAGGCCAGGTAGCGGGGGTGACCTCCAGGGCGAGGGTCTCCTCCACTTCGTCCAGCAGGGCGAAGGGATCCTGTCCCTCCCGATCGAGCTTGTTGACGAAGGTGACGATGGGCATATCCCGCAACCGGCAAACCTCGAAGAGCTTGCGGGTCTGGGTCTCGATGCCCTTGGCCGCGTCCAGCACCATCACCGCCGAGTCCACCGCGGTGAGGGTGCGGTAGGTGTCCTCGGAAAAGTCCTCATGGCCCGGAGTATCGAGAAGGTTGAAGGTGCAATCCCGGTAGTCGTAGGTCATCACCGAGGCGGTGACGGAAATCCCGCGCTCCTTCTCCACCTTCATCCAGTCGGAGCGCGCGCGGCGGCGCTCGCCGCGGGCCTTGACCTCGCCGGCGAGCTGAATGGCGCCGCCGAAGAGCAGCAGCTTCTCGGTGAGGGTGGTCTTACCGGCATCGGGGTGAGAGATGATCGCGAAGGTGCGACGACGGGCGATCTCTCGCTCCAGGCGGCGTTGATCAGCGGATTCGCTCATGGGGCTCGAAGGGAAAAGCGAGGAGGTTCGAAGGGGAATTCAGGACCGGCGGGGGTAAGGATCGACAGGATAGTGAGAAGACCCCGCCGAGCGGCGAGGCTACCAGAGCCCATCGCCCCGCACCAAGGCGAGACGAGGCTCCATCCCGGGGCTAGAACAGAGATACCTTAATCGTTTGAAGCAAGGATTTTGTGAGTCTGATAATCTCTTCAACGCCGGAAACTACGATCCCCTGATTTGTTTTGCGTTCTTCTACGAGGTGTGCGTTGCACCCTGGTTTAGCAGAGGCTCCGAAAGGGCGCTCTGGCTAACGATCTGCTGTACGCGGATACCAGGATCTGACCTGCTCGCATGACCTCAATCTGACCTCGCATTTACTCGAGGAGTCTTGTCATGGTTTCCGTGTCTTCGGACCCCGCCCCCCGGCTCTCTATCCCTCACCCTAAAAGATGCCCTTGCTTCGACTTCCCATCAGTCCCTTCGTCCCCCGCGCTTGAGCTAGAAAAGCCATCGCGACGATCAGCGAAGGAGTGGTTCAGCCGGTGGGGCTTCGCCTGCCTTTTCGCCCTGATCCTGGCGGTCTTCGCGACTTCCGCCACCGCCCAAGATGCCTTCCAGGTCGATGACCTGCGGCAGAGCGTGACCCGAGACATCGGCTCCGGCCCCGAGATTCTCGGGGAGATGGGCGGCTCTCTCTATTTCTTCGCCTACAGCACAGACCACGGCTATAGCCTGTGGCGCACCGACGGCACGCCCGGTGGGCAGGAATTCGTGCGCGACATCCAGCCTGGAGAAGGCCCTGAGCGCCGAGCTTTTTCCCCGGATGCCGTCAGCCATAACGGGCTGCTCTACTTTCGCGCCAAGGATCCGCAGCGCTTCGTCGCGCCGTGGGTGACCGACGGCACGCCGGAAGGGACCTTCCTGCTCCTGGACGCGATGCCTGGAGTCCCGCCGCAAGAGCGAGGCTCAGCCAATATCCTCGCCGGCTTGGGCTCGCAGATGCTGCTGTCGATGTCCGATCTCGCCCACGGTGAGGAGCTGTGGCGCACCGACGGCACCACCGCCGGAACCCAATTCGTCACGGATCTCCGCCCCGGCAGCGAGAGCAGTCGTCCCGGCAGCGCGATCCTGCTAGGCGACGAGGTTCTCTTCTTCGCCGAAGTCGGAGAGCGGGATGCTCGCCTTCTCAGCACCGACGGCACCGCCGCCGGTACCCGCACCCTCAACTCCGAAGACCTTCTGATCTCGACCTCCGGCGCGGCCGGAGAAGACATGTTCCGCCTCGGCTCCAAGGTCTTCTTCTCCGCCTACGCCCCGAATCAGGGCAAGGAGGTGTGGGTCAGCGACGGCACCGAGGCCGGCACCGGCGTGCTGCTGGACATCAGCGCCGGCAGCGACTCATCCTACCCTGGCTCCTTCTACGCCGACGGCTCGAGGCTCTTCTTTCAGGCCAAACGGGAGCCCTGGATCAGCGACGGTACCGCCCTCGGCACCCGCCAGATCGCGGATCTCAACGGCGTCGAGCCCTCCCACCCCGGCGGCTTTACCTCGCTGCCGGCCGGGCCGACGCTCTTCGGCGCGTACACCGGCCCCGCGGGCAACGAGCTGTGGGCCACCGACGGCACCGCCGCCGGAACGCAGATCATCGCCGACCCTTTCCCGGGCGATGGCCGAGGCGGCGTCGGCCATCTCGTAGCGATAGGCAACATGTTGTTTTTCATCGCCGGGGATGGATCCACCTTCGATTCCTTCAGGCTGTGGACCAGCGACGGCACCGCCGCCGGAACCGCGGTGGTTGCAGACGGTGCCTTTGCGCCGCGCAGCCCGGATCAGCTTACCGCCTTCGGTAGCCAGCTGATCTTCGAGGCGTATCAAAGAGACATCGGGCGAGTCTTGTGGTCCAGCGACGGCACCCCCGGCGGAACCCAGCCCATCACCTCCACCGGCGAGCACTCCGGATCTCAACCCCGGGAGCTCACCGCCGTCGGAGCGGATCTGTTCTTCGTGGCGACGGATGACTCGAATCAAGCTGGACTGTGGACCGCCCGCGGAGACACCGAAGGAGCGAAGCTCTTGGCCGCCGGCCAGGGCCAGGCCGCCGGCGCCCTCGACCCCGAGCAGCTGACCAGCGACGCCACGGGGCTCTTGTTCGTCGCCGAGCCCCTCAGCGGGGATGGCGAAGAGATCTACCGCACGGACGGCACCCCAGGGGGCACCCTTCGCTTCACCGATCTTCCCTCCAACGACGAGATCAGCGATTTCTTCCCCCACGGCGGGCTGCTCTACATCGCGGTGATGGAGAACGCCTACCGCGATCTCTGGGTCAGCGACGGCACCCCCGGCGGCACCACCCTGCTGACCTCCCTGGGCACCGTCAACGATCCCCAGGAGCCGGGCTTCGCCGCCGTCGATGGAAGCGGGCAGATTCTCTTCGGCGCCAATGCCGGGGTCGAAGGTCGGGAGCTCTGGATCAGCGACGGCACCTTCGCCGGGACCCAGCTGCTGGCGGACCTCAATCCCGGCACCGCCAGCTCGGATCCGCGAGACCTCACCGCCGCCGGGGGCAAGATCTTCTTCAGCGCCGAGCTGGTGGGATCTCGGGAGCTGTGGGTCACCGACGGCACCGCCGCGGGCACCGGCAAGCTTCCGGACATCAACCCCTTCTTCGGCGGCTCCGACCCTTCGGACTTCACCCCCGCCCTCGACAAGCTCTTCTTCCTGGCGGACGACGGCAGCTCCGGCCGCGAGCTGTGGGTCAGCGATGGTACTGCTGGGGGCACCGTCCAGGTCATCGACGGATGGCCCGGGCCGGGCACCTCGCCGACGAAGCTTCTCGGCGAGTATCAGGGCCTGTTCTGGTTCCTCACCTCCGACGGCACCGCCACCCGCCTCTACTCCACCGACGGCACCCCCGGTGGCACCATCGCGGTGAAATCCTTCGACGCTCTGGCGGTGGAGAGCGTCACCGGCTCCGGCGCGGACTTCAATGGCCTGCTCTACTTCAACAGCTGGGACACCGCCAGCGGAGCGGAGCTGTGGAGCACCGACGGCAGCACCGACGGAACCGTCGCGGTCACCGACATCAACCCCGGTCACCGCGCCTCCAATCCGAAGGAATTGACGGTGGCCGGTGACTATCTCGCCTTCTCCGCCTCCGACGGCGAGAACCAGGAGCCCTGGATGCTCCCCGGCGGCGACTGGATCTTCGGCGATGGCCTCGAGACCCTCGACACCAGCCGCTGGGATCTGGAGCTGGTCTTCGGTGCCGAGCTCGAAGTCAACGGCGATGCCGCACGAATGGGCCGCGGCGGCCTGGAGGTCTTCGTCGATGCCGATCAGGATCGCGCCTCGGTGGTGGACCAGAGCCCGGAGGATGAGCGGGTCTACCGCGCCAGCTTCTTCTTCGACCCCAACGACATGGTGTTCCCGGAGAACAAGCGGGTGAAGATCTTCTCCACCCGAACCATCAACAACAAGCGCCACGTCGAGACCATGCTGCGCTGGCGCGCGGCCACCGGCTACCAGCTGCGGGTCAAGGCCCACCACGAAAACCTCATTGATTGGTTCGGCACCTTCTGGCACGACATCGATCCCGAAGGAAACCAGCTGACCATCGAATGGCAGCAGGCCAGCGCTCCGGGAGCCGCCGACGGCGTTCTCAAGCTGCGCATCGACGGGGTGCTGGTGGAGACCGTCACCGGCATCGTCAACGGTGATCTGCCGGGGATCGAGTGGGTTCAGCTAGGCGTCGTCGGAAACGTCACCCCAGGCATCTCCGGAAGCCATACCTTCGACGATTTCCGATCGTGGAGCAGCCTGCTCCCCTGAGGCCTGACGGCACGTCCCTCGACCCTCTTTCCAACAGGATTCTCTACCCAAGGAAACCAACGAAACATCCGAGGCTCAAAAGGAAATCCGGCGTGATGAATCAGCGGCCCGAGGCAGCGGCGAAGAGGCTTTCGAACAAACGAAAGCCCGAAATCGTCGATCTGCATGAACCTGCTAGACTTTCGCCGCCGGAGTTTCCTTTCTCTTCCTCTTATCTTCTGATTTCAAGTGCTTTGCGCAAGTGCGCTGTGAGGCAGTTTTCTGCCTCCTTACGCGTCTGTATTGGGGCTGCCATCTGCCCCTTACAGTTCCTTTCGCTCATCTTTCGCTGTCTCTCTAGGAGTTCCATCATGATTCCGGCCTGCCTAGCGCCCCAACCTACCCCTGTAGCAACCGCACCGAACTCAGCGCCCCGAGTTCCGGCTTCGATCTTCGGGCTAGCCCTCGCCTGCATCCTCGGCCTGCTCTTCTCGGTCGTAGCCCAAGCCCAGCCCTTTGTCGCGCAGGAGATTCGCGACCAGTCCTTCCGCATCCAGGATGCGGCCATCGAGGCCATTGGGGTGACCGGGGGTTATTTCTATTTCTACGCCGACACCGCCGATCACGGTCTCTCTCTTTGGCGTACCGACGGCACGACTGCGGGCACCGAGCTGGTGAGCGATACCTGGCCGGGAGAAGCGGTAGATAGCCTGCCCTTCTCTCTCGGCGGCGAAGCGTATGGCGGAGCGGTCTACTTCGGCGCCAAAGATTCCGTTGCCGGAGAAGAGCTATGGCAGAGCGACGGCACCCCCGCCGGTACCTTCCTGGTCTCTGACTCTCGCCCCGGGGCCAGCGATCCCATCATGACCGACAACACGCCCTTCGGCACCGAGCCGCAGAACTTCACCGCCACCCCCCTGGTCGGTGCCGGCACCAGCTTCCTCTACTACTCGGAGGATCCCGTCCACGGCCGGGAGCTGTGGTCCACCGACGGCACCCCCGGCGGCGGCCAGCTGATTCGCGACGCGGTGGTCGGCCCCGACGGCTCCCGCGGCGAAAACTCCGCCGAGGTCAACGGACGAGCCGTGTGGTTCGGTGAATACGACATCATCAACCGCTGGCTCTTCGTCAGCGACGGCACCGCCCCGGGCACCGAGATCGTGGTCGGCGCGACCCTGGGCTTCAACCCCGACGGCACCGAATTCTCTGACTTCGCGGTGATGGGCAATTACGCCTACTTCGCCGGCCGGGACGCCAACGGCGCCGAGGTGTGGCGCACCGACGGCACCATCGCCGGCACCGGCCCGGTGCTCGACATCAGCCCCGGGCCGGGCTCCTCGGACCCCAAGTGGCTGCATTCCGACGGCACGAACCTCTACATCAACGCCAACGGCGAGCCGCATATCAGCGACGGTACCAACGCCGGAACGCGGATGATCGCCAATCTCAACGGCGGCAACGCGTCCTTCCCGACCCACTTCCGCAAGGCCCCCAACGGCAACCTCTTCTTCTTCGCCGCCGCTACCGGCGAGGGCCGGGAGCTCCACGTCAGCGACGGCACCGCCGTCGGCACGTCCATGGTGAAGGCGATCTACCCCGGCCCCACGGATACCGACATCGAATCCCCCACCCTGGTGGGCAACGATCTCTTCTTCCTCGCCAAGGACCTCAGCGACGGCCGCTTCAAGCCCTGGGTGAGCGACGGTACCGCTGGCGGAACCTTCGAGCTGGACCCCTCCAGCATCGGCCTCTCCGCCCTCTACGGGGTGAGCTCCGACATCTTCGAGCTCGGCGGCCAGGCGATCTTCGTCGCCTCCCTCGCCGCCGATCAGCCGGAGATCTGGACCAGCGACGGCACCGTCGCCGGCACCCAGCCCCTCAGCGAGGTGAGCCGCAACTTCGGATCCGATCCGGTGGATTCCGTCGTCGCCGGGAATCAGGTGTTCTGGCGCGCCACCGATGACTCCACCAATATCGGCCTGCGGGTCAGCTCTGGAGAATCCGGCGGAGCCGTGCTGCTGGCCGGTGGTCAGGGGCAGCAGGCGGGAGTGCGCCAGCCCCGCTACCCCTCCTCCGACGGTTCTCAGGTCTTCTTCTCCGCCACCACCGTCAGCGGTGACGGCGACGAGATCTACGTCACCGACGGAACCCCCGCCGGCACCGGCGCCTACACCGACCTGCCGGGCACCGGCGTGATTCAGAACGTCGCCGCCGTCAACGGCCTGGTGTACTTCTCCTACGACGGGCCGGACCGCCGCGAACCCTGGGTCAGCGACGGCACCCTCGTCGGCACCTTCCAGCTGGCGAATCTCATCAACGGCGGGAGCTCCGATCCGGCGGACTTCACCCAGGTGGGCAACTCCAGCCAGATCGTCTTCTCCGCCCGTGGCAGCCGCGGCCGCGAAATCTACGTCACCGATGGCACCTCCGCCGGCACCGGCCTGGTGGTCGATGTCTCCGGCGACAGCTTCGGCTCTCTCCCTGAGCAGCTCACCCGGTCCCTCGGCCAGGTCTTCTTCACCGCCGACCCCGACCGCAACGGCTATGAGCTCTACGTCACCGACGGCACTGAGATCGGCACCCGCCAGCTGGTGGACATCTCCATCGATCGCTTCACCCCGGGCCCCGATCAGCTGGTCGATGCCCCCACCCTCGGCCGACTCTTCTTCACCGCCGAGAACGGCATCCACGGCCGCGAGCTCTGGGCCACCGACGGCACCGTCGCCGGAACCCAGATGGTGGCGGACCTGCGGGTCGGCGTTGAAAGCTCTCAGCCGAAGATCCTCGGCGAGTACCTGGGGCTGCTGTGGTTCCTCGCCAACGACGGCACCATCGCCCGCCTCTACTCCACCAACGGCACCCTCGCCGGCACTACCGCGGTGGCCGATCTCGAGCGCCTCGCCCATGACGGCGTCACCGGCACCGGCGCGATCTTCGAGGGCCTGCTCTACTTCAGCGCCTGGGATCTGGCCGGCGGCGTGGAGCTGTGGAGCACCGACGGCACCGCCCTCGGCACCGGCCCGGTGACCGATCTCAACCCGGGCCACCACGCCGCCAACCCCAAGGAGCTCACCGTCGCCGGTGACTTCCTCTCCTTCTCGGCTTCCGACGGCGCCAACCGCGAGCCCTGGTTCCTGCCCAGCTCCGACTGGATCTTCGGCGACGGCATCGAGACCCTCGACGCCAGCCGCTGGGATTTTGAGCAGGTCTTCGGAGGAGATCTCCTCTACAACGGCGCCGCCGCCAGCACCGGCGTCGGCGGTCTGGAAGTGGTGGTGGACGCCGACAACGACAAGGCCTCCCTGGCGGACCAGAGCCCCAACGACGAGCGGACCTATCGCGCCAGCTTCTTCTTCGATCCCAACGACATGGTGTTCCCGGAGAACAAGAGGCTGAAGATCTTCTCCACCCGGATGGCGGACAACAAGCGCCACATCGAGGCGATGCTGCGCTGGCGGGCCGCTACCGGCTACCAGCTGCGGGTCAAGACCCACCACGAGAACCTCATCGATTGGTTCGGCACCTTCTGGCATGACATCGATCCGGAAGGCAACGAGCTAACCATCGAGTGGCAGCAGGCCAGCGCCCCCGGCGTCGCCGACGGCGTGCTCAAGCTGCGCATCGACGGAGTAGTGGTGGAGACCGTCAACGGGATCATCAACGGCGATCTCCCAGGCACCGACTGGATCCAGATGGGCGTGGTCGGCGGCGTGACTCCAGGCATCCTCGGCAGTCACTATTTCGACGACTTCCGCTCCTGGAGCAGCCTGCTGCCCTGAGCGCCCCGTGGCCTGCAAAGGGCCACTGACCCAAAGGGCCACTGATCTGAGACAGAGTTAGTGACATGAAAAAGACTGTCCGCGAGGCGTGGCGTTCTGCCACGCCCCGCGGATAGCCGGAACGCCTTCGCCCGCGCTGTACGCTATCCATACCGCTGGCGTAAGAGCTGGCTGCCCTCCACCCATAACGTCCGAATCACTAAGACGCTGGCAATGCTAGATCTCCGGCTTCTGGCCTCCGATTCCTAGCCTCCAGCGTCTGCCGTCTTCCTTTTCTATCCCTTGTCGCTGAGGCACCCCGCGCTTCGCTGAAGGAGCTTCCTATGGCTCTCTTCGGGATCCGGTGATCGTCCTTCATCCGCCCCAGGGTGATCAATTCAGGACTCGCTTATCCCAAACGGCGAAGACCAGGCACACCGCGATTCTTCGCGGATCCTAGGAGCAATGACATGCAACCGGTCTCACCCCAGTCTCCACCCCGCACCCTCCCCCGCGTATCCCGAGCGTTGACCTTCCTCGTGCTCGCCGCGTTCTGGGCCACCTTGGCCCTCGCCCAGCCCTTCCAGGTAGACGACGTCTACACCCAGACCGACGCCGGGTTTGCCGTCCAGAACCTCATCGATGAGGTCGGGGGCTACGTGTACTACTACTCCGAGGAAGAAGATCAGGGGGTCTCCCTGTGGCGCACCGACGGCTCCGCCGCCGGAACCGAGATGGTGCACGATCTATGGCCCGGCGCGGGGTCTCCATTCCGCCCCGATGACACCATCGGCGGCATGGCCCACGATGGAGAGCTCTACTTCGGCACCATCGACTCGGCGGCGGGCCTGGAGCTGTGGAAATCCGATGGTACTCCCGGCGGAACCAGTATCTTCTTCGACACCTACCCCGGCGCCGACTTTCGCGACGATCCCAAGACCCGAATCATGGGCAGCATCGGCTCCCAGCTCTTCTTCATCGGCTCCGACCCGGTAAATCAAGACGCCCTCTGGGTCACCGACGGTACTCCCGGCGGAACCATGCTGGTGGAGGATCTCACCCCCGGCCCGACCTTCAGCGGCAATATTCGCAATCCCCGGCCCGGCGTGGAGCTCGACGGCAAACTGATCTTCACCGCCCGCATCGGCATCGGCACCGCCCTCATCGTGAGCGACGGCACCGCCGCCGGCACGGAGGCTCTGGCCAATCCGGTGTTCATCGATATCGTCGACACCGAGGAAGACGACATCGCTCGCCTCGGCAACTACGTCTACTTCAGCGCCGAGGACCCCACCCACGGCCTCGAGCTCTGGCGCACCGACGGGACCCCCGGCGGAACCCAGCTCTTCGCCGATATCGTGCCCGGAGACGCTTCCTCCCGGCCCCTCTACCTGCGCAGCGACGGCACCCACCTCTACTTCCAGGCCGACGGCGAAGCCTGGCGCACCGACGGGACCCCCAGCGGAACCCAGCTCTTCGCCGACATCAACGGCGCCAGCGACTCGGACCCTCGATACTTCCGCACCCTCCCCGGCGGCCAGGTGGTGTTCTTCGCCACTACCAACGCCCTCGGCGAGGAGCTGTGGACCTCCGACGGAACCCCCGGCGGAACCACCCTGGTGCGTGAGCTGATGCCGGGCAACCCGGACATCACCATCGAGGCGCCGCGGATCATCGACGATCAGATCTTCTTCCTGGCAGAGAAGGACGACAACTTCCTGCTCAAGCCCTTTGTCAGCGACGGCTCCGCCGCCGGAACCTTCGAGCTGGACCCGGCGAACGACGGCCGCCCGCCCATCCACCGCGCCTTTGGGCCGATCCTGGAGCTCGGCGGTGAGGCGGTCTTCGTCACCGGAGAGGCCCGAAACGCCTACCAGGTGTGGACCAGCAACGGGACCAGCGCCGGAACCCAAGCGATCTTCGATCCCGTCACGAACGCCGGCTCGAATCCGCAAGACCCGGTGATCGGCGGGGAGAATATCTTCTGGCGCGCCACCGGCGATTCCACCAATCTCGGTCTGTTCGCCGCTCAGGGCGCCGGCGGCGGCGCTGTAGTGCTGGCCGGCGGCCAGGGGCAGCAGGCGGACGTGCGCCAGCCCCGCTTCCCCACCGCCGCCGGCTCGCTGGTCTACTTCTCCGCCACCACCGAAAGCGGTGACGGCGACGAGATCTACGTCACTGACGGCACCCGCGCCGGCACCACCCGCTTCTCGGACTTCCCGGGGGTGACCGAGATCTTCCAGGTCGGCCACGCCAATGGATTGGTCTTCGCCAGCATCTTCGACCCCGTGACTCGCAAGCAGCCCTGGGTCACTGACGGAACTCCCGGCGGAACCTTCCAGCTCATCAACATCGGCAGCTCGCAATCCGACGTGCGGGACTTCACCCAGGTCGGAGCCACGGATCGGGTCTTGTTCACCGGCGAGAACAACCGACAGTCCAGAACCTACACTACCGACGGCACGGTGGCGGGCACCGAGTTGCTCTTCGCCTCGCCATCTATCGACGATCCTGACCAATACACCCGCGCCCTGGGCAAGGTCTTCTTCGTCGTCAGCGAAGGCCGTCAATATACCGTTTACGTGAGCGATGGCACTCCCGGCGGCACCATGAACCTCCAGCCGGGTATTCCGACCACTGAAAGTCCATTCCCCGAGCAGCTCACTCCTGCTCCCGGCATGAACCTTGTCTTCTTTACCGGAGACTCCGACGCCTTCGGCCGTGAGCTGTGGCGCACTGACGGCACCGTCGCCGGCACCTTCCGCATCACCGATCTCCACGTTGGGGCGGAAGACTCCCAGGTCAAAATTCTCGGCGAATACCTCGGCGAGATGTGGTTCGTGGCCTACGACGGCACCACTACCCAGCTCTACTCCACCACCGGCACCACCGCCGGCATCACGGCGGTGGCGGCCCTGGAGCGCCTAGCCCACGACGGCGTCTTGGGCAGCGGCCGGGTGCTCGACGGCGAGCTCTATTTCAGCTGCTGGAATCTCGACGGCGGCCTGGAGCTGTGGAGCACCGACGGCACCGCCGTCGGCACCGGGCCGGTGAGCGATATCCACGCCGGAGCCTTCGCCTCCAATCCTCGAGAGCTCTTGCTGGCCGGCGATTTTCTGGCCTTTACCGCCTCCGACGGCGGCAACCGCGAAATGTGGATGCTCCCCGCCTCCGACTGGATCTTCGGCGACGGCCTCGAGACCCTCGATACCAGCCGCTGGGGTGCGGTGCTGGAATTCGGCGCCGAAGTTCTCGCCAACGCCGGCGCCGCGAGCCTCGGTGAGGGTGGTCTCGAGGTGGTGGTAGACGCCGACAACGACAAGGGCTCGGTGGCCGACCTGAGCCCGGACGACGAGCGCACCTACCGTATGAGCTTCTTCTTCGACCCCAACGGCATGGTGTTCCCGGAGAACAAGCGGCTGAAGATCCTCTCCACCCGGATGGCGGACAACAAGCGCCATATCGAAGCGACCCTGCGCTGGCGGGCGGCCACCGGCTATCAGCTGCGGGTCAAGACTCACCACGAGAACCTCAGCGATTGGTTCGGCACTTTCTGGTACGAAGTCGATCCCGACGGCAGCCAGGTGACCATCGAATGGCAGCAGGCCAGCGCCCCCGGCGTCGCCGACGGCGTGCTCAAATTGCGCATCGACGGCGTGCTGGTGGAGACCGTCACCGGAATCATCAACGGCGACCTGCCGGGCACCGATTGGGTGCAGCTGGGGGTAGTCGGCGGCGTCACCCCGGGGATCTCCGGCAGCCACTATTTCGACGACTTCCGCTCCTGGAGCAGCCTGCTGCCCTGAGTTTTCTAGTCGTCTCTCGCCCCGGCCCCGGCCCCTCCACGGAGGGCCGGGGCTTTGTCGTTGTCGTGCTATGATCCGCGCACTTCACGGAACCCGCCCAAATGTCGACGCGCCCCCCCTCCACCCCATCCCGGGATGCCGTCGCTCTCCCCCCCACCCCTAGGGAGCGGCCCCGGGCGCCCACGAGCAGACCATGTGCCCCACTGATCGGGAGCCCAACTCCGAGACCGCCCCGGCGGCCTCCGACCCTCCGTCCCTCCTGGCGACGCAGCAGATCCTCTCCCTACTCCTCGAAGAGCCCGGAGTAGCGGAGGAGGCAGGACTGACCCTGCTCGAACGCTTCGCCCGCCTCGCCCGACGGACGCTGGAGGTGGACCGGCTGCTGATTCTGCTCCCGGTGCAGGCGGACGGCCCTCCAGAGGTGGACACTTCGGAGCGCGAGGTCATCTCCCTGCGTCTCGCGGCAGATAGCGGTGCTGCAGCCTCGGCGCTGGAAGAATCCCATACCGGAACGACTCCCGCCCATCGGCCGAGCCTCGAGCTACCCCTGGGGACACAAACTCTGGCGACGGCGATCCTCGCCGGCGTCCGCCCGCTGGCGATTCCCGATCTGAGCAGCGCCGGCTACTCGCCGGAGCCCGCCCTCGCCCTTGCCGGGGCAAGCAGCGCCCTCGCCTGTCAGGTAGGCGAGCGGGAAGGCGCCATCCTCGCTCTTTCCCAGGAGCCCTGCAGCTTTCCCGAGGATCAAGTCGAGCTCATCGCCCAGCTGGGCACCACCCTCGGCGCGGCGCTGGAGATCGAGCGCGCCAAGGAAGTGCTGCGCCTCGGTTTCGACGCCCTCGCCGCCCGCACCGAGGAGCGAGCCAAGGAGCTCAAGAAGACCAATGCCCTGATGCGCCAGGAGATCCAGGAGAGACGGCGCATCGAGGGCGTGCTGCGACGCACCAGCCATATCGTCGCCTCCACCGACGACAGCCTCTCCTTCATCGATCGCGACCTGATCTATCGCGAGGCGAATCCTCAATGCTGTCGATACTTTCGCCGGCGGCGGGAAGAGATCATCGGCACCCACGCTCGAGATCTGGTCGAGCCGGACTACTACGAGAACGAGGACCTGCCGCGCCTGCAGCGCTGTCTCGCCGGCGAGGAGATCACCTATCGCCGCTGGTTTGGCGTCGAGGGCCACCGCAAGCATTGCTTCGACATCTCCCTCTCCCCCTACCGTGAGCCGGATGGAGAGATCGCCGGCATCGTGGTCACCGCCCGCAACGTCACCGAGCAAACCCGGGCCGAAGATGCGCTGCGGGAGAGCGAAGAGCGCTTCCGCACCCTGGCGGATACCGCCCCGGTGATGATCTGGATGAGCGATAGGGAAGGTGGCTACATCTACTTCAACCGCCCCTGGCTGGACTTCAGCGGCGAGCCTCTAGAGGAACAGCTGGGCGACGGCTGGACTCGGGGCGTGCACCCGGAAGACCGCGAGCGGCGGGAGCAGGTAGTGGCCAAGGCCCACGGGGAACGAGCCCCCTACCGCATGGAGTACCGGCTGCGCCGCGCCGACGGGCAGTATCGGTGGATTCTCGACACCGGGCAGCCGAGGCTCGATGCCTCCGGTGGCCTCGAGGGCTATATCGGCACCTGCCTGGACGTCACTGAGGCCCATAATCTGTCGGAACAGCTCTCTTACCAGGCGAGCCACGACGCTCTCACCGGCCTGGTCAACCGCCGGGCCTTCGAGGTGCAGCTGGAGAAGGCCCTGGAGAGCTCCCGACAGCAGCAGGCGGAGCACGCCCTGCTCTACCTCGACCTCGACCAGTTCAAGGTGATCAACGACACCTGCGGCCACATCGCCGGCGATGAGCTGCTGCGGCAGCTCGCCCGGCTGCTGCGCAACCGAGTGCGCAAGGGCGACACCATCGCCCGGCTGGGAGGCGACGAATTCGGCGCCCTGATCCAGCATTGCTCGCTACAGGACGCCGAGCAGGTGGCCGCCGGCCTGCGGGAAGCGGTGGCGGAATATCGCTTCGTCTGGGAAGACAAGAGCTTCAATCTCGGGGTGAGCATCGGCCTGGTTCCCCTCACCGAGGGAACCGAGAGCATCACTTCTGCCCTCGCCGCCGCCGACAGCGCCTGCTACGCCGCGAAGGAAAAAGGGCGTAACCGCTACCACGTCTATCACCGCGACGATATCGCCCTCGCTCGTCGCCAGGGGGAGATGCAGTGGGTCTCGCGACTCCACCGCGCCCTCGACGAAGATCGTTTCCAGCTCTTCGTCCAGCCCATCCGCCGGCTGGATCGCCTCGAGTCTGTGGCTCCTCGACGCTACGAGATCCTGCTTCGCATGGAGGACGAGGATGGTCAGCTGGTGGTTCCCGGCGCCTTCCTGCCCGCCGCCGAGCGCTACAACCTTTCGGTGCGAATCGACCGCTGGGTGGTCAAGCGAGCCCTCCATTGGCTGGAGCAGTCTCCCGACAGCACCGCCCGACTCGAATGCCTGTGCCTCAATCTCTCCGGCCACAGCCTCTCCGACGAAGGCTTCCTCGGCTTCTTGAAAGAGAGCCTCGAGAGCTCAGCAATCCAGCCAGAGCTGCTCTGCTTCGAGATTACCGAAACCTCGGCGATCTCCAACCTCACCGCCGCCAGCCGCTTCATCCGCGGGCTCAAAGACCTAGGCTGTCGCTTCGCCCTCGACGACTTCGGCTCCGGCCTCTCCTCCTTCGCCTACCTGAAGAACCTGCCGGTGGACTACCTCAAGATCGACGGGATCTTCGTCAAAGACATCGCCCAGCAGCCCATCGACTTCGCGATGGTCAAATCCATCAACGAGATCGGCCACGTGATGGGCAAAGAGACCATCGCCGAGTTCGTCCAGGACCGCAACACCCTGGAGCTGCTGAAGCAAATCGGCGTCGACTACGCCCAGGGCTACGCCATCGGCCGCCCCCACCCCATCGACGAGCTGCGCTCCGAGACCCTCTGAGACCTGCTAGCTCCCTAGTTATCTAGCTAGCCCGCCGCCAGCACCCCCACCCCGACCACCGCGATCACGGTTCCCACCAGCCCGCGGATCGGAATCCGCCGGGCTTCCAGACGAGCGTCGATGAAGAGGGAAAAGATCGGCGACGTGGCCAGCAGCACCGCCGCCACCGAAGCGTGGGTGGCGGCGATGCCCGCCATCATCAAGACCATTCCGATGTAGGTGCCCAAGAGGGTGGCGGGGGTGAGGCTCTTGACCTCGCGCCACGAAGCAAGGCTGCGAACGGTGGAGCCCAGCTGGCCTCGGATGGCGAGGGCCGCGGCGACGCCGAGGGCGCCCGCCAGCAGCCGAACCCAGGTGGCCGAGATGGCCCCTAGATCTGCCATGCCCGCCTTCGCCACCACCACTCCCGCTCCCTGGCCGAAGGCCGCCAGAATGGCCAACACGGTGCCGATGGCGACCAGGCTCGAGGTGGCGGATCGCGAACCGGCGGCACTCGCTTCGGTAGCGGATTCCCGTGGGGCAGCCGCCGACGGACGATCGCTGACCACCACCCAGACTCCCAACAACACGACGGCGGCGCCGAGACCATCGAGCAGGGTGGGCAGATCCCCGTAGAGCGCAAAGGCGAGGATCGCAGCGAAGATCGGCCCGGTGGTCTGCCACAGCAGCGTGCGGTGCACCCCCAGTCGCGGTACCGCCGCCAGCAGCGCCGTATCTCCCAGGGCCAGCCCCAGCAGGCCGGAAGCGAAGATCAGCGCCAGGCTCTGCCAGGAAGCCGCCGTCAGCTCACTCCAGCCGCCCACCAGCAACAGGGTCAAGCCCAGCAGCACCAGGGTCAGAACATTCTTGAAGAGGTTCACCGCCTGCGCCCCGAGGCGTTCGATGACGGGACCCAGAAGCGTCACCGCCGAAGACCAGCAGAGGGCGGCCAGCAGGCAGGTGAGCTCGCCGCCTAAGGGCCAGCTGGAGACTGAGGAAAAGAGGGAGCCCATTACGGCACGGTTCTAGCGGGCATGACCGAGCTTGGGGCCGCCGCTTGGCTGGTGAGGTTCAAGCTTTCCTCGACTCAGCGGGGATCCCGCTGACAGGTGGGACAGAGATACAGCCGACGCCCGCCGACTTCCTCTCGCTGAATACTGGTCTCGCAGCGCAGGCAGGGCGCGCCATCTCGGTTGAATACCGCGAAGCGATAGACCGGGCGCTTGGCGCCCTCGGCCTTCAGCCGCTCTACCCAGGCGGGTTCGTTGGTGATGCCCGCCGTCTCCAGCGATCTCCTGGGCAGCGTGAGCAGAGATTCTGCCAGCGTCTCCCGCGCTCCCTGCCCTAGATCTCGAGGCCTAGCCCGGGGATGGAGCAAGGCCCGAAAGAGCACCTCCGAGCGCAGGTAATTCCCCATACCGGCGACAAATCCTTGATCCAGCAGCAGGTTGGCCAGCTGCCGCCCCTGCACGGTCTTGCTCTCCATCCGTCGCAGGAGGTCCTGCTCCGTGACCTGGGGATCCAGGGCGTCCGGCCCCAGAGCGGCGATGTAGGGATGCGCCTCCACTGACTCTTCGTCCAGCACCTCGATATCCGACGCGCTGTAGAGCAGAGCCGAGGGGCCGTCCTCGGTGTGCAGGGCGAGGCGGAGAGAGCGACGGGTTTCCGGCACGCTACCGTCCTGGCTCACCATCCACACGCCGTAGAGCTGATTGTGGCTGTAGATCACCGACCCGCTCTCAAAGCGAGTCAGAATCGCCTTGCCGCGAGCCCCCACGCTCTCCACCCGCAGCCCGGCAAGCTCTTTTCCTACCGCCACGAGATCGGGCTGCCCCAACGCCTCGGCGTTGAAGACCACCTCCCGCACTCTTTTCCCCGCCACCGCGCGGTGCAGCTGCCGCGCGGCGCGATGGATCTCTGGTCCTTCCGGCACCCGGTGGGCCTCAGCCTTCCGGCGGCGGCGTTACGCTGGGCACCGGCTTCACCACCAGCGGCGAATAGGCCATGCCGTCCGGCTCCTTACCGGCCACCAGATGCCCGACTCGCTCCCCTCGGGTGAGGTCCACCACGGAGATCTGATCGGCGTTGGTGTGGGCGACGTAGGCGGTCTTGCTATCGGGCAGGACGAGAATGCCGATGGGTACCGAGCTATCGCCGAAGGCGTCACCAAAGAGGCGCCCCTCGGTATCCAGCGCCGTCAGCGGCAAATCGATGGTGCGCACCACCGTCTCAGTCTCGGTGTTGATCACCGAAAGAGTCCCGGCGCGGGCGTTGGAAACCAAAATCGCCGAGCCGTCGGGAGTCGCCGTGGCGCGAATGGGAAAGCCCTCCGACTTCAGAGTCTTGATCACCTTCAGGCTCTCGACATCGATGACGCTCACCGTATCCTCGGCGCGATTGGTGACGTAGAGGCGGCTTCCGTCGGGAGTCACAGCGACCCCCTCGGCCCCTTCTCCGGTCTCGATGTGGCGCAGCACCTCGCCGCGCTCGAGATCGATGGCGGTGGCGGTCCCGGATCCGATATTCGCCACGAAGGCACGCTTTCCGTCCGCCGTCGCCGCCACCATGTGGCTGAGGCGCTGAGCGGTGGAGATCACCCGCAGGACTTCCCCGGTGCCGAGATCGACCTCGATCAAGGCGCGATTGTCCTCGGCGGTCACGATCACTCGCTCCGGCGCAACGAAGAGAATGCCGTGGGGCCGCTTGTAGCCGTCGAGGTCGATGGTCTTGGTCACCCGCCCATTGGGCACATCCACCACCGTCAGACTCGACCCCGGCGCTCCCCGCACGCCGTAGTCGGTGACCACCGCGATGGTGCCATCCGGCGACACCGCCACCTCGTGGGGTCCTTCCCCGGTGGGCAAGGTCACCGCGACCGCCCCGGTATTCAAATCCAGCAGAGAAACCGAAGCCTCCGACTTATTCGCCACGATCAAGGTCTCGGCATCGAGGGTCGCCGCCAATGCCGAGGACAACGCCACGGTGACCAAGAAGAGCATCGGCAAAAATCGGCGGGAGGGCGAAAAAGCGGCTCGGTTCATGATCGAAATCCTCGAGGAAAGTTTCCAGCTCAGGGGCGGAGACGGCGACAAGCTATCACCTTCAGGCTGGTCACGGTGGAGGCGAAGAGGGAATTAGGGCGAGAGGAGCGAGCTCTATCGCTCCACAAGCCGAAGACCATAGAGCCCGGATACCCAACTCATACGTTGGGCCTCTCCCTCGTGGATGCGGTCTACGGGCCAGCAGCAAGCGCTGATTCACTCTATCTCCCGGCGGGCCCTCGATTGATTATTGACCGATCGGTTCCTAATCTATTAGGCTCCACTCATACCGCCATCCCGGCACCGGCGGGTCGCCAGCGCGGCACGGCACGGCACAGCACAGCGTCGAGCTTCTTAGCCCCGACTCACCGTCTGAGACTCACGGCCCCAACCCATCTACCGAAGGAGCCAAACCCTTGAACCTCTCCGTTCTCTTCACCCTGATCCTCTACTGCATCCTCTTTTCCCTCGCCCTCTGGCTGGCCCGCGAGGAGACGATAAAATGATCGTTGGACACTACGCCACAGCCCTGGTCGCTAAAGGCCGAGTGCCCCAAGGCCCTCTGTGGCTCTACCTCCTGGCCTCCCAGCTTCAGGACTTCGCCATGCTGATCCTGGTCGCTCTAGGAATAGAGAGCCTAGGATCCGGCAGCTTCATCGAGTTCTCCTACAAGCACTCTCCGACCGACATGGTGTGGAGTCATGACCTTGTTCCCAGCCTCTTCTGGGCTGTAGCCATGGCGGGATTCGCCTGGGTCATCACCCGCAGTCGGGCCATCGCGTTGGTCTGTGGCATCCTGGTGGTCGGGCACGAAGTCAGCGACCTCATCGCCGGCTTCCCGCACCAAATCGCGGGACACGGCACCCCGGTCATCGGCCTCCACCTCTACACCGCCGCCCCGGAGCTCGCCTTCTTCCTGGAAATGCTCCTTGGCATCGCCTGCGTCGCCTACTTCATCAAGGCACGACGAGACCAGAATCTACCCTTGAGCCGAGGGCAGCAAATCGGCCTCTTCCTCTTTGTGCTGATCCCACCCCTTTCCTCCCTGCCGCAGGGTTCTCAATCTCTCTCGGACCTGCTGAGCGGCTAATCATGAGACACCGTGCCCCGACACCGAGAATTCGACACTGACCAGGCCCTCGAAGCCGCTATCAGAACCTTTCAGGACAAGGGCTATCAGGGCACCTCCGTCAGCGACCTGCTCGACGCCCTCGGGATCCAGAAGGGCAGCCTCTACAAGGCGTGGGGCAGTAAGCGGAAGCTCTTCCTCACGGCTCTCGACCGCTACTTTCGTCAGCAGCAGGCAGGGCTGAAAGCGGCTCTATCGGAGTCCCCGAAGGCGGCCCTTCACCAGGTTTTCGAATACACGGTGTCGAGGTGCGTCCTCGACGAGGGGCGCGGCTGCCTCGCCGTCAACAGCTGCGTCGAGCTCGCCCAGCTGGATGAAGAGATCCAGAGGCTCAGCGACGAACACGTCAGCGTGATGGTCGGCGCCATCGCGGTCGCGATTCAGCGAGGCCAACGGGATGGTGAGTTTCGCACCGATGTACCGGCGGAGGTTCTGGCAGATTCCCTCTACACCAGCATCGTCGGCCTTCTCGCCCGCGGACGGAGCCTGATCCCTCAGGAACGCCTCCTGGCGATCGGCCGGCTCGCGGTGGAAAGTCTAGAGCGCTAGATCACTCGGTTCGCTTCCTCTCCGGCGTCCCGAGTGGATGAAGAGACTCAAGACTTGACGCACCGAGAGCGCTCAAACTCGCTTCCCCGACCGCAGCTTGTCCGGTAGCTGGGACAGTCGGCGAAGCCTCGTCTCCTCTCGGCGAGCCCCCTCGATCCACCGCACATACTCCTTACGGTGGGTGTAAGAGAGAGAGTCGAAGAGCGATCTCAGCCCTTCCTGCGCCAGCAGCGTCGAGACGTCCTCCGGCACCCTCACCTCCCTCGGCTCTCGATCGATCGACAGCTCCACCACGACGGTGTCTCCAATCTGCTTGCCGAGGCCGTCGCGAATCGCTCTGATCACTCCGAGGACCCGAGCTCCTTCCCCCATCGCCACCACCGAGCCTCGATACTCCACGCTGCGATCGAAGCGCGCCTTCACCGCAACTCGGCGGCGGCCGCCGCCGAGGGACTCGTCCACCGGCCTCGGCAGACGTACCCAGCAGCCACCGCGAGGCGCGGCTTCCAGCGGCACCGAAAAAGTATGCTCTGAATCGAAGGGGGCCGCGACCTTGCTCCCCTCGCCGGTCACTTGTCCATCGAGGGCTCGATCACCCAGCGCCCGTCTCGCTGGGTCAAGTCCAGCTCATTGTTGTCCGTCGTGCCGTTGCCGAAGGTCACCGCCACCTTCACCGTCGCGATTTCCCCCAGCACCTGGGACTCGACGATCTCGATCTTCTCGATGCCCCCTTTGTCAGCAATATCCCGGGTGCCCTGGCGCAGCAGCTCTGTGGTCTTCTCGACGCCGAAGCTCTGGGTGGTCTTCGGCGAGAGACGCTCCGCCGCCGACTCGATCTTGCCCGCTTCCAGATCCTTGTAGAAGCCCTTCACCGTCCCCTCCGGGCCGCCGCCGCCACAGGCGACAAGACCCAAGGACATCATCGCCAAGGTGAGGGCCATAAGCCCTCCCAATAGGCGGCGGGAAGCGCGAGAGCTAGCCTTCGTTGACGAGTGGCTCCCCCGGCTTGAAGCCCTCGAGGGATTCGGCGAGGTAGAAGACACGATCAGGGAGGACAACAACTTAGGCATCATGGGGTCTCCAGGAAACAGGCCGCCGCCGCGACCGAAGAATGAGTCGATGAGAGATGAGTCGATGAGAGTCGAGAGCGAAGCGCACTATCTGCAGCGCCTAGAGGTCGAGTTGGGGACAGATCCCGGTTCCGCGTGGTGCATCCGGCGGGAAGGCTACGAGGAGCCCAGCCGGAAGGGAGCACTCTACGTCCTCGGATCCCACGTCATCGGATCCCACAGCAGCGGGCTATGGAGCAGCTGGCTCGGCAGCCACACCTGCTCCGGTCCCCAGGGGACCGTCAAGCGACGAGGCTCCCCGCTCACCAGCTGAATATTCGCCGCCTCGTAGGCCCGCAGCACTAGCTCCGTGCAGTACAGCCGGTCTTCGGTGGAGTCATCGAAGTCATCGTCGAAGGGAACCCGGTAGCGAGCATAGCCCAAGGCCTCCCGCGCCGCCCGCCGGGTGCTCTGCTCCGCTACAGCTCTCCCGCTCTCTGGAACCTGGCGCAGGCGGCGCAGCGCCGCAGCGGAGGCGCTGCGGGGAGCGAGGAAGCGCTCCAGAGCCTCCAGACGCACCGGAACCTCCTCGGCGGCTTCCCCAGCACTCCCATCAGCACGGTCACCAGCACGATCTCCAGGGCCGCCCCCCTCCCCCGGTGCGGCATGAACGACGAACACCCGTCCGCGGTGCCTCAAGGCGATGCCCACATGAGAGAGCTCACCATCCTCGTCCGCCCAGTCCACCGCCTCGCTGGCCCAGCTCCGACCGCGGCGAAAGACCAAGTCACCGCTGCGCACCGCCGCGGCATCGATACCCAGCTCCGCGAGCTGAGACGGCGACGCGATCGCAGCTAGAGGGGCTTTCTGCACCCTCGCATCTCCTGTGGCGGCCCAACCGAGCCAGGCCAGCGCGACCACCCCCAAACTCAAGAGAACCGAGCGATGGGGAGTGAGCGACAGGGCAGATGCTCTGGTAGATGAAAGCTTCATCAAAGGCTGCATCCAAAGCTACATAGTTGAGAAGAAGGCGTTGGAAGAAGGCAGCGCAAAAAGCACGAAGGAATGTGCACGAGGATTAGACCCCTCGAGTCCTCGGCTCCTCGCATGCCCCGCCTAGCGATCCTCCATCGAGCACCGAAGGGTGCGTGATTCTGCGGTAGTGGTCCTCATTAGGATATGCGAGTTCCCCTGGAGAGACAGCTCACCACGGGCGGTGATACCCTGCCCACTCCATGCCTACCCTGTCGTCTCCCAGCGCCGCCGCGGCCTCGCGGCCCTTTGCCGAATTGACTCCACAGCGCCTCAGCGCGCTGCGGGAGGCGGTGGGGGAAGACTCCGTCGCGGTAGACGAGAACACCCTGGAGCGCTGCGCCCAGGACTACACCGAGGACCTCGTCTTTCGCCCCGCCGCCGTGCTGCTGCCGAGCACCGTGGAGCAGGTGCAGTCGGCCCTGCGCTTCGCCACCGAGCACCACCTGCCGGTCACTCCCCGGGGCGCCGGCACCGGACTTTCCGGCGGTGCTCTGCCGGTGCACGGCGGGCTGGTGCTGAGCGTGCAGCGGCTGAACCGTATCCGCGGCATCGACACCCGCAACCTCACCGCCGAGGCGGAAGCGGGGGTGATCACCGGCGACCTTCAGCGAGCGGCGGCGCAGCACGGCCTCTACTATCCGCCGGACCCCGGCAGCGTGGACAGCTGCCTGCTGGGGGGCAATCTGGCAGAAGATTCCGCCGGTCCCCGCAGCTGTCGCCATGGCTCGACCCGGCGCTGGGTGCTGGGCCTCGAAGCGGTGCTGGCGGACGGACGCCTGCTGCGCACCGGCGGCGCCAACCGCAAGGACGTCGCCGGCTACAACCTCACCCAGCTGCTGGTGGGGTCCGAAGGCACTCTGGCGGTGATCACCGCCGCCACCCTGCGGCTGATCCACCAGCCGGCCGCCACCCTCACCGTCGCCGCCCCCTTCCCCACCCTGGAGAGCGCCGCCGACGCCGTTGCCGCGATCTTTCGGGAGGGCTTCGATCCGGCAGCCTGCGAAATGCTGGAGGAAGGCGCGCTGGCCATCGTGGAGCGCAGCCTGCGGGTGCCGGAGGCCCTCTCCGGCCAGGCGGCGGTGCTGCTGCTGGAGCTCACCGGCAGCGACGACGACGATTGCCTCGCCCAGGCGGAAGGGCTGGACGAGCTGCTGACCAAGCTCGGCGCCGGCACGCTGCTGGCCGCCAGCGAGCCCCGGGATCAAGAGCGGCTGTGGCAGGTGCGCCGTCACATCGGCGAGGCGGTGACCGAGTATTCGGTGTTCAAAGAGGTGGACTGCGTCGCCCCTCGCTCTCAGCTCGCCCATCTGGTGCGGGCAGCTCGAGCCGCCGGAGCGCAGCACGGCCTGGAGGTTCTCTGCTTCGGCCACGCCGGGGACGGCAATCTCCACGTCAACCTGCTGCGAGGAGACCTGGACGAGGCCACCTGGGAGCGTCGCCGGGACGCCGCCGAAGCTCAGCTGCTGGAGGCGGTGGTCGCCGCCGGCGGTTCGGTGACCGGCGAGCACGGCATCGGCTGGACCCAGCGCCCCTACCTCGAGCTTTCCGTCGGCGCCACGGCGGTGGACATCATGAAGGGCCTGAAGACGGTCTTCGACCCCGCGGGGATCCTCAACCCCTCGAAGATCTTCCCCTGAGCCACCGCTCTAGCCTGCCGTCATGGAACGCATCATTTCCGAGCTCACCCGCCAGCGCTTCGCCGCTCTGCGGGATTACCTCGAGCCCCTGCCTCGCTCCGGGCCCCGGTCCGGCCGCTGGCTGGTGCTGACCCACGACAACCCCGACCCCGACAGCCTCACCGCCGCCGGGCTCCTCGGGCAGCTGCTGCGCCAAGCCTTCCGGCAGAAGGTCACCGTCGCCTATTCCGGCATCATCGGCCGCGCCGAGAACCGCCAGCTGGCCAAGACCGCCGGCTTCAAGCTCTCCCACGTGCGCCATCTGCGCCTCGGCAGCTATAGCCACTTCGCCCTGGTGGACACCCAGCCGCGCACCGGCAACAACGCGCTGCCGGAAGACGCCCAGGCGACGTTGGTCATCGACCATCACCCGCCGCGCAAAACCACTCTCTCCGCCCCCGTGGTGGACATTCGCACCGACTACGGCGCCACCGCCACCATCGTCGCCGAATACCTCGCCGCCGCCGGCCTGCAGATCACCCGCGCCGGAGCCACCGCCGTGGTCTACGCCATCCGCTCCGAGACCCAGGACTTCGCCCGAGAGTCCGCCGGCCCCGACAAGCTGGTCTACGACACCCTGCTGCCCCACGCCAACAAGCGCCTGCTGGGCAAAATCCAGGCGGCCCCGCTGCCCCTCTCCTACTACCGCAATCTCGGCGAGGCGATCCACAACCTGGAAGCCGTCGATACCCTCGTCCTCAGCCACCTGGGAGAGGTCGAACAGCCGGACATCGTTCCGGAGATCGCCGACCTGCTGCTGCGGCTGGAGGGTAAGACCTGGTCCCTGTGCACCGGCACCTACCAGGACCGGATCTACCTCTCCATCCGCACCACCAACCCACGAGCCCAGGCGGGGCAGATCATGCGCCGGCTGGTGGGGCGAAAGGGCAAGGGTGGAGGGCACTCCATGACCGCCGGTGGATGGGTGCACCATCCCGGCAACGGTAAGGCGACGAGCGCTCAGCGTCGACTGGGGACCCGGCTGGCGAAGTACCTGCGGAAAAAGCCAGAGAAGATCGTCAAGCTGCTGGCGAAGCTTCCAGCGGAGTAGATCAGCGTCGCATCGCCAGCCTAGCGCCTCACGGCAGTCTGGAACTACTGCGGGGCCCGCAGTCCAAGGCCCAAGCCTCCCATCGCTCCGCCTGCTAAGCTGAGGAACCAGTCCACCTAATTTCTTCTCTGAGTTCCTCGGGCACTGCGCCCGATCGAAGCAGCCTGCGGGAGATGACGCTCTATGCCCGCCCCTCACGACTCGTCCAGCGTGTCGGCGACAGCTGTCGCCTCGTCCAGCGACCTCCGAATCGGCGATTGGGTACTGCACCCGGCCCTCAACCAGCTCATCGGGCCGGAGGATGAGGTTCATCTAGAGCCTCGTACCGCCGCCGTCCTCCTGGATCTCGCACACCATGCAGGGGAAGTGCGCACTCGCGAAGAGCTGCTGGATTCTGTGTGGGGCGATGCCTTCGTTGGCGAAGCGGTGCTCACCCACTCGATTTGGGAACTGCGCCGGGCGCTGGGGGACGAAGCTCGCAATCCCCGCTACATCCAAACCATTCCCCGCCGGGGGTACCGACTGGTGGCCTCGGTGCAGCCGGTGGACGACACGGTGCTGCAGACCCTGCTGCTCGTCCAAGGATCGCCGCCAACCTCCTCCACGGATCCGGTCTTGGATCGCCTCGACGCCGTTGAATCAACGCTCGACGAGATCTTGACCGAGCTAGGGGCCACCACCGAGGGACTGCCGGAGGAGTGGGGAGACGGGCTCCTCCTCTGCTGCTTCGAGCGACCCGCCGAGGCGGTACAGTTAGCCCTTCGTCTACGCCTCGCCACCGCCGACGCTCCAGTACGCTGCGCCGTGCATCTCGCTGAGCTGCCCTCCCAGGTTCAGGAAGCCTTCGGGAAGGAGCCCGAGGCTCCCCTGCTGCCCGCTCGGCAACTGCTGAGCCTCGCGGAACCAGGCCAGATTCTGCTCTCCGCCGCCGCTTTCGAGCTAGCGCGCCGAGCTCCCAGCGCCGCCGCTGATGATTTTCCTTATCCCCTCCGCTGGCTCGCCCACGGCGGCTACACACCACCCCCAAGCGAGCCAGGAGTCCCGCATTCCGACACCGAGGCTCTCCTGATCTTCGAAGTGGGCTTCGAGGGTCTTTCCCCACTGCGCCCCCCCGCCGCGGCCGCTGGCTTTCGCCCGACCCACGGCGATGGCCTGATCCGCGGCTGGCGCGCAGCACGAGGCCTCCCGGTGCCTCAGCGCGATGCCTGGACCCTCGAGCGGAAATTAGGAGAGGGCGGTTTTGGAGAGATCTGGCTGGCCCTCCACCAAAACAGCGGCGATGGACGGGTGTTCAAATTCTGCTATCACCACGAGCGACTCCGAGCCCTACAGCGGGAAGTCTCACTGCTCCGCCTGCTCAAGGAAAGCCTCGGCCAACGTCGAGATATCGTTCGTATTCTCGACTGGCAATTCGAATCCGCTCCCTACTTTCTCGAACTGGAGCACGCAACCAACGGCAGCCTGCTGGAGTGGGCCGACTCCCAGGGCGGGCTCGCGGAGGTCTCCCTCAAAACTCGATTGGAGATCCTCGCCCACGTGGCGGATGCCCTCGCCGCGGCCCATTCCGTCGGCGTGCTCCACAAAGACATCAAGCCCTCCAACGTGCTCATCGCAGAGCGACGACCAGGACCTCTCCAGGTTCGTCTCACGGATTTTGGCATCGGCCAAGTCACCGACCTCGAGGCATTCCAGCGCGCCGGCATCACCGCTCTCGGCCTCACCGAGACCCAGGCGAGCAGCTCCAGCAGCAGCGGCACTCGCCTCTATCAGGCCCCGGAGGTGATCGAGGGCCGCCCCTTCAGCATCGCCGCCGACCTCTATGCCCTCGGGGTGATGCTGTACCAGCTGGTCACCGCTTCTCCCACCCGCGCCCTCGCCACCGGCTGGGAACGGGACGTGGAGGACGAGCTCTTGCGGGACCTCATCGCCCGCTGCGTCGATCTCGACCCCCAGCGCCGTCCCGATGGAGCCGCCGAGATCGCCCGCGCCCTGCGCACCCTCGAGGAGCGAAGACAGCGGCTCCACTCCGAGCGCCAGGCCCGAGCCCAAGCCAACGCCGATCGTCAAGCCCTCACTCAGTCTCGCCGAAGGCGGCGACGCCTCGGCCAGCTCACCGCCGCCATTTTTGCCGTGCTCGTCGTCGTCTCCTTTCTCGCCTTGCGCGCCCACGACGCTCGTCAGGAAGCAGACGCCGCTCGGCAGCGGGCGGAGCAGCGGCAGCAGCAGGCGGAAGGGCTCATCGGCTTCATGCTGGAGGACCTACGCCAAAAGCTCGAGCCGGTAGGGCAGCTGGAGATCCTGGATACCGTCGGCGACCAGGCCCTGGCCTATTTCGACGCCGTTCCCGAGGAAGACTGGAGCCCCGACGAGCACCTTCATCGCGCCCAGGCCCTGCGCCAGATCGGAGAAGTGCGAATGGCTCAGGGCGACCTCAAAGCGGCCCTCGAAGCCTTCGAAGCCTCTCTAGTCCAGGTCCGGGCTGCGGGACTCCCCTTCGAAGCGGCTTCCGCTCCCGCCTATCTGCGCCAGATCGAAGCCCTGCACCGCATCGGCCAGGCTCAGCGCCTGGCCGGTGATCTCGAGGCCGCCAACACCGCCTTCTCCGACGCTCTCGAGATCGCCGAAGGCCTCGCCGCCATCGCTCCACCCTACGAGCCATCCGCCGGAGCCCCATCACGAGAGGACCCATCACGAGAGGACCAGCCAGGAGAGGAGCCGTCAGGAGAGGAGCAGCCAGATCAGGAACTCGTTAGCGTCTCTCGCAGCGAGATCGATATCGCCCTCACCGCCAGCCTGTTCTGGGTTGGCCAAGAGCTCTACGACCGGCGCCAGCTGGACCAGGCCTTGCCCTATTTCCAGCGCTATCGGGAGATCGCGGAGAGCTGGGTGCAGCGGGATCCGAGTCTGGACCTTTGGCAGCTGGAGCTGATCTACGCCACCAGCAACCTGGGCTCGGTATTCGACCGGCAGGGGGCCTACCCCGCCGCCGTCGAGGCCTTCCAACGCTGCCTAGAGACTCACCGAGTGATCACCGCTCAGCGCCCCGACGATGCCACCGCCCAGATGGATCTAGCCCTCGCCAACAACACCCTCGGCGCCGCCCTCACCGCTTCCGGGGAGCTCTCCCAGGCGGAAACTCACTACCGCGCCGACCACGAGATCACCACCGCCCTAGTCTCGCGGGATCCCGCCAACACCGCCTGGCAGCAGCGCCTGGCGATCACTCATTTCTATCTCGGGGAAAACTCGTGGCACCAAGGGCGCCTCGAAGAGGCTGAGGCCCACTTCCGCCAGCAGCTGGATATTGCCCTCGAGTTGCGCAGCTTCACCAACGCCCATTGGCAGCGGGAAGTCGCCGTTGCCCAGCTCCACCTCGGCCAGGTGCACTCCTGGCAGAAGCGATACGCCTCGGCCCAAGAGCTTCTTCAGAGCGCTTTCTTTGGTCTCGATGACTTGGTCACCGAAGTCCCTGAGAACCGAGACTGGGTTCTCCAGCTCAGCCGGGTCCATGTCGCCCTCGGGATGAATCTCCTCCGCTCCTCCGCCGCAGAACCCGGCCTCGAGGAGCCCCGCCGCCACGCTCAGGCGGCCCTGGAGCTCGCTGAGGGTTTGGATCTCCCGGACCCAGCCCTGCAGGCCCGAGCGCTCCTGCTCCAAGGCTCGATCGACCAGAGCGTCGGTGATCTCGAAGCAGCCCGCCGCTCCTGGACCGCGGCCCTTCGATTCCTGCCCCAGCCCGATCCCCCGAGGCGACTTCACCTCGCCAAGCGAGCATTGCGCGCTCAAAGCCTGCTCCTGCTCCGAGACCCCGGCGCCTCAGGCCTCCAAGCCGATCTAGAGGCCATCGGCTACCGAGGTCCAGAGCTTCAGCTGGCCGCCTCGGCTGACTAGGCTGGGCCCATTCCCGATTGATTCTGGATCTTCGGATCGACCCAGAAATCGTTACCGCTCTCCTTGTCTAGGATCTGGAGCTGGTATTCGAACTCGTGATCCGTTCCAGAGATGTTGCTATTGGTATCGAGAATACTGATCTCATTGCCGCTGACCCCCTGATACGCAAATGCGAGGGTCTCCCCCACCACAACCTTCTTGAGGCGAATGGCTCCGAAAGACCAATCGCCGGAGCTCCCATCACGCTGAAAGATTAGCGAGCATTCCCCATAGGGCACGCTGATATCCCCCGACTCGGTGATCGATACGCTGCCACTCGAGCCATATGAGTAAAAAGTCGCCGTCTGGTTCGCTAGGTCGACGCTGACCTTGACCGTCAATGAGGTGGTCTCACCTGACATCACTGTCTCCTTTCTCCACCACTCTTTCTCCGTTGTAGGCCATCTACCACCGAAGAGCAGCGGGTTCATGATGGCCTCACTCCATCAAACAAGGGACTCAGGAGTCCTCTGGAAACTCTCTGGAAGCCGAGATCCAGTCGATGGAAGAAAGATTCCCCAAAGCAGCACCGCATCTCCCGGATTAGATGATAAAATTACGATAATTCCATAGCTAAAGACCTCAATTAGTTGCGTACATTCCCGATTATTCGACAGGGATCAGTAATCGGCGGCAGTACCAGCTCTAGATTGCGCGGCCCGGCGACAGTTTTGCCGACCGGCCTTGCAACGACAAATGAGATCTGAAGCGCACCGTGAGCTCCCCCCCTAGCTCACATCCCATGTTGGCCGGCCGCTACCCGCGGCCAGGATTTGGAGATTCTCACGATGAAAAAAATCAGCTTGATTGTCAGTCTAGCCCTCGTCCTCGGAGGCTTCTTCGCGGGCGCCGCCAGCGCCCAGGTCGGGCCCTGGCATTACATCGCGGAACACAACGACAAATGCATCGATATCGAAAGCGCCAGCACAGCCAATGGAGCCAAGGTCCAGGTCTATGGCTGCCACGGTGGGGACAACCAAAGGATCGAGAGCCGCAGCGTCGGGGGAGGCTGGTTCGAGCTCGTGGCGGACCACAGCGATAAATGCATCGAGGTTCCGAATCACAGCTCTGATACCGGAAAGTTTCTCGAACAGGCGGATTGCGATGGCGGAACCAACCAACACTGGGCCAAGATCCCTGTGCCCTTATCCGGTGGGTTGATTCAGCTTCAGAACCGACACAGTGATCTCTGCATGCAGGCCGAGACGAGAGGCTGGCCCTTTTACCGCACCGATGACCTCTACCAGACGAATTGTGGCAACAACGACGCCCAATACTTCGAGGAAGAGCGCGCCGACTGCGGGAACGGAACCTGCGAGATCTTCGACGGCGAGAACCAGTTCAACTGCCCCGAAGACTGCATCTTCGGCGGCGGCGGTGGCCCGCCCCCCAGCTGCGGCAACGGCTTCTGTAACTCCGGTGAGACCTGCAGCAGCTGCCCCCTCGACTGCGGCACCTGCCCCCCGCCGGTTCTCTTCTGCGGCGACGGCCTCTGCGACACCTCCTCCGAGAACTGCAGTAGCTGCCCCAGCGACTGCGGCCTCTGCGGCCCCGGCTGCGGCGACGGCTTCTGCGACTTCGACGAAGACTGCACCACCTGCCCGCAGGATTGCGGTCTATCTCGGTGCCAGGTTTTCTAAAGGTCGATAAGAGAGCTCACCCTCTCTGATTACACCCCTATCCCTCGCCCCGAGTGCCTTCCTGATGCTCGGGGCGAGGCTGTTTCCGCGCCTCATCTTCTCAAGGCCAAAGAACGAGTTACCCGCTGACCAACAGGCCCTTTCCGACCCACCGTGTAAACTGATGTCTGGGTTACGTACCGCAGCCTCCACCCGCAGTCTCGGAGACCAAGCGATGAGCAACATCCAGATCGAGCTTCCTGCAAGCCTCCTCGCCTCCACTGGCCAAAGCCAAGAAGACTTTGTGCGCGAGTCTAAATTCCTTCTCGCTCTCAAACTCTTCGAGCTAGGTCGCCTCTCCTCCGGACGCGCTGCCGAAGTGAGCGAAATGCCCCGAGTTGATTTTCTCGTCATGGCGAGCCGGATGGGTGTACCGGTGGTGGACCTCGATGGTGATGAGTTAGATCAGGAGTTTGAGGATCTTTAAACGCTGATGGAAGGTCCAATCATTTGTAACTCTGGGCCCTTGATCGTTCTGATGGTGATAGACCAGCTACGCCCGTAACTACTGTAGCTGGAAAGACACCCATCCCTACGATCTGCTCCTCCAACTCAGAGCCGGTCCCCAAAAATTAGACAGCTTGTAAAGGTGGATTCCAGCCTACTCGGAAAGGACCTGGAATCATGGCCAGGCGTCTTACCTATCCTGCTGACTTGAAGGCAAAAATCGCCCTGGAAGCCCTCCGGGGCGACGAGACCATCGCCCAGCTGGCCTCTCGTTATAACATCCTCCCAACCTGATCACCAACTGGAAGCGCCAGGCGCAGGAGGGCTTCAGCGACATCTTCGCTCGGGGCTCGAAGCGCCGAGACGCATCCCGCAAAGCGGAGATTCAGCAGCTCCGAGCGAAAATCGGCGAGCTGGTGATCGAGCGGGATTTTTTAGCCAAGGTGTTCGATCGCTGAGTCGACGACAGCGCATGGCACACATTGGACGCCAACGATCTCTGAGCCTGACCCGGCAATGTCGATGACTCAGCCTCAGCCGACCCTCGTACTACTACCGGCCTCGAGGCGAGAGCCCTTTGAATCAGAAACTGATGCGAGAGATCGACGAGCAGTACTTGCGTACTCCGTTCTACGGCTCGCGGCAGATGACCTACGAGCTACAAAATCGTGGCTATCCGGTCGGGCGCAAGCGGATCCGCAGGCTGATGCGACTGCAGGGATTGACGCCGGTTTACCCTCGGCCCCGCACGTCGGAACCTGCGCCAGGCCACCGCATCTACCCATATCGGCTTCGCGGACTTTCGATCACGGAGCCCGATCACGTGTGGTGCGCCGACATCACCTATCGTCCCGTCGATGGAAGCCATTTCTATCTGGTGGCGGTGATGGATTGGGCGACGCGAGCGGTGCTCTCGTGGAGGCTATCGAACACGATGGATAGCTCATTCTGCATCGAGGCTTTAGAAGAAGCTCTGAAGCGTTTCGGCCCGCCGAAGATCTTCAATACCGATCAAGGGAGTCAATTCACCAGCGAGGATTTTCTAAATGTGCTGGAGGCTCACGAGATCACGATCTCGATGGACGGTCGCAGCCGCTGGCTCGACAACGTCTTCATCGAGCGGCTCTGGCGCTCTCTGAAGTCCGAGTGCGTGCACCTGGCCGAGTGGCGCCATAGTCGTCAGGTCCGAGCAGAAATCTCTCGCTGGATCGAGTTTTGTAATCACTGCCGTCCGCACTCGGAACATCGAGGTCAGAGCCCCGGCAGCGTTTACGGCCTGCGAGTCAGCGCTGTGGAAGCTGCCGATCTAAGCCCCGGCGCTGCGCGCAGGCCCTCGAATCTTGGAAAGCGCTTCGCGCTTCCCACGACTCCCACAGCGTTGGCGCCGGTGCTGCTGCCCGGATAGAGGCCGACAAACCTCTCGAGGTCCACCTTAAATCGGCCTCGGAGCTGTGCAGGCAGTGAGGTCCACCTCTCTTCGATGGCAGGCTGCTACGGTTCCGCTTGAGTAGCCGAACTCCGGTGGGAGGGCGCCCGATTGCCCCAATCTGATCTCCATTCCAGTGGTCTAAAGGGTTTAGCAGATGCCCCCTGATAGAATCCATGAAAATGAAGAAGCGCCAGAATCCTACCGCTAGCCAACCGTCCCCCCCTCCTTCCGGACAGCGGAAAGCCAAGCCCTCCGAACAGCTTGCTGTCGTTGATTTCTTCTGTGGCGCTGGTGGTTTTACTTGTGGGTCGATCATGGCGGGGGCCACGATCGTTGGTGGCATCGATTGCGATGGCCGGGCCAAGAGGACCTACCAGGAGAACAACAGCAACGGATCCGGCCCGATTCCCTTCCTCAAGTCAACGGTCGAAGAGCTCGACCGGAAAAGCCTAGCTCAGATCCTGCTGCCCTACGGCAAGCATCCAATTCTCTTCATCGGTTGCCCTCCTTGCCAACCCTTTACCAACCTCCGAACCGACAAAACACGATCGACGTCGTCGCGCGGCGCTCTCAATAGCTTCATTGACCATGTCTTGGACTTCGAACCCAATTTCCTCATTGTCGAGAATGTTCCCGGGATTCGAGCCGAAGAGGGAGTCTGGGACGAATCGATTGAACGGTTGGAGGAGGCTGGCTATGCAGTCCGCAGTGAGGTCGTCAATGCTGCCCGGTTTGGAGTGCCGCAGCAACGATATCGGACCCTGATGGTCGCATCGCGCCAGGGGCAGCCACCTTGGCCCGAGGAGACTCATTCCCCCGGTAGCTACCGGACAGTTCGAGACGCCTTCGAAGGGAGCGAACTAGCGTGTGGAGACCAACTCTGCCAGCTAGAGCCAGGTCAAACGTGTGACCATGACCCACAGCATATAGCGGCAGGTCTCTCAGAGCTGAACCGACAGCGCATTCGGGCCATCAAGAAACCCGGTGGTAGTCGGACTGAGTGGCCGGCTGAGCTCCAACTCGAATGCTACAAGGACCATGAAGGACACACCGATGTCTATGGCCGCATGGATTGGGAACGCCCCTCTCCCACGCTGACCACTCGCTTCGTCAGCCTCTCGAATGGCCGCTTCGGACATCCGGAAGAACATCGGGCTATCACTCCCCGGGAAGGCGCCCTAATCCAAACTTTCCCAGCTGACTATCAGTTCTACGACGATAGTCGCGATAAGAACGTCATTCACATCGGCAATGCCGTTCCTCCCCTCCTGGCCAAAGCCTTCGTCTCGGCATTAGTCGAGAGCCTTCGAAACGGCAACACTGACTGAGATATGGCCAAGTTCGAGGTCCAAGCCCGGGTCATCGATCTCCTGGGAATGCAACAGATTGCTGACTGTCCAACTGCGATCAGCGAGCTATTCAAGAATGCCTACGATGCTTACGCCCACGAAGTAAAGCTCGACGCTCATCCCGAAGAGGATCGGGCAATTCTATGGGACACGGGTGTGGGTATGACCGAGAGCCAACTCCTACACCGCTGGCTGGTCGTCGGAGCTTCGGGAAAGAAAGATCTACGAAGTAGCCTGGAGCCGCCGGACGGAATGGAGAAGCGGCCGATCCAGGGCGAAAAGGGAATCGGTCGACTGGCGATCTCGACGCTGGGCGATACGCTACTCCTGATCAGCCGAAGCTATCGGTCCAAGGAGGGGACTGATCCCTACACCGCCCTCCTGATCAATTGGAACCTGGTCCGCAATGAGCGCCTACTGCTTTCGGACATCGAGATCCCGACGATCACCTTCTCCGATCTCGACGAGCTCGACACCGGTATCGTCGACGACATGGTCGACTCATTGCGGAAGGTGGTACACCGGACGGAGACTGCTTGGCAAACCGAAAGCGAGGTTCGGCTCAGGGATACGATCTCAAATCAGCTCGACTCGTTCTCGGTGGATCTCTCCGAACTGAAACGGGTGATTGGGCAATGGAAGAAAAACCGGGGAACACTGTTTTACATCCGAGACCTGGTTGCTGAATTCCGCCCCTATCTGGAGAAGCCCAGTCGGAATGACGAGCTCGAACGTCACCCTCACATCAAGTTTCTGCAACTGCTTTCCAATTTCGACAACACATTCGGTGATTCAATGAGAGAAGAGTCCGGTTCCTCGGACTTCACGACCGATATCCGGCGATTTGACACCGAGAATCAGGTCTGGCGCAGCTTCTTCGCTACCGTTGATGCGATTAGCCCGGATGACCTGCGCGTTCATGATCACTTCATCGACGTCGAGTTCGATTCGGAGGGTCGATACCGAGGTAAACTGGAGATCTACGGCGAACTTCAGAAGCTCCCCCATCCGGTTCTACAGCCCAGGCAAAGGCTTTCTTGCGGCCCGTTTAGACTTCGTCTCTGGTATATCCAAGGCCGTGAGTCCGAGAGCCAACTCGAAAAGGAGACCTGGCGACTCATTAAGAAAAAGCTGGATCTCTACGGTGGCCTGATGATCTATCGGGATGGCCTCCGCGTTCTGCCCTACGGAAACCCCGAGTGGGATTGGCTCCACTTCGAGGAGCGACGATCGCGATCCGCGATCCGATATCACTTTTCTTATCGCCGAATGTTCGGCTACGTTGCCATCTCAGGTGAGGGTAATCCGAAGCTGATCGACAAGGCCGGTCGGGAGGGACTCATTCAGAATGCCGCCTACCGGGACCTACGGAAAATTCTGATGCAGTTCTTTAGTGACGTTGCCCTTGAGCACTTCAAAAAGGAGGGGCACTTCAGGCAGACAAAGGAGGGACTGAAAGCAAAGGATGTCCAACTCAAGGCCGAGAAAAAGAGAGTCAACGACAGGCGCAAGAAGCTTTTCACGGAAGCTCACGGCAAGATCACTTTTATTTCCAAGAATGGGCCTGAACAACTAGAGACTCTCCTCAATGAAGGGCTTACCGGCCTCAAGAACCTAGATAGCCCGGGGCCTCCGGAGATCGCGAAGGCTGTCACGGACTTCACGGCCCGACTAGCAAGGACAGAGGGCCAGGCAAGGATCCGCGTGCCTGCCGACCTATCCCTGGGACGGGACACAAAACTGAAGAAAGCTCTTCATGATCACGAGATTGCGGTCTCAGCATTCTCGCAGTCCTGCATGGAGATCCGCAGGAGATTTACCGAAGCCGTTCGCGAATCGTGGCCTGAAGCAGAAGAAGCCGTTAGTGCCAGAAATCTTATCGACAATGCTCACAAGCAGGCTCTGGCCAGACTCGGCAGGCTGCACAGTTCTGCTCACGCCGCCCTCGAGGATATGCAGGCACAGCATTTGCGGCGGCTGAAAAAAATCTATACAACCGAGCGGTCCCAAATCGAGAGAGCGCTGTTGGCTGCCACCCACTCATCCTCTGTTGAGGAAGCCCGACGATTCGAGATCGCTGATCCGAACGAGGTTCTCGGCGCCCTAAATACGGCTACCAATGAAGCGGCCGAGAACCTCGAAGTTTTTTCCATGCGCCAGCTCTCCTATCTGGAAGATTTTCTCGAGAGCAACCCCGATGAACTCCGTAAGTTTCAGAATGATGAGATCGAGTTGCTGCAAGAGCAGGCCAATCAGAACCTGGAGCTTGTACAACTCGGATTGACAGTCGAGATCATCGACCATGATCTAAATCAGCTTTACCGTGGCCTTCGCGCGAATATCGCCAAGCTTCGAAACGTGGTTCGAAATGCACCCAATGCCCGAGGTCTGACCGAAGAGCTTCGGGCAGGCTTCCAGCATCTGGAGCAACGGTACAAACTGATGAGCCCCCTTTACCGAGGGAGCTTCCGCACGAAAAGCGATATCAGCGGCGCGCGCATCTACGAGTATTGCCAGAGCTTCTTAGGCAATTCCCTTCGATCGGTCGGCGTCTCCTTTGAGGTCACTGAGGCCTTCCGAGCCTACGCGATCCACGAGGTGCCCGCCGCAGTCCTTCCGGTCTTCGTAAATCTCATCGACAATGCGATCTACTGGTTGCGCGAGCAGGACGAGCGGCGGATCGTGCTCGATCGGGTAGCAAATGTGTTGACGATTTGTGACTCCGGTCCTGGAATTCATCCAACCTTACTCGAAGAGATCTTCGAACCCTTTGTCAGCACCAAACCGGGGGGGAGAGGTCTCGGTTTGTATATCGCCAGAGCCAACCTCACTCGCTACCATCACGAAATTTGGGCCACCGATATCGAGACCTATCGCAAGCTGCCGGGAGCCTGCATCTGCATTCGGTTCCATAAAAGCGTAGTCCTCGCGGAGGAGTAAATGAGACCGGAACCTTCGACCTATGATGAACTTGCGCAAAGTATCATTCGCGACTATCTGCGCAGCGCGGTCATCATCGATGATCATTGGCCTGATCAGTTCGGCAGTGCGGTAGCAGGCGATGCTTCGACTACGGACGAGTCGAGTCTGATTGAGGATCAGATCCCCGAGTATCTCGAAGAAGAGGAGCTCGAAAAGCTGGTTACTGAATTTCCTCTGAGGCGGCAAAGAAGCGGAGAGGACCCTGACGCCAATCTGCTTTCAAAGATCCATCACACTCTCATCGAAACAGGACTCCTGACCTGCGGTCTCAGGTATATACAAAACGACCGGGACAAGGCGATCCGCCTCGCCCAGAGCGCCGATATCGTGGTGCTTGATTGGCATCTTGTGGATGACGACGGCGCTGAGGCCCTGGAGATCCTAAGAGCTCTGAAGGGGGACCATTCCCAAGGTCAGGCCCTCCGGTTCGTGTGTATTTTTACGGGTAACGCCAAGATTTCGGAAGTTCGCACACGCCTCAACACCTTCTTCGAGTTGACACCTTCTTCCTTCGAAGAATCGAACCCCAACCTACGCATAGACAATCTCGTTATCGCTATTCGTAACAAGGAGGGCGGAGCAACTGGGAACACCCCTTTCACGGTGGCTCCAGACAGCTTCTTGGAAGAGGTCCTGAAAGGAATTTCCGAGAACTATGGCGGATTAGTCCAGTTGACAATGCTTGAGCTGACCCAGCACCACCGTCGGCATCTTCCGGCTATTCTGGAACGGTTAGATAGTAACCTCGACGCCGCTGTTCTGCTCGAGGTAGGCGACGAGAAGAGTCCAGTAGGTCGCGGTGGTTCTTTCTTGGCGATTCTCATCGATGAATGGCGCGCACACTTGGAACAAACCAACAAGCAGTTGCGAGCTCTCGATATAGCAAACCTCAAGTTATTGTGGCGCTTGCTCGCTGAGAAGCTTAGTATGGTGACTTGCGAGGATCTTGAGACAAGCCTCATCGAGGCGGGTTTCTCTAATCCGAAAAAAGCAAAATCAATCGCTGGTCAAGGTCAGCGGGAATCCCTCCAGAGGTGGCTGATGAGCGGATTCTCGAATTCAGGTAGATTGCCTAGAGGGATCCAAGAAAAAACTTCATTCTTCGCTGAGCGCGGCATCGTACTGGCAGCCATGGGCCTAAAGACCGAGAAATTGAACGAGTCCTTCCTCTGTCTCGATGCGCTTTTTCATCAGCAGTTCGAGAAGCCCCTTGCCTTGAGCCAAGGCACTCTGGTTGCTGATGAGCGAGCCTCCGAGGCCCCTGCCTATCTGCTTTGCATAACACCTTCATGCGATGCAGACAGGCCCAGGGAGAAGATCGAAAACCTATTTACTTTCCTGAGAACAAAAGAGGTCGATACTCCCAACATCTTCGCTGGCCCTGTGAAGAGGTCGACCTACTGCGTGATTCGGCTAGATAGCGGTTTCCTGTGCTTGGAGATCTATATCAAACAAAAAGTCACCCTGAAAATTGCAGACCGTTTCTTTGGCGCAGAGGGCATTATCCAGGGAATTCAACCCTTGGATCGAAGAAAACGGCCAGAAAAGATTAAATTGAAGGCCGTTGCCCAGCTCCGAATCGACCATGCTCTGGCTGTGACTGCGGCCTCTGCGGCGGATGGATCCAGAGTTGGTGTCAACCGAGTCGAGCGAATACGAAGTCGGCTGTCCTGAAGGGACTGGCTCCGACGCTCGCCAAGCTCCCCCGATCAGAAAACATTTTGCGGATCCGGCACCGCGATACCCAACCAAAGATCAAGAGCCGGTCCAAAAAATTAGACAGCTTGTAAGGTGGATTCCAGCCCACTCGGAAAGGACCTGGAATCATGGCCAAGCGTCGTACGCGTCCTGCTGACTTGAAGGCAAGAATCAGCTCGGAAACCCTCCTGGGCGACGAGACCATCGCTCAGCTGGCCTCTCGCTACAACATTCATCCCAACCTGATCACCAACTGGAAGCGCCAAGCGCAAAAGGGCCTCAGCGACATCTTCGGTCGGGGCTCGAAGCGCCGAAACGCATCCCGCGAAGCAGAGATTCAGCAGCTCCAGACGAAAATCGGCGAGCTGGTGATCGAACGGGATTTTTGGGCCAGGATTTTCGATCGCTGGGCCGGCGACAGCGCGTGGCACACATTAGACGCCAACGATCTCTGTGTCTGACTCGGCAATGTTGCTTGCTCAGCCTCAGCTGATCTTCGTACTACTACCGTTCTCGAGGCGAGAGCCCCTTGAATCAGAAACTGATGCGAGAAATCGACAAGCAGTATCTGCGCACGCCGTTCTACGGTTCGCGGCAGATGACCTACGAGTTGCAGCGTCGTGGCTATTCGGTCGGGCGCAAGCGGATCCGAAGCCTGATGCGGATTCAAGGGTTGACGCCGGTCTATCCTCGGCCACACACGTCGCCCCCCCCACGCCCGGCCACTGCATCTACCCATATCGGCTCCGCGGACTTTCGATCACGGAGCCGGATCACGTGTGGTGCGCTGACATCACCTACATTCCCGTCGAGGGAAGCCATTTCTACCTGGTGGCGGTAATGGATTGGGCGACACGAGCGGCGCTTTCGTGGAGGCTTTCGAACACGATGGACAGCTCGTTCTGTGTCGAGGCTTTAGAAGAAGCCTTGAAGCGTTTCGGTCCACCGAAGATCTTCAATACCGATCAAGGGGAGTCAATTCACCAGCGAGGACTTTCTGAACGTGCTGGAAGCCCACGAGATCACGATCTCGATGGACGGTCGCGGCCGCTGGCGCGACAAGGTCTTCATCGAGCGTCTCTGGCGCTCTTTGAAGTCCGAGTGCGCGTCCCTGGCCGAGTGGCGCCACGGTCGTCAAGTTCGTGCAGGGATCTCTCGCTGGGTCGAATCTTACAATCATCGTCGTCCGCACTCGGTGCACGGAAGACAGAGCCCCGGCAGCGTCTACGGCCTGCGGGTCAGCGCTGTGCAAGCTGCCGATCCAAGACCGGGCGCTGCGCGCCGGGTCTTGGATCTTGGAAAGCGCTTTGCGCTTCCCACAACTCCCACAGCGCCGGCGTCAGTGTTACTGCCTGGATAGAGGCCTGCAAACAACTCGGAGTCCACCTTAAATCGACCTCGGAGCTATCCAGACGATGAGGTCCACCTCAGTATCAATCGCTTGGGAGTTGCTCACCGCTCTAAACCAAAGAACCGATCGATCATCGACGTCGGCAAACCACTGGGCTCGCTCTCATCTACTCCCACTCAATCGTCCCCGGCGGCTTGCTGGTGATGTCGTAGACGACTCGGTTGATGCCCCGCACCTGGTTGACGATGCGGTTGGCGACTCGGCCAAGGAGGTCGTAGGGCAGGGGGCTCCAGTCGGCGGTCATGAAGTCGGTGGTGTCGACGGAGCGCAGGGCGACGACGTTTTCGTAGGTGCGGTAGTCGCCCATGACGCCGACGGCTTTGACCGGGAGGAGGACGGCGAAGGCCTGGTCGGTCTTGGTGTACCAGCCGGATTGATGGAGCTCTTCGAGGAAGATGGCGTCGGCCTTTTGTAGCAGGGCGACTCGGTCGGCGGTGACTTCGCCGAGGATGCGCACGGCGAGGCCGGGACCGGGGAAGGGATGACGCTCGAGGAGATCTTCGGGAAGGCCGAGCTGGCGGCCGAGCTGGCGGACTTCGTCTTTGAACAGGAAGCGCAGGGGCTCGACGAGGTCGAGGCCGAGAGTTTCCGGCAGGCCGCCGACGTTGTGGTGGGATTTGATCACGGCGGAGGGGCCCTTGACGGAGACCGATTCGATGACGTCTGGGTAGAGGGTGCCCTGGGCGAGGAAACTGACGTCCTCGATCTTCTGGGCGTGGGCCTCGAAGACCTCGATGAAGACTCGGCCGATGACCTTGCGCTTGGCTTCTGGGTCCGTCACTCCAGCGAGCTCGCCGAGGAATTGATCCGCCGCGTCGATGGGCACGATGGGGATCCCCAGGCCGTCCCGCAGGCTGTGGAGGACCTGATCCACCTCATTCAGGCGCAGCACGCCGTTGTCGACGAAGAGGGCGGTCATCTGGTCGCCGACGGCGCGGGTGAGCAATGCGGCGGTGACGGAGGAATCCACTCCGCCGGAGATGCCGCAGATCACCTTGGCGTCACCGATCTGCTGCCGCAGGCGGGCGACGACCTCGTCGACGTAGGTGGCCATGGACCAATCCCCGGAGACGCCGCAGACGCCGTAGAGGAAGTTGCGCAGCATCTCTGCGCCGGCGGCGGTGTGGGAGACCTCCGGGTGAAATTGAATGCCGTAGAAGCGGCGCTCAGGATCCGCTGCAGCCACCACGGGCACCGCCTCGGTAGAGGCCAATACCCGGAAGCCGGCAGGCACCTCCTGCACCCGGTCACCGTGGCTCATCCACACCGTCTGGCTCTCTCCCAGCCCCTCGAAGAGCCCCCCAGCCTCCTGCACCGTCACCTCTGCCCGGCCATATTCGCGGTGATCCGACGCCGTGACCGTACCGCCGAGGGCCTGGGTGAGGATGTAGAGGCCGTAGCAGATGCCCAGCACCGGCACTCCCAGCTCGAGCACCGCCGGATCCAGCGTCGGAGCGTCTTCGTCGTAGACGCTATTGGGCCCGCCGGAGAGGATCACCGCCACCGGCTGACGGGCGGCGATCTCCGCCACCGCCGTGGTGCAGGGCAGGATCTCGCAATACACCCGATGCTCCCGCACTCGGCGGGCGATGAGCTGGGTGTATTGGGATCCGTAATCGAGGATGAGGACCGTCTGATGATCCTGAGGGCGGGCGGTTTCAGTGGGCTGGCTCATAGGGGGTATAGAGAAATCCTGTGCTGGGAAGGAGGGGTGTGGAAAAACTCTGAAGAGGCTGTGGAGACTTTGTGGAGGTGGGCCGGATCGCGGTGGACTCGCTCTGAATTCCCCGAGATTCCCGGTGGAAAGAGTTTACGAGGAAGTGGATCCCCTGTGAATCCATCGCGGGCAGGCTGTGGAAACCGGGTGGATGCGCTGTGGATCTCGCGGCAGGCTCATAGCCAGATCGAAGTGGAGACTTCGGCAGTCACCGTACCGAACTTCACCGCGACCCTGATTCATCTACCCTTCCCAAAGCCCAGCACCTCCAGAACCCGTCAATCCCAGAGCCCGGCTCCACTACTCTGCTCTCACCCAAGCTCCCAGGCGGGCTCTCAGGGCGCGGTAGGGGGATCTGGAAACCTTGAGGACAGCCTGTGGAAAGACGGCGAGAAACGTAGGCCACCCTGTGGGAACCCTCGCGGAAGCTGTGGATAGTCTGTGGTCCTCTTGGGACCAGGAATCGATACACCACCGGGAGAAAGCGCAAGCAGCAGCGAGCAGCCGTGGCAACTTGCTCACGGCATTGCAGCAGTCCAGGGGAGAGCTGATCAGCCCCGTAGTTGCAGGTCGAGGGATCCGAGCCAGAAACGAAAACCGGTGGCTCGGAACCTGCCACAACAACAGCAGAGAGATAGCCCAACATCGCGACGGGCGCCGAAACAGGCGAGCTCCAAGACGGGCGCCGAAGGCTAACCCCAAAAAGGCTCAATCCCCGAGAGCAGAGTCAGAGAGCCGTTTCCGCCTTGAGGTTGCGGGTCATCAGCTCTTCCAAGGCCCGGCCCGGCGATTTGCCCTCGTGCAGCACCTGCACCATCTGCGCGGTGATCGGCATCTCCACCCCCATCTGCCCCGCCAGCCGATCGATATTCAAGGCGTTGTACAAGCCCTCCGCCACCATCGAAGTCGAGGCCTGGATTTCCGCCAGAGTCTTGCCCTCCGCCAGCGCGAGGCCCGCCCGGCGATTGCGGGACAGGCCGCCGGTGCAGGTGAGCACCAGATCTCCCAAGCCGGCGAGCCCCGAGAAAGTCGGAGTCTGGCCACCGCAGGCGAGGCCGAGGCGGGTGATCTCGTGGAGGCCACGGGTGATCAACGCGGCGAGGGCGTTCTGCCCTAGCTCCAAGCCCACCACCACGCCGGAGGACAGCGCGATGACGTTCTTCGTGGCGCCCCCGATCTCCACCCCGACGACGTCCGAGGAGGAGTAGAGACGGAAGCTGGGGGCCGAGAGGGATTCCTGGAGGCGCTGGGCGAGGGTTTCCTTCTCGGAAGCGATGACGCCGAGGGAAGGCAAGCCCCGGGCCAGCTCGGCGGCGAAGGTGGGCCCGGCGAGCACGGCGAAGTCCACCTCTCGGTCGGCGCTCAGGGCCTCCTCCCACACCACCTGGCTCATCCTTGCCGAGGTGTCGTTCTCGATTCCCTTGGCTGCCGAGACCAGCACCAGGCGCCGCCTCGCGCGGGCCGCCAGGAGATCCTTCACCACTCCCCGGAAGCCGTGGGAGGGCACCACCACCAGGGCGACATCCCGCGCCGCCGCGGCCTCTAGGTCGCTGGTGACGGTGAGGGTTTCGGGAAAGTCGATCCCCGGCAGGTAGAGCTCGTTGCGCCCCTCCTCCTGAAGCTGTGAGCAGAGCTCCGGACGACGTGACCACAGCAGCACATCGTGGCCGTTGCGGGCGAACTGCACCGCCAGGGCGGTACCCCAGGATCCTGAACCAAAGATAGACAGCTCGCTCACGAATTCTCCTTGCGGCGCGATTCCCCTAGGGTGTGATGCTTCTTCGGGGGCAATGACTGGAAGGGCGGAGCGTAGGATTCGAGGGACAATTTCCTCGGAAGCCGCTCTTCATGGTGCAAGACGCTGACGGAGGGGGGAGAAGAAGGAAGGGAGGGGATACGAGAAGTTTCTCTCACGTCGCCGCCCGATGGTAACAGGCCTCAGTACGTAATTCGGTGCCCAGTAGAGGCCTAGATGAAGGCCTACCGAGGGATCGAGACAGGAGCCCTATTGCAGGCTCACGAAGGAAGCTCAGCTCCCCGGAAGATTGCCAAGCACCGCGCGATCAGCTCTGAGCCTCAGCCGGCTTCTTCCCGGAGGGAAATCCTGGCCCGCGACACATAGCGAGGCCCCGAAGGCTGGAGAAAACTCTCGTAGAGCACCACCTCCCGCACCGGGAAGCTCTCTCCCCGAAACCCTTTCCAGCCCGAAAGGAAACGCTCCACCGCCCGGCGAGGCCAAGGCGGCCGACAGCGAGCCACGGTGAGATGAGGCTTGAAGGAGCCCTTGCGGCCTCTCCTCGGCTCCGCCCAGGGCTCCACCGCCGCGGCGAGGTCCCCCGCCAGCGCGGCGAGGGCTCCCGGACGGGATTCCTCCACCCCCAGCCACAGGACCCTCGCCGCCCCCGAAGTCGGGAAGGAGCCCGCACCGGCGACCCGAAGAGTACAAGCGCGATGACGGTCCACGGCCTCCCGCAGCGCCGCCGCGAGAGGATCGAGGACCGCCTCGGCTTGCCGATCCGCCACCACCTCACCGAGGAAGCTCAGGGTCCAGTGGAAGCGCTCTGAACGCACCCAGCGGGCCTTCGGGAAACCATCGTCCCGCCGCTGCTCTCCGAGCCGCTGCCGGAGAGCCTGACGGACGGAGTCTGGAAGGTCGATGGCGACGAAGAGACGCATGGGTCGACAAGCCGCGGGCCAATGATGATCGATGCAGGGTGGGCGACGTGAGGCCACGGGAGCGGGAACTCAACCCGAGGCCGGGGGAAGACGCAGGGGAATCAGCTCTCGGATTGGGCGCCGAGGCCCCGGCGCAGCAGCTCCAGCGCCACCTGGGAGGTTTGGAAGCGAATTCGCTCCCGATCTCCGGGGAAAGTTGCCCGGCGATGGACCGTGCCGGCGGGGCCGGCGAGGGCGAAATGCACCGTCCCCACAGGCTTTTCCTCAGTGCCGCCGCCGGGCCCGGCGATGCCGGTCACCGCCACCGACCAGGTGGTCCCCAGGCGCTCCCGGACCCCCTCCGCCATCGCTCGCGCCACCGCCTCGCTCACCGCCCCTTCGGATTCCAGCACGCTGCCGGGCACTCCCAGCAGGTGCTGTTTGAGTCGATTGGAGTAGGTCACTGCGGAGCCCTCGAAATAGGCGGAGCTGCCGGCCACTCGGGTGAGGCGCTCGGCGATCAGGCCACCGGTGCAGCTCTCGGCGGTAGAGACGGTGTGCCCGGCCTCTGCCAGGGCCTGCCCCACCACCTCTTCCAGCGGAACATCCCGACGGGCATAGAGGCCGTCCCCGATCAGCTCCACCAGGCGCTCTTCCATCGCCGCGAGCTTGCCTCGCCGCGATTCCTCAGGGCCCTCGGCGACGTAGCGCACGGTGATCTCCGCCGGTTTCGACAGCACCGTGATCTGCTCCCGGCCGAAGGCCTCGTAGGCCGGAACCAAGCGTTCCTCCAGCTCCGACTCGGGAACGCAGGCCACCTTGAGGGTGCGAGTCTCGCGTACCGCACCGCCGGAGCGCTGCGCCAGCCAGGGCTCCACATGCCCTTCCGTCAACGCCTTGAGCTCCCGCGGCACCCCCGGCAGCAGAAAGATCGTCGCTCCCTGTCCGTCAGGCCCGCCCCCTTCCAGCTTCAGCTCCAGGCCCGGAGCCGTCCCCCGAGGATTCTCGATCTTCAGCGCCCCGTGGGGCACCATCGCCTGGCGGCGGTTGACCTCCGGCATCTCGCGGCCGAAGGCCCGGAACTTCGCCCGGATGTCCTCGACCACCGCCGGGTCTTCCGTCAGCTCGAGGCCCAGAGCCGCCGCCACCGCCTGGCGGGTGACGTCGTCGGAGGTCGGCCCTAGGCCTCCTCCCACCAGCACCACGGAGGCCTCCTGGGCCATGCGCAGCACCTCGCCCCCGATGCGCTCTTCGTCATCCCCCACCACCGCCTTACGCACCAGCGTCCAGCCGTAGCGTTCCAGCAGCGCCGTCAGGCGAAGGGAATTGGTGTCTAAACGATCGGTGCCTAGAAGCTCCGAACCTACTGCCAAAATTGCGCCATTCATAGCGGCATCATAGGCACTCTCGCGGAGGGGAGCAAACGAGCGTCCAGCGGCCCGGAATCACTGCCACAGCGCGTTGACAGGGTTCAGGCCGGAACGTAGGATCCGGCGGTGATGATCCAATCTTCGAAGCCCCAGCAGTCCCTCGCCTCGCGGCGAATTTTCACCCCTTTGATCGCCGCTTCATCCCTGGCCCTCCTCGGCCTGGGAGCGCTATTTCCCGGCCCCGCCGCGGAGAGCGAAGCCGCGGCCGTCCCCGCTAGCGGCCAGTGGCGAGGGGAGCTTCCCTCCAGCGAAGCCAGCCAGCTGTCCTGGTGGAGCTCCAACGACGGCGGCGAGGCTCACTCCACGGCGCTTGCGGCGGAGCAGCAGATTCTCTCCAGCGCCGAGCTGGAAGACGGCTGGCTCCTGCTTGGCCAGCAGGGCCAGGATCTCGCTCTGTGGCGACTGCCGGAGGGGGCGCAAGCCCAGATCCACGCGATCACCGGCGGCGACGAGGAGGAGCGGTCCCGCTGGCAGGCCCAGTGGGATGGGGCCTGGAAACTCGAGCCTCCGGCCCTCTCCCGCGCTGGCCTGATGCGCCTCCAGCCCCAGGCGGTGAGCCATCGCGGCGAGCTGCTGGGCCTCGCCTGGCTAGAAGGTCCGGAGATGCGCTCTCTCGAAGTGCGCTGGTCGAGCTGGCTCGGTGAGGCCGAGGGCTGGGGTCCGGTGATCACGGTGGCGAAGGCCGCCGAAGGAACCCAGACCGCCCTCAGCGCCGCGGTGGACTCCAGCGGAGCTCCCCTACTGGCCTGGAGCGCCTTCGACGGTCAGGACGACGAGGTTCTGTGGTCCCGCCGCGAGCAGGGGGCTTCCGACGAAGTGCGCTGGACCTCCCCTCAGCCGGCCTTCGAGGACAACCAGGTTCCGGATATCGCTCCCCGGCTCTCGGTGGACGGCAGACTTCTCGCCTGGAGCCGCTTCGACGAGGGCGTCGGCGGCTACCGGCTCCACGTCGCCCGCTTCGAGGGCGAGGGATTCGTCAATCTGGGCCCCGTCGCCGGATCCGGCAGCGTGCTGCCGACCTTCGAGCGCCCGCTGAGCGCAGGCTCCCTAGAAGAAAGCGAAATCCAGCGCCGCGGGGAGAGCGAGTCGTACCTGCTCTACCGCAGCGTCGCCGCCAGCGGATGGGAGCTGGCCCGCATCGCTTCCGACGGCCGAGTGCTGGCCCGGGCTTTGGCCGCGACTTCGAATCGAGAACGCAGCCGCCGCCCCGTCGTGCTCGAGGCGGGGCCGGAAGCCGTCCGCTTCGGCTGGACTGCCGCTAGCGTCCCCGAAACTGTTAAAGGCAAGAGTGCCGAGGCCTTGGCGACCGCCCTGGCGACCTCGGTTCTGACCACCGCGGTGCCCTGGCAATCGGCAGATCCCGCCCTCGGGCTTCGATCCGACGGAGCCGAGGATGGAGGGCTGCGCTGATGAGCCCGCGACCGATTTGCCGACGGCCCCGACGACCGGTGGGCTTCCTGCTGGTGCTTTGCCTCGCATGTGCTCTGCTGATCTCAGCCCCCGCTGAGGCCCAACAAACTCGCTACCTCGCCTTCGGCGACAGCATCACCGAAGGCTTTGCCGATACTTCCGACACTCCCGGCTACCCGCCGAAGCTCGAGAACATTCTAGAAGCCCGGGGAGTCAACGCCGAGGTGGCCAATTTCGGTCTCGGCGGAGAGACCACCGCCGAGGGCGTAACTCGAGTCGATGAGGCCCTGGCTACCGGCGGTGACGTGCTGCTGTTGATGGAGGGCACCAACGACATCAACCAGCGCCTGTCCCCGGAGACCGTTCGCTTCAACCTCGATCGCATCGCGGACAAGGCCGAGGCGCAGGGGCTGGAGGTGATCCTCGCCACCATCATTCCCCGACTTCCGTCGGCGAACTTCGACGGCAGCAATCGCATCACCGGGCAGCTGGGCAACGAGATCCGCAGTCTCGCTTTCGAGGAGGGCCGGGAGCTGGCGGACCCCTTCCAGGCCCTGATCAGCGACCCCGACGCCTTCTCTGAGCTCTACGCCGGCGGCACCGATCGGATCCATCTCAACACCGACGGGTATCAGGAGGTAGCGGAGGTCTGGGCGAACGTCATTACCGACCTCGACGACGTGCCTCCGGTGGTCGGTGCCTTCAGCCCGGAGGACGATCAGCAGGCCGTCCCCAACACCACTCCGGTGGACCTGGAGGTCTTCGACTTCGGCGCCGGCCTCGACACTACCTTCACCGAATTGCTGATCAACGGAGAGCCGGTGCCGGCGGAGATCTCCGGCAACAGCGGGCGCCAGGCGCTGCGCTACATTCCCCAGGAGCCCTGGGTCGGCGTGGTCTTCATCGGACTGCGGGCGCGGGATCTGGCCTCTCCGGTCAATACTTTCGACGGCAACGTCGGGCAATTCGTCACCGAAGGAACCCAATTCGTCACCGGGGACATCGATCGCGACGGCCGCGTCGACGGCGTCGACCTCGGCCTCTTCGGCGTGCGCTTCGGCTCTGTCCAGGGAGACGGTCGCTACCGCAACTTCGCCGACCTCGACGGCAGCGGCGTCGTTGACGGCACCGACCTGGCGATCCTGGCGGAGAACTTCGGCGCCTCGGCTTTCTAGGGCGGCGGACCACCCCCTCCACCCTGCTGACTCCGTCTGCTGGCCTCGCTCATTGGCCCTATCCACTCGGGCCCTATCCGCTCGGGGCGGGAAAGTCTCGAATCGATCCCCTCCCCCACCGGTAGACCGAGCCGAAGCTGCCAGCAGGTCTAGTCTCTAAGGTTCCCGCACCTGCGAGGTCTGCCGGTCGCACAGTGCAGGCGCTTCCCTGCTCCGCGCGCTATCCATCAGCGAGAGAGCGGGGTTCTTCCGCTTGTCTAGGACAAGTAGCTTGCCTGGGATAGGCAGCTTGCTCAGGAAAAGCAGTGAGTCGTCAGGGCAAGATGCGATCCTGGATCAGACGGGGCGATTCACCGGAATCCGCGATGGTGAAGCATTCCCGCAGACGGCCGGCGAGCTCCGCGCTGTGATCCACGCTCTGTACCCAGAGTCGAGCCAGGGGCTGCCCGACCTCCACCGGCTCGCCAAGGCGAACCAAAGTCTCCAGGGCCACCTCAGGATCGATGGAATCCTCCGGTACCCGCCGCCCGCCGCCGACCTCCGCCAGCAGGAAGCCCAGCTGTCGGGTCGCTACGGCGGACACCACGCCCGCCCTCGGCGCCTCGGCGCTCACCGCCTGCGGCGCTACCGAGAACTGCGGCTTCTGCAACCAGTCGGCGCTCGCCCCCTGGGCCAACGCCCAGCGATCGAAGTGCTCCCGGGCGGAGCCATCCTCCAGCGCCCGCTGAAGGCGCTCGCGTTCCACCTCGGCGTGCCCGGCGAGTCGCGCCGCTTCGGCGCTGAGTCGCAGGGTGAGCTCGGTCAGATCTTGCGGCCCGCGGCCCTCTAGAGTCTCCAGGCTCTCCCGCAGCTCCACGCTATGCCCCGACCACCGACCCAAGGGCTGGCTCATGTCGGTGAGCAGAGCGGAGGCGTGAATGCCCACCGCCTCGGCGGTCTCCACCAGTAGAGCCGCCAGCACCCGCCCGTCCTGCGGGTCCGGCAGGAAGGCACCGCTTCCGGTCTTGACGTCGAAGGTGATGGCCGCCGCGCCGGTGGCGAGTTTCTTCGACAGAATGCTGGCGGTGATCAGGGGAATGGACTCCACCGTTCCGGTGACGTCCCGCAGCGCGTAGAGCTTACGATCCGCCGGCGCGATGCTCTCCGTGGCCATGCCGATGGCCAGGGCGGTGCTGTCCAGCAGCTTGAGGGTTCTCGCCCGGGTCAGGGCGAGGTCGAGGCCGGGGACGACCTCCAGCTTGTCGGCGGTGCCACCGGTATGCCCCAGGCCACGGCCGGTGAGCATCACTACCGGCACTCCGCAGGCGGCCAGCAGAGGGCCGAGGATCAGAGAAACCTTGTCTCCCACTCCGCCGGTGGAGTGCTTGTCCACCAAGCCCGGCACCAGCTCGCTGAGCCCCCAGCTCTCGCCGGACTCGAGCATCGCCCGGGTGAGGGTCGCCGTCTCGCGGCGATCGAGCCCCCGAATGGCCACCGCCATCAGGAAAGCTCCTAATTGAGCATCGCTCCAGGAGCCATCCGCCGCCGCCGAGGCGACCTCATGAATCGCTTCGTCCAGGAGAGGCTCACCGTCTCGTTTCGAGGCCAGGATGCGATAGGGCTTGGGCACCGGAATCACCAAAGGGTAAGCGCTCCCACCCCCGTCAGGAGCGAGAGCGGGTCGCGGAGTGAGGCTCACCTCCCTGGGGAGGCGACCGAAGATCAGCCGATAGCGCTGGCGCCGAGGGCAAGACTGCGGCGCCGGGCATCGGCGGAATAAGCGGAGCGGGGGTACTCCTCCACCAATCGCTGATAGAGCTCCGCCGCCTCCTCACCGCGCTCCAGGTCCTCGAGGGTCTTGGCCAGCTCGTAGAGCACGAGATCCTGGGGCAAGTTCGAGGTGTCCGAGTCGAGCATCGAGCGCAGATCCTCCTCTACCGCCGCGGAATCCCCAGCGGCCCGGCGGGCAGAGAGAAGGTTGATTCGCGCCTGGGCGGTGAGGAAGGAGGGCTCGGCGCGATCGAGGAATTCATTCCACAGCTGCTGAGCGCCGTCCAGATCGTCTTCCTCTACGGCCAGGTTCGCCAGGTAGTAGAGAGCGATATCCGCGGAGTCCGTGCCGGAGTAATCGGAACGCACCGCCTCGAGGCGAGTGCGGGCCTCGGTGCGGCGGGCCTCGTCGGTCTCGAAGCTCAACCCGTCGGCGTTGGCCGCCAGGTCCCCCGTCGGAGCCTGGAAGGCTTCCGTCGCCTCCGCCAAGGCGGCGACCGAAGCGGCGCGGCGGTTAGCTTGGTGATTGAACCAGGCGACCACCAGGAGCACCAGCACCAGCAGGCCGACGATACCGGCCACCAGGGCGCGGAAGTTTTCCTGAACAAAATGCAGGACCCGATCGACGGTGGAGACGAATTGGTCTTCCTGCTTGATTTCCTTCTGAGTCAAACGATCGCTCATGGCGAAGGGTCTCTCCTCGAAACGTGGCGAAGGCTGTACGCGGCGGAGTGATGACAAAACTCGCCGCGGACCCACGACGTAGCGTGACAGCGTGGAGCCGCTCAATAGGGCGAGGTTGGACTCGAAACGAAAGCGCTCGAGGCGAGAATCCTGCGCGATGAAGCAGCGGGGGGAGGAAGGGTAGCGTCGGGCGCACGAGTGCCAGAGGATGGCGTACGGCGCCGGTGAGACTACCACATCTCCTGCCGGTGGCGGCCTTCGGTAGAGCGCCTTCCCGCGATCTCTCTCGAGTGAGGCCCCGACAAAGAAAACGCCGGCCGCGGCAAAGGGCCACGGCCGGCGTCGGGGTCATCGAACGCCGCAACGAGAATCCCTAGTGATTCAGGGCGTCACGGGCTCGAAGTTGAGGGTCTCGCTGGCGGTGCGGGACAACACCAGCGGATCGAGGGTGACTGGCGCGTAGCGGTTGGTCAGCCAGCGGCCTATCTGAGAGACATAGCCACCGCTGAGGAAGGGATCTCCCTCGGCACCGCCAGGCAGGATCTGGAAGGTTTGAATCGCGTCACTCTCCAGGCTGACGTAGGCCCTGCGCCCCGGCGCCACCGAGAAGGTGAAGCTCTGCGCATCCGCCGCTCTCAGATCGTGACCGGCAACGTCGATGGACTCGAAGCCTCCGGCCCGGGCGAGACCCGGCAGATCCGGCGCCAGGTCGCCGAAGGGGCCCACTGCCGGAACGCCGAGGCCGGCTCCCAGGAGGTGAGCGAGGGTGATGCGATGGAGCTTGCCCCAGCGGTAGTCGTCGAAGTCCCGGGAGCGCGCAAAGGCGCTCTCGAAGGCTTCTCCGGCGAGCAGATCCAGGGTCCGGGAAAGACTCTCGAGGAGCACGACATCCCGGGCGATCCGCGGATCGGAGACTCCGTCCACGGCGAAGAAATTCACCCCAGAAGCGCCAATGCCGCGATCGCGCGGGAAGTTGCGCAACCGATGCACCGTCGCCTTGAAGGCGCTGCGGCTATCCGGCGCGGCGGACTCTAGACCGAGGCCGACCAAGGTCTCATCCACCACCCGGCGAACCAGCTGGCCTCGCCACACGCTGTACAACGTCGCCGCGACGCTATGGCGAACTTCCTCCTCCGAGGGCGCTCGCAGATCGTCCGGATCATCGCCCGGATCGTAGCCTTCCAGCAGCCCCGTTGGAGTGGAGAAATCCCACTCCGCGAGGCGCTCCACCGCTTCGACGATGCGCTCATCGGCGGCGTAAGCCGCCAAGACTTCTGGCGCGCCGTCTCGGGAAGCGCGGCGGAAAGCGCGGAACAGGAAGGGGGTGACCAGCTCTGCATCCAGCATCTCGGTATTCGCCTGCTGCTCTTCCAGAAGCTCGATGCTGATCCCCTCAGGGCGCTCGGCGAGATCCTGCCGCAGCAGTCGCTCTACCTTGGAAGCGCGTAGACTGACGTATTCGCGATTCAGATAGAGCACGCCGCCGCCGTCGCGGAATTGATCGAAGGGATCATTGTCCAGGGTCGCTCCCACCGGATCGTTGTTGGAGCTCACCAAGATTCCGCTGCGAGGATTGAAGGCCGAGGGCATCTCGCTGCGGGGCAGCACCTCCCAGGGGAGAGCGTGATCAAAGCCCCGCCGCGTTGCCGGAATCCACTCATTCTGAGCCGCGCCGGTACCGTCGCGCACCAGGAAAGGAGCAGCGCCGTCCACCCGCCCAAGGTTCTGCAGATCTTCCCGCAGCGGGTGCTCGCCGCTGACCTCGTAGCCGATGTTGCCGCGGCGATCCGCAAAGGCAAAGTTGAAGGAGTAGATATCCGCGAAGCGCAGGGCGTTACGGAATTGCCCGATATTCCGGGCGCGATGCATCTGGGCAAAGCTGTCGAAGTCCTTGCCGGCGGCGAAGCCCGCATATTGCAGCGACAGGCCGCTGGCGACCCCGTCCGTCGCTGGACCAATGGAGATCAACGGTCCTCCAGCCCGCCGCGGAAGATGGTAGGTCAAGCCGCCGGCGGCGGCGTCCACCGCTAGAGTCTCGAAGGAATCTGGCTCACCGTCCCCCACGACGTTGGACAGGTAGCTCTGCTCCTTGACCACCAGGGGCTCCTGCTGCCCGCGGAAAACCGTGTGGGTCGGCTGCCCCGTGGCGGGATCCACCACCAGCTCCTCGGCGTAGATGTCGGTCCAGTCGAAGTTGTTGTTGGTAGCTCCCCAGCACAGATCCTGATTGCAGCCGATCACGATCGCCGGGAGCCCGGCGAAGTTGATGCCCTGCAGCTCCAGCTGCTGGCGCGGACCGTCGATTCGGATATGCACTTCGTAGAGCACCGGCGGCATCGACAAGGCCTGATGCGGATCGTTGGCCAAGAAGGGAGTGCCGGTCGTAGTGTGCTCTCCGGAAAGCAGCCACCAATTGCTGCCGATCCCCCCCTGGGCCGGATCGAAGGCCTTGGCGAGCGCCGGCAGAGCCTGCATCCGCTGCTCCGCCTGCCTCGCCAATTCAGCAATCTCCGCGCGCACCGGCACCGTTGAGAGAGCCCTCGGCGCCGCCCGGCTCCCTTCGGCAACCACGGAATCGGGCCCTTCATCGATCAACGACCGCCGATCGATGCCCGATCCCTTGATCGCCGTGTAGGTGGTCGCAACCGCCTCGATGGGTGCCGCCCGATAGAGGTCTTCGAGGAAGAGAGCATCGCCGTCGAAGCCCTGATCAGAGCCCGCCGCCTGGTAGGCGGCGAGATGCTGAGTGAGGGTCAAGTCTCTGAGGCTGAGGAAGGAGGAAAGAGAAAAGCCCCGCAGAATGAGCAGGGAATCTTCCGGCCGCCAGGGCCGCAGCTGGGCGCGTTCGAGAACGCCGTACTCGTTGCTCGGCTGGTTCTGCGCGATCCACTCGTTCATCCCCCGGGCATAGGAGTTCAGAATGCGCTGAGATCGATTCGACAGCAGCCGGTAGCTGGCTTCTGTAGACGGAACGAGGTCGAATTGACGGAATTGAATGTCCGACGACAGGCCGCCCGGTCCGAGGAGCTCCGTCAAGCGGCCTTCGAAGAGGTGGCGGTAGAAGTCGATCTGGAAATAACGATCTTCGGCATGAAGATAACCGAGCAGGTAGAAGGCGTCTCGCTCGGTCTCGGCGAAAATATGCGGGTACCCGTCCGGATCTCGAAAGACCTCGGCGGGTGCATTCAAACCCTCGGCGAGAATTTGGACCTCCTGGGCGTAGGCCTGCGTACTCGAGCCCCAAAGGGCAAGGAATACGACACAACCCAGGATCCAGGTCACCGCGGCGACGCGGCTTCCCCTGGAATGAGCGGCTCCCCCACTATCGGAATGATTCCGTGGGCAGCCATCAACAGGCCTGTTGGACGACGCTCTCCACTCAAAGCGACGACAGTTCGGCATTTCGAACCTCCTTGGTCGATCGGGCAACTCCCCAAAGCTGCCCGTTGGCGTAGCGCTATCGCGCCCGCCAGTCTGTGACTTGGAGCCCCAACCCCAGGGCATTGCGTACACAGATCAAGGAATTTCTAGCACCCGTCGTGCTCTCCTCTAAAAGATATCATAATATCTCCAGGAGTGCATATCTACTTATACCTACATCGCTTAACTCAAACTTTCTCTCATCATAGAGATCACGTGATTTTTTATAGAACTTAGATGTTGGAACGCACTTGCATTTTATAGTAAGACTTCATTAAAGAACACACAATAAATTCCTGCCTCCAAGGCTCTTGTGACGGTAGGGCCAAGAACCTAAAAGGCCCAACAGGCAAAGGCCCAACAGGCAAAGGCCCAACAGGCAAAGACCCAGTCCGCCGTAGCGAACTGGGCCTAACTCGAAAGGCTATCGGCGGGGCCCGCAGCCCCCTCTGCCCATCAGGATCGGTAGACTAGGGCTGGCCTAGTCGTAGCGCAGGGCCACCAGTGGGTCCACCCGGCTCGCCCGCAGCGCAGGAACCACCGAAGCGATGAAGGAAACCAGCGCCAGCAGAGCGACCACAGCGCCGAGAGTAAAGGGATCGAAGGGGGAGACCTCATACAGCTGACTGCTCAGCCAGCGGGCGAAGAGCAGCGCAGAGGCCGTTCCCGCGATCAGCCCCACCAGGGCGAGCTTCAGACCCTCCAGCACCACCAGCTTCAGCACTCCACTTCGACTGGAGCCGAGGGCCATACGTAATCCCATTTCCCGGCGGCGCTGGGCCACCGAATACGAGAGCACGCCATAGATGCCCACCGCGGCGAGAAAGAGAGCCACCGCCGCGAAGAGCGCCAGCAGCAGCATATTCAGCCGTGGCTGAGAAACCGATGCAGCCAGCCGCTCCTCCATGCTCTGGACATCGTAGATCGGCTGAAAGGGGTCGACGTTGCGCACCCCGTTGCGGATCGGGTTGGTCAATCCCTCGGCATCACCGCTCTGCGCCCGGGCGGTGAGATAGACGTTCGGGAAGGTGTATTGAGCCAGCGGCACGAAGAGCTCCGGGCCCGGGGCTCGGTCCAGCCCCTGCTGACTGACGTCCTGCACCACGCCGACGATCTCCACCGTCAGCGGAAGATTGGGGAAGGAATCCGCCAGCAGGCTTCCCACTACCACCCGCGCCCCGAGGGGGGATTGATCAGGCCAATATTGACGCGCCATGGTGCGGTTGATCACCGCCACCTTCAGCGCGCCGTCCCGATCCCGCGGGGTGAGGAAGCGGCCCAACTCCTTGTCGATGCCCATGGCCTGAAAGTAGTCGGGGGAAACCGCCCGGAAGCCGGTGGTCAGCACGTCGTCGAGAGAATCCGGCGGACGTCCCTCGGGGAAGAAGTCGAAGGTGTAATCCTGCGCCGTTGCCAGGGGTAGCCAGGAGGTTGCCCCCACCGCCTCCACCTGGGGTAGCGCCGTGACTTCCGACTCCAGCTGGCGCACCATCTCCGCCTGGCCGCGCATGTCCGGATAGCGGCTTTCGGCCATCGAGAGCTGCAGGGTCATCACCCCTTTGGGCTCGAACCCGGGATCCACCGCCATCACCGTGAGGAAGGAGCGGATCATCAAGCCCGCGGTCACCAAGAGCACCAGGGCGCCGGCGACCTCCACCACCACCACTCCCTGCCGCAACAGCCCGCCGCCGGCCCCGCTCCGCCCCCCGGAGCGGAGCGTCTCGAAGAGATTCTTGGTGAAGCCCTGGGCCACCGGTGCCAGGCCGAAGAGCAGACTGGTGACCACGGCGCTGAGTAGGGCGAAGAGCAGCACCCGGAGATCGATACCGATCTCCTCGACTCGCGGAATATGGGCCGGCGCCCGAGCCACCAGCAGCTTCACGCTGCCCCACGCCACCACCAAGCCCAGAAGACCGCCGCCGAGCCCCAACACCAGGCTCTCGATCAGCATCTGGCGCACCAGCCGACTGCGCCCGGCGCCCAGCGCCCCCCGCACCGCCAGCTCCGTTCGGCGAGCAGAGGCCCGCGCGAGGAGCAGGTTGGCGACGTTGGCGCAGGCGATCAGCAGCAGAGTACCGACCGCCGCCAGCAGCAGCAGCAGGGCCGGCCGCAGGTTCTCCACCGTTCGCTCGTAGAGGGTGAAGAGCACGATGGTAAAGCCCGCGTTGGAGGTCGGATACTCCTGTTCCAGGCCCTGGGCGATGGCGTCGAGCTGCTCCTGTCCCTGTTCCGGAGAGACATTCGGCAACAGCCGTCCCACCACGTTCTCGGTGCGCACCGTGCGCTGATTGCGCTCTTCTTGAGTGAAGGCTCGCGGCAGCCAGAGATCCGTTGAGCCGGGGTAACTAAAGCCCGGCTTCATGACGCCCACCACACGATAGGGCACCGAATCTAGCTCGATGAATTGCTCCAGGATTCTGGGGTCGGCACCGAAGCGGCGCTGCCAGAGGCCGTGGGAAAGCACCACGACCTTCTCTCCCCCGTCGGTATCTTCCGCGGCGCTGAAGGTGCGCCCCTGGGCTGGCTGAACCCGGAAGATCTCGAAGAAGCCTTGAGTGACGGCGGTGGTCTCGATGCGCTCCGGCTCGCCGTCGTCTCCGGTCAGGTTGTAGCCAGTCCCGGAGTACAGAGAGTACGCGGCGAGATCCTCGAAGGCGGAGCTCTTTTCCCGCCAGTCGAGGAAGTTGGCCGGTGATACCGAATACCAGGCCCAGCCGCGCTCGAGATTCTGTTCGAAGACCTTGACCAGGCGGTCTGAGTCTTCGTAAGGCAGCGGCTTTAGCAGCACCGAGTTGACCACCGTGAAGATCGCGGTGCTGGCGCCGATACCCAAGCCGAGGGTGAGGAATACGATCGCGGTAAACCCAGGTTGACGCGCGAAGGATCGGACCGCGTAATGCAGGTCCTGAAGTAGGGAACCCATGGTGTGCCTCCGAAGGGAAAGTAGGGCGGCACCGATCGCTGCATCAGGAGATGCTGGAGGGGCAGGAAGGTCCGGGGCGCGACGCTTCCTAGGGTGCGTGGTGTCGCCAGAAGAGGCCTAGATCCTACCACCCCCGGAGCCCGTCGTCAGCGCCGACGGCAGAGGCTCTCCTTCGCCGATTCCCCCTCGCGATCAGAGGCGGGCTCCCCCAACGAGAAAGGGCGCTGCGACACCGAGAGTGCCGAGCGCCCTTTTTGATCACCGCAGCTCTCGCCGCGGTTCACTGAGGAGGATCAGAACGAGAGCGAGACGGATCCGATGATGTATTCCGACTCGAACTCGTCGAAGCTGAACACCAGGGTCGGGATGCCGTTCTCGATCTCCACTCCGAAGCCGACGATGGACTCGAAGGTCTCCTCGTGGTACTCCGCCTTCAGCACGATGTTGGGGCGAATGGCGTACACCAGGGAGAAGCCGAGATCATCGCGCTGGACGAAGTCGATTCTCCGCAGGTTGATGCCGTCCTGCTCCACATCGGCGAACTCCGGCTGCACCCAGATGCTGAGGGCATCGGTGATGTTGAAGCCCAGCTGGAAGTACCAGGTGAAGAGCTCCAGCTCACCGCCGACGATCACCGTATTGTCGGAGGGCAGACTGAGGTACTTGTACTCGGCGCGGGCGGTCCAGCGGTCGAATACACCGTCGACGGACGCGTACCAGGTCTCCCACTCGTCCTTTGCGGTGTGGAAGCCAGAGCCCTCGACGTCGTAGCGCTGGCCCCCAAAGCCGAAGCGCAGGCCATCTACCGGAGAATTGAGCCAGAGCTGGAAGCCAATATCGTCCGTCGCCTCGGCCTCGAAGACGTTGTCGGCGGTCAGGCCGGCCTGCTCCACGAGATCGAATTCGCCATAGAAAATATCGAAGTCCAGCGACCAATTACTGTCCTGGAAGACTCGTCCAACGAAAATCGCGCCGTCCACCGTCTCAGAGACGAAGGAACCCTCGCGATAGAAGTTGAAGGAGGGCCGGAAGAAGGGCAGCAGAGTGCCGACGTCACGGTATTCGTTGAAGATGCCCACCGGCACCGGCACGCGCCCCAACTTCAGCGAATAGCTGTCGTTGAAGCGGTACTCGTAGAACAGCCAGTCCAGCTCCACCTCATCCTCGATGTCACCGATAGGGCTGTCGCCGTAATCACGATGACTGAGCTGAACGATGAAGGTGTTCTTGGGATTGACGTCGTAGCGCAGCTGCAGCGCCGCGTTGCGGTACTCCCAGCTGCCATCCTCCTCCAGGCCGAGAACCCGCTGATCACCGGTGCGCCCAATGGGCGCCGGATCCAGCTCCGCGTAGGCGGTGGTCAGATAGCCGTAGAGTCGGAAGTGGTCCTCCCAGTAGGAGGAGTCGCCACTGTTCGCCTGCCCCAAGCTGAGCGAACCGTAGCGGTTGGTTAGAGAGTTGGTGAGGTTGAATTCCGAACCGGAATCTTCCGCCAACGCTCCAGGGGCTGCCCAGCTTGCCGCCACCAACAGGGTGGCCACAGCAGCAGCGAAAATGCGAGTCTCGTGAAAACGAGTCATCACCGAAGTCTCCTTTCTCCCTTGAGAGCTTTGATGAAGTATATATCACGGTCCAAATGTGCTGAAGAAGATTTGGCCGGGATTCTCCCTGGCAAAGAACTGATTAGCTCTAGAAGGAAGCGACTACAACTTCAGCGAGTAGTAAAAATCGCCCTCGACGACAAGCGAGATCACGAGATCCCGCCATGACGAGACCATACCGCCCCCGATCCTTCTGCCTCCCAACGGGCCTACGGAGGTCTTCGTCGCCTCCGAGGTGCAGAAGCGGGGGCACCCATCTCCGGATCCGGCTCTGATCCTCGCCGGGAGCAGCCCTCCCGGTCCTCCCCCTGTGTCGAGCCCCTCAGCCGGCGGTCGGTACCGCGCGGCCGAGGATTTCTCGGAGCGCCGCCGCCAGCAGGCGGAGATTCGGCTGCCGCAGCATCGTGCTGTGATCGCCGGGGACCTCCCGCTGATCGACCTCCGCCCCCAGCAGCTGCCGCCAGAAAGTCTCCGCATCGACCCCGTCCTCTCCCCGATGCTCTGGCAGCAGCAGGGCCGCGGGAGACTCGCAGGGGGTGGGCTGATAGGAGCGCAGGGCGTCTAGATTGCTGCGATAGACCTCGAAGAGGCCGCGGGGAGAGGCCCCCGCCAGGGAGGCGAAGGCGGTGCTGGAGCGCCGCGCCTGCTCGAAGAGGTAGGAGAGCTGCTCCTCCTCGTCTCGCTTCAGCAGATCGATCCAGGAGATATCCAGCGGGCCGCCGGAGAGGATCTCCAAATCCTTCAGCAGACGACGAATGATGCTCGCACGATCCAGGGTGTCCACCGTTCCGGTATGCCCCGGCACCGAAGGCCCGATGAGCACCAGAGCACCGACGGTCTCGCCGGCGCGCTCCAGCTCCCGCGCCATCTCGTAGGCCACCACCGCGCCCATCGACCAGCCACCGAGCAGGTATACGCCGCCGGGCTGTACCTCTCGGATCGCCGCCAGGTAGCGCCGCGCCATCACCTCGATTCGCTCCGCCGGCGATTCTCGATCGTCAAGGCCGCTGGCCTGGAGGCCGACGAAGGGACGCTCCCCACCCATCTCTCGAGCCAGCTCGACGTAGTAGGTGACGTCTCCGGCAATGGGATGAACGCAGAAGAAGGGATCCCCCGCCCCGGCGGTCTCGATTCGTACCAGGTGCTGTTGAGCCGGCGTCGGCTTGCGGCTGCGGGCCGGCGGCGCCGGGACCTCCGCCACCACCGAGGGATCCGCCGGGCTGTCCGTCGCTGCCTTGCCTTCCCCACGCCCGGCCAGCCGCTGCTTCAGCATCTGGAGCTGATTCGCGCTCAGCTGCCGAGTACGGCTGCTGACCTCGCTCCAACGCTCCTCCGCCTCCTGGCGCTGGCGCTGGCGGCGGCCGGTCTCCTCCACCGGCTCGTAGCCGATCTCCGGTGCCGGCTGGGTCAGCACCAGGCGGCTTCCCTCCCCCACCAGCAGCAGTCGCCCGCGAATCCCCGTGGGACGGGCCGTCGAGTCGGTGCCGCAGAGCTCGATCTCTCCCGGCGCCCCGGGTAGCGCGGAGCTGATGCCGGAGGGAGAGAGCACCCGGGCTCGGGCGGTGGCGACATCCGCCAGCTCCGCCGCCTGGCTGAGGCGCCGGCGCTCGGGAACCGGCAGCTCGCCCCGCCGCAGCAGCGGCAGGGACTCCGCCAGCGTCAGAGCCTTGACCTCGCTTTCCTCCAGCAGCGGAAGCAGCTCGAAGGGGGTCTCGGGAGAGTCCGTCGCGCTCTCCAGCAGACGCCGATACCAGCGCAGGAAGCGATCCACCGTACCGGCGTCGTAGAGGGCGCGGTCATATTGCACCGAGCCCTCCAGGGCTCCGTCTCGGGACACCGTCAGGCCGATGGAAAGATCGAATAGAGCGTGATCGCGGCGACTGTCGAGATCCAGCAGCTCGAGGTCCAGACCGGCGAATTCCGGATCCGTCGGCGGCTCTTGGTTGAAGGCCATCATCACCTGGAAGAAGGGCTGAGCCCCGGCTCGGCGACGGGGCCCGAGGAGCGCCACCAGCTCGCCGAAGGGCATCTCTTGGTGGGTTTGAGCCCCCACCGTTTCCACCTTGGCGCGCTCCAGCAGCTCGCCGAAGCCCGGCCGACCCTCGAGGCGACCGCGGAGCACCAGGGTGTTGATGAACATTCCCAGCAGCAGCTCCGCTCCCGGGCGATGGCGGTTCGCCGCCGGGGTGCCGATGGCGACATCCAGCTGACCAGAGACCCGCCCGATGGTCGCCTGGAGCCCCGCCACCGCCGCGGCGAAGAGCGTCGTGCCGTGGCGCCGAGCCAGCTGGGACAAACCCTCCACGGTGGCCGCCGGCACCTCGAAGGTGGTGCGAGCGGCGGGGGCCGAGCCCTCCACCCGGGGTCGGTCAGGGGGCGGCGCGGAGGTCTCCGGCAGCCCCTGGAGCCGGGTTCGCCAAAAGCGCTCCAGGGAGGCCATCACCTCGCCGGAGAGCCATTGCCGCTCCCACACCGCGAAGTCGGCATATTGCAGCGGCAGCTCCGGTAGCTTCGGCTCTAACCCCTGGGACCAGGCCTGGTAGAGAGTCGCCAGCTCCGAGACGAAAAGCCCGCCGGACCAGCCGTCGGTCACCACGTGGTGGGAGTTGGAGACGAAGACGTGATCTTCCGGCGCCAGGCGCACCACGGTGTTGCGCACCAGCGGACCGTGACCGAGGTCGAAGGGCCGCTCGGCGTCGCTGATGGCGATGCGGTACACCTCCCCCTCCTGCTGCTCCGCCGAGAGCTCGCTGAGATCGATTTCCGGCAGCGGTTGAGGGGTCGGCTGATGGATCCGCTGGATCGGACCGTCGGCGTCCTCGTCCAGGGTGGTGCGCAGGATCTCGTGGCGACTCACCAGGGCATCGAAACAGCGGCGCAGAATATCGACGTCCAGGGCTCCCCGCAGCCGGATCGCCGCCGGCAGGCTGTAGGCGGTGCTCTCGGGATCGTATTTCTGCAGGAACCAGACCCGCTGCTGGGAGAAGGAGACCGGCAGTCGCTGCTGCCTCGATACCGGGCCGAGGGGCGGAGCCACACCGAGAGAATGATCCGTCACTCCGGCGCCGCGCTTCGCCTCCGCCGGGGCGTTCTCCGCGATCTGCGAAGCTCCCCCCTCGACCTTCGTCGAGGGGCTTGGCGCTGAGGTACTTGACGGCGAGGTACTTGACGGCGAGGACGTAGCTCCCAGTGACTCGGAGTCGAGCCCCGCAACGGCCTCCGGATCGACCCGGGCGGCCTGTTCCGCCACCGTCGGGTTCTCCAGGATCTGAGCCAGCGAAAGCTCCAGCCCGAGGCTTGCCCTCAGGCGCGCCAGCAGGCGAGTGGCGAGCAGAGAATGGCCTCCGAGCTCGAAGAAGTCATCGTGGATTCCCACCGACTCGAGGCTCAGCAGCTGCCCCCACTCCCGCGCCACGATGCGCTCCGTGGGGTTGCGCGGCGCGACGTAGGGGGTCGGCAGGTCCGGACGCTGGAAGCGCAGAGCGCCGTCCTCTCTGCCGCCTTCGGCGGAGGCTTCGTCACCGGCGGCGGCGCGCACTTCGGCACGCAGGGATTCCAGGTCCAGCCAGCGCTGCAGCCGGGGCTCCAGCGGAGTTGTGGAGACGGCTACTCGGCCGTCCTGAGGCCACGCCTCAGCGCTCAGCAGGCGGCGCAGCACGGCGGCTCCTTCGTCGGCGGTGAGGGCCACCTCCTGGAGGGCGGCGACGGCAGAGCTGGCTTTGTCCGTTGGGGCGCCATCCGTCGCGGCACCGTCTTCCCCGGCACCGACATTGAATCGCCAGCCGTCCCAATCCACCGTCAGCCAGGGCTCGCCCTCGGCCACGGCGGCCTCTACGTAAGCATCCACCGCCGCGCTGGCGGCGGCATAGGCGGTGAAGAAGCGGCCGCCCACCACCCCCGCGATGGAGGAGGTGACGGCGAGCCACCGCAGCGGCTCGTTCCGCAGCACTCGGCGCAGCACCAGCAGGCCGCGAACCTTCGCCCCCATCTGTTCCTCGACCCGATCCGGGTCGAGCATCTCCAGCGGGGTGAAGGCCTTCTCCCCCACCACGCCGGCGGCGTGGATCACCGCCGCCAGGGGACCGAAGCGTTCTCTGCCCTCGGCCACCGCGCGCTCCATCGCCGCTTCGTCGCTGACGTCCGCCGCCAGCGTCAACACTTCGGCGCCCTGGGCCTCCAGAGCCTCCACCGCCGCCAGGCGGCTGGCGACAGAACCTCCAGCATCGAGAATCGCCGGCCACTCCTGCCGCGGCGGCAGCGCGCTGCGACCGAGGAGCACCAGCCGTGCCGGCTGCTGCGGGGGCGCCGCGGAGACCAGCGCTGAGGCCAGGCTGAGGCCCACCTGCCCGAGGCCACCGGTGATCATCACCGGTCCCGGCGGCGGGAAGATCTCTTGCTCCCGGGCTACAGCCTCCGTGGCCTCCGACTCCGGAACCTTCGACTGCGTGATCTCTGGCAGGACGAGGGGCTGCCAGCGGCGACCCCAGCGGCGGCCGCCGCGCCAGGCCACCAGGCGAGCCGTCATTTCGCTCTCCTCGCTGGCGATCTCCGACAGCAGCCGATCCAGACCCTGAGACGAGAGTTCCTGCGCGCCCGCAGCTTCCACTCCGGAACTCACTCTGGAATCCCAATCCACCGCCCGCAGGGCGAGGTTGGGATGTTCCTGGGGGATCACCCACAGAGGCCCCTGCAGCGCCGCCACCGAAGGCCTCAGGGCATCCCGATCGTCGAGCCGCAGCAGGCCGTGGCTCAGCACCGTCAGATGCACCGGGGTTTGTTCCTCCTCGCCGGGAACGGTGAGGGCCGCCAGTCCCTGAGCCAGCCCCAGCAGGCTAGCGAAGCCCTGCTGAAGCCCGTTCTCCAGAACCTCCGATCGCCACTCCTCTTGCGCATCCTGAAGCGACTCAAGAGTCCAGCCGTGGACCACCCGGCGCGGGCTCAGGGACCTTCCTTCGAGGGTCTCCAGCAGCTGCCGATAGCCTCCCACTCCCTCCGCCGGCACGGTGAAAAGACGCGAGCCGAGGGGGGCGAAGCGATCGCCCCGCCAGACCACCGTCACCCGCGCCCCACCGGCTTCCAGGCGGCGGGCCAGGGCGGCTACCGGGCCGGTGGCCGCCGCCAGGGGATCGGCAGCGGCATCCGCTGCCGGCGGCGGCGCAGAGCCCGCAGCAAAGAGCAGCCAGGGTCCCATCTCAGCGAGGTCGGTAGCGGAGGGCAGCGGCGCCGACGGTAGCGGCTGCCAGGAGGGCACGTGGGTCCACTGCGCCAGGTCCTTGATCTTGGCGTGGGGATCCACCCCGAGACCGGTGGCTCCGGCGCTATGGGCCGCCGGCTCCACCCAATAGCGCTGGCGCTGGAAGGCGTAGGTCGGCAGATGGCGACGGCGCCGCGGCACCGGACTGTGGAAGCCCGCCCAGTCCAGGGTCACGCCGCTGAGCCAGAGCCGACCGGCGGCCTCCAGCACGGCTTCGCCATCGGCCTCCGCGCCGCGGCTCAGGGCCACCTTCGGCGCCGGCAGCGAGGTCACCACCGAGCGGCCCCGGGCGGCGTCCTGGAAGCGGCGGATCATGGTCGATACGGAGCGCCCGGGACCGACCTCCAGGAGCACTCCTTCCGGATCCTCCAGCAGCGCCGCGAGGCCGTCCGCAAAGCGCACCGCGGCGCGCATCTGCCGACCCCAATAGCCGGGATCCTGCGCCTCTTCCGGGCGGATGAAGTGACCGCTGGGGTTGGAGACGAAGGGAATCTGCGGCTCCCGTGGGCCCACCTTCGCCACCGCCGCCACCAGCTCCTCCACCGCCGGCTCCATCATCGAGGAATGGAAGGCGTGGGAGGTGACCAGGCGACGACCGTCGATGCTGCGGCGACGCAGGAACTCACCGAAGGCCTCCACCGCAGCGATCGGCCCTGCCACCGCGGTGAGGTCCGGGGCGTTGAGGGCAGCGATCTCCAACCCGTCGGCGGACGCCGCCGCCTCGGCGGCGGCGAAGGCCGCCAGCTGCTCCTGGGCCCCGCTCTCCCCCAGCGGCAGACTGAGCATCGCGCCGGGCTCCATGGAGCCCATCAGGCGGCCCCGTAGCGCCACCAGGTGGAGGGCGTCGGCGAGGTCGAAGGTCCCGGCGAGGGTCGCCGCCACCCACTCCCCGACGCTGTGGCCGATCATCACCGCGGGCTCCACCCCCCAGCTCATCCACAGCTGGGCGAGGGCGTGCTCCACCACGAAGAGGGCGGGCTGGGTGTAGCGAGTCTGCCTCAGGGTTTCCTGGGCGGCGGCGTAGGCCTCGCCGTCCGCGGCACCTTCGGGATGCAGCAGGGAGCGCAGATCCACTCCCTCCAGCGGCTCTAGGAGCAGCTCGCAGGCTTCGTCCACGGCGCGGCGATATACCGCCTCGCGATCGTAGAGCCCCCGGCCCATGCCGGCATGCTGAGAGCCCTGCCCCGGGAAGAGGAAGGTCACCGCCGCCTGGCGCGCCTCGCTGCGCCGCCCCAGCAGCCGCTTCGGCGCCTCTCCCCGCAGCAGAGTGATGGCGTCGGCGGTATCGCGAGCCACCATCGCCCGGCGATGGGGGAAGCGCGCGCGGCCGATCTGGAGGGTGAAGGCGACGTCCGCCAGATCTCCCAGGCCCCAGGCCTCAGAACCCTCTGGAGGGCGCTGCTGCTGGTCACCCTGCTGTTGATGCTGTTGTTGCTGATGCTGTAGCCAATCCGCCAGCCGCTGGCTGCCCTGCTCCAGGGCTTCCGCGCTCTTGGCGGAGAGCACCAGCAGCTCGGCGCCGTGGGCCGAGGGCAGCGCCGGCGCCACCGGCGGTGCTTCTTCCAGCACCACGTGGGCGTTGGTGCCGCCGATGCCGAAGGAGGAAACCCCGGCGCGGCGAGGGGCGGCGTCTTCCCCCTCGGCGGCGGGCCACGGGCGCCCCTCCGCGGCGATGGTGAAGGGGCTGCCCTCCAGCCCCAGCTTGGGGTTGGGGGTCTGGAAATGCAGGGTGGGAGGAATGTAGCCCCGCTCCAGCACCAGCGCCGCCTTGATCAAGCCGGCGGCGCCGGCGGCGGTATCCATGTGGCCGAAGTTGGACTTCAGGGAGCCCACGGTGCAGAAGGCCTCGGCCTCGCTCCCCGCTCCCTCGGCCTGACCACCCTGGGATCGGCCGTTCTGGAAGCTGCCGTTCTGGAAGCTGCCGTTCTGGAAGCTACTCGCAAAGGCCTGGCGCAGCGCCGCCATCTCGATGGGATCGCCGAGCTCCGTGCCGGTGCCGTGGGCCTCGATATAGCCCACCGTGGCGGGATCCACGTCGCCGTCCGCCAGCGCCCGACCGATCACCTCCGCCTGGCCTTCGACGCTAGGAGCGGTGTAGCCGACCTTCAGGGATCCGTCGTTGTTCAGGGCGCTGCCGCGGATCACCGCATAGATGGGATCGCCGTCGGCCTCGGCGTCCGCCAGCCGCCGTAGCGCCACCACCGCGACTCCGTTGCCGCCGACGGTGCCGGCGGCGTCGGCGTCGAAGGCCCGGCAGCGGCCGTCGGGGGAGTTGATCATCGCCGGCTGATAGACGTAGCCAGCGTGTTGGGGCACCCGCACCGTCACCCCGCCGGCCAGCGCCATGGAGCATTCCCCGGTGCGCAGCGACTGCACCGCCAGATGCACCGCCACCAGGGAGGTCGAGCAGGCGGTCTGCACGGTGATCGCCGGCCCGGTGAGATCCAGCTTGTAGGCCACCCGGGTGGGCAGGAAGTCCTTGTCGTTGCCGAGCATCACCTGATAGGCCCCGGCGGTGGCCATCATCGCCGGGTTGGCGAGGAGGTTGGCGTGAAGGTAGGTATTCATCCCCACGCCGGCATAGACCCCGACGGCGCCGCGACCGCGGCCGGGGCCGCCGTCCCCGCCGTGGCCGGCGTCTTCCAGCGCCTCCCAGGCGCACTCCAGGAAGAGCCGCTGCTGGGGATCCATCACCGCCGCCTCCTGGGGGTTGTAGCCGAAGAAGGCGGCGTCGAAATACTCTACCTCCGCCACCGGACCGGCCACCGGCACGAAATCCGGATGCTCGGGATCCGAGCCGGCGAAAACGTCCCGCTCAGCCTCGGCGGGGTCGAAGCGCTCCAGCCCCTCGACGCCGTCCTGCAGCAGCTGCCAGAACTCCTCCACCGTGGCGGCTCCCGGGAAGCGGCCGGCCACGCCGACGATGGCGATGGGTCCGCCGAGATCGACCCCCGCGACCCCCCAGGTCAGCGGCGTCGCGGCGGCTTCGGCCCCCGGGCGCAGGAAATCCACCAGGGATCGAATGGTGGGGTATTGGAAGAGCTCCACTAGGGTAGGCACCTTCTCCCCCAGGGCCTCCAGCCGGGCCTGGACCTTGACCAACAGCAGCGAATGCCCGCCGAGATCGAAGAAGGAGTCGTCCAGCTGCACGGAGTCCACCTGCAGCAGCTCCTGCCACATCTCGGCGATGGCCCGCCCCAGCTCGCTGCGGGGAGCCTCGCCCACCGCCGCCGGTCCCTGGGTGGCCGCCTCTCGAGAGCTCGCCCCGCGGCGCCGGGCCGGAGGATCCGGCAGTCGCTTGCGATCGACCTTGCCGTTGGGGGAAAGGGGCAGCGCCGCCAGCGGCACGAAGATCGCCGGCACCATGTAATCCGGCAGGGTTTCCAGCAGAGCCTCCCGCAGCGGTGCGGGATCGAAGTCCTCCAGGATCTCGCCTTCGCCGCCGGAGGCCACGCCGTCGGCGCCGGAGGTCGGCACCGGCACCAGATAGGCCACCAGCTGCTGATCCCCGTCTTCCCGGCGCCGGGCCACCACCACCGCCTCGCGCACCGAATCCTCGCCGGTGAGGGCGGACTCGATCTCGCCGAGCTCGATGCGGAATCCCCGCAGCTTGACCTGGAAGTCGATGCGGCCGAGGAAGTCCACCACTCCCTCGGCGTTCCACGCCACTTCATCGCCGGTCTTGTAGAGACGATCCCCCGGCTGCCCGTAGGGATCCGGAATGAAGCGAGAGGCGGTGAGGGCCGGGCGGTCGTGATAGCCGCGGGCCAGCTGCACTCCGCCGATATGGAGCTCCCCCGGCACCCCCACCGGCGTCGGCCGCAGATGGGGATCCAGAACGTAGACCTCGGTATTCGCCACCGGGCTGCCGATGGGCACGGCGCTGCGGCCGGTGCGGGGCTCGCACTGCCACCAGGTGACGTCGATGGCGGCCTCCGTCGGGCCGTAGAGGTTGTGCAGCTCCGCCTGCGGCGGCAGGCGGCGGAAGAAGCGATCCCGCAGATCCGCCGTCAGCGCTTCGCCGGAGCAGATCACCCGGCGCACCGAGCTCAATCGCTCCAGGCCGTCCTGCTCGAGGAAGACCTGGAGCATGCTGGGCACGAAGTGCAGGGTGGTGATGCCGGTGCGGCGGATGGTCGCCGCCAGGGCCCGGGGATCGCGATGCTCCCCCGGCGCCGCCAGCACCAGATGGGCCCCGGTGATCAGGGGCCAGAAGAACTCCCACACCGAAACGTCGAAGCTCTTCGGGGTCTTCTGCAGGACCCGGTCTTGCTCCCCTAGACCGTAGGTCTCCTGCATCCACAGCAGGCGATTGAAGATCGCCCGATGGCTGTTCATCGCTCCCTTGGGGCGTCCGGTGGAGCCGGAGGTATAGATCATGTAGGCCAGGTTGTCGCGGCGGGTGAGCCGCCCCGCCAGCGGCAGCGGCGCCGCGGCGGCGTCCGGCGCCTCCAGCTCGTCGATCCACAGGGTCTCGACCCCCTCCACCGTCGGCAGCACCTCGCGGTGGCGCCCCAGGGAGAGCAGCACCCGCACCCCGGAGTCCTCCATCATGAAGGACAGGCGATCGGCGGGATATTCGGGGTCCAGCGGCACGTAAGCGCCGCCGGCCTTGAGGATCGCCATCAATGCCACCACCAGCTCGAAGCTGCGCTCCATGGCGATGCCCACCAGCTGATCGCTGCCGACGCCGAATCGGGCCAGGCGCTGGGCCAGCTCCTCGGCGCGGCGATCGAGGCTGGCGTAGGAGAGGCTGTGCTCCCCGAAGCTCAGGGCGATGCGTTCCGGATGCTCCTCCGCCCGCTCCTCGAAAAGATGATGCAGGCAGCGGGCGCGCCCGTAATCGCGGCCGGTGGCGTTCCATTCTTCCACCACCTGGCGCCGCTCCCCGGCGCTCAGCAGGGGAAGATCCACCAGCCTCCGCTCCGGTTCCGCCACCGCCGCCGCCAGCAGGGTCGAATACCAGCCGGCCATGCGCTCGGCGGTAGAGCGGTCGAAGAGATCGCTGTTGTATTCCAGCGTCCCCTCCAGGCCCTCCGCCGTCTCGCTGACGTAGAGGCCGAGGTCGAATTTCGCCGCCCCCGCATCCAGCGCCTCCACTCGCGCTTCCAGATCCCGCAGGGTGGGGGTTTCCCGCACCCGATTCTGCAGCGTGAAGAGCAGCTGGAAGAGAGGAGCGTGGGATAGATCCCGACTCGGTCGCAGCTCCTCCACCAGGCGCTCGAAGGGCACTTCCCGGTGGGCGTAGGCCTCGAGGGTGGCGCGGCGCACCCGGGAGACGAGATCGGCGAAGGAGGGCACCTCGCCGGAGCTATCGACGTCGGCGTCGACCCGCACCACCAGGCTGTTGACGAAGAAGCCCACCAGGGGCTCCAGCTCCACCCGATCGCGGTTCGCCACCGGCGTGCCGACAGGGAGATCGGTCTTGCCCGTCACCCGGGTCAGCAGCGCGTCGAAGGCCGCCAGGGTGATGACGAAGGCGGTGGCCTCCAGCCGGCGTCCCAGCTGCTCCGTGGCCAGCGCCAAGGAGCCTCCGGAAAGGGCCGGCAGCGGGAAGTTGATGAAGGATCCATGGAAGCTCTGCACCGCCGGGCGAGGGCGGTCCGCCGGCAGCTCCAGCACCTCCAGGGGATCCGCCAGATTGCGGCGCCAGAAACCCAGCTGGCGCTCCAGCGCCTCGCCGGATTCCAGCCACTGCCGCTGCCACAGGGCGAAGTCCGGGTATTGCAGCGGCAGCGGCTCCACCAGCGTCGCCGGGTCCTCGTTCGCGCCGTCGAGGAAGCCGTTGTAGAAACTCGCCAGCTCGTGGAAGAACACTCCCAGCGACCACCCGTCGGAGACGATGTGGTGGAAGCACACCACCAGCCGGTGATGGTGGGCCGAGAGACGCAGCAGCACGGTCTTCCATAGCGGCCCGACGGCGAGATCGAAGTCCCTGCGGGCGAGATCCACCGCCAGGCCTTCGGCGGCATCCCCTCCGAGGCCCGCGAAGCAGACCGTAGGCAGGGATCGAGGCGCCGCGGAGGGGGCCGCCACCACCTGCCAGGCGTCTCCACCGGCGGTGGCGAAGGTGGTGCGCAGGCTCTCGTGACGAGCCTCCACCGCTCCCAGCGCGCGACTCAGGGCGGCGATGTCCAGCGGGCCCCGAAGCTCCAGGACCCCGGGGATGTTGTAGACCGCTCCGCCCCCCTGCATGCGGTCGAGGAACCACAGGCGCTCCTGGGCGTAGGACAGCGGCAGCCGCTCGGGGCGCTCCGGCGCAGTGAGGGCGGCCTCTTCTGGCGCCAGCGCCGCTGCGCTTTTTTGCGGGGCCGAGGTGGGGAGTGCCGAAGCAGCCCGGCGAGAGGTCGGCGCGGCGCCGGAAGCCCCGGTCCTGCCACCGGCAGCCGACGACGAGGCATCCATCCACGCCGCCAGCGCCGCCACCGTCGGGCGGGCGAAGAGCTCCGCCACCGGAACCTCGATGCCGAAGTGGCGCCGCACCCGGGCGATGACCTGGGTGGCCAACAGGCTGTGGCCGCCGAGGGAGAAGAAGTCGTCGTCGGCACCGACCTCGGAACGACCGAGGAGCTGCGCCCAGATCTCCGCCAGGCTGCGCTCCGTCGCGGTGACCGGCGGCCGGCCGGCGGGGATCGCCGCGGCCTCCACCGAGGGCCGAGGCAGGGCCTTGCGGTCCACCTTGCCGTTGGGGGTCAGCGGCAGAGTCGGCAGCAGCTCGAAGTGCGCCGGCACCATGTATTCCGGCAGCTGCTGAGCCACCAGCTCCTTGAGCTCGGCGATGCGCTCCGCCGCCACCGCCGCCGAGCGCTGCAGGCCCTCGTCGTCGAAGAGATCCGCCATCGCCAGATAGGCGGCGAGCCCCTCCCCGCCGGGCAGCTCCCGGCTCAGCACCACCACCGCCAGACCGACCTGGGGATGAGACTTTAGCCGTGCCTCGATCTCCCCCAACTCGATGCGCAGGCCGCGCACCTTGACCTGGTGGTCGATGCGGCCGAGATAGACCAAGTCTCCCGAGGGCAACCAGCGCACCAGGTCCCCGGTGCGATAGAGCCGCTCTCCGGGGTTGGCGGCGAAGGGATTGGGAACGAAGGCCGCGGCGGTCAGGGCGGGGCGTCGACGGTAGGCCCGGGCGAGATTTGGGCCGCCGATCCACAGCTCTCCCGGAACTCCCCGGGGCACTAGTCGGAAGCGCGGATCCACCACATAGGCCTGGCCGTTGGCGATGGGGCGACCGATGGGGATCACCCGATCCGTCAACACTCGATCCGCCGCCCAGGTGGCGGCGTGAATGGTGCCCTCGGTGGGGCCATAGAGATTGTGCAGCTGCGCCCGGCTGGTGACGTGGAAGCGCTCCACCAGATCAGCGTCCAGGGGCTCTCCACCGCAGAACATCATGCGCAGCTTGGGGCAGCAGTCGAGGCCTCCACCGAGGGCCGGCATCCTGGAAGAGGATCGAGCGCCGCGCAGCGCCGCATCCGCCGCATCCCCATAGTCGAGCATCGCCCGCAGCAGGCTGGGGACGACCTGAAGGATGGTGATCTTGCGCTCCCGCAGCGTGCGCAGCAGGTAGGCCGGGTCCATATGCCCGCCGGGCTCCGCGATCTCCAAGCGGGCGCCCACCAGCAGCGGAGCCCAGAACTCCCAGACCGAGGCGTCGAAGCTCATGGGAGTTTTCTGCAGCACCCGATCCTCGGCGTTCAGCGGATAGGTATCCTGCCACCACAGCATGTGGTGCCCGATGGCGCCGTGGGAGATCACCACTCCCTTGGGCTGCCCGGTAGAGCCGGAGGTATAGAGCAAGTAGGCGGAGTGATGCTCCCCCACCGCCGGCAGCGGAGCCTCGGGATCGGTAGCGGCGATCTCCGACCAGTCGGCATCGAGACACACCGTCGCCGCCGCGGCCACCACCGACCCGAGATCGGCGGCGAGGGCCTGGGTGGTCACCACCGCCGGAGCGCCGCAATTCTCCAGCATGTAGGCCACCCGCTCCGCGGGGTAGCCGGGATCCACCGGAACGTAGGCGCCACCGGCGTAGAGAATGCCCAGCAGCGCCACCACCAGCTCCGGGCTGCGCTCCAGGCAAACCGCCACCGGTACGTCGGGACCTACCCCCCGCTGTAGCAGATATTGAGCCAGATGCCGCGCCCGCTGATCCAGCTGTCGATAGCTGAGGGCGCGATCCTCGTAGGCCACCGCCACCGCTTCGGGAGTCTCCTCCACCTGGGCCCGGAAGAGCTCGTGAAGCACCCAGCCGGCCCCCGGTCCGCGAACGTAGGGCCGCCGATGGGAGTTGAGCTCCTCCACCAGCTGCTGGCGCTCCGACCCCGCCAGCAGCGTCAGGGTGCCTAAGAATGGGCTTGCGCCAGCCTCCTCTGCCGCGCCCTCGACAACACCCTCTGCTGCGCCCTCGACAGCACCGAGGAAGCCGGAGAGCAGGTTCTCGTACCAGCCCGCCATGCGCTCCAGGGTTTCGGCGTCGAAGAGGGAGGAAGCGTATTGGAAGAAGGCCCGCAGAGAGCCGTCTTCCTGGCTCTCCAAATACAGGGTGAGATCGAAAGTGGTGGTGCCGGGATCGACATCCATCGGGGTCGCTTCGACCCCGCCGAGGTCCAGCTTCGGCGCCCCGGCGGTCTGCAGCTGGAAAACCACCTGGAAGATCGGGTGATGGGAGAGATCGCGCTCCGGCGCCAGGGCCTCCACCAGCTTCTCCAGCGGCAGCTCCTGGTGATCGAAGGCACCGAGGGTGGTGCGCTCCACCCGCTCCAGCAGAACCGCCGGGGAGGTCTCGCTATCCAGCTGCACCCGCAGCGCCAAGGTGTTGACGAAGAGGCCCACCAGCCCCTCCACCTCCGGCCGGGTTCTCCCCGCCACCGGGGTTCCGAGCACCAGGTCTCGCTGCCCGCTGAGGCGGTAGAGCAAGGCGTAGAAGCTCGCCAACAGCACCATGTAGGGAGTCGCTCCACGGCCCTTGGCCACCGCCATCACCCGCTCCGCCAGTGCGGGTTCGAGGCGGAAGGGGTGGAGCGCCCCGGCGTCCGTCGGCGTCGCCGGCCGGGGATGATCCCAGGGCAGCTCGAGAACCTTCGGCGCGCCCTGGAGATGACCGGTCCAATAGGCCAGCAGGCGCTCCAGGCTGGCGCCCTCCAGCTGCTTGCGCTGCCAGCGGGCGAAAGCTCCGTAGCTCACCTTCAAGGGCGCCAGGCCCGGGTCTTCGTTCGTCCCCAGGGCGCGGTAGAGGGCCGAGACCTCCGACAGGAAGAGCACCGAGGACCAGACGTCCGACACGATGTGGTGCACCGTCACCTGGAGCACGTGGCGATAGGGGCCCTCGACCACCAGCAGAGCCCGCAGCAGCGGCCCTCGATCGAGAGCGAAGGGGCGGGCTACCGCCTCCAACAAGAGACTCTCCAGGTCCTCCGAATTCACCCCCGTCGCCTCGACCACCGGCAGGCGGAAGCGAGCCCGGGGCGAGACCGCCTGCACCGGCTGATCACCGGTGGTGACGAAGGTGGTGCGCAGGCTCTCGTGGCGGGCGATGACCCGCTGAATCGCCAGCTCCAGGCGGCGCAGGTCTAGCGGAGCATGGGGTGAGCTCTCCAGGCGCAGCGCCTGATGCATGGTGTAGCGAGGGCTCGGGCCCTCCAGCTGGTCGACGAACCACAGCCGCTGCTGGGCGAAGGAAAGGGGGTAAAAGCGGGGCTTGGCGGCCTTGCGCTCCATCCACTGGGCGAGCAATTTGCGCCGCTCCTGCGGCGACAGCTGCTGCAGCCGGCGGGGATCCAGGCCAGCCGCCGCCGGGGTGCTCGAAGGGGTACCCGCCGAGTCCCCCGAGGGGGCGGCAGCGGGGCTATCGGGGCTACTATCGGGGCGATGGGTCGGGTCGTCTTGGTGACTCACGGCACCAGCTCCTCCAGCTCTGGATTTGCGGATTCTGGATCTCCGAATTCTGCGTCTCTAGGCTCTACGTCTCCCAGCTCTGCATCTCCGAGATTCGAGTCGCTAAGATTCATACCTTCCAGCTCCAGATCATCCTCGATCATGCCCTCCAGCAGGGCCGTCACCTGATCGTCCGATAGCCCCTCGACGTCCAGCTCCATCCCGCCGCTTCCCTCCAGCCCCGGCAGAGCGCTGGACGCAGCCGCCGCGGCGGATAGATCCGTAGCCGGGGCCGCGGCCCGCTGGCGATCCACTTCCGCCGCCAAGGCGCTGAGGGTGGAGTGGCGGAAGAGCACCGAGAGGGGCAGCTCCACGCCGTAGCTCTGCTGCAATCGAGAGAGCACCCGGGTGCCCAGCAGGGAATGTCCGCCGAGATCGAAGAAATCGTCCCGAGCGCCCACCGGCCGGACTCCCAGCAGCTCCTCCCACACCGCCGCCACCGCCCATTCGACCTCGGAGCTGGGCTCCAGGTAGGGGGTGTCGACGCTGCGGCGGCGGGCTGTCGGCTGCGCCGGGGTCTCCTCCTCCGCACCCCGCTGCAGATCCGCCGGAGTTCGGCGGCTAACCACCAGCCAGGGGGTGGCGGCGACGGAGTGATGATCCTGGGCGAGCACCGTCGCCAGGGCCCGAGCGGCCCCCTGCTCGTCCATCGCCGACGCCGGATCCCCGCCTCGCACCACCACCTCGGCGTCCGCTTCCGGCTGCCAGGCATCCCAGGCCAGCACCTGCCACGCCAGAGCCGACGGGTCGAGGGCCGACGGGCTGCTGGCGCGGCTGCGCCGCTGCGCGAAGGCGGTGGCGTAGGCGTGGGCGGCGGCATGGGGACCGAGCCCGGCGGCGCCGAAGCGGCTGAAGGCGGACCCCACCACCAGAGTACGGGGCATTGATGGTCGCGGCGTCGAGTACCGCGACGGGGAGCCCGAACCGGTACTCCACTGGCGCCCCAACACCCGGTCGAGGAGGGAGAAGCCTCGCACCGTCACCTGGAAATGAGCGTCGAAGGCGTCGCAGCCGAGATCCGCGGTGGAACCGAGGGTCTCCACCCGGCTCTCCCCCGCCGCCTGGATCACTCCCCGGGGGCGACCGAAGGTCTTCTCCAGCCCCTCGACGGCGCCCCGCAGAGCGGCCTCATCACCGAGGTCCGCCACCTCGTAGGCCAGGGGAATGTCCAGCTCCCGCAGCTGCTGCCAGCGGCGGCGGCGGGCCCGCACCGGCGGCTCTTCGCCGCCTTCGGCCTCGTCCCCCGGTGGCGGCTGTCGCAGAATCAGGCCGAGAGCGTCGGCGCCGGAGCGCGCCAAAGCCACTGCTAGGGCACAGCCCACCCGGCCGAGACCACCGACCACCCACCAGGCCCCCTCCACCGCGGCTTGAGAGGCAGTAGCGCTCTCCGCGGCCGCCGGCAGCGCCTCGTAGTCCTGAATCCATCGCCCGGCGGTACGCAGAGCCACCGAGTCCTCCGCCTTCGCGGCGAACGGCGTCGGAGCACCAGTAGGAGAATCGGACGAGGTGAGAAAAGCGTGGACCTCCCGGCCCAGCGCCTGAACCACCTGTGGCGTCGGACGGGGCTGCGGATTCGACGCCTCGCCCCACCAGGGAGCGAGGTCTACGGTGCGCACCTCCAGCCCCGGAATCTCCCGAGGCAGGCCCCGTGCCAGCGCCGGCATCGACGCGCGCTCCGGCAACAGCGTCTCCCGCCCGTCCACCGACTCGACTCCGACGCTCACCGCCGTCAGCCGGTACCCTTGCGCCGCGCCCTCCCCTTCCAGGGGGTGACGCACCACGGCGCGGGCAAAGCCCCGCAGTCGATCGACCCCCGCACCACGGGAGCGGGCGAGGCGCTCTTCCAGGCCGTCCCCCGCCGCTTCTCCGGGGATCTCCGCCGCGCCGAGGTACACCCAGTGTCGAGGCAGCCCCTCCGGCGAGCCGGCGAGGTACTCGAAGACCGAAAGCCAGCCGTCGGCCCCCGGCCCCACCGGCGGCGGCTCCGCCGAGGGCTCCGCGGCGCCGTCATCCACCCGCAGCCGCAGCACCCTCCAGCCGGCGGAGCGCAGCTCCTGCTCCAGGGCGGCGGCGAGACCGCCTCCCTCCCCCACCAGCGCCACTGCGCCATCCCCCGCGGGTCCCGGGACCGGCGGCAGGGAGCTGCGCCAATAGGGCCGCCACAGCAGCGACGCAGAGGTGGCGGGAGCACCGACGGCCGCGCCGCCGGAGCTGCCGTCGGCCTCGATCCAATAGCGATCGTCGGCGAAGCGATAGCCCGGCAGCGGCAGCCGCCGCGGATGACCGGAGGAGGGCGGCGAGACGGAATCCCAATCCATCGTCACGCCCCCCAGCCAGAGCTGGCCGAGGGCCTCCGCTAGGACCTCTCGGTCGTCGGCCTCGGAGACCGGGTGCCGGGTGCTCTGCACCGAGCGCACGGGACCCTCCTCGCTCTTCAGACCCAAGCGGCGCACCAGCGTCGACAGAGTCTTGCCCGGCCCCACCTCCAGCAGCAGCGGATCCTCCCCCGTCGTCACCAGGGTCTTGATCCCGTCCGCGAAGCGCACCGCGCCCCGCAGGTGGGCGGTCCAATAATCGGGATCTTGAGCCTCCTCGGCAGTGATCCAGCGGCCGCTGACGTTCGAGACGAAGGGAATCCGCGGCGCGCTGCGGGGCACCTTCGCCACCGCCTCCCGGAAGGCCGGCAGGGCGTCATCCATCATCGCCGAATGGAAGGCGTGGGAGGTGTGGAGCTTGCGGGCCGCCACCCGGCCCTCCGGCAGCACGCCGGCGTCCAGCTCCTGCCGCAGCGCCTCCACCGCCTCCGCCGGGCCTGACGCGACGCAGAGCCGAGACCCGTTGGCCGCCGCCAGGGAGAGCTGCGGATGGTCGGCGAGGATCTCCTCTACCCGCAGCACCGACAGCGGCAGAGAAATCATGTCCCCCGCCGGCAGCGCCTGGATCAGGCGCCCCCGCTCCGCCACCAGCCACAGGCCGTCCTCCACGGTGAAGACGCCGGCCAGGGTGGCCGCCACGTACTCCCCGATGCTGTGGCCGATCATCGACCGCGGCGTCAGCCCCCAGCTCATCCACAGCTGCGCCAGGGCGTATTCCACGGCGAAGAGGGCCGGCTGAGTGATGGAGGTCTGAGCGAGGCGGACGGCGGCCTCTTCCTGCTCCCCGGCGGCGGGAAAGAGAAGCTGCCGCAGATCCAGCCCCAGGGGCTGCGCCAACACCTCGGCGGCGTGATCCACCGACTCTCGAACCACCGCGTAGGCGTCGTAGAGACCCCGGATCATCCCCGGATATTGCGCCCCCTGCCCGGGAAAGAGGAAGGCGACGTCGCGATGGCGGCGCTCCTCGTGGCGCTGGAAGTAGTGATCCGGATTCTGCAGCGCGGCGGCCTCGGCGCTCCCGGCCCCCGCCGGCAGCACCGTGTAGCGCCGGTGGGGCAGGGTCTTGCGGCCGCTCTGGAGAGTGAAGGTCACCGCGTCCAGAGGCAGCTCCGGGTTCAACTCCAGGTGCCTCACCAAGGCCTCGATGTTGGCCTCCAGGGCCTCCTCGGTCGCGCCGGAGACCGGCAGTAGGTAGGGCCCCTGGGCGGTGTTACTGGGCGTCCCCGAGACGGAGCCCTCCTTCGCCGCCGCCTGCTCCAGGATGACGTGGGCGTTGGTGCCGCCGACGCCAAAGGAGGAGACCGCAGCCCGCCGCGGCGCCTCTTCGAAGCGCGGGAATGCCGAGACCTCGGCGGCCACCCGGAACGGTCCGGAATCGAAGTCGATCTTTGGATTGGGCTGCTGGAAGTGCAGACTGGGGGGAATCTCCCCCCGCTCCACCGCCAGCACCGCCTTGATGAAGCCGGCGATGCCGGCGGCCGAATCCAGGTGCCCGAGATTGCTCTTCAGCGAGCCGATGAGGGCGCTGCCGGGCTCGAAGTCGACCTCTCCGCCGGCTCCGTAGACCTGGTTCAGCGCCGCCACCTCGATGGGGTCGCCGAGCTCCGTACCGGTGCCGTGGGCCTCGATATAGCCCACCGTGCGGGGGTCGATGTCGGCGGCCGCCAGAGCATCCGCCAGCACCTGGGCCTGTCCCTCGACGCTGGGGGCGGTGTAGCCGGCCTTCAGCGAGCCGTCGTTGTTGATCGCCGATCCCTTCACCACCGCCCGCACCGGATCCCCCGCTGCATCGGCGGCCCCCGCTGGCCGCAGCACCACCGCCGCGACGCCGTTGCCGGGCACCGTTCCTCGGGCATCGGCGTCGAAGGCGCGGCAGTGGCCGTCCGGGGACAGAATCATGCCCTGCTCGTAGCGATAGCCGGCGCGCTGCGGCAGGCGCACGTTGGCGCCGCCGGCGATGGCCAGATCGCATTCCCCCGCCGCCAGGCTCTCCGCCGCCATGTGCACCGCCACCAGGGAGGTGGAGCAGGCGCTCTGCACCACCACCGCCGGCCCCTTGAGGTCCAGCTTGTAGCTCACCCGGGTAGCGAGGAAATCCTTGTCGTTACCCAACAGCAGCTGATACTCGCCGAGGCTGCGGGCGGCGCTGGCGTTGGCCAGCAGGTGGTAGCGCAGGTAAGTGGAGGCCCCGGTACCGGCGAAGACGCCGACCCGCAGGCCGCGGCGGGCCAGCAGCTCGGGATCACCGTAGCCGGCATCCTCCAGCGCGTGCCACGCCACCTCCAGGAAGAGACGCTGCTGAGGGTCCAGCCCCTCCGCTTCGCGGGGCGAATAGCCGAAGAAGGCGGCGTCGAAGCGATCCACGTCTTCCAGCACGCCGCCGCGCTTGACCCACAGGGGATCGGAGGGATCGTCCGGAGCCAGCCCGCCGGCCTCCAGCTGATCATCGGAGAAGCCGGTGATCAGCTCCTCCCCGGCCATCAGACGGCGCCACAGGGTGTCGACGTCCTCCGCTCCCGGGAAGCGGCCGGCCACGCCCACCACCGCCACGCCTTCCTCCCGCCGCGGGCGGGATACGGCAGCTCGGGACTCGACCTCACTCGCCGCAGCCTCGGCCCGGCGGTGCTCCGTCGGCACCAGGTAGCCCGCCAGGGAGCGCAGAGTCGGACGATGCAGCAGGTCCACCAGCTGAGGCTGCACCTCGAGCCGACCGCCGAGCTCCTTGAGGATGCGGCTATGGGTCTGGGCGAGGAGCAGGGAGTGGGCGCCGAGATCGAAGAAGTTGGCGTCCGGGTCTAGGCGAGGCAGATCCAGCGCCTGGCGGAAGATCTCCTCCAGGGCCCGAGTGAGGGGCTGACCGACGGCGACGGCGACGGCGGCTGCGGAATGAGAATCTGTAGCCATGCCCTCTGAGGCAGTAGCAGCCGGACCGGCAGCCGCCGCCCGAGGATCCGGCAGCGCCTTGCGATCTACCTTGCCGTTGGTGTTGAGGGGCAGCTCGTCCAGCAGCACGACGAATCGCGGCACCATGTGGTCCGGAAGGGTCTCGGCGAGAGCTTCGCGCAAGGCCTCCGGCGCCGGCGCCGAGGCGGCGCCGACAGCGGTATCGGGCACGGCGTAGGCCACCAGATGCTTGCCGGTGCTCCCCAGCTCCCGCACCACCACCACCGCTTCCGCTACCTCCGGCAGGTCGGCGAGGGCCGACTGCACCTCTCCGGGCTCGATCCGGAAGCCCCGGATCTTGACCTGGGAATCGATGCGGCCGAGGAACTCCACGCTGCCGTCCTCGCGCCAGCGGGCGAGATCCCCGGTGCGGTAGAGGCGGCTCCCGGCGCCATTCTCAGAACGGGCAAAGGGGTTCGGCACGAAGCGCTCCGCGGTCAGGGCCGGGCGGCCGATATAGCCTCGGGCCAGCCCTTCGCCACCGGTCACCAGCTCTCCCGGAACTCCCGGCGGCTGCAGCTCGAAGCGGCGATCCACCAGGTACACGGAGGTATCCCCGATGGGGCGTCCCACCGGCACCGGCGAGATCACCTCGGCGGCGGAATCCATCGGCCAGCAGCAGGTGAAGGTGGTGTTCTCCGTCGGTCCGTAGCCGTTGATCACCCGCAGGTGGGGGTGAGCCTCCAGCACCTTGCGCACGTGGGGCGGAGAGAGCACATCGCCGCCGGCGAGGAGCTGCCGGAGGGGGGCCAGGGAGCCGATCTCCTCGTCCACCATGCGGTGGAAGAGGCCCGCCGTCAGCCACAGGGTGGTGACCCCGTGGCGCGCCAGAGCTTCTCCGATCTCGGGCAGCGCCGGGGTGCCCGGCGGCAGCACGGCGAGGCGGCCGCCGCGGGTGAGGGGAGCCCAGATTTCCAGGGTGGAGGCATCGAAAGAGAGGGGCGCCATCAGCAGGAAGGTCTGCTCTGCGCCGAGATCGGCGAAGCGATCCTGCAGGGTGAGCCTCAGGATGCTGCGGTGGGTCACCGCCACTCCCTTGGGGCGCCCGGTGGAGCCGGAGGTGTACATGATGTACGCCAGGGAATCGGGGCCGATGGCGGCGGCGGCGGGGGCCGGCGGCGCCCCGCCGGCGGCTTCCTCCCGATCCACCGACTGCAGCTCGGCATCCAGCGACAGCCAGTTGGCCTCCAGCGGCGGCAGCTGCTGCCGCAGCGAATCCTGTACCAGCACGATACCGACCTCGCCGTCCTGCGCCATGAAGCGCAGACGCTCGGCGGGATAAGCCGGATCCAGGGGGACGAAGGCGGCGCCGGCCTCGAGCACCGCCAGCACCGCGGTGACCGCATCGAGGCCGCGATCGGCGCACACCGCCACCCGGCCCTCGGGTCCAGCGCCAACCTCCTTGAGACGGTGAGCCAAGCGTCGGGAACGCACCAGCAGCTCTGCGAAAGTCAAGCGCTGGAGCCCGTCTTCAGATCCCGGAACGACCATCTCCAAAGCGATCCGCTGGGGGGCCGCTGCAGCCACTCGGGCCACCGCGGCGGGCACCGTATCCACCACCGTCGCCACCGCCTCGCTCCACGCCCGCCCCGCCAGCGGCAGACCCTGCCGACTCCAGGTCACCACCTGCTGACGCTCCGCCGAATCCAGCAGCGGGAGCTCCTCCAGGCTGGCGTGGGGATTCGCCACCGCGCCCCGGCACAGCTCCACGAACCAGCCGGCGAGGCGGCGGGCGGTGGAGAGATCGTAGAGGTCGGCGTTGAAGGGCAGGATCCCGGCGATGACGTCACCGATCTCCAGCAGGTGGAACATCAGATCGAATTGCCCCTCCTGCTGCGCCAGGGGCAGAGCCTCCATGGTCAGCCCCGCCAGCTCGGTGCGGGCTCCCGCCTCGCCCAGCAGCAGCCGGGAGATGCCGTGGACGTCCATCCGCGGCGACTCCACCGAGAAGGCGACGTCGAAGAGCGGGCCGCGGCTCGGATCCCGGGGCAGCTCCAGCTTCTCCACCAGCTGAGCGAAGGGGTAATCCTGGTGCTCCAGGGCGCCGTAGACCACCTCTTTCAGGCCGGCGGCGAAGCTCTCGAAGCCCGCTTCCGGCGTCGGCCGGGTGCGCAGCACCACCATGTTGGCGAAGAAGCCCACCAGGCGCTCGAATTCTGGACGATTGCGCCCCAGCATCGGTGCGCCGATGCGCACCTCCCGCTGACCGCTGAGGCGCATCAACAATGCCGAGAGCACCGCCAGCAGGGTGACGAAGGGGGTCAGGCCGCGCTGACGCGAGAAGGTTCGAAGAGCGGCGGTGAGCTCCGCATCCATGGGGAAGGTGAGGCTGGCGCCACGATAGCTCTGCACCGCCGGTCGCGGCCGGTCGGTGGGCAGCTCCAGCACCGGCAGGTCTCCCGCCAGCTGCTCGCGCCAATAGCTCCACTGCGACTCCCCCTTCGGCCCCTCCAGCAGCTGGCGCTGCCACTCCACATAGTCGGCGTAGGTGGCCGCCGGCGCCGGCAGCGCCGGTTCCGGCGCCGACTCCCGCAGGTGCGCCCGCTGCGCCGGGTAGAGCCGATGGAGCTCGTCCAGCAGCACGCCGAAGGACCAGAAGTCCACGGCGATGTGGTGGGCCACCAGAATCAGCGCCCAGTCGTCGGCGCTGCGCTGCAGCAGGGCAACCCGCGCCACCGGCCCGTCGACCAGATCGAAAGGCTTTTCGGCGATGCGCCGCAGCTCCTCCTCCACCCGCTCTTCGCTCCAGCCGGCGGCGTCCACCACGGTCATCGGCACCACCTGCTCTAGGGCATCCTCCCCCGGCGCCTGGAAGCGCTGCTGCAGCTGTCCTTCGGCGGTCTCTTCCACCCGCAGCCGCAGGCCGGGATGACGCTCCACCAGCCGTCGCCAGGTGCCGAGCATCGCCTCCACGTCTACCGCCGACAGAATCTTGGTGGCGAAGACAACGTTGTAGGCGTGACTCTCCGGAGCCAGGCGGTGGATGTACCACAGGGCCCGCTGCCCAACGGCGAGGGGACTGTCGGCAGCGGGACTGTCGGCAGCGGGACTGGCAGCAGCGGGATTGGCAGCAACGGGGGAACTGGGGGCGCCAGAACTGGGAGTACCGGCGGCAGAGGTCCCCTGCTGATGCTGCCTTGCGCGACGCCTCAGCAGCAGCTCTAGCAGCTGGCGGCGGGAGGCGCCGGAGGACGACCCCTGACCGCTCACGACCCCACCCCCTCGCGGGCTTCTTGAGCCAACAGCTGATCTAGAGCCGCCTGCACCTGATCTTCCGTCAGCGAGCCGAGGCGCTGGATCAGCTCCTCCTCCCGCCCCGGCTGCAGCCATTCCTGGGACAGCGGCGCCCCTTCTCCTCCTTCTGGAGAGGAGGCTGGCGGCGAAGCGGAGGGTGACTCCGGCGGCGGGCTTGGGGCGGCAACGACCGGAGGCGAGGAGGCCCCGAGTCCCCGCTGAGACAGCACCTTGTCCGCCAGCTCCTCGAGGCTCGGCCCCCGCAGCAGATCCACCACCGAGAAGCTCACCCCGAGCCCGTCCTCCACGGCGTTCTTGATCTCCACAGCCATCAGGGAATCCAGCCCCAGACGATCGATGGAGCGACCGGAGGAGATCCGCGCCGGGTCGAGGTCGACAACCTCGGCCACCCGATGACGCATCCAGTCGATGAGCTGGGCCCGAGACTGAAAGCCCAACGTGGCGGAAGAAGTCGGTGCGGCGACAGCTGCAGGAGGCGCGGCCGCGGGAGGCCCACTGACGGAAGACCCACTGACGGAAGGTACAGCAGCCGGGGGCGGCGCAGCCGGAGCTGAAGCGGCGGCCGGAGCCGGACTGGCCAAAGGGAGGCTGGTCGGCGGCGCGGCGGAGGTCGCCGCCGGGACCGCTGGCGCCGACTCACCCTGCGCCGGGCTTTCTGCCAAGACCTTGTCCGCCAGCTCCTCGAGGCTCGGCCCCCGCAGCAGATCCACCACCGAGAAGCTCACGCCGAGATCGTCCTCCACCGCGTTCTTGATCTCCACCGCCATCAGGGAATCCAGCCCCAGGCGATCGATCGGGCGGTCCTGAGGGATCCGCGAGGGGTCCAGATCGGTCACCGCCGCTAAACGCTGACGCATCCAATCGATGAGCTGCGGCCGAGAGAGAGCCACCGCAGCCTCAGTCGCCGGAGCCGGAATTGGAGCCGAAGCCTCGGTCGGAGCTGGTGAAGGAGTCGAAGCCGCAGCCCCAATTGAAGCTGGTGCTGGGGTCGAAGCTGGTGCAGGAGCCGAAGCCGGCGTTGCCGGCGCCGGAACCGACGGGCTAGGCGGCGGCTGAGCCGCCGGCGACGCCGAGCCCCGCACCCGCTGCCGCAGATGGAAGGCATCGGCAGCCCGGGGGTAGGCCTGGGCCCACAGCGGCCAGCTCACCGGGAGACAGGCCACCGCCGGGGGCGCCGCGCCGGGAGCCTTCAGCAGTCGATCCAGCAGCGCCAGCCCCGCCGCCTCGTCGAAGGCCTCCATGCCCTGGGGTCGCTGGACCCCCTGGCGATGGGCCATGCCGAGGCCCTCCCAGGCCGGCCAGGCGATGGACAGAGCCGGCAGGCCGCGGCCGCGGCGCCATACCGCCAGGGCGTCGAGAAAGGCGTTGGCGGCGGCGTAGTGGGCCAGCTGAGGCGAGCCCAGCACCGCCGAGATGGAGGAGTAGAGCACGAAGAAGTCCAGACCGATGCCCTCGAAGGCGCGGTGCAGCGCCAGGCTGCCGGCCACCTTCGGCCGCAGCACCGACGCCGCGGCCTCTTCCCCCAGGGTCTCCAGAGGCGCCAGATCCACCGTGCCGGCGGCGTGGATCACGCCCCGCACCGGGGCCCCGCCGGAGGAGGTCCAGGCTTCCAGGTAGTCGATCACCGCCCGCTCGTCGGCGACGTCCAGGGCCACCGGGTGCACCGTCGCCCCCGAGGCCTCCAGAGCCAGCACCGACGCCACTCGGCGTCCCACGGCGGAGCTCTGATCCAGGGTCGGCCAATGCTCCCGCGCCGGCAGCGGCGAGCGGCTGACCAAAATCAGCTGCCGCGCGCCCCGCGCCACCATCCACCGCGCGGTGGCGAGACCGAGATCCCCGAGACCGCCGGTGATCAGATAAGCCACCTCGGAGCGCAGGGTGGGGCGTCCGCCGACGGCCAGAGCCGTCGACGCGGTGGCCAGCGATTCCAGGCCCAGGGCGTAGCGCTGCTCGCGGCGCCAGCCCACCTGGGGAACCTCGCCGACGGAGGCCGCCAGCTCCTGGAAGAGCTGCTCCGCGTCCGTCGCCACATCGGAGGCGTCGGGATCGAGATCCACCAGGCCTCCCAGCATCCCGCCACATTCCTGTTCCAGGGTGCGTCCGAAGCCCCAGAGGGTGGATTGATTGAGGGCCTCGCCCCGCACCCGATCCCCCGCTACCGCCTGGGCGCCGCGGGTCACCAACCAGATCGGCGCCGCGGTGGCGGTGGCCAGCTGGGCCTGGGCCAAAACCCGAAGGGAGGAGAAACCGGTGGCGAGATCCCCGCTGCGCTGGGCCGAGGGGTTGACGGGGCCCACCGGGGGGCGGCGCCCGTCGGCGCTCCACAGCAGCACCGCTCCGCGGATTCCCGCCGGGGCGGTCTCCGCCAGCAGGCGGTCGAAGTCTTCTCGGCGGCCCGGTCGCACCGCCGCCAGATCGTCGTCCAGGCGCTCGTAGACCAGGCCTCCGCGCACCTCCACGCAGCTCTCCCCTTGATCCCGCAGACGCTGCGCCAGCGCCTGCCCCACCCCGCGGCGATCACAGAAAATCAGCCATGGCCGACGTAGCTCTCCGCTCTTCGCCGCCAGGGCTGCCGGCGCCGCCGGCAGCGGCGCCTCGCGCCACACCAGCTGCTCCAGGAAGTCCCGCTGGCGGCGGCGCGGCGGCGCCCCGTCGATGCGCTGCACCGTCAGACCGCGGCATTGAGCCACCGGACGACCCTCGCCGTCGAAGAGGAGCACGTCGCCACGCAGTCGGTGACCGTCGCCCTCGGACTCCGAGAGGGGGTGCAGACGGGCGTGGCAAACCACCGAACCCGCCGGCGGGCGCTGCAGGGAGAAGCGCTCCAGCCCCACCGGAAGCCAGGGGACTCGGTCGCCGCTGGCGGAGAGCTCCGTCGGAATCGCCGCCGCCAGAGTCTGCCAGGCGGCGTCGAGGATCGCCGGATGGAGGCGATAGTCCGCCACCTCCGAGGCCAGCTCCGGGGGCACGTCGATGTGGGAGATCGCCTCGCCGCGGCCGGCGCGGATCTCCGCAATGCCGCGGTGGGCGGGGCCGTAATCCAGCCCCAGCTCCGCCAGCTCTCGGTAGTAGGTCTCCCCGTCCCGGGCGGGCCCGAAGCGAGGAGCCTCCGGTGCCGGCGGCTCGAGTCGCCCGTCTTCCGCCGCCAGCCCCTGCCCGTAGCGCACCCGGCCGCTGCAGCACAGTCGCGCGTCCTCCTCGCTACCTCCCGAGCTGATGGCTTCGATGCGGAATCCTCCCCCATCGGCGCCACCGCCGGCACCGGGCTCGAAGGTGAGCAGCAGATCGAGCTCCCCGTGATCGGGAACGAAAGCCGCCCGATGCACCGCCACCTCGGTCAGATGAGGTCGCGGATCGGCGCCGAAATCGGCCTCCACCACCTCCAGCAGCAGCTCCAAATAGGCCGCTGCGGGGATCACCACCGCTCCCTGCACCCGATGATCGTCGAGGAAGGGAAAGCTCTCCACCGAGACCGGCAGTCGCCAGCGCCGCACCCCGCCGCGTCCGTCTTCCCTGCGCCCTTCCCTATGCCGCCCTTCTCTATGCCGCAGCGGTAGGGCGCGATCCAGCCACGGCCGAGTGCCGGGATGAGAGGAGCGACCGATCGCGGCCGGGGCGCTGCCCTCGTAATCCAGCCAGTGGCGCTCCCGCTGGAAGGGATAGGTCGGCAGCGCGATGGATCGAGCGTTGTGCAGCGCCCGAGCGCCGTAGACCGCATCCCAGCGCACTTCGGCACCGACCGCCCACAGGGCTCCCAGCGAGCCGGCCATCACCCGTCGGTCGTTCCTCAGATGCTCCAGGGAGGGCACCCAGGTGCCCTGCTCCGGAGGCAGGCAGGTGCGGGCGACGTCCAGCAAGTCGCGATGGGGCCCGATCTCCACGAAGGCGGAGCAGCCGAGCTCCGCCAGCGCCCGCACGCCGGCACCGAAGCGCACCGTGCGCCGCGCCTGGCGCGGCCAATAGGAGGCATCCAGCGGCTCCTCGGCGGTGAAGGGTCGTCCGCGCAGGCTGGAGATCATCGGCAGTCGGGGCGAGTGGTGGGTCAGAGAGCTGACGATGGTCTCCAGCTGGCCGAGGGCCGGCTCCATGAAGTGGCTCTGGAAGGCGTGGGACACCCGCAGCGGGCGGGTGGAAATTCCGCGATCCTCGAGAGCGAAGGCGGCGGCTCGCACCGCTTCCTCGCTGCCCGCCACGGCCACCGCCTCGGGGCCGTAGACCGCCGCCACCTCCGGCACCGGAGGCGCCGCTGCGTCTTCCGCCGTGGGCTCGATGACCAGGGTCTCCAGCACTTCCAGCACGCGTTCCTCGGCGGCGAAGACCGCCAGCACGGCGCCTCCCGGCGGTAAGCCCTGCATCAGGCGGGCCCGCTGGGCCACCAGCTCCAGGCCGTCTTCCAGGCTCAGCACTCCGGCGACACAGGCGGCGACGATCTCGCCGACGCCGGTGCCCGCCACCGCGTCCGGCACGATGCCCCAGCTCTCCCACAGCGCGGTGAGAGCCCATTCCAGGGCAAACAGGGCCGGCTGAGTGTAGGCCGTCTGGTGCAGCAGCTCCCCTTCCCAACCCTCGCTGTAGAGCACCGTCGCCAGGGGATAGCCGAGATGCTCGTCGAGCACCTCGGCGCAGCGATCCAGGGCCTGCCGGAAGACAGGCTCGGTGCGGTACAGCTCCGCCCCCATGGCGTGATCCTGAACCCCCTGCCCGGTGTAGAGGAAGGCGATGCGCGGGGCCTCCCCCTCGCCGACGCCGGTGGCGACTCCCTCCATCGCCGCCAGGTCGGAGCCCGAGGCGGGCTGCGGACCGGCGGCGGCAAAGGCCGCGATCTGCGCCCGCGCCTCGGCGACGGATTCCGCCACCACCGCCAGGCGATGCTCGAAGGTGGAGCGGGTGAGCCGCGCCGCCGCGCCGAAGTCCGCCACCGCGGCGGAGTCATCGGCCGTCTCGCCGAGGCGCTGCACCCAGCGCGCGGCGAGCTCCAGCAGCGCTTCCGGGGTGCGGGCGGAAAGGGCCAGCAGAGGAAGGGGCTCGGTGGCGTCTTCCGGCTCCATAGCGGACTCGGTGAGCTCCGGCGGAGGATCGGAAATCAGCACGTGGGCATTGGTGCCACCGAAGCCGAAGGAGGAAACGCCAGCGATACGCTGCCGCTCCCCGCGGCGCCACGGCGCCCCTTCGGCGCTCACCGCCACCGGCAGGGAGGCCCAATCCACCCTCGGGTTGGCCTGCTGGAAATGGAGATGGCGGGGAATCGACTCGTGCTCCAGCGCCAGCACCGTCTTGATCACTCCGGCGATGCCGGCGGCGGATTCCAGGTGGCCGATATTGGTCTTCACCGAGCCCAGCAGCAGGGCTTCTTCCGGCTGCTGCCGGCCCTCGCCGAGGGCCGCCGCCAGGGCGCGCACCTCGATGGGGTCGCCGAGGGCGGTGCCGGTGCCGTGGGCCTCGACGTATTGCACCTCCCGGGGCTCTACCCGAGCCTGGGCCAGGGCGCGGCGGATCACCGCCTCCTGGGCGCCGCCGTTGGGCGCCGTCAGGCCGTTGCTGCGCCCGTCCTGATTCACCGCGCTGCCGCGCACCACCGCCAGCACCGGATCACCCGCTGCCCGCGCGGCGGACAGCCGCTTGAGCACCACCACGCCGCAGCCCTCGCCCCGCACGTAACCGTCGGCGCGGGAATCGAAGGTCTTGCAGCGTCCGTCGGCGGCCATCATGTTGGCCTGGGAGAAGGTCACCGTCCACTCCGGCGCCAGCATCACGTTGACGCCGGCGGCCAGGGCTAGCGAGCAATCGCCGGAACGCAGCGCCTGACAGGCCTGGTGCAGGGCTACCAGGGAAGAAGAGCAGGCGGTGTCCACGGCGACGCTGGGTCCCCGCAGATCGAGCACGTAGGACAGCCGGTTGGCGGCGATGGAGAGCGCGTTGCCGGTGCCGGCATAGGCATCCAGTCGGCTCAGGGCACCGTGCTGCAGCTTGTGGTAATCGTTGGTGGAGATGCCGACGAAGACTCCGGTATCGCTGCCCGCCAGGGATTCCGGCGCCATGCGTCCGCGCTCCAGGGCCTCCCAAACGGTCTCCAGCAGCAGGCGCTGCTGCGGATCCATGCGCGCCGCCTCGCGGGGCGAGATGCCGAAGAACTCCGCATCGAAGAGGTCCACCCGGTCGAGGAAGCCACCCCAGCGGGTCGACATCTTGCCCGGGGTCTGGGGCTCGGCGTCGTAGAGGGCGTCGGTATCCCAGCGGTCGTCGGGCACCTCCGCCACCGCGTCCACCGCTCCCGCCAGCAGATTCCAGAAGGCCTGAGGCGACGAGGCACCGGGAAAGCGACAGCCGAGGCCGACGATGGCGATGGGCTCCGCCGCGCCGTCGACGGTGGCGGAGCTCACCAAAGGCAAGGCTTCAGCGCTAGGTTCGAGAGCTCCACCGGCCACCCCGGCGAGATGCCGGGCCACCGCCCGGGGCGTCGGATGCTCGTAGAGCAGGGTTTCCGGCAGGCGGCGATCCAGCTGCTCTTCCAGCTCTCCCACCAATCCCACCGCCGCCGCGGAATCCATCCCGTAGCGGGCGAAGGGCTGCTGGGCGTCGACCTTCGACGCCTCCAAAGCGAAGCGCTGGGCCAGCCGGCCCTTGATCCAGGCCTCGATGGAGCGAGCTCGCGCTTCGGCGGCGAGCCTCTCCTCCACCGTAACCGTCTCCGCCCCCTCGACAGCGGCCAGAGCCGCCGCCGGTTCCGCGCTGCGGGTCGGCAGCGGCAGGGTGAATTCCCCCAGCAGCAGCAGCTCATCGTCGAGGAAGGCCTGGCGCATGGCGCGGCGCTGAATCTTGCCGCTGGAGGTCTTGAGAATCGAGCCCCGCCGCAGCAGGCGCAGCGCCCACACCTCGACGTCGTGATCCTGCGCCACCGCCTGACGCACCGCCCCCACCACCTCGTCCAGCAGCTCGTCCTTGAAAGAGCGCTCCACCTCCGCCGCCAGCACCAGGCGCTCCTCGCCCTGCTCTTCTACCGAGAAGGCGGCGCAGCAATTGGTGCGCAGCAGCGGGTGGGCGGACTCGGCGGTGAGCTCCACGTCCTGAGGGAAATGGTTGGCGCCGCGAATGATGATCAGATCCTTCGCTCGCCCGGAGATGAAGAGCTCGCCGTCGTGGAAGAAGCCGAGATCTCCGGAGCGCAGCCAGGGGCGCGGGTCCTCTACGCCCTGCTCGTCCTGCAAGCGGGCGCGGAAGATCTCCTCGGTGGCCTCCGGCCGCTCCCAATAGCCCGCGGCGTTGGCGCCGGAAGCGATCCACACCTCCCCCACTCGGCCCTCCGGCAGACGATGACCGACGCCGTCGTCCGCCACCGCCACGATGGCCACCTCCACGGCGGTGAAGGGCATCTCCCCCTCCGCCCGATGAGCCGCCAGCACGCCGGCCGGGTGGGTGGAGTCGACGCCGCTGCCGACCACCGTGCGCACGCCGACGGCATCCTGGTCGCCGGGCTCCTCGGCCTCCTGGGTGACAGACTCCTCGATGGCAGAGTCCTGGGCGACCTCCACCACTCGGCCTTCCTCCAGCTCCGCCCCGTCCAGCTCCAAGATTCGTGGAGCCTCGCCGTGGCGGCGGGTGGTCACTAGCAGGGTCGCCTCCGCCAGGCCGTAGGAAGGATAGAAGGACTCCATGGAGAAGCCGCAGGAGGCAAAGGCGTCGGCGAAGCGATGCAGGGTCTCGGCGCGAATCACCTCGGCGCCGCAGGAGGCCATGCGCCACGAGGAAAGATCCAGCCCTTCCCGCTGCTTCGCAGGAATCCGGTCGACGCATTGGTCGTAGCCGAAATTCGGCGCCGCGCTGTGGGTGATGCGGTAGCGGGTGATGGCGTCCAGCCAGCGCCGCGGGCGACGCAGGAAGGCCAGGGGCGAGAGGATGTGGGCAGAAACCCCGCTGAAGGCCGGCTGCATCAACCCTTCCACCAGCCCGTAGTCGTGGAAGTAGGGCATCCACGAGGCCGCGGCGCTCTGCTGGTCATAGCCCCAGCGCATGCGGTTGTAGGCCAGGTTCTCCATCAGATGACGATGGGAGATCATCACCCCCTTGGGAGCGGAGGTGGAGCCAGAGGTGTATTGCAGATACGCCAGGGCGTCCACATCGAGGGAGGTCTGGACGTAATCCGTCGCCCGCTGCGCCGGAATCTGGCTCGTATCTACCCGCCGCAGGGCCGAAAGCTGAGGTAGGGAATCGTCCACCTGATCCAGCATCGCCAGCATCTCGGTGGTGCCGAGAACAAAGCTGGCGCGGGCGTCCGCCACGATGGTGGCGAGGCGCGGGAGGGAGCGCTTGAGCCTCGCGGCGTCCGGCGGCGGCGCCGGAATGGCGACCACCCCGGCGTAGAGGCAGGCGTAGAAGGCCACCAGGAATTCCGATCCCTGGGCGGGATAGAGCAGCAGAGCCCGCTCCCCCTTGGCCCCCAGCTGCTGCAGGCGGGCGGCCACCGCGGCCACCGCAGAATCCAGCTCGGCGTAGGAGAAGCGATCGCCCTCCTTCTCGCCGTCGATGAGGAAAGTGTAGGCGCGGCGGCCGGCCTGCTGCTGGGCGCGGTACCGCAGGACATCCACCAGCGTCTGGCTAGCGCGTCGGATGTCGGTCATGGTGTGGATCCCTCCAAGAGCCGCCGCGGAGACGGCGGAAAATCACAGATGAGGTCGAAAGTCATATTCAGAAGAAGGCAGGTCGAGAAGAAGGCCGGTCGAGAAGAAGGCAGGTCGAGAAGAAGTCGTATTGAGAAGAAGCCGCCAAGAAACAGCGAAAGGGCGAAATCGGCGGGATCTCCCTTCGCCCCCTTTAGAACTGTCCAGAACCCCGGTGCAGAAGCTGTTTCGCAAGAGCATCGCCCGGCTCTAGAACGGTCCGTCGGAAGAGCCGCCGCCACCGGAACCGACTCCGGCGACGGCGCCGGGATCCGCCGCGGCGGACGACCCGTTGCCGCCGACGGCGGCGCCACCGGCCTCTAGCTCATCGAGAATCAGCGACACGATCTCTGCCGAGAGGCGCGCCACGGTGGGATTCTCGAAGAGCAGGCGAAGGGGCAGATCCACCCCGAAGATCTCTCGCACCTGGGCGATCAGCTGAGTCGCCATCAGCGAGTGGCCGCCGAGATCGAAGAAGTTGTCGAAGGCGCCGACGGATTCGGTGAGCAGCAGCTCCTCGAAGAGCTGAGCCACCGCCTCCTCGGTCTCGTTGCGGGGCGGCACGTACTCCCCTCGACCGCCGCCGCGGGCGTCCCGGGGCAGCGCTCCGCGATCGATCTTGCCGCCGGCGGTGCGGGGCAGGGCCTCCATTTCGGCGAAGAGAGAAGGCACCATCACCTCCGGCAGGCGGCGGCGCAGGAAAGCCTGTAATTCCGCCGGCGAGAGCTCACCGCCGCCGCCTTCCACCGCCGCCGCGCCTTCCAATGCCAGTCGGCCGCTATCCGGAGTGAGCACCACGTAGGCCGCCAGCCGCTCTTCCCCACCGAGATCCCGCCGCAGGGTCACCGCTGCTTCCTTCACCGTCGGATGCTCCGCCAGCGCCGCCTCGACCTCCATCGCCTCCACCCGCACGCCGCGGATCTTCATCTGGGCATCCAGGCGGCCCTCGAAGTGCAGTCGGCCATCCCCCAGCCAGCGCACCAGGTCTCCGGTGCAATAGAGCCGGGCTCCCGGCTCCGAGGCAAAGGCGTCGGGCACGAAGCGCAGGGCGGTGAGGGCGGGACGTCGCAGATAGCCATTGGCGAGCCCCTCGCCGCCGAGGAGCAGCTCGCCGGGGACTCCCGGCGGCACCGGGCGACCGAAGCGATCACAGACTCGCGCCGTGACCCCCGGTATCGGACGTCCGATGGGAACCAAGTCGTGCTCCGCCGCCTCCAGCTGGAGATGCTCCGTAAGGGCCACCACCGTGGCCTCCGTCGGACCGTAGCTGTTGACCACCGGGACCGCCGGCAGGAAGTTGCGATGCCATCCTTCCAGGCGCTCCCAATGAGCTCTCTCGCCGCCGATGATCACCAGGCGCAGGGTGGCCGGTAGGCGCATCGTCTCGCCCTCGGCGACGCTCTCCACCAACCGATGCCAGAAGGCGGTGGGCAGATCCACCACGGTGACTCCCCGCTGCACGCAGCCGGCGATGAAATCCGTGGCGCCAGCGAGCATGCGGTCGTCCCGGGGGGTTAGCGTCGCTCCGGCGGCGAGGGGCAGGAAGATCTCCTCGATGCTGGCGTCGAAGGCCAGGGAGGCGAAGCGCAGCATGCGGTCTCCCGAACCCAGCCGGTAGGCCTGCTGCGCGCTGCTCACGAAATGGCTCAGCGCCCGGTGGCTCACCGCCACTCCCTTCGGCTGCCCGCTGGAGCCGGAGGTATAGATCACGTAGGCCACCGACCGCGGCGCCGGCAGCGGCAAGCCATAACTCTGGGGCGACACCGTGCTCTGGAGCGGCACCGTAGGCTCCGCGGCGCCCAACACCTCCGCGCCCCAAATCGCCGGAAGCTCCCCGACCGCCGCGGTAGGCTCGCCGGAAGACCCCTCGGTCTCCTCCATGGGGCGACCCTCGAGGCGCTGTCGAATCTCCTCCTCGGGACGATCCGAGAGCAGGCGCTGCGCCCCCGCGTCGGCCATCACCCAGCGGCAGCGCTGAGGCGGCCAGTCGGGATCCAGCGGTAGGTAGGCGGCACCGGCCCGCATCACCCCCAACACCGCCACCAGAGAGGCCGCGGTGAAACGGCAATCGACGGCGATCACCGAGCCTTCGCCGTGTCCCTCTCCGCGCAACGCGGCGGCGAGGTTCGCCGAGCGGCGCTCCAGCTCACCGTAGCTCAGCTCCGGTCGTCCCTTCACGTCGGCCCAGACCGCCGACTCCGGCGCCTCTCCGGCACGCTCCAAGAAGCTGTCGAGAACGCTCGCGGTCAAGCTGGAGCCGTCGCCACGCTGCGAGTCCAAAGACGCCCCGGCGGCCACCAGAGGCTGCGAGCGACCCCAGCTCTCCACCACCTGCCGCTGCTCCGTCGCCGCCAGCTCCAGATGCCCTCGCACCGGCGACTCGGGGCTCTGGGCGAGTCGCAGCAGATGCCCCATGAAGCGATCTAGGATTTGCTCCACCGCGCTGCGATCGTAGACCGCGAGATCGAAGTCCAGCTCGAAGGCCAGTTCGCGACCGGGGAAGGCGAAGAGGGTGAGGGGATAGTTGGTGCGCTCCTCGACGGAGACCTCCACCACCTGCAGATCTCCACCGCGCGCCGAGAGCTCCTCCGCCACGGGGTAGTTCTCGAACACCAGCAGCGAGTCGAAGAGGGCCTCCAGATGACTCACCTCGCTGGCGCGATGGATCAGCTCCAGCGGGGTCGCTTCGAAGCGCCGCTGCTCCACCTGCTCCGACTGCAGCTCCGCCAGCCACCGAGCGGTGGCGTTCTCCTCCGCCTCGCTGCCGGCGGGGATCTTCACCCGTACCGGAAGGGCGTTGATGAACACCCCGAGGGTGTGGTCATAGCCCAGCTCTCGCCCCGAAACCACGGCGCCGAAGAGCACTTCGTCGCAGTCCGCGTACTGCGCCAGGGTGAGGGCCCAGGCCCCCTGGGCGAGGGTATTCAAAGTGAGGCGGTCGCGGCGACCGGCGGCCGTAATGGCGGTCGTCTGCTCTTCGTCGAAGCTCCCTCGGAGTCGATCGAAGCGCACTCCCGGAAGGCCCGCGGCGCGCTCCACCCGCATCCGGGTGGGGTGCCGGAAGCCCGCCAGGCGGCGAGACCAAAAGCCCTCGTCCCGGGAATCGTCCCGCTGCCCCTGCCACGCCACGTAGTCGCGGAAAGAAGCCGCCACCGGCAGCTCCGCGACGCGACCGGCGAGGCCGGCGCGGTAGAACACCAGCGCGTCCCGCAGCAGAGTGGCGACGGACCAGCCGTCCATCACCAGGTGGTGGTAACTCAAAACGAATCGATGGCGGTGATCCCCCACTCTCACCAGGGTGAGACGCCAGAGGGGAGCCCGCAGCAAATCGAAGGGGGTGCGGCGATCGCGATCCAGCAGCTCCTGAAAATCCCGCTGCTGGCGCTCCGAATCCAGATCGCGGAAGTCGCGTAGGGTCCAGCGGGGCTCCACTCGATCCTGAACCACCTGCAGCGGCCGCGGTAGATCTTGAAAGCGGAAAGCGGTGCGCAGCGCCCCATGGCGATCGGATGCCTGCTGCCAGGCGCGACGGAATACCGCAAGGTCCAGCGGCCCATCCAGCATGCAGTGAAGCTGGTTGAAGTAGACCGGAGTATCCTCCTCGCGCATCCGTAAATACACCAGCATGCCCTCCTGGGCGCTGGAGGTCGGATACAGGTCCTGGAGCAGGGAGGGATCCCCGAGATCCTCTACCAGGGCGCTGAGCTGACGGGGACGAATCGTCGCCAGCGGGAAGTCACTGGGGGAGAGAGCACCGGCGCCCGGCGCGACGCAATGCTCCACCAGGGCCCCGAGGGCGGAGATGAAGTGGTCCGCCAGAGCCTCCACGGTCTCGCGGCGATGCACGGTACTGCTGTAGGTCCACATCACCTCCAGCTGACCCTCGATCACCCAGCAGTCCACCTCGAGCAGGAAGGGGCGCTGATTCTCCCCCCCTCGCTGGCCCGTCACCGGCTCGCCGAGGGCCTGGAACAAACCCTCTTCGGAGAGCGCCAGGTCGAGCCGCCCCAGGTAGTTGAAGGAAATCTCCAGGGGCGGCAGGGAGCGCAGCCGCTGCGCCGCTTCGCCGGAAGGATCCAGGTAGCGCAGCAGCCCAAAGCCGAGGCCTCGATCCGGCAGCCGGCGCAGCTGCTCCTTGACCGACACCAGCGCCTGATTCGGCACCTCCCCCTGGGCAAAGTTGATCACCAGCGGGAACAGGCTGGTGAGCCAGCCGACGGTGCGCGAAAGATCGTAGCCGGAGCTCAGCGGCTGGCGGCCGTGGCCCTCCAGCGCGAGGGGAACCGAGGAAGCTCCGGTCCATCGCGAAACGCTGCGGGCCAGGGCGGTGATCAGCAGGTCCTCGATCTCGGTGCGATAGGCCCCGTGCACCGGCCCCAGGAGCTGCGAGGTGCGCAGCGGGTCGAGGCGACGGCGCAGCTGAGCGGTAGAGGCAATGCGATTGGTCTCCCGACTGCCGGCGAAGTCCACCGGCAGCGGAGCCGCTTCGTCCCACGGCAGAGCCAGCCAATAGTCCAGCTGATGTAGCGCGTCCGGGCTCCCGGCGTGACGCTCCAGGAAGTGACTCCAGCTGCGCAGCGAGGCGGTCCGCGGCGGCAGCGCCGCGGCGGCGGCCACCGCTGAGGGCTCGGCGAGCCCCTCCTGGGCGCGATAGGCGCTCTCCAAGTCCTCGAGAATCACTCGCCAGGACACTCCATCGATGATCAGGTGATGGGCGACGACGAAAAGAAGGTGAGACCCGTCGGCGGCCGCCGACGGTAGCCACAGCACCCGCCACAGAGGCCCGCGGGCAAGATCGAAGCTGCGCTGTACCTGCTCCTCGATGCGCTCCACCGCTCGGCGCTTCTGCTCCGCCGGTAGATCCGCTAGCTCGATGGTGGTCAGCGGCGGCACCCAGGCCTCCGCATCCACCGCCTCCTGGCGCCACCCGGAGGCCTGGGAGCCGCCGGGGAAGATCAATCGCAAACCGTCGTGATGTTTCAGCAGCGCCCCCAGGGAGCGGCTCAGCCGGACGCGATCCAGATCCTCGCTCACCTTCAGCCAGAAGGCCTGATTCCAGTGGTGCGGCTGCTCCAAGCGGCGCTCGAAGAACCAATGCTGGATCGGCGTCAAAGGCACCGGCCCAACGACGGGGCCGTCCGCCGCGGCGTCCGCCCGCCGCTCCAGCTTGGAGGCCAGGGCGGCGACGGTGCGGTGCTGAAAGATCTGTGCCGGAGCCACCGCCAGGCCCAGCTGATGAAGCCCTGAGGCCACCTGCATGGCGAGGATGGAATCCCCTCCCAAGGCCAGGAAATCGTCGAAGATCCCCGCTTCCGGAGCGCCCAGCACTCTGCGCCAAAGAGTGAGCAGGCGCTCCTCCAGCTGATTGCGAGGGCCGGCTCCCTCGGCGCTGACTTCCGGATCCGGCAGCGCTCGTCGATCCACCTTGCCGCTGGTGAGACGAGGCAGGGATTCCAGCGAGACGAAGAAGGCCGGCACCATATGCGCCGGCAGCCGCTCGCCCAGGTAGCGGGCTAGATCCAGGGACTGCAGAGCGTCGCCGTCTGGCTCCGTGGTGGAGCTCGGCACGAAGTAGGCCACCAGCCGAGGACCGGCGGGGCCATCCCGCCCTACCACCACCGCCTCGGCGACCCGCCGGTGGGTGCGCAGGACGCTCTCCACTTCCCCGGGCTCGATGCGGAAGCCGCGGATCTTCAGCTGATCGTCCAGACGACTGAGGAATTGCAGCTCGCCGTTTTCGCGCCAGCGACCGAGATCGCCGGTGCGATAGAGGCGAGCCCCGGGCTCGCCGCTCCAGGGATCCGGCAGGAAGGATCCGGCGGTCAGGCTCGGGCGCCGCAGATAGCCGCTGGCCAAACCGACGCCGCCGATACAGATCTCCCCGGGAACCCCCGGGGGCACCGGCATCAGGTAGCGATCCAAGACCGTGAGTCGCAGGTTGTCGATGGGGCGGCCGATGGGAGGCGCTTCGTCCACCGCCAGGCTCCGGGCACGCCAGGCGGTGACGTCCACGGCGGCTTCCGTGGGGCCGTAGAGGTTCCATAGCGCAACCCCCACCACCGCGTCGAAGCGAGCCACTAGATCCGCCGTCAAAGGCTCGCCGGAGCACACTACCCGAGTGAGGTGAGCCCCCCGATGGAGCTGCGCCTGTTCCAGCCACGGGCCGAGCATCGAGGGAACGAAGTGCACCGTGGTGACCCTGCGCCGCTGCATCAGCTGAGCGAGGTACGCCGGATCCCGATGTCCCTCAGGAGTCGCCACCACCATGCGGGCGCCGAGGATCAGCGGTAAGAAGATCTCCCACACCGAGACATCGAAGGAGAAAGGAGTCTTGTGCAGGAAGACGTCCTCGCGCCCCAGAGACATCGCCCGCTGCATCCACAGCAATCGGTTGGTGAGGGCGCGGTGGGTGTTCACCGCCGCCTTCGGCCGTCCGGTGGAGCCGGAGGTATAGATCGCGTAGGCGGGATCATCCCCGCTCAAGGCAGGAAGATCACGGGCCGCCCGGCGCAACTCCTGCACCGCGGCGGAATCCACCGTCTCAGACTCTAGGATGTCGTGGGCGAAATCGGCGTCGAGGAGCGTGAGGCCATGAATCGCCACCCCGAGGCGCTTCGCCAAGCGCTTGCGCAGCCCCTTGCGCAGCTCGCCATCGGGCACCAGCAGGGCACCGCCGCCGGAGCTGATGCCGCTATCTTCGATCAGGAAGGAGAGGCGATCGTCCGGCAGCTCCGGATCCACCGGCAGATAGGCCGCTCCAGACCACAGCACCCCCAGCAGAATCATCGGCACCCGCGCATCGCGCTGGGTGCAGACCGCCACCAGCTGACCTCGCCCGACCCCCGCACGCTCCAGCATGCGGGCCACCGCCAGGGCCCCGGAGACCAGCTGGAAGAAAGTCAGCCGGGTCTCTTCGTCCTCCACCGCTACCGCCGCAGGCTGCTGCAGCGCCCATTCCAGAACCCGATGGGGTACAAAGTCCGAGCCCATCATCGGCGCCCGCGCCAGCGCGCCGGGGGAAGGGCTGAAGCCGTACAGCACCCGCCGTCGATCCTGAGCGGTCAACAGCGGGAGATAGCGCACCGGCCGCTGGGGCTCCCGCAGGCCGGCGAGCAGCAGCACGATGGTGCCGTGGAGCAGACGACGGGCATCTCCACCGTCCAGCTGCAGCGGGTCGTAGCTCAACTCCAGGCGAGCCTGTTCGGCGGTGGTGAGCAGCTGCAGGCGCGCCGTGTACCACTCGTTGAGCACGGTACGGGAGAGCAGGCCGAAGACCGTCGCCCCAGACCTCAGCTGCCCCGGCTGGCTTACCGAATCGAAGCAGAAGGGCAGACGCCGGGGCTCGTCCCGGCGCTCCAACATGTCCCAGGCGAAATACTCCTGCCAATCCTCCGCCGCATCCACCAGCGCCCGCACCTGCACCGCCAGCGCATCGAAGGTCTCAGAATCGCGATAGGTCAGGGCCAAGGGGAGGAATTTCGAGAAGGGGCCCAGAGTGTCGTGGAGATCTTCGTAGGCGCGGGCGGCGCTGCCCACGGCCAGTGGCACCTCCTCCAGCTGCCCCCAGCGGGCTAGGGTCGCGGCCCACGCCGCCAGCAGCAGATGAGGGATCTCGATCCCCCCCACCTGAGAGACCCGCCGCAGCTCCTGCACCACCTCCCGAGGCAGGTGAGCGCGCAGGAAATGGGGGCGCGGAAGCCGGGTCACGGCAACCGCCGAGTCCCCCCGCTGGAAGGGCAGGCGAGCACCGAAGAAGGGGGCGAGATCTTTTTGCAGCCAGACCTCGCGATCCGCGCTGGTCTCCTCTAGCTCCACCAGCTGCCGCTGCCACTCGGAAAATTGAGCGTAGGGCATCGGCCGCTCATGGGGAGCGAGGCGCTGCAGCGAGGTGTAGCAGCGCACCAGCTCTCGGAAGAGGTTGGAGAGAGTCCAGCCATCGGCGCAGAGGGAAGGCAGGTGCAGCACCAGCACATGTTGGGTTATCGACAGCTCGATCAAGGTCACCCGCATCAGCGGATCCCTCGCGAGATCGAAGGGCCTTCGACCGGCGAGGTGTACCAGACGCCGAGCCTCGACCCCGCGCCGTGGGGAGGGCAGCGGGCTGAGATCCACCTGACGCCAGGGCGGCCGCGATTCCGGACGCACCACCTGGAGCGGAAGGCCGTCCTCTCCCTCGCCGAAGAAATTGGTGCGCAGGATCTCGTGCCGATCCACCAGCTCCAGCAGCGCCTCCCGCAGCCGGTCGCGCTCCAGCGGGCCAGAGATCAGCAGCGCCAGCCGCGCCACCAGGGGGTGGCCTCGCTGGGTCAGCTTCCACAGCCTCTCCTGCTGAGGGGATAGGCGATATCCCTCCAGCAGGGGCTCGGCATTAGTACCCATCGGCACCTACGGCATTTCTGCAAGTCGAAGAATTCGACATGATGAGACCCTTCCAGATCGGATAAACAGAAGAAGAGAAAAATTCAGGCGCAGAGGCGGGAGAGCTCGGCTCCCGCGAGGATCGCTAGTGGACTGAAGCGTGGCCTGAGAAGTGGCGGTAGTGGGGAGATGAAAACGGAAAACTTGCTGCGAGCTCTGGGGTGCTGGAGGCGGGTGGAGGACTGCCGGTGGAGAGCCTTCGCTTTAGGGCAGCTCGCCGCCTCGCCCGCGACGATCGCCGGAAGCGGGCGCAGGTCCCGCGGCAGATCGCCGTCAGCCCTTCCCCAGCGGCGGGATGCCCCCTTCGCCCTGCAGCAGCTGGGCTTCGCTCAGGGAGGACGGAGACTTCACCATGCGCACCGGTACCGGTCTGGTGATCCGCAGCTTGTCGGTATTGGAGTCCCGCCTCCGCCGGCGCTGATTCTCGCGGCGACGATCCTGGTCCGTCGCCAGATCCTCCAGCACCTCCCCTACCGTAGGGCTCAGGCCCCGCAGGAAAGAGGTCAGCACTCGAGACAGCTGATCGAGGTACTCGCAGACCTTGACCCACGGATAGCTCCGCATGTCATAGGTCATCTCCAGAATCAGCTCCTTGCCGGGCTGCACGTTGACGGTGAGACCGTAATGGGGGCGGCCGATGTAGCGCAGCTCCGACAGCTCCAGGCTGCCGGTATTCCGGTCGATGAGATCAGCGAAGCTGAGGAAGACGAGAATGCAGGAGAAGAGCCGCTCGCCGTCCTGCAGCTCGCTCCAGCTCTGAATCCGGCGCAGCGGTGCCTGCTCGTGGAGGCGCATTTCCAGCTGATCTCCCTGCAGCTCCTGGAGCCACTGCACCAGGGGGCGGGAGGCATCCATCTTGACCCGCTGCGGCAGGGTGTTGATGAAGGGTCCGACGATGCCCTCCACACCCTCCAGATCCGCCGGGCGACCGGCCATGGTGGTGCCGTAGACGACATCATCTCGCTCCGTCTGATGCGCCAGCACCAGCGCCCAGGCCCCCTGCACCAAAGTGTTCAGGGTCAGCTGGTGCTCCCGCGCCAGCTGGCGCAGATCCCGGGTCTTCTCGGTGCTGAGACGGAGGGATTCTTGACGATGCCCCGCGTCTCGACTGCTCCAGCGAGGATCCTCTTCCTCCACCAGGTGGACCGGCTTGCGATAGCCGGCGAGGCGCTGGCGCCAATAATGCTCCGAGGACGCCAGGTCGCGGCGCTTGAGCCAGGCGATGAAGTCGCGATAAGGCCTCGCCTTGGGCAGCATCGCCGGCTCTTTGCGACGCAGCGATTCGTAGATCTGCACCACCTCCGAGAGCACCGTCGTAGCGCACCAGGCATCGGAGATGAGGTGGGAGACGGTCCACACGACGCGCCAGATCTGCTCGTCCATCTGGATTAGATGGAGTCGCATCAGCGGCGGGTGGGTGAGGTCGAAGTCGCGGCGGCGATCGTCGCGCAAGAAGGCCTGGAGCTGAGCGTCCTTGAGCCGCGGAGCCAAGGGGCGCCAATCCAGGATCTCCAGCGCCACGGGCACTTCCCGGTAGACCACCTGGACCGGCTTGGAGAGCCCCTCCCAGAGAAAGCCGGTACGCAGCGCAGGATGACGGTTCTGCACTCGCCCCCAAGCCTCTTCGAAGGCCTGAGGATCCAGCTTACCCCTCAGCGTACAGACGGTCTGATCGAGGTAGAAGCGGTTCTTCGGCGCCGAGAGGATATGGAAGAGCATTCCCTGCTGCAGCGGAGACAGGGTGTAGATGTCTTCAATACCGGTTCCCGCATCGTAGCGCGCCGGAGCCTGAGGAATCTGAGTCATGAAAAGTCCTGTGGCGGGCGGCTCGGAGGGGCTGAGCCTCGCAATTTGAAATGGCGCTCGGCAGAGACCGAGCGTGCGTCGCCGAAGGTGGGGGTAGGGGGAATGAGAAAGGGCAGAATCTCGCCTCCTTCTCACACCCTATTCGGTGCGGTGCTAACGCCGATTGGGGACGAGAAAATTCAAAGCCTGCCGTAGCTTAGTCGCTCTCGCGCGCAACCGTTGTCACAACAAGGGTTTCAGCTCCCACTAGGGAACGGGGTATCGGCGACGATTCGCCTCTCTTCGACGTAACAAGTTTCGTAGACCTTAACTCTCTCGAAGGTGAAGACGCCAGCCCGTCTCCCTTTCTTCGGGGATCTGACCGTACGCAGAACCGATCCCCGGACGACGTTCCACCTACTCTTCTCTCGGGAAAACTAGCCATGTCCTTCCAATCCTTCCCGCCGTCCAGTAGTCCCAGCAAGCCCAACGGGCCCAGTAGACATGTCGTTCTCGTCCTCATGATCTTGGGGGTCTTGGCCCTCCTCCTCGGCCCCCTGGCTCGCGGCCAGGGCAGCGGCTACACGCCGGAATCCTTCGTCTACGTCACCAACCTGCAGCAGCCCCATCCGATCTCTGGGGAAGTCTCCGTGGGATCCCCGATTCCCCACACCCGCTTTATCGGCTCGGAGGAAATCGTCGTCTCCCCGGCGCGGCGAGACCAGAGCACTCAGCTAACGGACCCGGGCCTGGTCATCGATACCGCAGGCTTCTCCTACGCCACCCTCAGCCTCCAGGGCGAAATCAAGGGGCGGCCAGTGGCCGACGGCCGAGTCGGCGCGGTGTTGATTCCGGATTACGAGCCCTTCCTCCAGGCCTTCCGGGAGGAAGGAGCGCTGCAGCTACCGCTGGAAGTTGCGGCTCCCGTAGCAGCGCAGCAATCGCTCTCCTTCGCCGCCTCCGCTCCCGCGAAGACGGTAGGCTTTCCCCGCTATCGGGTGCTCTTCTACAACTCCACCGACAAAACCGCGGCGGTCTCCCTCTACACCTATCTCGCCCACTGAAGGATGGACTGAAGGTTCGACTCTGGGTCAGAGGGCTGCAGGCTCAGGAGCAGGAAGCGGCAAGCGGGAGATCCGAGAGCCGCCGGTGTCGAGAGCCGCCGGTGTCGAGAACCGTCAGCGCCCAGCGACGGTGAGCTCCGCAGGGCGCTGATACTCCCGATCCAGCAGGTAGAGGTACATCACCGCCATCGAATCCTGCGGCTCCCCGGAGCTGTTCTCGTAGATCGAGACCATCTCGTACTCGTGCTCCCGGAAAAGCTCGACGCCCTCGACGCTAGAAAAGTACTCCACGTGCTCGATGCCGATCCCGGCGTCCGCCGGCCGCACCCGGCTCTTGAACACCGTCTTGCCGGTGGTCAAGTTCCGCAGCTCCAGCGATTCAGCGAAGGGATGAAGGTGCACGGCGATGTAGTGGACCCTGGTGTCGAAGGGCAGGGTCAGAATATCGGTGACCAGCGTGCGGTTGACCTCCCGCCCCGGCTGCACCACCCAATGGCCGGTGAAGCGCCGCCCGAGGCGGTCCTGATATTCGTGGGTCGCCGCGTTCTGGCCCACCATGCAGGTGGCCCCGGCGGCCATCATCGCCTCGACATCGGCGGCGCCACCATGGGCACCCCCGTGAGCGTCACCGTGGCCCTCGTGACTGCCGTGACTGCTGTGGTCGCCGCCGTGATGCCCCGCCGAATCACTCCCCTCTTCGGGCTTGGCGATGGACGCCGCCGCTCCCAGCAGATGCCCAGCAGAGGAGGTGGGAGAAGCCTCGCGGCCGAACACCACCGGCTGATCCTCCAGCGTCGCCAGGCCATAGATGCCCTGGGGGAAGAGCGCCTGCATCGGTCGCTTCAAATCCGCGTCCCGAACGAATTGGATCTCCACCCGGTGGCGGACGTCCAGCCCCCGAGGCTCCGGCAGGTTGAGGTTCAGCACCTGGGTGGTGAGGCTCAAGGGCTCGTCGGAGAGCAGCGGGATGCCGAAGCCCTCCGGAAGATCGATGGTGTACTGCCCCTGGGAGAGGGTGAAGAGACGGCCGTCGGTCACCTTCTGCGCGCCGAAGCGGCTGCGGTGATCCGCCGCGTTGAGGTCGAGATTGCTGTGGCACATGAACTCCTGGGAGCGAGCGGACTCACCGTCCGCCGCCACCATGGCCGCGCGGTAGCCCACTACCCACAGCAGCTCCGCCGCCGACCCCTCCTTGAGGCCCTGGTGGTGCAGGGCGTCCCCTAGAACCACCGATTCCTGGCTCCAGGGCCCCTGCATCGAGCGATAGATGGAATCGACACTGTAGAGCTGAGAAAGAACCCGCTGCAGATAGATCGGAGCTCCGGCCCGACGCTCGGCGCTGCGCAGCAGCTCGAGGCTCGACCCAGCGTCCGCCGATGCAGCGCCATCCGCGCTTTGGGCGGTGGCCGGCGATGGCGACGTCAAGCTCAGAGTCAGAGCGAAGAAGGCCGCCAGCAGAGCGCTGAGTAGCGTCCTTGGAGAGGTCATCCTTGAAGAAGCTGGCGTCGCAAGAACTGGCTCCGCAGCGACGGGAACCGGTCGGACATCACCGGCAGCAAAAGACAAGCGACAAGTGGAGGGCAGCAGACCGTGCATCGGTGAGTGCTCCTTGGATCGAGAGGGCCTTGGGGTGGAAAGGCCTGCTTTCTGAAGGGAAAGCCTGTTTTTCTAGGAAAGCCAGTTTTTCTAGGAAAAGCAACGGCCCGAAGCCAAGGAGCCCTAGGCTCACCGGATCAGGCGTGAACAGTCGCCAACCGGTGTCGAGGCGAATCTATTCCAGCGATTCCCATTTTTTCACCCAGGCTTCGAGACAGAGCCATCAATTCAGGGGCCGCAGCTGCGATTCAAGGCTCCCGCTCAGGGCCCGAGCTCCGGACCCAATAAGGCGGTCGTCAGCCAGGGGACATAGGTGATCAACAGCACTCCCAGGGCCAGCAGCAGCAGCGCCGGCAGCACGGATCGATAGACCACCAGCATCGGTTTCTCGAAGCGGTAGGAAGCGAGGAAGAGGTTCAGCCCCACCGGGGGCGTGAGATAGCCCAGCTCCAGATTGGCGATGAACAGGATGCCTAAATGCACCGGATGAATGTCGAAGGCCATCCCCAAGGGCACGATGAGGGGCACCACCACCACGATGGCGGAGAAGATATCCATCAGGCAGCCCACCACCAACAGGAAGACGTTGAGGCAGAGCAGGAAGACCAGGGGCGAGTGGATGTGAGTCTGGGCCCACTCCACGATGCGGGTGGGAATCTGGGCGTCCACCTGCCAATTGGTCAGCCCCATGGCCACGCCGAGGATGATCAGCACGCCGCCCACCAGGGTGGCGCATTCCCTCAGCACCCGGGCGAGATCCTTGCCCAGGCCCAGGTCCCGGTGCACGAAGGCCTGCATCACGAAGGCGTAGAGCACCGCCATCGCCGAGGCCTCCACGGCGGTGGCCCAGCCGAAGAGCAGAGAGCTCACCACCACCACCGGCAGCAGCAGCTCCCACTTCGCCGCCCACATCGCCGCCAGCGCCTCGCGGCCGACAAAGGCAGTGCGGGGAGCGTTGTTGCGCACCCCCTGCACCACCCCCCAGCCGGCGATCAGCGCCACCAGCAACAGCCCGGGAATCAGGCCGCCGAGGAATAGATCCTCCACCGGAATCTGGGCGACGATGGCGTAGAGAATCAGCGGCAGAGCCGGCGGAAAGAGCAGCCCCAGGGAGCCCGAGGCGGTGAGCATGCCGAGGGAGAATCGCTCCCCGTAGCCGTCCTCCCGCAGCGCTTCGTAGAGCAAGGCCCCCAGCGCCAGGATGGTGATGCCGGAGCCGCCGGTGAAGGCGGTGAAGAAAGCGCAAACCGCAGCGCAGACCACCGCCGTGCCGCCGGGCATCCAGCCCATCAGCGCGCGGAAGACCCGCAGCAGCCGACGAGACGAGCCGCCCTCCGCCAGCAGATAGCCGGCGAGGGTGAAGAGAGGGATCGCCGGCAGAGTCGGGGAGACTACCAGCCGGTAGGTCTCCGCCGGCACCGCCGCCGCCGGCACGCCGTCCGCCAGGAAAAGCACCACCGCGGCGGCGCCGATGGCGGCAAACAGGGGCAGCCCCAGGGGCAGGGCGATGAGGATCACCGCCAGCAGCGGCCAGGGGGAACGGAACTCCAGCAGCTCCGGGTGAGTGCCCAGCCACAGGCCCGCAGTGGGCCCCAGGGCGGCAATAGCGCGACCGAGCCAGCTCTCTGCGGCCCGCCACACCAGGCGCAGGGCGATGACCGCGAAGGCGAGCACCATCACCGCCAGGCTCAGCCACACCGGCACGCCGAGGGCGATCTCGATGCCGGCGTCCTTTTCGATCACCAGCAGGTCCCAGGTGGCCACCGCCAGCAGCGTAGAGGCCGCCGCCCCCACCGCACCGGAGATGCCCTGAGCCAGGGTGCGGCCCAGGCCTTGCGGAATCAGCTCACCGGTGGCCAGCGCCAGCAGCTTGCCCCGAGAAGCCGCCAGGGCGGCGCCGAGGAAGCCCACCCAGAGGGTGAGGTGTTGGGTGAAGGCACCGGCTCCCGGCACCGAAGTCCCCAGCTGACGGGCGACCGCCTCCGCCAGCGGCAGCAGCACCATCAAGGCCAGCAGCAGGCCGACGAATCGCCCCTCCACCCACTGCAGGGGAGAGGTCTTTTCCTCCTGAGCCGGCTGTGGAGCCCCGGCTACCGCCAGCTCACTCAGCGCTCTGCGCCTCCGGGAGCTCCGCCTTCACTCCCCTCCCCCTGCTGCGTTTCTCGCTGCGCCTCTCGCCGCGCTTTTCTGAAGTCGTCCCGCGCCTTGCGGGCCTGCTCCATCACGCCCCCCGGCAGCCGATCCTCCGACACCGAGCGGGCCAGGTTCCGAGCAGCCTCCACCCACTGGGTCTCCAGCTCCGTGCCGACCACCGGATGCACCGTCAGACCTCGCTTCTTCATCTCCTCGATGGCCTTGCGATCCTGCTCCGGCACCCGTTCTTCGAGATCTTCCTCCATCTCCCGACCGGCATTCCTGAGGGCCTCGCGGTCCTGCGCTGAGAGCCGACGCCACATCCGCTTCTGCACCACCGTGGCGCCGATCAAGGGCGCGAAACCGAGGTCTAGCATGTGGGGCGCCTGGCGGTACCACTGCAGCATCAGCGCCGCCAGCGGAGGGCTCGGCAGGGCGTCCACCATTCCGGTTTGCAAACCGCTGAGAACGTCGGTAGTGGCGAGAGGCACCGGGTTGTAGCCGTTGGACTTCCACCACTGCACGTTGTCCGAATCGCCGGCCGGGGCGAAGAGCTTGGAGCGCTTCAGGGCCGGAACCTCGGTGATCGCCTCGGTGGAGAAAAGATGGATCCAGCCGACGTGGCCCCAGCTCACCAGCTGATAGCCGGCGGCGTCCAGCCTCTTCTCCAGATCCGGCTCCAGGGCCTCCAGCACGTGGTAGAGCTCCTCGTAGGAGTCGAAGAAGAAGGGCACCGAGAACACCCCGAAGGCGGAATCGATCTCGGTCAAGCCGTTGGCGGTGAGCACCGCGCCATGGAGCTGCCCGATGCGCATCTTGCGCAATACGTCCGGCTCATCTCCGGCGACCCCGCCGGGATAGAGGCGCAGCCGCACCCGGCCGTCCGTCGCCTCGGACCACTCCACCCCCATGTCTTCCACCGCCTGATCCCAAATCGAGCCGTCCGGCGCCAGGCTGGCAATCTTCAGGTTCACCGCCTCCAGCGGCGAGACGAAGAGCATCGCCCCGAGAACGAGGAGAGCGAGAGCCCGCCCCAGCGAAGACCCGGAGAAGGCCCCAGAAAAGACCCCAGGGAAGGCCATACGAGATGGACGAGCGGAGAGGAGAGAGTCGTGGGGGAACATCATGGAATCTCGCAAGGTTCGAGCGATGAAGGGCGGCGAAGAGGAGGATTCGGCGACGCGCGGAAGGGCCGAGAGACCAGAGACCTTCATTCTAGCGTCAGACCAGAGAGCCGCGCTCGAAAGAGCCATCCTAGAAGAGACATTCTAGAAAGGGTCTAGAGAAGCGTTTGGTGAGCTGTGAGCCGGGTACCGGGCTCACCACTCCTCTTCCGAATCCAGAATGAAGAAGAAGTCTTCCTCCCTCTCCCGCAGCGCCTCGGCCTGGCGCTGGGCAATCAGGTTCTCCAGTCTACGCCCAGGGACGACGTCTGGATCAACTGCCAAAGCCTGCTCTAACAACTGTCGAAACTCGGTCACGTTCTGCTCCGCCACCGTGATGGTGCGGGCTAACGTGACGTAGGGCCCGGCGCTGCTGCCTCCGGTGAGCTCCACCACCTGCTGAAAGTGAAAGCGCGCCTGCTCCGGGGAGCCACCGAGGGTCTCCGGCAGAGCGGCAAGGCTAATGGCGGCGCCGTGGAAAGCCCCCTGCTGATACTCGGGATCGAGCTCCAGCCCCCGCACCACCAGCGCCCGCACCACCGGCAGGTCCGCCACTAGATCCGGTCGATCGAGACCCTGGGCAATGGCCGAGCCCCAGGCGGCGGCGCTCCAATAGAGCAAATCCAGGTCTTGCGAACCGAGCTGCTGCGCCGCGGCTTCGGGATTCGCTAGCAGCTCCGCTACCAGCCCCGGCTTGAGAACGTCCAGCCCCTGCTGGCAATGATCCAGAGCCCGCAGATAGAGCCGCAGCGAGCGGCGTTCCAGCTCCCGGGCACGCCTCGGCTCCTCCACCTCCAGCAGCAGCGCGTCGGTCTCCACAAAGGCGAAGGCATATTGCACAAAGCCGCTGCAGGCGTTGACCCGGCGCTCGATACTGCTCGGGTCGTCCAGCACCAAAGCTTCCGAGAGCTCCAGCGCCAGGGGCAGAGCCGCCCGCACCAGCTCGGGATCTTCGTCCGAGGCGAGGGTGATTTGGAGATTCTCCAGCAGCCCTCCCAGGGCGTCCCCCGCCAGCCGGTCAGCAAAATTGGAGGCGCAGCCGGTGGACAGCACCAGCAGTAAAACCATCAGCGGGCGAACGACGAAAGCCCTTAGCCCCCAATGCCAAATCCACTGAGTCGAAGGGAGCCTCGAGGCAGCGGTCCCCGTCTTCCGGGTACCCGAAGATAGGCGCCCCGGCGGGGACGCTTTCCCTGGCTCTGCCCTGAGGTCTTCCGGGACGATCACTCAGGAACTCTAATTTCCCGGCTACAGAGCGTCAAGGGAGGCCCCCAAGGTACGACCAACAGCGCTCGGCGATAGGGCCTCGGGGCGCCCGAGAGCCCCGCAGACCTCACCTTCCTCACCTTCTCGACATCCCCTGCGCCATGGTAGAAGGAAGCACGATGATGGATCCTCAAAACTCCCCTCCCCCGCCCTCTCCGGCATCTCAGCCTCAGACCATGAAGCGCCTCGGCGTCCTGCTCCAGGGCCGCTGGGGTGGCGCGGTGGCCATCGCCCTGCTGATGGTCATTCTGATGCCCTCCATGAGCCTATGGCGCCAGGTCCAGGACCTGGAGACCGAAGTCCGGCGGCTCCGGGCCGAGAACAGCACCGAAGCCCCCACCAACTCCGCCGCCAAGGAGACTCCCTTCCTCGCCTTCCCCGTAGAGCTGGAAGCGGCTCCGGCGGCAGGCGAGCCCAGGGAGCTTCCGGCGGGAGTCGGGCACCTGCTGCGCTGGCCGGGCTCCGCGGACTTCGAGCTCTACCGCATCAGCCTGGTGAACGGCGAGGAAGAAGGCACCGGAGAGCAAGTCACCTGGAGCGCCGACGCCGCCGGCCTTCCCTCTCCCCTGCTCGTCCTGCCGCCGAACGCCCTGCCGACGGGAAGCTGGATTCTGAAGGTCGAGGGGCTACGCCCGGGGGCCGAGCCCCAGGAGATCGCCCGAAGCCCCCTGGTGGTCACCGACTGACTCCCCTCTGATCTCCGGCAGCTGCCGCCCAGACCTCGCCGGCAGCGTTCTGATGAAGGCCAAAATTCGTCCATCCCAAGCGATTTCCAGCTGGTTTTCTGGTTGACTTCCCGCCGGTGCGCTCTTACCATTCGTCCAATCCACGTCGTTTTAGTGCTTGCCTTCTCGCCACCAGATTGATGTGGGTTTTGCCTCTCTCCTTCACCCAAACGCAATGAAGCGACACCTCCATCCAGCGACCCCAGCGGCCGAGCTTTTCGCCGACCTGGATCGTCAATTCTCCCGTGGCGGCCCCACCGGCACCGGAGGCGAGGAGGTCTACCCGGTGACCCACGGAGAAACCGCGACCCTCGAGGAGCCTCGCCCGGGACGCCAGGGCAAGGAAGACGAGCCCGCTACGGTAGCCCAGCGCAAAGCTGCCACCGGCTAAGTTCGCCGCAGATTGAGCCCCTCGCCGACCGTCGGTCCGCGAAACCCCAGGCCCTCCGCCCTCGAGAGTGATCACAGCTCTCGATCCCCGGAGGGCTTTAGTGCGTTTGGGGGCCCGTTCGTGGGGGCTATATCCCTTCGGCGTTCCTCTTGAGCCTGGCCGAATCTGCTCCTGCGGCGAGGCGGTGACAGGGTAATGGTACGGAAGGGCCCGGCCCCCCGACCGAAATCTCCCCTTTTCCAAAGCGGGGACGCCACCACCCACCCGGGAGAGCTCCGTGGCTGCTGGCAACAAAGACGAAGGTCGGCCAAACGAAACGAAGGGGTACCAGCCAACTGACCCCAGCTAAAATGGCCCCAGCTAGCAAGGAGCGACCCGAGTCCCAAGGGCACAGCGCCGGAGCACCCGGAGCCGAACTCCCAAATCCCAGTCCTGCGAAGGTGCTCGTCTGAGGCGACTGTGCGACAAGCGAAGCCCTCGGGGCGAGGCGAGCGGCGACCCAGCGTGAGACGGTGCCAACCAAATGACCCCAGCTAGCCGAAGGGGTGCCAGCCAGCTGACCCCAGCTAGCAAGGAGCGACCCGGGCCCCAAGGGCACAGCGCCGGAGCACCCGGAGCCGAACTCCAAAATCCTAGTCCTGCGAAGGTGCTCGTCTGAGGCGACTGTGCGGCAAGCAAAGCCCTCAGGGCGAGGCGAGCGGCGACCCAGCGTGAGACGGTGCCAGATGAGATGAGTCGGCCAGTCCCCTGACTGAGGCATCGTGCCCAGTAGGAAAGACACCCGGCAGAGACCGGAGAAAGGGGACCGACCGTGACGTATGTTGGCATCGATGTCCACGTAAAGACCAGCCAGATCTGTGAAGTGAACGCCGAGGACGAGGTGGTGTGGGAGCGACAAATCCCTACGACGGACGCCAAGCTACGCGAGGTGTTCGG
>JBCCXL010000007.1:0-298267 GCA_039191605.1 Acidobacteriota bacterium | reverse complement strand
CCCGCCAGGTTGGTGGCCCCGGCGCAGCCCACCCTCCCCTCTTACCCCCCCCCCCCCGGCCCCTCCCGGCCCCCCCCGCGAACGGATTCCAGATTGCCGTAATGACCCGAATTCTGGATCACCAGATTGCCCGGCGCTCGCACCGAGAGCTGACCGTGGCGATCGACCTCGATTTCCGTCCCTTCCGGGATGATCATCGTGGGATGGGATTCATCTTCCCTTGGGCTTCTGGCCATGAGTCTATTCTCCCAGCCCACATCGACGACATTCGCGGCGAAAGGCCGCTCGGCTCAGCGGGCGATGGTGCGAGGTAGGGGCTCGAAATCGTCGAAGCTCGGAGCGTTGCGACTAGCGACCAGACCCTTTTCCTGGTCCGTCAGCTCGAGATCCAACATATAGATTCGCGGATCGACGGGCACCAGCTTACCACTCTCGTCCCGCCTCCGGATTTCGTAATGCAGATGCGGGTTTGTAGACAATCCGGTATTGCCGACGGTAGCGATCTCATCCCCCTGCTGCACCCGCTGCCCCTTGCGCACCAGCACCTCTCGGCAGTGGGCGTAGAGGCTCACAAAATCGCCTCCGTGCTGCAACACCACCAGATTCCCGTAGCGCCACCAGGCGGCGCTGCGACGCAGCGGGTAGCGGCCGGCGAAGACCACGGTGGCGTCCGCCGGGGCGAAGATGGGGGTCCCCTCCTGCGCCGCGAGATCGATGCCGGCGTGGAAGTCGACGCCGTTGGTGAAGGGGTTGCGGCGATTGCCGAAGGGGCTGGTGAGGACGTAGCGGGCGCGGTCTACCGGGCAGATGGACGGCGTGGTGAGGATCTGCGCCCGGCGGTTCTGCTCGAAGCTCTGGACCTCCCGGGTGAAGGCGTCCAGCACCTCCAGCTGCTCCGAGACTCCGCGGTGGAGCTGCGCCGCCTCGCGCACGGTTCCGGCGTAGATCGATCCCTCCGGCGGGTTGACCGCCGGCAGCGGGTAGCCGCCCTGCCCCACCGATTGGTCGCTCTCCAAGCCGTAGGCCAGGTAGATGCGGTCCATGGTCAGCCGCAGGGAGCGCACCTCGGTGTCGAGCTCCCGCAGGCGCTCCACCAGCGGCTGAAGCTCCTTGCCCGCCTGCTCTCTCTCCACCATCAATGCGCGGTATTCCCGCACGCTGAAGCGATTTGCGATCACCCCCGGGGCGAGCCAGAGGGCGATGCCGATAAAGGCGAAGTAGAGCAACACCCCAGCGGCCCAGATCCCTAGCTGCCGTCGCGACAAGAAGAGATAGCGCACCCCGCGGCGAATATCGCCGGGGTGGATCTGAATCTCGAAGCGCTCGTTCTTCTTGCTGGACACGGGGATCTAACTTTCGTCGGGAGGGCTGGGTGGATGAATTGATGGAGGCTCGAGCTCTTCGCGGCAAGTTGACCTTTGCCGGCTGCTGTCGCTCTTAGAAGAAGCTGCCAAGAGGAATCAGCGGTATCAAGAAGGCGGATGGACGAAGGGTGCTGGATTCAGGATCTTCTCTGCTGTGGTCCTGTTCGAAGCGGCGGCGACAAAGGGATTCAGAGAGCCGAGGCCTTCTACGTCGCGCCAGCCCCCCAGGCGCCGCAGATCTCTTCTGCCTAAACCAGGACCGGGGCTGCCATGACCTCCAGGAGGTCGCGATGGACGGCGGGGGCGCCGGCCAGGATATCGCCGGTCTCGAGGAAATTCTGGCCTCCCTCGACGTCACTCACGACTCCGCCGGCTTCTCGAATCAATAGAACGCCGGCGGCGACGTCCCAGGCCGAGAGTCGAAACTCCCAAAAGCCGTCGAAGATTCCCGCGGCGGTATTCGCCAGGTCCAGGGCCGCGGCGCCGCAGCGGCGCATACCGCGCACCCTCAGGGAGAGGGTTCGAAAGCTCTGGAGGTAAGGATCCAAAACGCTCTCGCCGGCGCGAAAGGGAAAGCCGGTGGCGAGGAAAGCGCCGTCCACTCCGCTCTCTCGCTCGATGCGCAGGCGCCGAGAGCCGAGAAAAGCACCGGCGCCGCGACGGGCGCTGAAGAGATCTCCGCGGATCGGATCGAGGATACAGGCGGCCTCCAGCTCCCCCTCGACCTCACAGGCGATGGAAACGCAAAAATAAGGCAAGCCCTGGATGAAGTTGGTAGTTCCGTCCAGGGGGTCGACGATCCAGCGCACCGAGCCCGAAGCCTTGGCGGACTCTTCGTAACCCGCGACCCAGCCCCCTTCTTCACCCAATACCGCGTGGTCCGGGAAGCGGCGCTGGAGGGTTTCGACGATGCGCCGTTCGCTCTCTCGATCCACCTCGGTCACGAAGTCGTTGCGCCCCTTCTCCCCCACCTCAAGGCTCTGATCCCGAAAGGCCTCCTGCTGCAAAGCCCCAGCTCGACGAGCCGCGAGGATCGCAACTTCGAGCAGCTCTTCGGAGGATGGGACGGATTCCGGCACGATTGAGGTTCTCTCGTTGGGCTCAGAGGATGGCTTCAGGGGACGGCCTGAGAGGGTGACCTCAGAGGTATTACCTCAGAGGATTTCCCATCAGGATCACGATTCAGCAGCAGGAGTGCTGGCTCAGGACGGCGGGCATGGAAAGAAGCCCTAGCTAAATGCCCATAGCCAAAGGGCTGTTGATCGTACCAGATCCTCGCGGCGGAGCCCTCGGCGACGGCAGGCGCCCTCAGCGACGGTGGAAATAGCTCTCGAGAAACGCCCGGCGTTAAGGTGCGTTAGATCCAGTGAGGACGGTACACGCCGCGATGACGCGAACCACGAAGATTCTGCCCAGTCCTCGTCCTCCCTGCTTCCCCAACCGCCTCACGATGTCTCGGTGCGAGGCTGAGACTATGGAGTCGCCACCGCGGAGTCGGCACCGCGAGGCAGGCGCCGTGAGACGAATCGCCAGCTCTCCTCCTTCGTCACGAAAACCAGCGAGCTGGCTCGAAGGCGATGGGCTGTTGCCGCATGCCGGAGCGGCAAAGCTGAGCCCCAGCGCCAGCACCAGGAAGATTCCCCCCCCTGGTGAGGGTGCCTTAGATCGACACCCGCCGCCCGGCGAGGATCGTGCCGACGGCCGCTCCCTTCAGCTCGAGGCCGTCGAAGGGCGAGTTGCGGGATTTGCTGTGGAAGCTCTGGACGTCCACGGTGACGTCGCGGTCAAGCTCCAGCAGGGTGACGTCCGCTACCGAGCCGGGAGCCAGCGTGCCTCCAGAAACCCGCAGGATTTGTGCAGGGTTGGTGGAAAGCAGCTCCACCAGTCGGCTCAGGGTGACGTGCCCGGGCCTCACCAGCCGGTCCAGGCAGAGAGAGACACAGGTCTCCAGGCCGAGGATGCCGAAGGGAGAGCAGGAAAATTGAACCTTCTTCTCGTCCGGGTGATGGGGCGCATGATCGGTGGCGATGACGTCGATGGATCCGTCCGCCAATCCCGCCACCAGGGCCTCGCGGTCGGATTCCGAGCGCAGCGGCGGCTTCATCTTGACGTCGCTAGAGAAGCTGCGGCGGTGCACTTCTTCGTCGGTGAGAAGCAGGTGATGGGGAGTGACCTCGCAGGTCACCCGGACGCCGTGGCGACGGGCTTCTTTGACCAGCCGCAGGGCCCTGGCGGTGGAGAGATGGGCGACGTGGTAGTGCCCACCGGTGTCTTCCGCCAGCAGCAGATCCCGGGCCACCACCACGTCCTCAGAGGCTCCGGGGATGCCCGGAAGGCCGAGACGGGTGGACCATTCCCCCTCGTGCATCACCCCGGACCCGGTGAGCACCAGATCTTCCGCGTGCTGGATCACCGGCACGTCGAAGTGCTGCGCGTAGAGCAGCGCACGTCGCATCAGCTCCGAGTTGTGAACCGGGAGCCCGTCGTCGGAGAAGGCGACGGCGCCGACCCGGCTCATCGCGCCGATCTCCGCCAGCTCCTCGCCCTTCATGCCCTTGGAGACGGAACCGATGGGATAGACCCGGGCCAGCTGAGCCCGATGGGCCTCCTGGAGGATATGGCGGGTGACGGAGGGGTTGTCGTTCACCGGCGCGGTATTCGCCATGCAGGCGACGGCGGTGAAGCCCCCGGCGGCGGCGGAGCGCACGCCGGTCTCCACCGTCTCCTTGTATTCCTGGCCGGGCTCCCTCAGGTGCACGTGCATGTCCAGGAAACCGGGACACACCACCTTGCCCTGGATATCCATCACCTCGGCGTCCGCCGGAGCGTCCACGCTCTCGCCGATGGCCTCGACTCGGCCATCCCGCAGCAGCAGGTCACCGATGCCGTCGAGATCTTGACTGGGGTCCACCACCCGTCCGCCGCGCAGCAGCAGAGGCGGGGCCTGGTGGTAGAAGGGATCGACAAAATCCTTTGGAGTCATCGGTGGGTCACTCTCTCCGGCGGTTCGCGATAGGTTTCTTAATGGCTTCTTGAGTCCAGCAGATTCTTCGGCTCGCAAGGCATCGGGGCCGCGCTCATTGCCCGAGGCGGTTTTCGTTGGGGACCGGTATTCACTCTTGCGGGCTGCACAGCAGGTAAAGCAGCGCCATCCGCACGGCGACTCCCGCCTCCACCTGCTCCAGGATCACCGATACCGGACCGTCGGCGACCTCACTGGAGATCTCTACGCCCCGATTCATCGGCCCAGGATGCATCACGATGGCGTCCGGAGCGGCGAGCTCCAGATGAGCGGTAGTGAGGCCGAAGAGAGCGAAGTAATCTCGCACCGAAGGCATCAACACCCGGCTCTGGCGCTCCAGCTGAACCCGCAGCATCATCACCACGTCGGCGCCGTCCAGGGCCTCTTCCAGGTCGTAGCAGGCGGTCGCCCCGAGGCTCTCCACCGCCAGCGGCATCATGGTGCGAGGACCGGCGACCACCACCTGGGAGCCCATCATGGTGAGCAGCTGAATGTTCGAGCGCACCACTCGGCTGTGCTCGATATCGCCAATGATGGCGACCTTGAGCCCCGCCAGGGTGCCCTTGTGGTCGCGAATGGTGAAGGCATCCAGCAGCGCCTGGGTCGGGTGCTGGTGGGCGCCGTCGCCGGCGTTGATCACCCCCGCAGCCAGCTGCCGGGCCAGCATGTGGGGCACCCCCGGATGCATGTGGCGAATCACGATCAGGTCCGGCGCCATCGCCTGCAGGTTGAGGGCGGTGTCGATCAGGCTCTCGCCCTTGCTCAGCGCCGAGGACGAAGCGGAGAAATTGAGCCCGTCGGCGGACAGCCTCTTCTCCGCGATCTCGAAGCTGGAGCGAGTGCGGGTGGATGACTCGAAGAAGAGGTTGATCACCGTCTTGCCCCGCAGGGTCGGCACCTTCTTCACCGGTCGCTTGGACACCGCCCGAAAGGATTCCGCAGTATCGAGAATCAGCTCTACCTGCTGTGGGTTGAGATCCGAGATCCCCAGCAGATCCTTGCCCAGAGTCACCGCCTCCAAGCCCTCCTTACGCGCCGGCGTCATCGCTCCTCCTTCTGCGGTCGACCCGCGGATTCGTCTCCCGTCGCGGATTCCGATTCCGGAAGACGTTCCAGAATCCGGATCCGGTCGGCACCGTCGATCTCCTGAAAATGTACTTCCACGTGCTCGTGGGCGGCCGTCGGCACTTCCTTGCCCACCACGTCCGCCTGCACCGGCAGCTCGCGATGCCCGCGGTCTACCAGCACCGCGAGGCGAACCGCCTCCGGCCTGCCGTAGTCCAACAGAGCATCCAGCGCCGCACGCACCGTGCGGCCAGAAAAGAGCACGTCGTCGCAGAGCACTACGACTCGACCCGAGAGGGGGCCCGGTAAACGGGTCTCCTTTACCACCGGCTGCGGACCGATGGCCGAGAGGTCGTCTCGATACAGGGTGATGTCCAGGACGCCTTGGGGGATCTCCTCTCCCTCCATCGCCTGGATCGCTGCGGCGAGGCGCTGGGCTAGAGGCACGCCGCGAGTGCGGATACCGACCAGCATCAGGCGTTCGGTACCGCCGTCTCGCTCTACGACCTGCACCGCCATGCGGCGAATGATTCGCTCAATTTCCGTCTCGTCAGCGATCGTGGCCTTGGATCGAAAGAAGGTCTTCATGGAGCTCCTTCCCGCGGGCAGCGCTAGGGGGCCGCAAGGCGGCGATGGCTCACCGCGGTGGACGGGGGCCCGCAGCTTTCCGGGCGCAGCTCAAGAACGCCGTTCTTCTTGAGGGCGCTGAAGATGCGGGGCTGGATCGAGGTTGGTCAGGGCGTTCGAGGCAGGTCGATGGGCGACGGGATGGAGGCGAGAAAGCAGCCCGTCGAGCCCGGGGAATGCTACGCCGACGGCAAGCTGGAGTCAATCTAGTGAACCTGGACACAGCAGCGCGTAGCCCGTAACATCCGCTGCACCCGACGAGATCCTGGGTCGGCGGAGCTGCGTCGATTCAGCGACTGACTTGAGGAATCGCGATTCCGCTCTCGACCCTCTGACCCCTTCGCCTAACCAAGGGCAAACATGGCCAAGAAGCAACCCACCAATAAGCGAGAAGAACAGTCCAACGACGACAAGCCGTGGTGGCAGGAGTACCGGCAAGAGCTCACCTTTCTTGTCGTCTTCGCCATTCTGCTGGGAGGGAGCTTCACGGTCATTTCCCTACCCTCGGTGAACGATCAGGTGATCGTGCCCTTCACCGGCCTGGTCGCCAAGGCCAGCGGTGTGGCCCTCACCATCATTGATAGCACGATCGTTCGCCAAGGTACGATCATCCGCAACGAAGCCTTTGCGGTGAACATCAAGAACGGCTGCAACGGCGTCGAGACGATGCTGATCTTCTGCGCCGCGGTGCTCGCCTTTCCCGCTCCGTGGAAGAGCCGCTTCGTCGGCCTTGCTTTCGGCCTGCTGGCGATCCAGGGGGTGAATCTGATCCGAGTGGTGGCCCTCTTTCTCACCGGCCAGCACTTCCCGGATTTCTTCGACACCTCCCACACTGTGCTGTGGCAAACCGTGGTGATCCTGGCGGGAGTGTTGTTGTGGATCTTCTGGGCAGACCGCTTCGCCGGCAGCCCGGCAAAGGTGAAGAGCTCCGGAAGCGACGGCGGCGAGGCCGCCCCGGCGTCCTGACGGGACTCCCTTCCCCCTCCAGCTCTCTTCGATCAGCTAATTAACTCAGGCTCACGATTCAATTCACCATGGCGCGCAAGGCAGAATCAGCAGAGGAGCGACGCAAGCGCACCGGATTCCGGCCGGCGATCCTGGTGCGCAATATGCTTCTATGGCTGGTCCCGGTGGTCATTCTTTGGGTCTTGCTGACCCCCTTCTACAACCGCTTCCTGATGACCAGCGGTGAGAACCTTCTCCACCTTATTGAAAGCCCGAACGTCACCCAGCTGCTGCCCGCGTCCAGCGACCCGAATTACGCCTCGGTCTTGCGTCTCGACTTTCCGGAGGATCGTTCCAGGGTCTACTCCTTTCGGGTGACGGATATCCACTATCACCTGCTGCTCCTGGCTCTGCTCTTCCTGGCGACTCCAGGAGTCCCCTTCAAAAGGCGACTGGGGGCTCTCGGGTGGGCAGCGCTGATCACCATCTTCTTCAACATCCTGTTGGTGGTGTTCTGGGTGAAATTCGGCTACGCCACCCAATTAGGCTCCTTCTCGGCACAAAATTACGGCCCGTTTTGGCGCAACTTTTGGGGCATGGGCAAGCACCTGATGGATCTTCCCTTCAAGCTGGCTCTGCCCTTCGTGCTCTGGATTGCCTTCAACTACCGCACCCTGCTCGCTGCCCGTCGCCCCTAATTGGCTCTCGACGGATCCGCCCTCGGCGGATCCGTTTTCTACGGGGCCGCCATCGCGCAGCAGCTGACGAAGCGAACGACTAGCTCGTAAAGCAGCCCGCGGGCCTGGAAGGCAGAAAAACAGATCGCCAGATCTTGTGGTCCATATCCACCTGCACCACTACCGGTTGTGGTCTGACCTCCCCTGCTGACTTGTTCAGCAGGCAACCCGCTGCTAAGCTTCGCGGCTGTACCTTTGGCCGCAAGGCGGCCCTATTGTTCCCGCAAGGCGTCTGCCTCAACTAGTCGCCCCTTCCCCCCCTGCCCGTGCCTCGGAGATTGCCTGCGCCCGATGCTGAAATTGGAACGCCTGGAGCTGAGCGGCTTCAAGAGTTTTGTCGACCCCGTCACCGTCTCCTTCGCTGGCGGCATTACCGCCATCGTAGGCCCCAACGGTTGCGGCAAGAGCAATCTCTCCGACGGGATGTCTTGGGTCCTCGGCGAGCAGAGCGCCAAGAGCCTCCGCGGCGGGAAGATGGAGGACATTATCTTCAACGGCTCCGAATCCCGGCGGCCGTCGGGGCTGGCGGAAGCCCATCTGGTGCTGCGCACGGATCCGGACTTCCCGCGCTCCGAAGAGGGCGTGATCACCATTGGACGGCGGGTCTTTCGTACCGGCGAGAGCCAGTACCGACTCAACGGGAAGACCGTTCGCCTGAAGGAGATCAAAGACCTCCTGATGGATACCGGCCTGGGCATTCGCGCCTACTCGGTGATCGAGCAGGGCAAGATCGGCATGATCCTGTCGAGCAAGCCTCAAGAGCGGCGTAAGCTGCTCGAGGAGGCCGCCGGCATCACCCGCTACAAGGCCCGCAAGCGCATCGCCGAGATCAAGCTGGAGGAGGCCCTCGCCAACCTGCTCCGCCTCGACGACATCATCGCCGAGGTCGAGCGCGCCCTGCGCTCCCTGAAGCGCCAGGCCAGCGCCGCCCGCCGCTATCAGCAGAAGCAGGTGGAATACCTCGAGCTGCTGCGGCGAGTGCTGCTGCTGCGGGGCCGCACGATGCGGGATCAATATCGCGAATTGGTGCAGCAGCTGGAGCTGGGTATTTCCCAGGATGCTGAGCTCTCCGCAGCCCTCAGCCGGGACGAGGCCTCCCTCGCCGCCGGCCGCGAAGCCGTGGAGCGCCAGGCGGAAGCCCTCGCCCAGGGGCATCAGCGGCGCAGCGATCTGGCGGCCACCATCGAGGGTCGCCAAGAATTCCTCCGCACCTCCCGCCAGACCCTCCAGGAGCTGGACGAGCGCCTGACCTCCGGCCGCGCTCTCGCCAAGCGTCGCGGCGAGGAGGGGGAAGTAGCCGAACGGCGCCTCCTCGAGGTGGAGATGAGGCAGCAGGTGATCGAGAACGAGCGCCAGAGCGCCGCCGCAGCGGTGGAGGCGGACGAAGATCAGATCGTCTCCGCCGACCGACTGCTGAGAGAGGCAGAGCAGCGAGTTTCCAACCTCAAGCGGGAAGTGCTGAACGCCGCCGCCGAAACTCAAGGGGCGGACCGCAAGCGCCAACAGGCGGACCTGGAGCAGGAGCGCCTCAGGCTGGAGGAGCGCCACCTCGACGAGGAGCTGGAGACCAGCGCCGCGGAGGTGGAGCAAACCGGCGAGGCGGTAGCCATCGCCCGGGACGGCCTGCGCCAGCTAGAAACAACTCGAGACCGCCTGGGAACTGAGCTGGAGACCGTCGACGCTGCCCTCGATGCCACCATCAGCCGGGAGGCGAGCACCAACGAGGAGCGCGGCGAGGTCCGCGACGCCCTCACCGCCGCCCGCCAGCGCCGCGAGGTGCTGGAGCAGCTGGCGCGCACCGACGAGCAGCGTCGGGAAAGCCTCGCCGCCGCCCTGGACGCCGCCGGCATCCAGGCCCCCCGCTACCTCGCCTCCCTCCTGGCTGGCCAGGGAACCCGCCGCACGGCGGTGGACGGGGATTGGGAGGACGCGCTGGACTTTTACCTCGGTCGTCTGCCAGACGCCGTGGTGGTGGAGAGCAGCGAATCCGCCGTCGGCCTCGCCCGCTTCCTCAGCGGGCAGGTGGCCGGCGGAGCCACCCTGCTACAAACCCCGGACGAGGACCCCGCCGCTTCCCCACCGTTCGCCGTCGCCGAGCGCGACGCGGCGCTGGAGGCCGACGCTGGCGCCCTGCACTCGCTGACGGAGGTTCTCGGCCTGCCCCAGGAGCTCTCCGCCGCCCTGCCCCCCGCATGGCTCGCCGCCAGCGTCGAAGAGGCGGAGCGCCTCGCCCGTCAATGGCCCGGCGTCGCCTTCATCTCCCGCGACGGCCTGTGGGCCCGCGGCGGCCTGCTGCACATCGAGGGCGAGCAAAGCGTTCCGGGTCTGCTCGCGCGAGATCGCGAGCTGGCGGAGCTAGGGGAAGAGATTCCCCGCCGCCAACAGCAGATGGCGCAGCTGGAGGAGCGCGTTCAGCAGCTGGTGGCCACCCGCGCAGAGCAGGCGAAGGAGAAGAATCGTCTCTCCGGAGAGCTCACCCAGGTGCGCCAAGACCTCGCAGTGGCGGAGGCCCGACTGCAGGATCTTCAGGGGCGTCTCCAGCGCCTCGAGGACCAACGCCGGCAGGTGGAGCAGCGGCGAGATCAGCTGGAGAAGAAGCGCGGCACCCTGGAGCAGCGCCGCAGCGATCTCGCCTCGGAGCTAGAGCAGGCCCAGCAGCGTCAGCAGCGGGTCGACGCGGCTCTCCAACAGGCCGGCTCCGAGATCGAGAGCGCCCGCCTGCATCGCGAGGGATTGCGCAGCGAGAGCGCCGGCCGGCGCTCCCGCCTGGAGGTCCTGGACGAGCGTCTGGAGGGCGTTCGCGGCGAGAGCCGGCGACTGCGCCGGGAGGTCGACGAAAGCCAGCAGCAGGTCACCCAATGGCAGCAGGAAGGGGAACGCCTCCAGCGCCGCCACCGCGAGCTGGAAGTCAGCCGCGAAGAGGCCGAGGGCACCCTGCAGCAGGCCCTCAAAGACCGGGAGTCCGCCGACGATCAGGTGATCCTGGAACAGGAGAAGCTCGATGACCTGCGGGTCGATATCAAGACCCTGGAGGAGCGCCTCGGCGACTGCCGCGACCAGCGGGACTCGGTACGGGCGGACAACGAGCAGCACCGGGTGCGGCAGGCCTCGCTGGAGAGCGAGCTCGACCACCTCGCCCACTCCTTCCAGGAGAACTTCGCTCCCGCTCCGAGTGCGTCTCCGGACGATTCCGAGGAGGCACCAGTAGCGGGAGCGGAGATCGCAGCTTCCGAAGGCCCGGGGCAAGAAGGATCAGCACCGGCTGATTCGAAACAGGCCGGCACGCCTCCCGAGGGATCCGGCGGCGAGCTCACCGTCCCCGTCTCCTCGGCGGCTATTGATGATGCTGCGAACCTCCTCGGCGAGTCGATGAGCGCCGAGTCGCAAGACCCAGCCTTCGAAGAAGGCGCCTCCGCCGACCTCACGGATCTCGCCCCCACCCCGAGGCAGCTGCTGGAAGAGGCCCTGGCCGAGCAGGACGAAGAGCGCGCGGCGGCCGATGCTCTGGTGCCAGCAAACGAATCCCTGCCGGCGATGGAGGCCGACCTCTCGAAGCTCAAGTCGGCGCTGGACCGCCTCGGCCCCGTCAACCTGCTGGCGATGACCGAATTCGAGGAGCAGCGGGAGCGCCACGCCTTCCTGGTGGAGCAGCGCGCCGACGTCGCCAACTCCGTCACCAGCCTGCGCCAGACCATCCGCGAGATCAACGAGACCTCCAGCGAGCGCTTCCGCGAGACCTTCACCCAGGTCAACGAGACCTTCGGTATGGTGTTCTCGCGCCTCTTCCGCGGCGGCGAGGCGGAGATGCGCCTGATGGACGACGAGGACGTGCTGGAGACCGGTATCGAGATCGTCGCCCGCCCGCCGGGCAAGCGTCTGCAGAATATTCAGCTGATGTCCGGCGGCGAGAAGGCCCTCACCGCCATCGCCCTGCTCTTCGCCCTCTTCCGCACCAAGCCCTCCCCCTTCTGCATCCTCGACGAGGTCGACGCGCCGCTGGACGACGCCAACTGCCTGCGCTTCGTCGAGACCCTGCAGGACATGGCCCAGGACACCCAATTCCTGGTGGTGACCCACAACAAGATCACCATGGAGGCCGCCTCCACCCTCTACGGCGTGACCATGGAAGAGCGCGGCGTCTCCAAGCTGGTGAGCGTCGAGATGGAGAAGATCCATCCGGAGCAGCAGGGAGAGCGAGCCAGCGCCTGAGGCGAGCGAATCCATTAAGAGGCGAACTAATCCATTACAAGGCGCCGGGTCCTTCCCAATAGCTGAACCAGATTCTGTGCCGACTCCACAGCGAGAGAGCCAATGATCGATGCCACCGAGCACCTGCCGCCGCAAGCCAACGACCTCGAAGCCTCCGCCGCAGCCCCCTGGCGGGCGCTGATCCAGCCCTATTTGGCGGACGATGACTTCCCCGGTGCCGAAGAGGTCCTGAGGCGCTATCTCGAGGCGAATCCAGGGGATACCAAGGCCAGAATCGCCCTGGCTCATTACGTCTCGAGTCAGCCGGGACGCTACGCCGACAGTCTCGAGGAGTTGCGCCGTGCCGGGGAGATCATCGGCACCAAGAATCCACCGGAGATCCTTGTGGCGACCGGCTGGATCGCCCTGCGCCAGGGGGATTTTCAGGGTCTCGAGGACGTCGTCGAAACGCTCCAGGTGGTGGCTCGGCGAGATCCGAATTCCCACCTCTTAGCGGCCGCCTTGGCCCTTGAATCGGATGACCTACCGGGAGCCGCGGTGAGTATCCAGCGGGTTCTCGAGCAGGATCCAGACAACCCCGACGCCTGGGCCTCCCTAGCCCGCTGTGAGGTAGCAAATCATCAGATCGAAGAAGCCCGTAGCTCGACTCAGCGGGCTCTCGAGCTGGACCCTCATCACCCCGTCGCCCACGGGCTACGGGCTCTCGATCTGGCGCTGCGCAAACGATACCCCGACGCCCACCGGCATGCCCTCTCCTCCCTGCGGCGGCAGCCTACAAATCGCGACGCCCACACCGCACTCGTGCTGATGGAAGGGGAATGGCGATGGCTCCTCGCTCCCTATTGGGCGATGCGTCGCTTGATGCGAAGGCTGTTACCGAATCTGCACCATGGGTTCCTTTACGCAGTGCCCGTCTTAGTGAGCTACCTCGCTTACGACCTATGGAGAGTCGTTGGTTGGCAAGCGACTGTTGCCTTGATCGCTGGATCACTGGTGATCGGTAATTACTACCCTCTGTGCAACCGCGGGCTGGACTACTTGGTGACAAAGCGTATCGCCGCGATGGCTGAACCCAACTGACTGCCGTCACGGGACTGTGAGAACGAGCTTTCACGGCTGTCTTGCTCGATGATCAGAGTTCCTCCCAACGCGAATCAACTCTCTTCACTCCGGCTCCCTTTGATCTTCTCCGGAGGTCGCCGTGGACAACGCCAATCTGTGTCTTGCTGTTGCTTTTGGAGAATCCCCCATGATGCTCAACCATCAGCCCTCGAAGCGTTCCCAGCGTCTCTATTTCCCTCTCGCTCTCTGCCTCACGGCGGCGATTTACTTATTCCTTCCGCTCACCTCTCAGGCCCAGGACGAGCAGGATCATTCCTTGGTGACCCGCTATGAAGGGTCCACAATCGACCAGAAGAGGGCCGAGGAGTTCGCTCAATACACCCTCGCCACCGGCGTCGACGGCCCCAATCCCACCGGCGAGACGGTCGAGGGGCGCCTGACCCGCATCGTCTACTTCAATCCGGCGGATCGATCGACCCTCGAGATCTTCACCAACTACCGCAAGGCCCTGGAGGGCGCGGGCCTGGAGTTGATCTTCCGCTGTGAGCTCGACGCCTGCGGTCCGGCCTTTGCTCGCAGCGCGTGGAATCGCCTCAACGGTCTCTTCGCCACCATGGACGGCGACCCGCGCTATCTGGCGGGACGCCTCGACCACCAGGGCGGACAGGCCTATATCGCCTTGATGGTGGGCAAGCGCAGAACACAGCTGGACATCGTCGAGGTCCAGGCGATGGAGGAAGATCTCGTGGTGGCGGACGCCGACGCCCTGGCCCAGGCTCTGGACGTCACCGGCAAGGTCAGCCTCTACGGCATCTACTTCGATACCGACAAGGCGGTGGTCAAGGCGGAATCCGCGCCGACCCTCGAGCAGGTGGCGGAGCTGCTGAAGAAGCGGCCTCAGCTGCGCCTCTTCGTCGTCGGGCATACCGACATGACCGGATCCTTCGAGCACAACCGTCGGCTCTCCACCGATCGGGCTCGAGCGGTGGTCCAGACCCTGGTGAAGGACTACGGCGTCTCGTCTCAGCGCCTCGAAGGCCACGGAGTGGGTCCCCTCGCCCCGGCGGCGACCAACGCCACCTCGTCGGGGCGAGCGAAGAATCGCCGCGTCGAGCTCGTGGCGCGCTGAGACAGCGGCGAGAATCTTCCAGTGGTGCCCCAAGACCCGGGAGAAATCTCTGGCCGTACCCTTGACTCCTGAATCCTGAGATTGCAAATTATCGAAAACTCGATATATCGCGCCCTCTGCGCGAACTAATGATCCGCATGTCTCAGGAGGACATCATGAAGAAGCTTTCCGCTTTCGCTCCCCTACTCTGCGCCTGTCTTGCCCTGCTCCTCTGCCTGTCTGCACCGAATCTCGCCCACGCCGATGAAGCCCACGCCGATGAGTACCAGCCGGCGAGCGTGCAAGAGGCATGGATGAACATCATCGCCTCCGCCGACGCCTGCGATCAGGGCGCCGCGGCCGCTGACGCCGTCGAGCTACCGGCGGGGATGCAGGGCGCCGAGGCCCGCCCGCTGACCTGCGGTGAGTCCGATTGTTTCAGCGACTCCCAATGCCAGACCGAGTGCCCTTCCGCCAATGATGCTTTCTGCTCGGCGAACTACACCTGCGTCTACATCTTCGGCGGCACCGGCTCTGGCGGCCCGGCCTGCGGCGAGTCGGACTGCAACGACGACTACGACTGCCAGCAGGAATGCCCCTCCGCCAGCCAGGCCTATTGCGCCATGGACGGTACCTGCCGCTACTTCTAAGTCTCGCGGCGACCGAGCCCCGAGGTAGCTCGAGGGCTTCTCTGGATCGACCTGATCTTCAGGCATGCCAGAGCTCAAGGCTCACCCTTAAAGGGTGGGCCTTTCTCGTTTCAGCGCCCTGGCGGTAGGCGTTAGGGAACGCAACTCACGGCCGGCGCTAGCTGAAGAGTCTCGCTATTTCTTGTCGCTCTCTACCAGAACTTGCCTCAATAGTTCTTTTTTGACAAAACTAATCGCCTCCGAAGGCCGCATTCGGCGGCTTTCCCAAGGCTCAATCCACACCAAAGAGGCAAATCCTGTGATGAATCTTCTCCAGTTCCGCTCCACCCGCTCCGTTTCGCAATCCGCCACCCCGGCCGACCTTGGGCTGAGCATCGACCCCTTCGGCTACTTCTCCCTGCCCGGAGACGTCGGCCCCGGGATCGACCCCAACGGCACGCAGGATCTGCGCCCTGACCTCGGCCCTTCCATCGATCCCGATAGCTAGGTCCCATGGCCCGGGGGGCTTTCCCTCGGGCCTCATGAATCGATGTCTTAAGCCCCAATCCCCGACAGCAACCGAATCCCTAGGGGAGCCATAGATCCCCTGTCCATTATTTTTTCTCCTCAGAAGATATTTCGAGTGCTATCTTCGCCCTTCCTTCTTCTCCCTTTGCTAGCACTCCCCTTCCTTGCCTACTTCGCCCAGCTTGTCTCCATGGACCAGCGCAACCCCTTGGCCTACCGCCAGCCAGCAGAAAAGCTCATTCACGCTGACTGAGCTAATTCACCATGGCCCTGGGGACTCAAGCTTTCCCGGCTTTCTCCGCTATCTACAAGAAGATTCAGCCCCGATTCCCGTCGTTGAGGAGCTGCTGGGATCTCTTGCCGAGGCCTGCTGGAAAACCCGCCGCACCCTGCTTCAGCGAGCGCTTCACTACCTTATAGAAGAGCGTATACAAGAGTGCGTAGAGGACTGCACAGAGGAGTCAGTAGAGGAGCCTTTGCGAAATGCGAGGGAGACGGCGAAGGATGCCTCCGGTGACCAGCCCAGCTCAGGGCGTAGCCCCAAGCCAAGCCCGAGGCTTCGCTCGACGCTCACCTTGCTCTATAGCCCTCTCCCAGCAGCCCAAAGCAGCCTGTGGGCCGAGGGCACCGCGCATCCGTCCTCCTCGCGGCGACTAGAAGAGATCGCCGACCACCTCGAGGGACTCGCCCAAGACATTCCCCGAACCTCTCCTCGGTTTCGATCGGCGGAGACTTCCCTCAGCCCCGCGATGCGGGCCCTAGACCGCCATGGTAGTCCCGCCACTCCGGCCTTAGCGGCTCTCTGGTTGCGGCGACTGCGACGCCCCGGAGAGCCCGCTGAGCTCCAGCACCAGCGTGCCTGCCTGGCTCGACTCGTAGTCCTGAAGCTGGCGCTGGAGGCCCTCGACGGGCGCTGCTGGCGGCTCGCGCTGCTGCGGGATCTCTTGGCGGAGATCGAGGCGGAGCGGGGCAACGCTCTGCGCCTGCTGTGCCGCTACGACGCCGCAGGCCTGGCTTTCCGCGAAGCCTACGGGCTGCTTCGCTCCGGCAGCGGAGCTCCCCTGGCGCTGGCCCGAGTGATGGGGCTCGAGGCCTCCTGGTGCCTGGACACCCACCGGCTCCCTCAGGGACGTCAGCGCGCCCTGGCGGCGGGAACCCTTTGCGAGCTGCTCAAAGCCCACGAAGACGGCCTGCGCTATCGGCTCAAGGCGGCCATTGCGCTCTACGAATCCGGCCGGTCTGGCGAGGCGGCGAACGAGCTGGAAAAGGCGGTGCTCCAAGCAAAAGGGCCGCTTCCGGCGGCGCTGCGCTGCGCCGCGGCCCTCAACATTGCCCTCTACCGTGGAGAATCGGGGGAGCCGGAAGATGCCCTGCGGCGGCTGGAACAAGAACGAGGCCAGCTCCGATCGCTGAGCCCTAGTCCGCGATGGGAGGCCCACTATCGCTGGATGAAGGGCCGGCTCTTGCTGCTCTCGAAGCGGCCAGCTGCGGCCCTAGACCCTCTGCTTCGGGCCGCCAGGGCCTTTCAGCGTCTCGCCTCGGCGCAGGACTTCGCCCTCTGCTCCCTGGACGCCGCCATTGCGGAGATGAGGCTCGGAAAGGGGCGAGAGGCCGGCCACAAAGCCACCGTTGTCTGGTCGACGCTACGGGTGCTGGATCTCCCCAAGGTCGCCGAAGGAGCCTTTCTGCTGATCCTCGCGGCAAGTCGCGAAGGGCGGCTGAAGGAGGAGATGCTTTGCCGCGCCCGGGCCGAGGTTGCGGCGCTCCTTTCGCTGGCTCCTGATGAGGCTTCGCTGGCCCCTAGATCCTGATGAGGCTTCGCTGGGGCCTGCTGAAGCCTCATTAGGACCTGATGAAGGTAGCCGGCCTTTCCGCTAAGGCGAGCCCGAAGCAGCTAGCTCTTTTTCCCCAGCCATGGGCCGTAGAGCTCCGGGCGGCGGTCCCTCCAGAAGAGCTTCCGCGCGTGGGAGTTCTCGCAGCGCTGGAAGTCGCAGTCGACGATCAGCAGATCCGCCTCGGAGACCTTCGCCTTCGCCAGCAGCCTGCCGTCGGGATCGTAGGCGAAGGATTCTCCAGCGAACTCCAGCTCGCCCTCGACCCCAACGCGATTGCACAGGGCGGCGAAGTAGCCGTTCTGGAAGGCGGCGGTCTGCACTTCCGCCTCGTACAGACCCTCCGGCCATTCCCCGACGGTGCCGGCCTGGGGAATCACCACCAGCTGAGCTCCGGCGACGCCCAGGGCCCGCATGTATTCGGGATAGTGGCGGTCGTAGCAAATCGCCACTCCGATGCGGCCGACGGCGGTGTCGTAGACCGGGGCCCCGCTGTCTCCCGGATGGTAGTAATCCTGCTCGTGGAAGCCGGGGTAGTCGGTGATATGCACCATGCGGGTGACGCCGAGAAGGCTGCCGTCGGCGTCGAAGACCGGAGAGGAATCGAAGGTTCGTCCCTCTTCATCTCGCTCGTAGAGGTTGAAGACCGTCACCAATCCGAGCTCCCGCGCCCGTGCCGCCACTCGCTCCGTCGTCGGCCCGGGGATCGGCTCCGCCACCGCGGCGGCCTCCGCGGCGCAATGGCCTTGACTCGCCGGGCAGCGGGGAAAGAAGAGGTCCACCGCGAGCTCGGCGAAGGCGCAGGCGTCAGCGCCGGCCTCGCGGGCCCGCCCCATGGCTTCTAGGGCCGCTTCGAGGTTCTGGTGACGATCAGCCCCGACGGGCTGCTGGATCAAGGCGAGGCGCATGGGCAAGAACCTCCTGGAGCGGTGAAGTACTGGAGCGATGAAGATATGGGGGATGAGCGCTGGCTCCGACAGGCTGATGCTACCCGACGTCAGAGCGCGCCTATGATAATTTCGCTCCTTCTTACGGAGCCTCTGGCTCCATAGATTGCACCGCTCCGAACTTTTCTCGATCCATCTCACGAAGCCCTTATCCGGAGCCCGACGATGTCCCCCTCCTCCTCTTCGCCTGCCGCCTACTCCCTCTCGCCTTCGTCTGCCCCTTGTTCGGCACTCTCCAGCGAGGGCCCCCGCCGGAGCCCGTCGAGGCCTTGTTGGCTGCGGCTCTCGCTCCAGGCCTCGTTCCCGGCCTTGCTCCTCGGGCTGCTGCTGGTCCCCTTTGCCCTCCCCTCTTCCGTCCATGCCCAAGACCTAGACGCAGACATGGTTTCAGCGATGGACTTTGCGGAAGAGGCGCCGTCCAAGGGCTGGAAGGGCAGCGCCATGCTCTCCTACCTGGGCAATACCGGAAACACCGAATCCGAGAGCCTCCAGGCCTCCATTGCGCCGATCTACGGAACCGAGACCTGGGAGCACCGCTTCAAGTTCGGGGCGGAGGTCAACACCGAAGATCGCGAGACTACCGCGGAGCGCTACGAGGCCTTCTACGAGGCCCGCTGGCCGCTGTCTGAAAAGGTCTATCTCTTCGGCCTCATCGGCTTTGAGCGAGATCTGTTCAGCGCCTTCGAACGCCAGTGGCGGGAGGTTGTGGGCATCGGGCGCCAGGTGGTGAAAACGGAGCGCCACGAGCTGGACCTCTCCCTCGCTGGCGGCGCTCGCCAGAGCGAGATCGCCGATGCGCCCGCGGGCCAAGAAGACGAGAACGAATTCATCGTCCGCGGCTTCGGCAGCTGGAAGGTCACCCTCTCCCCCACCTCCACCTTCCAGCAGACCCTGGTGGCCGAATACGGCGATCTGAGCACCAGCATCGACAGCATCACCGCCCTCAACGCTAGCCTCACCGAGACCATCGGTCTTCAGCTCTCCTATACGGTGCGCCACGAGACCGACGTTCCGGCGATGATCGACGATACCGATACGGCGACCGCCGTCGCCCTCACCTACTCCTTCTGAGCTGCCTCGGAGACGCCTCTCGTGAGCCACGATCTTGCCAGCGATACGCCCCGTGACTTCATCCGCGACCTCATCACCGCTGACGTGGAGGCGGGCAAGCACGGCGGACGGGTCGTCACCCGCTTCCCCCCGGAACCCAACGGCTTTCCCCACATCGGCCACGCCAAGTCGATCTCGCTGAATTTCGGCCTGTCGCAGGAGTTCCCCGGCGCGGTCTGCCATCTGCGCTTCGACGACACCAACCCGGCGACCGAAGACATCGCCTTCGTCGAGGCGATCCAGCGGGACATCCAGTGGCTGGGCTACGACTGGGGAGAGAATCTCTTCTACGCTTCCGACTACTTCGGACGGCTCTATGAGTTCGCCGAGGAGCTGGTGAGCAAGGGGCTGGCCTACGTCGACAGCCAGAGTCTGGAGGACATCCGCCAGAACCGGGGGACGGTCACCGAGGCGGGAGTCAACAGCCCTTTCCGCGAGCGCAGCGTCGAGGAGAACCTCGATCTGCTGCGGCGCATGCGGGCGGGGGAATTCGCCGACGGCACCCACGTGCTGCGGGCGAAGATCGACATGGCTCATCCGAATATGTTGATGCGGGATCCGATTCTCTACCGCATCCGCCACGCTCATCACTACCGCCAGGGGGATAATTGGTGCATCTACCCCCTCTATGACTTCGCCCACTGCCTCTCCGACGCTATCGAGGGCATCACCCACTCCCTCTGCACTCTGGAGTTCGAGAACAACCGCGCCCTCTACGACTGGATCCTCGACCACGTGGAGGAGCCGGCAAGGCCCCATCAGCGCCCTCATCAATTTGAGTTCGCCCGCCTGAACATCAACTACACGGTGATGAGCAAGCGCAAGCTCAAGGCCCTGGTGGAAGCCGGCGTGGTGAGCGGCTGGGATGACCCCCGCATGCCCACCCTTTCGGCCTATCGCCGCCGCGGCGTTCGCCCCGAGGCGATCCGAGAGTTCTGCCGCCGGGTGGGCGTCGCCAAGGCCAACAGCATGGTGGACGTCGGCCTGCTGGAGCATTGCGTCCGCGACGACCTCAACGCCGAGGCGAAGCGGGTGCTCTGCGTGCTGGATCCCCTCAAGGTGGTGATCACCAACTACCCGAAAGGCCAGGTCGAGGAGCTGGACGCCCCCTACTGGCCCCGGGACATCGGCAAGGAAGGCAGCCGGCCGCTGCCCTTCCGCCGCGAGCTCTACATCGACCGCGACGACTTCCGGCTGGAGCCGCCGAAGGGCTACCACCGCCTCGCTCCGGGCCGAGAGGTGCGCCTGCGCTACGCCTACTTCCTGCGCTGCGATGAGGTGATCCAGGACGAGAGCGGCGAGGTAGTGGAGCTGCGCTGCACCTACGATCCCGAGACCCGAGGCGGCAAGGCCCCGGACGGTCGCAAGGTGAAGGGCACCATCCATTGGGTGAGCGCCGAAGACAGCGCCCCGGTGGAGGTGCGGGTCTATGACCGACTCTTCTCCGTCGAGCGGCCCGACGCCACCGTCACCGCGGCCGAAGGCGAGGACGAAGGCGAGGCGACCGAAGGCGCGACGGATGACGGTGATCGCGCCGCGGAGGCCCTCGGCGGCGCGGAAGAATCCGCCGCCAGCAGCGCCAAGGAGGACGAAACCCCCGCCTTCTTCCGCCACCTGAACCCCGATTCTCTGCGCTCCTTCCCCAACGCCCGGCTGGAGCCCTCGGTAGCGACGGCCGAGCCCGGCTCCCGCTTCCAATTCGAGCGCCACGGCTACTTCTATCTCGAGCCGGAATCCACCGAGGAGCTGGGCCGCCCGATCTACAACCGCATCGTTGCCCTGCGGGACGCCTGGGCCAAGCAGCAGAAGCAGAACCAGGGCGAAGCTCCCCCGCCCCAGCGCCGCCAGAAGCCGAAGGAAAAGAAGAAGGCCGCTGATAGCGCACCCAAGGGGCCCCAGCTTCCGGAGCCCCGAAACGAGGCTCAGCTGCAGCGCAGGAATCGCTATCAGGGCGAGCTAGGGCTGCCGGTGCAGGAGGCCGCGGTGATCGCGGTAGACGACGAGCTCGCCGCCTTCTTCGAAGCGGGGCTGGAGACCGGCAAGGTGAAGTCCCCCGCTCCTCTCGCCGCCTGGCTGGTGAACGAGCTGCGGGGCGCCGTCAAGGATCGAGCCCTTGCCGACCTCCCCTTCGGCGCTGCCGAGGCGGCCTCGCTGGTAGCCCTGCAGGAGAGCGGCACCATCACCGGACCGGCGGCGAAGGAAGTCCTCGCCGAGCTCCTAGAACAGGGCGGCGACCCCGAAGCCATCGTCCAGGAAAAGGGCCTCCAGCGCCTCGGCGATGAAGCCTCTCTGGGCCCCCTGGTCCAGCAGGTCCTCGCCGAGAACCCCGGACAGCTCGCCGCCTACCGCGGCGGCAAGCAGGCCCTCTTCGGCTTCTTCATCGGCCAGGTGATGAAGGCCAGCGGCGGCAAGGCCGATCCCAAGGTGACTCGGGACCTACTGACCAAGGCGCTCAACGAGGGTTGAGTCGGTCTGTCAGGGGATGAAGAGCTGAGGGGATGGGAGCTGAAGGGCTCCTGATCTCCTCAGTAGATCCGCCCTGCTCAGGGATTCGTTCGCGATTCCTCGCTGGGCGGTGACTCGATGGCGTCCTGATTCAGCTCGAGAGCAGGCTTCAGAGCCCCCGCCTGCACCAGGTCGTCCAGCAGCTGCTCCCATACTCGCCAGCGGTGGCCGCCGTCCCGCGACAGGGTTCGTTCAGCGGGAAGCAGCGTCGCCAGCTGGCGATGAGCCCCGGCGAAGCGATCGCTCTCGCCGTAGGCCAGCCAGAGCTTGGGGGGATTCGACGATTCCAGAAGCGGCACCAGGTCGAGCCATAGCTGGACGGCGGGATCTCCTTCCGAGCCGTCTTGCGGGCCGTCTTCCAAGGCGACCTCCGAAGCCTGCACAGCACGCCACGCCGTAGGACCTCCAGCCTGCCGAAGCTCCTCTACCAATTCCCGCTCCCCCAGCCAGGGAGCCAGAAGAATCGCGCCGTCCACCTGATCCGGAAAGCGGCTCAGAAAGCTGGCGGCGCCGTAGCCTCCGAGGGAGATCCCGATCAGCTGGACTTCCTCTACCCCCCGCCGACGCGCCGGGAGCACGTGGTCTTCTAGCACTCGCTCTTCGGCAACCCCGTCTCGGTAGTAGCCAGGATGGAGATCCAGCGCCCGAACCTCGGCATTCGGCCTCGCCCGCTGGATCGCTTCGACAAAGCCATGGCGGTCAAAGTCCTCGGGATCGCTGAGCAGCCCCGGCAGCAGCAGGATGAGCGCCTGAGGCTCCTCGGCAGCGGCGTAGACCAGCGCCGGCAGGGGCTCGGGAGCCTGTCGCCAGCTAAGGCAGGCGGTACTCGCCAGCAGCAGTAGAGCGAGCAGAAGGGCGAGGCCAGCGGACGCTGTCTTCGCTCCTCGGCCGCGGGCTAATCTCGGGAAGCTTCGGGTCCAGATCATCCAGTGAACGCTAGCATGCGGAGCCTCTGAAAAGCCCTCCGGCGGCGTGCTATGTTGCCGCCCTTATGATCCCTTCAAGACTCCGAACTCCCCCCCTGATCCCTGTTCCTACCCTAGGCCTGCTCCTCTTTCTTGCGGGCCTCCTGCTGGTGCTCACGGCTTCTATCTCCTCAGCCCAGATCAACACCGAAAGGCTTCGCCTCGGCACCCTCGAGCCGGGCTGGAGCGGCAACGTCACCACCAGCGTCGCCCTTGAAGACGGAAATTCCGACACCCTCAACGCCACCGGCGGCCTGCGCATCAACTGGGCCTTGAGCTCCGCCTGCGGAAGCTCCACAGCCCCTCACCTAGAGGATGCGGAAGAAACGGGTCTCGCGGACGAAAGCACCGCGGAGGAAAGCGCCGCGAAAGGCGACGAATCGCCAGCGGCCGAGTGCCCGGCCGAGAAGACCTACGAGCCCGGCATCGCCTTCCTCAGCAGCCGCTACACCTTCGCCGAAGAGAACGACAGCGTCTCCAAGAATCGAGGCTTCGCCCATCTGCGCTGGACGACGATGAAGAATCCCCGCTGGGGTTGGGAAGCCTTCCTGCAATATCAATTCAACGAATTCCTGCGCCTCGACCAGCGGCGCCTCGCCGGGGTCGGCCTGCGCTACGCCATCGATCGCGAAGAGCATCGCCGAATCTTCCTCGGCCTCGCCGTGATGAGCGAATTCGAGCGCCTGGATCTGCCGGACCTGACGGATGACGAGCGGGAGGTGGACACCGTGCGGGCCTCCAGCTACCTGACCCTCAAGGGGCAATCGCCCCGGGGCGCCGAGAGCCCGCGCTTTCGCTACGGCACCACGATCTACGTCCAGCCGAGCCTCGAGGATCTCGGCGATCTGCGCCTGCTCAACGACAACGAGATCGCCTTCCCCATCTCGGAGCGGGTGGAGATCTCCCTCTCCCTCTCCGTGCTCTACGACAGCGAGCCGCCGCCGGGGGTGGAGTCCACCGATTGGAGACTGCGGAACCAGCTGCGGGTGCGCTGGTGACCTCACCGACCTAGGAGTACCAAACCAGGAGCGCTGAGCTAGCCCTTCGGCGGAGCTCCCTTCGCACTTTCTGCACCGCTTCCTTTCTGTCAAACTAATCGATGGTTCCGCGAGGATTTCAACGCTAGAAGCTGTGCCTCCATCGCAAACTCCACGGGCCGTCGAGAGATGCAATACCTCAACCTCGATCTCGAGCTGCTGGATCACCGGCCCGCCGTCGGCGGGGCGGAGGAGCGTTTTCGAGTTCGGGTGCTCGACTCCCCCGCCGGAGAGCAGCGGCTGGATGACGCCGAGGAGGTGCAGGTTCCCGCCGTGCTGCGCGCCCAGCTGCAGCGCTTGGAGGGGCGCCGGCTCAACCATGATCGCCAGCGGGAGCTCGGCGAGGCCATCGGGCACCTGCTGCTGCCGCCCCGAGCCCGGGTGCTCTTCTTCCGCAGTCTCGATCGACTCGGCGAAGGCCAGGGGCTGCGGCTGCGGCTACGACTTCAGCAATGGGCCCTCGCTGACCTGCCCTGGGAGCTCGCCTGGGTAGGCTCCGCGGGATTGCCCGACGGCGACGACGGACCCGGCTACCTGGCCCTCCACCGTCAGCTCTCCGTAGCGCGGCGAGAAGTCCTCGGCCGGGCGCCGGAGCGCCTGGCGCCGGTGGAGGGCCGCGAGCCTCGTCTGCTGGCCTTCTTCTCTGCCCCCAGTGACCAGGCGCCCCTCGCTCTGGAGCGCGAGCGGGATGCCCTGCTGCCGGCCCTGGAAGGGGTCGAGGGGCTGAGGGTGGAGGTCGAGGAGCACGCCACCCGCGCCCGCCTGGTGGAATACCTCGATGACGGGGTGCACATTCTCCACTACGCCGGCCACGGAGACTTTCAGCGGCCGGCCCGAGGCACCCAAATCGAGGGCGGCGGACGTCTGCTGCTGGAAGACGACCAGGGCGGCTCCGCTCCCCTCTCCGCCGAGCAGCTAGCTCAGGAGCTTGCCGGCTCGGGAGTGCGCCTGGTGGTTCTCGGCTCCTGCGAGGGCGCCCGGCGAGACGGCCGCAACGCCTGGTCTGGAGTCGCCGCGGCCCTTACCCAGCAGGGCATCCCGGCGGTGGTAGCGATGCAATACGACATCCTCGACTCCGCTGCCCTGGCCTTCTCCCGGCGCTTCTACCGCGTGCTGGCGAGCACCGGCAGCATCGACGTGGCCACCGCCGCCGCCCGCCGGGAGCTCTACGGCGAGCTGCCCCAGCAGCGGGACTTTATCGGCCCGGTGCTCTACCTGAGGGCCTCGGAGGGGGAGCTCTTCCCCCGGGAGGAAGAGGCCGGCCAAGCCCCCAGCGACAGTGAGAACCTCGACTCTTCAGCGGAAGACGGCGAAGCGCCCCCGGAGGAAGACTCCTACCCTCTCAACCCCACCGCTATGGGCAATCTGCTTCTCGCCGCCTTCGTCGTCGGCGGAGCCGTTGTGTGCTGGCAGCGGCTGCTGCTGCCTCGCCTCGGCACGCTGCCGGGCTGGGGTCTGCTGGCCGTCGCCGCGGCGGCGGCGGGCTCGCTGATTTGGTGGCTGGCGGGAGGCTCTCTGCGGCGGGTGCTGATTCAGCGCCTGGAGACCCGGCGGGCGACGGCGATCCTGCTGCTCTTCCTGGCGATCCTCGGGTCTACCCTCTCGGCGCTGGCTCCGCCGCCGAACACCCTGGTCCACGTGCTGCCCTACGCCGCCCTGGAGAGGCAGCTTCCGAGCGTCGACGAGGAGCCCCAATGCACGGTGACGGTGCGGGTCAGCTCCGGGGATCAGAGCTACGAGGTGGAGGACTTCCGCCGGGGCTCGCTGCTCATCGGCGGCGACCTCGCCGACTACCAGCGCCTGCGAGAAGGGCACGATCCCGTCGGCACCTACGCCGAGATTCTCGAAGGCCTCGGCGCGCCCCTCTCTCCCTCGGCTCTGACCCAGCTGAGCGAGACCTGGCTGCCCCCTCGATTCCTGCCGCAGCCGAGGCTCGAGGCTGCCCAAAGTCTCTCCTTGGCCTTCGTCAAGAATTGCCCCAACCAGCCCGCGCAGGAGATTTCCCTCCAGCAGCGCAGCCTGTCTGAACGACCGCCCCCATTACCGTCCGATTTCGAGGAAGGAGCCGTGAAGCTATGGTTTGTTCGCTGAACGCCCCGTCCCGCCCCTCGACCCCCAGCGGTCGATATGCCTCCATTGTCACCAGCCTCGCTCTAGCCGCCTGCATTGCCTTGGTCTCCAGCCCTACCCTCTGGGCCCAGCCGGTGGAGCTCGAGACCGTCGGCGCCAGCGGTCGTGCCGCCGCCGATCTGGTGGACGAGCCCCTCTCCGCCGAGGAGCTCGCCGTCACCCGCGCCGAGCTCTCTGCCTCCCTGGCTCAAATAGCGGGGCAGCGCTTCCCCTACTTGCGCTGGGAAGCGGATCCCGACAGCCAGCAGGGTTCGGCCCTGATCGCCGAGATCTTTCGCCGCGACCACGCCGTCTGCGGCACCGAGCTGCGGCTGCGGCTCCTGGTGCTCCAGGGGGCGTCGCCCCGCGAGATCGACGGCGTTGGCGCGGTGATCCTCGGCACCCTCTGCGACCCCACCTTCGCCATCGACGGCGAAACCCTGGCTCGGCAAGCCGCCGAGGCGGTGGCGGAGCTTCTGAGCCAGGAGGCGGTGCAGAAAGAGCTCTCCGCCGGCTTCCTCTCCAACGTCGCCTTCCTCCAGCATCTGGAGGTCACCGAAGACGGCGATATTCGACTGCCGGTGGACCGCGAGACCATCGCCAGCGGCGACGGAAGCCTGGTGAGGGTGGAGTTTCAGGCTCCCCTGCCGACCACCGGCGAGCGCCAGACGGGGCTGGCGCGGCTGCGCACCGCCCTGCCCGGCGACTCGAGTATCCAGTGCCAGGTGCTGGAATTCCTCTTCCCCGATTTCATCGTGATGCACCGCAACGCCGAGGGCCCCTTTCGCGATCAGCGCTTCGCTCGGGCCCTGCGTCAGGAATCGGTGGAGGGACTCCGCCTCTTCATGGAAGACCACGACCTGCTGACCGGGAGCGTCCCTCTCTCCGGCGGTCCCATTACCAGCGGACCGTGAAGGAGAGCCCGATGCGCCATCTATTTCGGACTTCCTCTCCCCCTCCGCGCTCCCTGCCCGCTGCTGCCCGGGACGCCTCCGCATCCTGGGCGTCCAGGAGCCGCGGACTCGCCAGCCGCTGCCTGGTCCTCGCCATCACTCTTGTTTTCGTCGGCGCTCTCTTCGCCCCGCCCTCGGCCACGGCCCACCACCGGTGGAAGAAGAAGCAAAAGGAAGCCGTTCCTGAGACGCAGTCTGAAGCCCAGTCTGAAGCTCAGGCTGAGGCCCAGCTAGAAGCCCGGTCAGAGAACCAGGCCAAGAAGCAGCCAGAGGTCCAGGCGACTCCGGACGGTTCCCTTCAGAACGTTGTACAGCAGGAGGGTGCGCCTCAGGACGTTGCACTTCAAGACGGTGCACTTCAAGACGGTGTACCGCAAGCCGACATTCAAGTCGACACCCAAACGGACCTCCAGGTCTTTCAGCAGGCCCCCCTGGAGTCGACATCGACTCCCACCACCGAGATCCGGATGTTCGGTGAAACCCTCGACGAGATTCACCACCAAACCCTCGCCAGCGCTCACCCCGAAGGACGCCTTCGAATCGCCGCTGCCTGTGCGGCTCTAGGCTACGCTCCCCCGCCCCCGCCGGGCACGCCCGAGGCTAAGCGGGCGGCATCCCAGGCCCACCGTCTGGTGGCGCAGCGTACCTACGCCGAGGCCCTGAAGCTCCAGCAGGCTGCAGCGAACAACGGCCAGAAAGAAACGCAGCAAGAGCAGCTCACCCAAGCCGCCACCCTCTACCGCGAGACCCTCACCCACGCCCCGGGCTCCGCCTCCACCCTTCACAATCTCGGTCAGGTGCTCGAAGCTCAGGGCGAGTTACAAAGCGCCGAAGTAGCCCTGCGCTGCGCCGCGGCCTTCGCCGACCCGAAGGAGCGAGGCGCCTTTCTCCACCGCCAGGGGGAATTCCTCCAGCGCCACAAGCGCTCCGCCGCCAGTACCTTCGGCGCCGCGTCTCTCGCGCTGCCGGGAAGCCGCAGCGCTCATCGACAAGCCGTCAGCGCCTTCTTCACCGAGGGCGACCAAGGCGGCCTGCTGGATCACCTCTGGCGGCTCATCGAGGCTGGCCGCGGCGGCCAGGCCCAAAGCATCGCGTTCCGCCTGCTGCTGAATCAGGCCCCCCTCGAGTCGGCGCCGGGCGCATCCAAAGCCCTGGGGGCAAATCTCCCCAAGCTCACCCTTAGGACGCCCCAGCGATCTGAGCTGCTCGCCATCGCCACCGCCGCCCTCGGCAGCCGGCCGCTGTCTCCCTCCAGAATGCAGAAGACCGCCATCGTCCAGGAGCAGCTGCCCCAGCTGGCCGAGGACTCAACCCTCGGCGACGCCGCCTCGGATCTGCTCTCGGTACTCACCGAAACTCCGGATGAATACGCCGAGCGCTCCTTCTCCTGGTGGCGCCGCTACGAGCTCCAGGAATGGGAGGACGACCGCGGCCTGCCCGCCGCCGAGGCTTTCCGGCAATTCATGGTGTCGGTGGGGAGCTGGTACGAATCCCGAGACAACGACGGTAACGCTGCGGTCTGCTACAAGATCGCCACCGATCTCTCCCCGGAAGACCCCGACCCGCGATCCCTAGATCACCTGGTGCAGGTCTACGCTCGGCAGAACGATCAGCAAAGCCTGCGGGAAGTCGCCAGCCGCTACGACTTCGCCCTCTTCCAGGGCAAAGGCGAGGCCTACGCCAGCGGCGACCAGCAGCGCATCTTCGAATTCCACTCCACCCTCGGCAACCTCTACCTCCACCTCTCCGAGAGCGACCCCACCTACCTCGGCGACGCCCAGAGACCCGCCATCGCCACCGCCCTCTTCCAGCTCCAGCGGGCCTACGACACCGCCAAGGACCTTGACCTGAAGGCCCCTCGTCCGCCGCTTCACTTTGCGACTCACGGCATCGTCAATTATCAAGAAAACGATCAGCAGCGCCTCACCCCTGAGCTCGCCGCCGCCACCGCCGAGGCCTACCAGCGCGCCGGCGATCAAGATCAGGCCCAATTCATCGCCTTCGACGCCACCCGCACCCTCGCCGCCGTCGGCGACGATGACGGCGCCCGGCGCCTGGCAGAAGAGATCCCCGTCTCCCGGGATCTTCTCGACGACATCACGATCGAAGAGCGAGAGCGCTACATCCTGCGCTCCCCCGAGATCCTCGGCGTTGAAGGAGATCAATTTGCCTTGCCGGACCTAGAGGTTTTGGAGGGCCTAGAGGAGCCGACTCCAGTGGCTTGAGGAGCCGGACCTCCCCAGGTCGTCTGCCACCTTGCGGAAGGCTCGGATCAAGGGAACCCCACCGATCGCTGCGACGGATGAGCCCATTCAGCATGCTAAAGACGAACCTCCCTCGATTCGCCACGGCCCTCCTTCTCATCGCAGCGCTGACCGCCGCGCTCGCCCCTCGAGCGGAGGCAGGTCTTCCCGAAGCGTTAGCGATGGCATGGGGCGCCCAGGCGATGTCGAGCACGCCAACGCCCGATGCCCAAGAGGATCGAGAGCAGAGATCTTCGAGAGCTAGCGCCAGCACCGACCAGATCCAGCAGCGGCCCCAGGATCCGTGGCGTCAACAGAGCGTAGAGAGACCGCCGAACCTCCACCAAGCATCAGCCGAAGCGGCGCGAGTGACCGAGCCTCCGAGCCCGGAGGCGCTAGCTCGCCTCGCCCTGCTTCAGCTGAGGCAGACCCACCCCATCGAGCGACGAGCGACGGCAGCAATCTGCCAGCGACTCGGCTTCCAGCCTCCGGTTGATTCTTCGCGGGCAGACGATTCCAAAGCCAAGGAGCAGAAGGCCAAAGAGCAGAAGGCCCAGGCCCAGGAGCTCTTCGCGACGGCCCTCGCTCTCCAACAGCGCCATGAGGCGCTACCGTCGAGTCGCGCCCAACTCGAAAGCCGCAAAGAGGGGCTCGCCAAGTCGGTAGCTCTCTATCGCCGCACTCTCGAGCTGGTGCCCGGTTCCGCCTCCACTCTCCACAACCTCGGGCGGGTCTACGAAGCCGGCGACGACCTCAACACCGCCGAAAGCGCCCTGCGCTGCGCCGCCGCCTACGCCTCGCCGGACGAGACCGGCGCCTACCTCCACCGCCTCGCGGAATATCTCGAGCGACAGCGGCGCCCTGCAGCTTCCGCCTACGGAGCCGCCGCCCTGGCGCTTCCGGGGAATGACTCCGCTCACCAACAGGCCCTGAACATTTTTGTCAAAGAACGCTATATCGACGGCCTGCTGGACTACCTCTGGCGACTCCTCAAAGCCCAGCGGGAAGACCAAAGCCGAGACATCGCCCTGCGATGGTTGATCGCTAGCGGAGAGGTTCTGCCTGTCCATCAAAAGCAGGCGGAGGCACTCTCTGCTCTCCCCTTCTCTCCTCCCAGCCTGGCGGAAAATCAGCGGGCCGAACTCCTGACCCTCGCCACCGCCGCTCTCGGCAGCCGTTCCCTCAGCCCTCGCCGGGTGCTGGAAGACTCGGTGCCCCCCCCGTCCCTGGAGCTGCTGGCCCGAGACGAAGCTCTCGGTCAGAGCGCCCAAGACCTCTTGGCGGTGCTGCAGGATCCCTCCGACGCCTATCAGCAGCGGAACTTCCGCTGGTGGCGCCAGATTGAGTACCAGCACTGGCCCGAGGGCCGAGGCATCCCCGCGGCCGAAGCCTTCCGCCGCTTCCTCTCCGCCGTCGGCCGCTGGTACGAAGGCCGCGACAACAACGACCTCGCCATCGCCTGCTACGAAGCGGCCGGTGATCTCGACCCTGGCGACCCAGACCCGAGAGCGCTGCGCAACCTCATCTCCGTCCATGCCCGCACCGGCAACCGCGAAGGCCTCGAAAACGTCGCCGACCGCTACGCCTTCGGCCTCTTCGACGGCAAGGACGATGCCTACGCCAGCGGCGATCTCGAGCGGATCTACGAATACCACTCCACCCTAGGGCAGCTCTATCTGAAGCTCGCGGAAGAGGATCCGTCTCTTCTCGGGGATCCTCGAAGGCCAGAAGTGCGTACCGCTATCTTTCAGCTGCAGCGGGCCTACGACACCGCAAAGGAGCTCGACTGGACACCGGATGAGCTACCGACCCAAGCTCAGCTCGAGAAGTTCTCCTACCCCTTCGAGCTCTCGCCCCAGCAATACGAAGTTCACCTCACTCCCGAACTCGCCGTCGCTACCGCAAAGGCCTATCGCCAGGCCGGCGCCCGCTATCGAGCCGAAGAAATCATTCAAGAAAGCGTCCAGGTCTTCGTTCGACGGGGTGATGATCAGGAGCTACAGAGATTTGACGAACAACTCGCCGGCTGGCGGGAGAACTAGTACGACCTCCAGCGGGGATCGACGCGGTCCTCGACTCCGCAAATCCTGCGACTCGAGGCGAGGCGCTCGCAGGCCTCGGTCAGCAGTGGTCAACCCATGATCCAGCGACGAGTTGTTCGGAGTATGCCAGGGCTACTCTGAAGTTCCACCGGGTCTCTTCGCAGCAGATCGGTGAGGTGTCGCTTACGACGATCACTCAGCCAATAGCTCGTCGAGCACTCGGGCGTCGTTCTCGAGATCCTCTTCGTCATAAGGAAGAAGAACCGCCGCCTGTTTTAAAAATCCATCGAGCTCCCAGCGGGACGAGAATCCCAGCAGCTCCTGAACCTGGGGCGCTGAAACAATGCCCTCACGGTAGGCATCGATGACCAGGACTTCCAAGGCCTTGCGAGGAAGGTCACTCCACCGCTGCCGAAGCTGGCTAGCGATCGGTTCCGGAACTTCGATGGAGACTTTCATGCGGGAAGCCTAGCATGTGGCTCGGTGCCTCCTGGTTGCCGGGCAGGCGTGCTGAAGTGCCGATATTTCACTCAATCTGTCAACACATCGATGGGATCCAGCCCCGCCGCCCGGCACTCAGCGCCGGGCGGCCCGATAAGAGACCTTCACGGGTCGATGATGGGTTGAGGGAGCCTTGTTGGGGGCTCAGATATCAGCACCGCCGAGTACGTCCTCCAGCTGCATCTTCTCGAGCACCCCGTCCTGAATCGGCTGCGTCAACCGGTTGATCTCATCGACGCCCCAGCTGATCCCGACTTGGGTGCGTACAGGTCGCTTGCCAGCGGGCAGCTCTTCGAGCTTCAGGTAAGCGTCCACCACCCACTTCGGGTCCGGTGCGTCATCGCTCGTCAGCATCTGTGCGAACTGCCTCGCCATGGTCGGCGGAACCTGAGCAAGGTCGCCGTACGAGGAGAGCACGTCATCGAGGGCTGGCTTCCTCCCCGACGCGAGCAGGCCGGTGCCGAAGGGGCCAGGCTCGACAATGGCGACATCGACGCCGAAGGGGGCAACTTCGTAGCGGAGAGCCTGGGAATAGCCTTCCAGGGCGTGCTTCGTCGCGGTGTAGGTCCCGAAGAAGGGCGGAGAGATGCGACCCACCGTCGAGCTGCAGTTGATGATCAAGCCGGATCGGGCCGCCCGCATGGCGGGCAGGACGGCCTGAATCGTGCGGATCGCGCCGTAGTAGTTGGTGTTCATCTGCTCGTGGGCCTGCGCGACGCTGAAGGCCTCGGTGATGCCGAGGTACATGATGCCCGCGTTGTTGATGAGCACGTCCACCGGGCCTGCGTTCAGGATCTCCGCGAACCCAAGCGCCACCGATTCATCCCTCGCGATGTCTACGTCGACCACCGACACGTTCGGCGAGTAGGCCTCGAGCGCCGCCCTCTTCTTAGCGTTGCGCCCCTCGGCCTCGCGCATCGTGCCCCACACCCGATACCCCTTGTCGGCGAAGGCCTTCGCTGCACCCTCCCCGAACCCGCTGCTCGCTCCGGTAATGACCACCGTCTTGTCGTGCTCGGTCATATTCCCGTCTCCTGTTGCTGAAATGCCGGCATCGGGGGACGTTCCGCTTCGAAGCCGAACATCGTATTGCTGTTGGCCAGATCCTCCACCGGCACCGGCTGGATCACGTCCCAATGCTCCACGGCCTTGCCATTTTCAAAGCGAAGCAGGTCGTAGAAAGCGTTAGTGGTGCCGTTCCACTGCCCCTCGCTGATCACGAGGACGAAATCCCCCTCGCCCAGCACCTGATGAATCCTGGTGTACTGGAACATGTTGTCCTGCGAGGCAAGTTGCTCTACCGCCTCCACGAGACCGGCGAGCCCGTCTTTAATGTACGGGTTGTGCTGGTGGTAGCTCTCCGCGCTGATGTAGTCGGGCATCTTGCTGGGGTCCTTCCCCATCAGCAGGTCCTCCACCATGGCCTTCGCGAGGGCCTTGTTGGCTTCGGTCTTCTCCCCGTCGGTCGACGCCGCGGGGCCGTCCGTCTGGGTCCTGCCGCTGGCGGTCTGCTCGACCAGCGCGTTCATAGCGTCCCAGTGCTCGGCGACCTTGCCATCGTCATCTACGCGAATGATGTCGAAAGACACCATCTCGTCGGCGCCGAAGGGCTTGGCGTTCCTCCAGATGTTGTGCATGAAGACGTAATTGCCGTCCTCGAACATCCGGACGTTCTCGGCCGTAGTCTGGTGCTCCTGCAGCACCGGCAACATCTGAATGAACGGCTCCAGTCCGGTGGGAATGTACGGGTTGTGCTGGATGTAATCGGCGTTGGCCAATTGACGCATGGTCGCGGGATCGTTGTTCAGCACCGCGCCCAGAAAAGCGCCTACGGTTTCCTTGTTGCTCATCATCGTGCTTCTTCGTGTGGGAGGTTGATAGGGTGATTCCGCCACCCGGGCGGCCTAGTTTCGGAGGGATTACCACTGGACGTACCAGTCGGTACGAAATAGGCTAGCCGTGGCGAAAGACCACGTCAACAATAAATACCAACTAGTACGAAAATGTCACAAGCACACGGGAAGCGAGGCCGCGGAAGGCCCCGGACGCTGGACCGGCAGCGGACCATCGAGACCGCGATGACGAGCTATTGGTGCGACGGAGTTCGCAACGTCTCGATGAACGAGATCTGCCGGCGCGCCGGCGCCTCGAAGCCGGGCGTGTATCGCGAGTTCGGGAGCGAAGACGGCTTGATGGATGCGGCGGTCGAGCACTACCGGACGACCATGATCGGCCCCCTCCTCGAGCTGCTGGCGTCGGATCAACCCTTCGCCGAGGTGCTCGAGCGCCTGCTGCTCTTCATCACCGAGCCTTCCAGCAAGCCTGCCGGCTGCCTGCTCGCAGAGCTCCGCTCCGCTCCGGGGCGACTCGGTCCGCTGACCGCCGCGAGGGTCGACTCGGTGGCAGAAGAGCTGCGCAACGCCTATGAGACATGGTTCCGCCGAGCGCTGGCTCGGGGCGAGGCGGACACGATGATTTCGCCCGACCTCGCGACCCACTTCATCGACACCCAGCTGACCACCGTCCTGCTGCAGATGGCATTGGGGGGCGAGCCTCACCTCGTTCGGGCCCAGGCCGAGCTGGCGTTCAGCGCGCTGACTCGAGGGGCGTGACGCTGAGGGGTTGTCCGTGCCTTATCGGCATGCACAGCGCCAGATCAGTCCCAGCCGAATCGGCGTAGCGTGTAGAGCCAAAGCCCCGCCCTGCACTAGCTCCTTACCCACACCAGCCTCCCGTCGATCCACCAAGAGCGGGCTCGATAGCGAGTAGCCCTCACCTTCTACCCGTCACTGCTTGGCGAATATCAGTCCACGGAGAGCTGCTGACCCTGGCTAGCGAGCAGGCGTGGATCAACCAGTGCCTTGCACCCTCACTCATGCCTCAACGCATCGATCGGATCCAGTCCCGCCGCCCGCCGCGCCGGCACGAAACCGAAGATCACTCCCACCGCCGCGGAGAAGGAAAACGCGATGAAGTTGATCTTGGGATCGAAGCTGTAGGGGATCGATAGCGCCTGGGCGAGGAGCACGTTGCTGCCCAAGGCGAGGATCACGCCGATCAGGCCGCCGATGGCCGAGAGCATCACCGCCTCGACGAGGAATTGGAGCATCACCTCCCGAGGCAGGGCTCCGATGGACATGCGGATGCCGATCTCGCGGGTGCGTTCGGTGACGGAGACGAGCATGATGTTCATGATGCCGATGCCCCCCACCAGCAGGCTGACCCCCGCCACGCAGGCCAGCAGCACGGTGAGGATGCGGGAGGTGGAGCTCAAGGTTTCGGCGATCTGTTTGGTGTCGAGGACGGAGAAATCATCGTCTTCCCCTTCGCGGACACCCCGCCGCTCTCTCAGCACCTCGGCAACTTCTTTGACCACTCGATCGGAGGAGAAACCGTCGCGGGAGGAGATCATGATCATGCTCACGTCGCGGCTGCTGGAGCGGCCGGCGAGGCGGCGCTGAACGGTGCTCAAGGGGAGGACGACGACGTTGTCCTGGTCGTTGCCCATGGCTCCCTGGCCTTTGCTCTCCAGGGTGCCGACGACCTCACAGGCCATGCCCTTCAAGCGGATCTGCGCACCGAGGGGATCCTGGGCGCCGAAGAGCTCCTGGACCAGGGTGGCGCCGAGGACACAGACGGGGCGGGCGGCGCGGCTTTCGGCTGCGGTGAAGAATCGCCCCTCGGCGAGGGTCCAGCTGGCGACGTCGAAGTAGTCCACGGTGGTGCCCATAGCCTGAGATGACCAGTCCTCCTGGAGGTAGACGACGTTCACCCCGAGGTTGCGCACCGGCGCCACCGCCGAGACGCTGGAGACCCGCTCGCCGAGAGCGGTGGCGTCGGTGAATTGGAAGTTCGGCGCGGAGCTGCCGCCGGGGCCCATACGCTGGCCGGGGCTGGCGATCACCAGGTTGCTGCCGAGGCTCTCTACTTGGCTGGTGACCGACTCCGTGGCGCCGCGGCCGAGGCTGACCATGACGATCACCGCGGCGACGCCGATGACGACGCCGAGGACGGTGAGCACCGCCCGCACCAGGTTGCGGCGAATCTCCCGCAGCGCGATTCCAAAGGCTTCCCACAACATCACGCACTCACCTTTCTGCTCAACATACCCTCAAAGCGTTCGTCGGATTGCACCAGGCCGTCGTGGATGGTGATCTTGCGCCGGGCGTAGACGGCCATTTCCGGCTCGTGGGTGACCAGCACCACGGTGATCCCCTGCTCTTCGTTGAGCTGCTGAATCAGCTCCATGATCTCAACGCTGGTCTTCGAATCGAGGTTGCCGGTGGGCTCGTCGGCGAAGAGCACCGCCGGGTCGGTAGCCAGAGCTCGGGCGACGGCCACCCGCTGCTGCTGACCGCCGGAGAGCTCGTTGGGGGCGTGGTACTGCCAGCGCAGCAGGCCTACCGAGTGCAAGGCCTCTCGGGCCCGCTGACGGCGGCGGGCGCGGGGCACGCCGCGGTAGAGCAGCGGCAGCTCGACGTTTTCCAGCGCCGTGGTGCGCGCCAGCAGGTTGAAGCCCTGGAAGATGAAGCCGAGGTAGTGGCGGCGCAGCAGGGCCCGCTCCTCTTTGCTCAGTCCCTCCACCGCCCGACCGCCGAAGAAGTATTGCCCGCCGGTGGGCGAATCGAGGCAGCCGAGGAGGTTCATCAGGGTGGACTTGCCGGAGCCGCTGGCGCCCATCACCGCCACCATCTCGCCGGCCTCGATGTCGAGATCGATGCCCCGCAGGGCCTCGAAGGAGGCCGAGCCCATGCCGTAGGTCTTGGTAACGCCTCGCAGCTGAATCAGAGGGGTGGAAGCGCTCATGAGTCGGCCTCCAGGATGTCCACTACCACCTCGTCTCCGAGGGAAAGCTCGGCGCCGCGCACCTCCGTCCAGCGGCCGTCGGAAAGGCCGGTCTCCACCGGTACCCGCAGCAGCGATTCCTCCTTCAGGACGTAGACGACGCTCTCATCGGAGCTTCCCTGGCGCTCGTTGCTCGGCGGTTTGGGAAGGAAGGAGAAGCCTCCCCGCATGCCGCCTTCGCGCTTTGCCGGCGGAGTGAAGCGCAGCGCGGCGTTGGGCACCACCAGCACGTCCTGCTGCTGGGCGACGGTGATCGCCGCGGTGGCGGTCATTCCCGGGCGCAGCTTGGCTTCGTCGTTGGGTACCTCCAGCTCGGTCTCGTAGCTGACGACGTTGTCGACGGTCTCCGACCCGAAGCTCACCTTGGTCACCGCGGCGCCGAATTCCAGCGTCGGCCAGGCGTCGACGGTGAAGGTGGCCCCCTGGCCCTCCTCCACCTTAGCGATATCCGCCTCGGAGACGTAGACGGTGAGGTCCATGACGCTCAGGTCCTGGCCGATAGTGAAGAGGATCGGCGCCTGGAAGGAGGCCGCCACGGTCTGCCCGGGATCGATGTCGCGGTCGAGCACGATGCCGTCGATGGGCGAGCGGATCACGCTCTTCTGGAGATCGGTCTCGTTGCTGCGGGTCGCCGCCCGGGCTTCCGCTACCGCCGCCTCGGCAGCGGCAACGCCGGCGCGGGCGCGCTCTTCGCTGGCGCGGGCGGCGTCCAGCTCGGTCTGGGAGGGCACCTTGCCGCCGGAAAGCTGGAAGACCTCTTCGAAGCGCTGGAGCTGGGCCGCGGCCTCTTCGAGGGAGGCCTCCGCCTGTTCCTGCTGGGCGCGGGCGCTCTGCCACGAGGCGCGGCTGCGCCCGGTCTGCTGCTCGAGCTTGGTGGTGTCGATGCGAGCCAGCACCTGGCCAGCTTTGACGACATCGTTGGAGTCCACGAGGACATCCACCACCGTGCCGGAGATCTCGCTCCCCACCTGCACCTGAAGGGTGGGCTGGAGCTGGCCGGTGGCGGAGACCGTCGCCACCAGGTCCCGCCGCTGCAGCTCGACGATGTCGAAGCTGGAGGTTGGGGATTGGCGGGGGCTGAAGGCGAGGAGGAGCAAGGCGAGGACTGCCGCTACGCCGAGGAGCCAGGGCCAGCGGCGGCGGCTTCGGGTCTGGTCAAAGAGCTGATCGAGGGCTTCGGGGTTGGGGGTCACTTCAGGCATTGGATTCTCCTTGGCCGCTCTTGGCTTCCCATGAAGAGGCATCTGATGAGTTAGCTTCCCAGCCGCCGCCGAGAGCGCGGTAGAGGTTTGAAAAGGCGACGGCGCGCTCCCCCAGGGCCGCGACCTGCTGCTCCTGGAGGCTGAGAAGGGTGCGCTGGCTGTCGAGGACCACCAGCAGGTCGACAAGTCCCGCCCGGTAGCGCTCGTCGGCGAGGTCGGCGGTGTCCTGGGCCGCCTCGATGGCGCCAACGAGGGCGGTGATCTGCTCCCCCACCGAGCGCAGGGAGGAGAGCGCTCTCTCGACCTCGAAAAGGGCCTCGAGCATCAGGTCGCGGGTCGCCAGCGCCTGCTGCTCCACCCTCGCCTGCTCCACCAGGATGTTCTGCTCGATGCGCCCGGACTCGAAGATCGGCGCCGTGAGGCCGGCGAGGAGGTTGGCGAGGAAGGCGTCGGCGTCGAAGAGATCCGCGAAGTCGGAGCCCTGGGAGTCGATGGAGCCGCTGAGGCGCAGGGTGGGATATCGAGCGGCTTCCGCCACGCCAAGTCGGGCGAGGGAGGCGTCCAGCTGATCGAAGGCGGCGCGCAGGTCGGGGCGGCGCTCCAGAGCTTCCGCCGGCAGACCGACGGCGAGGCCCTCGGGAGGCGTCGGTACGCCGCGAGACGCTTCGTCGGCGACGGGGCTCAGCAACTCGTCGAAGGACCCGGGCAGCTCCCCCGCCAGCAGCTCCAGGCGCAGCCGAGCATTGACGAGGCCCTGCTCCAGGCTCCAGCGGCCGGCGCGGGTCTGCTCGAGGCTGGTCAAGGCCTGATCGACCTCCAGTCTCGAGGTCAGCCCGGCGATCTCGCGGAACTCGGTCAGCTGATAGGTCTGCTCCCGGGTGGCGATGCTCTCGTCCAGCACCGCGAGGCGCGCTTCCGCCACCCGCAGGTCTGAGTAGGCCACTACCACCTCCGCTACCAGCGAGACCCGAGCGGCGTTCTGCTGCTCTACCGTGGCGGCGAGATCCGCTTCGCTGGCGGCCAGGGCCCAAGACTTGGCGCCGAAGAGATCCGCCTCCCAGGAGGCGCTGAGGCTGGCGGAATAGAGCGAGGAGGAAAGCCCGTCGCCGAGGGGCTCCGACTCCCTGCCGTCGAGACCGAAAGAGACCCTGGGGCCGAGGTCCGACTGCGAGAGGCCGCGACGGGCCCGGGCCTCGGCAACTCGCGCCGCGGCGCTCTGAAGATCGAGGTTGCCGGCCAGGGTGTGCTCGATCAGGCGGTCCAGCACCGGATCCTCCAGCTGGCGCCACCAGGTTGCCAGCATCTCGGCATCCGCCGGGCTCATGCCGTGGGAGGAAACGTCATACTCACTGAGGTACTCCCAGGCCTCCGGAGCCTGAGGGAGATCAGTCTTGGCGACGACGGGGCTCAGATGGGCGGAGCATCCCGTCGCCGAGAAGGCCACGATGGCTATCAGCGGGCCAGCAAGCGACCTAGCTAGCGGCTTAACTAGCGAAGAGTGGGCCCCGGCTCCTCTACCGCCCTTCGAGAACAGTCCATCGAGAATCACAACACTCTCCTTGGGGCGACGGGCCCCGCCTCGGGTTCTTGCCTCGCGGCGAAGGAAGACGCTTCTTCCGTGCCGCAACGAGAGTGTGGATCGGTTGGCCGTGAGGTGCGGTTAGCTCAAGGTTAAGGAAAGTAAAGCTTTGCAAGATCCGGCGAAGAGGCCCTCGCTGCGGAGAAAAGCCACTAGGCTTAGGCCATGCCAAAAGTTCTTCTCATCGACGACGACGTGGAGCTGTGCTCGATGCACCGGGAGTATCTGGAGGTCGAGGGCTTCCAGGTGGAGATCGCCTTCGACGGCGAGCGCGGGGTGGAGGCCGCCGCCAGCACCCAGCCGGACATCGTGGTGCTGGACGTGATGATGCCGGGCATCGACGGGGTCGAAACCCTGCGCCGCATCCGCAGCACCTCCAGCGTGCCGGTGCTGATGCTCACCGCCCGCGGCGACGACGTGGACCGCATCGTCGGCCTCGAGCTGGGGGCCGACGACTACGTCCCCAAGCCCTGCACTCCCCGGGAGCTCGTGGCCCGGCTGCGGGCGATCCTGCGGCGGTCGGCGCCGGAATCCCGGCTCGACGAGAAGCTGCCGGTGGAGGTCGGCGCCCTGCGGGTGGTTCCCACCCAGCGCTTGGCGAGCTGGCGGGGGGAGGCGCTGGAGCTCACCAGCTCGGAGCTCAACCTGCTGGAAGAGCTGGCCCGCCACGTCGGACGGGTGGTGTCCAAAGAAGACCTCTCCCAGCGCGCCCTGGGGCGCAAGCTCACCCGCTACGACCGCAGCATCGACGTGCACATCAGCAACCTGCGCACCAAGCTCGGGGAGCTGCCGGACGGCCGCTCGCCGATTCAGACGGTGCGAGGCATCGGCTATCAGCTGCTGGCGGAGCTGAGCTAGGAGCGGGCCGCGATGAAGCTCTTCTGGAAGATCCTCAGCGTCTACTTCCTCGCCTGGGCGCTGCTCACCGCCACCGTCTTCGCCACTCTCTTCCTGGATCTGCGGACGGAGTTCATCCCCCGCTCCCCCATCAGCCAGAATCTCCCCGCGTCCGTCGGCGTGCAGCTCGCCACCTCCCACCTATTTTTCGGCGATGAGGCATCCTTCCGGCAGCTGGCGGAAGTGTGGAATCGAGGCGAACCGCCCTACGCGGTGAATCGCGACGGCCGGGAGCTTCTCGGCCGCGCGGTGGATCCCGTGACCCTCGCCCTGGCGCGTTCCCTGGCGATGGAAGCGACGGAGAGGGCAGAGGACGCGAGGCCGTCCCCGGTGCAGCGACTCACCACCCCGTCGGGGAGCGAGTACGTCGTCTTCTATCCGGACGGCCTCGGGCCGGAGGACGGCTCCCCGCTGCGCTGGTTCTTTCGCTGGCCCTGGCTGCTGGCGGTCTTCTTCGCCGCCGTCGGCCTGCTGCTGGCGGCGGGCCTCTCCGCCGCCTGGACCCGCCCCATCTCCTCCCTGGAGCGCTCCTTCGACGGCTTTGCGGCGGGGGATCTAAGCCTCGATCTCGGCCCGGAAGTGCTCCAGCGTCGGGACGAGATCGGCGACCTCGCCCGCCACTTCGAAGGCATGGCCCAGAAGCTCGCCGGCTCCGTCGCCTCCCAGCGGCGACTGCTCCACGACGTCTCCCACGAGCTGCGCTCCCCCCTCGCCCGCCTCAGCGTCGCCGTGGAGCTTGCGCGGCGCAAGCCCGAGGAGATCGAGATCGCCCTGCGGCGAATCGAGAAAGAGAACGAGCGCCTCGATCGCATGATCCGCGAGGTGCTGACCCTCGCCCGGCTGGAGAGCGAGGCCTCCGGCGAGGCGTTCGAGGGCGCAGAAGAAGAGTATTTCGACCTTCTGGAGCTGCTGCGAACGATCCACGACGACGTCGAATTCGAGGCGGAGGCCGTCGGAATGCGGGTCGAGCTGGTACTTCCTCAACATAATGAGCTGGTGATGCGAGGCCGCGCCGAGCTGCTCCACCGCGCCCTCGAAAACGTCGTCCGCAACGCCCTGCAGCACGCCGAAGGGGCGAGCCAGATCGAGCTTCAGCTAGAGGAACCCGGCGCGGCGGAGCACCTCCGACGGGGCCGCCTTCGACTGCGCATCGGGGACGACGGGCAGGCTCCCGTCCCTGAGGATCTGGATTCTCTTTTCAACGTCTTCACCCACGGCGCCGGATCCCAGGGCTTCGGCCTCGGCCTGGCCATCGCCCAGCGGGCCATCGCGGTCCACGGCGGCAGCATCCGCGCCACTCCTGGCGTCGACGGCGGCGTGGACTTCGTCATCGAGCTGCCCTATCGCGGCGCCAGAGATGACGCTGGATCTGGCGGCACCGAATCTGGCGCCGCCGTACCTTAGGTCAACGAATCAGGACCTCGAGTCCACGAAGCAGCGCTTCGAGCCTTGAGGCCGAACCGATGGATTTGCCGCCCAATCCGTCGTCTGGCCTGCCGCGATAGGCTGGGGGTTCCCCGACACCATGAATTAAAATCCGCCACCAGGGTGCCCTTCGTAGTACCCGAGCAACCTGGCCTGCCAGGCAATCTGATATTCCAATACCGATAACGATCTTGTCGATCCTCGAGGAGGAAGTCCGTGACCGAACAGCTGAAGAACATCAATGAGCATCTCTGCAGCGCTCCGCCGGCGCGCTACGACGATCTGAGCGTCCTCTTCCTCAACTGCACCCTGAGTCGCAGCCCGGTGCTCTCCCATACCGAGGGCCTGATCTCGGTGGCCCAGGGCATCTTCGAGGCCAACGGCGTCAAGACCGAGGTGCTGCGCCCGGTGGATTACGAGATCGCCGCCGGCCTCGGCCAGAACATGGCGGAGACCCCGGAGTGGGAGCGGGACGACTGGCCGCAGATCCAGGCCAAGGTCGACGCCTGCGACATTCTGATCATCGGCACCTCGGTGTGGCTCGGCGAGAAGTCTTCGGTGTGCAATCGCGTCCTCGAGCGGATGTACGGCTACACCCACTCCTTCAACGACAAGGGGCAGTACCGCGATTACGGCAAGGTCGGCGCCACGCTGATCACCGGCAACGAGGACGGCGTCAAGCATTGCGCGATGAACATCCTCTTCTCCCTTTCCCACATCGGCTACACCGTTCCGCCCCAGGCGGACGCCGGGTGGATGGGCGAAGCTGGCCCCGGTCCCTCCTACCGGGATCCCGGCTCCGGCGGTCCGGAGAACGACTTCACCAACCGCAACACCACCTTCCTGGTGTGGAATTGCCTCCACCTCGCCCGGATGCTCAAGGACCAGGGCGGCATCCCCGCCCACGGCAACCAGCCGGACGCCTGGGACGCCGGCTGCCACACGGGCTTCATGAGCCCCGAGCACAAGCGCTGAGTCGAGGCTAGCGAAGCCATGAGCTAGAGAAAGAAGATGGGGCTCGCGGCGGCGAGGCTGGGTAGCGTCTGCGCCGACAGGGCAGCGCTACCCTCCTCCCACCACTCGGCTCCACTCTCCGGTGCCGCCGCTCTCGAAGCCGCCGGAGAAGAGGCGCGGATCGGGGTTGGCTTCGGGAGTGCCGTCCAGCTGGCGCAGGTAGGCCAGGAGCTCGCTGAACTCCTGGGGGCTCAGGGCGAGGGCGCGACGATGGGGGTCGGCGAGGTTTCGTAGTCGCGGCGGAGTGACGATAACGTCGTCGATGGTGGCGTTGGGCCAGCTGATGGTGGAGACCAGCTCGACGGTGTTGGTGGCGCCGGCCTGGAGCTGGACGTCCTCTACCCGAACGGTGTTCCAGTTGGTGTGGCGCCAGGTGGGGTCGTTGCCGGCGTCCGGCAGCTGAACGATCTGAGAGAAGCCGTTGACGATCACCTCCAGGGGATGGAAACCGGCGTTGCTGTAGCGCAGCTCCAGGGCCCCGAGGCCGCCGTCTCCCCCCTCGAGGTTGTTCAAGGTCAGCTGAGCGCCGATTCCCTGGAGCTCGACGTAGGCGCGGCCACGCACGGTGTCGTCGTTGTTGAGCTCCACCCATTGGGCCACGGTGTTGCCGCCGCCGGAGGGGGTGCCGTCTTCCGCCAGGTAGAGAGTTCCGCCGGCCACCTGGAAGACTTCCTCCAGGGTGGCGGCAGAGCCGTCGTGGAGGAAGGGCGCGCCGTTCCACAGCCCTAAGAGGCTGGGAGTATCGATGCCCTGGAGGGCCCCGCCGAGGCGGGAGCCGGAGGTGCTGCGCAGGGTGCCGACGTCGTGGAGCTTGGGAGTCGGCCCGAGGGCCGAATCGGTGAACTGCTCCCCGGCGTGGCAGCGGTGGCAGCCGAGGCTGCGGAACAGGCTGCGGCCGGCGAGGGCGGCGTTGGTGAGGCTACCGTCAGGGTTGCGGTGGGGGGAGCGCGGCAGCGAGGCGCGGTTCAGCGAGGCGACGTAGAGGGCGAGGTCGTCGAGGTCCTGGTTGAGGCCGGCCTTCGCCGGGCCCAGGGGCGCCTCGGTAACGGCGAAATCGCCGTCGTCGAGGAAGCCGGAGCCGCCGAAGGGCCCGCGGATGTCGTTCTCGAAATCCTGGATCTCGTCGAAGTTCGCGGTCCAGTGGACGTTGCCCTGGGCGATGCCGCCTCGGCCCAGCAGAGTGGTGGTATTGCGCAGCCCTTCCCCCCGGCCGGTGAAGTCCCACACCCGGCCGTCGTGGGCGCCGTCGAGGTGACAGGTGGCGCAGGAGAGGTAGCCCTCGGCGCTCATGCGCGGGTCGGAGGCGTGGTAGAAGATCCGCTTGCCGTTGAGCACCGCGGCGGCCAGGGTCTCGCTGCTCACCGCGCTATGGCTGGCGGAAGGCACCGTCTTGCCCCCGGTGGTAAAGAGGGCCTGGGTTTCCAGGGAGGTGACGCTGCGGCTCAGGAAGTCCTTCACCAGGGTGCGCTGGGTGGTGGGATCGACGCAGATGCCCTGGGGCGCAGAGCCGGTGGCGAGGCGGGTGACCACCGAGCCGAAGCCGCTGACCTCGTCCACCGCCAGGGCGTCGACGACCACCACCTCGTCGCTGCCCTGGAGGGTGACGAAGAGATAATCCCCGAGGGGTGAGAAGGCCAGCGCCGAGGCGGAATCACTGTTATCGAGATCGATGGAGATCTCCACCTCTCCGCTGCTGATGCCGATGCCCACCAGCAGATTGCGCACCGTGTTGTCGGTGTCGAGATCGTGGAAGAAGGTCAGGCCGCGCTCGAAATTCGGCTTGTTGGCGGTGACCCACAGCCGGGCGCCGTCGGGGCTCAGGGCCACGGAGGTGAGGTAGTTGGCGACGCCGCGGCCTTCGGCGGTGCCGTCGCGGTGGGCCTCGCCGCCGAATTTGGGGATCTCCAGCTTTCGCGCCAGGGTCAGGGTGCCGGTGTCGACCTCCCACACCTCTCCGTGATGCTTCGGCGACAGGAAGCGGGTGACGTACACCCGGCTGCCGTCCGCCGAGACCGCCACCGCCCGGGGGCTAGGGCCCAGGAGCAGCTCGCCGGCGGCGGCTCGGGTCCCGGCGTTGAAGCGAGCCAGGGAACCGCTGCCCTCCAGGGCGACGTAGATCCACTGGCCGTCCGGAGAGACCGCCAGCCCCGCGGGACCGGCGCCGTAGGCCATCTGCACCTCGTCTACCAGGGTGCCGCCGGAGTCCAGAACCTGAACTCGGTCGTCATCCCGGCAGGCCACCCAGATCTCGCCGAGGGCGCTGCGACCCAGGGCCCGGGGGTCGTCGCACACCGGTACTTCCGCCAGCTTCGCCAGGCTGTCGAGGTCGAAGCTGGTGATGCTGTCGTTGTCGGGGTTGGCGGTCCACAGGCGGCGACTACCGTCGTCGCAAACGAGGGATCCCCCGGCGCTGGGGAAAGGACCGGCGGGGGCCGAGAGCACCGTCACCGTGGTCTGCGCCGTGGCGATGGCGCCGGCGGCGTCCCGGGCCTGCACCGTCGCCCGATAATGCCCGGCGTCCGCCCAGCTGTGGCTGGTGGAGCCGGTGGAGGACCAGGCGGTGCGCGGGGAGCCGTCGCCGAAGTCGAAGCGATACTCCACCGCCTCGACGTCCGGATCGACGGCGCTGGCGCTCAAGGTCACCGAGGCCCCAGGGGCCGCGGGATAGGCGGAGGCGGTGAAGCTCTGCACCTCCGGCGCCTGGTTGCCGCCCACCATGGAGCCGGTGGAAAAAGTGAAGGAATAGCCCACCATGCCGTTGCCGGCGGCGTCTTCGATGCCGCCGGCGGGCAGCACTACCTCGTAGGTAGTGTTCTGCTGCAGCGGCTGGTCCGGAGTAAAGGTCAGCACATCGTCGAAGGAATAGGTGATGCGCCCGGCGACGGCGGCGCCGCCGAGGGGCCGGACGATGAAGGTAGTGCCGTTGACCAGCGTGCTGGTCTCCAGCGTCTCGTGGATCAGCAGGCTGATGGGCGCCCCCACCGGATAGTTGGTGCGCCCCGCCTGGGGAATGTGGAAGCCGACGGAGGGCCCGCGGGTATCCGGCGCCGCCTGGTGGGCCCAGATCGCCATCCCCTGATCGTCGCCGATGCCGCCGGTGATCAGCAGGTTGCCCAGCGGCAGGGCGAATTGGCTGGTGTCGACGCCGGTACCGCCGTCATTGGTGCGGGTAACGTTGGCGCCGTCGAGGAAGAGCACCGACTCCAGGCTGCGCATGTCGATCTTGTGGTCGCCGATGAAGGCGTATTCGTCCTGGAATTGGGCGTACATCGCCGAGGTGCCGGGCAGCGGGCGGTCGATGACGAATTTCAGGTCCGAAGGATCCGTGGCGTCCACCACCCGAAAGCCGTTACCGCCGGTGCGATAGGGAAAGACCAGGTAGAGCTTGCCGTCGCCGCCCCAGATCTCCGGCCAGTAGCCGCCGGCACCACCGGTGGAGAGAACATCCAGCAGCACCGGGTTGGTGGGGTCGGAGACATCGTAGGTGGCGACGCCGGTGCGACTTTGGTCGGAGGCGAAGATCAGCAGGTCGCCGAGGAGGAAGGGATGGCCCACCACGCCGGTGAGGCCGAGGTGATCCCAGCTGGCGAGCTCCACACCCCGCAGCTCCAGAGTGGCGTTACCGCCGACGGCGCCGTAGCTCCAATAGGTCTGCCCGGCGAACCAGGGCTGGAAGAGCTGGCCCCGCACCCCGGCGCCCCAATGATCCGGGAAGGTGGTGCGCTCCACCGTCTCCGGACTGGTGGCGCGGAAAGACCACGGCGCCTCCGGCGGCCAGTTGGAGCCGAGCACCAGATAGTCCCCGCTCTTGAAGTAGCCGTGGGCGTTGATCGGCATCGGAGAGACGCCGTGCTGCCCGGTCTCCACCGGGTTCGCGAGATTGCTCAGATCCCAGGTGCGCACCAGGAAGTCCGAATTCGGCGCGCTGCTGGGCAGCTCCGGAACGGTGAAGAGCACCCCGTTGTGGTACGCGATGATCGCCGTGCGCCCCTGCTGCGGCGCGTTGAGGCCGGAGAGCAGGTCACCGGGAGTCTGGGAGACGTTGGGAAAGGCTCCCCCGCTGATCTGGGCCGCCAGCGGCGGGGCTCCCAAGAGCGACAAGCCGAAAGCCAGGAGGGCGATCAGCGCAGAGTTGCGGAGGACGAATAGAAGCGGGCGGGCGAGGATCGGTCGAGCCGGCGAGAGCGCCAGCCGGGTGCGGCGAGCCATGATGGAGGTCTCCTCGGGTTTCGTTGCCGGGGGGCAAACGAGAGCACGGAGGATCTCCGGGGGAGGCCCGTCAACGGGAGCGGAGATCCGGCCGGCGAAGGCCGCAGGGGGGATGGCGGCAACTGATAGAGATGTAACTATACATCGAAAGATCCGCCCCCCTCAAGGGGCCGAGAGATACCGCCATTGCAGGCTCCCTTGGGGAGGGCGCCGAGGGCTCGCCGGCCTCGATCTCAGGCCGGAGTCAGGGCTACCAGGCGCCGACCCCAGAGATCGATCAGCTCCGCCAGCAGCTCACCTCGCGCCGATTCGCTCTCCCCCACCGCGGAGCTCAGCAGCTCCCCGACAGTGCGGGCGCCATCGGCCTCGCTGAGCAGACGGTAGGCGGCGTCGGAGATGGCGTGCTGGAAGGAGGCCTCGGAGGTCTTGCGAATCTCGCAGCGGGTCTCCCGGACGCCATCTTCCCGGGCGCGGCTCACCGTCGCCGCCTGCACGTGGGCCGGCACGCTGACCCGCAGATCGTCGTAGCGCTGATCTGAGGGAGCCTTCTTGCGCACCACGCAGGATCCCGCCACCAGGCCGTGGAGATCGGTGGTGAGGAAGCAGGTCACCGAGTCGTCGACGCTGTTGACGATGGGCTCGGCGTTGTTGTTGAAGGAGGTGTTGAGGATCAGGCCGATGCCGGTGCGCTCCCGGAAGGCGGAGATCAGGCGCCAGTAGCGATCGTTGACCTCCCGATCCACCGTCTGGATCCGGGCGGTGCCGTTGACGTGGGTGATCGCTCCGAGGGTTTCCCGCCAGGCTTCCCGCACCGGCACTACGAAGACCATGAAGTCCAGGTCTTGCGGCACCCCGCTGCAGTCGAAGTATTCCTCGGCGTGCTCCACCATCACCGAAGGGGCGAAGGGACGGAAGCCCTCCCGCTTCTTGATCATGGCGTTGATGATGCTCTTGTTTTCCGCCGGTCGCGGATCCGCCACGATGCTGCGATAGCCGAGGGCCCGGGGGCCGAACTCGCTGCGCCCCTGCACCCAGCCGAGAACCTTGCCGTCCGCCAGCCACTCGGCCGCGGCGGTGCAGGGATCCTCCACCGGCTCCACCTCAACGAGATCGCTCCAGCGCTCCAGCTGCTGGCGCACCGTAGCGTCGTCGCCGATGTCCGGGCCGTAGTCCACCCGGCGCATGCGCTGGAGCTGAATCGGCCGGTCCCCCTGCTCCTGCACCGCCTCCGACCACGCCGCCAGGGCGGCGCCGTAGGCGCAGCCGGCGTCGTGGCTGGCGGGCTGCACGAACATACGCTGGAACAGACCGCTGGCCAGCACTCGGCCGTTCATCGTGCTGTTGTGGGCGACGCCGCCGGCGAGGCAGAGGTGATCGAAGCCGGTCTTCTGGCGCCAGCTCTTGAGCAGGTAGAAGACGATGATCTCTAGCGTCTCTTGCAGCGCCGCGGAGAAATCCTGATGGTCCTGAGTGAAGGGATCCTTCTTGGTGCGCCGCGGCACCAGGGTGGCGAGGTGGGCGAATTGATCCTGGTGGAGGATGTAGTCGCCGTCCGGCTGCAGGGTGTAGATGCGCCGGAAGTCCTCTCGGAAACGCTTCGGATCACCGTAGGGAGCGAGGCCCATGACCTTGTATTCGTCGAATTGCTGGAAGCCCAGCAGGCGAATAGCGCGGCAATAGGCATCGCCCAGGGACTTGCTCACCGGATAGGTCTTGAGCAGCTCCAGCTGACCTCCCCTAGCGGTCATCACCCGACCGGATTCTCCGTCCCCCTGCCCGTCGATGGTCATCACCAGAGCATCTTCGAAGCCCGACGGTAGGTAAGCGGAAACCGCGTGGGCCAGGTGGTGATGGACGAAGCGCACACCCTCCGCCGGCAGGCTGCCGCCACAGGCCTGCTCCAGGCCGTGGCGCAGCAGCTCTCGCACCGTGCCGTGGGCCTGGAAGCTCTCGGCGTCGAGGCTGCGGGTGATCTCTATGTTGTGCAGCAAGCCGTCGATGATCGGCTCGAGGGAGTAGAAGGCCACCCGATCGACGTCCCCGAGGCTGACTCCAGCCTGCTGAAGGCAGAACGCTGCCGCCTCCAGCGGGATCTTATTGGAGTGCTTGATTCGGTCGATGCGCTCCTGCTCTACCGCCGAAATGATCTCCCCGTCCCGCAGCAGCACCGCGGCGGAGTCGTGATAAGTCGTTTTCGGCTGATGCGCCGTGCCGTCCTCGAAGGGGCGAAAGAAGCCACCGTTCAATCCCAAAGTCAGCATCGATTCTCCTTCAAAATCATCCCAAGAAAAATGTTCGCTCCGCCAAAGATTGCGCTCGACCGGTTCGCCAGCGGTGGCGAAGCGCGCCCATCAACTTCGTGCGCCTCCCCCCCGGCAGAGGGACACGCCCGACGAGATCCGGTGGACGGAGGCAGATCGCGCCCCTCCTCGAGCCCGCCCCTTCTCAAGGCCACCTCCGCGCCGCCGAGGGGCCCAGACGGCACCGCCGCGAGGCTCTGGAAGGGCAGGATAGCGCGGGTGTACTAGAATCTTCGCGACCCGCGGTATCAAGCCCCGGTACAGGGCCCCCGGGCTTCTTTCCCACCGTCTACTTCCCGCCTGCTTCTCCTGGAGATTTCCCTCATGCACTCAGCGCGCCCCTGGCACCGCTCTCTCTCTGCCTGGCCTGCCCTTACCGGCCTTACCCTCGGCCTTCTCTGCCTCACGCTGCTTCTCGTCCTCCCGGGCTCCGCGCTAGCCCGCGGCGATGACGAAGCTATCGTCGAGGGGATCGTCGTCAACGAGGCCAATGAGCCGGTCAAAGGCGCCGTGGTGTTGGTGACCTCCCCAGATCTCGATGATTTTCGCGAGGAGACCAAGACCGACTCTAAGGGTCGCTTCCGCGTGAAGTTCAAGGATCCAGGCCGCGACTACGTGTGGCGCTTCACCGCCGAGGGCCTCGACCCGACTCTGCTCTCGCTGGAGATGGTGAAGGGAGAGACTCGGGGTTATACCGTGACCCTCACGGCGCCCACCGGCGAGGCCTCCCGTAACCGTCGCGCGACGGAGCTGTATAACAAGGGTGCCGACACCTTCAACGGCGGCAATCCGGAGGCCGCCTTGGAGCACCTGGAAGCGGCCTACGAGCTGACCCCGGACCGCAGCGAGATCGGCCTCGCCCTGGCTCAGGTGAGCTCCGCGGCGGGCAATCTGGAGCGCGCCGGCGAGGTCGCCGAAGGCCTGCTGGAAACGAATTCAGCGGAACAGGAGCCCCTGGAAGACGGCCCCGCTGGCCAGGCCGCTCAGCTCGCCGAGCTGCGAGCTCAGGTGCGCTCCACCGCCGCTCGCATCGTGGCCGAAGTGGGGCTAGCGCAGGAGAACGGCGAGCGCTTCCAGCGCGGCATCGAGGCGATGCAATCCGTCGGTGAGACCAAGGACGCTGCGATCATGGTGTTCAACGCCGGCGCCACCGCCGCCCGCAGCGGCGAGGAGAACCGGGCGCTGTCCTTCTTCCAGTGGGCCGCGGACCTCGATCCGGATCTGGTCCAGGCGCACATCGCCACGGCGGAGCGCCTGCTGGCCAACGGCCTCGGCAAGGAGGCTCTGCCCTACGTGCGCAAAGCGAAGGAAGCCAACCCGGATCAGCCCCGCAGCCACCGCCTGCTCTTCCTCGCCCTGGAGATCGCCAGCACCGAGGACTCCGCCTTCATCGAGGAGCGAGACGCGGCCTTCGACGACTATGCCGCCGTCGCTCCGGAATCCGCCGTGGCGGACTCCCTCATCGGTGCCGAGGAGCTGTTCAAGCGCGGCGAGCTAGAGCAGGCCCAGGGGGCTCTGGAGAAGCTGGTCTCTCTCGATCCCAACAGCGCCCGCGCTCATTACTTCTTGGGCCTGGTGCTGCTCAACCGTGATCAGGGAGACCGCGCCAAGGTTCACCTGCAGCGAGTGGTTGAGCTGGCGCCGACCTCCTCCGAAGGCGCTGACGCGCAGCAGATGCTGGATTCCCTCGCCTCCCCGTGAGTGATCTCCCCGCGACTCGCGGGAAGCCTCGGCGGCACTGGCTGCGCTCCCTCGGGCCCGGCATTCTTCTCGCCGCGACCTCGGTGGGAGCCAGCCACATCCTGATGAGCCCGGAGGCGGGCGCGCGCTTCGAGTACCGGCTGGTGTGGCTGGTGCTCCTGGTCCACGTGCTCAAGTATCCGGCCTTCGCCTTCGCCCCGCGCTACGTCGCGGCGCGGGGCGAATCCCTGCTCGAGGCCTACGCCCGGGCTCCCGGCCCGCGCCATTGGGCGCTGTGGATGGGCCTGGCGGACATGACCCTCCAGGCGGCGGGAGTGCTCGCCGCGCTCCTCGGCCTCACCGCCAGCTTCCTGGTGGTCACCATCGGAGTCCTCTCGCTGCCGGCGTGGAGCGGGGTGCTGGCGCTGCTGGTGCTCGCTCTGTTGGCCTGGGGGCGCTACGGCGGCCTGCGCTGGGTGAACCTCGGGTTGATGGCTCTGCTCGCCGCCGGCACCCTGGTGGCCTTCGCCGCGGCGGCGCCGCCCCTCGCCGAGGTGCCGCGCTTCGTGGTGCCGGATCTGCCGGCGGGATCCCTGATCCTGGTGGCGGCGATCCTCGGCTATATGCCCACCTCCATCGCCGTCTCCATTTGGCAGAGCCTGTGGGCGCTGGAGCACGGCAGATTCCGGCCCGGTAGCGCTCCTCGCAGCCTCTCGGAGCGCCGCGCGCTGCTTTCGGAAGGCCTCGCCGACCTGCGGGTCGGCTACGGCTTCTCCGCTCTCCTGGCGGTCGCCTTCACCTGTCTCGGCGCCGCTCTGCTGGCTCCGCGGGGTTTGATTCCCGAGGGGCCGGAAGTGGCCGTCACCCTCTCCAAGATTTACACCTCGGTGCTGGGTCCGTGGATGGAGCCGGTCTTCCTGGTGATGGCCTTCTTCGCCCTGCTCTCCACCGTCTACGCCTCCATGGACGGCTTCCCCCGCACCTTCGTCGCCACGCTGCAGGTCTTGAGACGAGGGAGCGCTCCTTCGACGCCGTCCGGCGACGGCCAGGCGCCAACCGGGCAGAGCTCACAGTCCGCCGAGCAGGGCTCCCAATCCACCGAGAAAGGCTCGGAGCGCCTCTACTGGACCTTCCTGCTGGTGGTGACCGTCGCCGGCATGGTGCTCTTGGCCAGCGTTCCCGACCCGCCCTACGTGATCAAGATCGTCGGCGCCGCCGGCCTGCTGCTCTCTCCCTTCTACTACTCCCTCAACCTGTGGGCGGTAACCCGAGGCATCGACGACCCGGAGCTGCGCCCCGGGCGCGGCATCATCGCCCTCTCCCTGCTGGGCATCCTCACCCTGGTGCTGACCGCGGGCCTGCTGGTCTACACCCTCTTCATGCCCGCCGGCGGCTGATTCTCCAACGCTGCGTTTCCTTCTAAGACCCGCCTACTCCAACGAACCGTTCTCAACGAGCTCTCCACCACTTGCCAACGGCTCTGCCTTAACTCGAGGATCTCATTCCCATGGAATATCGCTCTCTGGGCGCCGCCGGCGTCCGCGTCTCTCCCCTCTGCCTCGGCACCATGATGTTCGGTGCGTGGGGCAACACCGACCACGACGACTGCATTCGCATCATTCACCGCGCCCTGGACTCCGGGGTGAACTTCATCGATACGGCGAACCTCTACTCCCAGGGGGAGTCGGAAGAGATCGTCGGCAAGGCCCTCAAGGGACGCCGCGAAGAGGCGGTCCTGGCAACCAAGGTCTACTTCCCCATGGGCGAAGGGCCGAACCAGCGGGGTCTTTCCCGCAAGGCGATCCAGGAGCAGGTGGAGCACAGCCTGCGGCGCCTGGACACCGACGTCATCGACCTCTATCAGATCCACCGCCCGGATCCCGAGACCCCTTGGGAAGAGACCATGGCCGCCCTCGACGCCCTGGTGCGGGACGGCAAGGTGCGCTACATCGGCTGCTCCACCAACCACCACGAGGTCGGCGGTCAGGCCCGCTACGCCGCCTGGCAGATCGTCGAGACCCTATGGCTGTGCGCCGAGAACGGCTGGGAGAGCTGGGTGAGCCTCCAGCCCCCCTACAGCATCCTGCGCCGCACCATGGAGCTGGAGCACTTCCCGATGTGCCTGGAGCACGGCATCGGCAACCTGGTGTGGAGCCCGCTGGAGGGCGGCTGGCTCACCGGCAAATACCGCCGCGGCGGCAATCTGCCGGAAACTCCCCGCGCCCAGAATTGGGTCAAGGATCTCGAAGACCCCCGCTTCGAGCGCCGCCTCGACGCCGTGGACTCACTCCTCGGCTGGTCTGAGGAGAAGGGCGCTCCCCTCGCCGAGCTCGCCCTCGGCTGGACCCTGCGCCATCCGGCGGTGACCTCCACCATCATCGGCCCCCGCACCATGGAGCAGCTGGAGAGCTGTATCGCGGCCCTAGACCACGAGATCACCGACGAAGACGCTGCGCGCATCGACTCCATCGTGGCCCCCGGCGAGAGCGTGCTCTAACGCCTCTCGCCGACGGTCCCTCATTCAGCGCCCCGGTACCTCAGCCAGCCAGCACGCCAGCGCATCAGCACGCCAGCGCATCAGCACGCCAGCGTCGAAGGAGCGGATCAGGTCGTACAGATCTCCTCGTATTCCTCCAGCACCGGTGGTGGGCCAGGAGCAACCCAGCCCATCACCCGTTCGAGGACGGAGGGAGTGCATGCCGAATGGTCGCCGTTGACGGACCAGTGGAAATGATCGTTGTGTCCACCGATAGTGAAGGGCTGACCTAACTTGAGGCGAATACTGGGGCCAAAGTTCTCGCGACGGTTGGGGGCCGCCTCAAAGGCCGTCTGGAGACCGTCGACAATTGCCTTCACCTCGGCATCGGAGCTGTAGTGCACAGACATCTTCTTGCCGTTGATGCGGGAGATATCCACTGCGTTCCCCGTGACGTGCCGGCTAGGGCATTGATGCCTGTCCGCAGCGGAAGACACGAAGAGGCGCTGAATTTCATGGCCTTCGACAGCATCGCGCCGGATCGTAGCGTTCAGCGCATCGAATAGCTCCTGAGTCACCTGCCGGTTGACTCCATCATTGAATTCCATCACCACTCCCCCGATTTCGGCTGGGATCTGCGGCATACTGGATCTCCTCTCTTCGTCATCGTGATGCACCCCGAGGAGGGAGAGTTCACCAGCTACAGAGGCACCAGAAGTTAAGCTCCCGCACCAATTTGGGTTCACCCACCTCGAGACTCGCCGGCCCGCGAACAGCCAGCGTCGTGGCTCGACCCCTTCCCCTAACAACTCGAATCAGGGTCAGGATTAGATCTAATTCATTTTGACCCCACGGTAGCATATGGGGATTCAAGGGATTTCCTTCAGAGCCAACGACTGATCCCGTGCCCCCCGCTCAGGCATCCGTCCTCCACTTCCCTTCTCTTCGAGGCTAAGATCACCGCCATGCCCCCCTGGCTCGACTATCTTCTGCTCTTCGTCGTCACCGGCTCCACCGCCGTCGGCGTCAAGGCGCTGGCCAATGTGGAGCGCTTCTACTGGACCGGCATCATCGCCATGCTCCCGGTGAAGACCACGGTGGCCTTCCTGATTCTGTATCGCGAAGCGGGCGCTCGAGGGATCCAGGCGGCGATGCCGGGGATGTGGGCCGGAACGGCGGCTCTCGTCGTGCTCCTCGGCAGCCTGGTCTGGATGCTGCGGCGCCTCCATCCCGTCGCCGCCATCGCCCTCTCCCTGGTGCTGTGGACGATCGCCGTGCTCGTGGCCCGGCGCTGGCTGGCGTAAGGCCGCTCAACGCATTGGCTCAGCGCACTGGCTCCAGGCATCTGCCGTCATCAGATTTCGGACCGTTGAGGCCATTCGGAAGCTACTCTCGTGAAGACTGTCTACCTACTTGCAGCTTGCGTCGGCGCTATTCTCCCCTGGTGGACCTTCTTCCCCTTCTTGGTTGAGAACGGCGTATACCCTCAAACGATCCTGACGGCACTCTATGCAAACGGTGCTTCGAGTGGCCTGGCGACCGACTTCTTTATCTCTTGCGTCGTGTTCTGGATTTTTGTGGTGCGCGATGCAAAATCGATTGGACTGCGCGGTTGGTGGTTTGTGCTACCCGCGGCGCCATTGATCGGACTGTCTATGGCGTTTCCCACCTATCTATACCTTCGAGAGTCCCATCGCGGCGTGCGCTCCCGAAGAAGATCTGAGGACTGAAGTTTCTCGGCCCCGATCCAGCCTCCGCCAGCGCCGCATCCGCCGAGGCCAACTCCCTCGAGATCACCTCCTTCAAGCCTAGCCGCCCCAGCGCTGTCTCAACCACCGTGCTTCCTGCTTCACCGCTCGACCCAGAGCACGGGCAAGGAGCACGGGAGGGGACGTGGAGCCGAAGGCGGCGGCGATGGCGTAGAGGGTGCTGATGCCGACCTTGCGCTCGGAGGTGATGGCGTAGATGGGCTCCCAATGCTCGGGGAGAAACTTCGCTTTGTAGGCGTCGAGGCCGTCGAAGTTATAGAAGCGCCGGCCGTGGGCACGAACCCACGCCAAGAGCCCCCGAAGCCAGAGCCGCTCCTCCCGCCGCCCCCAGGCGCCATCTCCCTCGCTGGGAGTCGCTCGGCGGCTGAGGGGACAAAGCCCCAGGGTGACGAAATTCGAGCCGGTTTCCGCCGCCGCCGTCATCGCCCCGTCGAGGAGCAGCTCGGTGGTGCCGTTGGGCGCTCCGGCTCCGCGAATGTTCTGCTCCACCAGCCATCCGTTGCGCCGCGGAATCGGCGAGAGCACCAGAAAGCCGACGACCTGCCCCCGCTGCTGGGCGACGAAGAGCTGGCGGTCGAAAAGCCGGCCCAGGGTTTGGGGCTCGACCAGAAAGTGCAGGGGCGGCAACCCTCGAGTGGACAGCCATTCATCGAGGCAGCGGGAGAGCTGAGGTTCCCCCGCCGCCCGCTGCGCCGACCAGCGGTGAACCTCCACGCCCTTATTCAGGGCGCGGTGGAGCTGAGCTCGCAGCGAGGCCTTGGAGGCCAGGATCTGCGGCCAGTGCTGGGGCCTCCACACCGGCTGCGCGCCGAGGTAGAGGCGATCCCAGGGGCCACGGGAGGCCAGGGCCCGAGCCAGCCGACGCTCAGCGGCGAAATACACCACTGGACACCCCGCCGCCGCCGAATCGGATTCGAAGGCGTCCACCACCGACTCCACGTCCTCTTCCGCAGAGACCGGCTCCCCGGCCACTACCCGGTGGCCGCCCCCCTCGACATAGCCCACCACCGCGTTGCGGCGAGGGGAGAACCAGCGCTGGATCCCGGGGTTGAGGATTTGGTACGAGGTGGTATTCACCCCGTGCTGGAGGATCAGCTCCCGGGCCCGCTCCAGGCTATCTTGCTCAGATCTGGCGTGCCCAGAAATGGTCTGCTCAAGACGGGGGCGTTCAAAACCAAGGTGCTCAGAACCAGCGCCTTCAGCATCGCCGCCAATGCGCGGCGCATCACCTCGTCGCTTTCCGGTGCGAGATGATTCTTCGGCGCTCATGCTGTTCATCATCTCCCAAAGCGTGAGGGAGATTGGTACGGCTGGAGGGATTTGAACCCCCGACCTTGGGTTTAGGAAACCCCTGCTCTATCCACCTGAGCTACAGCCGCAGAATTCTTCGGTCCGGTGTGTTCCGGCACCGTTCTTCGGATCTCGCCGCCAAATGGATCCCCGCATCGACGCAAGAATGCGGAAGCATTGCATCGACTGGAATGCGGGGCCTGGGGCAGGCCGAAGGGGAGATTATACCCCGCCGAATGGCGCCCGGGAACGCCCTCGATGACCTCTCCGGGGAGATCCCGAAGAGGCCCTCTGGATCCCGCACCTCGAGGCGAGGGGCGCCTCATAGGGGATCACTAGCGAATCAATAGCGAATCAGGCTCTCGACGCTGTAGCCCTCGAGCTTCTTGCGCCCGTCGAGGAAGTCCAGCTCGATGACAAAGCCGAAGCCGGCCACCACGCCGCCGAGCTTCTCGACCAGCTTTGCCGTGGCCAGAGCGGTACCGCCGGTGGCGATCAGATCATCGGCGATGAGCACCCGCTCCCCCGGCTTGATGGCGTCCTTGTGGATCTCTAGGGTGTCGGTGCCGTACTCCAGATCGTAGCTCTGGGAGATGGTCTCGGAAGGCAGCTTGTTGGGCTTGCGCACCGGCACAAAACCGGCGTTGAGGTCATAGGCGACGATCGGCCCGAAGAGGAAGCCTCGGGACTCCATGCCGACCACCTTGTCGATCTTGCTCTCGTGGAAGAGCCAGACGAAGCGGTCGCAGGTCATGCGCAACGCCTTGGGGTCGGCCAACAGAGTGGTGATGTCGTAGAACAGGATGCCCGGCTTCGGATAGTCCGGCACCTCGCGGATATATTGCTTTAGGTCTTCCATGGTGACTAGCTCCTCCCGGCGGAGAGAAAGAAGAGGCCACGGTACGTGGCGCGATGGAGAAAGGGAAAGGGGTATAGGTCAGGAATCGGCCCAGCCGTGGCGACCAATCAGGGGAACGAAGGCGGCCTCGTCCAGCACCTCTCGGTGCAGCGAGCCGCCGCGGCGCTGGTAGACCACCAGCCGCTGACGACGACGATCTCCCTCCGGCAGAACGAAGCGCCCCGATTCCGCCAGCTGGTCCAGCAGCGGCTGGGGCGCCTGGGGCGCTCCAGCGGTGACCAGGATGCGGTCGAAGGGCGCGACGTCGGCCCAGCCGACAGTGCCGTCGAAGGTCTGAATCTTGACGTTACCTACGCCGAGCTGGCGAACGCGAGCACGGGCCGCCCTGGATAGAGCGACGATGCGCTCCAGACTGTAGACCCAGCGGGCGAGCAGGGCCAGCACAGCGGTGTGGTACCCGCTCCCGGTGCCGATTTCCAGGACCTTGTGGTGAGGCTCCAGCTGCAGAAGCTCGGTGGTGCGGGCGACGGTCCAGGGCTGAGAGAGGGTTTGAGCGGTATCGCCGATAGGCAGGGAGCGGTGGGTGCTGTAGGCATCCCCCTGGTGGTCCTCATCGACGAAGAGATGGCGGGGGACCCGACGCATCGCCTCCAGCACCCGTCGATCTCGGATCCCCTTGCGCTCCAGCTGCTTGACCATGCTGCCACGGCGTAGCTGATGGGGATCGGAGGAAGAGCCAGAAGGAGATGCCACGATGAAGGTCTCCCGGGGGCTGTTGCTGAACGCACCGCGAAGGCTCGCGGAATGCGCTCCTCAGCCCTCGTCTCCGTCGGGTTGTTCAGCGGGCCCTTCAGCGGGCCCTTCAGCGGGATAGCGGCTCGTCAACCGACCTTCCAGCCCGGAATAGGATTCCAGCCCTCGGTAGTCGGTGAGATCTAGGTGTAGGGGGGTCACGCTGACATACCCGCTGGAGACCGCCGCATGATCGGTGCCTTCCTCTTCGGTCCACACCGGCGATCCAGCGATCCAGTAGTACTTGCGCCCCCGCGGATCGAGCTTCTCCACCAGGCTCTGCTGATAGACCCGATGTCCCAGGCGAGTGAGCTTCACCCCCTGAATCGGCCCCGCCGGCAGATTGACGTTGAGCAGCAGGTCCTGGGGCAGATCCTCCGGCTCCCGCAGCAGCTCCTCGATAAAGTCATGGGCAAAGCGCGCGCCGGTGGCGAAGGAGAAACCCTCGCTGATCTCCTGGGAGAAGGCCACCGAGGGAATGTTCAGCAGGCTGCCTTCGAAGGTCGCCGATACCGTACCGGAGTAGGTGACGTCATCTCCGAGGTTGGGACCGAAGTTGATCCCGGAGACCACCAAATCCGGCTTTCCCTCGTCCTTCAACAGGCCCAGAACGGCGATATTGACGCAATCCGTGGGAGTTCCATCGACGGAATACCAGTGGTCTCGGATCTTGCGCAGGCGCAGCGGCCGGTGCAAGGTGAGGGAATGGCCGGAGGCACTCTGTTCCCGGTCCGGAGCCACCACGACCACCCGACCGAGGCCCTCGAGGGCCTCGGCCAGGAGCTTGATGCCTTCCGAGAAGACGCCGTCGTCGTTGGTGACGAGGATCGTCGGCGGATCGGTCTTCGATTCCACGACGCGACTCAGGAGGGGCGCTTCATGTAGGGGCCGATGATCAGCTCCAGGTTCTTGTAGGTCTGCTCCGGCACGAGAGCGGGGTCGGTGATCAGCGAGTGGGCCAGGATTCCCTTGTAGGGGCTGTCCTCCTGCGCCGGCACGCGGCGCAGGATGTGCAGCAGAGCCGTCTGGGCGGTCTTGACGTTCTGCGCCATCACCTCCATCACCGCATGGCCGCTGACGTCTTCCTCATGCCAGCAGTCGTAGTCGGTGACCATCGCCAGGGTGGCGTAGGACATCTCCGCCTCTCGGGCGAGCTTCGCCTCCTGGAGATTGGTCATGCCGATGATGTCGAAGCCCCAGCCGCGGTAGACGTTGGACTCGGCACGGGTGGAGAACAGCGGGCCCTCCATGTTCACGTAGGTACCGCCGTCGTGCACCGTCGCGCCGGCTTCCCGGGCGCCGGCCACCAGCACCTGCTGCAGCTTCGGGCACACCGGATCCGCCAGGGAGACGTGCCCCACCAGGCCATCGCCGAAGAAGGTATCGACGCGGTGACGGGTGCGATCGTAGAACTGAGTCGGCGCCACGATGTGCTTGGGCTCGTACTCCAGCTTCAGGGAGCCCACCGCGGACACCGAGATGATCCACTGGACGCCGATGGACTTCAGGGCCCAAATGTTGGCGCGGAAGTTGAGCTCCGAGGGCAGCAGCGGATGACCGCGGCCGTGGCGCGGCAGGAAGGCGACTTCCTGTCCCTCGACTCGGCCGATGATGAGGGCGTCGGAAGGATCACCGAAGGGCGTCTCAATGCGGCGCTCCTCCACCACCTCCATTCCGTCCATCTCATAGAGGCCGCTACCTCCGATAACACCGATGCGTACGGATTCTGACATCTGGATCGACTCCTGATAACAAATACCGGGGGCTACCCGGTCCGATGGTTCATTGGGTCGCGGCGGATGCGGCATCCACCGAGAGCTTTTGGGAAGTTACATCAAGTCAGTAGCGATGAAATAGCGGTCCGCGCTTCGCGGTAGGGACCCGCGCTGATCTGGGCGGCCACCAGCGCCTGGAAACCCGGCGCTAGGGAACCCGCCTCGCTGCATCTCAGGTCGAGATCGCCTCCACTACCGCGAGGGCGGTGCGCAGCGCCCGCAGCCCGGAACGGCCGTCGACGTAGCGACTTGGCTCCCCCCGGCAGGCGGCGAGGAAGGCTTGATTCTCCGCCTTCAGGGGCTCGGCGGAGGGCACCTCCACCGGCGCGACGATGATCTCCGGGCGAGGCTCGGCGGGCACTACCCTTGCGCTCCTCAGGCTTTGTTCCTGGTAGTCCAGGGAGCAGTAGAGATGGGGGCCAAAAACACGAAGCTTGCGGTTGCGCTGAGCCGAGACTCGGGACGCAGTGAGGTTCGCCACGCAGCCGCTCTCCAGCTCGATCCGGGCGTTGGCGATATCGATGCGATGGGAGAGCACCTCGATCCCGCTGGCGCGGATTTCCCGCACCGGCGAGGGGTCGAGGGCATGAAGAATCTGCAGGTCATGAATCATCAAGTCCAGAATGACGTCGATGTCCAGGGAGCGCGGGGAGAAGGTGCCCAGTCGCTGGGTCTCCAAGAAGCGGGGACTCAGACCTTGTTCCAGCAGCGCCTGCACCGCCGGGTTGTGGAATTCCACATGGCCCACCGCCAGCACCAGCCCCTTGGCCTCAGCGGCGGCGATCATCTCTTCCGCCTCGTCCACCGTCGCCGCGATGGGCTTCTCCACCAGCACGTGCACTCCGGCGTCCAGCAGCTGGAGCCCCATCTTCGCGTGCTCCACCGTCGGTACCGCCAGCACCGCCGCCTGGAGCCCGGCATCCAGCAGAGCTTCGAAGGAAGGCACTACGGTGGTGCCGTGCTCGTCGGCGAGGGCTTGGGCGACCCCTTGATTGGTGTCGTAGATCCCCACCAGCTCCGTTTCCGCAAGCTCGCCGTGAATCCTCACGTGGTGGCGGCCCAGGGCTCCGGTGCCGATCACCGCGGTGCGCATCGGTGTGGTGCTCATGATCAACCTTCTCCCCCGCTGCCGGTCTCACCCGGATCCGGGAGCGGATCTCCCTGTACGGAAGGGCTCGCTCCCCGAGCTCCTCGGCGCCCCGGCAGAGTCTTGACGATGCCCCGCTTGGCGGTGCGAACGAAATCGATGAGGTAATCGACGTTGGGGGCCCCGGCGTGCTCCGCCTCGAGACGCTCCAGGGCCTGGGTGGTATTAAGCTTCGATTCCACCAACACCTTGAAGGCCGCCCGCAGCTGTCGGATCGCTTCGCGATTGAAGCCCTTGCGCCGCAGCCCGATGGCGTTGACCCCATAGTAGGCGGGCTTCTGGCCGACGGTCTTGACGTAGGGCAAGGCGTCCTGGGTGATCACCGAATAGCCGCCGATGTAGGCGTGGTGCCCCACTCGGCAGAATTGGTGCACCGCGGAGAAGGCGCTAATGGTGACGTGGTCTCCGACCTCTACATGCCCCGCCAGGGTCGCTCCGTTGGCAAAGATCACGGCGTCCCCCACCACGCAGTCGTGAGCTATGTGGCTATACACCATGAACAGCCCACCGGAACCGATGCGGGTCACGCCACCGCCGTGGACCGTGCCGCTGTGGACGGTGACGAACTCTCGAAAGACGTTGCCGTCGCCGACTTCCAGTCGGGTCGGCTCGCCGTCGTATTTGAGGTCTTGAGGAGGAAACCCGAGGGTGGCGTGGGCGTGAATGCGATTGCTGCGCCCAACGACCATCGGCCCGCGCAGCTGAGCGCCGGCTCCCACGACGGTCTCCGCTCCGAGAACCACTTCCCCTTCGAGCACGGCGTGGGGGCCGATCACCACGCCTTCGCCGAGCTCAGCAGCGGGGTCCACCACGGCGCTGGGATGGATATTCGCCATGACTAGATCTCAATACCGGTGGAATCGACGATGCCAGAAGACAGGGTCGCCTCCGCCGCCAGCTCGCCATCGACGATGGCTTTGGCCGCGATCTTTGCGTAGCTCTCCCGCAGCCGCAGCACGTCGATCTCGAAGCGCACCGTATCTCCCGGAACGATGGGCCGGCGGAAACGGGCCTTATCGATTCCCATAAAGTAAATCAGCTTGCTCTCCCGATCGCGGAAATTCGCCATCAGCAAAATGCCTCCGGCCTGAGCCATACCCTCGACGATGAGCACGCCGGGCATCACCGGATGGTTGGGAAAGTGACCGTTGAAGAAAGGCTCGTTGACGGTGACGTTCTTGACCGCGACGATGCGCTTGGAGCGCTCGATCTCCAGGACGCGGTCGACCAGCAAAAAGGGGTAGCGATGAGGCAGGATCTTGCGAATCCACCGCACGTCCCACGGCCCGTCGCCAGAGAAGAGGTAATCATCTCCGGCCGCTTCGGAAGTCGCGTTATCAGTCATTTCGATCCATCCTCCGTATCAGAAAGGCTCGCAGAAGAACTCGAGTCCTGGTGAGGCGAAAGCGCCTCGAGAGCCCGCTCTGCCGCCTTCAGGCGCCGCTTGAGAGCGGTGAGCTGAGAAACAGAAACCACTTCCCGCCGCCATTCAGCATGGTTGCGGGCAGGATAACCAGAGAGACGCTGGCCACCTTGAGGGTGAGATCCCAAAACGGCGGAGGCGGCGCCCACCAAGGTTCGATCACCGATCTCCACGTGGTCCACCACGCCGGCTTGGCCGGCCAGCACGACGCCATCACCGAGACGACTGGAGCCCGCGACCCCCGCCTGTCCACAGAGCAGACAGTGGCGGCCGACATCGACGTTGTGCCCGACCTGCACGAGGTTGTCCACCTTGGTTCCGGCGCCGATGCGCGTAGCTTCGAAGGCACCGCGATCGACCGCTGAAAGGGCACCGATCTCGACCCCGTCTTCCACTACGACGCTGCCGACCTGCGGAATCTTGTGGTGTTGTCCTCGCCGGTCGGTGGCATAGCCAAAACCATCGGCTCCTACCACTGCGCCAGCATGAACGATGACCCCGTCGCCAAGACGGACGCCATCGTACAACACCGCGTGGGGGTGGACCACCACCCCTTCTCCGAGGATGCAGCCAGCGCCGATGACCGCCGTTGGCAACACCGCGCTCCTCGCCCCAACACTGCTTCCGGCACCCACCACCGCCAAGGCACCGACGTGGGCCGAGGGGGCGATATTCGTCCCCTCCGCGACGGCGGCCCGGGCATCGATGCCCGGAACGTATCGCGGTGCCGGATGCAGCAGCTCAAGAGCGAAGGCCAACGCGACGGCGGGCTCCGGCGTGCGCAGCAGAGGCCGATCCTTGCCTCCCAGCGCCTCAGCATCGGCGTCCTGGGGAACGATCAGCGCCCCGGCGGCGCTCGCCGCCGCCGCGCGACGGTGGCGAGCGCTCTTGAGGAAAGAGAGGTGATGGGGACCGGCGGAATCGAGAGGCGCGACCGCCTCGATGAGCATCTCGGGGTCGCCCTCCAGGGCTACCTCCAAGCGCTCCGCCAGGGCGCCCACCAGCTCCCCGAGGCGAGAAGCCACGACGGGTTCCGTCGCTGCCTTACTCGCTGCCGCCGGCAGCGTTGAGTCGGGCGATGACCTGATCCGTGATGTCGATGGTGTCGCTGGCGTAGACCAAACCGCTCTCGAACTTGTTGAAGATCACGGAATAGCCACCCTCCTGCCCCACCGCCTCGATTACCGGCATGATCTCGCCTTCCAGCTCGCCCATCAGGCGCTCGCCGGTGGTCTGCACGTCGCGGCCGGCATCATCCTGAGCGCGACGCAGGGCGATGACCTTGTCCTCGTACTGCTCCCGCAGCTCCTCGAGCTTGTCCGGGGACAGGGAGAGGCGGCCTTCTTCTACCCGCTTCTGGAGGTCCTGAGCTTCCTTGCCCAAAGCCTCTAGCTGCTGAGCCTTCTGCTGTTGAATCGCTTCGATCTGGGTCTGAGCCGCCTTACCGGCGGTGCTCTCGGCAATCACCTTCTGTACGTTGATCACCCCGATCTTCTGCCCCTGGGCCTGCGCCGGCAGCGCGACGACCACCAGGCCAAGGATCAAAGCGAGGGGAAGAACGAGAACACGAGAGGAACGATGGAACATGCTGAAGTCTCCTTCAAGCTCTTAGAAGCTGGCGCCGATGGAGAAGTCGATACTCTCGAATCGGTCATCCGGCAAAGGATCAAGGTTTTGTGAGTAGATGAAACGGAGAGGAGCCCCGAAGAGGGGCACCATCACCCGCACCTCCACGCCTGCGGTGTAGCGCATGAGGTCGAAATCAATGCTCTGATCTTCGTCGAACACCGCACCGGCGTCGGCGAAGAGTAGCACGCGGAATGGGGTGTTGGTGAGGAAGTGGTATTCGAGGTTGACCTGCAGGAATTTATCGCCGCCGAGGGGGATATTCAGGTCATCGAAGCGGGTGGAGCCGTCCTCGTTGCGAACCCAGATGTTGTTGAATCGGAAGCCTCGGATGCTGTTCTCGCCACCGAGGTAGAAACGGTCCAGTCGGCTGAGCTGATAGTCATCGAAGGGCTCGATCCAGCCCGCTTCGACATTCAGGCCGAAGATCGTCTTCACCCGCCCCTGGGTCACCGGCTGATAGCGAGTGAGCTGCAATCGGGGACGAATGAAGTTCTGAGTGCCGCCGAGGAAGCCGCCAACGTAATCCGTGCTGATCTGCAGCTTCGTGCCCCGGGTGGGCTCGAAGGGGCTATCGACGCTGTTGTAGACATAGACCGGGCGAAGCGCCGAGCTGGTGAAGTTGAGGTCCACCTGCACTGGATTGCCGTCGATATCGTTGAAGAAGGTCTGATCCGAGAACTCCGACCGCGTGTAGGTCATGCTTACGGAATTGAACAGACCGAAGTTGCGGCCATAGGTGATCGAGCCGCCCTCACTCTCGCGCTGCAGATTCGACGAGGTCAGCAGCGAAAAATCGTCGTCGCGCTTGAAGGCCCGGATGCCGATGCTCTGGGGCTTGTCCAGGAACCACGGAACGAAGTAGGAGAGGTCCAGGTAGTTGCGCACGCTACCCTGCTGGAACTGCACTCCGAGGGTCTCACCACGGCCGAGGAAGTTCTGGGTGCGCAGGGCGAGCTGGGCGAAGAAGCCGTCGAATTCGCTCCAGCCGCCGCCGAATTGAAGCTCCGTTCGATCCGCTTCGGTGCCCTTGAAGATCAGGTCGATGGTCTTGTCTTCCTCATCGACGTTGACGATGTCCACAGGCGCGTCGATATCGCTCTCGAAGAAGCCCAGCTGCTTGATCTTCAGCAGGCTGTTCTGAATCCCGCGCAGGCTGATGAGGCGGCCTTCCTGCACCTGGAGCTCGCGGCGTAGCACCTTGTCCATGGTGCGCTCATTGCCTTCGAAGTCGATGCGGCCAACCCGATATTGGTCCCCTTCATCGATCTGCACGACGATGTCCGCGGTGCGCTCGTCTCGCTCGACGACCTCTGGAGCGATGCGGGCATTGATGAAGCCGGTGTTCTTGTAGATGTCGTCGATGGCGGTGACGGCATCGTCGATCTTGCGCGAGCGCAGCCAGTCACCGTTGCGAATCTCGAAGGCCCGCAGCAGCTGCTGATCGCTGTAGCGCTCGTTACCCTGAATGGTGACCTCGCCGAACTTCCACCGCTCCCCTTCCTCGATGGGGATGGTGATGAACATGCGTCGATTCTGATCTTCGACGGAGGCCGCCTGCGGCCGCAGCGCGCGGACCTCGATGATCGGCTCACCGAGGGTGACGTTCTTGTAGCCCTCCTTGGTGTAGAGCTCGCGAACGCTATCGAGATCCTCTTGCAGCTTCGCCGGGTTGTAGATGTCGCGCTTGATGGTTCGCCACAGGACGTTGGTCTGCTTGGTCTTGTTCATCGCCAAGCGCAGGCGCCAATCGCCGTAGACCGTGTTGCCCTCGAATTTGATGTCTTCGATGCGAACCCGGTTGCCCTCATCAATGGAGAAGATGACGTCCTTCTCACTGGGGGTCAGCGGGCTGTCGATAAGGTCGACGGTAGCGTCGGCGAAGCGATAACCCTTCTCGCGGTAGAGCTCCTCGATGGCGTTCTCGAGACGACGCAGCTCACCGCGGCGCACCGAATCGCCCTCGAAAACCTGAATTCGCTCCAGCGCCACCTTCTCGTCGATATCCGATTCGTTGACCCGGCGCAGCCCCTCGTACTCCAGGGAGCGAATCCGCGGCCGCTCGGTCAGCGTGATAATTAGCGCAACCCCGCCGCCGGGCGCCGCCCGGCCATCGATGCGAACATCATCCACTAACTCCGTGTCCCACAGTTGGCGAAGGTTGGAGTTGAGGTCCCGCTGCACCAGAGGCAGCCCGACATCCAGCCCGAGGTAGTAGAGCAGCGTGTCTTCGGCGAGCAGGGTGTTGCCCACAAAGGTCACGCTCTCGATGGTGGCGCCCTCAAAATCCTGCAGGTCGCCAGCACTCTCCATCACTGGTAGGAAGAGCCACATAAGGGCGAGCACCGCCAGGGTGCGCACGAAGAATCGTCGATAGCTTCTGAAGGTCATGAGCTAGAAGCTCCTCCCGCGGCGCGAGGCCGCCTGAGCGAAGACCGAATTCGGCGTCCTGCGAGGTGAGCGAGGGGCGGGGTGAAGCGCGCCCAAGTCGGGCGCCACAAATCCCCCCCTTCGCCCGCTGCACCAGAGAGCAGCGGGGCGAAAGCCCACTTCGAGCGCGTTAGCGGCTCGCCTCGGTGGCCAACTCCTCCCGAGTCTCGGTGGCGAAGGAGAGCTCTCCTGCCTCCACGGTGACTCGAATGCGTTCGATGGGCTCGCCGTGTTGGGCGATGAGTATTTCGGACACGGCGTCCTGAATATGTCGCTGAATCGTGCGGCGTAGCGGCCGGGCACCGGTGGAGGGATCGATTCCCGCCTGCTCCAGCAGCCAATCCCGAGCGGCGGCCTCGACGTCGACCTGCAGGTCCCGCTCCGCCAAATTGCTGTTGACGTCCTCCAACAGGATATCGACGATGGCGCGAAGCTCTTCGGCCCCCAGCGGGTTGAACACGATCACCTCGTCGATTCGGTTGATGAACTCGGGGGAGAAGGCGCGACGCAGGTCCGACAAGATCTCTTCCTCCACCTTGCGGAAACCAGCCTGAGGATCGCTCTCCCCGAAGCCCATCCGCCCACCTCGGAGCACGTGCTGGCTGCCGAGATTCGAGGTCATCAAGACCAGGGTGTTGCGGAAGTCCACCGAGTTTCCGTAGGCGTCCGTCAGGGTGCCGTCCTCGAGAATCTGCAGCAGCAGATTGGAGACGTCCGGGTGGGCCTTCTCGATCTCATCGAAGAGGATCAGGGAGTAGGGATTACGCCGTACCCGCTCGGTGAGTTGCCCCCCCTCGTCGTGTCCAACATAGCCCGGAGGTGAGCCGATCATCTTGGAGACAGCATGCTTCTCCATGTACTCACTCATGTCGAAGCGCACCAGGGCCTGCTCGTTGCCGAAGAGAAAGATCGACAAACGCCGCGCCACTTCCGTCTTGCCGACGCCTGAGGGCCCCAGGAAGATGAAGGAGCCGGTGGGGCGATCCGGATTGCTCACCCCCAGGCGAGAACGGCGAATCGCCCGGCTGATGGCGCTGATGGCGGCATCCTGCCCCACCACCCGGCGGCGCAGGGTCTCCTCCATCGCCATCAACTTCTCGGCTTCCTCGCTCTGTAGGCTCACCACCGGAATTCCGGTCCACGAGGAGATCACCTCCTCGACATCGCGATGGGTGACCTCCAGAACGCCGTCGTCCTCCGTCAGCAGGCTCATGCGCTCGAGATCTTCCCGCAGCTCGATCTCCCGCTCTCGCAGGTAGACGGCCCGCTCGAAGTCCTTCTCGGAAATCGCGCTCTTCATCTCCCGCACCACCGAGCCGATCTCCTTCTCCAGCTTACGCAGATTCTGGGTATCCCGCACCCGGCGCAGCTTCACCCGCGCCCCCGCCTCGTCCATCACGTCGATGGCCTTGTCCGGAAGATGGCGATCGGTGATGTAGCGGTTGGTCTGGTAGATGGCGGTACGCAGGGCGATGTCGTCGTATCGCACGCGGTGGAAGGTCTCGTAGCGATCCTTGATGCCCTGCAGGATCTCGAAGGTCTCTTCCTCCGAGGGCGGCTCGATCTGAATCGCCTGGAAGCGTCGCAGCAGGGAGCGATCCTTCTCGATGTACTTGCGGTATTCCTTCAGGGTGGTGGCGCCGATGCAGGAGATCTCGCCCCGCGACAGGGCCGGCTTGAGGATATTCGCGGCGTCCAGCGAGCCCTCCGCCGAACCGGCTCCGATCAACGAGTGGATCTCGTCGATGAAGACCATCAGGTCCTCGCTCTCCCGCAGCTCTTTCAGGATTCCCTTGAGGCGTTCCTCGAATTGGCCGCGGTACTTGGTGCCGGCAACGATGAGGGAGAGATCCAGGGCGAGGATCCGCTTGCGGGCGAGGAAGATGGGCACCAGGCCTTCGTGGATCCGCTGGGCGAGGCCCTCGATGATGGCGGTTTTACCGACCCCCGGCTCACCGAGCAGAATGGGGTTGTTCTTGGTGCGCCGAGAGAGGATCTGGATGATCCGCTCCAGCTCTTCCTCGCGGCCGATCAGCGGGTCGAAGGCATCCTCCGCCGCCAGCGCGGTGAGATCGCGACCATATTCCGTCAGGAAGGGCAGCTCTTTTTTCTGCTCCGCGGCCTCCCGCTCCTTGACAATGTTCAGCACCTCTTCCCGCACGGTGTATACGTCGAGGCCGAATTGGGCGAGGATGCGCATCGCGACGCATCCCTCCACCCGCAGCAGCCCGATGAGCAGGTGTTCCGATCCCACCGCCGAGTGCAGCATGCTCTCCGCCTCGTGGGAGGCGTAGGCGAGCACCTTCTTGCTCTCCTCGGAGAGGGGCAATTCAGCGGTGGACGAGATGCGCTCGACGAAGACTCGCTCGCCCTCGATCTCGCGGCGTACTTCCTCCGGCTTGATGTGGAAGCGGCGGAAGATCTCGTGGACGGTCTCTTCGCCCTCCCGCAACACTCCGAGCAGGATGTGCTCACTCTCGATGACTCTAGAGCCGAGCTTGCTCGCCTCGTAACGGGCGAAGAAGAGGGCGCGGCGGGCTTTCTCGTTGTATTTCTCGAACATGGTCTAGTGCTGTTGAGGAAGCGTTAGTGAGCGCGGGGGGTGGGATCGAGCGGTACCAGACCGTCGAAGAATGGGAGCGGACGAGGAAGGCTGGCTAGGAGTTCCGGAGCCGAAGGCGGAGAGCCTCGAGGAGGGACCGCCGATGCGACAAACTCGATCATCGGCAGGGGCTCGCGGCGGGATCGAAGGGCTCACGGCGGGGTACCTCCAGGCGGCGTGGGCGAAACCATTGGCGGTGAATCGGGCCAGCGGCGAGAGGGGCGAGCCCCTCGGTCGTTGCGCCGGCGATCAGCGCGAGGGCGGATGGCGCAGAGCCAACCGCGAGGAGAGATCGTGTCTGAGGACCGGGTCAATCCTAGCGGTTATGGGTGAGAACGCCTTGATCCAGGGAAAAAATTCTACCACACCGATCTGCTAGCTCTGGATTGTGCGTGACGAGCACCAGCGTGGCTCCTCGACGCTCCACCAACTCCGTCAAACGGGCGAATACCTGTTCCCCGCTGGCCGGGTCAAGATTTCCCGTCGGCTCGTCCGCCAGCACCAGCGGAGGGTCCAGCAATAGGGCGCGGCAGAGGGCCACCCGCTGTCGCTCGCCGCCGGACAGCTCACTGGGAAAATGGTCGAGCCGATGCTCCAGCCCAACCTCCGAAAGTAGCCGCCGGGCATCGGAGTGCACTTTCTGAGCATCCAGCCCGGCGATGCGCCCCGGCATCATCACGTTCTCCAGGGCGTCGAAATCTGGCAGCAGCTGGTGGAATTGAAACACGAAGCCGAGCTGCCGGTTGCGAAAGTCCGCCAGCTCCTCGTCGTCGAGATCGAGGAGGGAGCGACCGAAGATCTCGAAAACCGGGGCTTCTCCCCTACTCCCTCCTGTCCCTTGGTTGACCTCGGTCCCGCTCCCCTCAGGGTCAGGGCGATCGAGCCCCCCCAGGAGATGCAAAAGGGTGCTCTTGCCGGAGCCGGAAGGCCCGACGATAGCGGCGGTCTCTCCCGCCTGCAGGGTCAGATCCACCCCCCGCAGCACGGCGACGGACCGCTCGCCGTCACGGAAAGTCTTGGTCACTCGCCGCAGCCTTAGCGCCGGTGCCTTGCTCTCACCAGAAGCCTCAGCTGGATTGGGGGTTCTCTCTTCAGTCATCGCCTCATCGCCTCCACCGGCTCCAGCGCCGAGGCCCGCCGCGCGCCATTCCAGGCGGCGAAGAGAACCAGGGCGAGGGTGCTGCCGAGCACCAGGGTCAAATCGCGGGCGGTGACCTGGAAGGGAATGTGATCGACGAACATCACCTGTCCCGGCACCGACAGCAAGCGGAAATGGTCCATCGCCCAGGCTCCGGTGATGCCGAGGGCGGTGCCCGCCACCAGCCCCACCGCCGCCAGCAGCGCCCCGAGAAGCAAGAAGGCGTGGCGCAGCCGCCGAGGAGAGGTACCGAGGGCCCCCAGGGCACCGATCTCCGCCCGCTTCGAGGTCACCACCAGGGCTAGATCCACTACCAGCGCCAGGGTCGCCACCAGCACCACGAGCCCCACCGCGAGAAAGAGCAGAACCTTCTCTAGCCGCAGGACGAAGTAGAGGGAGCGATTGAGCTCCCGCCAGGTAGAAACTTCGGCCGACGGCACTACCGCGGCGATCTCCGGGGCCATCGCTACGGCGCCGTCCAGCCCCTCCGTCACGCTGACCTCCAGCACGTCCGCACTACGGCCAAAGAGCCGGCGAGCGTCGGAGAGCGGGATCGCGATTCGATCCCCCCCTTGGGCCGCCTGGCTGCGGAAGGTCCCCACCACCTCCAGCGGCCGAGTGCGCGGGGCGGGGCCGAGGGGAGTGAGGGTAGAGCGCGGGGAAATCACTGTCAGAACGTCGCCGGGAAAGACTCCCCACCGACGGGCGAGGGCCTGGGGTAGATAGAGACCCGGTTGCCGCGAGGTCGCCTCGGGAAAAGACCTCGGCAGCAGGTCGTCATAGCCGACGATAATCACCGGCAGCGGCAGATCGTCCACCATCACCCAGCCCTGCCCCCGCACGATGCGATGCACCGATTCCACGCCCTCTACACCGCGTACCGCCTCGCTGGCCGCCCTCGCCCACTCGTCGCGGTCCGCCACCGCCGGCGAGCTCACCTCGAGATGGGGCACCGCGGCGAGGATCTGCGCCAGCAGCTTGTCGTGGAGACCGGAGAGGGCCGCCAGAACCAGAATCAGGGCCGCCACGCCGACGGCGATGCCGCAGGCGGCCACCGTGGAGAGAAAGCGGATGTAGGCGTCGCGGCGAGCGGAGCGCAGATAGCGCAGCGCCAGCAGCCAGGGGAAGGAAGGGACCCCGACCAGAGGAAGGCCTAAAAAGAGGCGACGGCGGCCGTCGGAAGGCACGGCGCTTCAGCTCTCCCCGTCGCCCGTGTCACCGTTACCCGAATCGCCATTCCCCAAGCCGGCAGCATCCCCGTCGGCCTCCGCCGAGTCTTCCTGTCCAGCCTCCGGCTTGAGCAGCGGGAAGAGGATCACGTCCCGGATCGAGGAACGATCGGTGAGCAACATGGTCAGCCGATCGATGCCGATCCCCTCACCGCCGGCGGGAGGCATGCCGTGCTCCAGAGCGCGGACGTAGTCGTGGTCGAAGGCGTGGGTCTCCTCCGCCCCGGCGTCGCGGGCGTTCAGCTGCTGATGAAAGCGCTCCGCCTGCACGTCCGGATCATTCAGCTCCGAGAAGGCGTTGGCGATCTCCATTCGGCCGATGTAGAGCTCGAAGCGCTCGGTGAAGCGAGGATCATCGGTGCGCTGCTTCGCCAGCGGGGAAACCTCTACCGGGTGATCGGTGATGAAAGTCGGCGCCAGCAGGTGCTGCTCCACCGTTTCCTCGAAGAGGGTCATCAGCAGGTGACCGTAATCCTGCACCGGCGGAAGCTCCAGATGCCGCGCTTCGAGCTCCGCCTTCAGCCCATCGACGCTATCCAGACGCTCCTGATCCACCGAGGCGAAGTGAGCCACCGCATCGCGCATGGTGTAGCGCGCCCAGGGGCGCGATAGGGGAATCTCTTCCTCCTGCCAGGGCAGCACCTCGGCGCCGCCCAGAAGATCCTCGGCGATAGAGGTGATCATCTCCTCGGTGAAGTCCATCAGCTGCTCGTAATCCGAGTAGGCCCAATAGAACTCCAGCATGGTGAATTCTGGGTTGTGCTGGGTGGAGATCCCCTCATTGCGGAAATTACGGTTGATCTCGTAGACCCGATGCAGCCCGCCGACCAAGAGCCTCTTGAGGAAGAGCTCCGGAGCGATGCGCAGGTAGAGGGGCATATCCAGCGCGTTGTGATGCGTGGCGAAGGGGCGCGCCGCGGCGCCGCCCGCCAGGGAGTGCATCATCGGCGTCTCCACCTCGAGGAAATCGTGGCGTCGCAGGAATTCACGGATCCCTTCCACCAGCCGCGCCCGGGTCTCGAATACGCGGCGGGACTCGGCGCTGGTGGCGAGATCGAGGTAGCGCTGGCGATAGCGCACCTCGATGTCCTTGAGGCCATGCCACTTCTCCGGCAGCGGCCGCAGCGCCTTGGAGAGCAGCACCAGATCCTCGGTCTGGATGGTGAGCTCCCCGGTGCGGGTGCGAATCAAAGTCCCCTCCACCCCGACGTAATCGCCGAGATCCAGGTGCTCCAATACCGTCTTGGCGGTCTCCGAGAGCTTGTTGCGGCGCACCATCGCCTGCACCTTCTCGGCGCCATCGGAGAGATCCAGAAAGTAGAGCTTGCCGTGCTTGCGCAGCGCCTTGATCCGCCCCGGCAGGCGCAGCCGGTGGGCTTCCTGCTCGAGAGTCTCGGCATCCTTGTGATCGTGCAATGCCCGCACCCGCGCCGGTTCGGCGTCGTAGGCATAGCGTATGGGGTAAGGGTCGATACCCGCCTCTTGGAGAGCGCGACGCTTCTCCCGGCGATTCTCGATTTGCTGCTCCAGCTCGCTCATGATCTCCTCCGGCGAATAGCCGCGGTGGGGGGCTGAGGCCCTCTCGAGGATCGAGGCTCCGGAGCGTTCTCCGGGCAGCCGCGGCGCCCGCAACGATAACGTATCGGGTCTCCCCGCCCAAGGGGCCAACGGGACAGGAATCGGGATCCCCCCGGTGGTAGAGTCCCCGCCATGAGTGAAGAGTCCGCACATCTCCCAGGCCAAGTCTCGGATCCCGCCTCCGATCCCCTCTCTGACCCCCTCTTAGAACCCACCGTTCCGGCCCTGCAGCGAGCCGTCGAGCAGTGGGAGGAGCGTGGCTGGCCTCGCCCCAAGCTGCTGCTGGTGGCGGGCTCCGGCCTGTCGGTAGACCTCGGGAAGCCGATCCTGCCCCGCCAGCCGCTGGACCAGCTCTTCCCCTTTCCGGTCACCAGCCTGCCGGGCCATGAGCACAGCTTCGAGCTGCTGGAGCCCAGGCCCGGACACGCGGTGCTCTCGCTGCGGGGACGGATTCACGCCTATCAGGGCTACACCCCCGGCGAGGTGGTGTTCGCCGTTCGCCTGGCGCGGCTGCTGGGCGCCCACACCCTGGTGATGACCAACGCCTCCGGCGGCCTCGCCTCCGAGCTAGCACCGGGAGATCTGGTAATGGTGGAGGATCAGCTCAATCTCAGCGGCACCAGCCCCTTGACGGGCACCCTGCCAGAGTCCTGGGGCCCTCGCTTCCCGGATCTATCACAGGCCTACGACCCAGCTCTGAGGGAGCTGGCATCGCGCCTCGCGGAGGAGCTGAAGATCCCGCTGAAGCGCGGGGTCTACGCCGGCCTGCTGGGCCCGGCCTACGAAACTCCGGCGGAGGTGCGCATGCTGCAGCGCCTGGGGGCCGACCTCGTCGGCATGTCCACGGTGATGGAGGTCCTCGCCGCCCGCCACATGGGGATGCGCTGCCTGGTCTTCTCGCTGGTATCGAATCTAGGGGCCGGGGTGACCGGCGACGTCCTGACCCACGAAGAGGTCCTGGAGGCCGGTCAGGAGGCTGCTGGACGCGTGGGGTCGCTGCTCTCGGCGCTGCTGAGGCGAGACGAGCTCTATACCGTCTAAGCTGGGCCTAAGTTGAGCCGCCTGCAGCCCGCCAGCCCTAAAGCCCGCCAGCCCTAAAGCTCGCCAGCCCCTGAGCTCACCCGGGCCTCAGGTCGCCATATGGCGAGAGCTGAGGAAGCGCTTGTAGACCAGCAGCCACAGCCCCGAGCTGTCCCGCACCAGCCGCATGCGCAGAATCTGCAGCGGATTGGCCTGATCCAGGTGGCCCAGCAGCACGGCGCGGTCGATCAAGTGATCGAATTGGCGCTGGAAGGAATCCGCTAAGCGCACGGTGCGACGGGCCGAGGTGAAGAGGGGGCCGTCGCCGGTGACCGCCGTATCGTCCAGCAGGCCCTTGATTTCGTCTGCCTGCTCGTTGATCCGCACCCGCAGCGCCGCCGCTTCCAGCAGGAAGCGCTCCAGCGAGCGATTGCATTGGGGATCGGTATTCAGGCGTCGATAGGCGAGGATCTCCCGCGGCTCCAGCCGGTAGGGGAAGAGCTCTCGGGAGAGGGCCACGGTCTGCGGCGGAGCGAGGGGTGAGGCTTCGGAGAGAGCGGCCTCCAGGCGCTCGTAGCTCTCTCGCAGCTCCAGCTGCGCCTCGTCGTCTCCGATCCCGAAGCCGCCGCTGCTGCCGGCGCTGGGGGTGCCCACCGCCAGCTTGTGCTCCCCGGAGCTGGTGGTCAGATCTCCGCCACTGCGGCTCGCGGCGTTGAGCTGCGGCAGCAGATCGCGAATGTGATCCTTGAGACTGGCGAGATCATTGAGGCTGATCTCGCGGCCCTGCAGGCTGGTCTCGAAGCGCTCCACCGCCTTGCGGAAGCGATCCAGGCGCTCCGTCAGCTCCGAATCCACCGGAACCTCGCGCTCGAGCTCGAAGATTCGCTGGTAGTCGATGATCACCCGGCGCTCTTCCTCGCGGTAGAGGCGCTGCACCTTGTTGTGGAGGGTGATGTTGGTCTCGAGAATGGCGCGCAGCAGACGGGGCTCGAAGAAGAGCTCCCCCAAGGAGTGCTTGATGTCGCGATATCGCCCGACCAAATTCTGGTCGTTGAGCTCGTCGAGGCTCGCCACCGGCTCCACCAAGGCCCGCAGCTCCTTGAGGCTCGAGAGGTGCCCCTCCACCAGGGGGCCACCGTCGTCCTCGGCGTTGAGCACCCGCCACAGGCCCTCCAAAATCTCTGCCAGCCGGCGGCCGTCCCGCAGCGTCAGGCGTCCCTCTTCCTCGGTCTTCTCCTCCGCCAGCCGGGTGAGCAGGAAGTCCGCCTTGTCGATGCGGTCGGAGTTCCACTCGCCGTGCTCCACTCCGAAGAGATAGAGCTTCACCAGCTGGGTCAGCAGCTTGTCGTCGTAGCCCTTGACCTTTTGGAAGAAGCGGCGCACGTACTGCGGCGCGACTTTGCTATCCTCCTCCAGAATTTGGGCGGTGAGCCGCTCGATACGGCTCGCGAGGCCCGTCAGCTCCACCCGGATGCTGTCGGCCTCCGAAGCGTTGAGGTTCTGTGAGACCGCCTTGAGTCGAGAGTAGACCTCTTGAAAATCTGCGCTCGGCCGTTGATTCTGAGCGGGAAGAAACATCTTCCGCACGCTCTGCAGAAATTGGTGAAAGGCCCAGGCCGCCCGGAAGCGATCCGAGAGATCGACGTAGCGATTGTGAAGCAGGGTGAGCTCTTGAACGGACATATCGATGGATTGTAAGGGATGGAAAGAACTCAAGAAACACCCGGAACCATTAGCGAAGGCCTCGAGCTCCCGAAACCGGAGGAAATGATCTCCTCTCAGCGGCTCCAGGAGCGCATCCGCGAACTCGCCGCCGACATCGATCGCGACTACGCAGAGATGGGGTGTCAGCAGCTCGCCTCCCCCGGCGGCGCCCCTCAGCTGGTCGTGTTGGGAGTGCTCAAGGGATCCGTCTTCTTCCTAGTGGATCTCACCAAGCATCTACAGATTCCGGTCGCCGTGGACTTCTTCCAAACCGCCAGCTACGGCGCCGGCACCGAGCCCGGCGAGGTGCGCATTCGCAAAGACATCGATCTTTCGGTGCGCGGCAAGCACGTGTTGTTGGTGGAGGATATCGTCGACACCGGATACACCCTGCGCACCATTCTGGATCTGCTTCGCTTCCGCCGCGCCGCCAGCGTTCGGCTCTGCAGCCTGCTGGATAAGGAGAGCCGGCGGGAAGTGGATGTCGAGATTCACTATCGAGGCTTCGCCATCGAAGATCGCTTCGTCGTTGGCTACGGCCTCGACTACGACGAGAAATATCGCAACCTTCCCTATATCGGCGTGCTCCCCTCCCCGGGTCAGGATGCCGAAGAGAACCCCTGACTGGAGAGCCCTCGACCATGGACTTCCTGCACACCGACTCCGCTCCCGCCGCCATCGGCCCTTACTCTCAAGCCGTCCGCGTCGATGGCTGGCTCTACACCTCTGGTCAGGTGGCCCTCGACCCGGTGAGCGGCGAGATGGTCTCCGGGGGCTTCGAGGCTCAGGCCCGCCAGGTCCTGGCCAACCTCACCGCGGTGCTCAATAACGCTGGCTGCACCTTCAGCGATGTCGTCAAGGCCACCATTTACGTTGCGGACATGGATGACTTCGCCACTCTGAACCAGCTCTACGGCGAGGCCATGGGCGACCATCGCCCCGCCCGCTCGACGGTGCAGGCTGCCCGCCTGCCCAAGGACGCGCTGGTGGAGATCGATCTCGTCGCCCGCATTCCCGGCTCCTGACTCTCTTCCCCGGCTCAGGCATCCCGGCGACGAAGGGGTGTCTAGGCTAGGCCTCTCGCCTCAAGACGACGAAGGTCGTGTCGTCCTCCAGGGGACGCTCCTGGGCCCAATCCTCCATCAGCGTCGAGAGGCGCTGGCGGATGACCTCGGCGCTGGCGCCACCGGCAGCACACTCGACGAGTTGTTGACGCAGGCGCTCATAGCTCAGCACCTCCCCTTCGGGATTGAGCAGCTCTGGGAATCCGTCGGAGCTCAGCAGCAGCACGTCTCCCGGCGCCACCTGCGCTGAGCATTCCCGGTATTGCGCAACCCGAGACAATCCGGTGCCCAGGGGCAGGCCGATAGCCGGAACTTCGTCCACCTCCCCGCTCTCGGCCCGGTAGATCAGCGGAGGGGGCATGCCGGCGCCGACGATCCGCAGCTGGGCTCCATCGAGGCGCACGATGGCCAGGGCCATAGCCATACGCCGTAGGCCCATGCCGCGAATGGTGTCGGCAGCGCGGTGGACGAAGGCGCTCAGGGAGCTCTCCCCTTCGAGGGTGGAGATCAGGCTCTTGATCACCGCCACCAAGAGCCCGGCCCGGGCACCGTGGCCGGTGGCGTCACCGATCACTACGGAGAGAATCTCTCGGCCCTCGGTGCCGCTAGCGATGCGATAGTCGTAATAATCTCCCCCCACTTCGGTGGCGGTGCTGGTGAATACCGCCATCTCCCACCCCTCCACCGCCGGCAGCTCTCGAGGCAGTAGCGCCAGCTGGAATCGTCTCGCTTCTTCCAGCTCTTGTCCCCTGCGCAGGTTTTCCACCTCCAGCAGCCTGCGCTCTACCTCCGCCTCCCGCGAAAGCCGCTGCTGATCCAGCAGCTCTTCCTGCTGGCATTGCAGCTCGAAGGCCATGCGGTTGAAGGCCCTCGATAACTGCCCGATCTCATTTTCTCCCTGCACCGGCACCCGCGCCTCGAGATCCCCTCCGGCCACCCGCTCCGCTCCGCGGATCAACGCGGTGAGATTACGATCCATTCTCGACGAGACCGGCAGCACCGCGGCGAAGGCCAGCCCCGCCAGCACGAGCCCGAAGAGCAGATTGCGCAGCGCGTTGCGGCGCAGCGCCCGCAGGTTCTCCCCCACCGGCCGCGCCACACCGAAGGTCAGGTCGGTGACGGCATCGTAGCGCTGCGCCACGACCCAATCCCGCGAGAGCACCACTCGACCTTGATCGACCCCCAGCTCCTGGAGAATCCGGCGGTCCTCGTCTTCCAGCGTCGTCAGCTCGCCGCTCTCCCCACCCCGCGCGAAGGGGATCTCTCCTCGGGTGCGATCGACGCTGCGCAGCACTTCCCGCAGGATAGGCTCTCCGCTGAGCGCCGCTCGTACCCGACCCACTACCTGCCCCTGAGTCTCGATGGGAAAACTGGGAGCATCAAAGAGGAGGTTCTCCGCCGGAGGTTCAGCGGGGGCGCCGGCCAGCTCGTGGGAATCCGGACGCAGCTCGATCCACCGCGGTCTCTCCGTTTCCTCGAGGAGCATCAAGTCTTCCCCATCGAAGCCCTGCAATCTCTCCATCGCCCCGTTTTCCGGATCCGCCGGCCGACTGGGGTCAGCGCGAAACTCGACGCTCAGCCCCTCGACCCAGGTTCCGACTTCTCCCAGCTCCTGTTCCAGCAGGCTGGCGACTTCTGCTCGGGAGCTATTTCCCTGCGCCAGCGCGAGGTCCAGAAGGCGGGCGACCCGCTGGGGCTGCCCCCCCAGGGCGCCGACCTGTCGGCGGGCCCGACCGCGGGCCTCTTCCATGCGCAGACTCACCCGATCCGCCAGCTCCTGAGTCTCTTCTTCCACCCCACGATGGAAGGTCTCCAGGGACGACACATAGGACACCAGCACGATGATCCCCAGCGGCAACACCGCGAGGAGAACGAAGACGAGTAGGAGCTGATCGCGGAGCTTCATGGGACAAGGCTCCAAGGATGCATCGACGGACCGCGATGGGATCTATGGGTTCGCGCTTCTGAAATCGGGTTCGGGGAGAGAGCACTGCCCTCTCCCTCTGATTACGGCTAGCCCTCTGAGAGGTTCACTCCACCGTGTCGGTAGCAGCTTGCCCCGTGCCAGCGACGGCCTCTACCGAGTCAGGGATGGCCTGCGCCGAATCGGAGCTGCTAGCCACTGAATCGGCATCAGCCCCCGACGCTGGCTGGGGGGAGGCGGTGAGGTGAGTCCTCATCTCTACTACCGAAGCCCACCAGGAGACTTCCAGCCCGGCACGGGCGAGGAAGATCAGCTGCTGGAGCACAAAGGCTCCGAGGGAGCCGAGAGCCACCGCGGTGCCCAAGAGTGCGAAATGCAGCCAGTGCAGCAGCAGTGCGGTAAAGACGAAGAAGAATCCCAGAATCAAGGGCTTCCGAAGCCGCCTCAACAATCCCCGGGCGGCCCGGAAGCTACCCCGGAAGCTGCGCCGATCTCCTCCCTGGGCCAGGGCATCCGCCACCGATAGGTGGGTAGCCCATCGCGCCCACAAATAGAGCGGCAGCGCGATCAATAGCGCGACGAAGAAGCCCCAGAACTGCCAGCGTTCATCGAGGCTCGAGGCGGTCACCGCGCGAAAGGGAGCGAGCACCAGCAGGAAGACAAGAATCGCCGGCGCACTGAGCACCCAGCGGGCGACGGCCGCCCGCAGCAGCGGAAAGAAGCCTGCGACGGCCTGCTGTCCCAGGCCGAGGCGAGGCGGCTGACCGGGGGCCAGAGTCCGGACATCGACCAGGCGGCCGGCCACCGCCGCCGTCGCCAGCAGACGCAGCAACCAGCCGAAAATCACCAGGGTGGAGGTAGTGCCCAGGATTGCCTGCATGCTGGGTCCCGCGTCGGGATCCGCCATGACGTCCACCAACACGTCCAGAACCCGACCTCCCGCCAATCCCTCGGAGTAGAGGTAGCGATCGATGTGGCGACCGAGGGCAGACTTCAGCCATTGCCCCAGCGCCAGGGCGGGCACCAGCGGCGCCAGGTAAAGCGTCAGCACGAGGAGCGGGCTGCGGCGCGCTAGGCTCAGGGCCGAGCGCAGCAGAAAAAAGGCCGACGCCGACCCCGAGGAAGAGGCAGAGCTCGAGGCCATCATGGCAGGATCCCCCCCAGGCTGCTCACCAGCCACTGCAGCCAGAAGGTCGCGGAGATTGCGAGGCGTCCAGATCCCTCGCTCTGCGACTCGACTCGCATCCCGTTATTGAGATAGTTGATGTCCAGAGCCATCACGCCGTCCGGATCCACCGCCGCGGACACCAGCGGCGAGCTTCGGCGTAACTCGATCTCGTGCCAGCGCGCCTTACCGTCCCACTGCTGACGAATGGTCTCGCCATCTTCGAAGGTCAGCTCCACCGTCACCGGCTGAATGAACTCCCCCAGCCGCTCGACTCGAACTTCGCTGCGGTAGATCGTCGAGGCTTCCTCCCCGTCGCCGGAGTCCGTCTCGGCCTCCGGCGTCTGCCAGCCTCCGCCCTGCCACTCCATCCCTCGAGGCTCTTCCAGCTTCTCCGTCTTGGCGACGGTGATGGCAAAGTCTAGCTCCCGCACGCTGTGGAGAGCCTGGTCGAAATACCAGCTGAGATCCTGTCCCGCAGCGCGTTCCAGAGCCGCCTCGAAATCTGCCACCGCCGGATGCCGGAAACTCCAGCGCTCCGTGTAATCCAGCAGGCCCCGCGCCACCGTCTCCTTGCCGACGATCCCCTCTAGGTGCCGGATCGTCGCAGACATCCGCGCGTAGCTCGCCGTTCCGAAGGCGTCGAAGGACGAAAAGGTCCAGGAGGGGCTCGCGATGGGCTGGAGATACCCACCCCCGGCCACCGGCCTCAGCACCACGTCTCCCGGGGTGAAGCGCACCGCGCCCATGTGAAAGGGCCCATAGGTATCTCCCAGCACCTGGGACTCGGCGTAGTTTGCCATCCCCTCATCCAGGAAGGCCTCCTCCGCCTCGTTGCTGGCGACGGTGCTCTGAAAATATTGATGGGCAATCTCGTGGGCGGTCACCACCTCCGGCAGCTGGATGCGGTCGAAGAAGGGCATGGTGAACAGGTAGGTGCCGCCGAGGGTGACGAAGGTCGGATATTCCATGCCGGCAGAACCATCCGCGCTATGGGGCGGATCCACCATGGTGAGGCTGGAATACGGGAAGGCCCCGTAGCGCAAACCGAGGCTCGCCAAAGAAGCCTTCGCGGCGTGCAGGTAGCGCTCCACCAGCCCCCGGCGGGCAGGACCGATGAAGAGCGAGATATCTACCGGTCGCAGCTCGAGGCTGGCGGCGTCGACGCCGAGCTCCTCGGCGACCTCCTGACGCAGCTCCTGGGGTACGTCCGTCGCCGGATCGAAGCGCGTAGTGTGGACTTCGAAAGAGGGCCAGGCCCCCCAGGCGAAGTCGACCACCTCCTCGGTGACGAAGCGGGTTCGTACCCGCCCCTCGGCGACCTTCTCCTCGACCTTGCGGCCGCTGGCGCCCACCTTGCCGAGATATTGCTCCGGCAGATCGAGGGTGACGTCATAGGTGCCAAAGTCGGCGTAATACTCGCTGAAGGCGTGGTAAGGAAGGCAATTCCATCCAGCCTCCTGCCGCCCCCTCATCCCCGCCGCCTCGAAGACCCCGATCTTCGGGAACCACTGCCCTCCCAGCACGAAATCCTCCACCGCACCGGTGCGGGCAAAGACCCGCGGCAGGCGCCCGCTGAAGCTGATCTCCAAATCCACCGTCTCTCCCGGCCCCAAAGACTGGGGCAGGGGGTACGCCACCACCGTGCGGTCCCCCGGCTGACTCGAGGGTGGAGTGATGACCCTCTCTGCCGCCTTGAGATCGATCGGCCCCGGCTGCCCGCTAGCCGGCCCCGGCTGGAGCTCCAATCGGGTGACCTCGATGAAGCCCCAATGCTCCCCGTCGAAGCGATCCCCTCTCAGCTGACCGCCGTCGGACTCGACGATAAAGGCGGAGCGATTGTTGGCGAAGGCGTTGAGATAGAGATGAAAGTAGAGCTCGTCGGTGGAGGTCTGGGTGGTGTTGCGCCAACGCAGCCGCTGGGTGCCGGAAAGATCCCGGGTCTCCGGCTCGTAGCGCGCCTCTATGGTGATCTCGTACACCAGCTCCGGCCGCTCCAGCGGCTCCGGCGCGTGGGGGTCGGCCTCCAGAAGCTCGGCAGCATCTTGCGGCGACTCCTCAGCGTGCAGGACTCCCACGCCCCCGAAGAGCAGCACCCCCCCGAGGCAGCCGATCCCGAAGAGAGAGTAAGCGAGCCTTCGACACCGTCCATCAACGCTGAAACCCGCGGCAGAAAAGGACCAAATTCTTACGTTGTTCACGCCGCCGACGGTAGCACGCTTTCGGATCTGCCGGCATTGTCTCTGCAGACAGAGGACCGGGTCTCTTCAAGTAGAGCGACGAGTCTCTTCAGGCAGGCGATCGATCCCGATGCTGCACCGCAAAACACAGCATCATATGCGGCACAGTAAGGGCCGCTAAACCGATGAAGATCACCTGAACCGTCGCCTCCGACGGAGCGACCGCCCCGCCGACCTGCAATCCCCACCAGGCGACGACAGCGGCGATCATCGTCAGCACGGTCATGGGGATCGCCTGCCGCACAAAGGCCCTCAAAGCACGGCTGAGGCCGCCGGGTAGCCGCTCGTCCGCGGTCTCCAGACTGTGGCGAAGGGAATGCCACAAGCAGAAGTAGACGACGAAGAAGAGCAGCGGAGGAGCCACCAGCGCCAAGAGGATCAGAGCGCTGACCTCCAAGATTTCCCGGGTGCTGTGGGAGTCACCGCCGAAGCTTCGTCTGCCGTGGTGTAACACCCACCACAGACCGAGAGGCGAAATCAGCGCACCGCCGACAGCACCGAGCGTCGCAAGCTCCGAGGCTGATGGCGCCGAGGCTCCGGCCAGCCAGCCGAAGATCTCGCTCACCTGCCCCGGCTGAGCCCATACCGGCAGCGCGATGGGCAGGAGACCTCGCACCATCACCTGCCCCGTCCCCCGCCATCCTCTGCGCTCCGCCGGAGGCACGTCTCCGAGCCCAAAATGCACGACGGAGATCAGCAGGAACCCCCCCAGCGAGGCTGCGGGAGAAACTTTCCAGCAGATCAAGACGGCTCCCGCCAAAAGCAGGTAGGCCATCGTGAACACGATCCACCAGCGCGACCCCCAGCGTTCCTGGAGCAGCGTTCTTCCGAGAACTGGATCCAGGGCCCCATGGGGAACGCCCAGCAGCGCCACCCCCAGGCTCAAGACGATCAGCTGCATCGCCAAGGACGGAGATGCGACGGCGAGGGCGACGGCGCTGGCCAGGGTGAGCAGCAGCGCTGCCTTCCAGTGGGCGGACCACCAATGGGGCGATGAAGGCCGATCAGGCCGAAGCGGCGGTGTGGCCCTGGATTCGGCGAGCTCAGGCAGCATCGGCCCTCTCCTTCCCGGTACCGAGAAGCGTGCGAATTCCGGCCGCCGCGAAGCGCCCGGAGGGCATCGCGCGAATCACCTGCCAGGTATCCCGCAGCGATTGTCGATCTCCCAAGAAGCGCACCACAGAGGAGGAGGGAGCTCGTTCGAAGAGCCGTAGGAAAGCCTCCCCCGCCTCAGCGGGATGGCGCTTCAGGAAGTCCAGGAAGACCCGATCCATCCAGCGGGCTCGGGGGCTCCAGATCGCAGGGGGCACCAATGCCTGAGGCTCGCCGAGCTGCGACGTCACCAAATCACTGATCCTCGCGCATTGGCGCTGGATTCCGAGAAAGCCATATCCCGTCGAGGGACGAATGCAGCCCGCCGCGCTGCCCAACGAGAGATGCCGGCTCGCCGTTCCGGGGATCGTCGACTGGTCGACCGTTGGCCGTAGGTCGCCCATTGGCAAAACACCGCGCTCGGTTCGCAGTAGCTCATAGCTGTCCACCGCGAGCACCTCCTGTAAATAGGTCCGAAGAGCCCTTTCGTAGACCTCGGCAGGTTGAGGAGTCAGCGAGAAGAAAGTCGCTTCGATCAGCGCTCTGGTCGGCGAGAAGGGCAGCAGGTAAAGGAAGAAAATGTCCTCCTTCCCAGCTTCCGGAGGCCATGCCCTCTGAGACGGTGCCGTCTGAGCCAAGGGCGCCTGCCGAAAATCCATCAGCACGGCGGTCGATGGATCGAAGACCGGCTTCGCTGAGCGGATCTCCCATCCCTCGAAGTGCTGCAACAGCGTCCCGTCTGTCGGCTCCGGTGGACGAGAGTCGAAGCAGAGAGCGGCGTCGAGAATGCCCTTAGATGTCTCCACCTGCACCCCTGACGGAGAGCCGCTCACCGCCCGCACTGGAGTCTCGAGATGAAGCTCGACGTTGGGCGCCGCGGCGAGGGTCTCTAGCGCAGAGTCGTAGAAGGCCGATGCAGGAATGCATTGATACGGGTGTCGCTGCGAGCTACAAACAACTCGACGCCCGCGATGCTGAAGGGTCCATCGAGCCCACTGATGCTCGACACACGATTCAAAAGGATGCTCTTCGAGACGCCAGAAACACCAAGTCCGATCGGAGTGATATCCGCTCCGGGGGTCGAAGACGATGATCTGCCGACTCTCCTCCGCTTCTACCAGGCGGACAGCGAGGCTCAAGCCGGCGCAGCCAGCACCGGCGATCACCATCGGCCTGGAGCCCACGCTCATCCTTCCGCAACGGCTCGTCGGCTCGATCCTGGAAGGGTTGGGTTGTTGCCCAGATCCAGTCGCCACAAAGACGCGCTCGCCAGCGTCCTCAACGGGCGATGAAGTCGCTCTTGATGCCGCCGCCGGGAGTTCTGTTCACTCTCCCTCCCCACCAGGCCCTTTGCCGTCTGCCAGCAGACCGTACCCAAGGAGCGCAGCGCCTCGCGGGTTTTTCTCCGCCGCCGAGTGAACATCCGATCTTGCCAGTATCCCTGGCCCCGACGGCTGATCACCTCGCCGATGGCCTTATAGCTGCGCGCCGCGGTCAGAATCGACCACCGGGCTCCCGCCGGGAGATAGATCATTCCCATGTCGGCACTGCGGTAATACTCCTCCGCCAGCGACAGCAGGCGCTCCACCGCCTGGAAGAGGATCTCTTCAGCCTCGGGACTTCCTGCAACCCCCTGCTCGACGGTCTCAGCGGAGATCCAGGATGCCGGTAGGTAGATTCGGTCTGAGTCGAGGTCCTCTTTCACGTCCCGGGCAATGTTGGTGAGCTGCATGGCGATGCCGAGGTCGATGGCATAGAGCAAGGCGTCCGGCGCCTGGGTTCCCAGCACTCGGCACATCATGACTCCGACGGTGGAGGCCACCTGATAGCAGTAGCGGATCAGCTCGTCCTGAGTTTGAATTCGAACCTTTCCAAGATCGAGCCGCAGACCCCGCACCAACTCGCGGGCGAATTCCCTCGAGATGGAATGACGGCGAGCTAGCTCCAAAAAGGATGCCACTGAGGGTAGCGAGGATTTTCCGGCATTGAGATCCTCTTCGATCACCTGCAGCCAGCGTCGGCTCTCCTGCGGATCATCTAGATCATCCGCAAGGTCGTCCACCACGCGGCAGAAGCGATAGAGATTGGCCACATCCCTCTGCGTCTCCCGCGGCATCAGCCGAGTGGCGAACCAGAAGGTCTTGGCTCGCCGAGCCATCAGCTCCGAGGCCGGTTGATCTTCCAGAATCGCGCGGGCCGCCGGCTGGTGGGCATGTTGCTCTTCGATCGAGCGCTGGCCCTTCGATCCCGATCGGCCTCCCACCGTGCGCAGCGGAGCAGAGCCAACGCCTTCTTCGTCCAGCAGTCGTTCCATCACCTTCGCCGAACTCAGCACGCCGGGGACTCCAGCCCCCGGGTGAGTTCCGGCACCGACCAGATAGAGGTTTCGCAGCTCTTCGCTCCGATTGTGGAAGCGAAACCAGGCGCTCTGGGTGAGCACCGGCTGCACCGAAAAGCCAGCGCCGAAATGCGATAGCAAGTCGCCACGGAAATTCTCGGGAGTGACGTAGAAATCTTCGACGATGTCCTGCTCTAGGCCAGGGCAAACGGTCTCCGAAAGACGGGCGACGAGGCGATCTCGCAAACGCGGCCCGGCCTCCTTCCAGTCGATGTCAGCCTTCAAATTCGGCACCGGCACCAGGGCGTACATCGATTCGCAACCTTCCGGCGCCAGCGAGGGATCGGTTCGGGTCGGAGCATGGAGGTAGAGGCTCATGTCCTCCGCCAGAACGTGGTTCTCGAAGATGTCCTCGATCAGCCCCTGGTAGCGAGGGCCGAGAAGAATTTCGTGGTGAGCGAGGTGGGGATAAGTTCGCCGCGAGCCGAAGTAGAGAACGAACAGGCCCATGGAGTACTTGCGGCTGTCGATCCGGCTCGTCGTCCACTTGCGGCGGTGCTCTGCCGGTACGAGATGACGGTAGACAAAGGGGGCATCGGCGTTGGCGACGACGAGATCTCCCTTCAGCACTTCCCCGGATTCTAGCTCTACTCCGGCAGCGCGAGCGCGCCGGCCGCCGCCGGCTGGTCCTTCCACCACAATTTCCTTGACTGTCGAGCGATAGCGGAACTTCACTCCTTCCTCTTCGAGCAGGCGAACAAACCCCTGAACCAAAGCGGTGGTTCCCCCCATCGCAAAGTGCACGCCGCCCTCGCGCTCGAGGTGGTGAATCAGCGAATAGATGGAAGTTGTGGTGAATGGGCTGCCGCCGACGAGAAGCGGGTGGAAGCTCAGCGCCTGGCGAAGCTTCGGATGCTGAATGAAATGAGCCGTTTGACGGTACACGCTCCGATCGCTGCGCAGCCGACCGAGGGAAGGGACGACCTTGAGCATCGTGCTCCAGCGGTGAAAAGGCTGATCTCCCAGCCTCTCGAATCCCTCCTGGTACACCTTCTCGGTATGCCGCAGCATGCGCTGATAGCCAGCGCCGTCCTGCACTTCGAAGCGCTCGAGCTCTTCCACCATCGTCTTCAGATCGCTGCTGTATTCCAGCGACTCCCCGTCATCGAAGCGAATTCGGTACCAGGGTTCGAGACTGCGTAGGGTGACGTACTCTTCCCGCTTCTTGCCAAAGAGCGAAAAGAGTTCATCGATGAGGAAGGGCGCGGTGATGATCGTCGGCCCAGCATCGAAGGTAAAACCGCCGCGGCGATAGACCGCAGCCCGCCCCCCGGGCTGTTCCTGACGCTCGACGACCGTCACCTCGAGACCACGAGCCCGTAGTCGGAGTGCGGCGGCAAGCCCTCCCAATCCAGCACCAATCACGATTGCCTGCTTCGAGCTCACGGTACTTCCTCTCGTTAGCGGGTGAAAATCATCAACATCATGATGAGCAGCCCGGGCGTGGCTCACGCCTCACCCGGACTGCCATTGCCGCATGTTTAGGCCGGTTCGTAGCCGTCGGCGTCGGACTTCGCTCGGGCGATCTGATAGATGACCACGCCGTAGAAGGCCTTGGCGATGAGATCCGCCGCCGCGTAGCCAACCTGTAGACCCACTTCTCCATCGGCGCCGGAGAGAAAGCCGAGGGCCGGCAGGATAAAGGCGATGGGATACACCAACCAGGAGATGGCGATGATCGATCGAGCGCGGGCAAAGAGCTTCGAGACCTCCGCCGAGCTGCCCTCGATCGCCTTGTTGAGCTGGGTAAAGAGGACGTAGAGAATATAGATGAAGGGAATTATCGCCAGCGCCCACCACAGCCACTTGCTGCCGGCATCGGCGGCGACCTCACCGGGGTAGCCCAGAGCGATCATCACGAAAGAAGCGATGGTGAGGTTGCGAAGCAGCGGACCGGAAATGGCCTTGGCCAGCCCTAGAACCGCCACCAGCTCCAACAGCAGCAGCGGAACCGTAATCAGCCAGTCAGCGTAGCGATAGGCATCGTTGAAGGGGACGCCGCTAGGCTCATAGGCGCCGCCGGTCAGAGTGTAGGCGTCGAACCAGCTCTCCCAAATGCGAAAGTAGTGGTAGCCGGCGACGAAGACCACCACGCCGGAGACAATGACGCCAACGCGGTACTTCGGAGACACCAGCTGCTTCGCGGTGAAAAAGAAAATGCCTGCCGCAAACATCGTCGCGACAGTCAGCGAAAACACGTTGTAGACCAGGTCGAATTGACCGATCGTTAGATTGGGCAGATCCACGAGACTCTCCTTTGCAGATGATGAAAGAACAAGCAGTTTTTTGGGCACAGGTCTCCCTGATGATGAAACGTGACCAGTAGACACACTTCACCCGGCACCATTAACGGTACGAAAAAACCTATTCTAACTACTTATGGGTTCACGCCCTGCAGGAAACGCAACTTCGTTCGCGGCGCGAGAAGTCGTTCATATTAGGACGTTGTTTACTTATTTCGCTGAGAGGCAAGGCGCGGATTCGCAGCCTTATAAAAAATTCACAAAAAATCTTGTCCCGGTTAGAGCAAGCGCAGTCTTGAGGAGATTGTTGCAATAAAGATCCTGCAGAAGTTGGATCCCTCCCGGCAGCGAAGAGCTACCACGGGCTCAGAAACCTAGACTCGACTTCCCCCTGCCCCACTCTCCCTTTCGCAGTGCTCGTCACGCAGGAAGAGAATCACTCACCCTAATCTGCGGACAGCAGCCGAGGCTCTACACGACCAGCGGGGGGCCCCAACCCCTGCCTCCCACACCGTCCTCTGCTTCCCCTTGGCGTCCACTCATCGGCGCCACCGCCAGAAGCCGATCCCAAGGTTTGCGCAACCGCTGTTCCCGCCGCCACGGCCAGCGGCGGCCCCAGCGTACAGGGTAATCCTCGAAGAGGTCGTCGAGAGCGGCGGACGGGGCGGCGAGATGGGTGGGGCGAGCCCACGCGGCGACTTCCGGCCACAGGCTCTGGTCCGGCTCGAGGAGTAGGGCAGCGCCGGCGAGGGTCGCCCAGGTAAGCACGCGACGAGCATGATGGGTTTCTGGCGCCCAGGACCAAGGCAAGATGGGCTGTTCTCCGGCAAGCCTGGGCGGGGCATTGTGCAGGGCGTCAGCCGCTGCGGCGGGGGCACGCTGGAGGGCGTGCTGTCCTTCGTCGCCACGGGGGGCGCGGTAGACAAAGCCGCCGGAGGAGCTCCCCCGGATCGCCCCGGGAAGAGGAGGAATTCGATCGAAGCGTCCCGGTGGGGGAGGCATCGGGAGCAAAGCACCCTCCCCCTGGGACCATCGATGCAAGATCTCCTCTGGCAGCGCGGACTCCGGCACCAGCCGCGGAGAAGCTTCCGGAGGCAGCTCTAGCTCCTGCTCCAGCACCGATCGCGGGACATCTCTTGCCCCCTGCTCCGGAGACCGAATGGAGACCACCAGCGGCAAACTGATTCGTCCACTCATCTGCACCGCAAGATCGGCCACCACGGCGGCGGCGAAGGCCTCTGGACGAGCGTGGGAATCGACCACGAAGGGCACCGCCACCAGAGCTCTCGGGTCGAGGGCCTCCGGATCGCGGGCTCCTCCCCGCTGGGCCTCGGGCACTTTCGACTCCGCCCCCAGCACCTCGTCGAGGAGAGCGGCCCCCGCCAGGGCTTGATGAGCGACGGCGGCGAAGGAAAGCCAGCGCCAGTCGAAGCCTTCCCGGTAGAAGAGGAAGGGTCGATGTTCCGAGCGCCGGGCGTGCTGAATCAGCGCGGCGGTGGCGCTGCGCTCCCCCACCGGAAGGTCATCGAGGGAAAACTCGTCAGCGAGTCCGCCAGCGGCGGCGGCGAGATCCGGGCGGTCCCGCGAGGCCATCCCTGAGCTCAGCCGACGGCGTTCTGTAAGACCGCCTTCACCTTCTGCTCGATGGTGCCCTTCATCATGCTGGCCGGCGGCTTGAGGGAAGCCTGCCCCACCAGCTCGCCATCTTCGAAGCGCACCGTTCCCTCGGCGCCGGGGCCGGAGAGGCAGAGCACATCTCCCTCCCAGCGGGCCTTCATCATACCGCCGGGAAATTGTGCCCGAAGGGCTTCATCGAGGGCGGGGCGGCATTCCTCCATCGAGGTGAACCGGGTCGATTGCTTAATCATCATGTCAGCCATGGGTGAAAGCTACCACAGCGAGATAGGCACCGGGAGACGGGCTCAGCGAGCTAGGCACCGGGAGACGGGCCCTGGGAGATGAGTACTGGGAGATGAGCACTGGGGATGGGCTAGAGGCAAGCTCACCCGTGCCCGGTACAATGACGCCATGAATTCCTCCTCAAGCTCTCCCGAGAAAGTCCAAGTCCACCTGGTGGACGGCACCTACGAGCTCTTCCGCTCCTATTTCGGCGCGCCAAAACGCGCGACCTCCGACGGTCGCGAGGTCGCCGCCACCCGAACCCTCGCTCGCAGCCTGCTGAAGCTGCTGGAGGAGCCCGGAGTCACCCACGTGGCCTGCGCCTTCGATACGGTGATCCGCTCCTTCCGCAACGACATCTTTCCCGGCTACAAGACCGGAGAGGGAGTGGATGAAGAGCTGCTCTCCCAATTCCCCCTGGCGGAGCGCGCCGCCGCCGCCGTTGGAGTGGTGGTGTGGCCGATGGAGGAATTCGAGGCCGATGACGCCCTGGCTACCGCCGCCCACCGCTTCGACCAGGATCCCGCGGTGGAGCGAGTCGTGCTCTGCTCTCCGGACAAGGACCTCGCCCAATGCGTGCGCGGTCAGCGGGTGGTGTGCTGGGACCGCCGCCGAGATCTGGTCTACGACGATGCGGGGGTAGAGGAAAAATTTGGCATCTCTCCTCGCTCCATCCCCGACTACCTGGCGCTGGTGGGGGATTCCGCCGACGGTATCCCCGGCCTTCCCGGCTGGGGCGCCAAGAGCAGCTCCACCGCCCTCGCTCGCTTCCAGCACCTCGAAGAGATCCCCGCCAGCTACGACGACTGGCAGCTGAAGGTTCGAGGCGGCGCCAAGCTCGCGGTGACGCTGGCGCAGAGACAGGAAGACGCGCTGCTCTACCGCCGCCTCGCCACGCTGCGAGTCGACGTGCCTTTGGACGAAACCCTCGAAGACCTGGAATGGCGCGGCGCCCACCGCCAGGCCCTGGAGACTCTCGCTGAGGAGCTGGAAGACCCCTACCTCGCGACTCGACCGGCGCGCTTCGCCGACTGAGCGCCCGGCCGAGCGCTTGACGGGGCGCGGCTGGCATGCCGAGGACCACCGCGGCGGTCAATACGGCATGTCTTCCTCTTCCATTCCGAAGTGATGCCCCAGCTCGTGGACCACCGTATCCCGCACCTCGCGGATCACCTCCCGGCGACTTTGACACATGCGCAGGATCGGACCGCGATAGATCGCCACCTGATCCGGCAGCTGGGAATAGTAGACGTCCCGCTCGGTGAGCGGAATGCCCAAATAGAGACCCAGCAGGTCATCACCGGGCTCGAGGCCCACCGAGCGCAGAGTTTCCTCGCTGGGCTCCTCCTCCACCACCACGGCGACGTTGTCCAGCAGCTCGGCGAATTCCTCCGGCAGCCCGTCGAGGGCCCGGGCCACGAGAGCTTCGAATTCTTCCCGGGAGACCCTCACCGAGAGGGCCCGATCATCTGCATGGTTCTTGCATAAGTTTGCAGCGCAATGTTCATGAATCCTCCGTCGGCGGATTTGATCATGAGGCTAGCGGCCATCACAAGCGCGCTTCGCCTCGCTCCAGCGGCGAGAAAGGCACCCGCGAGAAAGGTGCCCCCCGAGGGTTTCACGTCCATGGCCCCAATCCACTTCCGGGAGGTTTCCTGATGCCCCTCTCCCCACGGCCCTCATCCCTTGGCCACTCCGCCATCGCCGCCACCCTCGCGCTGCTGCTGCTCTCGCCAACCAGTGCAGCGCAGCTGTGGAGTCAGGAGCCAACGCCTCCCCCAACCTCCGCCACCACGGCCACTGCCGAGGCACAGCGCACCAGCGAGGACGGTGAAACCACCCAGCGGGCGCCCCGCAGGCTGATCGCTCCGGGGGAGCGACTGGCCGATCCCGGGCTCTACCTCGAGAGCCTCGAGGCCGCCCAACAGGCGGCGGACTTCTACGGCCTGTGGGACGACGAGGAGCAGCAGCTGAGAGTGCAGGAGATCGGGTACCGCCTCGCCCAGGAAACCGGCTATGGCGACTACCCCTTCACCTTTCATCTCATCGACATGCCGGTCCCCAACGCCTTCGCCCTGCCCGGAGGCCAGATCTTTATCGCTCGCAGCATGCTGCAGCTCGGCCTCGACGACGACATGTTGGCCAATCTCCTGGGGCACGAGATCGCTCATGTCACCCACGAGCACGGCATCAAGATGCAGAAACGGGCACGACTGGTGAACCTCTTGAGCCAGGCGCTGATCCTCGGAGCGATGGTGGGCGCCAACAGCGACGACGGCAATCCGGTGAGCCCCTACGACCGCAACGGTCGCCGCCAGGGTTCTCAGCGCGGAGAGCTAGTGCAAGGCACCGCCGCCGTATCCCTGGTCCTCGGCCAGCTGCTGCTGCTGGACTACAGTCGGGAGTTCGAGGACGAGAGTGACGATGAAGGACAGCGCCTGGCGGCCGCCGCGGGCTTCGATCCCGATGGCGCCCGGCGCCTCTGGCAGCTGATGACCGAGCGCGTTCCGCAAGAGAATTCCTACGGCTATTGGCGCACCCACCCCTTTGATGATGACCGCCTGCGCAACGCCGAAGAGCGAGCCCAATATCTCAAGATTCAGCAGGATACCGAGGTCGCCGAATACCGTCAGCGCTCTCAACGCAGCCTGCTCGCCCAGATCCCCACCCTCGAGGAAGAGCAAGAGGAGCTGAAATATTGGCTCGAGGCCAGCGCCCTGGCGGCGTGGCCCGTCGGCCCCGACGCAGAGCGTCTACGCCTCGCAAAACTGGCTCGGCTGCGAACCGCAGAGGAAGAGAAGCAACTCTATTCCAGGGATTACGGCGCCTTGGCGGCGGCTTTCCGCAAAGAGCTAGACGAAGTGGAGAGCCTGTCTCCCGCCAGCCCCTTCCTCGATCAGCTGGGTCAGCGCCTAGCGGCCCTCGAGGCCGAACGCCGCCGACTCTACCCGGAGGTTCGGGAACTGATTCTGGACGGCGCCCCCGAGACCTCGGTGCTGCAGGCCTTTCTCTCCAACTATCCCGACGCCCCCGAGGCCGCCGCCGTAGCCCTCGACCTCGGAAACGCCTTCAGCCGCCTGAGCCAGCCGGCGCAGGCGGTGGAGCACTACCTCCTCGCCTGGCGCCTCGAGCCCGGCGGCGAATCCGGGGAGCGAGCGCAGCTGGGGCTGCGCAACCTCACCCCTTATCTCGAAGACCTCCGGGCCCTCGGTGATCTCGCCGCGGTGGAGGAAGATCCGGAGTTGTCTAGCCTCGCCAGCGATCGACTCGCCGCTATCGCCGACGATTACAAGCAGCTCGCCAACGGTGCTGCCTACCTCGAGCATTTCCCGGAAAGCAGCATCGCGGAGACCGTCCGCACTCGCCTACACAAGTTAGCGGACGGCCTGTATACCGAGATCACCCTCTACCAGGGCGTGGGGGATCACGCCAAAGCCCTGGATCGCATTCAAGAGATCCTCACCCACGCCCCTCTCTCCCCCGCCGCCGCATCTCTCCAGCGAAGCACCCGGGAGAGGTCTCAGGAGGCCTGAGGCCCTTTAGTCCTCGCCAGAGCCTTCCGACGCGGTCTCTTCCGGCAGACTCTGCCAAATCACGTTGGCGATGCGCCAGCGGCCGTCGCCGTCCTTCTTCAGGTGGACGTAGTCGATGCCCCAGGAGGCGATCAGCTTGGCGCTGGCGGTGCGATCCAGCACCTCGAAGAGAGTGATTTCCTTGGGAGAGCTCTCATCTGCCTGGTTGCCGTTGGCGTTGAAGCGAGCGGCGACCTCCTTCGCCTGCTCGAAATTCATCGTCACCTCACGGTAGCCGTCCTTGGCGCGAAAGAATCCGCGCTTGGCGAGGTCCGGGGAGACGCTGCGCTCGATCTTCGCCGGGTCGACCTCATAGAAGGCCTCGATGTAGTCGAGGATCGCCCGCTCCACCGCCGCCCGATCTTCCTTGGTGCCGCTCTCGTGATGCTCGGCGTGAGCGAAGAAGGACGAGGAGAGCAGCAGGGCGGCAGCGCCGACGAGGGTCACGAAGTGAAAGAACGAGAGAGCAATGCGGGGCATGAATGAGCTCCTATGGACGGCGGAATCAACGCCGCAAGCGGCTGGTGTCGGTCAGAACCTCGAAACGAATTGGCCACTCCGCTCTCCAGAAGATCAACTGCCTCTAAGAGGCCAGTCTCCCTTCGACGCCGCGGGGATCTCATCGACTTAACGAGTCCCCGGGCCTCGAAGCGGGGCCATGTTTCAACGGCAGCTTATCGAGCTTCCGCCGGCGAAGGCAACGCGGCGTCCCCTTCCGAAGAAGGCGGTTCCGCGGGCGGCGCGGAGGCTTGATGCCCTCGGAAGCTCACCCGATAGAAAGTCGAGTACAGCACCGGCACCACGCCGAGGGTCAACAAGGTGGCGAAGATCAGGCCGAAGATGATGGCGATGGCCATCGGCTCCCACATCGCGCCTCCACCCCACCAAAGGGGCAGCATGCCGCCGACGGTGGTGCAGGTGGTGAGCAGGATCGGCCGCAGGCGACGCTGGGCCGACTCGAGGATCGCCTCCTGCGGCGTGCGGCCGTTGTCCTCGATCTCCAGCCGGATTCGATCCAGCAGCACGATGGCGTTGTTGATCACGATGCCGGCGAGGGAGATGATCCCCAGCAGGGTCATGAACCCGAAGTAGGACCTCGCCACCAGCAGTCCGATGACCACTCCGATCACCCCCAGGGGGATGGTGATCAGGATGATCAGCGGACGGCGGACGGAGTTGAATTGGGCTACCAGCAGCAGCACGATGATCATGCCCGCGATGGGCAGCTTCGCGCCGATACTGGCGTTGGCCTCGGCGGAATCCTCGTCGGCGCCGCCCAGCTCCCAGCTGTAGCCCGGCCCCCAGCTCTTAGAATCTTCCTCCAGCCAGGCTCCGAGGGCCGCCGAGATCTCCGCGGCGGTGGTGGTGGAATCGTTGGCGCACTCCACGGCGACGGAGCGCAGGCGGTCCCGACGACGGATCTGCGCCGGCTCCCAGGCGATTTCGATGTCAGCCACCTGCAGCAGCGGAATCGAGGCGCCGGTGGCCTGAGCGTAAACGTTCACCGCCTCCAGAGCGGAATAGTCGTTACGCTGGCTGGCGACGGAGCGCAGAGTCACCGGAATCAGCTGATCCGATTCACGGAATTCGGTGGTCTGGAGCCCGTCGAGGAAGGCCTGGAGCGAGATGGCGACGTCCTGATTGGTCACCCCGGCCCGCCTCGCCCGAGCTTCGTCGATCTCCACCACCAGCTTCTTTGCTCGCGGCCCCCAATTGTCGTCCACCAGGCGTGTTCCGGGGACTTCCGTCATCTTTTGGCGCACCCGCTCGACGATCTCGAAGAGGCCTTCGGTATCCCGGCCCGAGATTCGCACCGCTACCGGCGGCCACGAGGACGGGCCGCTGGAGAGAGGCCGAACGGTTGCCTTGATGTCCGGGAAGCGCTCCTGGGCGAAGGCTTCCAGGCGAGGAATCAGGCGATCCACGCCGGGACGAGTGGTGGCGTTGACCAGCAGGATGGCGTACTCCGGGCTCGCTAGCCCAGGGTTATAGGACAGCTTGAACTTCGGACCACCGTTGCCGATGAAGCTCACCCAGCTGGTAATCCAATCTCCTTCTGGCACCACCCCCGCCGCGGCATCCGCCCCGGCGGCGGTCTCCAGCCAGAGGTCCGATCGCAGGAAGTCCTCGATCTCCGCCACCACCGTCTCGGTGCGGCTGATGGGGCTGCCCACCGGCAGCTCGACCTCGAAGGTCAGCACCGGGGAATCACTCGGCGGGAAGAAGAGCTGCGGCACCAGCCCCAAGCCCATTATGGACAGGAAGAAGATGCCCGCTACCGCCAGCAGGGTGAGGGTCCGATTCTTGAGGGCCAGCACCAAGACGCCACGATAAGCGCGATAGAAGGGGGTGTCGAAGGTGGCCCCCGAAGCGGCCTCGGATTTGTCTTCATCCTTGACCCGCAGAAAGCGGGCACAGAGCAGGGGAATCATGGTCAGCGAAAGCAGCCAGGAGCCCAGCAGGGTAAGGGTGACCACCTTGAAGAGGGGCGCGGTGTACTCGCCGGTGGCGGACTCGGCGAGGAAGATCGGCAAGAAGGCCGCGGCGGTGGTCAGGGAGGAAGTCAGCAGGGGAACCTGCAGCTCCCGCGCCGAATCGATGGCGGCGGCGACGCGCTCCTTCCCCTCCTTGATCGACGACAGGATGGACTCCGACATCACGATGGCGTTATCCACCAGCATCCCCAACGCGATGATCAGGGAAGCGATAGACATCTGATCTAGGCCGATGCCGAAGATCGACATCATGAAGAGAGTCAACAGCATCGCCATCGGAATCAGGCTGGCGACCACCAAGCCGGTGCGCAGCCCGAGGCTCAACAACATCACCAAGGTGACGATACCCACCGCCTGGAGGAGGTTCTCGATGAACCCATCCACCAGGTCCGACACTACGTTAGGGGCGTATTGAACGAAGTCGAAGTCCACGCCGATGGGGTATAGCTCCAGCAGCTCGTCGACTCGCGGCTGCACCTGTTCACCGAGCTTGACGATATTGCCGCCCTCACGCATCGAGATACCCAGGGCGAGACAAGGGCCGCGGGGGCATCGGGCGAGAGAAGAGGGCGGGTCGACGTATCCCCGGCGTACCTCGGCGAGGTCTTCTAGCGGCACCAGCTGGCCCGAGCCGGGAATCTGCACAATGGCCTCCCGCAGGGCCTCGATGGTCTCGAAATTACCCGTGGGCTCGAGGCTGATGCGCTCCAGCTCGCTCTCCACGGACCCACCGGGCATGACGATATTTCGCGCCTGCAGGATCTGCTGCAGCTGAGTGGGAGACAAGCCGTAGGAAGCCAGCGTCGCGTTGTTGTACTCGACGAAGATCCGCTCGTCCTGGTCGCCGTAGATATCGACCTTGCTGACGTCCGGCAGCAGCAGCAGCTCATCCCGAACCTCGTCGGCGATCTCGTCCAGCTCGCGGTAGCTGAAGCCGTCGGCGGTCAGCGTCAGCACGATGCCGAAGACGTCTCCAAACTCGTCGTTTACCGTCGGGCCGATGACGCCGTCCGGAAGGTTCGGAGCCTCCCGCTCCACCTTGCGGCGGAGGTTGTCCCAAACCGGCCTTAAATTGGTGATGTCTTCGCTGATGTTGACGTAGATCAGAGAGACGCCGGTTTTCGACTGACTGGTGACGGAATCCAGCTCCGGGATCTCCTGAATCGCGCTCTCCAGGCGATCGGTGACCAGCTCCTCCACCCGCTGCGGGCTCGCCCCGGGGAAGGAGGTCTGCACCACCGCGGTGCGGATGATGAAGCCCGGATCCTCGCTTTGAGGCAGCGAGAGGAAGGCGGAAATACCCGAGGCCACCACCACCAAGAGCAGGACGAAGGTGACTCGGTCCCGGTCGATAGCAAAGCGAGTCAGGCTCATCTCTTTGCCCCCTGAGGCTGTTCAGTCACGTCAGGACCCCCACGCCTCGAGCAGGCGGACGCTCTGTCCGTCCTTGATCCGCCGCACTCCGGCGGTGGCGATTTTGTCTCCGGCCTCGAGACCCGACCGAATCTCCACGCCATCGGGCGTCAGCACGCCGACCTCCACCCCCCGGCGGCGGGCCACCGCAATGCCTTCGGTCCCCGAGTCCTCGAGGACGAAGACGAAATTACCGTTGAGGTCCTCCCCTACCGCCACGCCCTGCACCAAGAGCCGCTGAACGTCGGCGGCAGCCCCCTGGGCTACCTGCTCATCCACCAGCTCGAAGATCACCGTCGCCGCCATTCCGGAGCGGATCCGCGAATCTTCCCCCTCGAGGCGCACCGTCACCGGGTAGGCGGCGGCATCGCCGGTGAGGGCGACGCCGACTTCGGTGATCACCGCGCTGAGCTCCGCATCCGGCAACGCGTCGAAGCGTACGCTGACGGTATCGCCTTCCTGCACCTGAGCGATCAGCGCTTCCGGTACCGCCACCTCGACCTCCGGCTGAGAGCCCGAGGTGAGCACCGCCACCGGCTGGCCCGCCTGGAGGTTCTCGTTGACCTCCACCATCACCGCGGCGATGGCCCCATCGACGGGGGCCCGCAGGCGGGTGAAGCTCAGCTGCCGCTGAGCGCTGGCCACCCGCTGCTGGGCCGCCTCCACCTGAGCGGCGGCAGATTCCGACTGGGCGCGGGCGGCGTCCAGGTCGCTCTTTGCCGCATTCTCGTTCTCGTACAGCCCCCTCACTCGCTCGTAATCCGCCTCCGCCTGGCGGCGGGCCGCCTGGGCCTGGGCGAGGGAGGCCTCCGATTCCTTGAGGCCAATGCGGTAGTCCGTCCCGTCGACCCGGGCGATCTCCTGCCCCCGCTTCACCTGCTTGCCCACCGTCGCGTCGAGGCGCTCCAGGCGACCGTTCACCCGAAAGCTAAGCTCCGATTCAAGCCCCGCTTTGGCGATCCCCGCCAGCTGCCGTTGACGCACCGCATCCGTGGCCTCCAAGGTCTGGTAGCGCACCGGCCGCAAGACCTCCTCCACCTGCTCCGGCGCATCCGAGCAGGCCCCGAAGAACGGCAATAACAAAGCGATCAACAAGGGCGAGAGGCGAGCAGGCCGCTGCCTCCACCCATCGACAAGCTCTCGCTTCCTGGCACAGTTCAGCCTCATAGCTCTTCCTCCACTCGCCACCACGCTTCGGGAGGAGTGGGATCCACCCCAACGCGGTCAAAATGAGCATCCAAGCGCTCGAGCCATTCCGATTCGGCTTGCGGATCGAAGAAGTCGAAGCCTCCTACGGTCCGCTGATGCTCGAGCAAGTCGATGAAGAATTGATAGATCACGTCTCCCGCCGCGAGGTCCGCCTGCAGCGCCGCATTCTGCGCATCGAGGAGATCGAGGATCTCCACCGCCCCCCGCAGGTAGGCGTCGCGCACCAGCTCTAGGTTGCGCCCCGCCGCGTTGGCCGATTCCTTCGCCAATCGAATTCCGGCGGAGGACGCCCGAGTCTGGTGAAGGGTGGCCCGAACGCCCTGCTCCACCCCCTGCGCGGCGGCCTCGCGCTGCAGCTGCAGCTGCCTCAGGTCCTCCTGCGCCTGTACCACCGCCGCCGTCCGCTCCCCGCCGCTGATCAAGTCCAGGCTGCCGATCACCGCGAGACTCCAGCGCGTGTCGTCTGGCGCTCCGGGGACATCGTCAGAGCCTTCTCCTTGCTTGATCAAGCGCTCCTCGAAGGTTCCCTGGAGCGCAACCTGAGGTTCGCGGAAGGCCCGTCGGGCACTCTCGAGGACCCGCTCTTGAGCGGCGATGGCGGCATCCAGCTGGGCGATCTCTGGTGAGCGCAGGAGACCCAACGCCACCTGGAAGTCACTGAAGGCCGCAAAGTGTAGAGCCGACGAGGTATAGCCAGCCACCCGTTTGTTGTTGATCAGGAAGTCTGGGTCGTCCAGGGAAACCTCGACGACGGAAAATCCCTCGGTGAGATCCCGCCGCAGCACGGCATTGACGGCCTCCTCCGCCTGACGCCGCAGCTCCTGAGCATCGATCAGAGCGCGCCGAGCATCCGCCAGCGAAGCCTGCCAGCGATAGACCTCGCCTGGGCCACCGGTTCCGACGCTGCGCCGCACCTGGGCCGATTCCAAATTCGATCGGGTGAGGCGAAGATCTTCCTTGCGAATCCGTTCCGAGGTCTTCGCCCGCAACAAGTCCAGATAGGCCAGCGCAGCCTCCAGCTGAATGTCCAGCGTCAGCTGCTCAAAGGCCTCTTCCCGCTGCAGCTGAAGGGCTCGTTGAATGGCGATGTTGGCCCAGGCGGGCTCCGAGTAGATCAGCTGTTCGACCGTCAGGCCGGCGGTGAGCTCCCGCTCCGCCTGCCCGGCAAGGGGGTTTGCGCGATCTTTATCGAGGGTCAGCCCGGTGAGGGAGAAGGAGAGCTGAGGCTTTCGCTGCGCCTGCGCCTTCTCTACCTCCTGGGCTCCGGCGAGCACTTCCCGGCGGCCCGCCAACAGATCGAGGTTCGCCTCGACGGCTTCGTCCAGCACCGAGAGAAGCGAGATCTCGCGCTCGTAGGTCGGTTCTTCATTGATCAGCTCCGCCTCCGCCAGGACGTCCCAAGGGGGATAGACCCCCAGCTGCCGAACCACATCCATATTCAAGGTCAGCAGGCGTTGGTCCGGCAAAATCACCGGCAGCGACCCCGCGGGCGTACCGAGCAGAATCGACTGCGCGTTGAGAGCGACGCGGCGGGCTAGTCGCCGGAAGACGGTCGCCTCTCGCTGCGCCGCCATCGCTCCGTAGGGTACTTCTTCAACTCCCAGCAGAGCGAAGCTGGGAAGGCCCCGTTCGGTGAGTCCCGAATACAGGTCCCGTCGCCCTTGCTCGCCGAGATGGAGGACCGGCGCGACGTACACCACGTCGGTTTCCTCCGGCACCTCAGCGAGGGCCTCCGCTACCGAATCACCCACCTCCACCAGGGACGAGCGAAACCCCGCTTCCGCAATCGACTCGGCGAAGGCTATCGACAACCCCGGAACTAGATCGACGAACCACCGGTTGAAGATCACGGTTAAGTGTTCGAAGGGTACGACTCGATGAAACTCCTCTAGATCGCTGACCACGCTATCCGGAAAAGCGACGTAATTCAGGTTGTCGCGACCGCTGGTTCCCGCGAGAGTAAGCGGCAAATTCTGCAGCTCGATATCCACGATGACCGAGGCGATCACCGGCTTCGGTAATTCCTCACGGCAGCAAAAGCCATGGGATGAGAGCACGCCGAGGGAAATCAGCAGATCGATCTCCGGATTCTCCAGCAGCGCATCGACCCGGCTTTCGACCGATTCTGCGGTCCATTCGCCCACCTCGACCTCCGGTCCCCCGGGAGCACCGAATTCGACATCGAATTCGCCTTCGGTCAGCGTTTGAATCTCGTTTCTCAGATTGTCCGAGAAACCCTCTAGTACTACTGAAGGCCCGTCCGAAACCAAACCGATGCGGACCTTGGGCAGAGGAGCTTCAGGATCCGCCTCCTGGGCTGAAGCTCCACCGGCGGCGATTGCGACTCCAAGGCAAACCAGCAGCCAGCAAACCTTCGGCAGGAACCAGCCCGTCGGTGCTCTGCCCGGTCCAGCCTCACGCTCCCTCATGTCCTCGAATACCAAGCTCATCGTTGGCTCCAACCGCATGCCATCGAGAATCCCAGGACGAAGATCGGCTGAGTAGATGACACGCTGCAATCACTAAAATTGGGCGAGCAATGACTGACTAAAGCGCGGTGATTGTGCCATAAAGAAGTTACAATATCCAAGCACAACCGAATCCTAGGGTCACCACACTCGGTCTCTGAGACGACCGCCTCTATTCTTCTGTGGAATAAATCGGCAGGTGTCCCGAGCCCGCATGCTCGAAGATCAGGGCGGTTTCCATGTGGCCGATCTCCGGTCGGGTGGCGAAATGAGTGAGAGCGACCTCTCGCAGATGCTCCGAGTCGCGAACCGCGATATGCACCAGGAAGTCATTGCTGCCGGCCATATAGAACACCGCCACCACCTCTTCCAGGCGTCGAAGGGTGTCCCGGAAGGACATCAGAAGATCCCGACTCTGGGAGCGCAGCCGCACCGCTACCATCGCCTGGATACCGACGCCAAGGGCTTTCGGATCGAGGCGAGCGTGGAAGCCTCGAATCACCCCTCGCTCATCGAGGCGCCGCAGGCGCTCGTGACAGGTGCTGGGAGCGATGCCCGCATGGGCCGCCAACTCCTTGTTGCTCAGCCGAGCATTCTTCTGTAAAGCCTTCAGCAAGACATGATCGATTCGGTCCAGCGTCATGGGAACCCCTTAAATCGAAGCTTCTTCGGTTTTATTGCCAAAATCTCGGACAGAGCACTAGCATAACCCTATTCCCGCGAAGTGGAATCAATCCACCCGCCGGTTTTTCGTCAGGAGTCATGCCATGCTTTTTGCCCTTGCCGCCACCCAGCGCCCTAGTTCAGTTCCCGCCCCCTGGAAGGCCACTTCCCCACTCCGGCCCTCCCTTGACTCGCCCCAGGCTCTCTCCCTCCGAGAGGTCGAAGCCCTGGTGGAAAAGGTCGGAGTGGCGCTCCACGCCTACGGCTGTTCTTCTCCGCGCCTCGAAGCGACCCTCAGCGAGCTCACGGCGCGCCTCGGCGCCGAGGGGCATTTCTTCTCTACTCCGACGGCGATCTTCGCCGCCATCGGCAGTGGAGAGGAGCGCAAGACCCTGCTGCTGCGCACCGAGCCCGGCGAGGTCAACCTCGACAAGCTCTCCCGGCTCAACCGGGTCCTCGACCGGCTCTTCGCCGGCGAGCTGGCGGTGAATACCGCAGCCCGACGGGTCGACCGCATCCTCGCCGCCCCGTCCCGCTACAGTACCCGGGCGATGATCGTCTCCTTCGCCCTCACCAGCGCCTGCGCCGCCCATTTTTTCGGCGGCAGCCTGCTGGACTTTCTGCTCGCTGGCCTGCTGGGTCTGGGGATCGGTCTACTCACCCTCACCCTCGGCTGGGTGGGCAAGAGATTGCCCACCGCTCCCCGCATGTTCGAGACCGCCTCCGGCCTGTTCACGGCGGCAGCGGCCTTCGCCCTGGCTCAGCTGGGCCTGGAGCTCCAGGTCCCCACGGTGCTCCTCGCCAGCCTCATCGTGCTGGTTCCCGGCTTTACCGTGACCGTCGCCATGCACGAGCTAGCGATGCGTCATCTGGTTTCCGGCTCCGCCCGGCTCGCCGGCGCGATTCTGGTGTTTCTCACCATGGGCTTCGGCGTCGCCCTCGGCTCTGGCCTCGGTCAGTCGGTGCCCGCCAGCTCGCTGCTGGCGATGGATGCCTCGTCCACTCTGCTGACCTCCTCCCTCGCTACCCTCTTCGGCGGCTGGGCCTGGGCCGCCGATGGCCTTGCCCTGGCGGGAGCGGCGGTGGGCTTCACCGTGCTCTTCGGAGCTGCTCCCAAGGATGGACCGTGGATCCTCGGTGCCGCTACCCTCGCCCTGTTGGGCAGCCGAGGGGGCGCCGCGGCCCTCGGCCCGGAGCTGGGGGCCGCCGCCGGGGCCCTCGCCGTGGGCCTCGCCGGCAATGCCTTCGCCCGCACCCTCGGCCGCCCTTCCACGGTGCTCCAGATCCCCGGCCTGATGCTTCTAGTGCCGGGCTCCGTCGGCTTCCGCGGCGTCTCCAGCCTGCTGGAGCAGGACGCCCTGGCGGGGGTTCAGGGAGCCTTCACCATGATCCTCTTAGCCGCCGCCCTGGTCGCCGGCCTCTTGATGGCCAACGTACTGCTGCCGCCTCGACGCTCGCTCTAGACGAACCCTCGCACCTCGGCGAGGTTCATCATCTTGCCGGAGGCCGACATCTAGCCGAGGCTCGCCCCAGGCTCAGAACAAGGGCCGCTCCTCGGCTCTGAACCCATCAGATCAGATCAAATCAGACAGCGGCGAGATCAAGAGGGCAGTGGCGGACGAGAAGCTTCGCCGCCGCTGCCCTTTCTTGACCTGCCCTCCTGATCTCGCCCTTCGGGTCCGATCAGCGGTACGGCAGCTCGCCGCCGACGATCCGCTTGACGAAGGCCCCAGATTCCAGACGATCCTGCGCCTCCACCTGATTGACGATCGCTAGGGTCTTGATATCCACCGTCGAGGGATAGCGCTGATCGAATTCCTCGAGGGTCATCGCCCGAGGCAGCCGCACCACCTCGATGCGCTTCGGCGTGACGTCGAGATATTCGCGATCCCGCAGCTCGGAGACGCTCCCCAGGGTGTCTGCCAGCTCCCCGCTGTTGGAGCGGAAGGCGTTGGACGAGGAGGCCGAGAGCAGCTGGAGGATCTGCCCCCCACCGAGGTCGACGAAGGACACCAAACCGCGCAAGTTGTTGCCGTTGGAGCTCGCGGAGAACTCACTACCGAGGCTCTGGAAGCCCCGGGCTCCAGTGCGCACACGGCCCGAGTAATTGACCCCAGAACCGTCGTAAAAGGATCTCTCCGCTTCTTGCAGCGTGTCTCCCTGGGCCAGGGTCAGGGAGATGAACGCGTCCTCCCGGGGGCTCATGGCGTTCACCGCGGCGCGGGTATTTTGAGTCTTCCAACCCTCCGGGAAGTTCACCTGGAAGCGCATGTCCGGGTGGTAGAAGGCGGAGCCGACGAAATAGCCTTCTCGGGGATTCTCTCCGTACACCATGCCGTCTAGACGACGGTGGAAGATACTGGCCCGGATAAAGCGGTCGTCGTAATTCAATCCCAGCTCGCCGATGGCGCCGTTGAGGCGAGAGACTCGATCAGCCCCGGTGGGGTGAGTGCGCAGCCAGGTTGGCGGGCCCTGCGCTCCGGCGGCTGCGGAAACCCGATCCAGGGTCTCGAAGACATCGGGCATCGGCCTCGGGTCGTAGCCCACCTTCTCGATGTATCGCAAGCCGAGAAGGTCCGCCTCTCGCTCGTCATCTCGCGAGAATTGCAGAAAAGCGACCTGGAGCCCGGCGCTGGCGAGCGCTCCCCAGGCCCGGTCTTCAGGATCCAGCATCAGCGTACCGATCAGCAGGCCGGCGGAATAGAGCTGCTGCTTGGAGATCTGGTTGGCGCTATGGCGAGCGACCACGTGGCCCACTTCATGCCCCAGGATCGCCGCTAGCTCCGCCTCGTTGTCGAGGTGCGAAAGGATCCCCCGGGTGATGAAGACGTAGCCCCCGGGCAGGGCGAAGGCGTTCACCAGAGGATCGTCTAGCAGGTAGAACTCCCAAGCGAGATCCGGACGCTCCGACTTCGCGGCCAGATCGTGGCCGAGGGCGCGGACATAGTCCTGCAGCTCGGGATCGTCATATTCACCATACAGGGCCAGCATCTCGGTCTTCGCCTGTTCCCCCAGAGCCCGCTCCTGCTCCTCGGAGAGCAACATCACCTGGGACCGACCGGTGGCCGGATTCGTTGCACAACCCACCGTGCTGGTGAGCAGCGGCAGCAGCAGGATCAGAAGAGTGACGTGACGGCTCCAGGCAGCCCGCCGGGACGGTGCGGTGCGGTGGACCGAGGAAGGCGACGCTACAGGCGACAAGGCAGCATCGGGAGTCGAACGAGTGAGCATGGATGCAGGCTCCAGAGATAGTTTTTTGACGTCGAAGGTCCGGAAGCGTCGACGGTTCGGTAGCAAAAGAGTAGAGATCAGCTCCTCGATTCGAGGGCATCATGAAGTCGGCTCCGCAGATCGGCGATCAACGCCTCATCCTTGAGGTCGACCACGGGAGTAGTGTCATATTGCTCGAAAAAGAGGCTAGCCTCAACCTCCGCGGGAATCTCCAACGCGCCGCGAAGGCGGCGATTTTCCGGCACGAAACCGCGATCCAGCAGACGAAGAAAGGTCTGGCCGATGGTTCCCTGGAGGCCGCAGATGAAGATCACGGTATTCTCTGGACGGACTCCCCCATCCGCTTCGAAGCCGAGGGCCTGATCCAGCTCCGGCAGCCGGTCGGCGAGAAAGTAATCCTCCACTCGGCCCGCATCGCCAGGCCAATTTGGCGCCTCGTGGGGGCGACTGACGGTGCGACGGTAGATCAGCCCGCGCTCGGAAGCCAGCTGCTCCAGCTCCTCTCCGTAGCCCAAATCCGCCGGGTAGGAGGCGCCGTGGAGAATCGCCAATTGCGATAGATCCGCGGCGGGATCGGCTAGAGCTTGGGACCGGGCGAAGGAGAGGAAGGGTGCCAATCCGGTGCCGGCGGCAACGCACAGGCGCAGTCGCTGATCCTCAGCGCCCACGGTGTCCTCCGCCGTGAACCTTCCGGCGATCTTCGGGCCGACGAAGAGACGATCCCCGGCCTCGAGCCTCCACAGCAGGTGGGTCAGAGGATTGTCGGACTCCGGATGGTGGACGTAGCGGATGTAGAACTCCAGCACCTTGGGCGATTCGCCGCGGACCTCCTCCGGCGCAGACACCAGGGACATGGGGCGCCGCACCGAGCCCAGCTCGGGGCGATCCTCATTGTTCAGGCCCAAAACGCCGTATTGGCCCGGTAGAAAATCGCTCAACGCTTCGTCTCCCGCGCCGTCTGGCTCGACACGGAAGATGGAAAGGGACGCGGTGAGGTCGATCTTCTCCCGCAGTGTAGCGTTGTATTCCAATGTTTTTTTCATAATGAGACGATTATATACATAGGCCCCGCCCCCCCCTCTTGAGGGCAGCCCTCCACTCCCCATATCTCCTCTACAACCGAACGCAGGTGAGGCCCGCGAACCTCCGACGCACGCCTGAGGCCACGATCCTCAGTCGTAATGCCCAAGCCACGGAGCTCGGGGCCACTCGGTTCAGGCCGCGCGGTTCAGGCCGCCGGAGTCGCGTCTCGCTGGCCGTCGTCGCCCGGCTCGTCGGCGAGGGTTTCCAGAACGGCCGCTACCTGCTTCTCCCGACCCCGCCCTTCGCCCCGGGCCCTGCCATTCTTCCCGTTGGCTCCCTTTCCTTCTCCCCCCTGCGCCCCCTTCTTGTTGAACTCGAAGCCCGGGTAGTCGATGCGGCGGTGATAGATGCTGGAGAGGATGTCGACGAAGGAATCCACCACCTTGGCGATATCCCCCAAGGTTAGGTCCGTCTCGTCTAGCTGGCCGTCCTGGAGGCAATGATCGACGATCTTCTTCACCATCTCCCGGATGGTGTGGGGGGAAGGATCGGTGAGGGTACGACCGGCGGCCTCGACCCCGTCCGCCAGCATCAGCACTCCCTGCACCTTGTTCTGCGGCCGCGGGCCGGGATAGCGATAATCCATCTCGTCGACCCGCCCCTCTTCTCCCGCCAGTTCGAGGGCTCGGTTGTAGAAGAAGTTGATGCGCCGAGTACCGTGGTGCTGCGCGATGGCGTCCCGCAGCGGCTGCGGCAGAGCGTAGTCCCGCGCCATCTCGAGTCCATCTTTGACGTGACTGACCAGAATCAGCGAGCTCATGGAAGGTTTGAGCTTGTCGTGGGGGTTCACTCCGCGCTGGTTCTCGATGAAGTACTCCGGCCGTTGGACCTTGCCGATGTCGTGGTAGAGCCCCCCGGTGTAGGCCAAGACGGAGTCCGCCCCGATGGCGTCACAGCCGGCCTTGGCCAGATTTGCCACCATCAAGGAGTGCTGGAAGGAGCCCGGAGCCTCAAAGGCCAGGCGGCGCAGCAGCGGAAGGTTGGTATTCGCCAGCTCCACCAGCTTGATGTCGGTGGTGACCGAGAGCAGAGATTCGAGAATCGGCACCGCAAAGCTGGCAACGCCGGCCACCAGCAGGCCGCCCACCAGGCCACAGAGCACCTCGAAGCCCAGGGTTGCGGGATCCGTCTCCGCCCCGGTGGTGAGGGACCGGATCACCAAGATCAGCACCGCGTTAGCGAGGCCGACGAGGGCACCGGCGCGGATCAGCACCATGCGCTGCTTGACCGGATAAGCATCCAGCAGGAAGAGCGCGGCGAAGCAGCCGCCGAGGCAGTAGACCAGCACCGCCGAGGCTCCCGGCCCGGCCTCCAGCGCCCGACTCACCAGCACCGAGAAGATCACCGAGAGCATCACCGCCGGAGCGCGACCGCACACCAACCGCGCCACCAGCGCCAGAGCGGCGAAGGGAAGAGCATAGATCCAGCTGTCGACGCTATTGAAGGGCGGGGTATCCAGGGTCCGGGTAAGACCCTCGATGATCACCAAACAAAGGCGCAGCCCCACCACCCCAATGGACAGCAGGAGCAGCCCTTCGTTGAATACCCGCTCCCGGCGGCGACCGGCGAGCCCGTCTTGACGCAGGGAGAGCCAGAGGGTCAGCGCCGCCAGCAGCAGGAAGAGAGCCGTACCCAAGAGCGGCGGCACCAGGTTGGGCGCCCGCTGAGCATCCGCCAGGGTGCGGATGGCGCGAGCGGTGGTCTCGGTCAGCACGTCACCGCGGCGGGCGATCACCTGTCCCTTACGAATCTGGATAAAGACCGGCTCCGCCGCCTGCGCCGCCGCTTCCTGTAGCTCCAGAGTGCTGCTGGGACTCGGGCTGAGGTTCGGCGCCACGTTGTCCAGCATCCAGGTTTCCACCACCCGTCGCTGCGCCGCGTTGAATCCCGGCCACCGGCGGGTCTCTGCCCGCAGCAGGTCCCGCACGTCATCGGGGTACCCGAGGTGATCGTAGAGGTCGATATGTCGACGCTCCTCACCGGTGCGTAGATCCCGCAGCGTGACGCCCCGCAGTCGATTCTCCAGCAGCTGGCTGACGCTCGCTACCACCCCCCGCTCCATCACCTCCCGAAGAATTCCGCGGACGCGGTCCTCCAGCTCGGGGGTAAAGCTCTTCTCCGTCAGCTGCTCGATGCCCTCGGGGGTGAGCCTCATTCCCGAGTAGGAGCGCAGCTGAGCGAGCACCTCCTCGTCCATGGAGGCGTCCTCCTGCAGCTCTTCCGGCGCTTCCGTGATCAGCCGCCGCCCCTCTTCGAAAAGCAGCCCCACCCGCTCGTCGATCTCCTGGGTCGCGGCGGAATCCAGGTCGTAGACCGGGAGCACGTCCTCCCTCGCCTTGACCCGCTTAGCGGCGGTGGTCTCCACATCCTCCACCGGAAAGTCTTCCGGCGCCACGTAATCGCGATCCGCCAGCCGCCCCGGGGAGATGAGCTCGAGGTTGACCGCATCGTCGCTCCCTCGAGGCATCAGCGCCCAGGTGCTCGCAATCAGGAAGATCACCAACCAGAGGGAGCTGGACCCCAAAGCTCGATCCCGCAGGCGTTCGCCGCGGTCCAGCATCAAGGTGAGGGTGCTGCTGAGGCGTCCCTCATCTTTCCTTCTTCCGGAGCTCTTCTTGCTCATCTCGATTTCCTCGGCATCGATACTCTTGGCGACCCATTCTCGGTCGACTCGACCAGAATCGGGGCGCTACCCCCGTGCGCCTGCGGGCTTAGTCAGTGCGCCAGCGGGCTTAGTCAGTGCGCCAGCGGGCTGTCATCAGAAACCGCCGTCAGCATAGCGCAGGCGACTCACCGAAGCTCAAAGAGCCAGGCATGGAGGCTCCAGCCCGAGATCTAGGGCCCGAAGAAAAGAGCGTTTCAGGCTCAACTCTCCCCCGCGGCGGACTTTTTCCGCGCCTCCTGCTGGGCGCGGCGGCGCTCATCGTAGCGCTCGTAGGCATTGACCACCTTCTGCACCAGAGGGTGGCGTACAACGTCTCGCTGATCGAAGTGCTGGAAGGCGATGCCCTCCACCCCCCGCAGCACATCCTGGGCCTGCAGCAGCCCGGAACGGCGAGTCTCCGGGAGGTCGACCTGGGTGATGTCTCCATTGATCACCGCCTTGGAGCCGAAGCCGATGCGGGTCAGGAACATCTTCATCTGCTCGCTGGTGGTGTTCTGCGCCTCGTCGAGAATCACGAAGCTCTCGTTCAGCGTGCGGCCGCGCATGAAGGCGATGGGAGCCACCTCGATGATGCCCCGCTCGATCATGCGTCCCACCTTTTCGTAGCCAATGATGTCGTAGAGAGAATCATAGAGCGGCCGCAGGAAGGGATTGACCTTCTCCACCAGATCCCCCGGCAGGAAGCCGAGCTTTTCCCCGGCCTCCACCGCTGGTCTCGCCAGCACGATGCGCCGCACCGTCTTCTCGAGCAGACAGGCGGCGGCGACGGCGACGGCCAAATAGGTCTTGCCGGTGCCCGCCGGACCGATGGAGAGCACGATGTCGTGCTCCACCATCGCCTTCATGTAGAGCTGCTGTCTCAGGGTTCGCGGCGTGATCACCCGCTGCACCGACGCCAGCAGCCCGCTGGGGCGGAAGAAATCCTGCAGCGAGGCCTTGGGGTCTTCCTGCAGCACGCGGGTGGCGGTGCGCACGTCCCCGGTTCGCAAACGCACCCCCTGGGCGGAGAGCTCCGCCAGGCTGAGCAGAAGCTTCTCCACCACCGCTGCGCTGGCACGGCCCCCCTCGATGCTCAATCGCGGTCCGCGGGCCCCGATCTGCACCTGAAAAGTCCGTTCGATACGGCGCAGGTTGTCGTCCCGGTGGCCGTAGAGGGAGCCCAGGGAATCCTCGTCCAGGGCGAGGTCCACCGCGAGTTTCACCCTGTCCTCGGCGGCTGCGGGAGCCGCGGAAGCGAGGGCCGAGGACGGCTGCTCCACTGCTAGCTCCACTGTCCGGTCCACGCTCGTCTCACTCGGCTCGGCTGGCACAGTCATCAGGTCTCCGGATCTCCCTTCGAGAGTTAGACGGTCGGGAATCATCAGCGGCTGTCGGACCTGCCGACGGGCTCGATGATCGCTCTCCAAAGCCCGAGATCAAACCCTGGGGCCTGGAGCTAAGGCCGGAGTGTAGCAGGAGCCCTCAGCTCTCGGCCTCGATCACCTCGATCCTCCTCTCGTCCCCTTGTCCACGATGCAAGACCACCGTCACCGCCGGCTCTGGACGCCACGGCAATCGGCTCGCCCACTCCACCGCCTTGACCGAATCGGGATCGGCGAAGATCTCGTCCAGCCCCAACACTTCGGTCTCCTCGGGCTCGAGACGATAAAGATCCATGTGCACCAGCCGCTGCCGCCGCCGCTCCCCCGGTGGTGGCTCGGAGGTACTTTCCGGGCTGACCTCGGCCGCGTATTCCTGCACCGCCTCGTATTCCTGAACCAGGGTGAAGGTAGGACTGCTCACCTGCTGCGGATCGAGGCTCAGGCCCTCCGCGATCCCCTGCACCAACACTGTCTTGCCGGCCCCGAGGTCTCCCTCCAGCAGCACGACGCCTGCGGGCGCCAGCCGAGCCGCCAGCTCGCGACCGAAGGCCCGGGTATCCGCCGGCGACCGGCTGTGGACCACCGCGGGGGCCGACTTTCCCTTCTCTGACTTCCCCTTCTCTGATTTTCCCTTCTCTGGCTTTCCCTTCTTCTCGCTCATCCCTCTTCCCCACGCAGGAGCTCGCGGAAGGCTTCCCCCAAGCGCTCGACAAGATCACCGGCCCTCAACGCCCGCAGGTCGCCGTCGGCGGCCGCCAGGTCCCCCGCCAGGCCGTGAAGGAAGACGCCCAGCTGCGCCGCCGCCAGGGGATCGAATCCCTGAGCCAGCAGAGCGGCGATGATTCCGGTGAGCACGTCCCCGGTTCCGCCGGAGGCCATGCCGACATTGCCCGTAGGGTTCACCCAAACCTCCCCCAGGGGCTCGGCGATCAGGGTGCGGTGCCCCTTGAGCACCACCACTGCGCCGCTCTCCCGCGCCGCCCGTCGCACCGCCGCCAGGCGCTCCCCAGGGCTCACCGGCGCCGAGGCCAGCCCCAGCAGCCTCGCCATCTCGCCGGGATGGGGCGTGAGCACCAAATCCAGGGGCCCTAATCCGGTACCCGAGGGATCGTCGGTTGCCGAGAGCTCTCCGGTTCCTGAGGCCTCCCCATTCTGCGTCCCTCGAAGGTCAGCGCAGCGTTCGGCGTAGGGGAAGAGGCCGTCGGCGTCGATCACCGCCGGGATCCCCCGTCGCCGCGCCGCCGCTAGGGCGGCCTCCACCACTCGGGTCACCGCTTCCCCGCGGCCGAGGCCGGGGCCGACGGCGAGGGCTCCCTTGCCCTCCCAATGCTCCTTCAGGGTCGCTACCGCGGCCTCTAGGACGGTGCCCTCCGCGCTCTGCGGCAGCGCCAGGGTCATGGATTCCAGGCTGCCGGCGTCCACCAACGAAAGCAACCCCGCCGGCACCGCCACGGTCACCAGCCCCGCGCCGCCGCGCACCGCACCTCGGGCCGCCAGCACCGCCGCGCCGGATTTCCCCGCGGATCCGGCGAGCAGCAGCACATGGCCGAAAGTGCCCTTATGCCCCTGGGCTGATCGGGCCGGAAGGTAAGCCCCCAGCTCCTCGGTGGTAAGCAGGTGGAGCACGCCCTCCTGCGCTCCGGGGGAAGATTCCACCAGCTCCGCCGGCAGGCCGAGATCCGCTACCACCACGGCCCCGAGATGTTCCTCGTCGGCGAAGACGTGTACCGGCTTCGGCGCCGCGAAGGTCACCGTCAGATCCGCCGCCGCGGGGCTTAGCAGCTCGCCCCGTCTCTCCTGCTCGAGGCCGCCGTAGAGCCCGCTGGGGAGATCTACCGCTACCACCGTCAGCCCCGCGGCATCTCGAAGACGGGCGAGGATCTCCACCGCCTCGGCGAAACAGCCCTGTAGCGGACGGCTGAGGCCGGTGCCGAAGAGGGCGTCGATGGCGGCGTCGGATTCCCTCAGGGATCGATCCAGCTCCGCCTTCCAGGCTTCATCTTGCTCTCCCGGCCGAACCCATCGGGGCTCCAGGCCCAATCGCTGGCAGATGCTCAGCTGCAGGCCCGCGTCTCCCGCCGGACCCTCTTTGGCGAAGAGAAAGAGGTCCACCGCCAAGCCCCGAGAATAGAGATGGCGCCCCACCGCGAGACCGTCGCCGCCGTTGTTCCCCGGGCCGCAGAGGATGGTGACCCGCCGTCCCTCGGGAATCAGCTGCAGGGTCGCCTGAACCACCGCCAGGGCCGCGTTCTCCATCAGCACGGCGCCCGGGACGCCGATCTCCTCGATGGCGCGCGCATCCACTTGCGCCATCGCCCGGGGCGACAGGATTCTCATCGCGCTGCCTCTTTCGCATCACCTTCGGGCTTCCTCGCGTGACCTTCGGGCTTCATCCCGTCACCTCCGGAAGCCGTCCCCAGCTGTCGAGCAAGGCCGTGGTTCGCGGGCAGGAAAGGCCCCGACCAGCGGCTTTTTCCCGGGCTAGAGCCCAGGCGAGTCGGTGGAGGTCTTCGGGGGTGTCCACGTCGGACGCCGGCGGCAGGCGCTGGCAGCCGAAACCCAGCTGCTGGCAGCGGGCGAGGGTCGTCTTCAACACCTGCGATGTGCTCCACGGCACGTCCTTGAAGAGCTGCCAGCGGACCGCCTCGGGGCGTAGACCAATGAGGTAGTAGCCACCGTCCTCCGCCGGCCCCAACACCACCGGCACGCCCGCCTCCAGGCGCTTGAAGGCGACATGGAGGGTCGCCACCGAGAGGGTCGGGTGATCACTTCCCAGGGCGATGACGCAGCGGTTGCCCCTGGATGCATCCTTGAGACCGGAAAACAGCCGTGCTCCCAGATCTTCCCCTTCCTGGCGCACCGACAGCACTCCCTCCGCGCCCCGCAGCACCGGCGGAGACTCGCCGTCCTCCAGGGCCCAGGAGAGACGCAGCTCAAACTCACCTTCCAGCACTAGCCGCTGGGCCATGTCTTCCAGGAAAGCCTGGTAAATCTTGGCGGCCTTGTAGGACGTCAGCGGACGCGGGACGGTATCATCGGCCTGCGGTAACGAGCCAGCGCCCTCTTCTGGTTGGGAGAGAGCCTCCGCCCCAGGCCGAGTCAGCCGTGTCTTGACCCGACCGGGAACCGGAGGTTTCGCAAACAAAAGTAAGCTGCGCGCATAGCGGGCCTTCCGCTGACGGCTCGGCTGATCTCGATCATTCATCGCCGCATTCTACCTTCGCTAGGTGCCCTGCGATGGACCCTCCTCGCGCCTTTTCCGTAGGTGGAGGAAGGCAAGTTGAGATCAGCTGCGGCCGCGGAACGCAGCTCCTCGTCCACCGTCCCACTCTTTGGAGATGACCATGGCCCCCCAACCCATCGCTCTGTTGACGGATTTCGGCGGCGAGGATTACTACGTTGCAGCGGTTCGCGGCGTGCTCTGGACCCGTTCTCCAGGCTCTCCTCTGCTGGACGTCAGCCATCAGGTGCGACCCGGCGATGTCGTCGGCGCCTCCTTCCTCGCCTGGGCCGCCGCCGCCTTTCTGCCCAGCGGCAGCGTGCTGCTGGCGGTAGTCGATCCCGGCGTCGGCAGCGCCCGCCGCATCGTCGCCTGCCGCTGGGATCTTCCTGGCGGCACCGGTGGCTGGCTGGTAGGACCGGACAACGGTCTGTTCTCCCCCTTCCTGGTGGGCCGTCCCCTGCCCCAGCCCCAGGGTCTATCCGTCGCGCCCAGCGTACGCAGCGTCGAAGTCGAGCGCCCGGATCTTTACCTCGATCTTCCGGGGAGCACCTTTCATGGGCGCGATCGATTTGCCCCGGTAGCCGCCGCCCTCGCCCGCGGCATGCCGCTGGAGGATTTCGGCCAGCCCCTAGAGCAGCCGGTGATCCTGCCAAACGCAGCTCCGCCGCAGCAGGAAGCCCACGAGCTTCTTGGCCGCGTGGTGCATATCGATCGCTTCGGTAACCTGGTCACCGATATACCGACCCTGTGGATTGACGCCTGGGGATCGGAAGCGGCGGTAGAGGTGGGGGTGGTCACCGAAGACGGTGAGGCCAGCTGCCGACGCCGTGGACGCTATTACGCGGAGCTGGAAGAGGACGAGGCGGGGCTTCTGCCCGGCTCCCTGGGAACTCTCGAGCTCGCGCTGCGCAACGATAGCTTGGCCCGGCGCTGGGGCGTGCGGCGCGGCGCCATGGTGCGCGTCAGCAGGCATTGAGGGCTGAACAGGCCGGGATCACCGCGGAATCCCCCGGCGTCCAGCCTCTCAGCACTCTCGGAAGTATGAGACAATCCTGAGGAAGACCACACTATCCACCAGCCTCGACGGCTCGACATCTAACGATTGTCGGCCCGCGATCCTCGATCTACGAAAGGCACCCTTCGATGATCAAGTGGGAATATAAAATCATCAATATCCGCAGCGAGAACTATCGCCTCGATCCCAACAGTGCCCCGCAGCTCAACAAGTTGGGGATCCAGGGCTGGGAGCTGGTGGGCCTGACCTCAGTGAACTTCAAGACCGGCGCTACCGACAATCTGGCGATGGTCTTCAAGCGTCCGATCCACGACTGATTCCCTTGTGGGAATCGAGCTCCCTAGGGGAGCTCCCGCCGGGTTGGGCGCGAGGTAAGGCACGGCTGGATGGCTCACGACTGGGTAGCGCACGGCTGAGAGCGAAACCCACCGCCACCGACACCGCCAGCAGCACCCAAGGTCCGCTGCGAGGAGCCCAACCCACCTCGGATTCCGCCTCCCCCTGAAGGTCTCGCAGCGCATCGACGAAGCCCTGTCGGCGGCGACGAAGCCGTTCGGAGCCGGAAAGCGAGTTTTTGGAGTGAGCCCGGGAGCGGCGCGAAGAGCGGGCCCCTGCGCCCTCACCAGCGGCGGAATCTGAGCTTGCCTGTGATCGTGGGCCTCGCCGTGATGTCATGGGCGATCCTCCGGTTGGGGCTCGTCTGAAGATTCTGTGCGCGCGGTCTCCGGCTCGCTCTCCGGGGCCGACGGCAGGGCCGCGGAACGCTGGAAGACCTCTCCTTGCCACCAGGTGACGTGGTCGTCCACGTGCCTGCGGACGGTGTGATGGGGGGGCTCAATGCTGCGCAGACGAATCATGCCGGAGGCGCCAGCGATGGCGGCCCCCAGCGAAGTGATGACCGCGACCACCGCAGCGGCTCCCCACACCGGAAGCCACAGGGCGAAGAGGGCCACCAACCCCGCGGTGAGCACCCCTAGCGTCCAGAAGCCCAGGCAAAGGGCGAGGAAGATTCGCGCTAGGCCGACGGATGCGGAGCGGCCGCTCTGCGCGAAGTCTTCCAGCAGAGAGTGAATCTCTGCCTGGAGGACCTCCAGGAAGGTCTCCCCCACGTTGCGGACCCGACGTCGCCAGCCCATGTCGCTTCTCTCCTATGGCCGCGAAAATAAACGGCCTGATGGGTGATTGACCTGTTCTTGCGCCAGCTCCGAGGTCACTAGCCCCGAAGCTGCAGGATCAGGCCCCGACGGAAACCACTCGACTGACGAAGGATGTATCCGTGCCGAGATCGTCCCGCAATCCCACCGCCAGACGCTGATTCCCCTGGCGCATCAGGAGCTCCATGGTGAAGACGTATTCGCGATCCAGCGCCCCTGGGAAATCCTTGGTGGGAATGGAGATGGGTACCGTCTGCTCCGAAACCGGAGAGGTTCCTCCGCGATCGTCGATGGCGGAGAAATAGAGCCTCACCCGCCCCTGATGCATCTCTCCCTGGGGCACCAGGGTGATCTCGCTGAGGGGGATGCGGACGTAGACCGGCACCAGGTAATGGCGATCGCCCTGTCGCGGCCGAGCGTCTCCGAAGTCTAGGGAGAGCTCCAGCGGATTGCTCTCGTAGCCGAATCGCAGCGCCGCGAGAGTGCGTTCGGACATTCGATTCGCCAGGCTCTTGTCGCGGTAGTTCTCCCGATAGCGCACCTTGACGTCGTCCCGATCGACCTTCACTTTGAGCTTGTAGAGCCGTCCATCACCAGAGTGGCCGGGGCTATAGCCGAGGCTGTAGTAGTTCCGCAGGTCATCCGCCACCTCGTTGAGGGCCGGCAGCACCCGGTTGCGGTTGACGATCGCCCGGCCTCCGGTGGAGTCCGCCATGAAGTGCAGGGTGTTCTGCAGATTCTGAGTATTGATGGTGTCGATGAAGGGACCGCGGTTGACCCCACCCCGCTTCGACGCATCCATGAAGCTGGCGACTCGCAGGCCCCCGGCGTCGATGGTGTAGAAGCTCACTCGGTTGGCGTTGGCCGAGGCGGTGAGCTCGGTGAAGCGGCGGGAGTAATCGTAGGTGAAGGCGTCGTTGATCGCGGTGGTGTTGCGGAAGCGCTCCTCGACGTAGTGGAAGATGTCCTCACCGGGAATCATCGGAATGCCGTCCGAGACATGAAGAATGGCCTTACGCCCCGGAAGGCCCGCGAGGGAATCCACCATTTCCTTCAGCGATTTGACCGTGAAGGTCAGATCGTTGGCGATAGATTCGGCGTACATCCGCGCCTGGCCGAGGGCGGTGAACTCGTCGTTGGACTCGTCGATGCGGTCCATCACCTCGTCCCGCTCGTTGTCGGCGATGGTGGCGTAACCGGTGTTTTTCTCCAGCCGACGCAGGCCTGCACCGATGAGCCGCGGATCGGCGGTGAATTCCTGCTCGATCTTCAGCGAGCGGTTGTAGCTCATCAACATCACCCGGTCTTCCGGCCGCGTATTGCGGTCCAGGAAGAGCCGCACCTCCCGCATCACCCGATTGCGGTTGAAGGGCCGAATGTTGAAGTTGTCGATGAAGACGATGAGGTGGAGGCGCTGGTCTTCCGGGATCTTCAGCTCCACCAGATGATCCGGCACGCTATCCGGAACGTTGGGGTCCACCGCCTCGACGCCGGACTCTTCCGTCGGAACCCCGTTCTCCACCGCATAGAAGTTGGACACCGTCATCGGCTTACCGTTCTCGAAGATCTCGAAATCGTCTGCCGTCAAGCCCAGCACGGGCTTGTTGTCGCGATCCGTCACGTAAACATCGATGTTCACGATGTTGACGTCCACCACGTCGAGGAAGAGCTGCTGGAGTGGGTCCTCTTGCGCCGGGGCGCCCGCTGCGGCCGTCGCGGATTCCGCTGCTTCCTGGGCGCTAGCCGCTGGGATCAGCCAGGGGGAAGCGCAGAGCAGCAGGGCAAGACAACCGAAGATGCCGAGGCGTCCGTAGGTCGAGGGAGCGAACATGGGGCGATAGGGGATGGTCATCATCGTCATCGGTCTCACGGAAGGTCAGCGAAAGGCCATAGCGAGAGAAGGGGGTTCTACCGGTGAACGAGGTCGCTGGCCGCAGAGTTCTGAAGGTCTAGGCTCTATAGCTCGGAAAGAACTTGGGGCGGGAGCTTCCCGCGTCCGAAATCTCCCCGGTGAACGAGGGTGAGTATACGAAACCAGCCGGCACTGCCAAGGGCTGGTGGAAGAAGAGGGCCTCAGGAGGCCTAGACCCTACAAGCTCAGGATTCTGTCCCCTCGCCCGAAGCATCGGAGTCAGCGGAGTCAGCGGCGGAGGCTTCGTCCGCCGAGCTCCCTCCCACCAGCAGATCTTCGAGGACGAAGGCGATCCGCCCGCCTAGTTGATCCTCGACACCCACCGCAAGGCGGCGGGGGCCGTCTTCTAGCGGTAGCGGAAGCCGCGCCTGATACTCCTGCTGACGGGCTTCTTCGAGCCGCTCCGCGGGCACTGCGAAGCTCAGCGGTAGGCTGCGTACCGGACCGATGGAGCCGCTCTGATCCATCGATGCGAAGAGCACCCGGAGGTCGGCGCGATAGCTACCGTCTCCCTGAGGCGCCAGCACCAAGGATCCGATGGGGATCGCCAGCTGGAGCTGGAGCACGTGCTGGCCGGCATCCGGAGCTGGCTCTTCCCCGAGAACTTCGAGGCCGATGCCCAAAGGGTTGTCCTCCATACCCAGGGTGAGCAGCGAGACCGCCGTGGCGGCGCGACCGGCGGGACGACGAGCCGCCACGAAGCCTTCCCGATGCCGTAGATCCACACCCCGTCGACGCTCCGCCAAACGCACCTCGATGCGGTGGTATTCGTCGTCGACGCCATCCGGGGGCGTGATGCCAAGGGCGTAATAGGCGCTCCCGTCCTCCTCCACCTGCTCCAAGATCTGGTCTACCGCGGTCCCGGAGGTCAGAGCGACGCCGCCGGTGGTCTCCGCCATGTAGCGCAGGCTCTCCTGTTGGTTTTGCTGCTCTAAGCTCAGGGCGTTGCCGACGGGGGTCTCGAAACCCAAGCCAGAGCCGACGTCCGCTCCCAGCACCGCCGGTGCACCGGCGGCGCCGTTGATGGTGTAGAAGGTCACCCGATGGGTGTTGGCCAGGGAGGTCAGCTCCGACAAGAAGCGACCGATGTCATATTGCGCCAGGGTGGATCGCAGGCTGAAGATCTCCTGCTGGAGAGGATCTCGATCCCCTCCTCCTCCGGCGCCGCCACCACCGAGGCCCGGGAAGGTGGCCTGGCCGTCGGGACCCTGGCCACCGAAGCCACCGCCGTCATTTCCCTGGAAGCCTTCGAAGACGTCCGCGCCGTCGCGGGTCGCGTCCTGCAGCAGGTCCGCCAAACCGCTTCCGGGGCGCATCGGCAACCCCTCGCTGACGAAGACCACGGACTTTCGTCCATCCACCCCGGCGAGGGATTGGATGAACACCCCGAGGGTTCGCACCACGGTGAGGGACTCGCGATAGGAAGACTCGGCGTAGATCTCCACCTGACGCACCGCGCTATTGATCTCCGAACGAGCAAAATCCGCTCCGCCGCCGCCAAGACCGGTGGAAGACTCCGACAGGGCGGTCACCGCGTTGCTCACCGAGGTCAGGATCGTGGTGCGCTGAGCGTCGCGCTCGAAGCTACGGCTCTGCATTCCCGCGATGGTCTCGAGGGTCGCGCGCTGGGTAATGGGGTCGTTGCTGAAGGGCTGCAGGATATTGATCGCGCCATCGTAGGTGGCGAACATCACCTCCGGCCGAGGCGTCGCCTCTTCCAGGTAATCGCGCAGGCGTTGCAGCACCCGATTTCGCCGCGGCGGCGAGGTGTTGAAGTTGTCCACCAGCACCACCATACGCGCCAGCTCCCCCCCCGCCGGCACCGGAATCGGCGCCGGGGCTGGAGCGCTCTGGGCTTCGGAACCGACGTCCGAGCCCGCTGCGGCAGCTGCGGTGGGATCAGGATCAGCAGCCGCAGGAGCTGACTTGCCGGAGCCATCCAATACCCCTTCAGCAACCCCTTCCGCAGGAGCTGCGGCCCCTTGGTCGGCCGAGCTCGCGGGACCTTGAGGGACCTCCCCGGCGTAGAAATACGCCAGTTCCCGCACCCGCTGGCCGTCGATATAAATCTCGAAATCCTCCGCCCCCAGACCGCCGACGGGACGCCCGTCGCGATCCGAGACGTGGACGTCGACGTTCACCACGTAGACGTCCACGCGCTCGCCGAAATCCTCCCGCGCCGGCTGTTGGGCGCTAGAGCCAGCAGCAAGAGATGTTGTAGCGAAGAAGGCAGCGGCGCAGAGCAGCAACTTCCCCGACCACGGCAGCTGCCGGAGCGACGCCCGAGGGCGGCGCGCGCCGGTGCGAAATCCCGTCCGTGCCCCCTCGGATCCTTCGAGCTTCGGGCGAAACACTGTCGATCGCTGCAACATCATCCTCTCCTCGGGTCAGCGCCGGGAGACTGCTCGGCGCGGAGTCTCCGGCGGAGGCGGCTCAGCGCTCCACCTCCATCGTGGTCGAGAGAATCGTACCGGAGGGCGGGTCGTAGAGGGAGATCACCAACTTCTGATCCGCTTTGCGCAGACGCAGGCTGGTCTCGTAAGTCGAGTACGAGCCCTCCGGCGGCGCCGACTCTCCAGCCAGCCGCACTGGGGTCACGGTGACCTCGGATCGCTCCCCGCTATCGTCCAGAGCCGCTACCCGCAGCTCCAACTCCCCGACGTAGCGACCATCGAAGGGCAGCATGGTGACGGCGTCCATGGGAATCCGCAGGGCCAGCGGCAGCTCCACTCGACCGAATCCGGAGCGCTTCTGCTCCCCCGCCTGCACCTCCAGCGGCTGAGCCGCAGGAGCGTTGCCGAAGAGAAGGGTGGATTCCACCATCATCGAAACCTCCCGCTGGCGGGAGAAGTCGAAGAAGCCCTCGCGACTGCGGACGCGGTAGTCGGGGTTCTTGAGCCGCACCTCGATGGAGCGACGGGTGTCGTCCTCCTGACGATCGGGATTGAAGCCCAGCCAATAGTAGGTGCGAGTGTCCTCCGCCACGATAGCGAAAGGCTCGTCCCGCTGGGCGTTGATCAGCGGTCGTCCGCCGGTCTCCTCAGCGAGGAAGCGTAGCGAGCCGTGGACGCCGAATTCCCGCAGACCGAGGTTCGTGAGCTGTCCCTGCGCCGGCAGGGCGCTACCCTCCCGAGCCTGACCACCAAAGCCGGAGTCCTGAAACGCGACAATCTCCGCTTCCAGCTCCGTCGGCACTCCCTGGGAGGCATCGGTGGTGTCCAGCTGGGTCCCGGCCATATCCACCGGATACAGGGTGTAGCCCAGCAGGTTGGCGGTATCTGAGAGATCCTCGAACAGATCCGAGCCGGAGCGCAGGTCGATGTCCTCGATGGCCGTCTCCCGGCTTCCGACGGCGAAGATTTCCGGCTCCAGCGGCCAGCCTCCCGAAAGCAGGATCGCGACCTTACGCCCCGGCGGAGAGGCGAAGGAGCGCAGAGTGGCGGTAGCCGCGAGAACGACGTTCTCCAGCTGGTTAGCCAATCGCACCGCGTAGTCCCGCTCGTAGGGCGAGAGCTGGGCGGTCACTCCACCGGAGGCGAACTCCCGCTGGTCAAAGCCACGCTCGAATTGCAGCAGCCGGTCGGACTCCAGATTCCGGCGGTCCGCCAGGCGCTCCAACCCTCGCGCCGGCCGTTCCTCGGCGCGGCGGAAGGCTCGCTCCAGCTCCCGCAGGGAATTGGTCCAGGAGGTCAGCATCTGGAGATCTTTCCCGTCGTAGGCCACCACCGCCATGCGGTCCGCGGGGCCGAGCACCGGGATCTCGTCCTGCAGCTGTCCCAGGACTCGGTTTCGATCCCGCTGCAGCGCGAAGAAGTCATCGATGAATACCAGGTAGCTAGTCCCCACGGGGCCTTCTTCCGCTGCCAGCACCCCTGCCGGAGCATCGCTCCCCTTCGGCTTCATCGCCTGCCCGGAGACCACTTCCGTGAAGTAGTCGATGGGCACCACCTCCTCGTCTACCACCAGCTCGAAGTCGTCGCTGCTGAGGCCGGTGACACGATTGCCGTCACGGTCCGTCACCACCACTTCCACATTGACGACCCGAACGTCGATGATCTCGCCAAAAACCCCGGGGGCCTGTTGCGCGAGGGCCGAAGACGCCCCGGACATCGAGGTGAGAGACGCGATCAGGGCGAGGCAGGCGGCAGCCACCACCACCAGCACGCCGGGTAAGGAGGTCCACCGCTGGGCGATGGGGGCAGAAGGTCGGGGATCACGACGAGAAGTTCTCTGTTGCATCATGGTCCAGCCTAGGTACAGGCCTCCGAAAAGGCCGGTGGAAGGAAAGATCTAGCCCCGATGACCGTGGCTCTGGTGAGAGTGGCCTCGGTGACCGTGCTCCGTTTCGCTCTCGAGAGCCTCCACGGGCGCTTGGCGGGCAAGATCCGAGCGCTCTCCAAGGCGATCATCGATGAGTCCCGATGACCGAAGGCAGAGCGCGGATGTTCAAATTCAAGCAGTCAAAAGCATGAGGGGGGCTACGAGCTGGGGCTGTGAGCTATCGAGCCAAGGAACTCTCACTGACCCAGAGAGTCTCGAAGAGAAGGTACGAAGACGGCGGGATCCTGGACGTAGGCCGATCTCGCTGGACGCAGCCTGACTCCAGACGGCTCGTCGTCGGCGAAGCTGTCCTTCAGTGAGGACGGTGCGTCCAGATTGAGGACGGTCATCTTCCAGGCAGTCTCATTTCGAGCCGTCACATTCAAGGTAGGTAAGGGACCTTCGAAGACCTTCGTGATCGCAGCCGATCTTCGCCTGAGGGCCCCTTCCCCTGCTGGCGCGGGCGTCGAACCCCTCCCCTCTTGAGCTCAATCCTGTGTTCCAGTCTTATCTTCGCTGGCGTAGCCGATAGAGATGATCTACCGGGCCATGGCCTGAGCCGAGGGGGAAGGCGGCCGCGATGGCGCCGCGGACATAAGCCACAGAGCCCTCCACCGCTTCTGCAAGAGGCTTGCCTAAAGCGAGAGATGCCGCGATCGCTGACGAAAGTGTACAACCGGTGCCATGGGTCGATCGGGTAGAGACCCTGCGCCCCAGGATGCGATGCGTCCGCTCCTCGCCGCCTTGGCTGCGCTCGACAAGAAGATCCACCAGCTCTTCGCCTTCCCCGTGACCGCCCTTGATCACCACACCTCTGCTGGTGCCGTCACTGCGCCTCGCCCCGGCGCGGTCGATTCGCTCCAGCAGAGCCCGAGCCGCCGCCAGACGCTGTTGCTGGCTGTCGGTGGGCAGCCCGGTCATGCGCTGGGCTTCCGGTAGATTCGGCGTCACCACCGTCGCCAGCGGAACCAGGCGCTGCATCAGGGCATCCACCGCCTCCGGTCGCAGCAGCGCCGTACCGCTCTTCGCGATCATCACTGGATCCAGCACGATGGGAAAGCCCTCGCCGCCCTGGAGCCAAAACTCGAGTCGCCCGGCGACCGCCTCGACCAGTGGAACCGAGGAAAGCATGCCGATCTTGACCGCGTCGAATCCCAAGTCTTCTGCCACGGCGTCGATCTGAGCCTCGACCACCGCCACGGGGATCTCCTCCACGGCGGTGACTTCCAGCGTGTTCTGAGCGGTGATCGCGGTAATCGCGCTCATGCCGTACACGCCGAAGGCGTCGAAGGTCTTGAGATCTGCCTGAATTCCGGCACCGCCCCCAGAGTCGGAGCCGGCGATGGTCAATACACGAGGCGGCGCCCCCGGCAATCGCGGTGCGAGGCCCGAAGCGCCTACCCCTTGCGGGGATCCCGCTGAATCCTTCAACCCGGAAGCCTCAAGTCGGCCGACGAAGGTCTTCGATCGTATCGTCGCCGCATCAACCCGCGGCGGCTCGCAGAGTCTGCATGCGACGACGACGCAAGAGCCAAAGGGCGATCAAGATGCCCACGCTGATCAGCTGCGCCAGGGTGAAGGTCTCGCCAAAGAAGCGGTCATCCTTGGCGCGAAAGAACTCCACCGCGAAGCGTTCCATGGCCAGCAGCGCCAACACCGGGATCGCCACCATCCCAACGCCCCGTGTCCCCGCCTCTCGTTGCCGTAACCAGCGGCGCCCGAGCCACCAAATGGTGAAGGCCAACAGCGTCTCGTAGATCTGGGTCGGGTGTACCGCCACCAGATCTCCGGCAGCGGCGCCGGGAACCTCGATCCCGTAATAGCGCTCCAAATTACCGGCGGTGGTGGCGGGAAGGCCGACGGGAAAGCTGACTCCCCACGGGAGCTGGGTCGGAACGCCATAGTCGTCCCCCACCAAGAAGCAGCCGATACGGCCGACGCCGTATCCCACGGCCAAAGCCGGTGCGGCGGCGTCGATCATCGGCCAGGCCGGCAGCCGGCGCTGGCGCACCACCGCGAGAATCAGCACCGTAGCGAGCAGGAAACCGCCGTACCAAACCAGGCCTGAGCGGCTGAAGACGAGCATCGGATCCCCATACAGGATCGCGTAATACACCTTCGACCCGAGGATGCCTCCAACCCCGGCGGCGAGGGTAATGGCGCTAGCGTCATCCTCGGTCCCTACGCCTAGCCGAGTCATCCCCCAACGCAACTGGAAATAGGCGCTGACGAAGGCCAGCACCAGGGTGATGCCAAAGGGAGAGACGGCGAAGGAGCCGAAAGAAAAGAGCTCGGAAATCATGCGTCGGGATGGTAGCACCGAACGCTGATCGCTCCCACTCCCAAAGGCCACAATGCCGTGCCTAGCGGCGAAATGCACCGCGCGGACCGAGGAGCCGAACTTTCGACCAGAAAGACGAGGTCCTGACCAACCCTTTGGCTGATGATCGGGTCCCATGTCTCGTCTGTAGCCGGTCTCCCGTGCCCCCTAGCCCTCGCGAAGGCCTTGTTGCTCGGTCGAAACCGAGCTAGAATGGCGGTAATTAGGCGGTAAAATACCTCCGATGCCTCCATCATCGCTCCCTTTGGAGCTCCCCTGCGGTGATTTCCAATGATCAAGACCGACCCCTCCTCGCCCCTTCCACCTCCTCCGCCCTCCGACTCTGGGACCCCTCAGACTGAAGCTGAAACCTCACTCTTCGGTAGAGAGCTAGCTGGCTCTGAGTTGGCCGGCTCTGGGTTGGCCGGCTCTGGGTTGGCCGGCCTGCTGATTTCTGAAGGTGAAGCCGCAAAGGTTCGCAAGGAGCTGGAGCGCTGCTTTTTTGCGCTAGCCAGGCGCTTCCCGGACGACCGTTTACTCACGCTGCCACCGACCTTACGGGTGGTCCCCGCGGGTGCGGGGCGGAAATGCCGCCGCCCCCGCGGCTGCGAGATCGTCCTGCGCGCGGACCTCGACCTCTATCGCGGCCCCCGGGAAGTGCTCACCATCCTTCTCCACCGCCTGGTTCACCTCGCCAATGGTCTGAGCGGCTGCCGAGACTCCACCCACAGCGGCTATCACAACCAGCATTTCAAGAAGCTGGCGGAGACCGTCGGATTCCGAGTCGCGAAGCGACATTCGCGCTTTGGCTGGGGCATCACCGAGGCGACTCCCGGCCTTCTCGACTTCTTCGACGCGCTAGCTCCTGACGCCGTCATCTTCGAACGCCGAGGCGACCCTCCTGCCTTGTTGTGGAGTTGCGGTGTCACTCCGCTACCCCTCCAAGATGCGGTGGAGAGCGGGGTCGCAGATCCTCCGCCGGAGGGTTGTCTCACGATAGTGCCCAAGCCTTCCCAATGGTGCGCCCCTAAGCGCTGCGGCGTTGCCCGAGAGATCCCCAGCTTTGGCTCTTTCTCCATCGGTGATGAAAGCGCGCTCTTCGACGAGCCTCCCTTGCATCGATCGGCTTCCCGGGTAGACGGAGAAACCGTACCTCCGCAAAAAGCGGGAGCCGTCGGCGGCATCGCCGAAGAATCCGGCAACTCCCGAGAGGGGGCCTTAGGGCCCCCGGGCGATGCCCCCTCTCAACAGCGGGAATCTGTCGACCTAGAACAGGATGAAAGCCTTCCCATCGAGGGTGCGGAAACTGCCCCAAGGGCGAGCAATCGACCTCAGCCAGGGGACTATTCGATCGCCCCTCGGCGAACATTCACCGCTTCCGAAGGGCCGCTGCCCTACTTGAACGGAGACGCGAGCGACAGAAGCTCTCAAGAGCTGCTGATGGAGTTACGCTCCCTGGAGGTTCAGGGGCTTTGGCGCCCCGGCGAGCCGGTTCCCCTCCTGCGCCTCGCCGGAAGATGGCTCGATGAGGCCGGATTCACTATCGGCTGTGCCGTCGCGATCGAAGTGGAAAAGCATCGCCTGGTGATCCGGCGACGGCGCTGAGATCAGGCGTCGGCGTTTGACGCTCCAGCGTTGGCCAAGGCCCCCCAGCCTAGGAGCTCACGATGAAGGACCCGCTGGCTGCAGAGACCCAGGGTTCGAGGCCCAGGGCTCGAGGCTTAGAGTTCGAGGCTCAGGGTGCCGAGCCAGACTAGGGCCCCGCGGCAAGCGCAGCGGTGGTAGGCGTTCTTGCGGTCTGGGGTGACCATAGGTCCAGCGGATCGTCCGCCCGCGGGTCCAGACTCAGACCCAGCCAATCCGCGATGGTCGGAGCGATCTGAGTCATCGAAACCTCACCCAGGTCGCCGCGGCGCTTCAGGGTCGGAGACCAGATCAATAGCGAGGCAGCGAGGCCAGAGCGATCCGGGGCATAGCCGTGGGTTCCCCTGGACCTGGACGGCGTGAACTTCTCTCCCGCGGCGTTGTCGTAGAGGGTAAAGCCCTCGGCAGCGTCGAGTACCAGCGGGGACTCAGCGATGCCGCCCAATTCTCGAATCCTGTCCGCTCCGAGGATCTGTTCCAACGGGGCATCGGGTCCCTGAGTATAGGGAATGAAAAGCTCTCGGACGTGCTCCACCAACTCCTTCTCACCGGGGCCCTGGAACCAGATCTGCGCGCTGCCGGCGTCGGTGTGGGCGTAGACCCGCCAGCTGCTGATCTTGCCCTCGTCGTCCGTCTCCAGAAGTCCAGCCTCCGCCAGCACGACGTTGGGATGAAAGCGAGTGTCGATGCTCAGGAAGCCGTGATCCGAAGCGACGACGAAGAGCAGCTCCTGCCCCGGCAGAGCAGACTCCTTCAGCGCGTCCAGCAGCTGACCGAGGCGGGCATCCGCCTGCTCCACCGCCCGGTTCGAGTGTGCACTTCCGGGACCTTCATCGTGAGACGCCTTGTCCGTGTCGATGAGATGAAGCAGCAGCAGCTCCGGCCGCTGCACCGCGGTGAGATAGAGAGCGGTATCCAGACGCTCGGCGTCGGTGTAGGGATAGGGGAAGGGCTCATCTCGCCAGCCTTCTACCGCCCGCCGCAGTCCCGGCGAAGACAGCGCGTCGAGGAGACGCAGCTCGTTCGGGTGCTGGGAACCGGGATTCCAAAACTCCGGCAGCAGGTGATCAGCGTCCAGGCCGACGCTCACCGGCCAGGCGACGGAAGCGGTCTCCAAATGCTGTCCCTCGGCGGCAGAGACCAGCGTCGGCACCAGGATGTCCTCGGCCCACCAATACCAAGAGCCGTCACTCAGCCCCTGCGGGTCGAAGATTTTATTGCTGCCGATCCCGTGAAGCCGAGGCGTCACGCCGGTGATCAGCGTGGTGTGGGACGGATAGGTCACCGAGGGCAGCACGCCGATCAGCCCCGAAGCATAGGCCCCTTCGGCAGCCAGCCGCCGTAGGGTCGGGACCTTCAGCTGTCGGGCCTCAGGATCGATGTAGGTGATCGGCTCGAGGCCGTCCACAGACACCAGGATCACCCGCCGCGGTAGCTCCTGCTCAGCAACCAGCGGCAGGCTCGGGAGAAAAACCAGAAAGCCGAAGAGCAGCAGAAGGGCGCAGCAGCAAGGGTTGGAGGCAGCGTACTCCCGAAGCCAGGCGAAGGAGCCGCAAGGCGTTGGCGGGCTGGGTACCGGAACAAGACGAGGAGCTGGAGGATAGGCCATGGCGGGGGTCTCCGATCGCCAGCTTCTCGCGCAGGAGGCATGGCGCTGGAAATTAAGGGCAGGAACTCGACGGGCCCGAGGGTCCCGGGCTCCGAAGATGCGCACCGAAAAACGAGTTCGGCGTCGGGCACGGTCGAGGATCTCCCAGGTCGCCGTCAGCTCGGGTCACGATCCCGTGACGCTGTATCTCTCGACCGGTGTCCTGACCGCTAACGCACCATTGCCTGATAGTTAGTGTTGTGTCGTCTGGCAGCTGACGCGCTGACGCCGGGCCCCTCGCCGAGGGGCTTGACAGGTATGCGATCATTGAACTCGTAGGTTCATCCTTCTCCCCTCCACAGTCTTCAGATCAAGTACCAGCATCAGGAGAGCGACTTGAGTCGAGCTGCCATTCTTGCCGTCGATGACGAACCCCAGGTGTTGCGGGCTGTAGCCCGTGATCTTCGCCGTCGCTACGGTGCCGACTACCGCATCGTGCGCTCCACCAGCGCGTCGGACGCCCTCTCTGTCCTCCAAGAGCTCCAGCAGCGCCGCGAGCCCGTGGCTCTAGTACTGAGCGATCAGCGGATGCCGGAAATGGACGGCGTCAGCTTCCTGGAAGAAGCGGCTCCCCAGCTCGGGAGCGCCAAGAGAGTGCTGCTTACCGCCTATGCCGATACCGACGCCGCCATCGGCGCGATCAACCGTTCGCAGGTGGACTATTACCTGCTCAAGCCCTGGGATCCCCCGGAAGAGCAGCTCTATCCGGTGCTCGACGACCTTCTCGCCGACTGGCGGGCGGGCTTCCGCCCCCCCTTCACCGGCCTGCGAGTGGTGGGAGATCGCTGGTCGGTGGCCTCCCATGAGGTGCGAGACTTCCTGGCCCGCAATCACGTGCCCTACCGCTTCGAAGACATCGAGGTGGATCCAGAGGCCGCCGAGTTCATCGAGCAGCGGCAGGCAGCTGAGTCCTCTCGAGAAAGCGATCTCGCCCTGCCGCTGGTGGTGCTCCAAGACGGCGAGATCCTGGAAGGCCCCTCCCCCAGCACTCTAGCCTCTGCCGTCGGTCTCGCCACCCGCGCCAATCAACCTTTCTACGACCTCGCCATCGTCGGCGCGGGCCCGGCGGGCCTCGCCTCGGCGGTCTACGGTGGCTCCGAGGGCCTGCGCACCGTGCTGCTGGAGCGCCAGGCCCCGGGAGGCCAGGCGGGCACCTCCAGCCGAATCGAGAATTACCTCGGCTTTCCCTCCGGTCTCTCCGGCGCCGATCTCGCCCGCCGCGCCACCGCCCAGGCGCGCAAGTTCGAGGTCGAGGTCCTAACGCCGGTGGAGGTGGAGAGCCTGCGACTGGAGGGCCCCTACAAACATCTGACCCTGAGCGACGGCAGCCAGCTCAGCTGCCACGCCCTGATGCTCTCCACCGGCGTCAGCTGGCGCCGGCTGCCCTGGGTCGATCACCTCGCCGGCCGCGGGGTGTATTACGGTGCCGCCCTCACCGAGGCTGCCGGCTGCCGCGACCAAGACGTGTACATGGTGGGCGCCGGCAACTCTGCCGGCCAGGCGGCCCTGCACTTCGCCGACAGCGGAGCCCACGTGCATATGCTGGTTCGAGGCGGCAACCTCGGCGCCAAGATGTCTCAATATCTGGTGGATCGAATCGAGGCCTCTCCAGCGATCACCGTGCACCTGCGCACAGAGATCCGCGAGGCGCTCGGCGAGGAGCGATTGGAGGGGCTGGAGCTCACCGTCAAGGCTTCGACCTCGGCGCTTGAGGGAGAGCAGCCCGCCGAGACCACCGAGCAGGTGGAGACCCGCTACCTCTTCGTCTTTATCGGCGCCGCGCCCCGCACCGATTGGCTCCAGGGTGCCGTTGCCCTCGACCAGCGAGGCTTTCTCCTCACCGGGCCAGACCTCGGTGAGGAGGAGCTACAAGACTGGCCTCTGGAGCGACCTCCCTACCTGCTGGAAGCCTCCGTACCGGGAATCTTCGTCGCTGGAGATGTCCGTCACCAAAGCATCAAGCGAGTGGCGGCGGAGGTGGGCGAAGGCTCGGTCGCCGTGCACTTCATCCATCGCTACTTAGCGGATCTCTGAGCCTCTCCTCTCTTTGCGACTCAACCCTCCTCGAGGGAAAGAAAGCCCATGCTGCAGCAAAGCCTCTCGAATTTCTCCCTGCCTTCCATCCTGCCCGCTTCCTTAGCGGGGCTCTGGCCATCGGGGCTGAGCTCCTGGATGCCGGTAGCCGCTGGCGAAGCTCCCGCCTTCGTTACCGACATCGCCGCCGTCCTGCTGGCAGGGGCCTTTATCGCCTACGTCTGCTTCCGCCTCGGGGTGGTGCCCATCGTCGGCTTCCTGGTGGCTGGCGTGGTGATCGGCCCCCACGGCCTCGGCCTAGTAAAAAGCCTGGAGCTGGTGGACGCCTGCGCCGAGCTGGGCATCGTGCTGCTGCTCTTCACTATCGGTATTGAGTTCAGCCTCGAGAAATTGGCCAAGATCAAGACTCTTATCTTCGGCGGTGGGCTGATGCAGGTGGGTCTGGTCACGGTGGTCGTAGTGGGCATTTTGGCCGCCCTCGACGTGCCCTGGAAGATCGGCATCTACACCGGCTTTCTGGTCGCCCTCTCGTCCACCGCCATCGTCCTCAAGCTCCTCGGCGACCGTGGCGAAACCAACGCTCCCCACGGTCAAATCGGTCTCGGCTTCCTCATCTTCCAGGACCTAGCGATCATCCTGATGGTGCTGCTGGTGCCGATGCTGGCCAGCGGCAGCGGTGACGATGGCGGCGCCGCGGGCCTGATGGGCCTGGCCTGGGCCCTCGCCAAGGCCGCTTTGCTGATCGTCGCCGTGCTGGTGGTCGCCCGGCGATTGATGCCGCCGATGCTCGAGGCGGTGGCCCGCACCTGCTCGCCGGAGCTCTTTCTGCTCACCCTCATCGCGGTCTGCATCGGCACCGCTTACCTCACCAGCCTCGCGGGGGTGAGCCTCTCCCTGGGCGCGTTCCTGGCGGGTCTGATGGTCAGCGAGAGCCGCTTCTCGGAGCACGCCCTGGGCGAGATCCTGCCGCTGCAAATCGTCTTCTCGGCGACCTTCTTCGTCTCCGTGGGCATGCTGCTGGACCTCTCCTTCTTCTTCGATCAGTGGATGCTGGTGATCACCGTGGTGGCGGTGGTGCTGGTGATCAAGGTCGTTACTACCGGGGCCGCTGCCCTCGCCCTGGGCTATTCCCGCTCCGCCGCCGCGGCTTCGGCCCTGCTGCTAGCCCAGGTGGGCGAGTTCTCCTTCGTGCTGGAGCGGGCCGGCCGGGAGCTGGGGCTGAACCCGGCGGGTTACGCCCAGGGCTCTCAGGTCTTCATCGCCTCCACGGTGGTGCTGATGGTCCTCACCCCCGCCCTCGCCACCCTCGGCACCCGCCTCGGCGCGCGCCTGGAATCGGGCTCCGGCCCTCGCCCGGGAGCCGCGGAATCAGAGGACGAAGCCTTAGGGCACGTCCCCCACCTCGAGAACCACGTGCTGGTGGCCGGCTACGGCGCCGCCGCCCGTCGCCTGGTGCGGGTGCTGGAGGGCTCCGGGATCCCCTACCTGATTCTCACCCTGAGCCCCACCGGCGCCAACGAGGCGGAGGATGACGGGCTGCCGGTGCTGAGGGGGGATTACACCCGGCAGCGGATCCTCGAGCACGCCGGCGTCGGCCGAGCCAAGATGATGGTGGTGGCGGACGACAACCCCACTACGGCCCGTGCGGTGGTCGCCGTGGCGCGCTCGCAAAACCCCACCATGCGGGTTCTGGTGCGCTCCCGCTACATGGCAGAGATCGAGCCGCTGCTGGAGGATGGAGCCGACCGAGTGGTCGCCGAAGAGCTGGAGAGCACCATCCAGCTCTTCACCGACGTCCTGACGACCTACCACATCCCCAGCAGCGAGATCGTCGCCGACAAGGACATCCTGCGCCGCGGTGGCTATGCCGCCCTGCGGGGAGGGCCCAACCTGCCGGAAGCTCCACCGATCACCTGCAACCTCAAAGAAGAGGGCATCGATCTGCGCTCGGTCGCGCTACGCCCCGGGAGCATCGCCGCCCAGGCCAATATCGGCCAGCTAGAGCTCGAGTCGGTCCGCGCCCTGAAGCTCAAGGCGCTGATCCGCGACGGCGAGGTGATGGAGACGCCGGACCCCGCCACCCCCCTGCACCCCGGCGACGTGCTCGAGCTCATCGGCTCCGCCGAAGCCTTCGCTGCCGCCACCGAGCTCTTCGTGCAGCGGGACTCCAGCGGAGGGCCGAAACTCGCTCCCCCCAAACCACCACCGCGGGTGAGCTACGACCTCGAAACCTCGTACTCGATTCCCGCCGACCGTCTGAAAGCCGCTGAGGGGCGCTGCTCCCAAATCGATCGGGTTCGAACCGTCACCCCTTCGGCCCTCGGCTGCGAGGAGTGTCTCGCCCACGGCAAGTCCTGGGTGCACCTGCGGATCTGCATGATCTGTGGCTATGTAGGTTGTTGCGATGACTCCGAAGGCCGCCACGCCCGCGCGCACTTCGAGGCCACCGGCCACGCCATCATGCGCTCCCTTGAGCCTGGTGAGGACTGGGCCTGGTGCTTCATCGAAGAGATTGAGATCTGAGCCCGGTGCCCCGGCTCGGTGATCTGAGCTTAGTGATCTGAGATATGTGGAGACGATGATGAGCCCCAATGCCCAGCCCGATTCCCCCAAGGCCAGCTCCCCGGAACCTAAATCCGCAGTCGCTGCCGTGAGCCCCGCCGACCTCGAAGCCTTCGAAGTCTTCCAGGATCTACCCCAAGATCTGCTGCAGTGGCTCTGTACCAGTGGGGAGACCCTCGAAACCACCGACGGCGAGATCATCGGAGCGGAAGGGAGCGCCGCGGATCACATGATGGTGGTCGTTCGCGGCAGCCTGCAGGTCACTCTCAACGTCGGTGGGCAACATCTGCTACTGGCGGGCCAGGAGCCCGGGGAGGTCACCGGGCTACTGCCCTACTCGCGCATGACCCACTTCCAAGGGACGGTGCGATCGGTGGGCGAGAGCACCTTCCTGCGGCTTCACCGCCAGCACTTCCCGGAGCTCGTGGCCCGCTCCTACGAGCTCAGCCGGCGCCTAGTGGAGCGCCTTTCCACCCGAGTTCGAGAATCCACCCGTACCGAGCAGCAGCGGGAGAAGATGGTGGCCCTCGGGCAGCTCTCCGCCGGCCTCGCCCACGAGCTGAACAACCCCGCGGCGGCCATCGCCCGCGCCGCTGACGATCTACGCCGCCGCCTGGATGAGGGGTCTCAGCGCCTGCCGGCGGTCGCCCGGCGGCCCCACGCGGCGACCATCGCGGAGGCCGCCGCTCACCTGCGCCAAAAGGCTCAGCAGCGCCTGGCGGAAGAGGGCGGCACCAAGGTGCTGGGAGATCTCGAGCGCAGCGAGCGGGAGGACGAGCTCGCAGACTGGCTCGACGAGCACGAGGTCGAAGAGTCCTGGGTGCTGGCGGAGTCTTTGGTGGAAGCCGGTGTCGAGGCTCCGCAACTCGATGAGCTATTGAACGCCTGCCCCGATTTTCCGGACGACGGTCTGGTGGATCTCGTTCCCTGGCTGAGCACCAGCCTCGCCGCGGATCAGCTTCTGACAGACATCGGTTCCGCCGCTCAGCGAATCAGCACCCTGGTGGCCTCCGTCAAAGCCTACTCCCATATGGATCGCAGCAGCGATCGCCAGCCGACGGACATCGTCCAGGGCATGGAGAGCACCCTCACGATGCTGGGTCATAAACTGCGCACCAAGAATCTGCAGATCCAGCGGCAATTCGCGCCGGATCTGCCCTTGGTACCGGCCCACCCCGGAGAGCTGAACCAGGTGTGGACCAACCTCATCGACAACGCCGTCGATGCCCTCGAAGACGGCGGCACGATCACCGTCGGCGCCGTGGCCAACGACGAGATGGTGAAGGTAACGATAGAGGACAACGGCTCCGGAGTACCGGAAGACATTCAGCGCCGAGTCTTCGAGCCCTTCTTCACCACCAAGCCCATGGGTGAGGGTTCCGGTCTCGGCCTCGACATCGTGCAGCGCATCGTCGACCAGCATCAGGGGCAACTACGCCTCGACTCCGTCCCGGGCCGTACCGTGTTCACCGTCTGCGTGCCGCTGGCCGTTCCCGGCGCCTGAAGAGGGCTCCCGGGCGAAGCCCCTGGGAAAGTCGGACGGCGGGAATTCGCCGAACCCAGCGCTGAGTAAAGCACCTGAAGAGCATTCCCTCGCGCTCTTCAGGCAGGCTCCGCAGAGGACTGAATTCAACAGCCCTTCTACAGGCGAGAGAGGGAATGAACCCCGTTTCGGGTGCCGCTGCGGACTTGGAGGAGATCTTCCAACGAGATGTTTTCGTGCTTCTCGGAAAACCCAACTCTGCTGCTGGGGGGTCTACGTCTTCAGGCGAAGTGAGATGCCCCGATCTCACCACGTACACCGGGAGAAGGCCTATAGCCCTACTCTTCTCTTCCAGGCTTGCGGCGCAGCGACTTGATTTCCGACTTTCGCCGCTTCGCCTTCAGTCGGCGGCGTTTCGCCCCCTTGGAGGTCTTGGTCTCGCGGCGGCGGCGAGGGCGTTCCAGGGCGGACGCCAGCAGCGCGACGAAGCGCTCCAGCGCCACCTCCCGATTCGCTCGCTGGCTGCGATGCTCCTGCGCCACGATTTGCAGCACCCCCTGGCGATTGATGCGAGATCCGAGGCGAGCATGGAGCCTCAGCTTCTGCCCTTCGTCGAGGGTCGGGGAAGCATCGATGTCGAAGAGCAGGGTGACCCGCGTTTCGACTTTGTTGACGTTCTGCCCGCCAGGCCCAGAAGACCGGGACGTCTGGAAATTGATCTCCCGAAGGGGGAGACGCAGACCAGGGCGAATATCCAGCTCCATGATGAGTTCCCACAAAACGGCGGCGTACAATGCCCGCCAGGGCATTCGATGGCGAGATCGAGCGCGTCGCTCCTAGTCCATCGAAGCGGCCCGGTACCTAGAGAGCCAGGATTATAGCGCTCCGCGGTGAGCACCCACTCCCACCACCCCCTCGCCCGCCGTCAAATCCAGCCCCTATGAACCCCGCCCCTACCCCACCCCGCCGCCGTCGAGCGCTGCGAGTTCTCGGAGGTTTCGGGGTGCTGCTCCTCCTCGCTCTAGCGACCCTGCGCTGGGCCCCCGCCCCGATGCTTCGGGGCGCTCTGGAGGATGCTTCCGGCGGAAGCGTTCAGGTTCACGGGGCGCAGGTCGAGAATTGGGGCTGGAGCGGCCCGCGCCGCCTGCGGGCCGCCCAGGTGACCTTCCACCAGCCGAGCTCCTGGATCGGAGTCCAGAGTCTCGAGGCCGGCACCCTGATTCTCGAAGCGCCCTCTGCCGCAGACCTCGCCGCTGGTCGTCTGAGTCGACTCGCGATGGAGCGTGGGATCCTGCGATTGGGCTCTCAGCAACCCACATCCGATGCGCGAGAGCCTGGCTCCGCGGAGGCAGAATCGAAGGAATCCCCGATACCCCATCGTCTCGACCTCAAATCTCCGCTGGAGATCCAAATCGACGGTTTCTCCGGCAGCCTGCGGGTCAGCGGTTCCATCGATGGGCTGCCGCAGCTGCTGGAAACCCTCACCGGAAACCCAGCGCCGCGCCCCACAACGGGAGCCCCAGCCGAAGCCGGAGCTGGGGTCGGTAGCGAGCTGCTCTTCGAGGGCTCGGACCTATTGCGGAGTGACGGCAGAGTCGCGCTTCTCTCTCCCCGAGGCAGGCTCAGCATCCAGCCCGGCGGCGAGCTACAGCTCTATTTCTTCGGAGACCGACTGCGGGCAGGCCCGCCGGAGAGCTCAACCGAGACGAGCGACGAGAGCCTCTCTAGGAACACCACTGAGAGCACCGACCAGAGCCTCCCACCAGCCAATTCGCAGGAGCTAGCGGCCCGCGAGGCCCGCCCCGCCCCGGGTCCGGCGAAAGTCGAGCTCCGCGCCCCGCGGCTAGCGCTCACCAAGAGCGTCGACGCTCCGTGGGTGTTCTTCGCCGAAGCGGAGCAGCTTCAGCTCTCCTCCCCCCGACCAGCCCTCGAGAGTCCGCGAATCGAGGCCCGCCTCTCCCAGATCGCCGAGGACCTCCTGGAGCTCGAGGCCACCCCCACCCTCATCGGCCTCGGCTCCGGATTCCTCCAGCTGCGGCTTCGCCAGACTCCCCCTTCGAGCACCACTTCTGCCCCAGCCGTCGAAACGACCCTCTTCGGCCGGCGGTTAGAGTCCGTACAGCTGTGGCTCGAAGGGCTGGATCTCGACCTTGTGCTCCCCTGGCTGCCAGTCCCCTCGGCGAGCTCTCCCGTGAGCTCCCCTGCAGCGGGCTGGTGGGGACAGGGGCAGCTCGATCTCATCGCCCAGCTGGGAGATACCGACGATCCGTCGCCCGGGCTGAATGTTGAAGCCGGGATCCAGGCTCCGCGGTTAGAGCTTCGGGCCAACTCTGGTGAGGGGCTAGCTGGCGAGGGGCCCGTTGCTGAGGGACTCATCGCCGAGCAGCTGGAAGCCGGGTTGCTCTGGCGCCACGGTGGTGGCGAGATACTCGCCGCGGCTCCCTGGCTTGAGGGTGCCGGCAGCCTCGAGATCGCTCTCGAGGATCTTCGAACAGAACAGCTCGCATCGTTCCCGGGCGCCTTTCCGGCGAGGGCGACTCTGAACGTCGAGGCACCCCGGATCAGCTCGTCCCCAGAGCAGCCGACGGTCAACGATGATGCGGGAACGGTCGATGAAACCCACGCTGCTCTCAGTAATTTCTTGCGGAGAACCCGCGCCGAGGTCGCCACTAGCGCTCTCGGACGATGGCAATTCTCCGCATTCCAGACTGAAGCGGAGCAGGGGGAAGAGGCTTCCATCGGCAGGCTGCAAGGCTCTCCTCGGGACGGCGGAGCCGACAGCCTCGAGCCACCCGGGAGCTGGCCGACGCTCCGCTGGAGCGCCGAGGAGCTGAGTCTTCCCCAACTCCTGACGACTCTCGCCTCCCTATCTTCCACTGGCTTTTCCAACGGCACTGGTTCTTCCGAAAGCTCTGGCTCTTCCGAAGACGCCGCGGAGCCGCCGGTGCATTCCCGCGGAGCTCTCGAGCTTTCCGGCACCCTCTCCGGTCTGCCGAATTCTCCATCCATGGAGATGCTGTTGGCGGCTCCCGAGCTAGAGCTATGGCTCCCCCAGGCACAGCTCTCAGAAGCTCCGCAGAATGCCGCAGGGGAGGCCCGCGCTGCAGAGTTCCGAGGTGACCTCCGCTCCCGCTGGACCGCCAGCTGGCCGGCCGTCACAAACTCCGGAACTTCTGCAGGAAATTCAGCTCAGGCTTCACCAGCCCTGGAGATCCAGCTCTCCTCCCTCACGCTGCGAGGACAGGCCAACCAGCTCACCGCCGTCCCGCTGCCCTTGGCCCTCGAGGCCAGCGGCCGAGGCTCGCCCTCAGGAACGCTGGAGCTCTCTTCTCTGGTGCTCGATCTTGGTGTGCGGGGCCGAGTCGAGGGGCGGGGGCACTTCCACTCCGCGGGAGGGGCGGTCGCCCGTTTCAGAGCGCGAGATCTGGCGCTGGAGCCCTGGCGTCGGCTGCTCATCCCCTCCTCTGCTTCGACGACTAGGGGAGAGGCGGAAGTCGGGGACTCGGCGGCCTCGCCCGAAGGCTCAGGCCTGGAGACGTTGGAGCTCACGGGGCACGTGGAATCGGATCTCTACCTGCAGAGCGTTGAGGACGGCTGGACGCTGGTCGGCGACCTACACCTGGTGGAAGGTGGCTTCTCCGACACGGAGGGTGCCCGGATCCTCCAGGGTCTCGGCGGCGAGGGCGCTCTCCACGGCCGCTTCGCTACGGCGACGGGAATCGCGGAGCTCCAGGGCCGCGCGGAGCTCGACGGCTTCCAGCTGCTGTGGGATGCCTTTTACGGAGACTATGATTCCGCTCGCTCCCACCTCGCCTTCAGCTGGCACCGGGGCGATTCGGAGGAGGCCTCGCTGCGGTGGCGGCTGCCGGGGAAAGTGCGGGTGCAGGCACAGACTCAGAGGATGGTTTCGGAGCAGAGCGAGGCTCCGCGCAACAAGCCGGAACGCTGGCAGGCCCGGGCGATGGTGGATGTGGAGGATGCCGGCGCGGCATGGGCGGAGCTGCTGGCGGAGCCCCTGGAGGGGCTCGATCCGGAGCTCGCCGCCACTCGCCTGCAGGGCGGGCTGCACCTCTTCCTCGGCGCCGACGGCGGCGGCGGCGAGACCGGCTTCAACCTTCGAGGCCTGCTCACCACCTCGACGCCGAAGGCGGGTGACGTTCCCCGGCTCCACGCCGGGTCCCAGATCCAATCCCAGCCCCGTCCTCAACTCCTGGGCCTGGAGCTCGCCACCACCCTCGACGGCGACCCGGTGGAGCTCAGCGGTCTGCGGCTGCGACTTCCCTTCGCCGGGCGATGGGACCAAGGGCGCCTCTCGCCGGCGACCGGGCAGCCTCCCCGCCGCGGCCTCCTCGCCCTCTCCAGCGCCCGCTTCCGAGATCTTCGCCTCGGAGCCACCACCACGGCGCTGGCGGTGCAGGGAGATGGATTCCAGCTCGAAGAAGCTCTGCGCCTGCCGCTGCTGGGCGGCGAGCTCACCCTCGAGCGACTCACCGTCGAAGAGAGCACCGCCGACCCGCGACTCTCGGCGGGGCTACGGCTGGACGGGCTGGATCTCGAACGCCTCGCCACCACCCTTCAAACCCTGCCCCTGGAAGGCACCCTCGAGGCGATCGTGCCCCGGGTGCAGCTGTATCGCGGGGTGCTCACCCTCGACGGCGGCGCCGAAGCGCGGCTCTTCGGGGGACGGGTGCTCATCGGCGAGGTCACCGGCCGGGACGTGCTCTCCCTCTATCCCCGCATCACCTTCTCCGCAGATCTCGAGGAGCTCGACCTCGGACAGCTCACCCGCCGCTTCGACTTCGGCGAGATGAACGGCGTCCTGGAGGGCCGAGTCGACCACCTGGAGCTCTTCCGCGGCGTGCCCGTCGCCCTCTCCGCTGAGCTGCGCACCGTGCGCCGCTCGGGAGTGTCCCAGTTCATCGGCCTCAAAGCGGTCAACAACATCGCCCTGGTGGGCACCGGCGCCTCCGCTTCGGGCCTAGAGAGCAGCCTGCTGGGACTGCTGGATCGCTTCACCTACCGCCAGCTGGGAATCGCCATGGAGCTGCAAGACGATCGATTCTTGCTCCGCGGCCTGGTGCGCGAGAACGGCGTGGAGTACTTCCTCCGGGGACGCCTCCCCTTCCCCATCCACGTGGTCAACGCCCAGCCGGGTCAGACGGTCTCCTTCCAGAGCATGCTCGACCGTCTCCAGGCCCTGGAGCTCGACAGAGCCGCTCCCAACCCAGCCGCCCCAAACCCAGCGTCTTCGAGTCCGACCTCTTCAGATCCGACCGCCTCGTCCACGCCGCCAGCCGCGGCGAAGACTCCTTAGGACGCGGCCTCGCCGTCACCCGCTAGCTCGCTAGCCCGAGGGACCGGCTGACCCTTTCAGCCCGATACACCCAATCAGCCTAATCAACACAGCCAATCCGAAGGGCGGTTACGGCGCGGTACACTGGGACGGACGCAACGCCTGAGAGCTGTCCTCCACCGCTCCGTTCCAACCCAGTCAAAACCCTCGAATTCCCAGAGGTCATCACGCCCTGACGGGGTCCCCGACTCTCCAATCTTCCATCTTCCATCACCGCCTCCAGCTCCTTCTCTGCGGGAGCCCTGAGGCCGGTGGTCAACCTCTGAGACCGGAGCTATGCCGCTGCAAGTCAAGACTTCGACCCTCCTCCTCGCGACCCTCGCCGTGCTGGCCCTGAGCGCCTGCGTCACCATCAACGTCTACTTCCCGGAGGCCAAGGTCCAGGAGCTCTCGGAGCGCATCGAGGAGGCCGTGGAGCGGGAGGCTCAGGAACAGGCGGACTCGGCGTCCTCTGACTCGGCCGCTGCGCAAGACAGCAGCTCAGACGACACCAGCTCCGAAGGCACCGGCGCCGAAGGCGATACGGCAAGCGGCGGCGCTGGCCTCGGCTCCAGCACCGGCATCTCGCCGCCGGGAACCGGCCTGCTGCCTCGCCTGGTCGGTGGACTGCTGGATACCCTAGCCCGAGCCAGCGCGCCGCGGGCGGCCTACGCTCAGGGGAGCCCCGACACGGTACCGGCCCCCGAGATCACCAACCCCGCCATCCGCCGGATCATCGAATCCCGGGCGCAGCGAGTCTCCGAGCTGAATCAGCTCAAGGCCGCCGGCGTGCTCGGCGAAAACAACCGGGCCCTGGTGGAAGTCCGCAACCTGGATAGCCTAGAGCTCAAAGACCGCGCCAAGGTCCAGCGACTGGTGAAGGCCGAGAACGAGGATCGACAGACCATGTTCCGGGAGATCGCCGCCGCCACCGACGTCGACCTCAGCCAGCTGGAGCAGATCCAGAGCACTTATGCCGACACCCTGCGCCGCAAGGCGAAGGCCGGAACCTGGATCCAGCTCGCCGACGGTAGTTGGCAGCAGAAGGAAAGCTGAGGTCTCTCCATGTTGCTCGCCGGTTGGACCTACTACGGAACGACTCTCCTCGCCGCCGCTGGTTTCATGGTGGTGATCTGGGTGGTAAGCCTGGTACGCAAGGACGCCAGCATCATCGACCCCTTCTGGGGGCCGGGCTTCGTTCTCGTCGCCGCCATCGGCTACCTCTACGGTGGTGGCTACGACGAGCGCCGGATGCTGCTTCTTGCCCTGGTGGGAATCTGGGGCCTGCGGCTCGGTATTTACCTGCTGTGGCGCAATCTCAAAGAGGCGGAAGAGGATCGTCGCTATCAGGCCTTCCGCAGGAAATGGGGAGAGCGCTTCCCGATGGTCTCCCTCTATCGCATCTTCCTCTTCCAGGCCGCGCTGCTGTGGTTCATCTCCCTGCCGGTGCAGGTGGCCCAGCGCTCCGAGTCGCCGGCCCAGCTCGGCTGGCTGGATGCCGTCGGCGTCGCCCTGTGGCTGGTGGGGATCTTCTTCGAGACCGTCGGGGACTGGCAGCTGGCACGATTCAAGGCCAATCCAAACAACCGCGGAAAGGTTCTCGATTCCGGCCTTTGGCGCTACACTCGGCATCCCAACTATTTTGGAGACTTCTGCATCTGGTGGGGTCTTTTCCTCATCGCCTGCTCCGTCCCTTGGGGATGGGCAACTCTGCTCTCACCATTGTTGATGACAGTGTTCTTGATGCGAGTCTCCGGAGTGACCCTGTTGGAGAAGGATCTAGAGGAGTCCAAACCGCGCTATCGGGACTACAAGCGCAAGACCAGCGCTTTCTTCCCCTGGCCACCCAAGGCGAATTGAGCGCCCTCCTGGACCGGCGCAAATCCTGATCGCCGCGAGACTCCTCCACCTCTTCGCAAGACGAGTCTAGGTTCCTATGAGCAGCGACGACCCCACGCGCGCCGACGTCTCCGAAGACGGCCACGACGGCGAACACCCCGAGATTCGAGCCCCGGAAGCCTCCCCGGCCGCCGCCGAGGAGGTGGTGGAAGAAGGGCCCCTGCGGGTTCCCGTGGAGCGACTGCTGGAGACCTCCCGCCCTATGCCGGAGGGCGAGATCCTGGGCGAATCCCGCGAGGGACGCCCTATCGTGGGCTACCGATTCGGACAGGGGGAGGCCGCTATCAGCCTGATCGGCGGCTGCCATGCGGATGAACCGGTGGGGCCGGATCTGCTGCGGCGCCTGGTGGGCTGGCTCGACTCCCAGCCGGAGAGCGCGGCAGTGCTGCGCCATCTGCGCTGGAATATCGTGCCCCACGTGCACCCCGACGGTGAGGAACGCAACCGCTCCTGGGCGCAAGAAACCGTCGCCGTCAACGATCATCTCGGAGTGAAGGGCCGCGGGTACGATCTTCCCACCTACCTGAATCAGGTGCGCCGGGATCCCCCCGGCCTGGATCTCGAGTGGGGTTTCCCCACGGAGGCCGACGACCTACCGGCGGTCTTCGCCGCCGGCGCCGACGAAGAAGGCCCCCTAGGTCCCGAGAACCTCGCCGTGGCCCGCTTCCTCGCCGAGGCGGCCCCCTACCGGCTGCACATTTCCTTCCACAGCATGGCCTTCGCCATCGGCCCCTGGTTTCTGCTGGACCCGGCTTGGGCGGATCGCACCGCTCCCCTCCAGGAGGCTCTGGCGCGGCGCAGCCACGAGATGGGCCTCTCCCTCCACGACGTCGACCGCCAGGGGGAGAAAGGCTTCCACCGCATCGCCGAGGGCTTCTGCACCACCCCCAATTCCCGAGCTATGGCGGCGCACTTCATCGCCCGCGGCGACGCCGAAACCGCCGCCCTCTTCCGTCCCTCGTCGATGGAGTTCGTCCGCTCGCTGGGGGGCGACCCCCTCACCCTGGTTTCCGAGATGCCCCTCTTCCTGATCCCCGAAGCCCCGGAGGGCGAGCCGCCAAACGATAGCGAAGCTCCCCCCCTGCCGAGCGGGGGCACCGACGCTCGACTCGCTTTCTTCCACTGGGCCGAGGGCTTCGCCGAAGATCCCGAAGGGCTGCGCCAACGTACCGCCGATCACGGCTGGCGGGCCCTCGCTCTCAAAGACCAGATGCGGCTGCAGCTAGAGCTGCTCAACGAAGGCCTGCGAGCGGTGCTGGAATCCACCTGATCTCTCCCTCGATGCTCCCCTCATGGAATTGACCCCCTCCCAACTGATTCGCGCCGGTGATCGCCAGGTGCCACTGCCTCCGGGGGTCACGGTTCTGGACTGGGCGCTGGAGCGGGTCTCGGTTCAGAATCCACGCATTCGCGCCTTCCTCGGCAGCATCAAGACTCTGGGCAGCGTGCTGGAGAGCAATTACGCCATCCTCCACTGCTCGCCGGAGCGCCTGCTGGAGATCTGGCGCAAGGTCTGTATCGTGCGCGAGATGATCGTCGCCGAAATCGAGCCCCTGCTGGAGCAGCCCTCGAGAATTCCCAATCTGGAGACCGCCCGCCAGAGCGCCCGCTTCTCCCTCAAGCTTCTCCAGCGCTCGGTCTTGGAGCAGCTGCAGCGCTTTCCGGAGACCATCACCCTGGAAGACGACATGGTGGAGGTGCGCAAGGTGCTCTGCGTTTCCATCGGCGCGGTCCACGCCTTCCTCCAGGACGCCTTTGGCGAGATCATGGCCGCGGACCCTCGCAGCCAGCACGACGCGGATTACTTCTTATCCCGCAGATTCCCCCAGGACATCGAGGAAGCGGAGTGGCTGCACTCCACCGTCCACAGCCTGCAGGAATACCTCCACGCCATCGACGGCCTGGACGATCGTCTGCTGAGCACCGCCGCGTCGGGATTACGGCAGCGCCGCATGCTGCCCTCCGGCGAAGCCTGGGAGCGCACCGAGATTCTGCTTCAGGAGATCGCCGAGCGCATCACCCCGAAGCTGAAGGAAGTCCTGGCTCTGCGGGGGATTCGCTTCAACGAGATGGAGATTCTCGATCGCTATGCGGACCGCCTGCCGGTGCAGGCCCGCACGGTGCTCGAGCTGTATGCCGCGGGCATCGAGATGACCGGAAGAATCCAGGCCACCGCCGGGCTTTCCCCCCACGAGCGGGCGCAGAGCGCTCAGGACCTCCTCCACTGCCACGGAGCCCTCGGCGAGCGCATCGCCCGGCGGCTCCAGGAGATGGACGAGGGGCTCCAGGACTTAGTGTCCTTCTTGCCCATCTGGCTCCAGGGCATCGAGAAGCGGCGAGCCCTGATGCTCAAGCGCCTCCACCGCCGAGACGAGATGGACGAGGTGCTCCACGACCCCTTTGGTACCCTGGAGAGCTGAGACCCTCCGCCGGGTTTAGCGATGCAGGCCTTCCAGCCTCCTCAGGCCAACCCGGTCAGGAGATAGAGCCCCCGTAGAAATACCAGCCGAGGCCGACGGTGAAGAGCAGGTCCCCCCACAGGGCATGCTCGATGCTGGCCTGGAGCGTGGAGTCGGTGCGGGCGTAGGTGCGGGCGAAAAGCACCCCACCGGCGGTGGTGAGCAACGGGGCGATCCAGTTGCCGAAGAAGAGGTGGGCGAGGCCAAAGGCCAGTCCGCTGGCCAAGATCTGGAGCCGAGAAGTCGGCAGAATGGCGCGGTAGCGATGGAAAAAGAAGGAGCGGAAGATCAGCTCCTGGGGGTATACCGAGACCACCGGATAGGCCACCATCACAAAGAGCCAGAGAGTCGGGTTCGAGGCGGGAAAGGCGAGAAAGCGCTGCGGCATCCACAGGGCGGTGACGAGGGTGGTAAGAATCGCTAGCGGCACAAAGACCTTCAGAGTCGCCGCCAGACGCCGACCAAAGTCCCTGGCGTTCCACAGCCGGCGCCGATCGAACCGCGGATCCAGGGCGAGGGCCAGGCCACAGCCGAGTCCCATCACCAACAGCGTCGGGATGATCATCGTGGCGAACTCTTGTCGCCCAAAATAGAGCGCGACCGGCACCACGACGAAGAGAATCAAGGCCTCCAGCGTCAGGTGTAGCCGGGGCGCCCGCCGCCAAAGCAGCACTCCTGGAAGCAGGTCCTCCCACTCCCGTCGAGAGGGATTGCTAGGGCTTGAGGGCTGGTCCTGGGACACGATGAGAGCTTCCTCGCTTAATGATGGCTCCCTCATTAGATGATGGAGAGCGCCGGGAACTTGCCGACGACGGGCACCCCTCAATCAATGCGGGGGACCGCCGAAGGGGTCTAGCCATCGAACGCGCCGCAGGCTTGATCAATTCCCGCCCGCTCGCTCCTCATCCCCCGACGGAGCGCCCTCTACCGCCCACTGACCGCCAGCGGAGTACGCGGTGAACTGCGGAGCGTAGAGTGCCTGCAGGGTCGCCGGAGCCGCCTGGAAGCGGCCGGCGGTGGCGGCCCGCAGCCGATAGCGCAAGGTCGCCTCCCCCCGAGGCAGCCACTCGAGGAAGAAGTTGGTGGCGCTGTCTCGCACCTCTTCGAAATAGCTCAAGCCCCGATGGGCGCGGTAGCCGGAAGTTGGCCGATCCGGCTCGAAGCCGGCCGGCCTCGGATCCCGCAGATGAACGTACTCAAATTCGTGATCGGCGCCGAGGGTGAGCTCCACCTCCAGCTGATCGCCCACCGCCACGGCATCGCCGGCGGCGAGGGGCTCGAGACGCCACTCTCCCTCCACCAGGCTCCTGCGGTAGACCCTTCGCTCCACCCGGAGGAAGTCTCCGGAAGCGGTGGACGGCGGCTCATTGGTGGCGAATCGCCAAGTAGCCGAAGCGAAGAGGAAGCCCTTCCCTTCCCGCTGGACCTCGATCTGCCCCATGCCCGCGGTGATCTCTTCGCCTTCTAGCTCGATCTGCCGCCGGGTAATGCCCTCGTCGACGGGAAAGTCCACCAGCTCCTGCCGGGCCTGGGCTGATTCACCGAAGCGAATGCGGGCTCGCTGGGAAGCTTCCAGCTGACCTTCTTGTTCGAGATAGCGAGTCAGCACCCACAGAGCCTCGGCGGTAGCGCGAGTGGACTTCCAGTGGTTGAGGGTCTTATTGAGCAGCAGCCACTGTGCCAGGCCGTAGCGGCGGCGATCTTCCGGAGCGACCTCCAGCATCGCCGCCAGCACCGTGGTGTGACCCTCCAGGGTGTCGTTGTACCACAGCCAGGAGCGCTCCTCCGGCGCCCAGAAGATGCCCTGATCCTCGTCTTCCCGAGCCGATCCCAGGAGCGCTTCCAGCACCGCCACGGCCTGGTCGCGGCGCTCTCGGGCGGCGAGAGCCATAGCGAGATAGGCGCGAATCCGCGGCGGCTGTTCCCGGCGGTGAGTCCAGGCGATCTCTAGCAGACGATCGACGTCGTCCTCAGAAAAGACTCCCGCCGTCCAGCTGAGGTCCGGATAGCGAGTGAGGACGTAGGCCAGGTACGCGGCCATGGGCGCACGATTTCGCAGATCCTCCTCTTCCCCCTTGCGCGGAATCCAACGCTCGACGGTCTCCCCGTGGAGGTAGCTCCAGGCCGGCGCCACCAGCTCCCGAGGGGCCTCCACGCCAAAGGCGGAGGCCCGCGCGAAGCCCTCTAGCAGGTAGGCCGTGATGTACGGCGAGGGCGGGCCGCCGGGCCACCAGGGGAAGCCGCCGGAATCGGTCTGCGCCTCCCGCAGGCGCTGCAGCGTCTCCCGCGAGAGCTGTTCCCGGGTCGCTGAATCCAGCAAGTCCAGGCCTTCCGCCTCGCCGGTGCTTCCGCCCCGGGAGCTCAGCAGCCAGGGGCTTTCCTCCAGCAGCAGCTGGCGGTTGGGGTCCTCTTGATTCCACGCCTCCAGCGGCGTCTCCCGCTCCCCCACCGCCGCCGCCCGGCGGGCGACGCCGGGGTAGCGGCGGAAGAGATCCTCCACCACCGCCACCGCCAGATAGCGATTCAGCAGCTGCTCGGTGCAGTCGTAGGGGTAAGTCAAGACGTAGGGCACCGCCGCCAGCACGGAGGTCAGAAGCTGCCCGTCCACCGTCACCACCAGGCTCTCGTCCTCGACGCTGCCGTCCCCCGGCGCCGGATCCTCGAACACCAGGGTTCGACGATCCCTCTCGCCGAGCACGGCGAATCGTGAGGCCGATAGATGAATTCTTCCCGGCAAGAGCGGCAGCGCCCTCCGCTCTCCGTCGCTCACCCAAGAACCCGCGGAGCCATCGTCGCCGCGGTGGCGGGCACGAGCGCGGGCCTCTAGCCAATGAGCCCCGGGCTGGAGGGGCGCCCGCACCGGGAATTCCAGCGTGGTGGCCCCTCCGGCTTCGACCTCGAAAGCCCGCCGTGAGGTATCGAGGCCGAAGGCCTCAGCACGGGAGACCTCTACCTCCCCCTCCTCGTCGTCCCCCGTGAGAGTGAGCCACAGCTCCCCTTCCAGGCTCTGATCCGAGGCGTTCTGCACCGTCACTGCGAGAACCGCTTGGTCTCCCTCCCGCAAGAAGCGAGGCAGATACGGGCGCACCAGAAGATCCTTCACCGTGCGCGCCGAGGCCCTCAATTCTCCGCCGGAGAAGTCCGCGGTATGAGCGTGAGCCCACAGATCCCATTCCGTTAGGCTCTCGGGCACCGTGAAGCGCAGCTCCACCGTGCCTTCCTCGTCGGAGAGCAGGGCGGGGGCCCACAGCGCGGTCTCGGAGAAGTCGCTGCGTACCGCGACCGCTTCTTCCTCTCCTTCCCCGCCTCCCGCGGCCTCGACGGAGATCTCCTCGAGTCCGTCGCCGGCGAAGTCACTCTCTGAACTGTCGAAGCTCGCCACGGCCTCCATCGCCTGCGCTTCGGGGCGCGCCTTGGCGACCCGCTCCAGGCTCATGGGAGCCGCTAGCGCCATGGTCATCACGCCGGGGCCACCGAAGGAGATCCCTTCCAGCTGGCGCAGAGTATCCCCGCGAGGCTCCTGCACCCCCGGCGGCAAGAGATGGAAGTCGTTCTCGCTGCGCCAGCTCGGAGAGCGCGCCGTCACCGAAACCTGAATCGGCCCCACCTGGGAGGTATCGGGGTAGAGATCCGAAATCCGAGGCGGCTGGAGAGGCCCGAAGAGCTCGAGGCTCTTGTCTACTAAGTAGGCCAAGACCTGGGCCGCCTTCGCGGCCACCGGCTCTCCGTCGGATCCCCGAACCCGCAGGCTCCAGGAGACCTCCTCGCCGGGAGCCAGGGTATCGCGGAAGCGCACCAGCTCCAGGTCCAGCTCCCGGTCGCTCCACGGAACCGCCACCCGTTCGCTGAGGGTCACCCATTGGTAGTCCACCAGGGTGCTGAGGCGCAGCGCAAAGCCGCCCCGCAGCTCCGGCTCCACCGCGATGGGCAGCAGCCGCGCCGCTCCTCCCCCTTGGAGGGTGCGGCGCCACACCCGCTGGCCGCGGTGGAAGGCTTCCAGCACCAGGGGCTGCTGGGGCAGGCCGGAGGCCACCAGGGCGGTGACCGTCTCCCCGGTCTCGGCGCTGCGGCGATCGACCCGCAGCAGCAGCGGCAGAGGGAAGCTCTTCTCCCCCGCATCTGCTGCGTCCTCGGCCCCGCTGGGAGACTGCGCCACCACCAGGTGAGTTTCGGTCTCGAAGATTCCACCGGCACTGTCCGTGGTGCGATAGCGCAAGCGGTATGTGCCCGAAGGCAGCGAACCCACCGACAGCTTCGCCTCGCCCCGGGCCCCGTGTTCCACCTGCCCAGCGGCTAGGCGCTCCTCTAACGGCCAATGGGCCAGCGTTGCCTCCGCATCGTAATTCGGCTGCCACCGTGGCCGCTCCAGGTCTCCGGGAGTCTGATAGGCGTCCGGATGCTCTCCGAAGGGTGAGGGATAGACCGGCAGTTCCGCGGGGGCCACCGCCCGCGACGGGGCATCCAGCGGCCACAGCTCCCACGAGGCGCTCCCGGGGGCCGGCTCGCCATCGAGGGTGTTGCGCTCGGCGCTGAAGGTGATGGGCTTGCCGGCAATGCCGAAGGCAGCATCCGCCTCCACCGTCGCCACCACCGCCACCGGCCCCGCCCGCACGGTCCGCTCCCCTTCCCGAGTCTCGCCTCCGTCGTCGGTGAGCTCCGCCACCAGCCGGAAGGCATAGGGCAGACGATCGCCGGCTTCGCGGCCGAGGGAGGGGTCTGCCTCTGGGGTGAAGGTGAACCGGAAGCCGCCATCCTGGTCGATAGCGGCGCTGCCGGTAGCGACTACGGAATCGCCCCCGGGAGTTGGCCAGGGGTCGCCGACGATTCCCGGCGCCAGCCGACCGCTGCCTCTCCCCAGGGCACCATCACCACCGAAGGCACCGCCGTATTCCCACGGCAGCCAGCGCCACAGCGGCCTGCGCTCCACCCGCCAGCGCACTTCTCCGGAGACCACCGGGAGGCCGAAGTAGTAGCGCGCCTCGCCGGTGATCGTCGCGGAGTGGTTCAGCGCGAGGCCCTGCGCCGGGGGATGCAGCTCCACGGTGAAGGTCGGTCGCTCATATTCTTCCACCCGCACCGAGCGGTAGGCCTGACGCTGAGATCGAGACTTCCCCTGGGAGGGCTGCACCCGCAGGGTCCAGTCTCCCAGCAGACGCCCCCGCGGCACGGTAAAGCGCCCCGAAGCGCTGCCGAAGGCATCCCCCACCACCTCGGCGCGATCCACCACCTCGCCGTTGGCGTCCAGCAGCTCCACCGTCGCCGCGGCCCCGGGCTCACTGCGCCATCGAGCTTCGCCCTCCGGCTGATAGAGCACCGTCTTCCACAGCAGCTCCTGGCCCGGCCGATACACCGCGCGATCGGTGAATAGCAGAGCCCCGTCGGAACGAGTGGCGGCGCCCGGGCGCCGGCGGTTGAAGAAGCTCTCATCCACCGCCCGCTCCCCCGGATTCTGACCCCGAGCGAGAAGGAAGTGCGCAGCATAGCGCTGCCGGCGGGGATCCTTCGATTCCGGCGCCTCGAAGCGCACCCGGCCGTCTTCGCCGCTGCTGCCGGCCGCCACCTCACGGTGCCCCTGGCGCCAATCCGCCTCCATCAAGGCAACCTGCGCGCCGCTCACCGCGGCTCCGCTGTCGCCATCCCGCACCGTGACCTCCCAGGAACCATCCCCCAAGCGCTGGGAGACCAGCACCCAGGGCGTCAGCACGATGGGCGCCGCCAGGCGGCGATTCCCCTTCGCCCGAAAGTCCTGTCTCACGGAAGCCCCCAGAACCACCAGCCCGCTGAGAGCCTTGCCCTGGTCGTCCACCTCCGGCAGCTCCAGGAAGGTGCGGTGCATGCGCAGATCCGGAGTCGCCGGAAGATCCTCACACCAGCGGGCATCCGGCCGCACCGAGGTCATCAGGTGTTCCAACTCCTGACCGTGGGGCAGCAGGCTGTGGCGCCGGTGGTTCTGAATCTCGCTATCGAAGTCCAGTCGCCACAGACGAAAGCAGATCCGCTCGAGATTGCGATGCCGAATCTCCACGCTGCGGCGCCCGGCAAGATCGCTGCCCATCACCATCAGATCGAAGCCAGGGGCCAGCCATTGGGCCTCGAGTCGGGCACATCGACGCCCTCCGGGGTAGAGGCGGTGGCCCGGCTGACAGCGTTGCGCGATCTCCAGGGCCCGCTGCAGGGCCCGAGGGTCACTGCCTCCGGTGGCGGAGTCTTCACCACCCCCAGCGAGCCCCGAGGCGGTGAATTGGGCGAGATCCGCCATGCCGTAGGACCACCAGGGATAGCCCGAGCCCAGCTCGTCCAGGCCCTGCTGTAGCGTATCGAGGAGCTGCCGAGCTTCGTCCGGCGACGGTCCCGCCGCCCACAGCGCGCCGACTCGGCGACGCAGGGCTTCGAAGGTGGCCTCCGGGCGCTGCGACTCGCGATGCCATGACTCCAGCCGATGCAGCAGCGCCGCACTCACCAACAGCGGGTGATGCTGCTCTGCTCGGGCGATCACCGCCGCCGTGCTCTGCGCTGCCGGGAGCTCACCGCGGCCCAGGGCTCCAAGATCGAGGTCTCTGCGCTGCTGCCCCAGCGAGACATCCCACCAGGAGGAATTCTGCAGGCTGTCGATCCACAGATAGGTCACCGCGTCTCGGGCCGTATCGCGGATCCCAGCGGGAAAGCCGTGGGTCTCGAGGTAGGCCCCGAGGCTGCCCAGAGGTATGTCTTCTAGGGGTTTGTCCTCTGGAGGCCTGCCTTCCGGGGCCGACCCCTCGGTCCCGGCGAGAAGGGCGTAGGCCCGCGCGTAGGCCTGCTGCATCTGCCCCGCCACCACCTCGGCACTCCAGGTTTCAAGCTCGGAGAGCGAAGCAGGCTCTGCTGCCTCGTCGTCTGCCACCTGTTCCCGCTGCTGGATATCCCAGGAATAGGCCTCGTAATACTGCTTCAGCGCTTCCGCGAAGTGGAGCTCCAGCACCAGCTGCTCGCGGCGACCCTCAGGCCATGGGGCTTCCCGCAGATCCTGCAGCGCTGTGGCAAACCCCGAGAGGGCGAGCTGAATCCTCAGCCTCGCCACCAGGGCCCGGGTCACCCACCGGGGCCCGTTGCCATCTCCCGCCGCATCCAGGCGCCGGGCCTCCCCGAGAGCCGCTTCGGCCTGCTTCAAGGCCTCCTGAGCCAGCCCCTGATCCAGCAGCTCGTCGACGCTTCCGTCGCGCAAAGAAGCGAGGGCCGGAGAAAGGCCGGAGGATTCCTTCTGGCCTTCTCCACCACTGCGCGCGCCCTGATCCTGTCCCTCGTCTCCGGCTTTTCGCTCATCGACCATGGTGCTCGTCTCCCCTTTGCGATCCTTCCCTTCCCCGGAACCGCTGCCGCTTCTCTCTGCCTGGACGGTAGCGACCGCCGAAGTCCCCGTCTTCTCGACGGAAGAAGTCGCCCGGGCTCCTAGGCAACCCCATAGGGTGATCGTCAAGGCGCCCAGGGCGAGCCAATGAGTGAAAGCACCGAAGCGACGGAGTCGGAAGAGCGAGGCTGGAACAAGCGCGCTGCGTGGATCATTCATCATGTCAGTTTAGACCCACCGAGGGCGGAAAACGAAACCACGAGTTGCGACCTTCTCTGCGCGGAGGTCAACTCGAGAAGAGAGGAAAACGTAGTCGCAGACCACTTCTGCTTTGCTCAGCATGGGGTGCGGCCCTAGTTTCCAGATGAGTCCCGAGACGAATCTCCCCCCGGCCACGAGGAAGATCCCGGCTCACCACTCACGACAGATCACCCAGTAGTCCCATCGTGCTCCCGGCTCACGACACAGCCTCTCTGGCCTGCTCCCTGCAGGCTCCTACCTCTCGACAAGGTCACCACAAATCACAACCTCAACCACAGCACAGGCAGAACGGTGTTGTGCTTCGTGGCCTTATTCCCTTCTCGGCATCCTGCCGCCAGTGCCGATCGGCCGGCGACTGCCCCTTCCCCGCCAGGCTATCCCCTGGCCTCCACCAAATTCAGCAGGGCAGCGAAAAATTTTCCGGAACGCCAGCGCTGCGGGCCCGGCGCAGGTAGTCCGCGAGCTGCTGGACGGAGGTCTCGGTGGCGAGACCAGCCCGCAGGCTGTGCTGAAAGACTGCCAAGGTTGCCTTCGCCTCGATGCCCAGGTCGGCCTCCTCCAATAAGGAATGCAAACCATTGGCGAGCATCTGGGCCCTCGCGGCTCTGCCTTCCCGTAAGTAGAGGCTAGCTAGATCCAGGGTTGCCAGGGCTGCATCGTAGACCTCCCCGGCTCCCAGCAGCCCCTGCCGCGCTTCGTCCACCGCGGCGGTGATGCCTTCGACTCGACCCTCAGTCCAGCGCAGAGAGCGCAGCGCTCGCTGGTCATTGAGCAACAGACAGGCCTCCCGAGCTTGCGGCAACAGCCGCATCGCCTCTTCGCCCTGGCCGGCCTCGGCCAGCGCCAGCACTAGCTGGAGGGAAAGCCAGGCCCCTAGGTGCAGGTCTCGCTCCCGGTCCACCGAGCTCAACGCCTCCCGCAGTCGCGGAATCGCCAACTCTGGGCGGGCGGCAAAGATCAAGAGTCGGCCGATCAGGCCTTCGACCCGAGTCTCCTGAAGCCGGGAGCCGGCGGCACGATAGGCCGTGGCGGCTCGCTGTAGGCGGTCCAGGGCCTCGCCGTAGCGCTGCTCTTCGATGAGCAGCAGCGCTTCCAAATCTTCGACCTCCGCTACCGCCAGGTCGATGGCGGTACCGTCCACCAGGCAGCGTCGGGCCTGTCGGAAGGCTTCCCTGGCGGCTTCCAGATCACCGCCACAGCGCTCCGCGTTCCCCAGGGCGGCGTAGGCCGCCGCGAGGGCATCCGCTACGACGCCACCGGTGTATTCCTCGGCCTCGAGAGAGCTTGCGACCGCTACCGCAGCGACCGCAGCGCGGCGGCCCTGCTCCTCGTCTGCGCCACCGATCACTCGGCTCACCTGCCCCAAAACCCGGGCCAATACTGGAGAGCGGAAGCGGGAGTCCGACGCGATCAGGGATTGCCACTCAGCCTCCGGCTGCTGCAATAGCTCCGTAGCGACCTGAGGAGCGGCGGCTCGCTGGCGGCTCGCACGCTCCCGCCAATACTGCAGCTGGCCCGTAACCTTAGCTAGAGCCGCCGCGGTAGCCGCCGCTTCATCGACGAGCCCCTGATGCTGCCGAGGGGTCTCTTCCGGAGACGCTTCGACCGCTGGCTCAGCGCCTAACCAGAGCTCCTCCTCCACCGCCGTTCGGCAACAGAGGCACCCCTTCAGCGGCTGCAACAGATGCTGCCAAGACTCCCTCGGTGCCCCGGCCGCCAGCTCTCCGAGTCGGCGAAGCTGATCTTCCGACACGTGGGCCGGGAGCAGGGAGCGCACCTCAGGGGCGCGGGGTGGAGTAAATGGACGCATCCTCTTGATCTGTGGCTACAAGCAATCGATTCTCGGGGCTCTGACGTCTGGAAACCTTCAGCTCTGAATCGAGGATGAGGCATGGTCGTCAACGAAGTCCCCATCCTTCAATACGTGCCCTCGGGCTAGATGGTTTAACTCATCTTTTGCGGAGCTGTACGGCGCTGAGATGAGCGACAAGAAGACTCGTCAGAGACCGATCAACCGAAGGTTAAGCGCTGTTTCAGCGTACACGAATTTATATCTAGGAACAAGATCTACCAGCTTTCTATGGATTCAATATCGTGTCGACCCGAGAGATCATCCTTTGAAGCGAAGAGTTCCACAGTAGCGGAGTGTTGTTTCTCTACTCCACGGGGCACGATCTTTAGTAGCCGCCATCCGATGGAGCTCAACACCAAAATGAATTGATTCACGGCAGGACAGTCACAAAGAAGCAAACCAGGAAAATACGGCAAAGAAGGTCCAGCGAGAAAAGTCGACCAAGAAAGAGCGACAGAAGAAGACCCGCTGAGAAAGATCCGCTGAAAAGACCGGTGAAGAGAAAAAGCGGCGATCTTCCCGAGGAAGACCGCCGCTTCTCAAACCAGAACTCTGATCGTTCTGGCTCTTCAGTTCCTAGTCAACCCTCAAGGGGCCGGCTGGAAGACCCGCTGAGAGCTACGCGACGCCTGCACCTCGCTAGTGCTGAGAATCAGCGGATGGTAGTTGTTGGTCAACCAATCCAGCAGCATGCTGGCGTAGAAGGGCGAGCCGAGCTCGGCGGAGGCACCGCCGGGGATCGACTGATAGCCCTCGATGCCCGCTGGATCCAGCACGCCGACGAAGCGGCGGGCCGGACCGGCACCGAACATGAACTCGTTGACCCCGTCCGCACGGGCGCTGTGGCTGGAAGCGTCCACCGCCTCATAACCACCGGAGCGTGCGAAGCCCGCGAGCTCCGGCGTCACGTTCGGCAAGATCAGATCGTTGGGCAGCGTGAAGGGTACGCCCAGCGGATGATCAAAGACGATGCGGTGGAGCAAGCCCCAGCGATAGTCGTTCTGATCGGTGGACCCACCGAAGGCATCGGCGAACTCGTCCGAAGCCAGCAGGTCGAGGGCGTCGCCGAGGGCCAGCAGAAGCTTGAGGTCGCGATTCTGCTCGGCGGTGAAGTCCTCGATTCCGGTATCGAAGAAGTCGACGCCAGAGACGCCCACGCCCCCGTTGGTGTCGAAGTTTTCCAGCAGGTTCTCCACCGCCCGATAGGCTTCCCGGCTTCCCGGCAGCTCGTCACCGAGGCCGATGTCGTCGAGGGTGTAGTCCACCACCCAGCGCACCAGCTGGCCGCGGAAGGCGCTCCAAATGGTGGCCGCGATGCTCGCCTCCACCTCGGCAACGCCGGGAGGAGCCAGCGCCGCCGGGTCGTCACCAGGGTCGAAGCCCTGGGGAATGCCCGTGGGGCTGCTGAAATCCCAGAAGGCGATGCGGGTCACCGCTTCGGCGATGCCCGGATCCTCACCCAGCGCGCTCAAGATATCCGGCGCATCGGCATCGTTGGCGTTCAGGAAGGCGTCCACCAGGTAGCCGGACACCAGCTCCGCATCCAGCAGCTGGTTATTGCTCTGGAGCTCCTGCATCTGCGCCACCGAGACCGGACCGGCAGCGAGAAGATCCTTCAGCGCCCGATCGATGCGTCCCTGCCGCAGGCTGGTATAGCCGGCGTTGAGGTAGTAGAGACCACCCTCCGGCGCCAGTCGCAGCTGGTTCAGCGGGTTGTTGTCGAGGGTAGTGCCCACCGGATCGTTGTTGGCGTTAGCGATGTAGCCGGACGCCGGGTTGACGATCTGAGGCATTTCCGCGAAGGGCAGCACCTCATAAGGCAGCGCCTGGTTGGGGCCTGGATCGGGGTCCTGGATCCACTCATGGCGCAGCGCTCCGGTACCGTCACGGATAAAGAAGGGCGGAATGCCGCCGTCCGGGGCGTTGAGGTTCTGCAGGTCGTCTCTCAGCGGCATCTCGGCGCTGGTGTAGTAGGCGATGTTGCCGAAGCGATCCGCCACGACCCAGTTCTGGGAACCGACATCGAAGTACTGCAGGGCCTCGACGTAATCATCCAGGCTGCCGGCGCGAGCCCAGCGACGGAAGGCCTCCGCCTCGAAGGTCGCACCCCAGCCGGAGTACTGCACCGAAAGCGCCGTGGGGTTAGCCCCCTCCAGGTCGATGGCGACGATGGGACCGTTGTTGCGCCGCGGCACCACCAGGGTGACGCTCTGCTCCGCCGGCAGGCCGGAATCCACCAGGTTGTCGGCAACGCCGTCACCGACGACGTTGACGAAGTAGGACTCGGGGATGATGGTCAGCGGCTCGGGGTTGCCCTGATAGATGGTAGCCACCGGAATCCCGAGGTCGGGATCGATCACCAGCTGCTCCAGATAGACGTCGGTGACGTCCAGCGGGTTGGTGGTGGAGCCCCAGCAAATCACCTTATTGCAGCCCTGCACCACCGCCGGCGCGCCCGGGAAGGTGACGCCGGAAACGTTGAGGATGCGCTGGCCCGGCGGGGCGAAAGCGATCAGGTGAGCCTGATAGAAGGTCGAGGGGGTGTCGAGGCCGAGGTGGGGATCATTGGCGAGAATCGGATATCCAGAATCGGTGTGATCCCCGGAGATCACCCAGAAGTTCGAGCCGATGTCGCCCCGCTGCCCCTCGAAGGTGCGCTCGAGCATCGGAATCCCGGCGTAGGACTCCTTGAGCTGACGCGCCAGGCCGGCGACCTCTTCCATCGAGGCGGAGGGCAGGAAGCCCAGGGATTTGGACGGGGACTCGCCCTCGATGCCGGCGAAGAGAGCGCCGGCGAATTCGGGGATCGATACCCGGTCGTCGAAGGGGGCGCTGCGCGCCAAATCCTCGGTCGCCAGAGCGGCACCATCGAAGCCGCCGACCGCCCCCGCGGCGGCGTAGGTCTCCAGCAGCACCGTCAGATCGATATCGTTGAGGTCGAAGGAAAGACCGAAGGCCAGCCCCTTGACGATGGCGATGCTGTCCACCGGGGTCCACGGCGGTGAGGTGGTCAGCTCCAGCGCCTGATACTCCGCCGGCAGCGGAAGCTGGGCCCGGGCGGCGTGGACGCCATCGGCGTACGCCTGCAGCCAGGCCCTGGTGATGGCGGGATAAGCCTCGTAGCTCACCGCTGCGGCGCGGCGCAGCCCCAGGGTGCGCAGCTGCACGTCGGAGGGCACCGCGGCGGGTCCGAGGACCTCCGCCAGCGTGCCGCTGAACTGGCGCCGCAGAGTATCCATCTGGAAATAGCGATCCTGGGCGTGAACGTAGCCGAGCATGTAGTAGGCGTCGGAATCGCTAGCGGCGTAAATATGAGGCGTGCCGTCCTGGTCGTAGATCACCCGCGCGGTCTGGTCTAGACCCTCGACAAAGCGGGGAGCTCGGGCATCTGCCGCCGGAGCGAAAGCAAGGGAAACCAGCAGCGCCAGCGCGAGGCTGGCACCAATGAAGGGAAAGAGTCGTCTCATACCTTAATCTCCTTAGTGGCTCGAACAGTCGATGTCATGGGATCGATGGGTTGAAGGAAAGATGCGAGCGAAGAGGAAAAGTCCTGACCGAGAATCTCGAATCAACCCCGACGAAGCGAAAGCGCATCGCCCAGCCCTTCCGGTGGATAGGAGAAGCCGATCGACGGAAGAGGCGATGAAAACCACGGCCGGCTCAGGCCGCGAGCTGTCGGATGAAAGAGACGGTGGGCACTCCGCTCCCCGGGCCGGCGGGATTTCCCCTCGCGCGGCGGGAGCCTATGGAGTGTCAACGCTTGTCTACCATGTTACCTCAAGCGGCAGGCTCAGGAATCAAGTCCCGTCGGCGGATTCCGGCGACGGCGACCCTTGGTAAGATCCTGCGTTCCGCCGCACGCTCTCCGCGGAAAGAAGGAGCTTCCATGCCGCTGATGTCCGGATCCATCGCCTGCACCCGCTACCGAGTGCAATCCTGCCCCTCGGAACCCACCTTTGACGACTACGCCTTTCGAGAGATTCCGCCGGGATCGGAGGTCCGCGATCGCGCCGGCTTCGTTCCCATGGAGCCGGAAGCGCCCTACGAGATCGGCGCGCGACGCTTCGCCTTTCGGGTGCGGGTAGACACTGTCCGCCCGGACGCCACGGCGGTGCGGGAGCGGCTCCAGCAGCTGGTGCGCACCGAGCTGGAGACCAGCGGCCTGCCCTTCGTCGGCTCGAAGAAGCGCAAGCACCTCAAGGAGCTGGCGGAAGAGGAATTGCTGCCCCACACCACCCCGAAGACCCGTATCGTGGAAGCCGTGGTCGACGGCGACACCCTGTATGTCTTCACCACCGCCACCACCATGCTCGGGCGAGTGCTGGTGCTAGCACGCCAGGCGGGAATCGTGGTGGAACCCTGGGCGCCGTGGCTGGACGGCAAGACCCCGGAGGTCGAGAGCCCCATCGTCGAAGCCAAAGAGCCCGGCGCTTCGGTCCACGGTTGCCGCTACCTGCGGGAGCTGGTGGGCGACCGGGAGCTCACCCTAGAGCCGGTCCAGGGCAGCGTTCGGCTGCAAACTCCCGAAGCCAAGGTCACCCTTTCCGGCGCCGTGCTGCCAGAGGTGCTGCGCTATCTGGAGCGCGGAGCAGAGCTGATCTCCGCCAAGCTCACCACCGGCGAGCTCGGATTGAGGCTGGACGCACTGAACTTCCGAGTGAGCGGATTGGCGGTAGAAACCTCCCGCCACGACCACTGGACGGAGCGCCTAGAAGAACGCCTCGGCGGCGTGGTGGCGGCCTGGGATCTATTGGACCGCAAATTCGAAGACCTCCGACCGGAGATCCTCCGGGGCTAAATCGGCCGCTCCAGGCCCCGACATTCGGACTCCGCCCTTTGGGCCCGGGTGTTGAGCCCAGCACCAGCCGCCGAGAGAGATTCGCGACGATAATGGAGGCGGCGATGAGACGGGGAGAGATCGGTTTGAAGATGAGCTGATGAGGAGCTCCAAGGGGTTCTCGCTTTTTTGCTGAAGGACCGCTATCCTCATCAGTCAGTCTTCACAGTTCAGCTTGCTCGTACCTCGTTCAAGCGCTTTCTCTAGGAGGATCTGGTCGCTATGAGACCCATCCCATCCCGGCGCATGCTCTGCGCCCCGCCTTCCGTCGCCCTTGTCTTCGCCCTCTGCCTTCTCTCTCTCTCCCCACCGGTCACCGCCGCAGGCCCTCACGCCCATGTGCATGACGGAGGCGAGCTTCTGGTGGTGCCGCGAGATTTCGACGCCCGAGTCGAGATCCAGGACGGCTTGCGGGTCGCTCCCACGCCTCGACAGCAGGCGGCGGTGGACTCGTTGCGCGCTGCGCTGCCGGAAGTCAGCGCCCGCATGGACAACGCCCAGGGTACGCTTCGAACCCTCTCCAACCCCACCGGCTATCTCACCGCTAGCGCGCCATCGGAGGCCACCCCGCTGAGCATCGGCCTGAGCTACGTCGAAGCCCATCTGGAGGCCTTCGGCCTGGTTTCCCAAGACCTCGCGGACTACGAGATCAGCGATCTGGTGGAGTCCTCTGTCAGCGGCGCGACCCACGTCTACCTGCTGCAGCGCCACGCCGGACTGCCGGTGGTCAATGGTCAGCTGTACTTCAACGTCAATCGCGACGGCCGCCTGCTCTCGGTCAACAACGCCTTCGCCCCGGAGCTCAGCAAGACCAGCGGCTCCACGACCCCGCGCATCAGCGCCACCGCCGCCGTGGCCCACGCCGCGGAGCACCTCGACCTCGATCCGCAGGCCTTCGTGATCTCCACCGCCGACGACCCCCGCCGCACCACCGGCGTCGAGGCTCCCACCCTCTCCCTGGAGCCCATCGAGGCCACCCTGTGGTGGCTGCCGGTGCAGCGCGGCAAGGTTCGCCTGGTGTGGCGTTTCCTCGCCTTCGTTCCCGGCGATCAGCACGTCTTCGATTTCACCGTGGATGCCGAGGATGGCCGCATCTGGACCCGCTGGGACCTCGTAGAGTCGGCCGAGTACCGGGTCTACGAGCAGCCCATCGAGAGCCCGCAGCACACCACCCCGGCGCCGCCGGCGGACGCCCGCACCGTGGCGGTAGACCCGCAGGGCGCCCCCTCTCCCTTCGGCTGGCACGACACCGACGGCAGCGCCGGCGCGGAATTCACCATCCACCGCGGCAACAACGTCCACGCCTACGATGACCGCAACGGCTCCAACGGCCCGCCGGGCACCGAGCCGGACTGCGGCCCGGACCTCGAATGCGACTTCCCCATCGACCTGACCCAGGCCCCCGGCACCTATATCGACGCAGCGGTGACCAACCTCTTCTACTGGAACAACATCATCCACGACATCCAGTACCTCTACGGCTTCGATGAGGTCGCCGGTAACTTCCAGGTCAATAACTACGGCAACGGCGGCAGCGGCGGCGACGACGTGCGGGCGGAAGCCCAGGACGGCGGCGGCAACTGCAACGCCAACATGCTCACCCTGCCGGACGGCCAGCGGCCGCGGATGCAGATGTTCACCTGCACCAACGCCAGCCCGACCCGCGACGGCGATCTCGACGCCGCGGTGATCGTCCACGAGTACGGCCACGGTATTTCCATCCGCCAGGTCGGCGGCCCCTCCAACACCGGCTGCCTGAACACCACCCAGCAGCCCGGTGAGGGCTGGTCCGATTGGTGGGGCTTGGTCTACACCGCCGAGGCCGGCGATGTCGGCACCGAGTCCCGAGGCATGGCCACCTGGCTCTTCGGCCAGGCTCCCGACGGCCCCGGCATCCGCCCCCAGCCCTACTCCACCGATCCCGCCGTCAACAGCTACACCTACGAGTCCATCGACGGCCTCTCGGTACCCCACGGTGTCGGTTCGGTGTGGGCCCAGGCCGCCTGGGAAGCCTATTGGGCGCTGGTGGACGAGCACGGCTTCGACGCCGATCTCGCCGACCCGGGCCCCGGCGCCGGTAACCACCGCGCCATGCTGTACATCAACGAGGGCCTGAAGAGCACCGCCTGCGGCCCCTCCTTCCTGGACGTGCGCGATGGCGTCATCCAGGCCGCCATCGACAACTACGGTGGCGACGATGTCTGCCTGCTGTGGGATACCTTCGCCGCCTTCGGTCTCGGGACCGATGCGGTGAGCACCACCCCTAACACCAGCTCGGTGACCAACGGCTTCGACACTCCCCTGGAGTGCCAGTGCACGGTGCCCGCCGTCGCCTCGACCCTCACCGCGACGGTCAACGGCGACAACCAGATCGACCTCGCCTGGACCGCTAGCCCGACGGCGGACGTGACCTACAACGTCTACCGCGCCTTCGGCGGCTGCCCGGCCTCCGGCGCCGAGCTCCTCGCCTCCGGCGTCGCCGGCAACAGCTACTCGGACCTCACCGCCTCCGGCGGCACCGAGTACAGCTACTACGTCACGGTGTCCGATCTCACCGGCGTCTGCGAGTCGGAGCCCACCAACTGTGACTCCGCCACCGGCACCGGCGCCTGCATTCGGCCGCCGACCTTCGACGGCCTGGTCACCGCGTCCAACCCCGGAGCCAACAGCTGTACCGCCCACCTCGACTGGGACGATGCCACCGGCCACTGCGGTGACGACGTCACCTACAACGTATACCGCTCCCTGACCCCGGACTTCGATCCGGGTCCGGGCAACCTCCTGGCGGAATGCGTCACCGGCAGCGATTACTCCGACACGGATGTCGAAGACCTGCAGACCTACCACTACATCGTGCGCGCCGAGGACAACGTCAACGTGCCGATGGAAGGCGGCTGCGGCGACGGCAACGAAGACCTCAACGAGGTCGAGGCGTCGGTGCTGGTCACCGGACCTGACGCGGTCTACCTCGAAGATGACGTCGAGGATGGCCCGGGGGACTGGGCCACCGATGCCGGCACCGCCGACACCGGAACCACCGCGTGGGCGATCAGCGACAGCGACTCCAACTCCGCCAGCAACTCCTGGTTCGTGCCGGAGAACACCGTGGTCACCGACCAGCGCCTCGCGAGCATCATCGACGTCGACATTCCCGCCGGTAGCCCTGCGGAGCTGCACTTCTGGCACCGCTACAACACCGAGCAGACCTACGACGGCGGCGTGCTGGAGTACTCCACCGACGGCGGTACCACCTGGCAGGACATCCTCGCCGGAGACGGCGGGACCATTGCCGCCAACGCCAACCGCTTCGTGGAGGGCGAGTACGACCTCACCCTCTCCACCTGCTGCGGCAACCCGCTGCCGGGCCGCGACGCCTGGTCCGGGGACAACAACACCTGGACCCGGGTGATCGTTTCCCTCGCCGATTTCGGCGACACCCCGACCCGCCTACGCTGGCGCTTCGGCAACGACTCGTCGATCACCGACACCGGCTGGTGGGTGGATGACGTGCGGGTCTTCTACACCCTGAGCTGCTCCATCGATGACCCGGTGGTCCTCTTCGGCGACGGCTTCGAGACCGGTACCACCGTCAACTGGACGACCTTCGTCACCGGCGGTCCCTGAGCCTAGCTCTGCGCCGTTTTCGGCCCCAGCCCCCGGCGCTTCGGCGTCGGGGGCTTTTTGCTGCCGTCAGCCTTCCGAAGAAGTTTCAGCAACGTCGTCTGAATTTGCGCTTCGCCTCGCCGACTCCCTCAGCGCTCCGAGCACCTCTGGGGGCAGCACGTCCTCCAGCACCGAGGGCTCGAAGAGCTCCGCCGCGGAGTAGCCTTGGGAAACGGCATCCTCGAGGTGTGCGAGGCTGGCAGCCTCGTTTCCCCTCTCGGCCTCCAGCAGCGCGAGTCGGTGCAGCGTATGGAGGGCGAAGGGATGGTCGGGGCCATGGAGTTGTCGATAGCCGGTGATGACCTCGGCCAACATCCTCGCCGCCTGATCGTGTCGGAGAGGATCGCGGGAGAGCACCTGCCCCAAGTCGTAGAACGAATCGAGAGTGCGGAAATGCTCCGCCCCGAGCTGCTTGAGATACGCGCCGTGCACTCGGTGATAGATGATCTCGGCCTCCTCGAGGCGCCCGGTATCCAGCAGCAGGCCCGCCAGGTTGGTCTCGGCGCTCAAGGTCGCCGGGTGCTCCTCCCCCAACACCTGGCGCCGGCGCCGCACCGTATCCCGCAGCAGGGGCTCCGCGGCCTCGAATTGCTCGAGCTGTAGCCACACGCTCCCGAGGTTGCTGGCGGCCAGCAGCGTCCGCGGATGATCGGCCCCCAGCGCCCTCTGGCTGCCTTCATAGACCTCTCGGTAGAGGGGCTCAACCTCCTCGAGGCGGCCCTGGCTAAACAGCGCCGCGCCGAGATTCGCGGCGGTCGCTAGCGTGTCCTGATGATCTTCGCCCTGGATCCTCCGCCGCACCTCCAAGAGCTCGCGCAGAGGGTCCTCCGCCTCCCCGTAACGGCCGGAGTAGATCGCCAGGATCGCAAGGTTGGTGCGCAGACCTAAAACCTCCGGATCCTCGGCTCCCAACTGACGGCGCCGGATCTCCAAGGCCTGGGTGGTGAGCTCTCGAGACAGCGCATAATTTCCCAACCGTTGGTGAACTCGCCCCAGAGCCGCGAGCACCTCGACGCTCTCCGGGTGATCTTCCCCTGCCACCTGCCGGGCGGTCTCCGCGGCGGCTTCCAGAAGATCGAGGGCGGCCTGATATTCGCCGAGATTCTCGTAGACCTCCCCCATGGTTCGCTCGAGACGGGCTCGCACCAAGGTCGGCTGAGGCATCCGCTGATCGATGCCCTCCCGACCCCGCTCGAGAATCTCCCGCGCGGTGATGGAAGCTCCCTGCGCCTGGTGAGGGTCCGATACCCGGAAGAGGTCCACCAAGAAGGAAGTCGACTCCTGGGCGATCTCCGCCTCCCGGCTCGCCCGATCTCGTTCCTCAATGACCCGCTGCGCCTGCAGCGACACCACCACGGCGAAGGCCACCATCGCCAGCAACAGCAGCACGCCCAGCAGGGAGGCCGCCCGATAACGACGCACGAAGGTCTTCAAACGGTAGGCCCAGGAGTCGGGCCGCGCCCGAACGGTCCGCCCTTCGCGGTAGCGTTCCAGGTCATCTACCAACAGAGCGACGGAGGCATAGCGGCGCCGCGGCTCTTTGCGCAAAGCCTTGAGCACGATCGCCCCGAGATCTCCCCCCAGCTGCCGCGCGAGACGCTCCGCGGTGGTCCCTCGGCGGCCGGCGATGAAGTCTCGATCATCGACTTCGCCGGCATCTACTTCTCCGGCATCTACTTCTCCGGCGTCCACCTCTCCGGCCTCCTTCGCCGCCCCTCGCGGTCGCAGGAAGGCCTCTCGGGGAGCTAGCGGAGGATCCTCGCTGATGGCCCGTGCGAGCTCCAAAGGGGAGTCGTAGCGGCGGCGATAGGGGGTCCGACCGGAGACCAGCAGATAGAGCAACAATCCCAGCTGGTAGACGTCGCTCTGGGTCGTCACCGGCTGGGCTCGCACCTGCTCTGGACTGGCGTAAGCCGGGGTCATCGGGCCCCCTTCCCGAGTCAGCGCCTCAGCGGGATCCTGAGAAGAGTCCGCCAAGATCCTCGCAATGCCGAAATCCAGCAGCTTCGGGTGCCCCTCGGCGGTCACCAGGATGTTGGAAGGCTTGATATCGCGATGAACCACCAGGTTCGCATGGGCGTAGGCCACCGCCCGCGCTACCCGCAGGTAGATCTCCAGACGCTGCTCGATGCTCCGCCGATGAAGATCACAATATTCATCGATGGGTAGTCCGTCGACCTTCTCCATCACTAGGTACGGATGCCCCTCGGCATCAACTCCGCCGTCCAGCAGCCGAGCCCAGTCGGGGTGCGTCGCCCGCGCCAGGATCTGCCGCTCCTGCTCGAGGCGACGGATCACGTCGCGGCTCGGCCCCGCGGCCCGCAATCGCTTCAGCGCCACCTCCTGCTCGAAGCTGCCGTCCACCCTCTGCGCCCGGTAGACCACCGCCATACCGCCTCGCCCAAGCTCATGGACGATCCGGTAACGACCGATCACCGTGCCTGGTTCACAGCTGCTGTCTCCCCGCGGGATTGGCGCCAGGCCCCCCGGAGACGCGCTGAGCCGCAGCCCCGGCGCCAGCTCCTCCTCGGGTCCGTCGACGTGGTGCAGCAATCGGCGCACTAATTCCACCAGCCGAGAATTCCCTCCGGCCTGTTCCTCGACAAAGCTCTCCCGGGCCTCCGGCGCTAGCTCTAGGGCTCGATCCAAGAGCTCGTCAGCGCGGCGCCACAGGGCTTCATCCACCGAACTCTACCCCCTCTGCCAGCGCCTCCCGCAGCCACGCCCGGGCACGGGCCCAGAGTCGCTGCACCGTCCGTACCGACGTATCGAGGGCCTCCGCGGTCTCCATCTCGCTGAGGCCAGCGAAGAAGCGACACTCCACGACCTGCACCAAGCGCTGATCTACCGCCGCTAGCCGGTCCAGAACCCGTTCCAGATCCAGCAGCTGATCCGCCTGGCGCTCGATGGCGATCTGCCCCTCTTCGAAGGTCTGCGCCCTCTCATCGCCCCCTCGCTTGGCGGCGCAAGACCGCCTCGCGTAAGCGATGATCACCTGGCGCATCGCCCGCGCCGCGACGGCGAGGAAATGTCCTCGGTTTTCCCAATCCACCCCGGCGCTGCCGGCGAGCTTGAAATAGGCCTCGTGCACCACTCCCGTCGCCCCCAGCGTCTGGCCGGAGGGGCCCCTTCGCAGATGGGCCCGCGCGATCCGCCTCAAGTCTTCGTAGACCAGCGGCACCAGCCGCTCGAAGGCTTCTTGTTCCCCGTCACGAAAAGCGTGAAGAAGCTGGGTGATCTCATCGGATGGGTTCACGTCTTCACGGGACCTTTCTATGCAAAGTGATTGCAGTAGCGCTCGTCTGGAGCGTCTTAGAGAGCATCGTAGAGTGCCTTGTGAGGATCCTCCTTGATTGTACCCACTCGATCCTCGAAGGATCCCCGACAAGCAAGGCCCAGACGCTGGACAGGCGCAAGCCCCGGGGCCTCATGGGCCTGGCGGTTGCCGAGCTCTAAACTCACCATTCCGAGCCTCTCTCGATCTTCAGAGCGGTCGGGGTTGGATAAGCGCCCAAGAGCTCCGGCTCCACCTCAACCCAATCACTACAGCGCCAGCGGCAGCCGAGAATTCATGCCCTCGGTGCCGTCGAAGCACTCAAAGCAGGCATCAGGCTAGATTTCCGTTGCAAGAGAGGAAGGAAAGTACTATCCTCCTCGACGGTTCGCTGAATTGAAGGCCTTCGTCTTCCCCTCAGCGATGCCAACCCAAGCATCTTTCCAGCTCCACACCTTCGAGCTCGCCTCGCGGCAACCTTCCCGGTTCCCGTAGGCCATTCCAGCGAGCTCACCATGAAGGCCGGCCAACCGATACGCCAAATGAAGGCGAGCGGCACAATCGGTGGAGCAACCAGACGCAGCTCACGACCCCAATCGACCAAAATTGAGGGGTCGAAATTTCCTGTGTCGCCACCGTAAGTCACGATCCAGATAGGGAAATTTGAGGCATTCCTCGCCTCGGTTGACAAATCGGACCAAAAGAGTACAGAATTAGAAACCGTCTACTGAGACAAAGTCTCAATAGTGGTTAGTCAGCCAGGGAACACCGTCCCCAGAGGGCGAGTTCAACCTTCGAGAAATGGTGATTCCTGACGCCACAAATCACGCCCTGGTGCGGCCCTTGAATATAACTTCGGCGAAGGTCCAGACAATCGGTATCGGACCCCAGTCGAGTGAAGCACCCACCGCCCCAGCGGATTGGTTCTTCAGAGTAATTTACTCCCCACTCTGGAAACCGGCTCGACGGCGGCTCGCCGAGGAGGCTCCATGAACTACACCGGACCCAAAGTAAGACTCTCCCGTGCCCTTGGCATTGCCCTCACGCCCAAAGCAGCCAGGGTGATGGAAACCAGGAGCTATCCTCCTGGGCAGCACGGCCCCACCACTCGGCGTCGCCGCATTGATGGCTATAAGGCTCAGCTTCTCGAGAAACAGCGGCTGCGGGCGCAGTACAACGTTCATGAGCGCCAGATGCGCACCTACTTCAAGCGCGCGCTACGCGCCAAGGGCAACACCGGTGACGTTCTCGTGGCTCAGCTCGAGCGCAGGCTGGACGCCATGGTGCTCCGCGCTGGCCTCGCCCGCACCATCTATGCCGCCCGCCAGCTGGTCAACCATCGTCATATCCAGGTCAACGGCGAGACCGTCGATCGGCCGGCATTCACCCTCGAGCCGGGCGACATCGTCACCGTGCGGCCGAAGAGCCGCAAGCTGCAGTGCTTCCGCGAATCTCTCGAGAGCGCCCTCTCTGCCCCGGACTATCTGGATGTCGACAAGAACGAGATGAAGGCCCGCCTCGACCGAGTCCCGGTACGCGACGAGGTTCCGATCATCTGCGACATCTCCAAGGTCATCGAGTTCTACTCTCGATAAGCTTCCCTGCTTCCTCAAGAGCTACGGAGATAGAGCGAAGGCTCCCTCCGTTACTCAGAACGCCCGGGCGTCCAGCGGACACCCGGGCGTTTCTTATTTTTCTCTCGAGAACAACACCCTTATTCAAGCGCAGAGCGTCGCGTTTCCAGGCATTGTCGGCCTGTGACTCGCCACACGAGGCGGGTGCTCGGCCTCGTCCGCGATGTGGTCAACGGCGACAGCCTCTCTAAAGAGGCATCAATCCGCCGACACCCCACTTATCAGCCCTCGGAGCCGCGGTGGGCCTCGATCAGCTTCTCCACCACTCCAGGATCGGCAAGGGTGGAAATATCGCCTAGCTGGTCGTATTCGGCGGCGGCGATCTTGCGCAGGATGCGGCGCATGATCTTGCCGGAGCGGGTCTTCGGCAGGCCGGGCGTGACCTGAATGCGGTCTGGGGTGGCAATGGGGCCGATGACCTTGCGCACCTGCTCCCGCAGCGCCCCTTCCAGCTCGTCAGCGTCGAGGGAGAGGAATTCCGGGGTACAGATAACGTAGGCGAAGATTCCCGTTCCCTTGATGTCGTGGGGGTAGCCCACCACCGCCGCTTCCGCCACCGCGTCGTGAGCCACCAGGGCGCTCTCTACCTCAGCGGTGCCGAGCCGATGGCCGGAGACGTTGAGCACGTCGTCCACTCGGCCGGTGATCCAGTAGTAGCCGTCCTCGTCACGGCGGCAGCCGTCGCCGGAGAAATAGAGCCCGGGGTAGGTGGAGAAATAGACCTCCCGAAAGCGCTGATGATCTCCGTAGATGGTGCGCGCCTGCCCGGGCCAGGAGCGCCGCAGGCAGAGGTTTCCGCTCACCCCATTACCCTCGATTTCCTTCCCCTCGTTGTCCACCAGCAGCGGCTCGACGCCGAAGAAGGGCAGAGTGGCGGAGCCGGGCTTGGCGGGCGTGGCGCCGGGTAGGGGGGTGATGAGAATGCCGCCGGTTTCGGTCTGCCACCAGGTGTCCACCACCGCGCAGCGGCCCTCCCCCACTACGTCGTGGTACCACTCCCAGACCTCCGGGTTGATGGGCTCACCGACGGTGCCCAGCACCCGCAGGCTGGAGCGTTGGTAGCGCTTCACCCACTCGTCTCCCTCCCGGGCGATGGCGCGGATGGCGGTGGGGGCGGTGTAGAAGATCGTCACCCCGAGGTCGTCCACCAGCTTCCAGTAGCGTCCAGCGTCGGGATAGAGAGGCGTGGACTCGAACATCACCGTCGTCGCCCCGTTGGCCAGGGGCCCGTAGATGATGTAGCTGTGGCCGGTGATCCACCCGATGTCGGCAACGCAGGCATAGACGTCATCGTCCTGCAGGTCGAAGACTAGCCGGTGGGTGAGAGAGGTGTAGGTGAGGTAGCCGCCGGTGGTGTGCATCACCCCCTTGGGCTTTCCGGTGGAGCCTGAGGTGTAGAGGATGAAGAGGGGATCCTCCGCATCCATCCACTCCGCCGGACAGGTCGCCCGCTGCTTCGCCGCCTCCTCGTGGAGCCACAGATCCCGCCCCGGCTGCATCGGCACCTCGGCATCGGTGCGCTTGGCCACCAGCACCCTTTCCACCGTGGTGGTGCCCCTCACCGCGTCATCGGCAATCGCCTTGAGACGGATCCGCTTACCGCCCCGCAGCCCCTCGTTGGCGGTCACCAAGATCTTGCAGCCGGCATCGTCGATGCGGTCCCGCAGGGCTTCGGCGGAAAAGCCGGCGAAGACGATCGAATGCACGGCGCCGATACGGGCGCAGGCGAGCATGGTGTAGGCCAGCTCGGGAATCATCGGAAGATAGATGCAAACCCGATCCCCGCGGCGCACGCCCTGGGCTTTCAGCACGTTGGCGACTCGGCTCACCTCCCGCAGCAGCTGGCGGTAGGTGATGTGCTCGTACTCCCCGGCTTCGTCCTTCGCCCACAGGATCGCCGTCTTCTCCGGCTGGGTGCGGGCGTGGCGATCGACGCAGTTGAAGCTGGCATTGAGCTGCCCGCCGGCAAACCACGCGAAATCCACCTCGTCGTAATCCCAATGCCCCGCCGTCGGTGGCGCCGCAAACCAGCTCAGACTCTGCGCCTGCTCGAGCCAGAACCCTTCGGGATCTTCCAGCGATCGGCGGTAGAGCTCTCGATACTGCTCCAGGGAGCTGACGTGGGCCCGTTCACGGATCGACGGCTTGACGGGGATGGTGCTCACGGTCGGGTTCTCCTTGTCTTGGTGGTGAGCTGTTGTTATATCGCAAACCGCGACAATCCTCCCCCGCCGGGCCCCTCTCGAATCCCCGAAATTTCAGCGGAAATCGGTGCGCGAGGAGGGGCCGGAGCCCTGGTACACTGATCGTCAGACTCATCTATCTACCGCGATTGAAATCCCCGTTCACCCCACGGCTCGGGACTGCCCCGCCGCCCCGAGCCAGCCTCCAGCGAGAGCCCGGCAAGCCGCCCCGCCCCCGGGACGGCCACTGCTCCTGAGCCTCGATCAAGGGAATCAGACGATGAAGGACTCCAAGTACAGCCGCCGACACGTTCTCCAGCTGCTTGCCGCCGGCGCCGCTGGAGCCGCCCTGCTGCCCTCCTGCGCCCCCGCCGGGGATTCCGCCAGCACCGACGGCGGCGGCGCAGCGACCGCCGATCCGGAAAGCGCCAGCGCTCCTGCAGCGGTGCCGGAGGTTCAGCTCGCCGCCACGCTGCGCTATCCCTTCGAGCTTCCAGCCCTACCCTACGACTATTCCGCCCTGGACGCCGCCATCGACGCCCAGACCATGGAGATCCACCACGGCAAGCACCATCAGGGCTACACCAACAAGCTCAACGCCGCCCTCGAGGGTCACCCGGAGCTCCACGACAAGAGCATTCTCGAGCTGCTGGCCCGTCTGGACGAGATTCCGGAGGAGGTACGCACCGCGGTGCGCAACAACGGCGGCGGCTACTTCAACCACGCCCTCTTCTGGCCCACCCTCTCTCCCAGCGGCGGCGGTCAGCCGGAAGGCGCCCTCGGCGCCGCCATCGACACCACTTTCGGCTCCTTCGACGCCTTCACCTCCGCCTTCAGCAGCGCCGCCGGCACCGTCTTCGGCAGCGGCTGGGCCTGGCTAGTGAGCGACGCCGCCGGCACCCTCAGCGTGCAGAAGACCACCAACCAGGACACCCCCCTGGCCGGCGGCTACAAGCCCCTGCTCGGCCTCGACGTCTGGGAGCACGCCTACTACCTGCGCTACCAGAACCGCCGCGGTGACTACATCTCCGCCTTCTGGGACGTCGTCGACTGGAAGAACGTGGGGGCTCAGTACGGCGGCTGAGGCTCGCCGCAAACACCAGCGATCAGCCCGACTGCTCATCGAAACAACTGAGGAGCGCGACCCGGCTTTCACGCCAGGTCGCGTTTTTTCTTTGGGGTCACACTCTTTTTGGGCTCCAGCAGCAGGCACCGTGCAGTCGAGCTCCGTGCGATCACGTCCGCGGGCCGAGCCTGCGGTTGAAAGATCAAGCCAGTCGGTGGCCTCTAGTAGCGGCGAGGGCATAGCGAAGCAGCTTGCCCCGTTCCCCCAAAGCCTGCCCCTAGGAGCCGCCATGACTGATCTCGATTCCGCGACCACTGCTACGGCCACCCCTGACTTGAAGCCACCTCTGAATCCCCCAGCAGAGACGCTACCGCCGGCCAATCTCTACGAGCATCGCTACCAGCTGCTAGAAGCCCTGCTCGGCTCTCCCCTTCCCAGCCTTCCCACCTCCCAGCCGCTCCACCTTCAGGCCGAAGGCCAGCTCGATCTCGTCATCGAAGCCTTGCCCCGCTGTGAGGAAACCGGCGGCGCGATCCTCACCCTCGCCCATTACGCCCGTCTCGGCTCTCATCTGTGTAGCGATCCATCCATGGTGCTGCGCTACTTCCCCCCGGGCGACCTCTCCTACCTCCACCTAGTGCCTTCTACGGATCCATCCCGCGGGCGCCTGGAAGCCCTCCATCTCCAGCAGGAAGTACCCTTCTTCTTCCTCAACGCTTATCTCAGAGGGAATCACTTCCTCCCCGCCCTTCGAGACGAGGTCAACCGCTATCTCGGAAGCTGGCTCCAGACCCTGGAGATCCAGGGTTATTCACCGCTCCCCGCGACGACCTAGCCTGGAACAGCCGCCCCTACCCTAGAGCCGCCGATGGAGGTTCAGAGACAAATAGAGAGACGCCCGGGCCTCCCTGAGGAAACCCGGGCGTCAGGCTACGATCGGGGCCAAAGTCACGGAGTGACCCTCGCTCGAAGCCGCAAGAGATCGATTATTCGATCTTCAGCTGCTCCCCCGGATCGCTTTCTCCAGAGATCCCGCAAAAGGAAGCCGGCAGAAAGACGATGGAGTTGGGCTCGACGAAGACCCGTTCCGCCTCCGCGTTGCTGTTCGCCGGCGGCACGATCAGAATGACGGCTTTGTCATCGCTGTCGGCGCAGGCGAAGATCTGGGTCGACTGCTGAGGTAGCAGCTCCCCCTGATAGAGGTTGCTGCGGTAATAGGTCGGGCCCACCTTGAGGAGACAGAGCTCGTCTCCCACGGCAAAGCCGACTACGGCGGTGGGGCACACGTTCCTCAGGGTGAAGCCGATGGCCGTGCTCGACGGCATCTGCTGAGGATCGAATTCCTGGGCCTCCAGCGCCGGCGGCGCGAAGAGCAGGACGAGAGCAAAGGCAACGAGAGTGGAACGAATCAGTGCGGTACGAAGCATGGGGGTGTCCTTTCATGGCGAAAGATACGAATTCTTGTTGGAAGCTAATTCGACAATCTGGGTAGATCAGCAGACTCCATTGCCTCCAGCCTGGACGGCTGAACGGCCCGGAACTCTGATTCCTACTGAATCTTCAAGGGGCAGGATGGTGGTGACACCGACAGAGCGGCTCACCCAGATTCCACGATGAAACGAAACGTCTCGTGATTCGCGGAATGGCCAGATCCCGTGGTGTTAGCGGTTACCTCCAGCAGCTCCAAGTCGGCTGCAGCGCGCCTCGCCCCGTGGCGAGCCACAAACTCGGCGAAAGCCCGGAAAGAAACCCTTTCCCGCTCTCACGGGGAGACATCGGGATCTAGAAGAGACCAGCGGCGGCTCTCAGCGTTGAGGAGAAAAGAAAAAAGAGCAGCTGCTGGCGCTGAGGAACTAAGAATCCTCAGCGATAGATCGCCAATCCTCAATTTCGCTTGAGCTGTTCTCTGGACGTCTCAGCCTCGGAGGTCCCGCAGAAGCTACTCGGTACCTGCACGGTGGAGTTCGGCACGACCGTCACCCTCACCGCCTCCGCATTGCTAGAGAGGGGCGGTATGAAGAGCACAACGCCATTGCCGAAGGAGTTTGCGCAGGTAGCGACCTGCTTGGTCTCTCCAGACGAGAGGTCTCCTTGAAACACATTGCGAAGAAAATCGGCAGTGCCAACCTTCAGCAGGCAAAGCTCATCGCCCACGGCAAAGCCATTGGCGGCTGTGGGGCACGAGTTTTGGATGTTGAAAAAGAGGCCGCTCTTCGAGGGCACCTGGCCGAAGTCGACGGCTTCTTCTGCAAAAACCAACGGTGTGAGCAACAAAAGCGTCGCGAGGCCGAGACAAGCGGTCAGCAGTTTCCAATTCTGAAACATGGGGGCAACCCTTTCTTAGGGATGGGGATATGCGAATCTCCCAACTCGATCGAGTGAGAGTTGGCGCACTGCCTTCTTGATTGCAGAAGCGCCTAGCTCGATATCCAATGAGGCCCCGCTAAACATCACGAAGGCTGCTTGCTGGACCCTGAAGTGAGCCAACAAAGCTGCCGAAATCAGAAATCAATTGACATCCAAATCATTGCATAATCGAATTAGCGAAATCAACCATCTAGATCAAAATTGATCCAAGAATAGAGAATCTACGATGCTCCAACGGCCCCGCGGTGTAGCGATTTCACCCCAGCATGCTCAAGGCGGGATCTCTGGAACGATAAAGTCAATCACGCTTGACATCAAGTCAATGAATCCATACACTCCATCATGTCAAGCCTAGTTGACTAAAGATCAAGGAGTCACGACCATGAAAGATGCCATTGAACAAGAAGCCCCTCTCTCTTCCTTCGGCTGCTCGACGCCTAGGGACCGCCAGAACCAGCGGCGCACGAATCTCTGGACTTTCGCCTGGATTAGCGTCTGGCTCCTCATGACCTTCGGCTTCAAAGAAGGGATCCTTCCCTCCGGCCCTCTTGCCTTCCTACTGGTCGCCGCTACCGTGCCCCTCGGTATTGCCGTAGTCCTCGCTCACCGGAAGTTCCTCCGCGAGGCAGACGAGCTGCGCCGCAAGATCGAGCTGGAAGCCCTGGCCCTCAGCGTTGGCGTAACCCTAGTGGGATCCTTCACCTATTGGCTGATGGAGGCCGCGGGCATCGTGGAAGCCGCGGAGCTAGACAAGATCATTCTGCTCACCGCCGGCAGCTATGTCCTCGGCACGATCCTCGGCTTCCGCCGCTATCGCTGAAGGGAGCGCCGCAATGAAGAACCGACTCAAGGTGCTGCGGGCGGAGCGCGACTGGACTCAGGCCGAGCTCGCAAGACAGCTCGACGTCTCCCGGCAGACCGTCAACGCCATCGAAACCGGAAAATACGATCCCAGTCTTCCCCTCGCCTTCCGAATCGCCCAGGTTTTCCAACAACCCATCGAGGCGATCTTCGACCCCGGGGGGAGCAACGGCTCTAGCCCCCACTGATGATCAAAGGCCCACGGTGCTCCCACCGTGGGCCTTTTTGCGGGCCTACTCAACTGGGCCTTTTCAGCAGGCCTTCTCAGATGGGCCCCTCACTTGCCCTTCCCCTTCCTTCGCTCCTCCTCTTCTTTGCGCCGACGCTCCGCCTCCTGCTGCATTGCTTCCGCCATGATGCGGTCGAATTCTTCCACCGTCGTCGGAAACGAGGAGCTCGTCGGGGGAGGGCCCGCTCCCCTCCCCCGAGCGCTGCGTCCCCGTCCTCTGCCTCTGCCGATCCCGCTCCCCCGGCCCCGGCTCGAGGGAAGGCTCGAGAAGGAGGCCAGCGCCGAGGAGCTTAAAAGGATGCTCGACGTGGAGCTCGTAGTAGTAGTAGTAGAAGAAGTCGACGAGGAGCTAGTGGAGCTATTCGGCGGCAGAGAAGAATCAAACGCCGGGGTTGTCGGCGCAAAAGAAGGCTGAGACGCCACTCGCTGTCGTTTGTCCACCGGCCCTGTCCGTGAGCGCAGACTCTGTCCGTCGTTGGCATCTGCAACCACTTGATGTGGCGCCGATGAGCCCAAAAGCCCTGAAGTAGTAGAGCTGTAAGTGTTGTTTGGCTGCTGCTGCAGGGAAGGAGGAGGAGAGCTTGCCGGCCGCTTGAAGCGTGAGCCCGTGCGGGATGTAGACGAGGAGCTCCGGGAGTTCGAGCTGGGCGTCGACGTCGTTGTAGTGGTTGTCGTGGTCCTCGAGGGCGGTGGAGGCATCAAGGACGATGGAGGCATCGCCGCCGTAGTGGACGAGCTGGAGGAGCTGGAGGAGCTCGAAGAACTGGACGACGAGGTAGAGGTCGTCGTGCTGGTCGCAGACTGTAGGGAATATCGGCCGTCCACGTCGTAATACGTGTCCAGGAAACGCTCGAGATGCGCGTCTACCCAACGCCACGCCGCGGCCTCGCTATGGACGTTCGCCGAAGCGCTCCCTTCGACCAGCCTCATCCATTCGATGATGGTGAGAATCTCCTTCAACGGCACCGCGTTGCGTTGGGCCCTCGGCATCGGAGTCGCTTTGCCATAGAGCTTGGCCGTGGTCCTACCGCTAAACGAGCTACGCATCGCTGGAGCTCCACTGCTCGTCGAATCAAGAATCTCTCGACGAGCGGTGAAGTTACCGCTTCCCGTCCGCAGCGAAGCCATTGGGAAGAAGCCGCCCAAGGCGTTGTCCGCAAAGGCGCGCCGGAAGGTCAGACGACCGGCGGCAATCAGTTCGAGAATCATCAGCACCGTGCCGAAGGTCGCGTTGGCTCGAGACGTTTCGACGCCGAAGAGCAGAGCGTTGAGGCCGTCCAGAAATTCGATGGTCGTTGGATCCATGTACTCGAAGTGATTGCCGGAACGCATCTTGGCCATCAGCGCTGCAGCAATCTCTGGGTCGGACATCCCCCGCCGATTCAACTGATTCGTTCGCTGCACGATCTGCGCATAGCTCAGATCACGCCCTTCGATGTCGACTCGCTCACTGTATCGGGTGCTCTTCAGAGGCACGACGGTCCCGCTACGGCTCACCTCGAGTTGAGAATTGAGCATCTTAGAGCTCGGCCGCTGGTCGCTGCTGGCAATGGCCGTCGCCATTCTCCCTGCGGTCAACAGGAAATCCGGCCCAGACTGAATCTGGTACCTCGGCTGCCGCCCCCTGAAACGACCTCGCTGGGGAGACAGCGCCCGCAGTCGCTGCTGGATCAATCGATGCAGGCGACGCAGCAGCTGAAGACCATCCAGGGTCACGGCCCCAACCTGCAGCGATAGACGCTCTTCTGAAGGCATTTGCCCCACTCGGAGCCCCGCGAAGGCCTGTTCCCGCGCAGGAGGACCCGCCGCCGCCCTAAAGGCACTGCTGGTAGAACTAGATGAGCTCGTCTGCTGGCTATTGGTCGGCGCCGCCGCTGGAGGCGGCATCGCCGTGCTGGACGAGGGAGTCGTGGTGGTGGTTGTAGTCGTCGTCGTAGACGTGGTGGTCGACGAAGACATCGGCGGCGAGGTGAAGCTGGTAGGAAGGGAGCCGAAGCGGCCGGATCGCTGCTGAAGACCGGGCATGCCAGACACGCCTCGTCCCCGACCCCGAGAGCTGAAGCTCGAGGGCATCGAGAGTGAATTGGGAGTGGTCGTCGAAGAGAGCGAGGAGGACGAAGACGAAGAGGGCAGGAGGGACGAAGGCTTCGGCGCCTGGGGCGTGAAGGCAGGCGTCGTCGGGAGGTTTGAGGGAGTGCGAAAGGAGGAGGAGAAAGCACTCGGAGGGCCCGCCGCTGCGCTGGAAGAGCTCAGCAAAGAAGGTGCATAAGAGAGGTTTGGAGCGGGCTGCAGCTGCCGTAGTCTCGCCTGCAGCTCCTGTCGATCAGCCTCCGTCCAGACCAACACCCGCCGGGTTGTTCCGAGCATAAATTCCGCGGTATTGCGACCACTGCTCGACGCCGAGCCCCCAAGACTCTGGAAGACCGAGGAGTCGGGCTCCAAACCGCCGATCACCCGGAGATAAAAGCTCGTCTTGTTCTCGTCCAGGCGGGAGATATCGATGTCCTGACCATCTAGGCTCAAACGCTGCAGGGCCGCTCCTGCTCCTCCGTCCCCAAAACCACCCTCCGTGCTGAGGCCTTCGCCCACCGCCCCCCCAGCCACCACCTGCTGCGCCACGCTCTCCGCCTGCCGCTCCCAGCGGTCTCCTGGACGATCGATTCCCGCTGCCGGCCCCTGACCAGCCCGCTGCTGCAGCACGTGGGTCGTTTCGTGGGCCACCGTCGCCAGATCCGGCGCCGCGTCCGCGAACCCCACCTTGTTGCCCATGGTGAAGGCCCGGGCCCCCAACTGCATCGCCGCCCGCTGTGACGGCGCTCCGGAGTAAGCCTGAATGGTGCTGAGGTCGTGGGGAGCGAAGAGAGGCTGCAGCTGCTTCAAATAGGGCAGCTTGCCCCCCTGCCCCGCCGTGCCCATCGCCGCCCAGCGCCTCGCCTCCCCGGCCCCGACCTCCGCTGGACCTTCGCTCAGGCGCTGTACCGGCGCCCCACTAGCTGGCGCCCCATGACTCAGCAACCCAGGGCCCGGCGGATCGATCGGAACCCCCGCCAGCGACCGGGCAGCCAGCGACGGTGACACCACGCCGGCGGATGACTCATCGCCTCGGCGCTGCCCTTTCTGTGTCGGCGCGAACCTCTCCCCTTCCAACCCCCGGAGCCCCTGCTCCGACCTCGCTGCGTCCACGCGTCGCTCCATACCTTGTCAGCCGGCGTCTTGGATGGCAGCTTACCCCATTCCCCTCGACAAGATGAGGGTTCTAGCCGGCCGGGATCAATCGCCTGCTACTTGTTCCAACCGAGACCAATCGCCTGACACTTGGCCCCACTTACTCAGGCTCAATCGCCTGAACGTGTCTCCTGGGACAGGTCTCCTGAGACGGGTCTCCGGCAGAACTTGCCTCAAGTATTCGAACGCTCCGGGAAGGCTTTAAGATCATCTCCTTATCGCTACTTACTCTCTAGCCCCGAGGAGCCGCCCTATGTCGACCCCCGAAATTGCTGCCCAGCTCGTCAACCGATGCAATGACGGCCAGAGCATCGAAGCGATCCACGAGCTGTATGCAGACGACGTCGTCAGCATTGAATTCACCCAGCTCCCCGGAGGCTTCGACCAGCGAACCCAAGGTAAGGATGGCGTCGTCGCCAAGAATGAGCATTGGTTCGGCGCCCACGAGATCCATGACTTCAGCGCCAAGGGCCCCTACCTGATCCAGGGCTCCGATCAATTCGGCGTGATCTTCACCATCGACGTCACCCGAAAAGCGGACGGCCAGCGGATCCAGACCGACGAGATCGCCCTCTACACCGTCGCCGACGGCAAGATCTCCCAGGAGGAGTTCTTCGTTCGGATTGGTGGATGAACCTGAGTTCGCTCTACCAGCTAGTGCTTCCCTCAGGCGAGTTTTGGCGTCTGATGCCAAGTCCTCTTGGAGCTTCAGCCGCACAGTAGACGCAATTGGCTTAAGCCCAGGCGACTAAGGCGATACACCATTCACTACCGGCCTTACCTACTGAGGTACAGAGAAACCCTCGGTTGGCCTTCCTAAGCCAACCGAGGGTTTCTGAGTCCTTCGCCGCGGCTTCCAGACAGCAGCCTTCTCTAGTTCAACGGGGGAACCGTTCCACCCAAAAAGCCGTTAGCGCTGTGGTGTGTCTGGCAGTAATCGAGACCACCAGAAGCTGACATCGCGCGCTCCCTGTCCGAAGTAGGCTGAGGTGCGCCAGTTCGACTCGTCAGAAGCAGAAGGGGTTACAGCCACCAGAACTACACTGCAGGAACGCAGAGTCCGAAGCAGAGTTTCCACCCTGATCTGTTGCCGTTACCGTCACAACGCCGGCCTGATTGCAGTTCACGATGTTGCACGAGTCCAGCGACGGAATCAGCGAGCCACCGCCGGTCCAAGTCCAAGAATAGTTGTAGGGTCCACAACCTCCGGTAGCGAGAGCAAAGCAGTCATGCTCGGTCAATGGGAAATGACTAGAGCAGAGCAGGTCCACCGCTAACGCTTGAGTAGGCACGCAGTTCTTGCACTTTCCGAAGGGCCCCGCCTCGTAAATATCGTCGATCTCAAAGCCGGTCAGAACACGGTTGTAGATCGCAACCTCATCGATCTGACCAAGCCACGAGGCGCTAGGAACGCTATCGTGTCGACGCCCGATGTACAGAGGTTCAGAGTTCGCTAAGGACCCCTGTTTCCCCGTCGGATTCTGGGGCCAACCTGCAACAGAACCGTCTACGTAAAAACGTACTCCACTAGTAGAGTTACGGTCGACCGTCGCCGCGACATGGTGCCACTGCCCGTCCGCGAGATAAGGCGTCGAGGAGTCTCCATAGAAATTCTGCCATCCACTGCTATCAGCAAGCTGAAGGCTGATTCGCCCATTCCATAGAAAGAGGTGGTATCCAGTGTGGGGGAACGAAGCAGGGCGTTTATCGGTGATGGTTCGTACACCAGAACCACCTGTAGTCTTGATCCAGGCTTCGATGGTGAAGTCCGCCGTTCCGATGTCAATGGAGGAATGATCAGGTACCAGTACGTGATCGTTATCGCCGCCGAAGGTTCGAGCATGACTCACCTTCCCAAAGGCAAGGTAGGTTGCTCCGTAGTAGGTGCCATCCAGACCCGAAGAGAAATTCTGTGCAGTCGAGCTAGACGAGCTGTCATCCAGGGGCCACCAACCTTGGAGACCGGAAGGGGCGTCAACGCAATTCGCTGCTACCGGCGCTGCCGCAAGGATCAAAATGAGACAAGAAAAGACCATTAGAGCCGCAAGCTGAGACAGATGGGTCCGATAAGACATCGAGTGTCCTCCATGATGAATGTGCAGATTGGCCAATTACCAGAAGAGGGAACAAGATAACTCCAAAATCTAAACATCTCAAATTCATTGTTCATAATTAAATACAATATAATTTAAAAGCCCTGAAATACGGTCACCCAGCGCCTCGAGATTCTCCCAATGAACACTCTAGTCTCCCCCAGCTTGCGTGGTCAGTGAAGTAATCTCCGGCGAAGATCAATCACATCCAAAGACCTCGACTCGTCACGCCACTGTCGTATCTGATGAATTAAGATAGTCGACTCAGTTTGACCTCCTCTCAACGAATTTTCTCTGGAGAATCCCTATGTCGACCCACGAAATTGCGGCGAAGCTCGTCGAATACTGCAACACCGGCAAGAGCATCGACGCCATCAACGAGCTCTATGCGGATGACATCGTCAGCGTCGAGTCCGCTCCGATGCCGGGCCTCGGCCAGGAGGCCAAGGGTAAGGAGGCGATCCTCGGCAAGAACGAGTGGTGGATCAACGCTCACGAGGTTCACGATCTCGGCGCCAAGGGCCCCTACCTGATCCAGGGCTCCGATCAATTCGGCGTGATTTTCAACATCGACGTCACCAACAAGGAATCCGGCCAGCGCTACCAGGCGGACGAGATCGCTCTCTACACCGTCGCCGACGGCAAGATCGTGAAGGAAGAGTTCTTCGCCCAGCCGATGCCTCCCCAGGGCTGATTTCAGCCCTCCCCTACTCGGTCTTGAGCCGAGAGTCCACGAGCCCGACCCGCGATCTCCTCGCAGGTCGGGCTCTTCTCGTTCTAGCGGGGACGAAAGACCTCCACCGGAAGCTCAGAATTCAAGCTCCTGGCCCTCGCTGGTGCGCCATGCTACGTTCATCGAGTGTGCCTCCAACGCTGACAAAGAGGTCTAGAGCTTGGAAGACGACTCGATTGCCCCAGACATCACCGCTCTGCTCAAAGCCTGGGAGCGTGGCGACCTCGCCGCCCGGGACGAGCTCTTCTCCTGGCTCTACCCTCAGCTGCGCCGCATCGCGAAGCGCCATCTTGCCAGCCAGCGGGAGGTGACCCTCCAGGCTACCGAGCTACTTCACGAGACCTACCTTCGGGTCAGCCAGCAGCGCCGCCTCGAGTGGAGCAACCGGGTCCAATTCTTCGCCTTCGCGGCCCAGGTGATTCGCCAGGTGCTGGTCGATCGCCAACGGCGCCGGGAAGCCCTCAAGCGCGGCCGAGGCTTCCTGCGGGTTGAGGTCGAGACCGACGAGCTGGCCGCTCCTCTGGGGGACGTTGACCTCCTGGCGCTGGATGACGCCCTCCGGCGGCTAGCTGAGGTGAACTCCCAGGCCGCTCAGGTCGTGGAGCTGCGTTTTTTCGGCGGTCTCACTCTTCCGGAGATCGCGGAGCATCTCTCCCTTGGCGAAGCGACCGCTCAACGACGCTGGGCGATGGCTCGGGCGTGGCTGAGACGGGAGCTGGGGTAGATCTGTCCATGAACGAGAAACGCTGGCTACGGCTAGAAGAGCTCTGGGATCGCGCATCGCAGCTAGAAGCCGACGAGAGAGACTCTTTCCTGCGTGCCCTGGCCGACGAGGAGCCAGAGCTGGCGAACGAGCTGCGCTCCCTGCTGGAGCACGCCGACAGTCGCTTCCTGGAGCGCCCGCTCTTCGACTCGGCTCTACTGGCCCCAGCCTCCGATTCATCGGACGCCATCGAAGATCCTTGGATCGGTAGACGACTGGAGAGCTTCGAGCTTCAAGAGCTCATCGGCACGGGGGGAATGGGGCGGGTCTACCGCGCTCTCGAAACCGGCGACGGCTATCAGCGAGAGGTCGCGGTGAAGCTCTTGCGGGGATTGATCCAACCCCATCTGGAGCGCCGGCTGCTGGCGGAACGCAGCATCCTGGCAAGGCTGGAACATCCCAACATCGCTCGCTTCCTCGGCGGCGGAAGCACTTCGGAAGGGATTCCCTTCGTCGTCCTGGAATATGTCCAGGGGCTTCCGGTGACGGACTATTGCCGCCAGGTCAACGCTTCGCTAGAGCGTATTCTGGATCTCTTCTCTCAAGCCTGTGGAGCGGTTCAATACGCCCATGCCCGCCTGGTGGTCCACCGCGACCTCAAGCCCGCCAACCTTCTGGTGTCCCATGATGGCGAGCCCAAGCTCCTGGACTTTGGCCTCGCCAAGGTGCTCGAGGAAGTCGCCGGAGGACAAGATCAGTCTCAGGGGCAAGAGCCCAGCTCAGAGCCTACCGAAACCCAATACCGTGCCCTCACCCCGAACTACGCGAGCCCGGAACAAATCGCTGGACAGCCGGTCACCATCGCGACCGACGTCTACTCCCTCGGCGTTTTGCTCTACGAGCTCCTCACCGGGGAGCGCCCCTACGAGCTCTTGGGGTTGAGCCCCCTCGAGGTCCAAAAGACCTTCGAAAGCGCCCCCCCGGAGCCGCCGAGCCAGCGCCTTCGGGAACAGCGACTGCGGGAACAGCGGCCCCAATCGGAAGACCTTCCGCCCCAAAGCCATCGACTCAAGGTGCCGGAGGATCTCGACCGCATTGTTCTCAAAGCCCTGCGCGCAGACCCTCGAGAGCGCTACGAGTCGGTGGCCGCTCTTCTCGACGATCTCGGTCGCTTTCGCTCCGGCCGACCGGTAGGAGCCCGCTCCCAAACCTGGCGCTATCGGAGCGGGAAATTCCTCCGCCGCCATCGAGTCGCCTCCCTTCTCACGTCCCTGCTGTTGCTCTCTCTGCTGACCTTTGCGGTCGTCGTGACCCTGCAATCCCAACGACTGCGAGACGAGAGGAACTTCGCCCAACAAGAACAGGCGCGATCCGACGAAGCAGTGCGTTTCGTCGAGAACCTGTTCAGGATCCAGGATCCCTATCGCCAGGCCGCCAGCAATGACGACGGCGAAGAGATTCTGGCCATTCAGCGCCAGCGCCTCGACACCGACCTCAAAGATCAGCCGGAGCTTCAGGCCCGGCTCGCCGGGACCCTCGGCCTGCTCCATCGCCGCGAGGGTTTCTTCGACTCTGCCCGGGAGCTCTTCCAGCTCAGCCTAGATCAGCATCGGGAGCTCTTCGGCCCCGACCATGGGCAGGTAGCCGTGATGCATTACCGCCTCGGCGAGCTCTCGGCCCACCAGGGCCAGCTCGATGCAGCGGAGCATCACCTAGACCTAGCGATTCAATCCTTCGAGGCCCAGGGCGCCGCCTTCGATGAGCTACGGGCGGAAGCCCTGGGGCACCGAGCGGGCGTCCATCAGGTGCGCGGTGAAACAGTCCCGGCGGAGGACGCCCTGCGCGATGCCCTGCGCTTGATCGCGGAGGAGCAGCTCCCGCTGGAGATCAAGCTGCTGAGCGAGCTTGCCATCGTGCTCCAACGACAAGGGCAGCTAGAAGAAGCGGAACAGCTCGGTCGCCAGGCTCTGAGCCTGGCGGAAGGTCAGTGGCGCCGAGGCACGAACTCCGAGTTCGCCGTCGCCTTCTCTCGCCGCGCCCTCGGCGAAGTCTTGCGCAATCGCGGCTCCTTCCGAGAGGCCGAGGAGCATCACAAAGCCGCCGTAGAGGTTTACCGTCGCCGCCTTGGCGACGATACGTCGACCGGCGCCGCCCTGAACGATCTCGGTATCGTGCTGAGAGCCCGGGGTGATTACCCAGGCGCCCTGAAGGCCTACCGCGAAAGCTCGGCGATCCTCCGCACCATCTATGGAGAGGGCTCCATCCATCTCGCCGCCAACGAGATCAACCTCGCCCGTGGCGAAATGTTGTGGGGCGACCTGCCGCAGGCCGAACGACATATCGAGGCGGCCCTAGCTCTCTTCCAGCAGCATCTCGATCTCGAACACCCGACGGCTGCCCTCGCCCTGAAGGTCCAAGCGGAGCTGCGTCAACGACAGGGTCGCAGCACCGAAGCGCTCTCGATCATCCAGCAAGCCCGGCGAAGCCTCGAATCCAAGCTCCCCGCCCATCACCCCTACCTCGCCACCACCCGAGCCACCGAGGGCTCGATCCTGCTGGATCTCGGTCGGCTGCAGGAAGCTGATCGCTCCCTCAAGGCCAGCCTTCAGGGACTCACTCAATCCCTTGGAGACGACGCGCCGCCGGTAGCCAATGTGCAGCAGCTCCTCGGCCGCCTCGCTCTGAAGCAAGGGGACCCCGACGGCGCCGCTGAGGCATTCGAGCGAGCCGCGACGCTGTGGAGCCAGTCAGATTCAGAGCACCCAGAGCGGGGCTGGGCGCTTCAGGGACTCGCCCTCGCCCGCCAGCTCCAGGGCCGCCAGGATGAGGCCGAGGTAGCAGGGGCCGAGGCGATCTCGATCCTCCAGAAAGGGATCAGGCCGGACCATCCTCGCCTCCTCGCGGCAGGGGAGATCACCGGCCTCTAGATCACTCCACTGCGCCTCGTCGAGGGGTTACTCCACTGCGCCTCGTCGAGAGCCCGATAGAGCGCCACCCTCTCTTCAACACGAGCCGGGACGAAATCGAGGCCGACCTAGGTTGGAAAAGCCTAGGCCGACCTGCGGTCACTCAAGAACAGGAGTCCTCAGGGACGTCGAGACTCAGAGAGCGACAAAAACTGTCTTAGAAACAGGGCAGGCTCGCAGCTGGGTACGAAACGTCATAGAAGAAGAAACCTTCCGGTGAGCTCTCGATGAAGGGAGCCATGGAGGTCCAATCCTTGAAGTAGATCGTCTCTACCTCTACCTGCTCCCGTGGTGCCAGAGGTCTCTGAATCAGACAAGATCGAAAATCGGTCCCTTGACTCGCGGCGAGATAGGGCTCGCGAACTCCGCCGAAATCCGTGCTGCCAATCGACACCACGCCGTCCCCGGTGGGATCCAGCGACCTCGGCAAGGTCGCCGCGATGCCGGGAGCGGAGTCGAGTCGAGTGGTGAATGGAGCAGCGGACCCGGTCTGCAAGGGTCCTGGAACCGAGAGTAAGGACGCCCCCAGCTGTCCCTCGATTTGAGCGACGAGCCCTCCATCCCTCAGCACGACGAAGTCGGAAGGCACTTGCCGCACCCGGTCGATGAGAACTCCTGGCTGGGCCTCGAGGGAACCGGAGATCGAGAGAAAGAGTACGTCGCCAAAGCCAGAATATGCGCCGAGATAGTGCACGCGGGAAAGTTCACCGTAGGGCGGGGCTGTCGCGGTGCCCACATCGAAGAAGGCATAGGCACCGGGGTAATGAGCCGCGTTGAGGAGCGCCCCGTTGTTCGAGGAAAGACTTAAGATCGCAACCTCAGAGAAATTCTCGGAATCCGGATCGGTCAACCAGCCGAGAGCTCGTAGGCCGAAGCCTCCGTACTCCAACTTCAACAATTCGACGGCTTCACTCAAGAAGTACTGGCCGGTCCATTGCATCGCGCCGCTCCCTGTATCGAGCATCGCGACGCCCGTTCGACCGCCGATGAACGCGGCGTCTAGATCTGCCAATACCGCGTAACCGTCCACCGTCGCGACAGCGTCCCTCACGCGGAGATAAGAGATCCCATCGGATAGATACGTCAGCTCTCTCGCCCACTGGAGAATCAGCGTCTCCGAAGAGATCTTGATCACCCAACTGGCCCAGGTGTTCTCCAGGTTCGAGAACTTGTTTAGAAAGATGATGTAGCTATCGCTGTCTACTAAGACCTCGGCGATCTCGTAGGAGGCATTCTTCAAATCGAGGAAGTTAGAGGTATAGGTTCGGGTCAACGTTCCCCCATTCGGAGCCTGCACCGTGACGTCTAGTCCTAGCCGGGTGTCGATCAGACCAATCCCCCTCAGCGAGACCAAGATGGCTTGATTCAATTGACGGTCGTATGTCCCATGGGGAACCGCTATCTCAGCATCGAGACTTGGATACACGCCGAGGAAGTCCGTAAGCTGGGCGCTCGCTGCTGGCGTGAGGGAAAGCGAGAGCACAACGATCATGGCAATCGCCGCGAGCCGGGGGTGGGAAAGGAAGAGCTTCATGAATCAGAGTCTCCAGGGGTTCGACAGGGCTTCATGAGGAGCCCCACGGTGGAAAGAAAGTGGCGCCGAGCTGCACGCTCTTCGCCCTTATCCCTGGAAGAACGGAATCTCCGCTGAAAGCTGATCACTCTTTCGGAAGATCTTTTTGGAGGGGTCGCCAGCAGGCCGTATCGCTCCCTCTCTTCCCCCAGTAGCCTTCGCCGCGACAGGGCTCCATACAAGACAAGCCCCTAGACTTTGCAGAATGGGGTCCGACAGACAGGCTCCGGATGCCCCATTCTTCGGAGCAGCCGAAAAATCACTCCCAAAGCTCGGTGAGTTTGTGCAGCCGATCCGAGATCTTGATGAAGAGAGCCGGTGAGCTGGTCACGGGAGCAACTTGCTCATACCCATTCTGAAAGCTCACCGTCCCCACGGCGACCAGCTGGCACGGCGACAGATCGGACGAAGGGATGCAGTAGGGGAAGCTCTCGGCAAGCCTCGCCATAGAGAGAAGCCGCTGGCGTCTGCCTGGATCCAGCTTGTAGGCGATCCGCTCAGAAACAAGCGCTCCTTCGTGCTACTTGGTTCGTTCACCCACGGGAAAACACGCGGGCGGCTGCGTCTAGAGAGCAAGTCCCACTGACTCGCCCTCAGTCCAAGACGAAAGAAATCCGCGCGGAAAGCTGATCAAGGGCATCGCTGAATAGGCCCTGGCTGATCTCTGATCCTTGCCGCCAAAGCAAAATGAGCGCCTAATAATTCACCACAATGTTGATGAAGACCCCGGTCCAATCCGGCGTATCCCCCACGACGGTGGTCTCGATCCCCTTCCCCGGTAGGGAGATGGCGGCCCCGGCCGTCAGGTAGGTATTCCTATTGATGATGCGGTTGTATTCCACAAAGATGTCGTCCGATAGCTCAGCGTCCGTGACTCCCGACACGACGTTGCCCGTCGCGCCGACGACATCTAATCGCGTTGCCTGCCCAAATTGAATCGGGCTGCGCAGCTCGTCAGCCCGGATATGGGCGTAGCGCAGGGTCAGCGTGTCTCGCTGCGTGGGCTGTAGGCGAAGGGTCAGGGAATGGGCGATGACGTTGGAGTTGATGAAGGTCATCGAGGACTTGGACCCCGTCGACCAGGCGCTGGGGCTGCCTTCGTAGTAAAGCGGGTCGAAGCGCTCCAGCGTCGCCGTCTCCGGATCATCTCCTGAGAAGAATTGGTATCCGTAGATCAGCGTTGGAGTCCACGCCGCATCCTTCCAGGTGAACCCGGCCTGCACCCGGCCTCCCCAGGCCTCGAGGTCGAGCCCGTTCTCGTCATTCCATTGATGGGCAAGCTCCGCGGCGAGAAAGACCGTCTCCAGGGAGCCCCTGAAGGGCTTGGCGCTGCCGTAGACGTTGAGGGTATTGAGCCCCTCCCGAGCCCCGGGAATCACTTCCGGAGCACCGAGACCTTCGGGAGCTGCCCGCGGATAGGCAGAGGTCGAATTCAAGACGTTGACGTAAGTCACGCCTAGGTATTGCTGCTGGGAGACATCGTGGCGAAGGTCAAAGCCTGCAAGCTCGTTGTCCCCGTCGGTGGCGGGGCGTTCGTTGGGGTCGACGAAGAATAGGGTTCCGGAGGTCCCGCTGCCGGCGAGGCGGGCGATGATTGCTCGTTCCCAGGCCTTGCGGGGGCCAAATTTCAGCGCTCCGCGCTCGAACCCACTGGAGGCGCCGTTGGAGATCAGCATTCCGGTGCCCAGCTTGAGCTCCCGCGGCCCCAAGGAGACGTCCCAGGAAAGACCCTCGGCATCGCCTCCACGAAGCCCCAGATGCAGCTCCTCCAGCGTCACGTCACCGGTATCGCCGGTGTCGAAGGCGTCGATCCCGAGGGTGTAGGAGCCGACGGCGGAGAGTTTTCCGTAGAAAGTGGCTCCGCTATCGAGCTGGCGCTCGAAGCTCACTCCCGGCTTGACGTAGCCCTCCAGCCATTGGGCATCGGTGTCAAAGCCTGAATCCGGCGCGAAGGTCTCGGCGAGGTTCCAGAAGAGGTCCCACTCCGCCGCCATGTTGAGGCCCGCCTGGAAATGCCAGCGAAAGCTCACTTCCTGCTCTTGTGGATCCAGAACTTCCTGATCCGCTTCTTCCGCACTGGCCCCCGGCGCGAAATGGGCGATGCCCACTCCCAGCGCCAAGATCAAGAAGAGCCAAGCTCTGATGCCCGGTTGAATCCGTCTCAGCATGGCTTATCCCTCTTGGGTCTGGTCGGAGAGCGAGGCTTCGCTTGGGCTCGAGGTCGGGGCTGGTACCGAAGCTGGAGCCGAGAAGACCTGCTCACCGTTCATCCAGGTCTCCACTACCCCAATGTCTTTGATCGAATCCGGCGCAACGCGACGAGGGTCCGACTCGAGAATGACCAGATCCGCGAATTTGCCCTGAACATTGTCATTTCTGCTTACCAGCTGCCCCAGATCGCCGGTGCAACAAAGGCATTCATAAACTTCTCGAGCCATCAACCTCTCGCCTACTTCAGCTGATCCTGTATTGCCGAATATTCACTGGAGGGTTTCTAGACCCTCGAGAGCCGTGCTTTAACGATTGCTTCGATATCGCTATTCGCCCACAGGGCTCCCTCTGGATGAAGTCCAGGGTGAAGAAGCTGCCGGGGCTCAGCTCGACTGAAGGGCTTGCAGCCACATTACCGAGGGCTACTCCCAGGCCGTCGCTCCGGAGCTAGTTGTTCGGCCGTTCGAGGCCTCAAAAGAAAATTAGGCTCAAGCCTTCTAGGCCCGAGGGCCGCCTCAACCTATTGCCCGTCCCGCTTCTCTTCCGGCTTCTTGCCAAACGGGAATGGTGGGAACGGGCCACGCCCGCCATTACCTCGCCCACGCCCCCCAGGTTGCTGATTCTGCTGGAAGTTGAAGTTCGGCCCTCGGGCATTGCTGTTCTGCTGAAGCTGAGGGGTCGTAATGAACGAAGGCGGCGGAGCTCCACCACGACCTCCTGGCGCACCCCCACGACCTCCTGGCGCACCGGAAGGAACTCCGCCGTAGGGCTGAATGCCAAATCCAGGCGGGCCCTGTGACTGAGGGCTCTGGTATTGCGGCTGTGAGGCACTCTGGAAGAGAGTACTCCCACCTCCGGAGGTTGTGGTCGACTGCACGAATGGGCTCGAACTATTTGGTTTCGGCTTCTTCTTTGGCGGAGGCTCTCTCTCGGGAGACCTATCAGCCTCTAAGCGCGCGGCGTTCGTAGTCGGTGTCGCTGTCCTCTTAAGAGTCCCAGGCTGGTGAGAAGAATTCCCTGCGATGCCTCTTACCTGGGGGATCTGACGTTGTGGAGTCTGGTGACTTGAGCTGGAGCTTGTAGCCCTGGGTATGTTGAGCCTTTGGGTCGATTCTCCGACCCAGTCTGGCAGTTGCGGCGAGGCCAGATAGTTTGTCGTCATGAGGTCCTCAAATTGAGTGGTAACCCAACGTCTTGCCGAATCTTCGTTCTCGACATTGGCTCCAGCACTGTCCCGACGAAGGCGTAACCATTCAATAATGTTCAATATTTCCTTCAGAGGAACCGCATTGTGCTGAGCCTTAGGAGCTGTTCTCCAGTTATCAATTCTTCGGCCAGTACTATAGTCAGGGAAATTGACTTTCATCTCTCCCCCAAAGTGCTCTTCCAAGGATTCTCGAGGGGATGGTTCAGAAACGACCGACTTCCGACTGACGAGATTCCCGCTGCCTGACCGAAGAGTCGCCATGGAAAAGAAGCCACCGAGCTCTGCGGAATCAGCGAATGCCTTCCTAAAGGTCAAATGACCATTTGCAACAAGCTCGAGAATCATCACTGCCGTTCCAAATGTTGCATTGACGCGAGATGCCTCGAGTCCAAAGAAAAGCGCCATGATCCCGTCGAGCAGGCGATTTACTCCCGGATCGGTAAGCCTGGCATCATCAGGGTCTCCAGAGCCAGTCCTCAGTCGTAGCAGGAGATCTCTTGCAATCTCCGCTTCGCTGGGGCCTCCTTGTCGCGACGTTAATGCGTTCAACTCTCGCAAGATGCTTTTATAACTCAAATCGCTCCCTAGGATATCTACCCTCTCCGTCGACCCTTTCTTATACCCCGGCACCCTGGTACCTAGCTGCCCAATTAATAAATCAGTTTTTTGTTGAGGAGATTCACCCAACATCTTGGGATACGAGATCACCTCACTCCCCGCAATCGCTTGAGCCAATCGCCCTGCCGACAACAAATAATCTTGTCCCTGGGCAATTCTGTAAGGGCCTTGAGATATTAGTGGGCGGTTAGCCACATTCAGTTCCTGTAATCGCCGCTGCACCACCCGATGGAGCAACTGAAGCAATTCGATGCCGCTGAGCTGCTCATTGCCGACCTGAAGGGTGAGCCTTGCCGCAGGGGGCATCTGTCCAAGTCGTAATCCCTCAAACGCTTGCTCTGGCGGAGCCGAGGCCGCGGCGGTGGTCGACTGAACTGGTGGGCTCGATACCCTCGAAGCAGCCCCTCTTTGCTGCGACAATTGAGTAGGTCCTCGTCCAGGACCGAAGAGGCTGAAGGGAGATGTATTGATGTCCGACGTACGCATCGTCGGCACGCTGGTCGTCATCGACTGTCCGGGCAGAACCGAGGAAATACCAGACTGGTTGCCCTGCTGTAGCGTCTGCCCAAAGGTCGGGGCTACCATCGGCGAAGTTGGTGCCGTCGACGAGATGAGTGGAGGCGGGTTGAGGGAAGGTGATGGAAAGGGTGTCGCTTGCTGCGCTTGGTTCCCCACGACACTAAATGGTGTCGTCGTCGGCAGCTGGCTTTGGTGACCGCTGTTCGTCTGGCTTCCGATCTGTTGCGGAGGTATTTCACCTCTCCCCATCGTTGATGCTGTGGACTTGTTCTGAGGAGAAATGGAAGTGCGGGTATTCAAGGTCTGAGGAGAATTGTTGGCCACCGAAGCGGGTGGTGGATCTCCGTCTGGTCGCCCCTGAGGCTGTTGTTGCCGAGCACGAAGTCTCCCCAGGTCACGAGCTTCCCAATACAGGGTGAACTGACTGCCATCCTTGCTGTAGCGAAGAAATTCTTCTGCTGGGCTCTCTCGTCCTCGTTCCAGAATCTTGTACCCGCCCCAAGTCAAAGTTCCTTCAATCAACCCAAGGTAGAAGCGCACTTGCGAACTAGTGAGAGTCTCAATATTTTTCGTCACACCAAATAATCTCAGCCTCTGCACAACAGGCAGCGAGGACTCTCCCTTCCCGTCGAGAAAGAGACTCTTTCCAGCCTGCCGTGCCACCCCCTCCGCCTGCCGCTCCAGCGGATCCCCCGGCCGGTCGAGCCCTCCCGGCGGACGCAGCCCGGCGCGCTGCTGAAGCACATGCGTCGTCTCATGGATCACGGTCGCCTTGTCCGGAGTGCTCTCCGCAAAGCCCACCTTCTCCCCCACCGTGAAGGCCTCCGCCCCCATTCCCGCCGCCGCTCGCTCGGTAGCCGGCCCTGAATACGCCTGAATCCCAGAGAGGTCATGAGGCGCAAAGAGCGGCTGGATCTCCTTCAAATAGGGCAGCGGCTGACCTGCACCAGCGGTTCCGGAGCTTGCCAGGCTCAGCGCCTGTGAGGGGCTAACGTCGGGAGCATTGATTGAGAGGCGCTGCACCGCGCTCTCCCCCGCTGCGGGGCTACCGCCGTCGTTCCCCGGTGGATGAATCGGAATATTGGCCAGCCGGGCCGAGACCTTCGGAGTCGGAGCATCGATACCACCTGAAGGCTGGTGATCAACCTCCAAGGATTGAGGGATAGCTTGCCTTCCCCCGCTAGATGAGCTCCAGCGCGAGATCGGTAACCGAGTCGTTCCTTCTAAAGGCATCTGGGGAGACTCCAGCAGCCGGAGAGGAAGGCGAGGATTGGCCAGTCAACCATTTCCTCAGAAAACACGAGAATGCGCCCTGAAAGAGTAACACCAACTCCCGCCGCACCTGCCCTCGGCGTAGAGAACGGGGCTAGGCCAGTTCTCAGTTCACCTCACTCTCAACACCACCAGCCGGCGGGGCAACCCTCAGCAGCGAGACGAAGGTCAATTCATGAAAAGTGATCAATAGTAGCGGTTCAAGAGAGCCGTGATCTGCTGAATCGCCCACTGCCGAGCCGCCTGACCATCGGTGATCTGTGCAGCCGCAGCGTCTTGCTCCTGCTGGATTCTCAACCACTCCACGAGAGTCAAGATCTCCCGCAGGGGCACAGCATTTGTGATCGCCAGCGGTCGATCCCACCGCTCCGTACTCCCGACGCCAAAGGCCTGCCGCATGACCGTGTCCAGGGCCTGGGGATCGGGTGGGTTCTCTTGAAGTCTCGGATCCTGGAAAAGCACTCTTCGAATCCCTAAGTTTCGACTCCCTGTCTGTAGCGCCGCCAGAGGGAAGAAACCACCGTATTGATTTCGAGCGAAAGCATCCTGGAACGAGAGCCGGCCATTGGCGATCAGCTCGAGGATCGCCAATGCCGTGCCGAAGGTCGCATTGACTCGAGAGCCCTCGACCCCCAAGAGCAGAGCATTGAGACCGTTGAGGAATTCCGACATCCCCGCGTCTTGATCCCAGCGAGTGTCGGTGCCTCCCTGAATTCGCTCGAGGAGAGCCGTGGCCACCTGTCGATCATCGAGCTGATGGCGCTGTAGAAACCCAACGATATCGGTATACCTGGGGTCCATCCCAGAGAAGAGGATGCGTTCGGTATTCCCGTCCGGCACCAGCCGAGCGGCGGTTCCTGTAGTGCCGAGCCGGAGATTCTGGCCGAGGAGGGATGGCCGATCGGTGACCTCGAGGGCGGACCTCGATCGCTCCCCCGCCATCGAACCCGCCGTACGAAGCCAATCTTGCCTCTGCACGATACGACTGAGATCTCCTCCAGGAGGAGGCGTAGTTTGCGCTGCACCGATACGCCGCTGCACTTCACCGTGAAGCCATCGCAACAGCTCATAGCCATGAATCACCTGATTGCCGACTTGGAGACTCAGCCTGTCGTTGGCGGGAGCCACCCCGGGCTCCAGCCCCGCAAAGGCGGGCCGAGGCGGTGGAGCCGCCGCCGGCATGGCCGGCTGCTGGGCTGGAGGGGTCAAGGCTGGGGGGGCTAAAGTTGGGGGGGTGAGGGCTGGCGGAGCCATCGAAGGAGCCGTAGATTGGTTCCCTAGAGCGGGTTGGCCCCCGAGAGGTAGTTGGCCGCCAAGAGTCGTAGCGGGCACCCCGGTAGCGCTCGAGCTCGAAGACGGCTGCTGTCCCGGCGGTGGCGCGAATTGGGGCGGTGCAGGGATGGGCAAGCCGCCCCCTGTGTTGGGAAGGGGCGGCAGAGCAACACCGCCGGAGGTCGAGGGGGCTGACTGGGCCACCTGCAGCTGCCCGCCAGGCCCGGGCCCAGGCGGGAATACCGGAGCCCCGTGAAAGGCTGGTGGAGGGCCCGGCGGAGGCGCCCCGACGGCCATCTGAACCGGAGCCGACCGCCGCGCCAGCTCAGCCTCCACCTGTCCAGGCTCGTTATTCCACCAATACAAGGTGCCCGATCGGCCATTGATCAAGGTGTAACGGGCGAAGTTCCCTCCATCTCCGAAACGCGTCACCGAGTAGGTTCTGATCCCTGGCACCGGCCGATCACCGCGCATGACCCCCAAGATCATCCGTAGATGATCTGTGCTCACCCTCTGGATCGTGACCTTATTCCCGTCAATCTTCAGCCGCTGAACGCTATCGATAGGCGCTGTCACCCCCGCTGAGGTGAGAGTCTCGGGTAAGCCGCTCGCACCGACCGTCCCGGAAACCATCCCCTCCGCCTGCCGCTCCAGCGGATCCCCCGGCCGGTCCAGCCCTCCTGGCGGCCGGAGCCCAGCCCGCTGCTGCAGCACGTGGGTGGTCTCGTGGATCACGGTCGCTTTGTCTGGAGCGCTCTGCGCAAAACCGACCTTCTCCCCCACCGTGAAGGCCTTCGCTCCCATTCCCGCCGCCGCTCGCTCAGTTGCCGGCCCTGAGTACGCCTGGATCCCTGACAGATCGTGGGGCGCGAAGAGAGGCTGGATCTCCTTGAGATAGGGCAAGGGGTGCCCAGCGCCAGCTGTCCCAGAGCTCGCTAAGGAGAGGGCCTGGGAGGGGCTGACATCTGGTCCCTCGATAGAGAGGCGCTGCACGGTGCTCCCCCCTGAGCTTGCGTCAGCATGACCCGGTGGATGAATAGGAATGTCGGCTAACCGGGCCGAGAGGATCGATACAGGGGCAGCGGAGCGCTCCGAAGATCGCTGGGTCTTCTCTCCCTTGTCTTCGGATCGGGCAACGCTGCGCCACCCCACGCTAGCTTCACCAACGCGGGCCGGGGGCCGTTGAGTCATTCCTTCCGAAGGCATATCCAATAGCTCTCGAGCGGCCGGAAAGAGGGATCAAGATCTCGGGAAACTGAGACAAAGGCTATACCAACAGGCGAAATGGGATCGGTTTCGTAACCCGCGCTCTCACCCCAATGCAAGAAGCCCAGCATGCGTCTAGCGCATGCCGGGCTTTCAATATCATCCCTCAGATATCCCTCAGATCTCAGCGAGGGACGAGCTTCTCTAGACGGGCTTCCAGATACGAGCGTCAGTCGCAGCCGTAGAACCCGCAAACGTTGTTGACGCAGGCGATGAACTGATCGACCCGATCGTAGGCGTTGTCGCAGGCCTCAGCGACTTCTTCTAAGGTGTATTGCCCAGCGGGGGCTTCCGTCACCGGAACGAGGGCCAGCGGAGCGGCGAGTAGAGCGAGAATGGCGAGCTTCGTAGCGAGTTTCTTCATGAGGTGTCACTCCATTGCAATCATGCTGAATCAGCATTAATCAGGGATCCAGAAGATAACTTCCAGCCATCGCCTGGTCAAGAACTTTCGCCAGCCTTTCAACACAGAATCACAGAATTCGGCTCCATCGGCTCAGCCACTACCGCAACTTCAGCACCACCTTCCCCCAAAGCCCACCCGCCAGCATCGACTCGTAGCCGGACGCGATCTCCTCGAAGGGCAGCACCCGATCTACCACCGGTCGTAGACGACCATCCTTCAGACGAGGCAGCGCGAAGTCGGCAAAGGCTCTTACCAGCTGCGCCTTTTCCTCCCGGCTTCGGCTGCGCAACACAGAGCCGCGCACCACCAATCGGCGGCGCATCAGATCCGCCAAGTCCAGCTCCGCCCTCACCCCCGCTAGCAGCCCCACCAGCACTAGTCGCCCTCGGTTTTCCAGGACCTTCAGAGACCGAGGCAGGTGCTCGCCACCCACTAGGTCCATCACCAGCTGAATCACCTGCTCCCCCGCTACTTGGCGAGCCTCGTCCTCAAATCCTTCTCCTAGCAGCACCGTCCCTGAGGCTCCTAGCTCCCGCAGTCGCTCCAGACGCTCTCGGCTGCGCCCCGCCACCAGCACCCGCGCTCCCAGCTCCCGGGCTAGCTGCACCGAGAAGGTGCCCACCCCCGATGCCGCCCCGGTGATCAACACCGTCTCCCCGGCCTGCAGCTGGCCTTCGTGCACCAGATTGGTCCACGCCGTCACTCCCACTTCGGGCAGCGCCGCCGCCTGCTCTAGGCTGAGGCCCTCCGGTACTGCCATCAGCTGCCCCGTCGGTACCGCCACCTGCTCCCCATGGCCGCCTCCAGTCAGCAGCGCCATCACCCGGTCCCCCACGCCCCATCCTTCCACTCCCGGCCCTAGCGCCGCGATCTGCCCCGAGCATTCCAGCCCCGGCACCAGGCTTTCCCCGGCGGGTGGCGAGTAAGCCCCGCGCAGCTGCAATAGGTCCGCTCGATTCAGCGCTGTCGCCGCAACTTCGATGAGCACCTCACCGGGACCCGCTGCGGGATCCGGAAGCTGGCCGAGGGTTGGGATTTTTCGCGAAGACGGCAGGACAGCGCGCATCCGGGAGACTCCTTATCTAGGTTCTGTGGTGATCCGGATTCTGCAGGGCTCAATGACTAGATCGTCAGAGCACGAGATCACGAGGAGCATTCTGCGGCAATGCTCCCGGAGCGAAAGACTGGACTTGGCCCCTTTCCCTCAACTCAGACCTGCTATGAAGCGAGACGAAGCACGAAGCACGAAGCACGAAGCAACAGTGCGGTGCGAGACGACACCGTCGCTTCGCTGCTGACCTGTTAGCCTAGATCGATTCAGAGACAAGGCCCAATTAGAAGAACTTGCAGGAGGACTGCACGGTGACTGAGCTGCTTCGAGATTTACGCTTCGCTCTCCGGGGGCTCAAGCGCAGACCGGGCTTCGCCGCCATCGTGGTGCTCACTCTAGCCCTCGGGATCGGCGTCAACGTCGCGATCCTGAGCCTCGCTCAAACTCTTCTCTTGCGTCCCCTGCCTTTCCCGGACGCCGACCGGCTGGTGAGGATCCAATCCTTCATTGGCACCGAGTCCGGTCATATCACCCAGCGGGAGATCGAAGATCTTCAGCGCGAGAGCGAGAGCCTCGAGCAGGTGGCGGCCTACTACCTGAGTCAATACAACCTCACCGGCGATGGCCCTCCCGAAGCGGCCCCCTGCGCCATCGGAACGACCCAGCTCTTCCAAACCCTGGGAGCTGACTTCGTTCTCGGAGCGCCTTATGACGCCGTCCAGGATTTCATTCGCCAATACCGAGTGGTCCTGACCCATGGCTTGTGGCAGCGGCAATACAGCGGTGACCCCGACATCGTTGGCAGCACCGTGATTCTGGACGGTGGCTCCTACGTCGTCGATGGTGTGCTGGCTCCGGGCACCAGCTTCCCCCCGGGAATCGAGCTCTACCGTCAAGTGACCGAGTACTACGGCCTCGATGGCCGCCGCCACTCCGTCGTGGCCCGCCTGGCTCCGGGGGTCGGCCTCGAGCAGGCGCAGCAGGAGCTCGACGGCTGGAGCCAGCGGTGGGAGCAGCAAAACCCGGAGCTCAATCGAGGTCTGCGCTTTGAGGTCGTGCCGCTGCGCGACTCCTTCGTCGGACCGGCTCGACCCTATGTGCTGACCCTCGTCGGCGCGGTGGCCTTCGTGCTGCTCATCGCCATCGTCAACACCGTCAACCTCCTGCTCGGCCGCGCCGAAGAACGCCGGGCCGAGATGGCGGTGAGGGCATCTCTGGGCGCCGGGCGCTCCCAGCTGATCCGCCAGCTCTTGGTGGAGAGCCTGGTCCTCGCCAGCCTCGGCGGCGGCCTCGGCCTGCTGCTGGCGGACGGCTGGCTGCGGCTGTTGCGGAGCCTCGTCCAGGCACAGCTGCCGGCCTTCCTGGAGATTCGCCTCGATCCGATGGCGCTAGCCGCCACCGCCGCTCTGGTTCTCGCCTCCGGCGTGCTCGCCGGCCTAGTTCCGGCCCTGAGGTCTTCCCGAGCTGCTCTCAGTCACGGGCTAAGGGCAGGGGCGCGAGGGGCTGCCGGTCGCCGCGGGGGCCGCTTGCGCGGCATCCTGGTGACCGCCGAGATTGCCCTGACCCTAGTGCTCCTGGCCGGGGCCGGCCTGATGATCCGCAGCTTCCTCGCTCTCGATCAGCAGGATCTCGGCTTCGACGCCAAGAATCTCTATACGGTGAGGATCGATCCTCCCTACTGGAGCTATAACGAAACCAGTCAGCTGATCCCCTTCTATGAGCAGACCTTGCCCAAACTGGCGCAGATCCCCGGCGTCGAAGGGGTCGCGGCAAACCAAAACCTGCCCCTCGCCGGCCTGGACGGCGAGACCAAGCTCACCGTCACCCTCGAAGGGCAGGCGCTGGAGGAGCAGGAGCGCAACCCCTTCGTCCACCTCCAGTCGGTCAATCCAGGGTATTTCCAGGTCATGGCCATTCCCCTGCGGAAAGGTAGGGAGTTCTCTAGCGCCGATCGGGAAGGGTCACGCCCCGTCGCCGTCATCAGCCAGCGCCTCGCGGAGAGGCTCTGGCCACCGGGCTCCGTCCTCGACCAGCGCCTCAAGCTCGGCCCGCCGGATTCTGACAATCCCTGGCTGACGGTGGTGGGTGTCGCGGGGGACGTCCGCAGCGAAAGCCGCACCGGCGCCGCGAGCCTGGACCTCTACGTCTCTCATCTCCAGCACTTCACCGGGGATACCTACTTCGCCTTCCGCACCCCTCTCGAGGGCCCCGCCTTCGAGCGCCAGATCACCGCGGCGATCCAGAGCGTCGATGCGGATATCCCCCTCTTCGACACCATGTCCATGGACGGCCGGGTGGCCAGCGTAGAGTGGCAGCGGCAGGCCACCAGCCATATCCTCACCGCCTTCGGCGCCTTCGCCCTGCTGCTGGCGGCCTTCGGCACCTATGCGGTGATCTCCTACCAGGTCGCCCAGCGCACCCAGGAAATGGGTATTCGCCAGGCCCTCGGAGCGCGCCCCAGAGATCTCTTCACCGCTGTGCTGGGCCAGGGTCTCGGACTGTTCCTTCGAGGCACGGTGCTCGGAGTGCTGGCCAGCTTTATCCTCGTGAAGAGCATCGAGCACCTGCTCTTCGGAGTGAATGCTTCGGATCCGGTGAGCGCCGGGATCGCGTGGCTGATCCTGTTAGTGACTCTGATCCTCGCTTGCGCACTGCCGGCCCGGCGGGCAGCGAAGCTCGATCCGCTGCTGGCGATCCGCGAAGGGCAGCAGTAGACGGCGGGCGAGCTCGCTAGGCGAGCCCTCAGCCTTCATCGCTATGTCGTTCTAAGAACACAGGGTCGTTCTAAGAACACAGGGCGTTGTTCTGAGAACACTAGGACACTGTAAGAGCAGAGCGTTCTGAGAACACCGAGTAAGGCTCAGGGAAACGGAGTCTTGGAGAACAAGGTCCCCCTCTCCCAGGTCCTAAAGGATCAAACCCTGGGCAATCAGTTCGTAATGACGAGGGAGATCAAGCAGCTCCGCTGGGTGCTTCCTCGGCGTCTTCATGGCGGCAAGCCGCGGCACGACAGAGCCTGTGATTGCGGACATGGGCGGTAATCAAGATCGCGGCGGACAGCAAGGTACCCACCGTCTCTCCGGTTTCGCCCAGCACGTCGTGCAACACCGTGCCCGAGGCCACCAGGCCAACAACGCCGATCACGCCCAAGATGAGAACCCAGCGATCCCGATGAACTCGGCAGCCGAAGCTGAAGGCAATGACGGCAGCAGGGACGACGAGCCAAAGCATCGCCTGATGAAAGGCTTCACCAGAGAGAAAAGACGCCGGCAGCACAGACCCGAGCACCAGCAGAATCGGAAAGCCGACGCAGTGCAGGGCACAGAGGGTTGCACCCAAAATACCGATCCCGTCAGCGAGGCTCGTCGTATTCCAGGGGAGTGAAAGCTTCATTCTCGATATTCCTCTTCTTCGATCGTCTCGAGGCCAAGAGCGGCCTTTGCTGGTTTGATATCCGGAGAGCTGTATCCTGAGCGCACTCTCACCTCGAGCCGTCACGATGAGATAGACATTTTAGCGCGTCGCGGTGGGATGACCGATAGATGTTCTTCCTGTCGCCTCGGTCGGCTCCAGAGTCTACGTGGGTTGCCGGCAGAAGTCGATATTGATAAGCTATTATCATTCAATGATTATCTAATCGACTTTTACCGATGCCCTACCTCAAAGTGGAAAGCTCAAGTCGCGAGAACAACTGACTTTAAGGTCTCGCGATGCTCTATCTCGGTGCGTTGTCACCGAGCTTCCCCTGAACGCCAAGGTCACTTACGGCGCGTCTCGATCCCGAAGCCTTAGGGCTTCGAAATCTTAGCCGAGCGGTGTACAGATCGCTCGCCGGTTCTCAGGAGGACTTCATGTCCAAGTTTTCTCTTCGTTTTGCTCTGTGTCTTCTCGCCGCCGCGCTCTTCGTCGCGCCGGCCTTCGCTGCTGAGGTGATGCCTCTCACCACCTTCGGTCCGGATCAGGCGGAGCGGATCAACCAGACCGCCGAAACCTATGCCTGGGTCACCTCCTTCGCCTCTGCCGAAGCTGTGGACTACGAGGTTGCGGTTCCCGCCGAGAGGCTCGCCGCCCTCAAGGCCGACAAGCCCACCAACGGCCCGCTGTGGCTCGGCGTTGGTGCGGATGCCGACATGACCTTCCATAAGGGGCTCAAGAACCAGTCCCACGGCAACACCGTATTCAGCGACGATCAGGTGATCTGGACCGGCAGCTTCCGCTCCCCTGGCGCCACCGCCCTTCGCCTGCGCCTCGACGAGGTCGACCTGGCCGCCAACGCTGAGCTCTACGTCTTCGGCGATCATGGTCACGTCTCCGGCCCCTACACCACCGGCGACATCACCGACGAGGCCGGCGTGCTGTGGACCAACACCATCGTCGGTGAGCGCATCTCTCTGCAGGTTCATCTGCCGGCCACGTCCGTCGAGAAGGAATCTCGGGCCATGTTCCGGGTTGGCCACGTGGCCCACATCGGCGACCGCTACGCCTTCGGTGCCACCGCTCCTGACCAGGAAGCCTTCTGCCCCTGGAACGACAGCTGCATCACCAACAAGAACTGCGCCAGCGTCCCGAGCGCCATTCAGCCCGCCGAGGACGGCGTGGCCTACCTGCTCTACAACATCGGCAGCAGCACCTTCCTGTGCTCCGGCGGCCTGCTCAACGACACCGCCAGCTCCGGCACCCCGCATCTGCTGACCGCCAACCACTGCTTCGACACCGCGGCCTCCGCCGCCAGCCTCGAGGCCTACTTCCAGTGGGACGTCGGCTGTGGCTCCAGCTGTGGCACCCAGTTCTTCCCGCCGGGCTCCGTGCCGGTGGTCAACGGCTCTACCCTGCTGGCGACCAGCGCCACCACCGACTTCACCCTCGTGCAGCTGAACTCCGCGGCCCCCGCAGGCAGCACCTTCCTCGGCTGGACCACCGCCGCGGTGGCTTTCTCTAGCGGCGCCGATCTCTACCGCATCAGCCACCCGGCGGGCTCCCCGCAGGCCTATAGCGAGCAGTCGGTCAACACCACCGCCGGCACCTGCGGCACCCTGCCCCGCGGCAACTTCATCTACAGCGACGCCACCCTCGGCGACTCCGAGGGCGGCAGCTCCGGATCCCCGGTGCTCAACAGCAGCGGCCAGGTCGTCGGACAGCTCTTCGGCTCCTGCGGCGCCACCCCCTCCACCACCTGCGACGACGACGACCGCACCGTCGACGGCGCCTTCGCCGTCACCTACAGCTCCGTGTCCCAATTCCTCGATCCGGGCACCGGCGGCCCCACCTGCCTGCCCCGTCGCTCGCTCTGCTCCACCAACAGCGACTGCTGCTCCAACCGCTGCCGCGGCCGCCGCGTCAAGCGCTGCCGTTGAGGAGTAGGAATTCGGGGTACCCCACCCCGCATTGAGCCTTCTAGGCTCCTTGAGGGCGACCCGGGCTTTGGCCCGGGTCGTTGTTTTTGGCAGCAAGTCTGAACCGTGACTTAGGCCCGTGACTTGGGCCTATCACTTGGGCCTATCACTTGGCCCCGTGATTCGAGCCCCGCGAGTCGAGCCTCATTCCCTCGACTTCCCCACCGGATCACCAAGCGGCCGCAACCACGGCGAAAAGACGATCCAAGTCGCTCAGCTCAGCATTTCGCATATTTCTTTATCCGCACAAGCCTCTTTAATTCAGTATTTACAGAACCGACCTACAAGATCCCGCCATTTTCCTCGGCTACTATCTTGTAAGCTAAAATCGATATTGATATCCTGTTATCAGCAAGTTTGATCTAGCTAATTTCCTCGACGCTCTGCTCTCCGGTAGAGGCGTCAAATGACGGGCGCATCAGGTCTTCGGATCCTATGTAGCTCAATCTCGGTGCTTCTGATCAACGCCAAGGTCCCTTACGGCGTGTTTCGATGTCGGAGCCGCAAGGCTTCGGAATCAACTCTCTGGGCGATGTACAGATTGCCCCTCTGCTTTCAGGAGGACTTCATGTCCAAGTTTTCTGTTCGGTTTGCTCTTTGTCTTCTCGCCGCCGCCATCTTCGTGGCGCCGGCTTTCGCCGCTGAGGTGATGCCTCTCACCACCATCGCCCCGGATCAGGCGGAGCGGGTCAACCAGACCGCCGAGACCTACGCCTGGGTCACCTCCTTCGCCCCGACCGAGGCGATCGACTACGAGGTGCAGGTTTCCGCCGAGAGCCTCGCCGCCCTCAAGGCCGACAAGCCCACCACCGGCCCGATGTGGCTCGGTGTTGGCGCTGATGCCGACCTGACCTTCTACAAGGGCGTCAAGAGTCAGGCCCACGGCGACACCGTGTTCAGCGGCAACAGCGTCATCTGGACCGCTAGCTTCCGCTCCCCCGGCGCCACCGCCGTCCGCCTGCGTCTCGACGACGTCAAGCTCTCTGCCCGCGCCGAGATCTACGCCTTCGGCGACCACGGTCACGTCTACGGCCCTTACACCTCCGGTGACGTCAACGACGAGGCCGGCGTGCTGTGGACCAACACCATCCCCGGCGAGCGCATCTCCCTGCAGGTTCACCTCCCCGCCAAGACCGTCGAGAAGGAGTCCCAGGCTCTCTTCCGCGTCGGCCAGGTCTCTCACATCGGTGACCGCTACGCCTTCGGCGTGACCGATCCGAGCCAGGAAGCCTTCTGCCCCTGGAACGACACCTGCATCACCAACAAGAACTGCGCCAGCATCCCCAGCGGCGTTGCTCCCGCCGAGGACGGCGTTGCCTACCTGCTCTACAACATCGGCAGCAGCACCTTCCTGTGCTCCGGCGGCCTGCTCAACGACACCACCAGCTCCGGCACCCCCTTCCTGCTGACCGCCAACCACTGCTTCGACACCTCGGCCTCCGCCGCTAGCCTCGAGGCCTACTTCCAGTGGGATGTCGGCTGTGGCTCCAGCTGCGGCTCCCAGTTCAACCCGCCGGGCTCCGTGCCGGTGGTCAACGGCTCCACCCTGCTGGCGACCAGCTCCACCACCGACTTCACCCTCGTGCAGCTGAACTCCGCGGCTCCCGCCGGCAGCACCTTCCTCGGCTGGACCACCACCCCGGTGGCCAACTCCGGCGGCACCAACCTCTACCGCATCAGCCATCCTTCCGGCTCGCCTCAGGCCTACAGCGAGCACTCCGTGAACACCACCGCCGGTACCTGCGGCACCCTGCCCCGCGGCAACTTCATCTACAGCGACGCGACCCTCGGCGATACCGAGGGTGGTAGCTCCGGTTCGCCGGTGGTGAACAGCAGCGCCCAGGTCGTCGGTCAGCTCTTCGGTGCCTGCGGCGCCTCGCCGTCCATCAACTGCGACAACGACGACCGCACCGTCGATGGCGCCTTCGCCGTGACCTACAACTCCATCTCCGGTTTCCTCACGGGCTCCGGCGGTGGCGGCCCTACCTGCTCGCCTCGCGGTACCTCCTGCTCCACCAACAGCGACTGCTGCTCCAACCGCTGCCGCGGCTGGTGGATCTTCAAGACCTGCCGCTAAGCGGTACAGCTGAAGAACCCCTCAAGGGTCCTTGATCTCGACCCGGGCTTCGGCCCGGGTCGTTTTCGTAGAGGCATCACTTTTTCGAATTTCTCAACAACGAAACCAACTACAGCACGGCATGAACAGCATTGATTGGTTGATCATCGGTGGCGGTATCCACGGCGTGCACCTGGCCGCCCGCCTCGTCGGCGAGGCAAAAATCGACTCCGCCCGGCTCAAGATCCTCGATCCCGGCCCTCGACTCCTCCATCACTGGCGCACCTTCTCAGCCGCCACCGGTATGACTCATCTGCGCTCTCCCGTAGTGCAGCATCTGGATCTCGAGCCCTTCTCCCTACGGCGCTATGCCGGTACTCGGCGCGACCGTGCCCCCGGGGTTTTGAAGGGGCAATACGACCGTCCCTCCCTCGGGATCTTCAACGCTCACTGCGACTCCGTCATCGAGCGCTTCGGGCTGGCTGGTCGTCACCTGAGGGATCAAGCCCTTCACATCGACCCCAGCACCGACGGCGTCCGGGTGAGGACCTGCTCTGGTGAAAGCCTGGAAGCGGAGCGAGTCCTGCTGGCCATCGGTACCAGCCACCAGCCGGAGTGGCCAGAATGGGCGCCCCGGAATGAGCCTCGAATCCAGCACGTCTTCGATTCGGAGCAGCTGGAGACCAAGCTGCTGGGCCCCAAGCTGAACCCCACTATGGGCCCTACTCAGGGCCGCGTTCAGGGCCCCGCTCAAGGCCCCATTCAGGACAAAGTGAAGCGCCTCCTGGTGGTCGGCGGCGGTATCTCCGCAGCCCAGGTCGCTCTGCGCCTCGTCGCCGAGGGCCATCTCGTCGACCTGGTGTCTCGCCACCCCTTTCGAGTGCACGAATTCGACAGTAGCCCAGGCTGGCTGGGCCCCAAGCTGATGCCGCTCTTCCGCAACGAACGAGATCCCGACCGGCGCCGCCACCTGATTCGAGAGGCGAGGCACCGAGGCTCCATCACGCCGGAGCTACGGCGCTCGCTGCGATTCGCCGTGACCTCCGGAAAGCTCGCGGCTCACGAGGGAGCCGTCTCCGATCTTCAGATCAAAGAGGACGGCCTAGAGCTCAAACTAGCCTCCGGACGGGATCTCCACGGAAGCAGGCTCTACCTCGCCACGGGCTTCGCGGCCTACCGCCCCGGCGGAGAGATGCTCGATCAGCTGATCGAGGCCCTCGACCTACCCTGCGCCCACTGCGGCTTCCCCATCGTCGACCCCTGGCTTCGCTGGCATCCGAGGATTCACGTCAGCGGCCCCCTCGCAGAGCTCGAGATCGGCCCGGTAGCCCGCAACATCGCCGGGGCCCGCCGTGCGGGGGACCGCTTGATCGCAAGCATTCGGAAGCAGCGGAGGGTAGCATGAGGGTCAGAGGCTGAGCCAACTCGGATGGGCCAGCCCGAACAAGCAAACCCTTCCTGCGTACCTCTGAATTCAGCCCCTCTGCATTCAGCCGCGCCGTATTCGATGACTCCACCCTGAGGGAAAGAATCATGTCAGGAGACACTATGACGACCAAGACTCGATGGCCCCTCGCCCTCGCCCTAGCGACTCTCCTTCTGGCGACCACCTTCCCTACTCAGGCCCATCAGCAATGGCTCTTCCCTAATTTCTTCACCCAGAGCGCTGACTCTGCGTGGCTGAGCTTCGACCACACCTCCGGGGACCAGCGCTTCTACGCCACCTCGGCTCCCAATCTGTACTACCAATATTGGGTCGTCAGTCCAGCCCAGCAGGCTCGCACCATTCCCTCCCTCTTCGCCGGAAAGACGAAGATCGTCGGAGAGGTTGAGCTCACGGAGCCAGGGACCTATCGCATCGAGGGCGTGGAGCCGAGCCTGGTGTGGACCAAGCTCAAGGAAGAGGAGTCCGAGACCTGGCAGCCGGGCCCGCGCTCGAAGTACGAGGGCCAGGAGATCCTTGAATCGAAGGTCTACTTCATCAAGGCCCTGGCCTACGTCTCCCTGGGACCGGTGAGTCCTCTGCCGCAAAAACCCATCGGAGACCCTCTGGAGATTGCGTTCCGAGCTCACCCGAATGAGCTCAAGGCGAACCAGAAGCTCGAGGTCCGGTTGCTGAGCTTTGGAAAGCCGGTTGCGGACCAAACCCTCCAGCTCTTCTCTGGCGGCACCGCGGGCCATGACCCCATGCTGATCTGCACCACGGACGCCGACGGGTGGTGTGAATTCCTGCCGGAGAAGTCGGGGCGCTACCTGCTACTGGCTCGACTGGAAGGCCCAACCCCGGAAGATCCAGAGATCGACGGCTTCTCCTACCGGGTCTCGCTGGCGCTGGAGATCAACCCCTAGTCGGCCCGGCAGAGGGTGTAGCTCAGACATCATCGATTGAAAGGGACTTCGTTGATCCAGCGGAAGCCGCGGGATGTCAGCAGGCTTTCCTCTTCGTCGATGCGCAGGATCACCTCCAGGGTCTGGTCCTCAAATACTCCGCTGAGGCGCAGTCGCCCGTCCTCCAGGCGCTCTAGAGAAAGCGGATCGGTGCTCGGTGGCTGCTCTCCACGGCGGAAGAGCGCCACCGTAGAGGCTTCTTCGTCGAGGGTCATTCGAAGCCGGGTATGGGTACCGTCCGCATGCCGCACCATCATCCGGAAGGGGGCATTGAGGCCGACCCGCACCCAGCGCACGGCGTCCGGAACCGGTTCGCCAACCCCGGGCTCATCGAGCAAATCCGAGGAAGAGTTCAAAGGCGATAGAGCAAAGGAATCCACCCAATAAATCCCCTCGAGATCACTCTGCGGAGTCCAGGGACCTCCGCTGGTCATTCGCTCCAGCCGAGAGTCGATATTCGAGGCCAGCAGCGCGGCGATCAGCGTGACCTTGATCAAGGCAGCGGCCTTCCCCCAGCGGCGCCAGCCGTGCCAGAAGGGACGCTGCTCGCGAGCGGCAACGGGGAGGTTGGCGATCAGGACTCCGAAGAGCCGAGGGACGTCGGGAACCACCAGGAAGATCGCAAACATCAGGTAGTGGAAGGAATGCACCTTCACCGGAACGTCGAAGAACATGTTCATCGCGAACACATTCGTCATCACCGCTGCGACCACCAGAGCACCGAGCAGCGTGGTGCGCCGGAAGAGCAGCAGCAGGCCGCCGAGCACTTCCGCTGCCCCGGCGAAGATCTGATAGCCCGGGCTGGCCCCCATAAAGGTCCATAGGAGACCCATCGGAGAGGAATCGCCGAAGGGCTGGAGCAGCCGATCGGGCCCAGCCATGGAGAATTGCAGCGGGAAGACCTTCGAGAGCCCGTAGGAAAGCATCACCGACGCCAGGTAGTAGCGCAGCAGCACGCGGCAGACGTCAGCAAGGCGAGGCGGTACCGGTGCCGACCGGCTCAAAATCGACCAGCCCAGGGCTCCCGCCACCGCGATATAAAGGTACAGCAGCACCCCGAGGTAGGAGGCCAGGCCATCGCCGCTGCCGGTGAAGGTGAAGGACGGCACCTCCCCGGTGAGGGTCTCCCCCATCCACCCGATGATCGGCTGCGTGATCGCCGCATGAATCCCGTACGGCAAGCTCGCGAGGGAGGCCAGGCTCGATTCGCTGAAGCCGGGAATGGAGCGCAGCATTCCCAGCAGCGTGAGCGGGAAAGGCAGCATGAAGAGAAGCGGATAAATCAGCAGGAAACGCTCGAAAAACCCGCCGAGTCTAAAGCCCGAGGCTGCCCCGGTAAACGTCTCGGCAGACCCAGCCCGGGATAACGCAGCCCCGGATAACGCAGCGGAGCGACTCTCTTCCACCGGCAGCGGCACCCGCACCGGTTCATTGGCGTCAAGAAAGCGCGCCTGCAGCCCCGGCGTTGGAATCCGGCAGGCATTCTGCTTCCCAAACCAACGGTACCGGTTGCGGGCGATCCAGGCATAGAGGGGATCTCGCACGAAGCGAGGCACCACCCGCGCCGCGGCGAGCAGAGACCACGGGAAGCTCAGCCGGCCGGCGACGGCGAGAGCGGCATCCGAGCGCGTATGCACCCCTCCTCGATCAATCAACACCATGCTGTCCGGCAACTCCTCCAGCGCTCCCGCTCGCTCCAATGCCTCTCGCGCCGCCTGCGACTGCAGCGCGGCGAAGCGGAACTGCTCCCCGCGATCGTGGTCGATGACGAAATTCACGGCGGAATCGCAGAGATTGCACACCCCGTCAAAGAGCAGAATCGGACCGTCGGCGGCGCTGGCGCCACCGTCAGGTAAGTCGGCGCTGGAATCCTGTCCGACACCGAGACCCCCACCAGCATCAGCCACCGAAGAGGCCTCCTCGACCGAGGGCTGCAGCTTCGGAGAGTCCGGAGCGTCTAGTTCGCTAGCCATTCATTCCTCCTTCGGCATGACCTTGAGATGCTGTGAATACGAAGTTCCCCCCCGCTGGCGGCTACCGCGCTGATGGCGGCTGCCTTAAACAATGAGGCAATCTTAGTAACCGTAGGTGCTTTCTACCGCCGTCGCTCCATCCATATCTCTTTCTCTGGGGGGGGTAAGAGTAAATAAGAGTAAAAGAATCAGGGCCGGTACGTCAGTTCCGAACCCCCGCCCTGCGGAGATCTTCCAGCTCGAAGGCTTCGATGACCCTCGTCGCCAGGCCTTGACTCTGTTGATTGCCGCCGATCACCAGCACGCGACCGTCGACGATCACGGCGTCGGAATGGCGCCTCGGAGTGATCTCGACATCCAGCAGATCTAGACTTCCCGTCACGGGGTCCAATCGATGAACGGAACCCGTGCGTTCATAGTCGCCAAAGAGGTAGATCGCGGTGCTGTCGGAGACGGCGGAAAAGGCGCTGAGGGGATAGGGCAGATCCTCGAGGCGCTCCCAAGTTTCACTTTCCGTGTCGAACATCAGGACGGAGCGCATCGCCTCGCCGTTGTAGCCGCCGATGGCGTAGATTCGGCGACCGACGCTCACGATCCCCCCCTCCCGGGAAAAGGGCATCTCTTCGAGCGGCTCCCAGGCCGCCTTGCCGGGTTCGAGCTTCCACGTTCCGTTGGAGTACCCCCCCTCCGCCGTGAACCCTCCAACGGCGTAAAAATAACCGTCGACGTCGACCAGGCCGAGAGTTCTCACCGCTTCTGGCAGGTCCGGCAATTCCCGAAAGATACCGGTCTCCAGATCGAGAATCTCGCACGACGCCACTCGAAAACGCGACAGCCCCACTTGGGTCCGACCTCCGCAGCTCACTAAGGACTCCGCAGTCCCCACGGAAGCGTGATTCGCTCTCCGGTGCAGGCCGTTGCTGAAGTATTCGGACTCGAGGGTTGTCGGGTCCACCCGCTCGATCGTAGAGAGCAGACCCTGGTGCATGAAGTCCGGACCGTTCCGGCTGCCGCTGGGAGCGCCACCGTAGACATAGACCCAGCGGCCGTCCGTGGCGGCGCTGGGCCCGTATCGCGGAATCAGCAGCTCCCCTCGCGCCGCCGTGATGCTTTCAGCAGAGCTGCTTTCGGACGAAGATGAGGACGAAGACGAGGCTGCAATTTCTGACAATGGAGAGACATCACGGCCCAGCCAGGATTCGAGCTCGGCGCGTACCGCCGGAGAGTGAGACAAGAGAGCATGCCCGCCGCTCTCGAAGAGGACAATCCGAGCCCTGCGCCCAGCTTCGGTCCAGCTCGCCGCAAACTCGAGAGAGGCCGAAGGATGAACGCGGACATCGTCCGCCGCGTGGAGCAGGAGAAGAGGAACATCCGCCAGCCGGTGGACTGCATTTACCGGCGACCGAGAGAAAAGAGCAGCCTCCCGATCCTTTGCATAGTCGGTAACCGACAGCCGATAGATCTCTGAGTCCATCTGCGGGCGACGGGATGCGGTGTCGCTCAGGTCGAGATCGGCGGCGATCAGAACCGCTGAGCGAAAGAGCGTCGGCGGCTCCAGAGCCCAGGCGGCAGTAAGCCCTCCTCGACTGAATCCGACGACATCTAGTTGCTCTGAGTCGACAAAGGGAAGCGCAGCGAGTGCCGCTGCCGCGGTCCGCACGTCGACTACGTCACCGGCCCCAAGCTCCGGCTTGCCCTCACTCCCTCCCTCCCCTCGGTATTCCACGGCCAGCACCACCCGGCCGCTTTCCGCCATCATGAGCATGCGGATCACGTCCAGGAAACGCAGTCGGCCCCACTCGCGGTTCCCTCCCCGAGCGTAGACCCCCGCGGGAAAAGGGCCGGCCCCTCGGGGCCGAACAAGGAGACCTCGAAGAAGCAGAGATTCCGAGCGCAGCGTGACTTTCTCGATAGAACCCCGCTGCCCCGACCGCCAGCCCTCGAACTCCTCCTCGCTCCAAGACTCCGCCAGCGCTGCGACCTCAGAAGCCGATGCGCCCTCGGCCATGAACTCCAGCCAGTCGACACGGCTCTCGAAAGGAGACTTCCAAGTCTCGCAGGATTCGAAGACCGGGTCGCCTACGCCCTCTGGCTGGCAAGCACTGGCCACGCTGGCACTGGCCACCAAGGGACCGCCGGAAACCATCAGGAGCCCAACGAAGACACGCACTGAGAGAAGACTTCTCTGCCGTTGCCAAACTTTCATACTACGATTCCTGAACCTTCGACCACGCCGGGTCACGCCTTCTAGACAGTCATGATTCAAATGTGACGGTTCTCTTGAGTGCAGCTCATGTCGAGATGAGCTTTCACCGTAGCGATTCTCAACATGGGCTGCATCCCTCCTTAGAGGGAAACAAGCTCGAACTCGATCTGAGACGCCGACGGCCGGACGAGATGAGGACTGGCCCCAAGAAACAACAAGACCCTCCCTCGCTTGATTCTGCCTACGCTAAACCCTACCAAGAAGCTCATCGGACCCGGCTTCAGGATCCCGGCGATCGAATTACCCCTCGCTCCCGAGTGCCCATGCTTCAGAGTACTCTTCACTGCCTCAGTCCAGCGGCAGCAAATAAACGGGCGGTCGCCTCCATTGAGACCGTCTTAAAGACTCTCCCTCCGACGCCCCGCCCCTCTCGGAGCTCTGCTCGGCGGCTGAACCCCTTCGAACTACCACAGCGGAATCCAAGCTCAGGCAGGGACGTCGGCGGGAGAAAATCTAGCAAGGTCAGGTCAGGTCAGGTCAGAAGCGTTGAGAGCCCGAATTGGAGCCCCACGGAAGATTGCCTTGTTGTTGTGAGTGGGCTTCAAAGGCGGGCTGACCAGAGACCTCCTAATGATACTCCATTATCACTAGCTAACACCAGAGAGTTGCCTCACTCAGGAAAACAGACGTCTCTGACGTCGCGCCGGTACTCGCTGAAGCAGCGCCACCTCAGCGATCCCGAAGACCTCTCAACAGGCTCCCAGCTTGGAGCGACCTCGGTAAGTCTCCATCTTGCTCATTCGGGACAATAAGCCAACATAAGATATGTGATATAATAACAGTACATCGCGAAGGTGCGCCACTCTATTCAAAGCATCACCGCGAGACCTTCGAGCGCGTAAACCATTCCCTTTCAAATAAAAGCGACGGTCGAAGCCATTCATTCACTCGACGGCCTTCGGGCCGACGATGATACGCCCTGGGAACGTTTCCTTCGGCACCCGAACCTATTCCTTGCAAGGAGACCTCTATTATGTCTCGTCACCACGGCCTGGGTGCGCTTCGCGGCATCCACCACGTCCCCTGCTCTACTTTCCACGACCCTGGCCGCTTTGGCCGTCTGTTCCCGAATCTCCCAGGCCTGAAGCTTCCAGATGAAAAGCTAGAAGCTCTGTCGGGGGAAATGTCCGAGAAGAAGGACGGGAAGAACCGGCAAAGCCCTGATGTACCGGCAGGATTCACCTTCCTCGGTCAATTCATCGACCACGACATCACCCTCGACACCACCTCGAGCCTGGAGCGTCAGAACGACCCCGAAGCGACACGCAACTTCCGCACCCCGGTGCTCGAGCTGGATTCTGTCTACGGCCAGGGGCCGGAAGCCTCGCCTTTTCTCTATGACCAAGCCCAGCCGGGGCACCTGCTCGTCGGCAACGACACCAATCCCGACGATCTGCCCCGCAACTCACAGAATGTCGCCCTGATCGGCGACCCCCGCAACGACGAGAACGGGCTCATCGCCCAGCTCCACCTCGCGTTCCTGCGCTTCCACAACAAGGTCTACGACCTAGTGAAGGCCGACAAGGTGGACGGGCTACGCTATTACGAAGATGACTTCGAGGAGGCTCAGCGCCTAGTGCGCTGGCACTATCAATGGATCATCGTCCACGAATACCTCCCGAAGATCATCCAGCAGAAGGTCCTCGACAAAGTGTGGGCGCAGGGACCGAAGAGCTTCCACTGGAAGATCGAGCCCTTCATGCCGGTGGAGTTCTCCGTCGCCGCATTCCGCTTCGGCCACAGCCAGATCCGCTCCCAATACCAGGTCAACGACGACCAGCCAATAGTCGATCTCTTTCCCAGAGATCCCAATATCCCTCACCTTTCTAGCTTCGCGCCAGTGCCGACAGATCTGGTGGTGGACTGGCGCCACTTCTTCGACTTCCAGACCAACCCCAAACCCCAACTCGGTCGCCGGATCGACACCAAAGTCGCCGCCGCCGTCTTCAACCTTCCCTTCGTCAACGACGGGCGCCCCTCCCTCCCGCTGCGCAATCTGCTGCGGAGCCAAAGCTTCGAGCTACCCTCCGGCGAGGCGGTCGCCCACGCCTTCGACGAAATCCCCCTCACCCCCGTCCAGCTCGGCACCGACGTCCTCGGCATCGAGCAGACCCCTCTCTGGTTCTACCTTCTCAAAGAAGCCGAGCTCCTGCCCGAAGACCGCCTCGGCCCCGTCGGTGGCGGAATCGTCGCCCAGACCTTCCTCGGCCTGCTCAAAGGTGACTCCCGTAGCTATCTACGAGTCGCCCCCGGCTTCACTCCACTACTCCCTAGTAAAACCCCTCACGACTTCACCATCGCCGACCTGATCACCCTCGCCGAGAGCTGATCTCCCCCACCTACCGGCCCGGCCATCTCTCCCCGAGATCGCCGGGCCTTCTTCCATCTTCCCCTTCCCATTGCACCCTCCCCCGCAATCCCCTAAAATCCACGGTCTGTTCGGCGCTTCGCTCGAACAACCCCGGCGGCAATCTCCCGCCAACCCGCCTCGATTGACTCGATACGCCGATGTAGCTCAGGGGTAGAGCAGCTGATTCGTAATCAGCAGGTCAGCGGTTCAAATCCGCTCATCGGCTCCATTGGAATCAGTCGGTTACCGCAGAAAATCACTCTTCTCATTGCTGCAAAGTAACCACTGAGTAACCAGCGAGATTCACGGAATATCGCGTCCTAATGATTTGCCCTCCCTAGGAAATGCCTGCGGGGCCAAGGTAGCCATGCTTACACAAGCGATCACCCTGCCTTGATCCTTAGGAATATCTGAAGTTCACAGATAGCTGATAGTTACCAACACGATCGGCGAAGCCTGCGAAGCTACCTCGGCAAAGGAATAGTTTCACGGCTGTGCTTGGAGAAAGCTTTTAGCGCCAACCCAATCTCCTCGCTCAATGAATCGTGTGCCGAAGCGCAGTGCTATGGATTATTCGGCCAGTGCCGCGGGTGCCGAGCATGATGCACTACTGCCACGACCAGCACTCCCTCATCATGCACCTGAAAGAAGAGGGAATAGGGGAAGCGCGCCATGACCGCTCGCCGTAGCCCACGCCGTACTACCGGATAAGCCATGGGCCGCTCACCGATGTTCCGCTGCAGCTCCCGCACCGCCCGCCGAAAGCGCGGAGACACCGCGGGTGCTTCCCTTCGGTACCACCCAGCCGCCTGCTCGAGATCTCGTTCTGCTACGCGCGTCAGCCGAACCGGCCGGCGATTCATTCCTCAGGCCAAATGCGACGCTCAACCTCTTCCCAGGGCGTGCCCTCTTCCGGCTGACGCTCGAGCTCTTCCAAGCGCTGGTCCAGGAGCTGGGCCTGCCATGCCGGCAGCGGCAATGCCTCTGGGTAAGCGTTGGGGTCTGGCACACTCGCCCACAGCTCCGCAGCGACCTGTAGGCGCTCCCGCTCCGATAGCTGCAGTGCCTGCGTCATCACGTCAGTCTTCGTCATGAGCTCAGTGTAAAACGCCAACGGAGAATTGCAAGCAAGCTCAACTTCCCTCCACCTCTCAACCACCACCGTCTCCCTCCAGCGGCGAGCGACGCAGACGCAGCTCTCCGGGAGCTGCCTCGACCACATGATGTGCCCCGGCGTCGAACACCAACTGCGCCAGCCACTTTCCCGACAATCGCAGGTACGGACGCTCTTCCGATCCGCGATAGAGCGAGTAAACCTTCACCACTTTGTGGATCACCATTGGCGATATTTCCTGGCCTTCGTCCACTACACCGTCGTTACCGACTGACGTATTCATTCTCGCAACCTCCTGCCTATCAAGTCCTCATAAACCCCGAGCGCCGCCAAAGGCAGCCTCCAGCCCCGCTGCCATAACGTTAAGCCCGCATGCATGCAAGTGCGCATAACGGCCCAGGGCCTGTGGCCAGCTGTGCCGTCTCAATCCACAGCGTCGGCTGCCCTTTCTTTCGTTTCCCTATCGCCATGCTCGGATCTCCAAGCTGGAGATCGTCTTGTCGAAGCTCGGTAACGATCAGATCCGCGCCGCCTGCAAACAATTCGACGCCTTTCTCAACCAGGTCGAGGCGTTCGGTCAGAACGGCACGCTGAGCGCCACCGAAGCCCACGCGCTGCCCGACGAAGCGATCGCGATCCAGGCCGCCACCGACTGCTGAGCCTCCCCCCCACCCGCCGAGCAGCAGCTACGGCGGGCACTATCTCAATAAGTCTGACACCCCAACGGCCCACCGTTCTCTCAAGAGCAGTGGGCCGTTGGGGTTTGCATCCGCACCAGGGAGCGTACAGAGGTGAGCAACGCCCCCAAAGATCGCGCCGGCGACCAGATCTACGGACAGGTCTTGAAGGCCTGCGTGTCCTGCTCTGGTTGGAAGGGGCTTCCAAGAGGGTTGATGGAGGTCCAGACTTCTCCGGTTGCGGTGTCGGTCACGGTGATCGTGACTTCTACATTGGTCAGGCCGGCGGTGAACACCCAATAACTGTTGAAGGGTGTATTGCAGCCGTTGAGGACCTTGACCAACATCTCCGCATTGCTCTTATTGAAGAACCAGAAGAAGCCAGAATCATCCGCATCCGGCAACCGGCCTCCCTTGCCTTTTCCGACCGTCCCGGCAGGCGTCATCCAGTCGACTTCCACTGCGAAGCGGCCCTCGTTCAGGCAAAGACGCTCGGCGGTCGGCTCGCAGTTACCAGACCTCTCGAGAACGAAGTCGATGCCGCCCACGGTTTCTCCGAGTTCCACCGAAATCGGTGTCCCCGCATCCAGGTCGCATTCGCCCCCTTCAGCACACGGGATCCCGGGGTAGACCTGAGATCGGTAGCCCAAAAGATCGGGCTGTGTGTAGACCACGTAGTTGCCCGGCGCCAGGCCGTCGATCTCATATTCGCCCTCGAAGACGGGAGAGACCCAGAACCGATCATCCAGCCCTCCGACCTTCAGCACAGCGCTGACCCGCTCGCCCAGCTCATTCAGCACGGTGCCGGTGATACGCCCCCCGACGGGTAGCCGGAAGTCGATGTCACTCGCGTTAATCCCTGCAGAAACGACTACCGGAGTTCCTTGGGTTACATCACAAAGACCCTCTGGCAGCTCGCAAAAGGAACCGTCGTAGAGCATGCTTGGGTACTGCCCTTTGGAGAGGCTCCGGAGGAAGTACGTGCCGGGTCGAATTCCCTCGATCCGATAGGTGCCATCGTCGAGAGTCTGCGCAAGACCCTCCACTTCACCGTCCTCCAGATAGAGAAGAAGATTGACATCGCCCAAAGGCTCACCGGTCTCCTCGGAGCGCACAGAGCCGGAAATTGAGAGCTCTGGCCCCAACAGAAAATCGATCCCTGAGACTTCTTCCCCTTCACTCAGCAGAATCGGCTCACCCTCCCTAGGGTCACAAAACAAACCACAAGGAACATCAGGCCAAAGCTCGGAGGCGTAGTCCGGAGCTTCGACGCTCACAACGAACTCCTCACCCGGCAGGCTTCCGAAGCTATAGCTACCGTCTGCGGCAGTGAGCGTATTGGCCGCAGCCGGCTCGAGAGAGTCTGCGGTGGGTTTCAGGCCGAGGCGCACCGTCGCCCCCTGAAGGGGCCCGTTTTGATCTGAGACGACCCCGGAAATCCGCGCTTCTGGACGCAGTGCGAAGTTGATGTTGGCCGAGGGTTGATCGGTATCGATGAATACCAGGTCCCCATCAAACACCGGGCACGAATGGGGAGAATCGGGAAAGAAACAATCGAGACCGCCATAGATCTGCCCCACGTAGCCGGGGGGATCCGCGATGTAGAACCAAGTCAATCCACCATCGCCATTAATCCCTTGGATCGTGTAGTTTCCTTCTGCATCGGTGACGCCGCTGGGAAAGCCGCCAGCTTGCCGCACGGTAATGCCGCTGAGGGGCTCGCCCGTCAGCTGATCGATCACCCGACCACTGATCGAGCCCGCCCAGGCGTTCGCTGGCGCCAGCAGCGAGATCACCAGAGCCACCAAGGCCACGCCCCACCAAGTTCCAGCCTGCTGACAGCTCCGTCCCATTTCTTCGTGCATAGACTCCCCCGGGTTCCTTTGAAGAATTTTGCCTTCACAGCATATCAATTATGCCACTTAACCATAAACGAATCGACATGTCTACGTTTCCTTGAAGCCGAATCTCGCCCCTCTCCCCCCAAGACTTCGCGGCTACCCTACCCTGGCGCCGAGACCGCCTCGCCGCCCTTTACACCGCCTGACTCGGATCGCCCCAGAGACGCCCCAGAGTGGCCTTCAAGCTCTCCCCGGGCTGCAGCACAACGGAATAATGATCGCCCGGCACTTCGTGTACCGCAGCGACCCCGCCTAGCCGCTGCCAGCCGGCAGCGGCTTCCGCGACTCGGGAATCCTCCGCGATCCACAGGTGACACCTAGCTTCGCCATCTCCTGGCCAGGGCGACGAGCTGTAGCGATGCAGGCCCGTACGATGGCTGCGGTAGCGCCGGAATCGCGCCTCCAATACCGCGGCGGCGCGATCCGGGGGTAACAATCCCCTGGCGGCGGCCCAGGAGGCAGCGGCGGCCCGCTGATCCGCCTGGGGCAAGGCGGCCCAGGAGGCCAGTTCCTCCTCGCTGGGCAGGGGCGGAAACCCGCCACCGGTCGCTGCCGTGGCGGCAAAGTCTCCTAGAAAAGACAGCCAGAGCTCAGCCTCTTCTTCTCCCGGGTCGTTCTCTGCCTGGCCTTTCTCTACAGAGGAAGTATCAGAAGAGAGTTCGGGAGGATTCGGCGGCGGCGGGTCCAGCAGAGCGATCCACTCCACCGCCTCGCCTTCCGCCAGCCATCCTTGGGCTACTTCGTAGGCCAGCACCGCTCCCATGGACCAGCCGCCGAGCCGGTACGGAGCGCGGTTCTCTATCGTCGAGATGGCCTGGCGGTAGCGTTCAGCGAGGGTCGGCAGATCGAGGTCGAGGGGAAAGCTCTCCGGGCGCCGCACGCCGTAGACCGGCACCTCGGAGCGAAGAGCCGCTACTAGGGATCGGTAGCAGAACACTTCGCCGCCCACGGGATGGAAGAGGAAGACGGGGCGCTCGCCTGGGCTGCCCGCCTGGAGCAGCACCAGCGGACTATCCTCTTCCGCGGGGCTCGACGAGCTCCGGAGTCGCTCGGCCAAGGCGGCCACCGTTGGAGCCTCAAAGAGGGCGGAGACGGGCACGGCCTCGGCGAAGTCTTCCTCGACCTGCGCCATCATCCGGACCGCCAGTAGTGAATGGCCGCCGAGGGCGAAGAAGTCTCCCTCGACTCCGAAATCTTCCCGCTGCAGCAGTTCCTGCCACAGGGCCAGGAGCTTACTTTCCACGGCATCCGTCGGCGGCAGGATGGTGGTCGGTTCTTCTGAAGCAAGAGAGGAAGTCGTGGAAGGGGTTTCCTCCCGACTCCACCAGTCTTCCAGAGAACCTAAGATCTCCACCGTGTCGTCAGCCCGGCGGCGGGCAGCCAGGCCCGACGGCGCCTCGTCCGGCCGCACCAGCTCCCCCGCCACCCCCAGGGGCTGGGGTTCTTCGGTGCCTGGCACCCGTACCCAGGTCCCCTCCGAGCCTGGATTTACCAGCTGCTGACGCTCCGCCGCGCTCAACAAGGGCACGGTATCCAGAGGCTTCCCGGGCGACGCCACGATCCCCTCCGCCAAATGATGGAAGTGCGCCAGCAGCCGCTCAGCGGTGGTCGGCTCGAAGAGATCCGCGTTGTACTCCACCAGCGCGCCCCAGCCGTCTTCCCCCCGTTCGACGGTAGCAGCGAGTTCGAACTTGGCCGCCGGATCCTCCAGCTCCAAGGGGGTGATCTTTACCGCCCCCAGATCTGGCGGCGTCAGGGCCGCGGCCTGGAAGGTGAAAACCACCTGGAATAGGGGTGGACGCTGCAGGTCGCGCTCGATTTCCAAGGTTTCCACCAGGCGCTCGAAGGGTACGTCCTGGTGCTGGAAAACCCAGAGAAACTCCTCCCGAAAGTGCTTCAGTAGATCGTCGCCGGTGCTCCCCGGAGAGGTCCGGCAGCGCAGCGGCAGAAGGTTGACAAAGAAGCCCACCAACCCTTCCAACACCGGTTCGGACCGGTGACTGACGGCGGTGCCGAGGAGGAGGTCCTGCTGCCCGGAGTAACGCGCCAGGAGGGCCCCGAAGATCGTCAGCCAGGCCATGAAAGGCGTGGCCTGATGGACTGCCGCCCAGCTCTCCACGGCATCCACCAGAGAGGACGGCAGGAGGGACCATCGTCGGCCCCCGGCGAAGCTCTGCACTGGCGGCCGAGCATGGTCCGGCAGCAGGGCCAGCTGACCCGGCGCCCCCTCTAGATGCCGCTGCCACTGGCGCAGATGCCGTTGTAGGCCCTCCCCTTCCAGGCCACGGCGCTGCCAGGCGGCGAAGTCGGCGTATTGCACCGTCAAGGGGGGCAGGGCGGCGGGCCCTTCGGCATAGAGCAGGCCCAATTCCCGCAGCAGCAAGCCCATGGACTCGCCATCCGTCACCGCGTGGTGCAGATTCAGCAGTAGAAGATGGAGATCCTCCCCCAGGCAAACCAGGGTGAATCGCGCTAGGGGGCCGGAGGTCAGCGGAAAGGCGGTGGAGGCATCCCGCCGTGCCAGGTCGAGGGCTACCGCTTCCCCGGTGCCGCCTTCGAGACCGGACAGATCCACCCACCGCGGCGCCAGCCGCGCCACCGGAAGGATCTCCAGCCGGGGTAGCCCGCCATGGGAGGGAAAGGCGCTGCGCAGCACTTCATGACGCTGGGCCAGGGCGATCAGCGACCGCAGCAAGGCCCACCGATCCAGGGGCCCTTCCAGGCGTACCGGAACAGGAACGTTGTAGGCGGTCAATCCTGGTTCCAGGCGATCGAGGATCCACAGCCGCTCCTGGGCCGGGGAGAGGGGCAGGGGCGGGCCTGCCTCGCCCCGGGGTAGAGCCAGGATGGGTGCTGCTCCGCTCCCCGGCCCGGTCTCTCCCTGAGGGGCCTCCAAGAGCTCCATCAACTCCGCCTTGCACTCCTTCAGATGCTGCCGAAGCGCCGCGTCCAGCGCTCCTTTGGGGGCCTGAACGCGCAATTTCCCCTCGGATACCTGGATCCGCACCTTCCGCTGCCGCAGCTCCTGCAATAGCTCTAACGCTCGGATGACCTGTACCTCCCGGCGAACTTGAAAGAGTTTTTTTCTTACCACGGGAATCAAGCCGACTCAACTAACTAAAATAGATTATAATTCGGGCATAAACATATCTACGAAAGGCATACACACAACTTACGGGAATCCCATGAACTTTCTACGCACGGGCCTTCGTCGCCTGCTCCGGGAACCGGGCTTCAGTCTGACGGTGATCGTCACCCTTGCCCTTGGAATCGGGAGCACCACCGCCGCCTTCACTTTGGTCAACGCCATCCTGTTGCAACCTCCCCCCTACTCGCAGCCGGAGAGGCTGGTGGCGGTCTACACCTCCTCCAGCCAGACCGTGCAGTACAACACCAGCGCCTATCAGGATGTGCTGGACTGGCAAGAGCAAAGCGAGACCCTGGATTCCATCGCTCCCTTCGCAAACTGGAGGGAACTGAACCTCACCGGCGGGGAGGAACCGGAACGGGTCCTGGTCGGAATGGTGGCCGACAACTACTTTCCGATACTGGGGATAGACGCGGCCCACGGCAGAACCTTCACGGCGGAAGAGGACGCTCTTCCCGGCGGAATCGCCGTAGCCTTGTTGGGTCACGACCTGTGGCAGCGAAGCTTCAGTGGGGATCCCGCCATCGTGGGCCGCACGATCCAGCTGAACAACACCGGCTACACCGTGGTGGGAGTCCTGCCGCAGGACTTCAAAGATGTGGCCGCCCACGGGGATGTGCAGTTGTGGGTGCCGGTGACCCGGGCGAGAGAGATCCTCCGCCCGTCGGCCATCGAGAACCGTACCGCCCGCTGGCTGAGCGTCATCGCCCGGTTGGGTGAGGGGGAGACGCCGGAATCGGCGGAGCGGGAGCTCAATGCCATCGCCGACGGCCTCGCGGAGCAGTATCCGGACACCAACCAGGATCTGCAGATTCATGTTCGCCCCCTCGATCACTATCTGTACGAGAACCGGGACATGGATCGCGCTACCCTGCTGCCCTTGCTGGCGGCGGCATTCGTCCTTCTCATCGCCTGCGCCAACATCGCCAACCTGCTGATCGTGCGCTCCATGCGCCGCAAGCAGGACCTAGCGGTGCGCCTGGCCATGGGAGCGCGGATCCGCCAACTGGTCATCGGACTACTGGGGGAGAGCCTGTTCTTGGGCCTGATCGGAGGAGCCATTGGGGTGCTTCTGGCCCAGCGCGCCGTCGCGTTCCTGCTGCAGGCGAGCCCCATCGTGATGCCTTCCTACGTCGATGTCAGTATCGATGGACGGGTGCTGCTGGTGGCTCTGGTGCTGTCGATCCTCGCGAGCGTGGCCTTCGGCCTCGCCCCGGCCCTGGGAATCCAGAAGATCAATCTGCGGGAGCCCCTCTCCCATGGCTCTGCTCGGGGGGCGGTGGGAGGACGCGGAGTGGGGGCGCTGCGCAATGCCTTCATCGTTTTCGAGGTCGCTCTGGCTACCGTGTTGCTGATCGGTGCGGTATTGATGATCCAGAACTTCCTCGCCTTCCGCTCCGTAGGCCTGGGCTTCGAGCAGCAGAACCTGGTCCTGATGCAGACTGAATTGACCGACGAACGGTACAGTGAACCGGAGGTGCTGCGCGCCTTCTATGACGTGGCGGAAGATTCCATGGTGCAGGTGCCGGGGGTGGTCGAGGCCGGTACCTGGTCACCGTACCGGCCGGGCCTCTCCTGGGCCTATAGCGAAATCGTTCCGGAAGGACGAATCGGGGACGTGCAGGAAGAGCGGGTGCGAGCCTGGCAGCACCGCATCACCGTCGGCAGCCTCGAAACGGTCGGTACTCCGCTGGTGCGAGGGCGTCTATTCAACGCCCAGGACACGGCGGATTCACCCCGGGTTTCGGTATTCAGCGAGGCCATGGCAGAGGCCACCTGGCCGGGGCAGGACCCCATCGGCAAGCGCTTCGGCATCGGCGGTACGGGAGTAGACCACCCCTGGGTGACCGTCGTCGGAGTGGTGAGCGACGCTCGTCATCGGGGGCGCGGTCCCATCGATCACGATCCGAAGGATTTCTACATCCCCCTGGAACAGATGCCCCTCACTCGGCTCACCTTCATGGCCCGCACGGACATCCCGGGGGAGGGCTTGAAGCTGCAAATTCGCAATGCCCTCAGGGCGGCGGATCCGGGTATGCCGGTCTTCAACATCAGCACGATGGATGAGTTGCTCCATACCGAAGAGAGCGAAAACCGCTTCTACGCCCAGGTGCTGGGCTTCCTAGCGGCGGTGGCACTGCTGCTGGCGGCGTTGGGTATCTACGCTGTACTCAGCTACTCGGTCAGTCAGCGCACTCAGGAGATCGGCGTGCGCCGGGCCTTCGGAGCCCAGCCCGGCAAGGTACTGAAGCTAGTGGGAGGGCAGGCCCTGTTGTTGGTGCTGCTCGGCCTGGGTATCGGGCTGATAGCGGCGGTGGCCCTTTCGCAATTCATCGCCAGCCTGGTGCACGGTGTGGACACCGGACATCCAGCGTATTACGCCCTGATCTCCGGGATCCTCCTGGCGACAGCTCTCGCGGCCATCTACGTTCCGGTGCGGCGCGCGCTGCGGGTCGACCCGGCGGTGGCCCTGCGTTACGAATAATCGGGCTACGAGGATCAGGTTACGAAGGATCCTGCTATGAATGTTCGAGGTCTGATCCGCCCGGATCAGATCTCGAACTCTTCCAGCTCTTCGTCCGGCTCCCCGTCCGCGGAAGCTGAGTTTCCAACCGGCAAGCGCACCTCCCGCAACGCCTCCACCGCCGCCGCCAATGCGGCGATGGTGGGGGCTTCGAAGAGCACTCGCAGGGGCAGATCGAAGCCCACCTTCTCCCGCAGACGGGCGATCAGACGCACCGCCAGCAGGGAGTGCCCACCGGAGTGGAAGAAGTGGCTCTCGATCCCCGCCGGAGGGCTGCCCAGAAGATCCTCCCACAGCAGCGCCAACTCCGCCTCCAGCGAGGTACGGGGCGGGGTGCCGTGGGCAGGAGCCGCTGGGTCTTCGAGCTGGGACAGGCCGTCGAGCTGGAGCAGCCGTCGGCGATCGATCTTGCCAGCGGGGCTCAAGGGGAAGCTGTCTAGCACCTGGAAGACCGACGGCACCATATATTCCGGTAGCCGCTCTGCGCAGAAGCTCCGCAGGGGTTCGGCGGTGGCCGGCGCCGGCCCCTTCTCCAGGGTCACGTAGGCCACCAAGCGCTCGTCTCCCCCACCATCCGCCAACACCAGCACGGCGCAGCCCTGAACTCCCGGCGCCGCCCGCACCACCGCCTCGATCTCTCCCAACTCGATGCGGTATCCCCGCACCTTCACCTGGTGATCGAAGCGCCCTAGGAAATCCAGCCTCCCATCGGATCGGCGACGGGCCTGGTCACCGGTCCGATAAAGGCGAGCGCCAGAAGTCGTAGCGAAGGGATCGGGCACGAAGTGGGCGGCGGTGAGGGCCGGGCGCCCCAGGTAACCCCGCGCCACTCCGGTGCCGCCGATCACCAATTCCCCCACCGCTCCCAGGGGCAGCGGTTGTAGCCACGGGTCCACGATGTGAGTCGCATAGCCACTTTGAGGCCGGCCGATGGGAGGCAACCCCATCCCGGAAAGGCAGCGCTGGGCGGTGGCGCAGACGGTGGCCTCGGTAGGGCCGTAGGCGTTGAAGAAGGCACGACCTTCGGACCAGCGATCCACCAATTCGGCGCTACACGCCTCACCGCCCACGAAGAGCTTCTTCACCGGCCCCAGTCCACCTCGATCCTGCCGCAGAGCGCCGAGGATCGCCGGAGGCAGGAAAGAAGCGGTGATCTGCTGCTCCTCCAGCAACGCCTCCAGGTCGCCGCCGGGCAGTCGGGCGGCGCGATTAGGGGGCAGAACCAGGGTTGCCCCGGAACCCAGGGCGAGGCCCAATTCCCACACCGAGGCATCAAAGCTGAGAGCGGCGAATTGCAGCATCCGATCCTCCGGCACCAGACCGAAGAAGGGAACCTGTCCGAGCACCAGATTGGTAAAGCCCGCGTGGTGTAGCGCCACCCCTTTGGGTGTGCCGGTGGAACCGGACGTGTAAATGACGTAGGCCAGGGCTTCCGGCTCGACCGATGGGAGCGGCAGGGTCGACAGGGGCTGGGATCCGCCGACCAGCAAGGCTGGATCCACCTCCTCCGCCGTCACCTCGACTTCCGGAACCGCTGTCGGCCCTCGTCCCACCGTCTCCCCAGCGGTGAGCACCAAGACCGCCCCGGCATCTTCCACCAGGAAGCGCAGGCGATCCTCCGGCAGGCCAGGATCCAGGGGCAGATAGACCCCACCAGCTCGCTGAATAGCCAGAAAGGCCACCACCCATTGAGGGGAGCTTTCCATCAAGACCCCCACCCACACCTCCGGCCCCGCCGCCAGCGGCAACTCCGTTCGCAGACGATGAGCCAGGCGATCCGCCAGAGCATTCAGCTCGCCGTAGGTGACCGCCTTCTCCCCGGCCTTCCCCTCCCCCGGATTCCCCGCGCTGGCTAAATTATCCGAGCTGGCCAGGGCCAGCGCGACAGCCGTGGGCTGGCGCCGAGCGGTGCGGGCGAAGAGATCGGGGAAGGTGCGCGGCAGATCTTCCCCCACCAGGCGGTGGCGTGGTGGCACCGAATCGTTGTGCTCCCAGACCAGCTGATGACATTCCCCAGCGCTCAGCAGCGGCAGTGTCAGGACGCGTTGTCGAGGCAACGTCGCCGCCGACACCAGGATTCGCTCCAGCTGCATCAGGAAGCGTTCAACCGTGGTGGCGTCGAAGAGATCCACTGCGTATTCCGCCGCCAGAGTGGGCCCCTCCGGGTTCTGGGCCAGAGTGAGGGTGAGGTCGAACTTCGCTACCGCCTCGGCGCTGTCCAGCACCTCGAAGTCCAGCCCCGGAAGCTGAGGAAGAGGAGGTGCACCTTGTACCGCCAGGGCGACCTGGAAGAGGGGGGAGCGGCTCAGGTCCCGCTCAATCACCAGGGCATCGACCAACTTCTCGAAGGGCAGATCCTGGTGAGCGTAGGCGCCCAAAGCAGCCTCTCGAACCTGCTGCAAGAAGGTTTCCCAGGAAGGATCATCGACCAGAGATAGGCGCAGCACCAAGTTGTTGACGAAGAAGCCCATCAGCCCCTCCACCTCCCGACGATGACGGTTGGCGACCGGCGCCCCGAGCACCAGATCCCGCTGCCCGCTGTGGCGAGATAGCAGGGTGGCGAGAGCCGCCAGGAGAACCATGAAGGGCGTCGTGCCGCCTCTCTCGCCGCGGGTGAGAGCGTCCATCGCCGCCCGAGCTGCGGCTCCCAGGGGATGGAGAAGCAGAGCACCGTCGGAGCTCTGGAGAGGCGGTCGGGAACGATCCGTCGGCAGTTCCGAGGCTTCCGGAGCGCCCGTCAGCTGGCCCCGCCAGTAGTCCACCTGGCGCTTCAGCGCCTCGCCCTGAAGCCAGCCGCGCTGCCAGAGGGCGAAGTCGGCGTATTGCAGGGGCAAGGGGGGCAGGAGCTCCCCTCGGTACAGGCTCACCACCTCCCGCAACAGCACCCCCGCGGACCAGCCGTCGGAGACGATGTGGTGCTCGGTGATCAGGAGCTGATGCTCTTCCCTCCCCGTCGACGGGCAGCGAGGGAGACGCAGGAGCCGCTGTCGGTGCAGAGGGCCGGCCGCCAGATCGAAGGGATCGACCGCTTCCCGGGAGGCCAGCGCCGCCGCCTCGCGCTCCGCCACCACCGGAGCCAGGGCCGAGAGGTCGATCACCGGCAGCCCGTCGGCCAGGACGTCGTCGAGCGCACACATCTCCTGAGAAGGCTCCCCCTCGCTTTCCCGGAAGATCGTGCGAAGAGCCTCGTGACGCTCCACCACCGTAGCCAGGGCACGATCCAGGGTGGCGACCTCCAGGGCCCCGAGGAGGCGTAGGGCCATGGGCAAGTTATAGGCGGAGCTACCCGGTACCAGCTGGTCCAGGAACCACAGCCGCTCCTGGGCATGGGAAAGAGGCAAGTGGGGCGGCCGCAGCACCCGCGGGATGGCATCCGGTACCCCCTCCTCCTTGACCGCCTGACGCTCCAAGGCGGCGGCGAGATCCGCCAGGATGGGCCTTTCGAAGAGCCAACGCAGCTCCACCGACTGGCCCAGCGCCGCCTCCAGGCGGGAGGCCACCTGGGTGGCGAGGAGGGAGTGACCACCGAGGGTGAAGAAGTGGCTGTCTGCTCCCACCGCCTCGGCGGAGAGCTCCAGCACCTCCCGCCAAACCGCCGCCACCATCTCCTGGGTGGAGCTCTTGAGGGGAGCCGCCTTCGTGCTGTTGCCGGATTCCAGGGGCAGCTCCGCCAGCGCTCGCCGATCGAGTTTGCCGTTGGCATTGCGGGGCAGTCGCGGCGGGAAGGCGAAGTGCCCAGGCACCATAGCGGCGGGGAGATCTTGCCGCAGGGCCTGCGCCAGGGTCACGGCGTCCGGGCTGTCCGCCGCCGCCGCAATGTAGGCCACCAGAGTCTCCCCTCGCGCCGCCGCTGGCGCCGGGCGCAGCAGCACCGCTGCCTTCCGCACTCCCGGTTGTCGATGCAGCACGGCTTCGATCTCCCCCAACTCGATGCGCACCCCCCGGATCTTGATCTGGTGATCCAGCCGCCCCGCGAGCTCGATCTGCCCGTCGCTGCGCCAGCGGGCGCGGTCCCCGGTGAGGTAGAGGCGATCCCCGGAAACCTGGGAATCCGGGTGAGGGCGGAAGCGCTCAGCGGTGAGGGCGGGGCGCCCCAGATAGCCCCGGGCGAGACCGTGGCCGGCGATCCCCAACTCCCCGAAGACACCCGGCGGCAAGGGGCGGGGAGCGCCATTCCAAAGGTCCACCACCGTCAGGCGGACGTTGCGTAAGGGAGCGCCGATGGGAGGGCGCCCGGTGGCCCCGAAATCGATCCCCGACCGAACCTTGATGGCGGTGGCGTCCACCGTGGTCTCGGTGGGGCCGTAGACGTTGGTTGCCGCCAGGGACGAGGCCGCCAGCCGGCGCCAAAGGTCTGCCGACAGAGCCTCACCACCGACCAGCAAATGGAGGCGTCGCGCCCCCAAACCGGCGGCCAACAGCTCCTCCAGCAAGGTAGGAGTGCAATCCAAAGATCGGATCCCCCACTCCTCCAGCCACGGCAGGAGGCGCTCCGGCGTCAGGCGCTCCACCTCCGGCACCATCACCACGGGACGCCCGGCGAGAAGCTGTGCCCACTGCTTGACCGAGGCATCGAAGGCCAGAGGAGCGTTGATCGCCACGGCCCCCGGCGGCACTCTCTTCTCCGCCTTCTTCTCCGCCCAGGGGGCGTAGACCACCGTCTCCAGCGCCGCCACCAGATTGAGAATCGCGCCGTGGCTGACCATCACCCCTTTGGGTACGCCGGTGGAGCCGGAGGTGTAGAGAATGTAGGCCAGATGGTCGGGAGCCAACGCGGGTGGGGCGAAAGGCGCGGAGCCATTCACCTCCGCGGTTTCAGTATTGGTGCCGCTGATGATGTCGGTGTCCGTGTCGGTCCCCAGGAGCTCCACCAAATCCAGAACGGCGCCACTCCAGCTGCCGAGGCGATCTTCAGAACCAGCTTCGAAGCCATCAGCAGAGTCGTACCCGGCCGGGCTCCCGGCCACCAGGCAGAGGTGAGCTCCGCAATCTTCCAAGATCCGCCGATTGCGCACTCCGGGCTGGCGGGGGTCCAGGGGCACGGCGGTGGCCCCAGCCTCGAAGACGGCGAAGAGGGCCAGGATGGTCTGCGGGATCCGAGGTAGCAGCAGGGCGACGGGGGTTTCCACCCCGACGCCGCGAGCCTGCAGGACCCGCGCCGCAAGCCGCACTTCACGCTGGAACGCCGCAAAGTTCCGCGGCGCAAGTCCCGGTAGAGCCGGGGCGTCGGGCCGCGCCGCAACCTGGCGCGCCAGCGCCCCCGGCACGGTGCCGATCCATCCCCCAAGGTCTCCCCCACCTGGGACGCCCCCGATTCTCTCGGCAGAATCGAGCACGGCGGTATCGTTCCAGCGCGCCAGCTGCTCCCGCTCTGCCGGCAGCAGCAGAGGAAGGGTCTCGATCGGTTGCCCCGGGTCCTCCAACAGCGCCGTCAGCAGGGTCTCCAGACGCTCCAGCGTGCGCTCTGCGGTGACCGCCGTGAATAGATCTGCCCGGTAGCGCAGCGCGACCCGGAAAGCGTCGTCATCTTCCGCCACCTCCACCGTCCAGTCGACCTTGGCCACGGCGCCGCCCCCCTCGTCGGAATCTGGGGGTAGGAGCTCCAAACCGGGCAGTTCCACGGCCTGTTGCGGAGTGTTCTGCAGCACCAGGAGCACCTGGAAGAGCGGAGATACGTTGAGACTGCGCTCTACCTCCAGCTCCTCCACCAGGCGTTCGAAGGGCAGATCCTGGTGGGCATACGCCTCCAATGCCACCCGCCGAACTCGATCCACCAGGGTGCGACCGCTATCCCGCGGCTCCAGGCGCGCCCGCAGCACCAGGGTGTTGACGAAGAAGCCGATCAATCCCTCCACTTCCACCCGGACCCGGTTGGCGATGGGGGTACCCAAAACCACGTCCCGGGTGCCCGCCAACCGGGCCAGGAGCACCGCCAAAGCGGTGTGAAAGATCATGAAGGGAGTGGCGCCCTCGGCTTGCGCCCAACGATGCACCGCCGCTGTCAGAGCCGACGGCAGAATCCGCACCCGCTGCTCGCCCCGGTAGCTGGGCCGAAGCGGTCGGGGGCGGTCGAGGGGCAGTTCCAGCACCGGCGGCGCTCCTTCCAGGGCGCGGCGCCAAGTGTCCAGCTGGGCTTCGAGGACTTCCCCCCGCAGCCAGGAACGCTGCCAGATCGCGAAATCGGCGTATTGCACCGGCAGCGGCGGCAGCACCTCACCACGATACGCCGCCGTCACTTCCGACACCAAGACCCCCAGAGACCAGCCGTCCGCCACGATGTGGTGCAGGGTGATCAGCAGGGTGTGGTCCTGAGCGCCGCGGCGCAGCAGCACAGTGCGCAGCAAAGGACCATCGACGAGGTCGAAGGGGAGGTGCCCTTCCGCCTCCGTCAGGCGGCGGCTGACCTGCGGAATAATCGCCGGGGGAAGGCTGCTGAGATCGATCACCGGCAGGGGCACCGACGCCCCCGACGCGGCCGTGGATGTGGGCGTGGCGATCACCTGCCGGGGTTTGCCCCCCCGTGCCTGGAAGGTGGTGCGCAGGGCGTCGTGGCGCGACACGAGGGTGGCGAAAGCCAGCGCCAGCCGCCGAACGTCCAGGACTCCCCGCAATTTGAGGGCGATGGGGAGATTGTAGGCCGGGGTATCCGACTGCAGCTGGTCGAGGAACCACAGCCGTTCCTGGGCGAAGGAGAGGGGAACATCGCCATCAGAATCCTGGGGCACCAGGGGAGGCAGGCTTGCCTCTCCCCGCTGCCCTTCGATGCGCGCCGCCAGCCCTTCCACCGTGGGATGGTCGAAGAAGTCCTGGAGCGGCACCTCCGCCCCCAGGCTACGGGCGACCCGAGCGAGCACCCGGGTAGCGAGCAGGGAATGGCCTCCGAGGGAGAAGAAATCCGCCTCCACAGAGATCGTTTCGCGCCCCAGAACCTCGCTCCAGATGTCGGCCAGCTGCGCCTCCACGGCGGTGCGGGCAAGGACCGGGGCCGCGTCCCCTCCTCCGTCCTCGCCGCCGGGAGCTTCCAGATCCTGCAGCGCCCGGCGATCCACCTTGCCACTGGGGCTCAGGGGCAGCGTCGGGAGGACCACCACCGCCGCCGGCACCAGAAAATCCGGCAGGCGCTCCGCCAGAAAGGCGCGAACCTCGCCTGGCTCCGGAGCGCCAGTCTCCGGCGCAGCAGTCTCCGACGGAGTGCCTTCCGACAGGGTGATATAAGTCACCAGGCCCGGCCCGCCGGGGGCGTCCGGTCGCGGCACCACAGCTGCGGCGGTGACCCTGGAGTGGGAGCCGAGCACCGCCTCGATTTCCCCCGGCTCAACCCGGAAGCCCCGCACTTTGACCTGGGTATCCCGCCGACCCAAGAAATGCAGATCCCCATCGCGATCCCAGCGCGCCAGGTCACCGGTGCGGTAGAGGCGGCTTCCGGGCGCACCGAAGGGATCCGGCACGAAAGCCAACGCCGTCTCCCGCGGCCGTCCGTGGTAGCCCCAGGCCAGAGCGACGCCCCCCAAGAGGAGCTCTCCCACCACCCCCACCGGTGCCGGCTGCGGAGAAACGAGTCCGGGCTCCGCCACCCACGCCAGCACCCCCGCCACCGGGCGGCCGATGGGAGGCAGCGACGGCGCCGCCGATAGCTCCTCCGCTGCCGCGCTCCAGGCGGTGACGATGTGGGTCTCGGTAGGGCCGTAATGATTGTGCAGCACGGCCCCGGTGTCGGCCAACCAGCGGCGGAGCGGCCCTTCCAGTCGCAGCTGCTCGCCGGCGGTGATCACCGCCCGTAGGACCAGGGAGCGAGGGCGCACCGTCGCCGCCACGGCCAGCGCCTCCAGCGCCACGAAGGGCAGGAAGAGACGCTCCACCGCCATCGACTCCAGAAAATCCAGCAGAAGCGCTGCATCCCGACGCACCACCTCCGACACCAGCACCAGGGTGCCCCCCACCGCCCAGGTGGAGAACATCTCCTGGCAGGAGACGTCGAAACTCAGAGCAGAGAAGGCCAACGTGCGAAGCGCGGATCCATCGGCAGAGGATGGGGTGCTGACGGTATACTGCCAGTGCATCAGATGGACCACCGCCCGGTGAGCCATGGCCACCCCCTTGGGACGACCGGTGGAGCCGGAGGTGTAGAGCAGGTAGGCCAGAGCATCGGGCGATGCCGCCGGCACCAGCGTCTCGAAAGCTCTTCCGGACTGCGTCCCCTGCGCCACCAATTCCGTCAGCGGCGGCAAGGACCACCGCCATCCACCGGCGGACGGCGGCAGGGCGATTTCCTCCGCCACCGCCGTCGTAGTCACCACCCCCGCGACGCCGCTGTCGGCCACCATGAATGCCAGGCGCTCCGCCGGATAGGCTGGATCCAGGGGCACGTAGGCCGCTCCGGCCCGCAACACCCCCAATACCGCCGCCGTCAGCCGGGGTTCCCGCCCCACCGCCACCGCCACCCGCGCTCCCGGTTCCACGCCCCGACGGCGAAGCTCCTCCGCCACCGCTGCCGAGGCCACCGCGAGCTCGCCGTAGGACAGGGTATTCGGGAACTGGGCATTCGGGGACTGGGCCTCTTGGGCCAAGACCGCCACCGCCGCGGGGGTGCGGCGGGCCTGGGCCAGAAAGAGGTCGTCGAGCCTGCCGGGCTCTGCTGAACTGGTCTGCACTGCTCCGGTTAACGCGGCTCCGCTTTCCCCCCACTCCACCACCACCTGGTGGTGCTCCGTCGTGCTCAGCAGCGGTAACTGCGACAGCGGGGTGGCCGGCGCCGTCACCGCCGCGCTCAGCATGCGCTCAAAGGCCCCGAGGGTGCGACGGGCGGTGGCGGTGTCAAAGAGGTCCGTGTTGTACTCCAGAGCCGCCGTCAGGATCCCCTCTTCTCCGGGGGCCTCGAAGAGCAGCAGCGTCTGATCAAACTTGGCCGTACCGCTATCTAAATCCGCCGGCCGCAGGCGCAAATCTCCCGCTTCCAGCGGCTCCACCGGCGCGTTCTCCAGCACCAACATGGCCTGGAAGAGAGGGGAGTGGCGGGGGTCCCGCCGCGGCTGGACCGCTTCCACCACCCGCTCAAAGGGCAGATCTTGGTGCTCGAAGGCACCCAAGGCGCACTCCTTGACCCGCTGCACCAGGGTGGCGAAGGGGGGATCTCCGGCGGTCTTCACCCGCAGCGCCAGGGTGTTGGCGAAGAAGCCGATGAGCCCCTCCAGCTCCACCCGGGTGCGGTTCGCCACCGGCGTGCCGAGGGTGACCTCCCGCTGGCCCGACAGGCGGCTCAGCAGAGTCAGGTAGGCCGCCAGCAGCACCATGAAGGGAGTCGCCCCCAGCTGTTGTGCGACGGCCTCCACCGCCGCCGTGGTCGACCGCCCCAGGAACGCCGTCAGGGTCGCGCCGCGGTAGGTCTGGCGGGCGGGGCGGGGCCGATCCAGCGGCAGCGCCAGGGGGTCCGGCGGCGGCGAGAAGATCCCCTTCCAATAGCCCGTCAGTCGCTCCAGCTCCGCCCCCGCCAACCGTTGCCGCTGCCAGAGGGCAAAATCCGCATACTGCACCGGCAAGGGTGGCAGATCCGCCGCAAAGTCGCCTTCGTGTTCTCTGTAGAGCACTGCGGCCTCACGCACCAGCACCCCCATGGACCATCCGTCGGTCACGATGTGGTGCAGGTTCAGGAAGAGTAGGTGGTGATCTGGAGCGTCCGAGGTCAAGCGCAGCAGCAGACCCCGCATCAGGGGGCCGGTCTCCAGATCGAAGGGCAGGACCGCCTCCCGTTCCGCCAGCGCCGCCACCGCCTGGCCTTGGACGCCGGCACCGGCAGTCCCCGCCAGGCCGCTGAGATCCACCACCGGCAGAGATACCGACCGAGCCCCATCCGCAGCCACCACCCATTGCCGGGCCTCCACCATCACCTCATCCACCCCGTCCTCGGCGCTACGGAAGGTCGTGCGGAAGGTAGTGCGTAAAGCCTCGTGGCGCGCCACCACCCCGCCCAGGGCTGCCGACAGGGCGGCAACGTGCAGCGGTCCCTCCATGTGCAGAGTCAGGGGGACGTGGTAGGCGGGAGATCCGGGCTCTAGCCGATCGAGAAACCACAGCCGCTGCTGGGCGAAGGAGAGGGGCGCCGGACCGGCGGGATCCGGGCGCGGCTCTAGGGCGACGCTCTGCTCCTCCTCGTCCGTGACAACCGCCAACGAGACAGCCACCCCCTCCACCGTAGCGGCCGCGAAGAGTTGGGGTAGGGGCAGCTCTCGCCCAAAGGCTCGGCGCAACCGAGTCACTACCTGTGTGGCCAGCAGGGAATGGCCCCCCAAGGCAAAGAAGTCGTCGTGCAGACCCACTACCGAACGGCCCAAGACCTCGGCGAAGACCTTCGCCACCCCCCGCTCCAGATCCGTGCGAGGGGCCACGTAGGCCACCCCGTCTCCGACGACGGGTTCCGGCAGGGCCTTGCGATCCACCTTCCCGTTGGCGTTGAGGGGAATCTCGTCCAGCGGGACGAAGATCGCCGGCACCATGTAGTCCGGCACGCTGCGATTCAGGAAGCTGCGCAGGGCCGTGGCCTCCGGTTGCGCCTCACGGCACACGATGTAGGCCACCAGCCGCAGATCCCCCTCTGGAGCGCGCCACGGCACCACCACCACGCGGCGCAGGGCGGGATGCTCCACCAGCGCCACTTCCACCTCTTCCGGCTCGATGCGGAAACCGCGGATCTTCACCTGATGGTCGATGCGTCCGAGGAAGTCGATGCGCCCGTCGGACCGGAAACGGGCCAGATCGCCGGACCGGTAGGCCCGTGCCCCCGGTTCCTGAGCCAGGGGGTCCGGCTGGAAGCGCTCCGCCGTCAGGGCCGGACGACGGTAGTAGCCTCGGGCCAGGCAGAGATCCTCCACGCCGGCGAGAAGCATTTCCCCCGGCACTCCCACCGGCGCGGGGCGGCCGTGGGGATCGAGGATCAATACCCGGCACGCCGGCAGGGGACGACCGATGGTGGGCACCCCGGGCCACGCGGCGGGATCGCCGCGGAGGGTCTCGGCGGTGACCACGTGGGTCTCCGACGGGCCGTAGTGGTTGTGCAGCGGCACCCCCGCCAGCGGTCCCCGGAAGACATCCACCACCGCCGGGTTCAATTTCAGCTGCTCGCCGGTGGTGGTTACCTCCTGCAGCGCCAGGGAGGCCGCCTCTGCGGAGCCCCGCGCCCATTCCGCCAGCTGTTGCAGCACCACCACCGGCAGGATCACCTTGGCGATCCGCTCGCTCTCCAGAAAGCGGGCCAGGGCGGGCACGTCCCGCCGCACGCCCTCTGGCACCAGATAGACCGTGCCACCGCTGCCCCAGGCGGCGAACATCTCGTGGAAGCTGGCATCGAAGCTGAGGGACGCGTACTGCAGGGTGCGCACTCCGCCCAATAGAGTGCGACGGTGCCACCCCAGCAGGTTGACCAGAGTGCCGTGGTGGAGGGCCACGCCCTTGGGCCGGCCGGTGGAGCCGGAGGTGTAGATGACATAGGCCAGGTGGTGGGGATGGAGATCCGCGGGAACGCTGGGAAAGGGTTCTCCCCCCTCCTCTTGCGCCACCACCGCCGCCGCGTCGATGCGCACCGGCACCGGCAAATCCAGCAACTCCGGAGTCGCCGCCGCCGATCCCGCCGTCACCAGCACCCGCAGATCGGCATCTTCCACCATATGCCGCAGGCGCGCCGCCGGATAGGCCGGGTCCAGGGGCACGTAGGCGCCGCCGGCCTGGAGGATCGCCACCATCGCCACGGCCATCTCCGCCGAGCGCTCCGCGCACAGGCCCACCAGGTGATCCGGCCCTACCCCCTCCGCCCTCAGCCGCCGGGCCAGGACGCCCGCCCGCCGGGCCAGTTCCCGATAGCTGAGGGTCTGCCCATCCGCTACCAGGGCCGGGGCCTCGGGGTATGCCGTCACCGCCGCCGCGAACCAATGCGCCACGGTGCTGACGTAGGGTTCTCCTTCCCCTAGGCCCCATTCGTGGAGCAGCTGGTGGCGCTCTGCCGCGGGCAGCAAAGAGAGCTCCCCTAGAGGACGCTGGGGCGCTGCCAGGGCGGCGGTCAGCAGCGCGCGGTAGCGATCGCTCCACCGCTCCATAGTGGTGGAGTCGAAGAGGGTGCCGTCGTAGGCGAATTGGAGCCGCAACTCCTCCGCCTCCTCGAAAACCGCCAGGGTGATGTCGAAGTCCGCGAAGGGTCGCCCCACCTCCATCGGCTGAAAGCGCAGCCCCGGCAGCTCGAAGACCTGCCCCGCCAGGGCTTCGGCATTCTGCACCACGAAGAGCACCTGGAAGAGGGGCGTGTGGCTCATGCGCCGCTCCGGCTGGACCGCCTCGAGGACCTTCTCGAAGGGCAGATCCTGGTGAGCGAAGGCCCCCGCCGCCACTTCCTTGACCCGCTCCAGGGCCTGGGTGAAGGTCAGACCTTGGCCACCCTCTCCGAGATTGGTGCGCAGAGCCAGATTGTTGACGAAGAAGCCGATCTGCCCCTCCAGGACCTCCAGGGTGCGGTTGGCGGTGAAGGTGCCCACCGTGATGTCCGCCTGGCGACCGACATCTCTCAGCACGATCTTCCAAGCCGTCAGCAGGACCATAAAGAGGGTCGCGTCGCCGCGCCGCGCCAGATTCCGCACCGCTGCCGTGATCCCTGCGTCCAGCCGGTCTTCCCGGTAGCGGGCCTCGGGCCGGCGGACCGGTGGCCGGGGGTGATCCGTGGGCAAATCGAGCACCGGTGCCCCCAGCAGCCTCGGTTTCCAATACGACAGATGCCGTTCCAGCTCTTCCCCCTCGGCGAAGCGCCGCCGCTGCCAGACGGCAAAGTCCGGGTAGTGCACCGCCAGGGGGGGCAGAGTGGGAGCGCGACCGGCGACACAGTCCTGGTAGAGGTGGGCCAGTTCCCGGTAGAGCACCTGAGCGGACCAGCCATCGCTGGCGATGTGGTGAGTGGCGAGGATGGCGATGTGTTCCTGCGGCCCCAGGCGCACCACCGAGGCGCGCATCAGGGGGGACCGATAGAGATCGAAGGGACGTCTCCAATCCGCCGCCAGCAGGACCTCCGTCTCCCTCTGCCGCTCAGCGGCGTCGAGGCCGGAGAGATCGATCACCGGGCAGCGCCAAGGCCCCGGGGCTTCGACGATCTGCACCGGCCCATCGTCCCCCTCCGCGAAACGCACTCGCAGGATCTCGAAGCGAGCCAGCAGATGACGCTGGGCGGCCTCGAGGGCTCGCAGCTGGAGATCGCCCTCAAATCGCAAGGCGGAGAGCATGTTGAAGGCCGACCCCACCACCCCCATGTGCTCTAGAAACCACAGCCGTTCCTGGGAATAGGAGAGGGGAACGGGGGCCCCGAGATCCGGGCGCCGAGGGATCTCCGGAGCGCTCTCCTCGGCGCTCTCCCCGGCGATGCTGCGAGCGCGCTGCAGGCGCTCCGCCAGACGTGCCTGCTGCTCCGGGGACAGGCGGGAACGGCGCGACCGCCCGCGGCTCCGCACCCCCTCCGCGCGCCGCCGTCCCCCCTGGTCGTCTTGCTCGTGCATCGCTCTACTCCTCCCCCACTTCCATCAATTCCTCGATCAGGCGCTCTTCCACGTCCGCCGCCAGCTCCGCCACCGTCGGTGCAGCAAAGATGCGGGTCAGAGGTAGCTCCACCTCGAAGGTGCGGCGCACCCTTGAGACCAGCTGGGTGGCCAGCAGGGAATGGCCTCCCAGGGTGAAGAAACTGTCGAAGACCCCCACCCGCTCGACCGCTAGCAGATCCTGGAAGATCAGCACCATGGCCTCCTCCACTTCGGTCTCCGGCGGGGCGTACTCCTCGCCGGTGGTGGCCTCTTCGGTCTCCAGAGCGGCCAGGACGGTACGATCGATCTTGCCGTTGGCGGTCAGCGGCATGGCGGACACGAAGCCGAAGGCGGCGGGCACCATGTAGCCCGGCAGGCGATCCAGCAGATCCCCCCGCAGATCCGCCACCGTCGGTTCCTCGACGCCCTCTTCTACCTCTAGGTAGGCCGCCAGGCGAGTTTCCCCGGCAGTCTTGTCCCCGGCCGCCAGGACTACCGCCTGGCGCACCCCGGGCAGCTCCGCCAGAGCGGTCTCGATCTCCGCCAATTCGATGCGCACACCGCGGATCTTCACCTGGTTGTCTTCCCGCCCCAGGAATTCCAGGGCGCCGCCCAGCTGTCGCCGCACCACGTCGCCGGTGCGGTACAGCCGCCCACCCGCCTGCTCGGGAATCGTGGCGAAGGGATCGGGTATGAAGATGATGGCGGTGCGCCGCGGATCCCGCAAATAGCCCCGCCCAACGCCAATCCCGCCGACCCACAACTCTCCCGGCACGCCCACCGGCAGGGGATTGCCGTGGCTGTCCACTAGATAGAGGCGGGTGTGCAGGAGCACCGAACCGATGGGCACCGTCACCATTTGCCGCGGCGGCACGGTGCGCAGAATGTGGTGGGTGACATCGTCAGAGCATTCGGTGGGGCCATAGGCGTTGAGCACCGGGATGGTGGGGTAAGCCTCCAGCCAGCGGCGCACCAACTCCGGCGGCAACGCCTCACCGGTGGCGATCATCCAGCGCAGGAGCGGTAGCTCCATCGCTTCCGTCTGATCGGCCTGATCGAGCTGATCGAGGGTCAATCGCAGCATCGAGGGCACGGTCTCCAGCACCGTCACCTCCCCCGCCGCCGTCGCCGCCAGCAGGCGCTCGGGATCGTGGGCCTCTTCATCCGGCAGCACCCGGGTGGTCCCCCCGACGGAGAGAGCGACGAGGAATTGCCACACGGCGATGTCAAAGCAGGGCGAGGCGTTCTGCGCCACCACATCCTTCGCCGTCAGCTCCAGATCCCGAACCTTGGCCCGCAGGTGATTCATCATGCCCCGCTGGATCACCATCGCCCCCTTCGGCTTGCCCGTGGAGCCGGAGGTGAAGATGACGTAGGCCAGGTGTTCCATCTCTGTGGGCAACGGGGGCAGGGCGACGGACGGCAATGGCTCGGCAGCGGTGAGGGCAAAATCCACCTCCACCAGCTCCACCGATCCACCTCCCGACTCCGCGGCCCGGGCGGCAATCTCATCTGCCGCGGAGCGTTGGTCGGCGGTGGTGAGGAGCCAGCGGGCTGCCCCCTCCAACAACATCTCCGCTCGCCGCTGAGGCGGATGATGGGGATCCAGGGGCAGGTAGGCTGCCCCCAGGCGAAAGGCCGCCAACATCGCCACCAGCTGCTCCGGTCCCCGATCCGTGTGGATCGCCACCACCCGCTCCGGCCCTACGCCCCGCTCCATCAACGCCACCGCCAGGGCGTCGGTGGCCGCCGCCAGCTCCCGGTAGCTCAGCCGCTGATCGCCGCTCAACAGCGCCGTGGCCTCGGGCGCGCGCTCCACCTGACGGGCGAAGATCTGCGCGAAGGTCTGGTCGGCGACGGGCTCCCAGGCGGTTTCGTTGACCGTCTCCACCAGCTGGGTCTGCTCCGCCGGGGTAAGCAAGGGCAGGCGGGAGAGAGGTTGCCGGGGCTCTGCCGCCGCCCCCGCCGCCAGGGTGAGGAAATGCCCGATGAAGCGCTGCACCGTGGTGGCGTCGAAGAGGGCGGTGGCATATTCCACCTCCCCCTTCAGGCCCTCCCCACCTTCCGGCGCCTGCCATAGGGAGAGGGTGAGGTCGAATTGGCAGATGCCCTTGTCCAGAAAAACCGGCTCCATCGCCAATCCCGGAACCTCCCCGGGGCGGGCCAGATCCGCCGTGTGGTAGGTGAACATCACCTGGAAGAGGGGGGAGCGACTCAGATCCCGCGGCGGCTGGAGCGCCTCTACCAGGCGTTCAAAGGGCAGATCGCCGTGGGCCAGCGAGTCCCGCACCGGCGGCCCCTGTCGACGCACCAGATCCTCGAAAGGGGGATCCATCCGCAGGTCGTTGTGCAGCACCAGAGTGTTGGCGAAGAAGCCCACCAGCGACTCCAGATCCCGTTCCGGGCGATTGGCGGTGGGGGTGCCCAGGAGCATGCGGGTGCGCCCCGTGTAGCGGTGGAGCAGCGTGGCGAAGGCGCTCAAGAGAGCGGTGTAGAGAGACGAACCGGCTTTCCGTGCGATCGACTCCAACCCCTCCGCCACCGCCGGTTCCAGGGCGAAGGTGTGGCGGGTGCCGGCGAAACTCTGCTGGGCCGGGCGGGGGCGATCCGCCGGCAAATCCAGCACCATGGGAGCCCCGGCGAGGGCCTCCCGCCAGAAGCTCACCCGCTCCTCCAGGGCCTCCCCGGCAAGGGTTTGGCGCTGCCAGGCGGCGTAATCACCGTATTGGAGGGGGAGTGACGGTAGCGTTGCCGACAGTGGTGCCGAACTTGGATTCTGGTAGAGCGCCGCCACCTCACGAAAGAAGATTCCGAAGGACCAACCGTCGGCGATGATGTGGTGAAACACCACCAGCAGCAGGGCCTCGGCCTCCGCCACCCGGTAGAGGGCCAGCCGCAGCAGCGGCCCGGTCTCCAGGCGGAAGGATTCTTGGCCCAGGGCCATCGCCTGCCGCAGCGCTTCGGCTTCCCCATCCGCCTGCCCCCGCAGATCCACCACCGGCAAGGGGATCTCCCCCTCGGAAGCCACCACCTGCACCGGCGTCTCTCCTTCGGTTTCACCACCCTCCAGCGACCCCAGACGGAAGGTGGTGCGGAGGATTTCGTGGCGCGCCACCACCCCCTGCACGGCGCGGCGCAGACGCTCCTCATCCAGCTCCCCCCGCAGGCGCAGCAGGCTGGGCTCGTTGTAGGCCGCAATCCCTGGCTCCAGTCGATCCAAGAACCACAGACGCTCCTGCGTGAAGGAGAGAGGAAAGTGAGCCTCCCCCGTCGCGGGCCGCTTCGCTAGGGGGATGCGGGTGGATGGTTCCGCCCCGACACTCGCTCCCCGCAGGCGCAGGGCCAGCAATTCCAGCCGTTCCGGCGACAATTCCAGAACCTTGGAAAGAAGATTTGAGGGTTCGCTCATGATTCGCTCCTCGGCGGCTTAGCGGGCGACCGATGGGATGACAATTTGAGCTGACGGAGGCGCTCCGCCAGCTGGGCTCGTTGCGCAGGGTTCAGACGAGAACGGCGGGACGCCGCCCGCTCCCGGGAATGCACCGCCGCGACCTTTTCCTGGGATTTCTCCAGCGCCGTGGGCACCGCCACGAGACGCCCATCCCCGCGATAGCGATAGGTCTTCTCCGCCGCTGGAAGAAGCTGCCAGCGATCCCCCGAGCCAGGGCGATGGAATAGTCGCCCCGGCGCACCGATGGGCACGGGGTTGCGGTCGTCGTCCAGCAAGCGCACGTCCCCCACCGCCAGGTCCGCGGGCAAATCCGCTAACAGATCTCCTGGCAGATTCGCAGGCAGATCGCGTTGAGCTCCCCCCCATTCGAAGAGGAGCTGATGGCGCTCCGCCGTACAGAGGGGAGAGAGCTCGCGGATGGGCGCTTCCGGCGCGGCCACGGCCGCTTCACAGAGACGCTCGTACTGCCCCAAGAGGCGCTGGATGGTGGTTTCGTCAAAGGCGTCGGCGTTGTAGGAAATCTCCACCGAGAGGTGCTCCCCTTCTTCGTAGACGAAGAAGATCAAGCCCAGCTTGCCGTCCCGCATCCCCTGCTCCACCTCCCTCACCGTCAGATGCACCCCCTCTACGGACCAGCGGGGAGCGGGGGCATTCTGGAGCACGAAGAGAACCGGGGCGCCCCCTCGGGATTGCAGCAGAGTGCTCTCCAGGCGCAGCTCTCGCAGCAAGGCCTCGAAGGGCACCTCCTGGTGATGGAAGGCCTCGGTGGTGGAGCGACGCACCCGCCCGAGCAGATCCCGGAAGGTGTCCTCCTTTCCCAGAGCTCCTAGGCTGAGGGGCAGCGCCAGGGTATTGACCACGAAACCCACCAGGCCCTCCAGCCCCGGCTGATTGCGGTTGGCGGTGACCGTCAGCACCACCCCATCCTCCGCCTCCGTATAGCGCTGGAGGAAGACCTGGAAGAGAGCGAAGAGGGTCATAAAGAGACTGCTATTCGCCTCCCGGCTGCACTGCCGCAAGCGTGCCGTCAACTCCGATTCCAGCAGCAGGGCGCGGCGCTCCAGCTGGCTGACAGCCTCGGGGTCCACGGGGTGATCCACCGGCAATTCCACCACCCGGGTCCGATCCCGCAACCGCTGCCTCCAGAAGCCCAGCTGCTCCTCCAGGGCGCCCTCCTCCAGGCAGCGACGCTGCCAAAGGGCGAAGTCGGGATATTGGAACTCCGGCGGCTCCAGTGGCTCCAGCAGCACTGGGGAAGCGCTGCGCCGTCGTTGATAGAGCTCCCCCAAGTCCCGGGCCACCACCTGCAGCGCCCAGCCGTCGAAGATCATGTGGTGGAGGGTCAGCAGCAGGCAGTGATCCGCTGCTCCCATCCGCACCAGGGTTGCCCGCAGCAAGGGCAGACGTTCTAGTTCGAAGGGTCGATCCCGATCCCGCAATTCCAGCAGCCGAGCCGCCGACGCCACTGTGTGAGACGCCACTGTGTCCGACGCCACTGTGTGAGACGCCACTGTGTGAGACGCCACTGTACCCGGTGGTGCCGTCCCCGGTCGGGCCGTCCCCGGTGGTGCTATCTCCAATGTTGCTGACCCCGGTGTTGCCGCCCCCGAAGCCAGGCCCGATAGATCCACCACCGGCATGGGCACGGCACCGCCGCCGGGGAGCTGGGGGTGAACGATCTGCTGCAACACGCCATCCCGCACGCCAAAGCAGGTACGCAGGGCCGCGTGGCGCTGGACCAGCACCTCCAGACTGGCCTGCAGCAAGGGGATCTCTACAGCCCCTTTCAGAGTCAAAGCGCAAGTGCAGATGTTGCTCTCCCCTTGCAAACGCTCCAGAAACCACAGTCGCTCCTGGGAGAGGGAAGCGGGCAGCGCCACCCCTTCCTTCCACCCCCCCGCCGTCAACGGCGGCAGGCCAGCCTCCTCGCCCTCCATCGCCTCGATGCGGCGGCCGCTCTTCGCCACCGTCGGATGCTCGTAGAGATCGCGGTGACTGAAAGGCACACCCCAGCGGCGGCTCACCTCCGCCACTACCGCCGTGGCCGTCAGGGAGTGCCCCCCCAGAGCGAAGAATTCCTCGTGAATCCCCAGCGCCGGAATTCCCAGGTGGGTGGCCCAGATCTCTACCAGCGCGCGCTCCAATTCCGTGGTGGGAGGGTCGTCCACCGCCGCCTCGCTGCGCAACTCCGGCAGGGGCAGCCTGCGGCGGTCGATCTTGCCATTGACGGTTAGGGGGAAGTGCTTCAGAGGAACGAAGAAGGCAGGAATCATGTAGGGCGGTAAGGAACGCCCCAGGAACTCTCGCCACTCCATCACCGACGGCAATCCCCCGGCGGTGCGCACCGCGGCCTGGGCGGAATGGCCCAGCCGGGAACCCCCTTCCCCTCCCCCGGTCGCGGCTCCCGTCGGCGGTGGCAGCACCAGATACGCCACCAGCTGGGGATCCGGTCCCACATCCTGGCGCAGCAGGACCACCGCCGCAGCCACCGCTGGATGCCGGGCGAGGGCGCTCTCAATCTCTCCCAGCTCCAGACGGAAGCCTCGAATCTTGACCTGATGATCGATGCGCCCGAGGTATTGCAGCTCCCCCGTGCCGCCCCTCAACGCCCGGGCCAGATCGCCGGAGCGGTACAGCCGTCCCCCGGGCTCGGCGGCGGCGGGATCCGGGATGAAGCGCTGCGCCGTGAGGGCAGGGCGCCTCAGATACCCCTGCGCCAGCCCCGCGCCGCGAACACAGATCTCCCCCGGCGCTCCGCCGGGCACGGGTTCCAGCTCCGGCCCCAGCAGAGCCACCCCTAGATCCGCCATCGGGCGCCCGATCATGCTGCCAGCGGCCCGGTCGAGGTCCTCCTGGAGCACCGGCCGCACGGTGACGTGCACCGTGGTCTCGGTGATGCCGTACATGTTGATCAGCCGGGGACTCTCGTCGCCGAAGCGGGCGAACCACGGCCGCAGGCTCTCCAGATCCAGAGCTTCACCGCCGAAGACCACCCGTCGCAGAGCGAGGCGAGGGGGCTGCGCCGCTGTCTCCACCGCCCCCACCAGGGCCTGGAAGGCGGAGGGGGTCTGGTTGAGCACCGTCACCCCTTCCCGCACCAACATCCCCAGGGTTTCCGACGGCGAGCGGCTGACCCAATAGGGCACCACCACCAGGCGCCCGCCGTAGAGCAGAGCTCCCCAGATCTCCCAGACAGAAAAATCAAAGGCGAAGGAGTGGAAGAGGCTCCAGACATCGTCCGGGCCGGTGTCCATCACTCCGTCGGTGGCGGCGAAGAGCCGTCCCACCCGGCCATGGGAGATGGGCACCCCCTTGGGGCGCCCGGTGGACCCAGAGGTGTAGATCACGTAGGCCAGGTCTTCCGAAGTCAGCGGGACGGCGGGAGGGCTCGAGGGCAGGTCCGCGAAGTGATCCGGCGCGTCCTCCAAAAAGAGGGGCGCCCCCCAAAAATCTCCGGGCAGTCGCTCTTCCAGGGCCCGCTCCGTCAGCACCAGCGGCGCGGCGCAATCCTCCAGAATGTGGCGCACCCGCTGCGCCGGATATCCAGGATCAATGGGAACGTAGCCCCCGGCCGCTTTGAGAATGGCGAGGATGCCCAGCACCACCCCCGGCCCGCGCTCCACAAAGAGCCCCACGGGGGTCCCTCGCTCGACGCCCCGCAGCCGCAGGCCATGGGCCAGCCGATTCGCCCGGCTCTCCAATTCCTGGTAGGTCCACTGCCCCCCTTCCCAGGTGAGGGCCACAGCCCAGGGGCGAGCACCCGCCTGAGCGGCAAAGCGCTGATGCAGCGGCTCTCCCGGGGCGAAGCGCTCGGTCGGACGGCCGTCGGCCCACAGCTCGGAACGCTCCGTCGCCGTCAGCAGCGGCAGCCGCCCCAGAGATACGGTGGGATCCGCCGCCAGACCCGCCAGTAGAGTCTGCCAGCTGTGCGCCAGACGCCGCACCGTCGACTCTTCGAAGGTGTTCCGAGCGCCGAGGACGGTCCCCTGCCACCGTTCTGCCCCGGTCGAGCCAGAGCTGCGGGAGACCCTCAGCGCCAGCGCCCATTGGCGACCAGTCTCGGGGAGCGTCGCACCCTCCTGCCCCGCCCAAAAAGCGACATCCATCCAGCCCACCACCTCCTCCAGAACGTCCGGGGAAACGGCACAGTACCCTCCGTCCTCCCCGACTTCCCGACGCCGGGCTTCCAGATATTCGTCGAAGGGCAGCTCGCCGTCCGGGCGACCCCGCAGCGGCAACCAGGGGGCGATGAGGGCAGTGGATACCCCCGCCCTCCCCGCATTCCTTGCCGCGACCAGGGTTTCGTCCCCGGCGCTGAAGCGATACAGCAGAACTTCGAAGGCCACCAGGAAGAAGAGGGGGATCCCCTCGATCTCGGGGGGTGGACTCACCTCGACACTGACTCTGACGAAGTCAGCAGCCTCGGTGAGATCGTTGATATCCGGGGTCGGAGATCGAAAATCCCGCGGCAGGTCCGGACGACCCGCCCCTTCCAGGCGCCGCTGCCAGTATCGGGACGCCTGGCCCGCAGTCGCCGCCGGGGCTCCTATGGCGAGGGGTGCACCCTGGAGTAGGGGCTCCATCGCCTTGCCTTACCCGGCGGCAGCGGGGAATTCCTCCCACAGCCGCTCCTGTACTTTCCCGTCGGACAGCCCCGTCAGCTGAGCCAGCTCCCGCTCCAGAGCGGCGGCGTCGCGGGCCGCGGCGGCCTCCACCCATTCCCACCGCGCCCGCTGGGCCAGCGCCTCCACGGTGGGGTCCTCGAACAGGGCCTGGAGGGACCAATCCAACCCCAGCTCCTCCCGCAACCGGGCCACGGCGGCGGTGGCCGACAGGGAATGGCCGCCAAGGCGGAAGAAGGAATCTTGCACCCCCACCTGATCGAGCCCCAGCACGGCGGCAAAAATCCCCGCGATGCGCTCCTCCAGAGGCGTACGGGGCGCCACGTATAGCCCCGCCTCGCCGCCTCGCCGTCGCAGGCCCCGCTGGGTCACCCGCGCAACCACGGTCTCCGGATCCCGCAGGGGGCCCAGGATCTCCGCCAATCGCTCGGGGGCCAGACCGGAGGCGAGTGCCGCAGTCTCATCCAGCGCGACCGAAGCAGAAGGCGCCGCCGTTGCGGCCTGCGGCTCAAAGCTCAGCTCCGCTAACGCCGTCGCAGGCCAGCGGAAGGTGTGCTCTGCCGCTTCCGGCGGTACCATCACCCCGGCTGCCGTCGCCCCGCCTGCCACCACTCCGCCGGCCATCACATCGTCCAGGGAAGCGGTGACGGAATCCAGGAAGAGGCGCACGGGCCGGTTGCGCTCGGTGGGCCGGAAAGGCACCGCAACCTCCTTCAGCCCTCGCGCCCGGGCCTCCCCACCAAGGGTGGCCAGCAGGCGGTGCTCCACCCCCTTGCCCAGCACCCGGCAGCTCAGCAGCAGGGTATCCACCACGAGCTCTCCGCCCTGCGACCGGAAGAGGGCCAGTCCCACCAAACCGTAATCGCCAAAGCGATCCTTCACCCGCACGGCTCGGGCTTCCAGCTCCCCCGCCGCCAGCAGACGACCCAACTCCCCCTCCTCGCGGCGCACGGTGGAGGCATTGAATTGATTGGTGCGCTGGGTCAGCTGGGCCACCCGGGGCATCTCCTCCGCCGTTGGCGGGGCCACCACCACCTCCAGGGCGAGGCTCTCCAGGAAATCCCCGAAGGAGGTGGTCTCTACCTCCAGGCGGCGGCGCTCGGCGTTCTGCCGATAGAGCTCCGTCCGCTTCCTATCCTCCGCCGTCACCCGCAGTCGATCCAGGGGCCACAGATGGCGCAGCTGGTCCGGGATGTCGGCAGGATCCTGCGCCAAGGGGACCACCGTCACCGCCGGCAGGGCGGCCCGCACCTCGGCGCACTCCACCGGGTTGTCGTCCACGAAGACAAAACTATCGAGACCCAGGCTCAGCTCTTGCGCCAGGGCCGCGATGCCCGCGGACTTGGCCTCCCAGCCGATGCGGTGGGCCGCCAGATACTCGCGCTTCAGGGGCATGTCGGAGCGTTGGTCCAGGGCGGCGAAGACATCCGCCTCCTCGTTCTTGCTCACCAGGCAGAGGAGCACCCCCTGCTGCTGGCACGCCACGGCCCACTCCTGCAGCCAGCGATGCCCAGACTCCAGCACCACGCCCTCCGGGCCGTCCTCTCCCACCACTCCCCGCCACAGGGTCTGATCGCAATCCAGCGCCAGCACCTTCGCCGGAGGGTGCACCAGACCATGGATGCGCCGCGCGAAGAGAGTGGCGGCGGCGGCGAAGAGGGGATCCCGATAGGGGATGTGCCCCAGGGCATCCCGATGGGGGTCGAAGGGCTCCGCCACCGGATAGAGCTCCGCCAATTCGCCATCGGTGGTCAGGTAGACCCCGGCAAGATCGGCGATGCCCCGCCGCAATGTCGTCGCCAAGCGGTCGTGAATCTCGCGAAATTCCGGCGAGGGCGGCCCCAGGAGCAGCAGGAAGGGAGCCGTGCTCCTCTCCAAGGCGCCCGGCAGAGCCCGCAGCAGATCCGCCGTCGCTGCCTCCAGACGCTGGGCAGTATCCCCCGCATGCGCCTTGCCATCGTCCCCCGCCTCGGGGGAGTAGCGCACCCAATCCTCGAAGCGCAGGAAGAGGAGGTTGATGCCGTCGTTGGCCGCTAGCAGGCTGGCGGGATCCAGCAGCTCCTGGAAGACCTGGTTGTAGGGGGCCACCGCCACCTCCGCCAACAGCCCCAGCTGCTCCAGCCAAAATTCCAGCATGGGCACCAGAGGATCGGCGGTAAAGGTGGCGCTGAGGGCCAGCCGCAGGGGCCGGTCCCGCTCCCGCGCTGCCGCCGCCTGGAGGGCCAGGGAATCCGGCAGAGGCAGCTTCGCCACCGCCTGGCGGGGATCCACCAGCAGCGCCCCCAGGATGCCCTTATAAGCGGTCGCCAAGCCTTCCACCGTGGCCTCGTCGAAGAGATCGAGGTTGTAGCGCAGGTAGCCCTCCAAGCCCTCCGAACCCGCCACCAGCAGCAGGTCCAGGTCATGGAAGGTACCGATGCTGACCTCCAAGTCCGCCACCTCCAGGCCTTCCAAGGTAAAGGGAGGCAGCGCCCCATCGTAGACGTTGAAGAGCACCTGGAAGAGGGGTTGGTAGCTGGTGTCGCGCTCCGGCTGCAGGGCTTCCACCAGGCGCTCGAAGGGCAGGTCTTGATGAGCGTGAGCCCCCAGCAGCGCCTCCCGCGCCGACGCCAGCAGCTGCGTGAAGGGCTCCCCCGGCCGCACCCCGCAGCGCAGCACCAACATGTTGACGAAGAAACCGATCAGGCCTTCCAGCTCGGGGCGGCGGCGATTGGCCACCGGCGTGCCCACCACCAGATCAGCGCGCTCCGTATAGCGAGCCAGCAGAGCGTAAAAGGCCGCCAGCAGCACCATGGTGAGGGTGGCGCCCTCCTCCTGAGCCAGGCTGCGCAGGCCGTCGGTCAAACCCTTGGGTACCCGGAAAGGCAGGCGCCCGAAGCGGAACGAGGGGCGCTCGGGACGCCGTCGATCCGTCGGTAGCTCGAGGCGGGGAGGCGCGCCCTCCAGCTGCCGGCGCCAGTACCGGAGCTGCTCCTCCAGGGCTCCCTCCTCCAGCCAGCGGCGCTGCCAGAGGGTGTAGTCGGCGTATTGCACCGGCAAAGGCAGCAGCGAGGTCGGCGCGGCGGAGCCGTTGTAGTGGGCCATGATCTCCTGCATCAGCAGGGTGACGGACCAGTTGTCGGCGGCGATGTGGTGCAGAGTGAGGAGCAGGCGGTGCTGCGCCTGCGGTCCCGCCACTGCGGCGCGCATCACCACCCCTCGCACCACGACGCCGCTCTCTAGATCGAAGGCCCGGCGGGCCTCCGCTGCCGTCAGCTCCGCCATCGCCTTGGCAATGCTGGCTTGCGTAGTGCTCGGCAGGGACGTGAGATCCACCACCGGCAAGGTCCAAGGCGATCGAGCCGCCGGGGATGTCGTCGAGGGCGGCGCGGGCAACACGTGCTGCTGAGGTTGCAGACTGCCGCCCTCGCCGCTGGTGTCCAGGCGGTAGGCCGTACGCAACACCTCGTGGCGCGCCACCACCGCAGCCAGAGCCGCCTCCAGCCGGGGCAGATCCAGCGCTCCCTTCAGATCGACCTGTACGGGGATGTGGTAAGCGGCGCTGGGGGCTCCCAGCTGGTCGATGAGCCACAGGCTGAGCTGGGCGTAAGAGAGGGGCCACGGTCCGTCGCCGATGCGTCGAGGGATCGCCGCCTTGAGGCCCGCCGCCGGGGCCTTACCGCCACCGGGGCTGGACTTCTTCTTTTGCAACTTACGCCGCAGAGCCTCCAGCTGCTGGGGACTGAGATCCGCGATCCGCCCTTTGAAATCGCTCATCCCACCTCCTCCGGCTGGCGCCGCTGTTCTTGCAACCTCGCCGCGATGGCCTGGCGGCAGCGGCACAGATCGCCGCAGGCTCTTCTCCCCGCGAGGCATCCACCGTTTCCCAGGAAACGATAAATCACCTGCTGAGACAAGCCCCTCCCCCCCTCTCCCACAGTCTCCAGAAATCTCTTCATGGTTACAGATAATCCAAAATCATGAGAACTTATTACCATACCCGAAAAGTCTAAAGCAGCAAGATCATTATGTCTATTTATTACATTATTCTAATAAGATATTTAACGGCATCCCGTGGCACCACAGAGCGACGACGGAGCGGGCACAGAACGGGCACAGAGCGGGCACAGAGCCGCTGCTACCCCATAGAATTCGACCTGCTGAGCTAGTTCAGGAACTACCCGACGACGATCGAGAGGCAGCGGCAGCGGTGGCGCCAGCTCGCACGATCGCTCACTTGCAGTGGCGCTAGCTCGCACGGCCGCCAGCGGGTCTCCCAGCTGATCCCAGGGAGCTCGTTTCATGACGGAATCTAGGTCGCCTCTGGGATCGTCATACCAGCACCTCGATCAGCCCAGCGACGGCCTTCAACTACCCCTCCTCCACGCCCTCGAAGACGGTGGCCTGAACAGCTTTCCCAGCCCAGAGGATCAGGCCGGCCTTTCGCGGATTAGAGCATTCAATCGCTGGCTCAGCGCTTCCTCCCTGATTCCGGCGAGTTTGTTTCCCAGACTGCTCTGAAAACCTAGCGTGCTACCCTCCAAGTAGTTTGCCCTTTTCTCCGCAGCCGGCCGAGAGGCTCGTATCTGCCGACATCTCCCGCGTTTCGCCCACTCATTCTTGGCGTACCGCGGGTTCTCGTCTGTGTAGCCTTCCCTCGCAAGTCTTGCGGCGGCAATCGTCTACGACCGTTGTCTCTCACGGTAATCAATCCGAGCTAGCCATGCTCCAAAGACTCCTCCGCCCCCCTCTCTCCGGAATTCTCTGTGCCCCGGCAGAGCACTGCCAGAGCACTGCCAGAGCACTGCCAGAGCACTGCCAGAGCACTGCCAGAGCACTGTCAGAGAACCCTGCATCCTCTTGGAGCTGCCTGATGAATCGACGTCTACGGCCCTGCCGCAGCTACACCTTTCTGCCATTTCTTGCCCTCGCTTTGTGGTTTGCTCCCGCGGCCATCGCCCAAGACGACGTGATCCTCGGATCTCTGTTCGGTGATCTGACCTGGAGCGACCTGACCCCCGTCACCAGCACCCACATCACGGCCAATCCGGTGCTCGATGCTCCCGTCAACCCCCTGACCGGCAACAACGATACCGTCAGCGCCTATCCGCCAGGGCAGTTCATTGCGGTGGCCCGCGGGGTCTACGCTCCCGACAACAGCCAGCCCACCGCCGCCAGCTACCGGGCCGCCACCTACCAGCTAGCGGTGCCGGTGAGCGCCGGCGGCAGCAGCTTCCTGCTCGGAGTCGATTCCGTCCAGCTGCAGGGCGCAGCCCGCTATCGCTTCGGCAGCCGCCGCGCCGGCTCCCCGTGGTCTGAGCTCTGCGCCGGAGTGTTGCCGACGGCGGATCAACCCGCCGGAGTGCGCTGCGACCTGCAGGAATGCCCGGCGCTGCTCGAGCTGAACGTCCGCCTGGTGGGCTCCGCCACCGATCTCGCCGATCTACAAGAACCCATCGGCTGCGCAGCGCAGATCGGGGTGGAGGAAATCGCCGGCCTCGGCAGCTACGACCTCCAGGCCCGCAGCGGATCCAACCCGTTCACCAAGACTCAGCTGACGGGAGCGGGAGCGGGGGTGTCGGTGCTCGCCCGCTCCGGGGCGGCGCTGCAGGTGCAGGTGGGCTGCGCCGCGACGCCGGTGAGCGGCGCCAGCGGCTTTCCCCTCGATCCCGACACCGGGTCGGCGGTCTTTGCCGCCGTGGTGGAGATTCCCGCCGCGGCCTGCGGCGCCTCGGTGCCGGTGGATGTCGACGTACCGGTAGAGCGCAACGCCGGCGACCTCACGGGGCTCTTCGACATCGCCGGCTATGGCGAACACAGCGCCTACGTGCGACCCCGCTCCGCCCTCGGCGGCGGCTTTCTCGGCGCGGTCTTCCCTCCCACCTTCGGCGCCGGCGACGCGCCGGATCGCGACGAAGCCGGAGATTTCTGGATCTTCGAAGGTCTGGTAGAAGGCGATTGGGAGCTCGAGGGCCGCGCGGTCATCGCCGGCGGCGATCAGCTGCTGCGCCTGCCCTTCCAGGGAGGAGCCAACGGCGTCGTGGAGGTGGTCGCCGGCGCGACGACGGATCTCGACACCACCTTTGTTGTGCGCCCACGGGAGGCCTCAGGGCGAGTCGTGTTGGTCGATCCCGGCGGCTTCACGGATCTCGACCGGCTGCTCAATCAGCCCATCACCTCGCTTTCCATCAACAACCTCAGCACCACCCTGGAAGCCCGCGGCGACGACGATGTGGCGGTGGTCGAGGATGGCGGCAGCGGCTACGGCGGCCGCAGCTTTGGGCGCTTGGCGGGGTCCTACGATCCCCAACAAGAGCGAGCCGAGCTCGACTACCAGCTCCTGCTGGCGGGCCTCAGCCCCGTCGGCGACAGCCTGGACGGCAGCGACGCCCGCCCCACTCCCTGGGAGGTCACCAGCCTGCGCTTGGAGCTCGGCGACGACGCCGACTACCGCCAATCGGTACGGGTCGAATTGGACCAGGATCTGCACTACGTTGTGGGGCCGTCCAGCGCCGATGAGCCGCCCCTGGCGATCCCCCAGCAGAGCGTGTGCTTCGGGCAGATCGAGGCGGAGCTGCGGGTTCGTCCCAACGACGGCTCCCTCTACGCGCCGGAGCTCGAGGTGCTCAATCTAACCTCCATCACCAGCGCTGAAACCGCCATTCCCAACGTCACCTACCGCGCTCGCGGTTGGTCGACGGGCACCCCCCGGACGACGGCGGAGAGCAGTCCCCAAGCCCAGGTTCGACTGACCCTTCCAGAGGGCATTCGCTATCCGGTGCGGCCGCAGGTGCGCTTCCTCAACGGCTCCAGCGACACGCTGCTCACCTTCGAGACTCGCTCGCTGCCGGCCGTCGGCGAGCTCGCCTGCGGCGCTGTCCACGGCGTCTGCCTCGACATCGACGCCGGCTCCGGCACCACCGTTCCGCTGACCACCGCCTTCGACCCGGCACCGCCGGTGTGCCTGCCCCAGGGGCAAGAGCTCACCCTCTCCGTCCACGTCGAATCCGGCGGACTGCCGGTGGACGCCGTGACCTACAGCCTCGACGGTGGCCCGCCGCAGCTGCTCTGCGGCCCCTGCAGCGCCGATCCCTCGAACCTCGAGATCCCAATTCCTGCACTGGACGCCGGCATCCACGACCTGGTCGTCGACGCCGGCAGCACCAACGGCTGCAGCGCGCGCCTCACCCACCCGCTGGCGGTAGCCGATGGCGATCTGGTGCTCACCTGTCCGGCGTCGGTGGAGATCGCCCTCGAACCCGGGGAGCAAGAGATCGCCGCAACGGACCCCCGCATCGCCGACGAGCTCGTCGCCTCCGCCACCGGGGCCTGCAATCTGCCGGTACCGATCTTCGACGACCGGCCGGAGACCTTCCTTTCCGGCGACACCACCGTCACCTTCAGCGCCGAGGGCAGCACCTGCCAAAGCACCGTGCGGCTCTCGGGTAGCCGCTCCCAGGTCGCCCTCGTCGACGGCAACGAGGTGCGCGTACACCGCTTCGACGGCGCGATGGATTGGCAGGTCGACTTCGACCGGCCTCGGGATCTCGACTACAACTCCGCCGGCGAGAAGCTGGCGGTCCTCGACAACTTCGGCGTCACCGTCGTCCACGCCAACGACGGCACCAGCCTGCTGAGCTACCCCTCCTTCGCCAACCCCTTCCGCCGAGTGGCCTTCCGCCCCGGCTCCGACGAAGATCTCGCCTTCCTCGTCCAGGGCACGAATCTCCAGCGCAACGGCCCCTACTACCTCTGGGTCCGGCTCCAGGGCGTCTCCCAACCGCTGCAAAGCGTTCCCCTGCAGATGCCCGCCGGCTGGTCGATCTCCGCCCCCAGCATCGCCTGGTCGCCGGACGGCAGCCGCATCACCGCCGCCTTCGACGCCGTGTTCTCGGCCGCTACCGTAAGCCAGAACGAGCACCGCCTCTTCGTCTATGAATGGGACGTCACCGATGGCGCCCTGGGTGCTCCGGAGCTGGCGCAGGACTGGAATCGGGACCGGCGAGAGGCCGTCCTCAGCGTCGGCTACCTCGGCGACGATCTCCGCGCCGTCTCCACCACCAACGCCCTCTACCGCATCACCCCCAACGGCCTCCTGCAGGCCATCCTCCCCTCCCAGCTCGGCGCCCTCAGCCTCGCCGTCATCGGCCCCGAGCCGGCAGCGGCGGTCTTCGGCGCCCAGCCGCCGCGCCTTTCGCTGGTCACCGAAGGAGCCGTCGGCCAAGCCGCAGGCCCCGGCGTCAAAGGCACCGCCATCGCCTTTGCCGTCGATCCCCATCGCCGCGCGGCCCTAGGCATCGGGGACGAAGGCTACCGTCTCTACCTCATCGAAGTGACCCAAAGTCAGCTGACTCTCTCCCAGGACATCACCATTCCCACCACCGGTGCGGCTCGGGCCATTGCTTTCCGGCCCTCGGGGCCTTGAGGGGCGGGAGGGGGCGGGGATTTAGCCTCTCAAGACTGGGTCTAGAGAGCCTCTGAGATCGTTATCCCAGCACCTCGACCAGTTCGGCGATGTCCTTCAGCTGTTGTCGTCGAACCACAGGGCCAGATGGATGAAGTCTAGAGACGTTAGAGGCTGACAAGCCTGGCGGCCACCGCGGAGGCAAAACCATCGAATCCAAACGCTGTGCTCTTCAAACTCTGGCAAGCGATCTCCCCAATCGCTTTCTTGATGTCAAAAGTAAAGCGCGCTACGCTTTACTTATGAAAAGCACGATTTCCAGCAAAGGTCAGGTCACCGTTCCGGCGGCCGTGCGCTCCGAGCTCGGTCTTGCTCCGGGGACCAAGGTCGAGTTCGAGCTCTGCGAAGGGGGAGTTCTGCTACGTAAAGGACAGTCCGCGGACCATCCGGTCGACCGGCTCTACGGAGTCCTCGAATTGGAGGACTCGGTCGACGATGTCCTCGATGCGATGCGTGGACCGCGGCCTATAGCCGAATGAAGACAGCTGTTGACTCCTCGGTGCTGCTCGATGTCCTGGCAGCGAACCGAGAGCATGGCGAGCGCTCTCGCCGGGCACTGCGTCGAGCCTACAACGCCGGTGTGCTTCTGGTCTGTGGCGTGGTCTGGAGCGAAGTCAGAGCCAACTTCCCGGACGCATTATCCTTCCAAGAAGCCATGCAGCTCCTGGGCGCCCGCTTCGATCCTCTCCTCCCCTCGACAGCGGAGGCCGGCGGCGAAATGTGGAGAAGCTACTGCATGGAGCCCCGATCGGCCCGGAGGGACCGGGTCGTCGCGGACTTTCTCGTCGGAGCGCACGGCCAACATCAGGCGGACGCCCTCCTGACTCGGGATCGAGGGTTCTATCGCCGGGTATTCTCGGGTCTGAAGGTCATCGATCCCTCCACCGAGCCACACTGACATCACGGCCCGAGCCATGACCGCCGCCCTCTTCGTCTCGCCATCCTAGGCCGGGCGGCGACGATGGAGAGTGGCCCACCGCCGAACGTGATCGTGACTCGCTGCTGAAAGCGTGGATCTTCGACGACACGCTACCTGACGAGAAGAGAACCTAGACCTGCTACGTCGGTAGCCCCGGTTCGCAGTGCCGCTAAGATCACAGTGCCGCCCGCGGGCCCACCAACCGGCCCCTGCGAGCCTGCTTCTAAACACCTCGACCAGCTCGGCGATGACCTTCAGCCCGCCCTCCTCCACGTCCTCGAAGACGATGGATTGGAAGCTCGGGTCTGAGGACTCGGGCTTCAAGCAGCTTGGTCCCGTTGCGAACGTAGGCTTCGACCTATCGACGGAGTACTAGGCTTGAAGCTCTCGGGCAACACCATTGGCTAGGCGATGGTCGCCACGTAGATCCCGATGACCCGAAAAGCCTCGGCTCCGTCGCCCTCGAGCACGATCTTTCGGTAGTCGGGGTCCCGAGACTCAGGGCTGAGCTCGATTCGCTGGTGGCGCCAGCCGTTCTGATCGGTGACCTTCTCGCTGCGGTAGCGCTTGATCGTGTAGCTACCCCCCGTGTCGGAATCGGTCCCATCCAGCAGCTCGACCAGCACGATCTTGCCGTTGCGCGACCCTCCCGGATCCTGCTTGAACAAGCACCACGAACCGTTGGGAACGACTCGATTCATCGACTCGCCAACGACCCGCGCGACGAAACGCCCCGGATTGTGCGCAAAGTCCTCGGGCAGCTCGACCCACTCGCAGTCTTCTGCAGCGCTCGGCTCGAAATCACCAGCAGCGACGCTCAGGTCGAATGCCGGCACGCAATTCTTGAAGGGGCGGACTTCGTCCGTCGGCAGAAGTCGCAGGTTCAGCCCTTCGAACCGAGGCTTCGCGGCAACCGGGGCGGCCGGACGCGCGATTGGCCAGCTGATGGGCTCGATCGCTTGCGACCTGGTTTCGAGATATTTCGCCGTCTCGTCGTCGGTGCAGTAGACGTAACAGCCCTTCTGTCCCCGCGTCATCAGGGTGCGGTAAGTGTTCTTGATGATCATCTCGGCCCGATGATCCGCGGCCTCCGCATCGGCCTTGCGCGCCGTCTTGTAGCCGCGAATCGAGCTGTCCATCGACGAACGGGCCAAGGGATTGGTCACCACCTGGTCATCTCTGACAACCAGATCGGGCCCGATGATCACACCGACGTAGTCGAGCTCGAGGCCTTGGCAGGTATGGATGCAGCCGATCTCGGCGACGGAGTTGGGCTGACGAATCCACAAGCTTCCGTCCTTGTCGAGGTTCCAGCGCCGCTTGAACCTGAACTCCTCGATGACGATGTCGTACGAGTCGGGGGCGCGCTTCTTCGTCACCCAATCCCAGCAATAGCCGGCGACGGCACGGGCTCGGTTGCTCTCCTGGTTCCGCTCCTCGATCAACTCCATCAACGCGTTGGGATCCCGCACCACCCGGAAGTCATAAGCGATCCCGCCCAGGTCTTCATTCGCCGTCGGGCGAATCTGGAGAGCGTTATCGAGCCACCCGAGGTACCCGTCGGAGCCATTGCAGCGAAACTGAGACTGCAGCTCGAGCTTGGTCACGGTCGCCCCGGCACGCTCGGCCCACCTCTCGATCTCTTCCGCCGTGCCGATATCCCTCCAAGTTACGCGCTGGTCTTCGTCGAGGAAGAAAACCGAGCATTTGGCCGCGCGGATCAGCTCCTTAGCCTGGTTCTCGCCAAGGTTTCCGTAGAGCCCGGACTTCTCGTTGAGCCGGTGGGCCTCGTCGACGATCAGGGCGTCGAAATCATTCGGCTCACTCCCCGTGAAGGATCCCGACCCGGAGAAGAGGTTGTCGATACGTGACTTCTTGAACGTGCCTGTCAGCTCGGCCTTGTAAACCGCGCGCGGCGCGGCGTTGCGGGTCACGTAGCGTGCGTTCACCTGCTTTTCCAACAGGCGCGCGAGCAGGTTGATCGCCACCACCGACTTGCCGGTCCCCGGCCCGCCCCCGACCAGCAGCACGTGCTTCTTCTTGACGGTCGCCCGTTCTGCGAGGTCCAGCGCGGTTTCGAACACCACCTTCTGGTCATCTACCATCACGAACGACTGATTGCCCTGAAGCATCCGCACCACCTCATCCGCCAAGCTCTTGGACGGGCGGATCTGGCTCTTCTCGATGCGGTACATCAGCTCACCGTTGTCCCCCTTGCGGATGTACCGCCGGATGAACTCGGTGAGCTTCGCCTGGTCGGGGCGAATGAACGACGGCGCCCGATCGAGATACTCGCGGTAGTGCTCGTGGCCGATGACCGAGTTCGGCCCCATGTTGTGGAGATAGGCGCACGAACGCAGCTCGACCTCTTCGGTCTGGACGGTCTCGTTGAAGTCGCGAAGCAAGGCGGCGTAAGTCCACGCCTGATAGGACGGGTGAGGCACCTCCCGATTGTTCTTGCCGATGAACGTGGTGACGATCCCATCCTTGGGACTCAGCTCCACTTCTTGCCACTGCTTCAGCTCGACGATCACCATCGCGCCACGCCCGGAATCGCCCTTCCCGGTGACGATAAAGTCCACCCGCTTGGCCGTCTGGGGGATCTGGTATTCAATCAGCACCCCGGCATCGTCCGGGATCTCGGGTTCATCGAGCACGTGGCTCATGTAGTTCAAAGAGTTGCGCCACGACGCAATCTCCGACTCCCCAGTGGAATGACCGAGATGCCGCTTGAACCCTGCCAGAATCTTCGAGTCGATCTCGTTGCTGCGAACGTGGTCGCGGAAGCCGGCCTTCGTTTCGGCGTAGACGATCACTCGTCGAACTCTGTGTACTTCTTCGCGTTGCCCTTCGCCTTGGCAACCGGGTATTTCTCGGCGTTAGCGGCAAGCTTGCGATCAGCCGCCGCCATCAAATCCACGCCGAGCTTGTCGCTCAAGCGCAGCAGGTAGATGAATACATCCGCCATCTCCGCTTCGACCGCAGCAACCTTCTCGGGCGTCAGTTCACGCGACTGCCGCTCAGTCAGCCACTGGAAATGCTCCAGGAGCTCAGCTGCCTCGACCGAAAGCGCCATCGCCAGGTTCTTCGGCGAGTGGAATTGCTCCCAGTCGCGAGCGGCGGCGAACTGTGCGATGCGGGCTTGAAGGTCGATTAGATCAGGCAAGGGAGCTCCATGTTGGGCTGGTTTGGATCAGCCTGCCGGAAAGACTGCGAAAATGCTTTCCGGCCTCTTGATAGCAGGGGGATGTTCGCCCAACCAACAATCAGTCCAGGTGTACTCGGGAATGGGCCAGGCGGAAATCTACCCCGGTCGCGCAAGCGCCGCAACGGTAGGCACCTGCCGCTTCTCGGAGCGTTTTGGGTTGTAGAACAGACTCGCCCTAGTTGTGCCTTCGAAGCATGCTCCGGCCGCTACGCCCCATTGCCCAGTGCCGCATCCCTGCTGCGTTCGGCGTCGATGAGCTCTTCCATCCGCCGGCCATAGCCGTGTTTCTCGATCAGCTCGCGGGCGGCTTTGAGCTCGGTGGCTGGGTCGTAGCCACCCCAACGGTCGGAGGTTGCCAAGCCGAAGCGGGCCCGGTTCAGGTGAATATCAGCGAGAAAGAGCGGCATGGGTCCCCGCTCAGCGATCTGTTGAGCTTCCGCCAGATGCTTCTCGGCGAGGTCATGCTCACCACGAACGAAGTAGTAGAGCGAGGCGGTCAAGAGGGCCCGCGGAAGTTCGTGTGTCGTTCCTGCGGCGCGGAGGCCGTGAACGGCGTCGGCGATGTGCGGCAGGTCGAGCGTCGGTTGCGGAAGCGGATTTGCCAGGATCGCCCGCACCAGCCCGACCCGAGTGAGCGTCAGGTGATCAAGGGCGATGTCGAGGAGGGAGTCCCCGGGTAACCGCCATTCAAACATCTTGTTTCCGCGGCGTTCGACCTCAGCAAGGCCCTCGGAGATCTGAGATTTCGAATTGGAGAATGGCTGATGGAGCACCTGCTGCCACGCGGCCTGTTCGGCGGGAGCCAACAGCCAGTCGCAGTATTGGAAGCCTCGCAGCGAATAGAGCAGGTTGAAGTGCGGCTGCCTCTCCTGCTGCATTCCTTCGGCCTCGGCGAAGAGGGTGCCGGCTTCGGCCCGCTGGCCGCACTGGTGTAAGGCCTCCGCCGCCGTAGTCCGATTTACCATTCGATCGAACGCATCGCCGCTCTGGTCGGCATAGCTAATCGACTGGCGAGCGTCGGTCACGGACTCCGGCAGCAGGCCCAGCGTCAACTCCAGCTCGCTCAGGTTGCTATAACTGATCGCAGCGCCTTTCCACTCAACAGCCTTAGCATCCATCTCCCCAGACACACGCATCGGCTGCAGCGCTTCGGTCAAGCGACCGAGGGCACGCAGGCGGAATGCGGCCTCGTTCAGCAGCCAGCCCTGATTAGCAGCGCTCAGGTTCGCCGACACCTGGCTCCACGGCCCAGAGGACGACCGATCGAAGAACGCCGCCACCGCCGCGAGGTCGGCACCGATCGCCCCGAGTTGGAAGGTGCTGTAGTTGCCGTCGCTGCCCATGCCGCGGAGAATGCGGTCGACGTAGACCTCATAGCACGCCTCCTGGTGTCGTCCGGCGAGGCAGCCATGGGTTACGGCTTCGTAGAGCGGGGCCAGTCCGTCGAGGCTATCCGGACGGTACGGCGTGACTTCGGACAAGAAATCGAAGAGCCGCGAGTGGGCCGCCCGGAACGCCTCCGGCTGCTCCTGCTGTAGTTGCACCGCAAAGTACTCGCGAATCAGCGGGTGGGCGTCGATGGCGTCGGGCGAGACCGAGAGCAGCTCCACCTCGCTGAGGCGCTTCACCGCGAGGTTCCACTGCTGCGGCGACAGCTGCACCAGCGCGCCGGTCAACCCCGGAATCGACGGCTCCGCCCGCAGGGCCTCAAGACAACCCTTCGCCATCGGCCGGTCGAAGAGACCAGTAAGCCGCAGCACGGCCAGCTCACGCTGGCGCGCCGGTCCGCCGCTTTGCAGCCAGCGCTCGTAGGCGATCATCACCTTGAAGGCCGAGCGACCCTGGCGCTCCCGATCGGCTTCCTCGAAGTTCACCTCGCGGTAGTGGCGGATGTCGCGGTCTTCGTAGGCGTCTGCGATATAGCGTCCCAGCAGGCTGAGGGTTAGCGCGTGACCGCCGGCGTCTCGCCAAGCCTCGTGGAGCTCCTCCTCCGTGCCGACGATCTCTAGATGTCGCAGCAGGGCGACCGCCGCGTCCCGCGGTAGCTTGTCGAGCTTCTGCTCCTCGATGGTGGCGTGTTTTCCGAGGTTCTTTAGGTGCTCCCGGGTGGTGATGACGACCAGGCCGGGATTATCAGCGGCAAGCTCCCGCAGCAGCGCTTCCAGCGCCGAGTCCTTCAGCCGCCCGGCCTGAGGGTCGCCCGGCGGGTACTGCAGCGGCTCGATGCCGTCGAGGATCAGCAGCGTCCGGTGCTGGCGAATCAGCCCGGCCAGCCGCTCCCCTCGTTCGTGCGGGCCGTCCTCGGTCGGATCGGGGTCGCCGAAGAAGGCGAGGGCTTTGGCGATGAATAGGTCGGCGGAGGTCTGCCGGCTCTCGCCGGTCCCCTGGCTGTAAAAGCTCCAGTCGAAGTAGCGCTCGACGCCGGGCCACGATGGCTCCTTCGCCGCGAAGCGAGTCTGCACCCAATGAAACGCCAGCGAGGTCTTCCCCGCTCCTCCCCAGGCCACCAGCGTGTAGATGTTTAGCTTCCGCGCCTCCCAAGCCTCGTCGAGCGCTGCCAACTCCGCCTCGCGACCGAAGAGCACGCGCGGAGCGTGGTCATCCAGCTGCGTGCTGGCGTAAGGACGTTCGGGGGCATTTGGAGCGCGCACGACGGTGTTCTCGCCGGCGGCCTCTGCTTGAAGAGCTCCCTGCAGCAGCTCCCGGACGCTTTGACAGACCGCATCATCTGGCTTGCGGGGCTTCGCGAGGCTGAGATGATCCTCGTCCAGGATCGTCGGGTCCTCCCCAACCCCCGGATGCCCCGAAGTGCGATCTACCACCGTCACCAACCCCGCCGTCGCCTGGCTCTCGAGATAGGTGATGGTGCGGATACCGAGACCTGGGGCGTGGTTGCGATACCAATTGTGGAGGGAGCCGAGATGTGGATCGTGGGCCCGCAGATCCTCGATGCTCACGGTGGTGCCGAAGACGATGCGGAAGCGATCCGCGAGGCTCGCGAGGGTCGCTCCGCTGTGGGGTGTGCCGAGAAAGACCACGGCCTGGGCGCTTTGGGCCACCCGCTGCGCCCGGGCGTTGGTGGAGTCCTTCGAGGTGCGCAGGATCTGCTTCGTCAGCAGGCCCCCGAGGCTATGGCCCACGAAGATCAGCGGCCGCTGCCCGAACCCTTTCTGCACCATCAGGTTCAGCACCTCGCCGGCGCGATCCGGCAGCGACTGGCTGTGGTCGGCCATCACGGCCTCGCGACTGAACCACTTCCACGGCGCTCGCTTCCATCGGGCCCAAGTGGTCGGGCTGGCGGCGTACTCCAACGTCCACACCGCGACGTCGGGAAATTCCTCCGCTAGCCAATGAGGCCACGACGTGGATTCGTCGTCCCCGTGGCGCCAGGTGGCGAAGGGATCTCCCCCGAGACCGTGGAGGAAGAGCAGGTCTACCCTGTGGTGGCTGTCGTTGCCCGAGGAGATATCACGGGAGATATCACCAGGGGATGTATCTCCAGGGGATATGCGGTGAAGCTGGCTCAATGGATTGGAAAAGGCGGTCGGACGAGAACGAAGCGCCCCCAGACCCGCTGGCTGATGAGCGGGAGAGGTCCGAGGGTAGGCAGTACAAAGAGTGGGTGATCGTCAGGATATCCCAGCCCGCCGCCAGACGGTGAGATCGGCAGACCAATGGCCCTAGGCGCCGGCCGTCCTAGAGCAAACCGCCGGCCTCTCGTCTCTCGTCCCCAGGCTTGGGCATCAGGAGCGAAGCATCCGAGAAGGCACGCGCCTCACTCCCCGGCGTAGCGTTAGCAGGAGGGGCAGATGAGGGCAGAGGACGGGTTGTAGAACTATCAGTCGGGACATTGCCAGCTGGAGTGCGCACATCACCTCAGGCCAGGATCCTTGCTCGGCAGACGGCGCAATTTCTCGAAAGAGAACGGCCCAGAGGATCTTGTTGAAGCGGATAGCGGTATCGATCAGCAAATTTGTTCACAACGCGCTGGGATGACAGACCTGAACCTCAACGTTCTTACCCGCTGCAATAAGCGAGAGCCGCGGTCCCGGCGTCAGTGGCTGAGAGTTATCCCATCGCCGAAGCCGAGTTGAGTCCGCTCTGTCGAGCCGGGAGAGGAACTGGCTTTCGTATAAGGCCAGGTGCCTCGGGTGCGCTGGCCTATGCCTCCTTGCTGAATAGCTAGAAATCCACAGTAATCAAGTACTACAATTTATTATCGATGTGTTACGGAATACCCTTCCCAGCACTCTTCTCCGCTGCCTCCTCTCCGCTACCTCCCCCCACACTTCCACTCACTCGACCGGCCCTGGCCGGTCGGGAAGCTCAATGATCCCTAGGGAGTCACAACTTGAAATTGCACCACCTACTCTTTGCCCTCCTCCTTGCCATGGCTGCCTGGACAGCCACCCCCGCCGAGCTCGCCGCCCAGGGCACTCAGACGCTGGTCGAGAAGGTGCGTTTTTGCACCGGCGGCCCGTTGATCTGCTTCGGCCATACCCAGTCTGAATACCAAGCTTGGGAAAACAACAATGTCGGAGGAGAAAAGCAGAAAGAGACCTTTATCTCTCGCTATGTAGAGCCTCCTCGAGCCTCTGTCGAGCATTTGGTCTATCTCAGCGCCGGTCAGCAATTCAGACAGGGCGACTTCAATCTAATCACCGGTCAACCTAACGATTTCAAAGCGGGCTTTGACAGGAGGGATGAGGAGCATTGGAGGACCGTCGACCAGCGTTCCCTCGCCTTCCGGCTATTCAGCGAAGGACATCGCGATCCGATCAATACCTTCGCGGGCCTTGCCTTCGATGCACGTTTCAATCTCGACTTCACGCTCAACAACAAAGATGAAATCGCCGATGCCCATTACGAGTGGCTCCAGACGAAATTCTTCGCTTCAAATCTAAAGTCGGTCTACCTGGCGGGCCATAGTCGCGGGGGCGCCCTGATGCTCCATCTGGCCGAACGCTTCCGCCGAGACTTTCCCGACGTTCCGCTCATCGTTCACCTCTTCGACCCGGTGCTCAATAGCCGGCAGGGAGAATTGGGGGTTCTGGGGGCGCGGCTGATCAACCCTCTCAACCCGAACTTCCGACCTTACGAATTCGACTACTTCGGGCACTTCCCCAACCGGAATCGACTGCTCGTGTACAACTTCGTCAGTGGGGAGACCATCGACCCCTTCCTCGACATTCCCGTAGCCTGGTCTGCCGCTCAGCGAACCGGCTTCGGTGCCCAGGCCCCGGTCTTCAACAATGGCTGGTTCTTCCAGCAGTACTTCAATCAGGGACACGACGCCATCGCACGGAGCGTGGCCCGGATCGATGATGCTCTCGAAGATCTAGAGTTGTTCGCCGAGCCGATGATCCAGGACTATTGCGACAGTCAGCCTCCTATCGCTCGCTGCAACGTGAGCCCGATCTTCTCCTACGGTGACTTCGCCACGGTGACCTTCGATGCTTTGGGCAGCACCAGCCAGAGCGGAGCGCCCCTCACCTCCTACAGCTGGAGCTTCAGCGGCTCTTCGCAGCAGGTTGGCACGCCTCCGAGCGGCACGGGCATCGGGCCCCAGAACGTGACCATCTGGCGGGTGGGAAGCAACAGTAACCTTGTCGGAACCGTGACGGTCACGGACGGCAACGGCAACTCCGCCTCCGCCAGCTGCACCGCGCATATTCAAGAGGCAATCGACTGCGACGGTTTCGGGTTCTGCCTAGAGCCGGAGCTCTAAACGGATTCCCCCTGCTGAGCCGTATCACCACCCAGCGGTCTTAGAGTGATCTCACCGACCGCTGGGTGGAGTTCAGTACTCCAATCGCGCCATCCACCCCCTCTGTGGCCCACAAGTCGATAGAAACCTACAGATCGAAGGAAGAGCCCGTGACTCGAATCCCTCGCCTGACCCAACTCGCTCTATGGATGATTCTCGCGGCCTTGGTCCCAGGGATTGCGTCCGCGGCCGAAATCTCTCCGGTCCCGCTTTGGAAACTAACTTCTGAAGCGGAGCTCATCGTCGTCGCCGAGGTGAGCGCCATCGAGGAGCTGCCGAGGACCGAGAGGTCATCCAATAGCGCCTCCGCCCAGCTCTCGATCCTGGAGACGCTGAAGGGCCCGGAGCTGGTGACGGTGGAGGTTCCGTACGCGGCGAGAGTGATCTGTCCGCAGCCGCCCCGCTATGCGGAGGGGGAAACTGTCGTCGCCTTCCTGGCTCAGCATCGGGGAGCCTGGCGAACGGTCGGTATCTCCCACGGGGCCCTCTACCCCCAGGGGTCTGAGCTGGACGACATCAAAGTCATGATCGAGGCGGCCCTGCCCCTCCAGCAGCAGCAGAAGCAAAACCAGACCCAGCCCCAGCCTGAGGTGCTCGAAGGGCAGCGACGGGACTGGCTAGTGCGGGCGGCCACCCTGCCGGGCACCCGCTGGCACGGCCTCTACGGGCTGGCGCCGGGAAACGATCCGATTCGGGCACTCCACGAATGGCCGGCGCGGTCGATCCCAGCGGGGCTTTCCGAAGAGCAATGGGAGGTCTTGGCAGACGGCTTTGTCGAGACCCCGAGGATGGATCCCACCTTCGCCATGATGGCGTGGATGCTTAAGGATCACGAAGATCCGGAGGTTGACGAGGTGGCGCTCGGCGTTGTCGAAGGGCTGCTAGCCCTCGAGGAGCTGCCGTGGTGGACTCAGGATGTCCTGTGGGCCACCCTCGCCCGCTTCGGCGATGACGGTCCCCAAGCCCGGCTGGACAAGCTGGGCTGGTATAGCTGGGAAGTAACCCCGGACCAGCTTCGAGGCCTTTGGGCCGAAGCCAAGAAGGAACTCGGCGTGCCGGAGGTGGAACCGGAGACGATCGAGTTGGAGACGTCTTTACTCGTTGGAGGCCAATGGCCCGGCTAACCAATGACCCAGCTACACAGTGGATCCGCTGAGGAGTCCCTCACGATCGCAGATCTAAAGCACCCCAACGCGCTCCTCTGCTGGCAGCCCACCTCTGCTGGCAACCTTCACCTGCTGGTCGCCACCCCGCAAACAGCCTCCTACTCCTGCCGCACCTCCACCACCCCACCCCGCAGAATCACGCGCCCCGGGTCCCGATTCGTCGGCTGATCCAAATAGCGCACCTGGCTGCGGAAGCTGTACTTTCCAGGCGTCTGTGGCGCCTGCACTTCGGTAGTGAGCGTTACCGCAGAGCCAGCGGGCTGCGCGTTGCTGAAGTCCAAGATGGAATCGTCGAAGACAAAGCCCTGGGGCCAGCGGCTGCGGATTTCCACCGGGCGACTGAGATCGTTGACCGGGAGCACGGTCCAGGTGACGGTGAAGACCTCGCCGGGGGCGACGATCTCAGGCACTCGAACAACGGCGAAGAAGTCCGGGTGGATCAGGCGGCACTGGAATTCGAGCAGGGTGCGATTCGACAGACAGCCGCAGATCGGGGTGGAGATGAAGATCTGGCCGAGGGGCGGCGCGAGACCGGTGGGAACTCGGCAGAGGGGCTCTCGAGCTGCGCGCGGCTGGGTCATGTAGGTTCGGAAGGCTAGGTCGTTCTCGGCGGTGGGGGCGACGATGAAGGCGAGCCAGTCGATGGGCGTGGGTAGCGCCTGGAAATAAGCGTTGCCGCGGGGATAGAGATCGCCGGTTCCGGCACCGATGAGATCGCAGGAGCCGGTGGGGTTGTCGAGGACGAGGGCGAAGCGCTGACCGCGGGTGAAGCTGGGGCCGTCGGTAAGCACCAGGGTGGACCAGGCGCCGAGGGGCGCCTCCGCCGGGAAGTCTTCCGCCGGGTAGGTCTGGGAATGAAGCACTGTATCCCCCGGGGCTCCGTCGGCGCGAAGGTTACGGATCTCCAGCAGCAGCTCGCCCTCGGTGCAGCCGATCGGCGCCTCGACTCGGCTCAGCCGCCCGCTGATGCCGACGGTGACGGTCTGAGCGAGGCGCTGCTCGACCTCCCCTCCCAGGGCGTAGACCGAGCCGATGGAGCTGAAGGTCTCCTGACGCTGATCGAGGGTTTCCATCGCTGTCGCCGGAAGCGCCCACAGCGGTGCGGAGAAGAGGATCGCGAGTAGGCCCGTCCAGATCGAGGACATCGAGGGGTACGGAGTGGATCGACAGCGCATGATTCCGTCTCCTTCCAGCAGAACTGATTCCCAGAGGTCCGGCAGCCCAGGGGTTGCGGCGCCTGTCCTCGGATATAAAGGTTTTCTTTTATCGTCAGCGTAACACGGCCAGAACATCGTGACAGCGAGAGCTCTTGTGACGGGTAGCGGGCTACCTTCCTAAACCCATTACGTTTGAAAAAGGTATGGCCTGACGGAGGCAGAGCGGGACGGAGGCAGAGCGGGACGGAGGCAGAGCGGGACGGAGGCAGAGGCCAACGCAGAGCTCACCCTCGGTGTGCTGAGCTGGCTGGTCGTGATGCAACGCGTGGGATCAAGGAAGCTGGAGGAGGCTCTGCGCCGAGACACCTAAGCATCCCGACCCTCTCCGGCGCCAGCCACAATGGATGGCTAGCTAGCGCCGGAGACAAGACCCGGTCTCGCCTACGAGCCGTCCTCCGGGTCCGGCGTCGAATCAGAGTCGACCTCGTCGATGACCAGTTCGGGGGATGGCGCGGGCTCGAACTTTCCTTGGCGTCAGGCCGTCCAGCATTCCCGCGCCAGAGGCAGGCTCGGATGCTCCCACCGCGAGACAGCGCTCACTCCTGCGCCACCTCGATCTCCCCGATGGCGGCGCGGGTTTGTTTAACCTTGTAGCCGACGGTGCCGGAGGGGGCGGAGCCGGCGAGGGGCTCGAGGGTGAGGAGGCGGGTGCCGTCGACGTCGAGGGTGAAGACCGTGCCGTCGAAGACGACGCGCACCGCGTAGTCGCGGTTGGGCAGGATCGAGAAAGCGTTGGTCTTGACCTTCGCCTTGACCCCGTCCCACTTCTGCATCAGCTTCCACGTGTTCCGAGCCTCGTTCATCACCACCACCACGCGGTGGTCCGAATTCTGGTACCAGGCGTGGAGCATCACCTTGGGCTTGGTGCCGCCGACGGTGGTCTGGCGCAGGGTGGTCTCGATCTCGCAGGTCGTGCAGCCGGCGAAGGCCGGGTCGGCGAAGGCTTCGGCCTTGGTGCCGGCGGCGTCGGCGAGGAGCTCTCCCCCGCTCTCGCTCCAGCTGCCGGTGGCGGCGTAGGTCCAGTCGGTGGCGAGGACTCCGTCGTCGAAGGGGTCGTAGAACAGGAAGCCGCGCTGGGCCACCTCGTAGATCTGGTCCTCGACGGTGACCGTCGCGCTGCGGTCGGCGGTGGAGAGATTGGCGTGGGCCTCGTACTCCACGAGGCCGACGCCGTCTCCCGAGGCACCGACGGTGACGGTGAGCCACGGAGCGTCGCTCTCCGCGGTCCAGCCGCAGCCGCCGAGGGCGGTGACCTCGAAGCTGCCGGCGCCGCCGTCGGGGCCGAAGTCCGCCGCGGCTTCGGACAGCGCGTAGTCGCAGGGGAAGGATTCCTGGTCGATGGTGAAGACCTGGTCCTCGACGGTGAGGGTGCCGGTGCGGGGCACGGTGATGAGGTTGTGGGTGACGCTGTAGGCGACGGTGCCGGGGCCGGTGCCGCTGGCTCCCGAGGTGACGGTGATCCAGGCGTCGTCGCTGAGGGCGGTCCACGGGCAGACGCTTTCGGTGACCACCGCCGTGCTGCCGGCGGCGCCGCTGTAGGAAACATCGCTGCGGCCGGCGGGGTCGAGGGCGTAGGAGCAGCCGTCCTGGTTGATGGCTACCGGCTGGCCGTTGACCTCGATCATGCCGCTGCGGGCGGTGGTCTCGAGGTGGGTGGCCACGGTGTAGGTGAAATCGCCGGCGCCGGTGGCCTCGATCACGCCGTCGGCGTCGGCGCCGTCGAGGCTGATCCAATACTCTTCGCTGGCGGCGATCCAGATGCAGTCCTCGTGGTCGGGGACGACGCTGACGCTGCCGGAGCCGCCCTCCGGCCCGAAGGCGTCGCCGCCGGTGACGCTGTAGGTGCAGGTCTCCTGGTTGCCGTCCTGGAGGATCTCGAAAACCCGCTCCTCGATGAGGATCTCGGCGGCGCGCTGTCCCGCGTCGGCGGTGGCGTCGACCCTGAAGGAGAGGGTGGCGTCGCCGCTGCCGCTGGTGGGAGTGAGGTCCAAGATCCAGTCGTCGCTGGGCACCGCGGTCCAGCCGCAGCCGTCGGGATCGAAGAGCTCGAAGAGGAAGAATCCGCCAGTAGCGGGGATCTGCTGGAAGTAGGAGTCGAGGGAGATGGCGCAATCGTCGTTGACGAGGGTGCCGGTCCCCTGCTCCACCGCGATGGCCACCGGCGTCGAGTCGAAGAGGTTGACGACGAAAGTCTCGTCGTCCTCCGCCTCGCCGTCGCCGTAGACCTCCACCGCCAGCTGCGCCGCGGTGGTGCCGGCGGGGAGGATCAGCTCGCCGCTGGTGCGCTCATAGTCGATGCCGCCCTCGGCACCGGACTCCCCCGAACCGTCGAGGGTCTCGAACTCGACGGTGACGTCCTGGGCGAGGGTGCCCGACAGGCTGACGGTGAAGACGAATGGGGTCGTCTCCCCCTGGGCCCCCTCGTCGAGGGTGACATCGTCGATGGAGAGCGTCGGCACTGGGTCGTCGTCGACGATGGTGCCCTCCCCCTGCTCGCCGAGGATCACCGCCTCGGTGGCGCTGACGAGGTTCAGGAAGAAGGTCTCGTCCTCCTCGTAGACCGCGTCACCGACGATGGGCACCGACAGGCTCTGGGCCAGCGCCTCGCCGGGCTCGAAGGTCAGGGTCGCGCTGGTGCGCTCGTAATCGGAGAGGAAGGTGGCGGTGTCGTCCTCGGTGACGAAGTCGACGGTGATGGTCTCGCCGAGGTCGTGCTGGCGAGACAGGCTGACGGTGAAGAGAGCGCTCGCCTCGGTGGCGCCGCCGCCCTCCCCCGCTCCCTCGCTCGCCTCGGTACCCTCGATGATCGAAACGTCATTGACCTCCACCGTCACTGGCGGTAAGAAGCGCTGCGCCCACAGGCCCGTCTCGCCGCCGAGCCCCTCGCCTTGCGAGAGGGCGAGGAAGCGGCCGTTGGCTCCGATCATCGCCGCGGGCCCTTGCTCGTCGATGCTGCCCTGGATGTTGGCGACAAATTCCTCGCCGCGCAGAATCCCGTCGGGGTCGAGCCACTGCCCGAAGATTTCCGGGGCCCCCGATCCGTCGTCGTTCTCCCAAAAAATGACCGAATAGCCGTCCAAGTCCGAGGTGGCCACTGTCGGATACCGGCTAGTGCCCTCAGTGGTGGTATTCACTTGCGTGGTGTCCACCAGCACCGTGCCGTCGCGGTCCAAGCGCTGGAAGACGACCGGAGCCTCCTGCCCATCATCGAGCCACCAGCTGACCAAAAATTCATTGTCCAGTCCTCCGGCAACGCGATAGTCGAAACTATAGTTGCCCTCGGTCTGGCTCTCGAGGGTGAAGGGATCGTCCACCGGGTTCCCCCACGGGTCGAAGACGCGGCCAAAGAGGCTGCCTTCCTCGTCGTCCGGCCCCTCGCCGGACCACAGCACCAGAAAATCTCCGTTGAGATTGGCCGCCACCTCCGGCAGCTCCTGCAAGCCGCCGGAATCGGTGGGCACCTCGAAGGGCTCGCCCTCCGGGGCTCCCGTGCTGTCCAAGCGCTGAGCCCAGATGTCCTCCGAGCCCGAATCCCAGACCACAAGCCCGCTGCCGTCGGGCCCAAGGGCGACGGAGGGGCTCTCGGAAATACCCGATGAGTGCGGGTTGATCGAGAATCGGTCTCCGCCGGCCGCGCCGTCGTACCACCGGCCGTAGACGTGGCCGTCGCCCAAGTCGGTGAAGACGATCAGAAAGCGGCCATCGAGCGCCATGGCCACCGCCGGATCTTGAGAGTCGCTGTCGACGGTGAGCAGGTCACCGATCACCTGGCCCTCTTGATCGAAGCGCTGCGCGAAGGTGCCGGCCCCCGGTTCCTCCCAGACCGCCACCGCATGCCCGTAGGGATCAGCGGCGACTTCCAGGGAAGCGATCCTGATGTCGGCGAGACGCAAGGGGAAAGGGTCGCCGTCCAAGATCACCTGCGCCCCCGCCGGAACGCCGCAGAGCATCGCGGCGAGGGCGAGGAGCGAGCGGACGACAGAAACCGGAGAGACGAGACGTTGTGGGCGGGATGGGAAGGTCGGTGCGTTCATCGCGGGTCTCCTCGCGGCAAAGGTACATGGGGCAGGTCGAGGACGGTGTGCGGGCCCTCAGGACGCTGAGCGTCCGGTGGCCTGGTGATAGGCGTCGCGGTAGAGCAGATAGGCGTCCCGATAGGCGCCGGCGTCGAAGAGCAGATCGCCCTCGGCGACGGACTTGAAGGCCGAACCGACGCTCTGGCCGGCGGCCTGGTTGGCCTCAATGGTGGTGATCACGATCTCGCGGACGAGCTCGAGGTATCCCCCCACCGAAGCGGGAAGCTGGAAGAGCGACACCGCCGCCGTACCCTTCCGCTCGAGGTCGTCCTCGATGAGGATCTGCAGATTGAGCGCGTTGAAGCTTTGGGACGAGTCGATGAAATCGTCGAGGGTAGCGGCGAGGCCGCTCGTCGTGTCGGCGAGATTCTGGACCTCGATGCGCAGATCGTCGACGCTCTGCTCGATGTCGCCGACTCGGGTCTCGAGATCTTCGACCCCGAGCTGGGTGTCGGTGACCCGCACCTGCACGTCGTCGAGCTCGGCCTGCACGTTGTCGAGCTCGGCCTGCACGTTGGCGACGCCGGAGACGAGGCCACTGACGTCGTTTTGCATCCTCACCAGCTGTACGTCGACGTCCGCGGCGTGGTCGTCGAGGCTGTCCTGGCTGGCGCGGGTCGAGACCTGCTCGTCGAGGTTGTCCTCGACCACGCCGTCGATTTGGTCCGACAGCCGATAGGCGGCGTTGATCTCGGCGGAATCGACGTCGGCGCTGCACAAGCTATTGCTCTCGTAGGAGCTCTGAGCCAGGAGCCGTGCTTCTCCGAGGACCGCGGTGACCCCACAGACCACGACGTTGAGGGCATTCAAATCTCCGGAGGTCGCGACGTCGCAGACCGACTGACCGGCGATCTCGAGCCCCTCGAAGAGGTTGGTCAGCAACAGACCGATGAACAGCGATTGGGTGGAGGGCCGATCGTCCCCACAGTTCGAGGAGTACGGCGGCGAGATCCCGCCCTCGGTGGTTCCGGGGTCTGCCGCGGCTTCGGTCTGGTACAGCTCGTCCGCCGCCCGCCGCAAACGGTCGACGGAGCTCCGCCACACCCCGTCCGCCGCCACCGCTGCCGCCAGCGGCCGCAGGCTCTCGGCGCCGGCGGTCAGGATCTCTTTCTCGAGGCGCTGGATGCGCCCCGACTCGGCGAGCTCAGGGTCCGTCTCGACGACCTCGCCGAGGAGCCCCACCGCCTCCAAAAGCTCGCCGCGGAAGACCTCCGCCAGGTCCTGCGCCGCGGCCGGCGAGGTCGACAGCAAGCCGACGAGGGCTAGCAGCCCCAGGGCAATCCACCCAGCCCACCGCTCCGCCGGTTCCCGTATTCTCTGGCCTCGGTCTCGGGTCGTCGCTTTCCACTGCATGATCCGCTCCTCTCGTTCAGGGCTCGCGAGGACCGCGAGCGGTTGAGCCATCCAGGAAGCCCCCGGGGCTGATGCAGCGATTCCGTCACACGACGCCGTGCGGGGTCCTGAGGGAACTGTCGAGGAAATCTCTGGGAAATGTCTGGGAAGCGAGCACAGCCAGCACGCACCGATCTCATAAACCCATTGAATTCAATATTTAAACGAGAACTAAGGAATTCGATCGGGATCCACCGTCTAGACCGTCCGGGCCGCACCCTCCCCCTGCCCGTTGACATCACGGCTGGTTCCGACAACCTCCTCCCAACCCCAGCGCCCCAGGGTGGCCCCGCGGACGCGGTGATTCCCCGACCCGGCAATTCCAGCTCCTTCAGCCGCTCTCGCTCGCTCGCCGTCAGACCAGGGCGCTGCCCCGCATCGCGCTCGGCCTAGCGAATCCAATGGCCCAGCGAATCCGCGCTGCAACCGATCTTCGCCGCGATCGGAACGATCGCCTGCCTCACCAGCCTGATCGAGGAGCGGTCTTCTGAAGCTGACCGCACTCTCTCGACCATCTGGAGCCCTGGGAAGACCCTACGCGACAGGCACCGCGGCTGCAGAAGCACTAACGCCGCATCGTGGGCTCCGGACCGGATCGATCCACCACTCTAAACTCCATGCAAATATTTATGTGTTAAAAACTATATTTCACTATAATTCAATACCTAAAACATGGCGAACTCGGTGGGATCCCCCCCCGCTCTCTGCGGGAAAGATCGGCCGAGGAGGCATCGCCGAAGAACGAGCCTTCCCCGGCTCCCTTGACCGCCCAAATTCCAACCTACACCTTGGGAAGTTCATGAAGCTATCCACGTACCTGCTCGCCAGCATCTTGTTGACCACCGCCGTTGCGGCAGAGTCCCCGGAATCGCCCTCGCCCACCGAAAAGATCGCCCCTGGGCTCTTGGCTCAGATCGAGGCGGAGGCCCCGGCTTCGGCCAAGGCGAAGATCCCCGCACCGGTGTATCGGATCGTCATCGACCTCGAACCCAAGATGGCCAAACAGGCCGTCGACCCCGCCAAGGCCTTCTCCGATCCCGAGGCCGGTCGAATCTGGAAAGAAAATATCGCTGCTCTTCAGGATCGGGTCTTGAAGGCTATGGCTGAGAAGAGCTACGACTCCACCTTTGAATTGTGGAACCGCTACCGCAGCACCTATGGCTTCTCCGCTTACGCAGATTCCCGCTCCGTCTTCCGACTGGCGTCTCTGGGAGAGGTCGCCCGCATCCACGAGATGCCCGTCTATACGAAGAACGACGTCCAGGCCCACAACCTGACGGACATGGACATAGCCCACGTGGGCGGCAGCAATGGCCTCGGCGTAACCATCGCCATCATCGACGACGGCATCGACCACGATCACGCCGCCTTCGGAGGCCAAACCGCCTTCCCCAACGACAAGATCCTGGGCGGGCACGACTACGCCGACAACGACACCAATCCGCGAATCGACTGCAACACCCAGGATCACGGCACGGCGGTGGCAGGCATTGCAGCGGGCAACGGTGGCGGCGTCACCGGCGCCGCCCCTGAGGCCAACCTGGTCTTCTACAAGGTCCAGTCGGCGAACATCTGCGGCGCCATCGCCCTAGATGGCGACATCCCCGCTGCCATCGACCGCGCGGTGACCGATCGCGATCTCTACGATCCCCCCATCCGCGTCATCTCCATGAGCCTCGGGAACGCATCGACGGGGTATACCACCCCCTGCTGGTCCATCCCCGAGCACAATGCCCTGAGAGCCGCCCGCTTCGCCGGCATGGTGACGCTGATTTCCTCGGGCAATAGCGCCCGGCTCAACGAAATCGAAGCCCCCTCCTGCAACCCCTATGCGTTATCCGTGGGTGCGGTCTACGACGCCAACGTGGCAGTGCCTCGCGTCTACCTCAACTCTAATAACAACCCACTTTGCACCGACTTCACCGCCGGCGCGGATCAGGTGATCTGCTATTCCAACAGCGCCGACATTCTGAATCTGCTCGCCCCCTCGGCCTGTGCCGTTACCGCGGACGGCAACGGTAACCTGGACCTCTGCTTCGAAGGCACCTCGGCGGCCGCCCCGTATGCCGCTGGAGTCGCAGCTGTAGGCTTCTCTTCCCATCCGGATGTCTCAAACCTGGGCATTATCGAAATGCTCCGCGACGGGACTCTCGTGACCGACGCCCGCAACAACAGACAGACCCCGCGGGTGAATTCAGACAGCCTTTGCTCCACGGGGCCCTTCGCCAACTCGGAAACCGTTACCTACTCGGCCAAACCCCAGTCCTGGCGAGTTTCCACCACCGGATTCTGGGTCTATTACGGCAATACCCAAACCAACGTCCGTCGGCATGTAGGCTTCGGGCAGACGGTCCAATGCACCAATACCTTCTTCGGCAGCGACCCCCTGCCTGGAGTGCAGAAGACCTGCTACCTCTTCACCTCGACAAATTGGATGCGCCCCATGGCCTCGGAGTGGGGATCCTTCACCCTGCCGGCGGGGCGAACCACCCGGACCTACAACCGGCAGAACGGATGCCCCACGGCCCGCCCCTGCACCAACGCCGAATTCGGGGACCCCGCACCCTATTTTTATAAAGAGTGCACTCTGAATGACCAGGTGGGTTCCCAGCAGGCCGACGAAGGGGGGCACTTCTCCATTCGCTGGGGAGATCATCCGACCCTCGGCGGCACCTTGACCTGTGTGGACAACCAAAGCGGCAGCACGCGGATCACCTGCACGGCGAACCCCACCGGTGGCCGGCCTCCTTATTCCTATCAGTGGAGCTACTCCGGCTCGGCCGATCATTGGTGGACCAGCGGTAACCTGATCTACGCGTCCTACCTTTCCCCGGGCTGTAACGGCTCTAGCTACAACAGCTTCGGCGTAACGATCACCGACGCGGCAGGACAAAGCCGATACGTGTCGAATTTCAGTTACGGCTGCTTCTGAAAACCAATCCCGCGGGATCCTAAGCACGGCCACGGGCTACTCCGTGGCCGTGCGTTCTTTGTGGGGTTCCATCTGACTCATCGCCAGTGACGGACCCCAAGCCTGCGCAGCGCTTCTATTGATTCGGCAAGCTGATCAGCTCATCCGATCGACTCATCAGGTAAAGGTTGCAGCAGCGCGTGAGCATGAATACCTGATACACCGTAGTGAGAAAGCTGAAGATCCAAGCGGCTGCTACAACAACAAGAAGCCAACCAAGGCAGATCCCTGGTCGGCTCCTTCAAGTCGCAAAAAGACCGCAATAAGACTGCAGGCTCTTGGACTGCTAGTGACGTTCGCGGTCTACAGATACCGCGTAGTAGCTCCTAGCGACAGTCTGATCAGGGCACGTCCCCCGGGTCGCTTGGGCCACTCGGATCAGAGCCTCCTTCCCCAGGACTCCCTGACCCACCCCCTTCACTGTCGCATTCTCCGCCTGGGCTGTTTGGCGGACAGCCACAGGAAAAGTAATGGATGCCGGACGCCTGAAGCTCTCGAGTCTGGCGATCAAACACCTGAACCCAAACAGAGGAGGTACCACTACCAAAGCAATCGCTAACGTTAATGATGTTGGTATTTGTCTGGTAGGGAGATCCAGGTCCTGAGTAATGCCACCAGTAGTTGTAGTCCCCAGACCCGCCACTGACGGTCACCGTGCATTCGAGATCCCCTGCGAGGTTACCAAGCAGACAGCCGGGAGACGACACCCACAGGCCCGTTGCGCTGACGGCCGATGCCGCAGCGAACATCAAGACAAAGATCATCAAAGCTTTCTTAGTCAAGTACTTCTCCTAAATTAGTTCGTAATTACTGAGAGTCGCAATTCTAAGCGGGCCACCTAAAACCGTCAATATGCAAGCTCTTAGAAGCCTCTCTCGACCACTACGAATCCCTTACCTCGGTCGATCTGCCCAACTCATATCGAGAAATCAGGGCCCCGTTACTTACAAAAATGTGGGTACTTGCTAGAACCCCAGCTCGGGCGTAACGTGATCTCTCGGACCAGGGATATGCCCTTCGGAAAGCACCATTCCGGGAGACCCAATCATGCCGACGAGATCACTTCCCTCCCTCACGCTCTTCTGCTTCGCTGCTTGCTGCTTCACTATCTTCTGCTTCACTGCCTGCAGCAGCATGAGCTCTTTGGCTCAAGACGCAGCCCCGAAGACGGCGACGGGTTCTGAGATTGAGGCTCTAGCGATCTCCGACGTCGACTGGGGGGCGCTCAACCCCGCTCGCGGCGACCAAGGCCCAAGAGCCGCGACGCTCTGGGGCGACCGCACGAGCCCTGGTCCCTCGGGCTTTCTCGTCGCCTTCAGGGACGGCTTTTCCTCGCCGCCCCATATCCACAACGTCAGCTACCGAGGCGTCGTCGTCTACGGTCTCGTCCACAACGACGATCCTGCAGCCAAGACGATGTGGATGCCGACGGGTTCGTATTGGACTCAGCCGGCCGGCGAGGAGCACATCACGTCGGCCAGGGGAGAGACCAACCTGGCCTACATCGAGATCGAGGATGGCCCTTACCTGGTGCGCCCTAGCGAGCAGGCTTTCGACAACGGCGAGAGACCGGTCAACGTCGATCCCTCGAACATCATCTGGCTGAACGCTTCGAGCCTGCGCTGGATTGATCCTGCCGACACCCAGACCGGCGCCCAGGTCGACAGCCAGACATCGGGCGAAGAAGCCCAGCTGGCTTTTCTCTGGGGTGATCCCCAGGTCGATGAGCTGAGCGGCAGCCTCGTCAAGCTGTCCGCCGGATCCAGGGTGCGGCTGACCGGCGGAGACTCAATGCTTCGCGCCGTCGTGATCCAGGGTCAGCTCCAACTCCAGGGGCTCGGCGAGTCGCACGGGAAGGACCTCCAACCGGGCAGCTACTTCGGCTCGGAGGTCAAGGCAGTTCACGAGCTCTCGTGTGATGCCGAGGAGGCCTGCGTGCTCTATGTGCGCACGCAGGGCCAGCTCACCATCTCCTAGAACCGCTTCTCTTCGAAACGCGGCACTTCAGTACGCGTCACATCATTCCAGGACAAAAACGAAACCCCGCCGGATCTGGAGATTCGCTATGAAAGCCGTTGGACTCACCCACTACCTTCCGATCTCAGACCCGAATTCGCTCCTCGACGTCGAAATCGACAAGCCCATTCCGACCGGCCAAGACCTGCTGGTCCGCATCGAGGCCATCGCCGTCAATCCGGTGGATACCAAGGTCCGAGCGCCAAAGGACAAAGTGGAAGAAACCCCGAAGATCCTAGGCTGGGACGCCGCCGGCGTGGTGGAGGCGGTGGGAGAAGAGGTCACCCTCTTCGCTCCCGGTGACGAGGTCTACTACGCCGGGGACATCACTCGCCCCGGGGTCTACGCGGAGTACCAGCTCGTCGACCAGCGAATCGTCGGGCGCAAGCCTTCGACCCTCTCCTTCGCCGAGGCCGCCGCCCTGCCGCTGACCACCATCACCGCCTACGAGGCCTTCTTCGATCGCCTCGATCTCGACCGCGACGGCGGCAATCGGGGCGAGACGCTGCTGATCATCGGCGGCGCCGGGGGCGTCGGCTCGATGGGAATTCAGCTCGCCAAAGCCGCTGGGCTCACGGTGATCGCCACGGCCTCCCGACCAGAGACCATCGACTGGGTCAAAGATCTCAGCGCCGATCACGTGATCAATCATCGCGAGGCGCTGCGCCCTCAGGTCGAGGCACTGGGCTTCTCCTTCATCGATCACATCGCCATCTTCAACGACACCGACGGCCACTGGCCGGCCGTCAGCGATCTAATTCGCCCCCAAGGGCGCATCGTCACCATCGTCGAAAACGCCCGCCCCCTCGACATGGATCAGCTCAAGCTCAAAGCCGCCGGCCTGATTTGGGAGTTCATGTTCACTCGCTCGATGTTCCAGACGCCAGACATGATCGAACAGCACCGGCTGCTGTCCTACGTAGCGGACGAAATCGACGCCGGCCGACTGCGCACCACCGTGAGCGAAACGCTAACGCCGATCCACGCCGAAAACCTGCGGCACGCCCACGCGCTGATCGAGAGCGGCAGGGCAAAGGGAAAGATCACCCTCAGCTGGAGGTGAGGCAGTGCGAGCAACTCCGAGCTCATGGGCGGCTCTGCCCTTAGCCCATCAAGAAGCTGCTATCTCCCCAGCCGGCAGCCGGAAGGATCGGCAGAAGCGAACGACCCACACCATCAGGACTCCGCTATAGGCGGCCAGTAGAAGCCACAGGCTCCCAGCTGGGATTTGCTGCGGAGGCTGAAGGTTCGCCTGGATCGCCCACTGAAAGATCACCAGCATCAGCCCGAGGGTTGCCACGCCGCACCAGATCATTCCGTCCTCCATCTTCTGGAGGGTCGCCTCGCGGCGAGACGGGGCCAGCCAATAGGCTTTATTAGGCAAGTTGACCAACGAATCCGGCATCAGGCGCAGGAAACGCGGCATCACGAGGAAGGTCAACATCATCAAGACCACCGCCACGCCTTCACCAACGAAGAAGGCATTTTTCGACGACCAGTCGTCGGCCACCCCGTCCACTCCGAAGTGAGTCGCCACTTGCTCAGGGAGCTGCGGATAGTAATACACCGCTTGAGCCGCGATCGCTAACAACAAGATCCAAAACATCCGCCGCGCCATCGTCGAGTCCTCCTAGTGTGAGGGCCATGGGTACCGATGCTTGGAATACGCGGGGGATCGCTGGGCTGTTTCAGGGATTCCTTCACTGAAGCTGGAGGTTGCCCCTCGAGGCTGGCCCTGGAGGCTGGCCCTAGAAGAAGAGCTCCCCGCGTCGACTACGGAAAATCCCAGTTGACGGTGTTCCCGGTCTCGAAACCGTCTTGGAAGAACACCAGGGGAGGGGTTGGGGTGCGCACGCAATTATAGGTTTCGCCGATCCGGGGGCCGGTATCCAGCACCTCAAAGTCGCTGGCCAGGACATCCGTCGCACCGGCGGTGAGGTCGAAGATCCGCGAATTGATCCCCAGGTCAGCCCAGCTGGTGGTCGTATAGAGATCGCTCTCGGCGGTCAGCGCGATGTTGCCTCCGTCCGCTAAGAGCATTCCGTAGCGCTTCAGGGTATTCAGGATCACTCGCGCGGCGGGCGGATAGCCGGTGAGCGGGAAATCACTGCGCAGGCGCAGACGAGCGCCGTAGGGAACGGTGCCGATCGGTCCGCTGGGCCCGCCGGCATGAGTAGCCGGCCGTACATAAAGCCTCCCCAAGACGCCTCCCAAGCTCGCATCGGTGGCCATCCGCGCGTTGGGCAAAATGAAGCGGATCGCGTGCCCAAGGTCGCCGTCGCCGGTGGCGTCTTCCGCCAGCGACGCGGCGATCTCATCGGCGTTGAAGAGGAGCGGGGCGATGGGAAAACCCGCCGCGTCGGCGCTGGTGCAATGGTCGCCGCGGCCCTCAGGCAGATAGTCCCCGTCGAGATACCAAATAGCGAGACATTGAGCTTCGAGCTGCGAACCGCCCGACGCGGTGGAGCTATAGGTCTCGTAGAGAATCCGGTCCTGCACCACGATGAGGTGGCAGTCGCCGGATAGGTTGTCGCAAGTCAGGTCGGTTTCGCCCTCGATGGCGGCGTCGAGGGGCACCGGTAGGGCGGTTCCGAGGGGCTCACAATCCGTCGAGAAATAGCCGCTGGGGTGGCTGACGATGGTCCGGGTCGGCGCGTCCGGCGCGGCGTGTACGACATGGATGCTGAAGTCGATCTGCATGCGTCCGAAACCGAAGCCCCCTAGGCCGCTGAGGGTCGAGATCATCGACGCGGAGTCCGGGTGAAGCGCTGCCCCCTCGATGTTCTGGTTCCATACCGCTGAGCCGATGAAGCGCGGCACGAGCTCGGCATCGGCCGGTCTCGCCAGGATGGCCGCGAAGGTGCTGAGAAGAACAAAGAAGATCAACCGTTTCATAGGAATTCCTGTGGTGATGTGATGGAGAGAAGAGCTTCGTCCTTCACCGCGGTGCGCGGAGCACCGAAGATCTCAAGTCTCGAGATGCGACTGAACGGCTTCGAGCCAGGTGATTCCGACCTCGTTCCCCACGGGCCCCACCGTGAGGAGTATCGGGTCGACAGACGCCATGATGGGCAGGCCGGTCTAGGGGATCGGCGGGATGGCGAGCTGCGCAGAATAATAGTCATATAACTATATACGGACATGCTCGCTTTGCAAGCCCTGACGCTGGGCTCTTATTCGCCTACTCCGTCGCTCTCCTGCCCCGCACGGATCTCAGGGCTGACACCGCCTTTCGTGCTCAGAGCTGATGCTGATAGAGCCCAAGACGGCAAGCCCAACGGAGGAAATCCTCCGAAGGGCTCGACTACCCCCTCTCCCCCACTCACGCTGGAGCGAACGGGAGAGGGACGTAATCATCGATGAGCCTGGCGCAAACGTTCAGACTCCCTCGCTCGGACGGGGACGCCCAGGCGCCTGCGGTCAGAAAACTCCAGCCGCGAAGTCCGAGGTCGTAGCGAGGCGCCAGCGGTCGCCGCCGTCGTCACTCATCAGGATCACCGGATCGTGAGCTTGGGCCTCGGAATTGGAAATCAGGCCATCCCCGTCGCGATCCTCCTCGGGCCACTTCGCGATGTACGCCGCCGACTCCCCAGCGCTCAGGTTGTGGGAGTAATAGAAGTACGTGAGGAACAGTCGATCGGCGCGATCGATGCTCAGCTTGTGGTACCAGATGCTGTAGTGGGAAGGCTTGGGCACGACGAGTTTGCCGAGGTCTTGCCACGTGGACTGCGGATCCGAGGCGTCCCTGCGCAAGTAGTGCAGGGAATAGCCCTCGGAATCCACCATTCGAGAGACCAGATGCAGCCTGTCCTGGGAATCGACCTCCAAGGCCACATAGGTTTCCTTGCTGTTGGGCTCGGGCACCTCTTCCGTGCTGCTCCAACTCGACGAATCATTGGGAGCGGTCGAGGTGAGATAGAGGAAGGGCGTTTGATGGGCACCGAGAACCACGTGGAGAATTCCTTGGCTATCGGCGACGATTCCCGGGCCGTTATGTGTATCGGGAATGGTGAGCCCCGGATTTGCTCCCATCAGGAAAGGTCCCAGCACCTCTTCTTGGTCGTGGTCGTAGGTCACCACCCACTGCCCCGTCAATCCGTCGGGCCGAACCTCCTTGCTGCCAAACACGAAGTGGGTTCGGCCCTCCACGGACGCGGTCTTGCGGCCAACTCCGGAGTGGACGGGGCCGAGGAAACCGTCCATTCCGGGGGCCAGGTTCATGGACTCTAGAGGAAGCGCCAATCCACCGTTGATGTCCTTCTCGGGAAAGAGCGCCCACAGATCGCCCCCCGCAACCCCAAAGACCACCGGAGGCCCGTCGTCCGATCTCGGCTCGATGAAGGTTTCGCCGCCGCGGGGCAGACGATAGGCGGACCAGCTCTGCATGGCGTCCTCCGAATGCAGCAGGAAGTTCCGATACTCGTAGGTCCCAGCGGCGTTTGCCCGCCGCGTTCTGACCACCGAATATGCGTCGCTGCTGCCGGCGAAGATCACCCGCTCTTCGGGCTGGAAGGTGCCGCTGTAAATCTGATCGCCCCTCCAATCGGGAACGCTATCCTGCAGGATCTGGCTGAGGGATTGAGCAACCCAATGCTCTCCATTCGCGGACAAGGTCTGGAGGTAGACGTCGTCCCTCCACTTGCGGCTGCCATACGCGGTGGCGTGACTGCCAAGAGCACCGTGGAGACCCGCTCGCACCATCGGCCGGTTGGCGGAGTCGAAGGTGACGATCTGCGGCAAAAATCGGGGCGAGTAGCCGAAGAGCTCGCGCTCGCGCTCCCAGATCTGCGGGTAACGGATGGGATCACTGCCCGGAGTCACGGTGGGAGCCGAGGAGTCGACCTCGGCGCCGCCATGATCCCAGGGCGAGAGAGACCACCCCTGTTGGCAGAGGATCGCCCCGCCGGAGCAGCGCTCGTAGGCCCCGATATCGCAGGCAGAATAGCCGTCGCCATTGCCATCCTGAGGCCGAACCACCTGCCGCTGATCCAAGAAGCCACATTCAGCCGGTGAAATCCAGTCGACCGCGGGGCTATCCGGCTGCAGCCCCACCGTAAGAGTCGGACCGCCGTTGTCGGCGAGAGGCAGCAATCCCGGTTCGCTATACATCAGATCCGCAGGGGTCGAGAGGAAGTTGATCCACAGCGGATGGGCATCAGCCAAGTTCAAGGCTCCGGAGCTCAGGAGCCCCGTGCATTCCGGCGGCATACCGAGACCCAGGAGCTGATTCTCGGCAAGGATCGTGCGGTCCATCGTCGCGGTGCTGTCTGTCTTCGTACAGATGCCCCCATGGCCAGTGAGCGACGTGTTCCGAGTGATGGTGGACGAAGAAACCCAGAGCTCCCCTGCCAGGGAGTTCTCGATGCCGCCGCCGAGGCTAGCGATGTTCTCGTAGAAGGTCGTATTGCTCACGGAAACCGGGCCGCTGCGGATCGATAGCCCCCCGCCGGCGGCGGCCTGATTCCGCCAGAGCAGGCTCGACTCGATCACCGTCTCCCCACTGCGCACGAAGATCCCGCCTCCGGTCGAGGGCATCGAGCTCTCATCCACGGAGTTATTCTTGACCGTCGAGCGGGAAACCCAGAGCGTCGCATTCTTGGCAAAGATGCCGCCACCTCGGCGAATCGCGGTGTTGTCGCGAATCACGCAGCGGTCCACCCGCACGTGGCTCCCATGATTGCGGATCCCTCCGCCCTTATCGGCAGCGCCATTCGCTATGGTCAGGTTTCGCAGCTCCACCACCGGCGTTCCACCGAATTGCTGCACGTCGAAAACCGATCCCTGATCGTTACCGTCCACCACCGTGGCCTCTGGGTCCATGCCGTTGCCGATCAGGGTCAGCGACTTATCGATGGTGACGTTCTCTACGTAAGTCCCCGGTTCGATCACGATCTGCGAGCCCGCTGGCGCCGCGTCCACCGCCGCCTGAATCGTGTTGAATTGACAGCCGCTGCTGCACACCGAAGAGGCTGCCAACCAGGTCGGTACGCAAAGCCCCCAGACCAGGCTCAATAGGAAAAGTCGGACGTGGTGTTTCGAAGAGTTCATGAGGTTCTCCCACGGGAACAGGCTGATTTGGCTACGCGGCGAATCCGCGGTTTACCGTGGTGCCCATTCCACGCGGCCCAGCACAGAAAGATCCTCTAGGGAGAATCTGGAGGAGATCTGGGAAATCTCTTGAACCGCACCTTCGCCCCAAGGCACCGCCCCGCTCAGGGCGACGGATAAGATGCCGAAGCAAGTTGAGAAACCACAAGCCTCAGGCTCCAGGGACGCGCAGTGAACCACGCAAAGCCATCACCCCAACCACGCCTCTTCGCCTTCCCCTACGGCGGAGCCGGCGCATCCTGCTATCGACCTTGGTCCGGCGCATTGCCCTCCGTTGAGGTGATCCCGGTCCAATACCCGGGACGAGAAACCCGGTACAACGAACCCAACATCCCTCGCGTTGAAGGCTTAGTCGAAGACTTCCTAAGCCGACACCCCACGATCGGCGAGGCTCCCTTCGCGTTCTTTGGCCATAGCCTAGGAGCCATCGTTGCGTTCGAAGCAGCACGAAAGCTCCGTGCCCGAGGCCTACACCAGCCTTTCGCTCTCCTCGTATCCGGCTACCCCGCCCCCCACCTCCCCCGCACCCGCCCCAAGATCTCTCATCTAGATCAAGAAGCCTTCTTTGCCGCTCTGAAGCAGGACTTCGACGTCACCGACGCTCTCTTCGATCCGCAGCTGGCGAGCTATGTCTACCCCACCCTTCAGGCCGATTTCGAAGCCGTAGAGACCTATCGCTTTGCTCCCGAAGCCCCCCTCGATGTGCCGATCCTTCCCCTCGGCGGAGATCAAGACCGGGAAGCGACGCCAGAGCAGGTCTCCGCTTGGAGGCAACACAGCACGCATCCCCTTCAGCCGCGCTTCTTTCCTGGGGGACATTTCTATTTGCAGGAAAAACAGCAGAGGTTGCTTATATTACTGGTTTCGATTCTGAGCAGGCGGACTATTCAAGGATAGGGAGTATTATTAAGCAGGGAGCAATCGGTTTACATGTAAAGCATCAGAACTCAGGTCAACAAACATTTCGCCTACCAAAGTCAATACATCTTCTCTTAGCCACACAAAGAACCGCAAGCCTCAAAGCCAATAGCCTCAGCAAAGCATCGCGAGGGGAATCCATAATAAGCAGTTCCTTACCGAGGAAATTCTATGAACAACATGCTCGGCACAATCATCAACTTCTACCTCAGCTCAAGCGACTTCAACGGTATGCCCATCGGTGAATTACTTAACCAGTTCAATGGCACAGAGGAGGACCTTATAGATGAACTTCGCAGTCTATTGACTGAACATAAGATAGTCGTCCTAGGCGGCGCCACCGAGAACCCTCACATCCTTCGATTCCCTCCCCCTGAGCCAACAGTCCAAGCTGATTTACTAACCTCTCCTAACCCGCACCATACTTGTATTTACCCAAGCCCGGCGGTGCTCAAGGAGTCAATCTCTCACAGCCTATTTACAAATGAGCCATATCGAAGACTATTAGCACTCGGTGAACCACAACTCTCATTCAGAGCCTTCGATCTCATCGTACTGGAACATTACCGCAACGACCCTCGCTACGACTATTACAACAACGACATAAGCGGTCAGATCGTCATCGCGGATGACGATCTGACCGCAAACAGAATGGCTGAATCGGACCAAGTTGTACTAGAAACCTTCGGCTTTGCCTATGACGAAAAACTAACTCGTGCGGTAGCCGTCTTCACAAGGTACCTTGCAAGACTTTCACCAGAGCATCAGCAGATTTGGAGAGCGAAAGAGCTAGAGGGTGACTTCAAGCTTCACAATGACTACTACGAGCAGAGTATTGGTGGTTCATGGTTCACCAATGTATCTATTTGCGACGCAATTATTGATGAAATTCAGGTCATCAACAAGATGTCACGAGCAATGGGAAGGAAGCCTCTCTTCAGAAAATACTTCAGCGACAGTAACCAACATAAGCCTAGAGAGTTCTGCCTACTAATACGACCAACCCTGCTGGAATACCAGAGCTTCATACTCTTACTTGACAAGATATTATCAGACAACATTAACAAGAAGTTCTTCGGGACCGACGTCAGCTCTGAAATTGAGGAAACCGACAAAAAGGGCAGAATTCAAGTCCGTAGAAAAGGCACCCTACGTATGCTGGATGAGTGGATTCGGATGAAATTCAACCCAGACGACTGGACCCTATGGGAGGATAGCTTAGAGACGCTCAAAAAGGTGAGAAAGCTTCGCCAGAAACCAGCACACTCACTAGATGACAACAGATTTGACCAAGGACTAATTCAAGAGCAGATAGAGCTGCTCGAACATGTCTACTTTGCAATAAGTACGATCCGGCTAGCATGGCAGCTGCATCCACGAGTACAAGCCAAGAAAATCACAGTACCTAGACATCTCCAAGAATTAAGAATCACCCTAAGATAAACGCAACGCTTTAGAAGTAAACGCCCAGCACATAGACACAACGAACTTAACTCATACCTGCAATCGTAGCCACTCCACTCACCACAATAAAATGCTATTATTAATCAAAATCACCAGGCCAGACCGTGAATCTTCAGAGCACTCAAACTTCCTTCTTCAATCCACTTAACCCAAAAATCACCGACCTCCACGAGGCCCAGCACACCGAATATGCTCACAAGCGGAGCGCAAACAACCACCTGACGAACCAACCAATCCCCGAAACGTTCACTTAGTTACCACAAAACCAATAGATCCTATTCAGAGCTCTTAACATAACCCAATCATCGACGCTTGATCACACATCTACATTGAGCCCACCCTTGCCCCCTCCCCCCGCCCATGAGATCTTCCCCTCATGCGGATTTCCATCACCGGCGGCTCGGGCTTTATCGGCAGCCATTTGGCGGAGTACGCCCGGGAGCTGGGGCATGAGGTGCGCTGTTTGGTGGCTGCAGAGTTGCCGCCCCAGGAGGCTCCGACGGTGGGGCTGCTGGAGGAGATCGGCTGTGAGGTGGTGCGGGGGGATCTGCGGGATTTTTCGACGCTGGAGCGGGTAGTGGCGGACGCCGACTGGGTGTTTCACCTGGCGGCGCTGCCCCGCTATGACGCGACGGTGCCGGAGTCGGAGTATGAGCAGATCAACGTGACGGCGACGGTGGACGTGATGAAGGCGTCGCTGGCGGCGGGGGTGAATCGCTTTGTGTTTACCAGCAGCATTGAGTCGGTGGGCGTCTCGACGGACGGCAAGCCGCTGACGGAGGAATCGGAGCCGCGGCCGCGGAACGTGTACGGCCGCAGCAAGTGGGAGGCGGAGGAGGCGGTGCGGGCCTTTCATCGGGAGCACGGGCTCCACGCGGTGATCGCCCGCATTGGGGCCACCTTCGGCCCTCGGGAGTCGCTGGTGCTGAGCCGGATCTTCCGGCCGGCGAGCTACGGCTGGTACGTGCTCTTCGGCGACGGCTCGGCGCTGATGGAATTCTGCTACGTGAAGAACCAGGTCCACGGCATCTGGCTCTGCGGGGAGAAAGGCGGCGCCGGCGAGACCTACTTCCTCTCGGACCCGACCCCCTACTCCCTACGCCACGTGCTCACCCAGGTGGGCGAGCAGCTCGGGCGACCGCTGCGGCTGGTGCCGATCCCCAAGGCGGTGGCCTGGGTGATGGCGGTGGGCTTCGAGGCGGCGAGCAAGGTGCTGCGCTTCTATCCCTTCTATATCGCCGAGACCGGCCGCGCGCCGATGTCTCGCAAGACCCTCGGCTGGGCCCTCAAGAGCACGGTGTTCTGCGATGTGTCCAAGGCCCAGCGGGAGCTCGGATACGAGGCTCCCTACACGCTGGCGGAGGGATTGGCGGAAACTTTCGCGTGGTGTCGACGCCACAAGCTGCTGCGATGACCCGGGTCTCGGTCATCATCCCGGTCTACAACAACGCCCGCACCGTCGCGGCGAGCGTTCGGTCGGTGCTAGCGAATACCTACTCCGACTTCGAGGTCATCGTCGTCGACGACGGCTCCACCGACGGCTCGGCGGAGGTGATCAACGGCGCCATCGAGGAGATGGGCAAGCAGCAGACGGACGGCAGGCCCGTCGGCCGGCTCTACCAGCTGGAGGCCAACGGCGGCGTCTCCTACGCCCGAAACCAGGGCGTGGCCCAGAGCGACGGCCAGCTGCTGCTCTTCACCGACGGCGACTGTCTGGTGGACGACCGGTGGATCGAGCGCTGGGTGACGGCCCACCAGCGAGAGGCCCAGAACATCCCCCGCCTCGCCGGCGGCACCGGATCCCTGGCGGTGTGGGGGAACTATTGGCAGCGGGCGGACGTCTTCTCCCTCTTCGGGTACCACGTCTCCGGCCCGGGCCGGGCGCTGCGAGGGTTGATCACCGCCAACTCCCTGCTGGAGCGGGAGGCCTTCGAGGCCGTCGGCGGCTTCGACGAAGAGCTGCGGCGAGAGGAAGACCGAGATCTGGGGCTGCGCCTGGTGCGCGCCGGATGGGCCCTGCGCTACCACCCGGACATCTCGGTGCAGCACGACCATGCCCGATCCAATCTTCGCAACTTCGCAGGCTATAACTTCTACCTCGGCCAAACCGTCGGCCTGCGCAACGAGCTCAACTACACGGCGGAGCGCCGCCTGAGGCTGGTGCGCATCTACCGCAGCCGATTCCTCTACCCCTTCTTCATCGTTCCGCTGGCGGTAGCGATCACCGGCAAGATCGTGCGCGCCAACTGGCGAGAGAATCGACGGGTTCTGCGCTACGTGCCGGCGGTGTTCTTGAGCAAGCTGTGCTGGCGATCCGGCGCCTGGCTGTGGCTGCTGCGAGGCGGACTGCGGAATTGAGCGCGCCTCAGGGGCTCGGCTCCCCGGCGGGAGCGGGCTGTGGGACCGGCTCTAGATCTGAAGCGCCAAGCCCCGAAGACTCCAGGTCTGAGCCAGACCCTGCCTCCGCCTGTGCCGCCTGGCTCTCGATCCGAGCCGCATAGGGGCGAAAGAGGTAGAACTTCGCGAAGCCGAAGTGCAGCAGGCAGAGCAGGCTCACCGAGAAGAGCAGGGCGCCCACCATGCCCGCCGTGCCCCATTGCAGGGTGCAGGCGATGCCGCTGCCCATCAGCGTCAGCACGGCGATGACCAGGGCCAGAAGGTCCTTATTCTGCTGATTGCCGATGATCAGGAAGCGCGAGAGCAGGAAGGAGAGGCTCAGGGGGATCAAGAGCCAGGCAAAGGCCTGCATCAGGGCCACCGACGGGCCATACTCAGGGCCATAGGTCAGCCGAATTCCCAAGTCAGAGAAGAGGAAGGTCACGGCGGCGAGAGCGCTACTCCCCCAGAAGACCTTCCACCCTAGATCCCGGAAAAGCTGGCCAAATCGTGGATCGGAGCGCTCGAAGGCCTGGGTGATGTCCGGGAAGAGGGCCGTCACCACGCTGAAGAAGACCAGGAAGCCGGCCCGCACCAGCTTCTTGGCCACCATGTAGAACCCGACCTCGCTGGCCGGCAGCAGCCTCGAGAGAATGATGATGTCGACCTCCATCAGCAGGTTCGACAACAGGTTGATAAGCAGGAAGGGCGGAATCAGCTTCACGAAGCGGCGGAAGAAGGCCGGCTGGAGACGGGTCGAGAATCGAATCCCCAAGCGCAAGATCATGGCGACGGAGAGCACCGCTCCGAACACGCGGCTGACGATCAGGGCGATGATCACTCCCCGCAGCCCCCAGCCCTCCAGCAGCCAGTAGACGCTGAGGACCAGCATCAGCGCCTCCCGAAGCAGGGCCAGCAGAAAGGCGTGGCCGGCCTTGTGCAGGGCGATAAAGAGCAGCTCGGCGATGAGGTTCACAAAGCCCGGCAGGAGGACGAGGGTCATCCACAGCAGGTAGTAGCGAATCTCCGGGGAGTAGCCCAGAAGGTCGGCGGTGGCGAGCATCAGCAGGGCGCAGCCCAGCGAAGACACCACCCCCAGCAGCAGGGCGTGGGAGAAGTACTCCCCCGCCTTCTGGGGCTCCCGAGCCACGTCCCGCAGCAGCAGGTTCTCGAGCCCCATGCCGCTGAGCAGGAAGAAGATGAGGTAGAAGCTCATCACCGCCGCAAAATGCCCGAGCCCGTCGGGACCCAAGAGGCGAGCGACCACCAGCGACTGGATGAAGAACGCGAGGGGAATGATCACCCGAGATCCGAGGATCGCCGCGCTGTTCTTGAGGATCAGCCCCTTCTTCCATAGCGGAGGGCTCATATCGGAGAACTCATACCGGTGAGCTCATGGGGGCAGCCCCTAAGAAGAACGAGAGCATGTCGATCAGTCTCGACCCTGCTGCATCGACGTGACCTGCTGTGCTCCACTGGCCTGCTGTGCTGAGGAAGCCTGCTCCATGGATCGACCCTGCTGCATCGCTCCGAACCCCAAAGCAAAGATGAAGATGAAGGGGACTCCGAGAGATGGATACGAAAAATTGAGGGTGGTTTCCGTCAATCCGTGCACTAAATTTCCAAGAATCGCCGCAGAGCAGCCCCAGGCCAGCAGACCGTGGCTGCCGAGACTTCCAATCCGCAGGCCGCGGCGCAGGGCGTCGCGGAAGAATTCTCGGAAATAGACCACGAACATCATCACCACCAGGAAAGCTCCCAGCAGGCCCATCTCCGCCGCCGAGTGCAGGTAGAGGTTGTGGGCGTGCCAGTGATCCATCAGGTGGATCTCGCCGAAGGACGCCAGCTCCCGCATCGCCGTGCCCCGCTCGATCTCCGAGGGGAAGTCGAAGCGATCGAGATACAGCCTCGAGAAGGTCCCCGGCCCGGTGCCGAAGATCGGATTCTCCTTCACCATCGTCCAGCTGTTCTGCCAGATGATCTCCCGGTTGGAGAGGATCGAGTTGAGCCGGAAGTATTGGAAGAGGAGCTGCCAGATCTGCTGATGGAAGACCACGCCAACGACCGCCAGCCCGCCGACGGGAGCCAGCAGCCAGCCTTTGGAGACCGACTTCGGGAACACCTTCGCCAACACCCTGGAGACGAATTGAGGGAGCCGGCGAATCACCGGCAGCAGCAGAACGGAGCTAGCGACGGCGATGTTGAGCCAGGATCCCCGGGAGCCGGAGCTAAAGATGCCGCCGAAGATCAGCAGCGCCGCCGCCGCCGCGAAGATCTTGAAGCGGCGCTGCTTCTCGGCGAAGGGCATCACCAGAGCAACAGGAAAGGCCAGGGCGAGGTAGAGGCCGAGCATGTTGGGATGGTGGAAGGGTCCCCAGCTGCGGTAGCCCCAGGACGGCAGCGGGATCGCGTCGGGCCCCAGCAGCAGATCTCGATCCAGCTTGGGGATGATCAGATCGGTGAGAAAGCGCATCACCCCGAACTGCATGACGACGTATTGCAGGATCGCCAGGCTACCGATACCGGCGGCGATCAGAAGGAAAATCCGCACCAGCCACCAGGGCTCGCGCTCGTCCGAGGTCACGTGCTCCAGAAAGGCGAAGAAGAAGGCGAAAACCGTGAGATGCGCCAGCAGGGAGTTGATGCCGTTGGAAATCGGGGCCGACGAGAGCACGCTGGTGATGCAGATCCACAGCGCGAGGATCACAAAGAGCAGCTCGAGCCAGCGCTGGGAAGGCAGCGGCGGCTTGGCATGCCCCGCTCCTGCTGGCGTGGCGGCACCAGAGGAAGTCACGATGGAAGCGCCGGAAGAGGCGCCAGAGAACGCCCGCACCACGGAAAAAGGCCAGGTATTCGCCAGCTTCCGACGCCGCAGGAAATACCACGTCCCCAGCGTCAGGCTGAACACCGCGCTCTTGGCGGGAGAGACGAGGAAGAAGAAGCCGGGGAAGCGGCTGATGGGCGAGATCAGCAGCGTGAGTGCAAAGAGGTAGCGCATTCAGCGAGCCCTTTCCTGATGCCAGAGGACGGCGCCCACGGTGCCGACGAGAATCTTCAGATCGAGCAGGAAAGACCACCTGCGAACGTACTCCACGTCGAGCTCCACCATGTTGCGATAGCTCAGAGAGGAACGGCCCTGCACCTGCCACAGGCCGGTGATCCCCGGCTCCGCCTCGAAGCGCTCCAGCATCTCCGGCTCGTAGAGCTCCACCTCATAGGCCAGCACCGGGCGAGGGCCCACCAGGCTCATCTCCCCTCGCAGCACGTTGAAGAGCTGCGGCAGCTCGTCCAGGCTGGTGCGGCGCAGGAAATCGCCGACGGGAGTGAGGCGAGCATCGTCCGCCAGCTTGTAGAGACCCTTCTGCTGATCGGTCCCGCCCTCGAATTGAGCCTCCGTATCCATCAACTTCGTGATGTAGGCGCGGTGGGGCTCCTCGGAGACCCCGTGATGCATGGAGCGAAATTTGAGCATCACGAAGGGGCGCTGGTGTTTCCCCAGGCGCTCCTGGCGAAAGAGCACCGGCCCGGGGGAGGTCAGCTTCACCAGCGTCGCCACCGCTATCAAGAGAGGCGAGGCGAGAGCCATCAGAAAGCCCGCCGCGACATAGTCGACGAGCTTCTTGGCGACTCTCCTCAGGCCGGCCTGCTGATGGCCGGTCTGCTGGAAGCCGGTCTGCTGGGAGCCCCTCTGTTGAAAGCCGGAGCGCTGAGCAGACGGGCTTGCGTCGTCTGGCTCTACCATGTCCTCAATCTTTTGACGAAATCCCGGATCGCCATGGCGTCTAGGTCCCCGGTAACGCAGAACACGCTCTGGTAGGGAGCCGGCCAGCGGGGAACTTCTTCACCCTCATCCCCCTTCTGCGCCCTCTTCCGCGCATGCTCCGAGACCTCCGCCAGGATGGGGATCCACACCGGCGGGGAGAGCTCCCGGGCCTGAGCCAAGAGCCCCGACAGGGCCTCCGCCAGCTCGGTGCCCCGCTCCGGATGCAGCTGCAGGACGAAGATCTCCCCCAGCTCGTGGGATCGCTGGAGCATCGCGCTCCACACCTCGAAGACCTGCTGCGGGCTGCGGCGGTCGCGATCGATCAAGATGTCGTCGTCCGGCAGCGACACCGGGATCCGGATCAGCGTGCTCTCATCCTCCCCCACCGTCACCGACCGCCCCGAGCACAGCTCCGGCCGATAGAAATCCATCGTCCAGTCGTAGGAGGTGGCGTCCTTGCCGTAGATCTCGTCTCGCAGCACGCAGGGGCTGCTGTCGTAGTCGAAGCGCTCGGTGGCGGCCAGCACCCCGGCGGTGCGCTCCTCGGTCTTGAGGTACGGGGCGCGGAAGCCGACGAAGGGCCAATCGGCCTGGTCAAAGAGAGCCACGGCGTTGCCGATGTGCTGCTCCTGCTCTTCCTGGGTCATGCGCGATAGATCGGTGTGGTAATCCGAATGCACGCCCCATTCGAGAGCGGGAATGCGAAAGGCCTCCAGGGCCTTGCGGTGATCCGCCAGCACCGTGGCGGGGACGAAGAGGGTGGCCTTCGCGTCGTGGCGTTCGAGGATCTTCACCAGGCTGCGCAGATGACGCACCATCTTGCGATGGGTGAGCCCGAAGCGGCTCCAGATCAACCACGCCCGGCGGAAGCCGCGGCGCCAGCCGCGGGAAGCCAACATGAAGCGGAAGCCCGCGAGGGCCTTGATCATCCCGGCTGGCTCCACCCTTGCTGGCCCTGCACCAGGTTCCCGGCGACGAAGCGCGCCTTCTGGTAGCAATCCCGGGCGAAGGTGCGCGGGCCCATCAGGCGGAAGGTCTTCCATAAGTAGGAAGCCAGCTTGCGGGGGTCGCTGAGCATCTGCTTCGCCTTGCGGCGACGCACCTGAGCCATGCCGGCCACCAGGTCCTCCGGCTCGCACTCTTCGTATCCCAGCACCGCGGAGGTCAGCGGGTCGTAGAGGGACCAATCGTCGGAGACCAGCCAGCCCTCGTCCCTCGCCTGATGGTAAAAGGGCGTGCCCGGCAGCGGAGTGGCGATGCTCCACTGGCTGGAATCGAGCCCTAAGTCGAAGCACAGATCGATGGTTTGCTGCAGGGTCTCGCGGGTCTCCCCGGGGCCTCCGATGAGGAAGGAGCCGTGGGCCAGCACCCCGAGCTTCTTGCAGTTGTTCACCGCCTCCTGAATCTGCTCGATCTTCACCAGCTTGCCCTTGCCGACGGTCTCGCGGATCAGCTCGCTCGCTGACTCGATCCCAAACTTGATCCCGACGCAGCCGCTGTCTCGCAGCAGCTTCAGATCCTCGAAGCTAATGCGCCAATCGACCCAGGCGGTCCAGGCGACCTCGACCTCATGCTCGATCAGGCCCTTGGCGATCTTCTTCAGCCGCGGGATCGTGAAGATCGCGTCGTCGAAGTAAATCTCCCGCACCCCGAAGCGCTCCTGCAGGTGGCGGATCTCCTCCATCACCCGCGGAATCGAGCGCTGGCGGTAGCTGCGTCCGGCCACCAGGGGCTCGATGCAGAAGGAGCAGTTGTGGGGACAGCCTCGGGCGGTGACCACCCGCGCCGTGGGATAGAACTTCGACAGCGGCTCGGTGTACTTGAGCATCGGCAGCTCGTCGTAGGCCGGCGAGGGCATCGCGTCGTAATCGTATTTGTCCCGCCTCGGCTGGGAGGGCTGGTACTGCCCCTCGCCGTCGACGAAGGCGAGGCCGCCGATGTCGGCGAAGTCCCGGGTGCCCTCTTTCAGCTGCTCGCAGAGGTCGAGCAGCGGGAAGTCGTACTCCCCCAGCAGCACGTAGTCGATCTGCTCGTGGCTCAGCATCTCCTCCGGCAGCGCCGTGGGGTGAGCGCCGCAGAAGGCCACCTCGCAGCCGGTGCGCTCCTTGGCGAGCTGGGCAAACTCGAGGTCGGCGTAGATCGACGGGGTGAAGGCCTCGATCACCACCAGATCCGGGGCCAGGGCCTCCACCTTTTCCAGGCACTCCTCCTTCGACCACTCCTCCGCGATCGCGTCATAGAAGTGGGAATCGAAGCCCGCCTCCCGCAGGTAGGCCTTGGTAGAGGCCATGAAGTACGGAAAGGGGAAATACTGCAGCGAGCGATCTTTGCGCCGCACCGCCGCCCAGCGGGTTCCGGCCTTGACGCAATATTCCGTCTCGGTGTTGACCCACGGCGAGTTCAGGATCAGGACTCTCATGTTGGGTGCCTCCTGTGTTTACCGCGCAACATGGACCAGCCATTGTTGCGGAAGAAGATCAGGATGTTTGCCAGGTGCACGAAGCTCAGTCGATTCAGTCCCCGAACGCTCGACTGCCGGTAGAAATGAGTCGCCCAGACTTCCGGCACGTAGTACACGCGGTACTTGGCGACATGGGCCCGAAAGCACCAGTCGACATCCTCCAGATAGAAGGGCTGGCGCAGATTGCGGGCGAAGGGACCGATCTCTTCGACCACCGAGCGACGCATCATGAAGAAGGCCGAGATAACCCAATCGACGGTGCGGGTCTCTCGATGGTCGTAATCCCCCATCACGTAGCGCTTGGATTGGGAGTTGTTGGAAAAGCGCTTCAATCCGGGGATCCAGCCGAGAAAGTGAGGCAGTCGACTGAGGTAGGTCATGGGGGTGGGAAAGCGACGGCAGGTGAGCTGCAGGCTGCCGTCCTCGAACATCAGCCGGCAGGCCCCCAGGGCGGCGTCCGGGTTCTGGTCCATGAAGTCCAGCATGTACTTCAGCGTGCCCGGCTGCAGCACCACGTCGGCGTTCATGGTCAGCAAGTAACGCCCCTGAGCCTCGGCGAGGGCGATGTTGTTGTTCTCGATGTAGCCCTTGCGCTCGGTCATCGTCAGCACTTTGACTTCCGGATATTGCGCCAGAAGATCCCGAGTGCCGTCGGTGGAGGCGTTGTCCACCACGATGACTTCGATATTGAAGTCATGCTCTTCTTCAAAGATCGAAGGGAGACATTTCTCGAGATCATCAGCCTCGTTGGTGCTGACGGTAATCAGAGATATGTCTATCGAAGAGGTATCTTTCGAAGAGACGTCTATCGAAGGTATGTCTTTCGAAGAAATGTCTTTCGAAGGCACGTTGGTCATCGTGGGCGCTCCCGAGCTTCGATGCGTACCGCATCGCCGCGCTGCGTGGACTTCAGTCGGTCGAGGAATTTCATCAGCGGCCAGGCGATCCCTTCCGGGAGAAAGCCGCAGAAGTAGGGCCAGTAGGAGAAGGTGTCGATCCTCGCCTCGAAGCCGGCGGCTTCCAGGGCGTCCCGGGCGGCGGCAACGTCGTCGCGGTTCAGGGGGCGCTCCCGGGGACCCGGCGGCAGGCCCCGCAGGAGATCTCGCAAGCCCTTCACCAGGCCGAAGAGCAGGTGGCCGGGCTGAGAAAACCAGGGTCGGTGATCGTAGGGCTCGGAGCAGAAGAGCAGGCCGCCTTGGCCAAGGGCTCGAGTCTGGCTGGCAACGGCGCTCCCCACCTTCGGCATGTGGTGCAGCACTCCGGTGCAGATGATCGCGTCCACGGCCCCGTCCCGGAAGGGCAGGTGATCCCCGTCCGCCACCAGGCATTGCACCTTCAGACCGGCCTTTCGAGCCTTGGCCCGCAGCTGCGCCACCATTGCCACGCTGGCGTCGAAGGCGATCATCTCGAAGCCATAGGAGAGATAGCGCATCGTCGCCTCGCCGGTGCCGCAGCCGAAATCCAGCACCCGCCGCGCCCCCGCCGCCCGCAGCTTCTCGCTCCAGGGGTCCAGGGTGTAGCGTCGATGGTCCAGCTCATAAAAGCGCGAAACCCGGCGATCGTAGGTGCCGGCGATGGCCTTTTGCTCGTGGTATTGGCGATCCTGGCGCTTCCAGGCCTCCGCCGCATCGTCCGTCAAGGGCCCGTCCGTCAAGGGCCCGTCCGTAGACACTCGCGCCTCTTCCACCTCAGCTCCCCTTCCGCGACGCCGCTGGACGACGACCCGGAGTCATCAACCAGGCGGCGATCTTCCTCATCCAGAAGCCCACTCTCCCCCGTCGCTCCAGCAGCAGGCGAATCCCCGCTCGCCCGGCCCTCACGTGGCCCCAAAGGCAGCGCACGCAGAGCACCACGTTGCGCCACTCCCGCGGGTTCTGCAGCGCCTTGCCGAAGACGTAGCCATCGGTGACGGCGAAGGCTTCCCACATCACCGGCCGCAGCTCCGGATTGCGCTCGATGGCGGCGCGAATCACCCGATGGCCGGTGCGGCGCATCTTGCCCGGCTGCGTGCTCAGGGAGCCACTGCGCAGGCGGTAGTAAATCTGCCCCTCGGGGACCAGCGCAAAGGGGTATTGCTCCGCCGCGCGAAGGTAAAAGTCGTGGTCGTCGCAAACGTCGAGCTCCTCGTCGAAGTACCCGACCCGATCGAAGACCTCCCGGCGCATCATGCCGTTCGAGCCGCACTGCAAAAAGAAGCGAATGCACAGCTCCCGCAGCACGTCGCCCTGGTAGTGCTTGCGAAATCCCCGGCTGAACTTCTCGCCGTTCTCGTACATGTAGGTGACGAAGCTGTACACCACGCCGGCCTCGGGATTCGCGTCCAGAGCCGCCGCCTGCTTCTCCACCTTGTCCCGGCGCCACAGATCGTCGGCGTCCAGCAGGGTGATGTACTCCCCCTTCGCCAGCCGAATCCCGCGGTTGCGGCTCGCCGGGGCGCCCTGGTTCTCGAAGGAGTGGAGTTTCAGCCGAGGGTCCGAGAAGCCCCGGACGATCTCCGCCGTTCGATCCGTCGAGCCGTCATCGATAATGAGAATCTCGAGATTCTCGTAGGACTGGCTCACCACCGACTCCAGGGTCTCGGCAATGGTGTCCTCGGCGTTGTACGCCGGAATGATGACGGAGATCAAATCCATAGGGGCTCGTACTTTCGAACTCTTTCGCAGCTGTTTGTAGACGAACTGAATAGTATACCAGAACCACCCCGGTAAGAAGAAATTTCGGTTGAGTTATCAAGCCTCAACGAAATCTCTGCTTTCCAAGCATCTGGCTGCTAAATGCTCTCCTTCCAGGGTTTGCGAGCCTAAGGGCCTCTCTATATACTCCCCTCCTCTTCTGTTCGAGGGCGAAAATTAGAGGCTGCTAAAGATCAAACATCCCAGGATTTACTCAAAGTAACGGCTTACTCAAGAAACGGTGGTAGCCCAGGACATGCCCATTTCAGATGATGTTCATCTCGGTACTGGAGTCGCTCTCCCCCAGCCCAGCTTGGTCAACCTCTACGGTTGTCAGATCGGGGATGAGACCAAGATCGGTGCCTTTGTTGAGATTCAGAAGAACGCCACCGTGGGCGCCCACTGCAAGATTTCGTCCCACACCTTCATCTGTGAAGGCGTCGAGATCGAGGACGAGGTCTTCGTCGGCCACGGCGTGGTGTTCACCAACGACAAATACCCCCGGGCGACGGCCAGCGACGGACAGCTTCAGACCGAGGAGGATTGGAGCGTGGTGCCCACGCGGGTCAAGCGTGGGGCCTCCATCGGCAGCGGCGCGGTGATTCTCTGCGGAGTCACCGTCGGCGTCGGCGCCATGGTGGGCGCCGGGGCGGTGATCACCCGAGACGTAGAAGCCGGAGCAGTGGTGGCCGGCGTGCCGGCCCGTCAGGTGGTGCGCCAATGATCGGCATCGGCATCGCCGGCTGCGGCTATTGGGGCTCGAACCTGATCCGCAACTTCACCAGCCTGGAACACGCCCGCCTGCGGGGCGTCTGCGACCTCTCCCCCGAGCGCCTGGAGGGCGCCCTCCAGAAGGCTCCCGGGGTCGAGACCTACAGCCGCTTCCACGACTTGATTCACGATCCCAAGATCGAAGCCATCGTGGTGGCCACCCCCGCCGGCACCCACTTCCCCATCGCCATGGAGAGTCTCCAGGCGGGTAAGCACGTGCTGGTGGCCAAGCCCCTCGCCACCTCTTCCGAAGAGGCGATGGAGCTTCACGAAGAAGCCTCCAAGCGCGGCCTCACGCTGATGGTCGGCCATACCTTCGTGTACTCCGGAGCGGTGCAGCGCATCCGCCAGATCATGAGCGACGACGACTTCGGCGAGATGCTCTACTACAGCTCCTCCCGAGCCAACCTCGGCGTCTTCCAGCCGGACGTCAACGTGCTCTGGGACCTCGCCGTCCACGACCTGTCGATCCTCGACTTCCTGCTCGACGACCACCCGGTGGCCATCTCCGCCACCGGCACCCGTCACCTCCAGGACCATCCGGACAACCTCGCCGTCCTCACCCTCTTCTACCCGGACTCCCGCATCGCCCACATCCACGTCAGCTGGGTGGCGCCGGTGAAGGTGAGGCATATCCACATCGGCGGCAGCCGGCAGATGATCGTCTACGACGACACCCGCAGCGACAAGAAGGTCACGGTGCACAACAAGGGCGTCGTCCTGGAAGAGCCGGTGAACGGCGATCCCCAGGCGGTGCGCTACCGCGACGGCGGCTGGACGGCGCCGGAGCTCGACTCCACCGAGCCCCTCTTCGCCGAGGCCACCCACTTCGTCGACTGCATTCAGCGCAGCCAGCAGCCCCTCACCGGAGCGCCCTCCGGCCTGCGCATCGTCACCGCCCTCGAGGCTGCCACCCGCTCTATGGAGCAGCGGGGCCAGGTGATCGAGCTGCCGAGCTTCGACGCCGCGAGCGAAGCCGTCCAGCTGGCGGCGCGCCTCGCCTGAGAGCTGGTTGGAGGAAGAGCCAAGCCCCCCAGAGGCGAGGAGGAAGAGAGGCTCTTTGCATCCCCAATCCAGGGGATCAGAGGGCCCGTCCAGCAATTGCGCAGGTCCCCAAGCAGCGCTATCGTTAGGCCTCTCAGCTTCACCCATCAGACAGCTTCCATCACCGGCTAGCTCCTTCCATCCAGCAGCCTCTCCGGTCCAGACGCCCCCTGGCAGTCTTTCTCCAGGCGCTCTGGTCTCCGGGAAGGCCTCGCCAGCTCCGAGGGCAGAAGAACACCTGATGCAGAGCGGATCGATTCGGACCCATTCTAATCAGAGCCGGTGGACTGCCTCATGAGCGAGGCCGAAAAGTCCCGCGCCCGCCGGTGGCTCGATAGTCTGCTCGCCAAGGCGGATATCGCCATCCTGCGCAAGTCCACCCTCGACGAGCTCGTCGAGTTCAATCGCTACGCCAATTCGCCGGACGTCTCTCTCCCGCCGGGCGCCGCTGAGGTGCTGCGGGGCGACCACCCCCGCCTCCAAGACCTGATCTCCCGCTACCGCGACCATCCCGCGGCCCCCTCCCTGTGGTCCCAGGAATTTCTCGCCCGCTCCCTGAAGCTCACCACCTTCCGCGGCGACAACGCCTACATTTGGCAGCTGCGCGGCCTGGTGAAAGCCGCCCAATACGCCCTCACCACCCACTACCTCGAGAAGCACGACCCCCTGGGCCTCCTCGACACCCTGGAAGAAGACGGCCTCTTCGGCGCCTTCACCTTCGACATCGACGGCCGCATCGTCAGCCGCGACCTCCTCGATTCCGTCGTCGAGCTCAACTACCTCCACCAGGTCTTCAAAGCCCGGGGCCTCGACCTCCACCGCCCCGGCCTCCGCTTCCTCGACATCGGCGCCGGCTACGGCCGCCTCGCCCACCGCGCCACCACCGCCTTCCCGAACCTCCACTACCTCTGCACCGACGCCGTCCCCCAGTCCACCTTCCTCTGCGACTACTACCTCACCTTCCGCGGCGCCGAGCAGACCCAAATCCTCCCCCTCGATCAGGTCCGGGAAGCCCTCCTCCACGACCTCCAAGAACAAGGCCCCCTCGACCTCGCGATCAACATACACAGTTTCTCCGAAGCCCCCCTCGCCGCCATCACCTGGTGGATCGACCTCCTCGCCGAAGCCCAGGTCCAGCGGCTATTGATCGTGCCCAACACCGGGCAAGACCTGCTCTCCACCGAGGCGGATGAAGAGCGGCTGGACTTCCGACCGGTGATCGAAGAGCGGGGGTTCCAGCTAGAGAACGTGAGGGCGAAGTTCGAGCACTCCGATGCAGTGCAGAGGTATGGGGTGTTTCCGAGCTGGTATTTCTTGTTTGGGCGGGGGTAGAGGCTCAAGACAGGGTGATTGGATCGGGGAATTCCGTTCCTCCCCAGGCTCGTATAAATTCAGAGCATGCCCAATCAATATGCTGCCTTCATTAGCTACGCGCATCGATACAAAGACTGGGTCGGGGCTCTTCAGCGCAATTTAGAAGCCTGCCTACGGGCTGCTGGGGCCGGTCCAGCCGACATCTTCTTGGACCAAACCGATCTCGCGAGCGGGCGCTCGTGGGTGGCGCAACTGCAAGAGGGAGTCGCGAAGGCGGATCACCTGATCCTGGTGGCGACGCCGGAATCCCTCGCTTCACCACGGGTGAAGGACGAGTGGAATAGCTTCATTGCCTTGAACAGGGATTGGGCAGAGGGCAACCTACACATCCTGATGTTGGTAGATGTCCCTCTGCCGCCCTTCCTCACGCAGATGCAGTATCTGGACGTCGTCGAGCGCGACGAGGCGTCTTACCGAGGCTCATTGGGAATACTTGCCCGCGGACTACTGGGACTCTCCCGACGGGATAAGTTCGATCTGCCCAGCAACCTGGCGATTCCCTCAGCTCCGGCTGATGTTCTTTCTCGATCGATTCGGCACCAGCTGCTTTCTTCACTCGCGCCTCTAGTCAAGCGCAAAGCCTTCCGGCCCACCGTGGCATCAGCTCTCGGTGTAGCTCCTGCGACTTTGGAAGGACACATCACTCCAGAAGCCGCCGCTTCCGCTGCTCTTGTAGCCGCCACCGGCGACGATCGCCGGGTGACTGCCGCCTTGCGAATCGTTCGCGCCCTCCACGAGACCTTCGAGGAGGAAGACGACGAGCTACTGGGCAAGCTCGAGAAGATCCAAAGCGAGCTGGAGCGACTCGGGGATAACGAGGGGGATGGGGGTCTGCTCTCCTCCTGGCTCAAGAAAGTAGCCAGCGACCATTCTCGCCTGGTGCCCTTTTTCGAGCATGCAAATCTGGAAGTCCTCGATCGAGTCTACGTTCAGCTCGAGCTACGCCCGGAAGAGCGCCTGCTGAGGAGTCAGGAGACAGCAGAGCGTGGGCTGGAAATCGGCCTGGGCGGTGAGCCCCTCACTCTGCGCCGCCTGCTCGAGCTCGACCGTGACAAGCACGCCTGGGTCACCCAGCGCTGGGTAGTTCGCGGCGATCCCGGGGCCGGCAAAACCACCCTCCTCCGCCACCTCGCCGCCACGCTGGCCAAAGAATCCGAACGGCGCTGGATTCCGGTCTTCGAATCTCTGCCCCGGCTGATGAAGGAGCCCGAGTGGCTCCTTCATCGCCTGGAACGGCAGATGCGCAGAGCTGGTGAGACGGTGCAGGGACTGGCGGCAGCCCTCGACCGCGAGGGTCAGGAAGGTCGATTGCTGCTATTGCTGGATGGTCTCGACGAGGTTCCCCGCGATGACCGAGAAGAGGCCGAAGCCCTGATCCGCCAGCTCTCCGCCCGCTGGCCCCAGACACCCCTCGTCGTCACCTCCCGCCCCATCGGTTACCGGCGCCCCGGTAGCGAATTCGTTGAGCTGGATCTCTTGCCCTTCGGCGAAGATCAGCGCCGCGAATTTCTCACCAGCTGGTTCCAGCGTCCCACCGCCTCCGGCCAATGCCCGGACGTGGAGCAGATGATGAAGAGCCTCCGCTCCGAGCCTGGTCTCTGGGAGCTTTCCGAGAATCCCCTCTACCTCACCCTGATGGCTTTGCTCTTCGAAGAAGGCAAAACGCCGGACCGCAGCCGGGCTCAGCTCTATCAAGACGTCTTCAACCTGCTCCTCGACGGCCGCCATCGGCCAGGCCGAACGCCCATCGAAGCCAAGGAAGCCGTCTATCAAATCCTCAGGCGCCTGGCCTGCGACATGACCACGGACAACCGTGACCATGAAGCGAGATCCAAGCTGGAAGCCAGGCTGTTGAAGAAGCACTTCGATTCCCTCCGTGAGCCCATCGAGCGAATCCCTACCTGGAAGCACAGTCTCGGTACCTTCCTCGATGACCTAGCCGAAGAGGTCGGAATCCTAGGCCCTCACGACGGCCCCACTGCCGACTGGAAGTATTGGCACCGCACCTTTCGCGAAGCGCTGACCGCGGAATTTCTCGCCGCCGAGCTGAATTCTGGCGGCAAGGCGAAAACCCTCGAGAGAGCGTCTGCTGTAGCGAGTAACGAGAGTAACTGGGCGGAGCCCTTCGCTCTCTTGGTTAGCCAGGCAAACAAGCCAGACACTCTCGTCCTTTCGCTGATGGAGGCTAACCGAGAACTCGGCATCCGCGCGGTGGCCACTGCGCAGCGCCTCGAAGACGAGACTCTGAGGCAAGTACTCAATCTGACCGATGATTGGAACGAACGAAGCAAGGTCTACGAAGAAATTCCCACTCTTCTTGATGAGCCTGAAAGAGCGGTCGCGCTGGTGGACCGTCTACGCCAGGGCACTCGTAACGGCAACGATCTCTTCTTTCTAGACCTAGCCCTTACGGGCATTGCCGAGCGCTGGCCCGGCGAGGCTGAACGGCTGGTGGAATCAGCTCGAAGTCGCTTCTTCGACCATATTCCACCGGTTGCGGACCCAGAGCTGCTGTGGACTCTGGAGACCCCGCTGGACGGCCCGGTCGAGCTTTGGCGGAAGAACAAGGACGACGAGGGATGGGTCGGTAGTCCGCAGGATGAAGAGGGTCGAGAGGACTACGAAGGCCCGCAGCATCGGGTGCACATCGCCCACCCCTTCTGGCTTGGTGCAGCTCCCGTGACCAACGCCCAATACGCCGCCTTCGATCCAGACAAGGCCTTCTATCCTCGGAAGAACGTATCGAGCGACGAGCTGCTCACACATCCTCGCGTGAGTGTTACCTGGTACGAGGCGGTCTCCTTCTGCCGCTGGCTGGGGAGCCAACCGGGCTTCGAAGGAACCAATCCTCGCCTGCCGATGGAAGAGGAATGGGAAATCGCCTGCCGTGCGGGGGCGGAGACTCGCTTCTGGCGCGGGGATGACGAAACTGATCTCAAGAAGATCGGCTGGTTTGAAGACAACTCCGAGAATCGAACTCATGAGGTCGGCGAGAAGCCAGCGAACCCCTGGGGCCTCTACGACGTCCACGGCAACGTCTGGGAATGGACGGCAAGCCCCTTTAACGAGAAGCGCTACCAGAACCGTCCGCAGGATAAGCCGCATCTCCTCGATGCTGCCGCAGTAGCGGCAGATCTTGCCGCGCCACCCCGCGTCAGGCGCGTAATGCGCGGCGGCAGCTGCTGGAGCCCGGCACTGGGGTGCCGTTCGGCGTGCCGGGACGTCAGGGGCCCGAGGGACGAGTTCAGGAGTCAGGGCTTCCGCGTGCTGCTGTCTTCCGCCCCCAGCCGGGACTCTCGGCGGTAGATCTTAGATCTTAGAGAGTGTTGGGT